>CAKSAN010000004.1 GCA_934436435.1 uncultured Acetatifactor sp. | reverse complement strand
CGGGGTGTGGCTCAGCTTGGTTAGAGCGCCGTCTTAGGGAGGCGGAGGTCGCGAGTTCGAATCCCGCCACTCCGATACTAAAGTCCTTGATTTTCAGGGACTTTATTTTTTTGCATATGAATAGAAATATGAATATGGAACCTTCCCGTTCCGGCACCAACGGGGCGTATTTCGGGAATTTAGAGGATTATACCCCCTCTACCAAACTTCATCGGGGCGTATTTCGGGAATTTAGAGGATTATACCCCCTCTACCAAACTTCATTGGGGCGTATTTCAGGAATTTGGAAGATTATACCCCGCTACACGGATACCAACAGGGCGTATTTTAAAAAATAGAAAGATTAAGCCCCGCAGCAACTCATATAGCGGGGCTTAACACGAAAAAATTATAGATTTTGCCCCACGACCTAATTGCTATCGGGGCGTAACAGATAAAATTTCAAGAATACGCCCCAACGCCCCAAAATCATCCACAACATTTCCCTCAAACTCTACACCATCACGATTAAAAAGTATTGTCTTCATTCCCAGTTCTCCCGCAACAAGCAAATTGTTTACACTATTGTCTACAAAAACACACTGTTCTGCATTGCATCCCAGCTTTTCAAGAGTATATACAAATATTTCCTTATCCGGCTTACGCACATGCACTTCGCCACTGATAATCTTTTCTTTAAAATAATGATTTATCTGGTAATAATCTGTCAAAAATTCGCTCCACTCTAAAACATCATTGGACAACAGACAAAAATCATACATTCTGCAATATTTTCCCGCAAAATTTTTAAAAGTTTCATCCAGGGTGAGATAATTTTTTAAATAATCCTCCATTGCTTTTTCCGGAAAATCATAGCCAAGATATGATAAAAATTCTTTACTGGTTAGTTCCCCTTTCTGAGCCTTTGTGAAACACTGTTCATCCCTGATAATTCTTTTGATTCTTCCGTGCTCCGAAGTATCAAATTTCTGTAAAGTATATGGCACAAAATACCCTTTACTTTCCTTTATTATCACACCATACATATCAATCAATAAAATTCTACTTTTTCCCATAAGATATCATTGTTCCTTTCACAAAAGTGTACCCAGCATTGGGATTTTCCTGAAAATATGTTGCTATTTCTATATTACGTTCGCAGAAATCTGTCGCTTCCTTTCTGGTCATTCCATGCGTCAAAAAGTATTGAATGGATTTTTCTTTTTGTTCCTCCGTTAATCCCCTGTTCCAGTCATTATATTCAATAAAATCATGCTTTCTCTGCTCGTAGTCCTCCCTTTGAGGTGTAATGAAATCCACCCTGTCATTCATTCTTACATCAACATCTTTGAGTCCTAACCTTCTCATCAAATGTGCGTTACGAATCGCAGCCGCATAATCTCTTCCCTGTTGTTCCAGTTCTGTTTTCCAATTCTTTTCCATGCCTGCATGTTCGCACAGTCTGAAATAATCCATTCCGTCTATATAAAGACCGTCACACTCAAACTTACCTTTTTCATCTGCATAATCTCCTAACACTGATATTATACTAAGAATTCCCGTGTTTGTCGTAGTAAACATATGAGAACAGATTCAACTCACAGGCGAATTTTGTCATCGTTGATTATTTCTTTAAAAATAGGTATCAAAAAAACCTTACCAACATCAGATATCAGTGGATAATCCAAAATTGATAAGGTTTTCCATATGCTTATATAATGATAAATATCTTAAAATATTTCCGGTAATTAGAATTCCAGACTATCCTCATTCAACAGAAAATACTTCATCCCCATAATCACAAATCCTTCCTCATTTCTCCAGGGTTTCTTCGTACCGTTTACTATGACGATTTTCTTAAACGAATCCGGAATATTTCTCAGGGAGTTGAATTCCTGGGCCTGCTTTTCCTCCGAAGTCATATCATAGGCTACCTGGATATAATATCTCTGACTGCCCTGATTTACAACAAAGTCAACTTCCAGTTGTTTGTGGACTCTCTTTCCTTCATTGTTTTTTGCAGATGTTTCCACAATACCGACATCCACATTATATCCTCTCACAAGGAGTTCATTACAGACAATGTTCTCCATAATGTGTGTGGGCTCCTGCTGCCGGAAGTTCAGTCTGGCATTTCTAAGTCCCAGATCGGTAAAATAATATTTCAGATTTGCTCCCACATACTTTCTGCCTTTAATGTCATATCTTTCGGCTTTTGAGATCAAAAAGGCTTCCGCCAGATAATCAATATGATTAGCAATCGTTTTATTCGTGTAATTAACGCCCCGCTCACTTTTGAAGGTATTCGATATTCTGGTGGGATTTGTGGGCGTTCCGATGGCAGATGCAAGAATATCCACCAGAGTTCCGATCTCATCAACATTCTGGAGTTTGTTTCGCTCCACCACATCCCTAAGATAGACGTTGGTAAAAATATTCTTTAAATACTCCGCCTTCTGTCTTTCCGTGGAAAACTGTACCACCTGTGGAAGCCCTCCGTATATCATATACTCGTCCCAGGCATCATCATAGTCCCCGCCATAAGCGGCATAAAATTCAGCAAAGGACAGCGGATATATTCTGATTTCATCGCCTCTGCCTCTGAATTCGGTTACAATATCACTGGACAAAAACTTCGAATTGCTTCCGGTCACATATACATCTATGTTGCTTATGCGAAGCAGACTGTTCAGTACTTCTTCGAATCTGGGCATAAACTGCACTTCATCCAACAGCAAATAATACTTCTGTTCATCCTTCATGGCATCTTTTATATACTGGTAACACTTCTTCGGATCCCGCAGTTCCTCATTCTCAATGCCATCTAAAGCAATCTCAATAATATGCTCATTGTCCACGCCATTTTCCAGCAAATATTTCTTAAACAATACAAATAGTAGAAAAGATTTTCCACAACGCCGGATTCCCGTGATAATCTTGATCATTCCGTTGTCTTTTCTGAGTTTCAGTTGTTCCAAGTACCCATCTCGTCTGATTTCCACAATGTCGCTCCTATTTTTTGTGCATTTTTACATTTTTAAGTAATGTTATTTTAGCATCAAATTTACTCTGATTCAATAGCCATTACTATTTTTTGTGCATATGCACATTTTTATGTAGTGGTATGCATAAAAAACTCCGCAAGCCTTTTCCAGCCTGCGGAATCCTCTCTTCCTATATTCTTCGCCTATCTTACCATCCAGATACAACTTCCAGGGTTTTCCCAAGGAAATCCAAGCAGGCATGAGATCTTCCCCGCTGCCTGTGTTCTTGTCTTGTGATCCCTTTCGGCCGGCATCTTACAGCTGTTCCACACATCGGATCAGTGCATCCACATTTTCCTCTTTCGTAGCCCAGCTGGTGCAGAAGCGCACGCAGCTGTGTGTGGCATCGATCCGCTGGTCATAGCTGTACTCGAACTGCTCCGCTATTTTCTCAAGGTGCGCATCCGGCAAAACCACGAAGATCTGATTCGTCCGGTTGGGAGCCAGATAAGTGTAACCCTTCGCCGTAAATGCCGTGCGCAGTTTCTCCGCCATGGCAATGGCATGGGCAGAGATCTCCTGATAGAGGTCATCTGTGAAAAGAGCGTCAAACTGCAGTCCCAGCAGTCTTCCCTTGGCTAACATTCCGCCATTCTGTTTGATAATATACCGGAAATCCCGGGCCAGCTCCGGGTTCCGGATCACTACGGCTTCTCCGAACAGTGCGCCGACCTTGGTTCCTCCGATGTAAAAGACATCACAAAGTGCCGCAATTTCCGGCAATGTCAGATCATTGTCCGGTGCTGCCAGACCGTACCCCAGACGGGCACCGTCCAGGAACAGATACAGCCCGTATTTATGGCAAGTCACAGACAGGGCGGTCAGTTCCGCTTTGCTGTAAATGGTTCCCACTTCTGTGGGATTGGAAATGTACACCATTTTCGGCTGTACCATATGTTCAAAGCTGTCGTTGTGAATATGGGCTTCGTAGGCCTCTGCCACCTGTGCTGCCATGATCTTGCCGTCGGGACTTTCCAGCCCCAGCACCTTATGTCCGCAGGCTTCCACCGCACCGGTCTCATGAACATTGATATGTCCTGTGGTGGCGCAGAGCACGCCCTGATGTTTACGCAGTGCCGCATTGATTACGGTGACATTGGTCTGGGTTCCACCTACCAGAAAATGGACTGCAAGACTGTCATCCTCGCAGACCTTACGGATCTTTTCTCTCGCCATCTCACAGTATTTGTCTTCACTGTAGCCCGGTGTCTGCTCCATATTAGTCTGCACCAGACGCTCCAGCACCTTGGGATGCGCTCCCTCATTATAATCACACTGGAATAAAATCTTATCGCTCATTTTTATATAACACTTCCGCCGCTTCTATCTCAGGCGGATCCCTTTCTGTCGTAATTTACGCTATTGCAGGACTACCACTTCTCAGTCCTTCGTCTCCAGTACCCTTATCAGATACTCCCATACTCTCTTCGTGGAAGAAATGCTTAAGGTCTCCTCGGTCGTGTGAATGTCCTTCATATCCGGTCCCATGGATACGCAGTCGAGGTCTGCGATCTTGCTGCCTAACAGTCCGCATTCCAGCCCTGCATGGATAGCCTCCACCTTGGGCTCGGTGCCGTACATTTCCGTATACAGCTTCACCATTTTTTCCCGCAGAGGAGAATGGACGCGGTACTTCCAGCCGGGATAATCTCCGGTCACCACATAGTCACCGCCTGTCAGTTCCACCAGTGCTGCCAGCTTTGCGATCAGGTTGTCCTTCTCGGTCTCCACGCTGCTTCTGACGGAATACTCTGCGCGTAAACTTTCCGCATCCGCTTTCAAAATACCCAGATTTAAGGAGGTCTGTACCAGCCCCGGCATATCTGCACTCATGGCCTGTACACCGTTGGGGGTTGCCTGTAAAAAGGCTGCCACTCTTCTAAGTTCTTCCGGTGCTGCGCAGACATTTCTTTCTGCCGCAGACAGTTTCTTTGCGGTCACCTTTGCATCCGGATCCTTGGTAGCAAGTTCGTCTGCCAGTTCCGCTGCCAGTGCTGCTACCTGCTGTTCCAGGATTTCTGCATCTTTTTCCTCTACTACGACTACTGCTTTCGTCTGTCTGGGAATCGCATTGTCTGCCAGTCCTCCGTCCGCAGATACCAGTCCTACGGGCATTTTCTCAGACAGCCTCCACAGAAGTCTTCCCAGAATGCAGTTTGAATTGCCTCTCTCCTTGTGGATCTCTCCGCCGGAATGTCCGCCCAGGAGGCCGGAAACTTCCAGTTCATAACGAATACCGGTAAGTTCCTGTTTTTTCATGGGAAAACGGCAGTTTACTCTGGCACCGCCTGCACAGCTGGTCAGGAAAATGCCTTCGTCCTCGGAGTCCAGATTGATCATGCGATGTCCCTGCAACATGGACAGGTCGATCTCTCTGGCTCCATCCATGCCGACTTCCTCATCCACCGTGATGATGACTTCCAGCCGGGGATGTTTCATATCTTCGGAATCCAATAATGCCAGAGCATAAGCCACTGCGATACCATCATCACCACCCAGACTGGTGCCCTCCGCATAGACATTATCACCATCGATGCCGACTTTCAGTCCTTCCGTCTTCATATCCATGGTGCAATCCGGTGTCTGCACCGCCACCATATCCATATGCCCTTGCAGGATCACCACCGGCTCCTTCTCGTATCCGGGAGTTGCCTCCTTGACCATAATGACATTTTTCAGGGCATCCTGTATATAGAAGAGATGATGTGCTTTTGCAAAATCCACCAGGAAATTGCTGATCTGCCCCACGTTGCCGGATCCGTGAGGAATCTTCGTGATCTCTTCAAAATAATAAAATACTTTCTTCGGTTCTAACTCTGATAAAACACCCATTTTCATTTCCTCATTTCTGCGCTTTTCTAGACGACCAGGCGCACTTTCAGTATAAGTATTTGCCATTTTTCTGTCAAGAAAACAATCCGGCGCGCACTGTTTTCCATGTGCTACACCGGATTGCTTTAAGCATAATGATATTGTTTTCTCTTGGCGATCAAAAAGCCGATCGTCACAAACAGCGCCAGGAACTCCGCCAGCACAATGGACAGCCATACGCCGGTAACGCCGATCAGTTTCGGCAGGATCAGCACAATGACGATCTGGAACACGAAGGTACGCAGGAAGGAAATTGCTGCGGATACAACCCCGTTGTTCAATGCTGTGAAGAAAGAGGATCCCCAGACATTCATGCCACGGACAAGGAAGGCGATGGCGTAGATCCGGAAGCCCCAGGTGGTCATTTCCAGCAGCTCCTGGTCGTAATTTGCGAAGATCTTCACCAGAGGACCGGCAAGGATCTGGGACGCGGTCAGCAGGAGCACTCCACAGGCGGATATAATGACCAGACTTTTCCGGCACAGATTTTTCAGTTCCGCGTGATTGCCCGCACCGTAATGGAAGCTGACGATAGGTGCAGAGCCCAGGGAATATCCCAGATACAGGGTCATAAAAATAATGTCCACATACATGATAATGCCGTAAGCTGCCACACCGTTCTCCCCTGCTGCCTCCATCAGCTGGAAATTATAGAGGATGCTCACAATAGAGGTAGAGATATTCGTCACCAGCTCCGAGGATCCGTTCGTACAGGTCTGCCAGATGACTTTTCCGTGCCACTTTGTCTTTCCTAACCGCAGCAGACTGCTGTTCTCTCTGGAAAAATAGATCACCGGAATCACTCCGCCGACGATCTGTCCCGCTGCGGTAGCCAGTGCAGCTCCCGCCAGTCCCAGAGGGAATACCACGATCAGTACATAGTCCAGCACCGCGTTGGTCAGGCCTGCCAGTACATTTATTTTCAGGCTCAGCGTCGGCTTCTCCGCCGCGATAAAAAAGCTTTGGAACAAATACTGCATGACAAACGCCGGGGTCGACAGATACAGTATGCGGGAATAGCGCACACAGTCCGCTTCCAGTTCTCCGTTTGCCCCCAATGCCAGCGCGATCTGCGGCGCTATCGCGTAGCAGATCAGTGTTATCACAATGGTTGCTGCCAGTGTCACATATACGATCAGGGAAAAATACTCGTTGGCCAGTTCTTTTTTTCCCTCTCCCAGCGTCATGGAAACCACGGCACTTCCTCCGGTGCCTGCCATGAATCCGATGGTTCCCAGCCCCATCAGCACCGGCATGACCAGATTCAATGCCGCAAAAGGTGTCTTTCCCACAAAGTTGGATACAAAAAAGCCGTCTACGATGCTGTACACCGAAGTACATAACAACATTAAAATGGAAGGTGCCACGAAACGCAGCAGCCTCTTATAACTAAAATGATCTGATAACTGTATTTTCATAATAATCCCCATGTCTTTCTGTAGTCTGCATGCATTCCGACGCTTTCGCGTCATGTACTTCCGTACATCGTGCAGACATAATTTTTCATGTCATCATCGGAGGTTCCTGCAATTACGTGGGCTCCCCCTGCCGGGTCAGTTCCTCTATTTCTCCCCGGAACAATTGCGTATGTTTCTTCATGGCTTGCAGGAACACTTCTGTCTCCTGCTCTCCTATCGCCGCCAGCGCCCGGCGTTCCGCATCCATCAGCGGAACCACGATCCTCTCCACGGTTTCTTTTCCTTTCTCCGTGAGATAGATCCTCTTGTTCTTGCGGTTGCCTTCTTCTGCCCGCAGAGTAAGCAGGCCTTCCTCCGTCATATTTTTCAATGCCGAGTTCACCGTCTGGGGCGTGTAGAACCAATATTCGCAGATCTCCCGCTGCGTAAAGGCCTCTTCCCGTTCACGGATACAGTACAGGATCCAGAAGGCCGTCTCCGACAGATTACAGTGTTTTGCATAGACCCTGTAAAGGTCGTCCATCTCCTTGATCAGCTGATTGTACAATGCGATCTGCACAAAGGATTTCCCTTTTCCTTCTTCCATCCCTGCTTTCCTCCTGTTATTTCAAATTTATTCTTTGTTTTTATCCGATTTCGGACTAAGTGGCATTATAATCCGAAATCGGATTATTGTCAACCCACAAAAATTACGCAAAACAGACACTTCCCATTGTGTCCTTCTGCGTATCGTTATATAATAGCCTTGGCATCAGTTCCGGGAGGAGTGCGGTTCGCCCGTATCGCCAGTGTCTAGGTTCACCTTACTGAATATCCCGTAGAACACTCGGCGGCTGATGCTATTCTGAAATATTCTGTTTTTTCAAAGTATAGTTTTATTTTACCCCAACACACTACTATTACCTCGTTCTTTTTGTATGTAATATCACGTATTGCTCATTGACATACGTAATATTACGTACTATAATGAATTTGAGGCAGGAAAGGAGATACGAAAGATGCCTATGACCTCACAGGAGATGATCAAACTCCTATTAAAAAACGGTTTTGCTGTTATCAGCCAGAACGGCTCCCATATAAAGCTGAAGAACACCGATACTCATAAAACCGTTATTGTTCTTTATCATTGCAGAGACATAAAGAAAGGCCTGGAACAGGCAATTCTGAAACAGGCTGGCTTAAAATAACAAATATTAGTGAGGAGAACCAAAATGAAAAAACTTTTTTATCCGGCACTTTTTCATAAAGCAGAAGAAGGAGGCTTTTGGATCACTTTCCCGGATTTTCCCGAATGTATGACACAGGGGGAAAATATGCAGGATGCCTACGAAATGGCATGGGATGCACTTGGTCTTGCCGTAGTCTCCCGTGTAGAGAACAGAGAGGCTCTTCCTCCGGTCACAGAACCTTACGCCATTACTTTAGATTCTGATACTTTCTGTGTGGTTGTTCCCTTTGACCTCATAGCCTACCAGAAAAAACATAACTCCAAAGCAGTCAAAAAAACTCTTTCCATTCCGGAATGGCTGAATGAAGCTGCTACAGATATGAATGTTAATTTTTCACAGGTATTGCAGGATGCTCTGATTCAGAAATTGAACCAGTAAGATGTGTTGCACGTCGCGTTGCATTTTGCAGAAACGTGTTGCATTTTTAGGTAAAACCGCTTCTGATCCGGAAATAACAAAAAGTGCGGGAATACCGACAAATACTGGCTTTCCCGCACTTTCAACAAAAATTCAAATAAGCAGATAACGGGAATCGAACCCGCCTTTCCAGCTTGGGAAGCTAGCGTTCTACCGATGAACCATATCTGCAAACGGAACATATTTATTATAACTTATGTTCCTCTATTTTTCCAGTGCTATTTTTATAAATTTATTTGTCCAACACACCTAACCACTTCAAAGCGTTCCAGATGCCGTCTTTATCCACGTCTGTAGTGATATAATCCGCAGTTTCCAGTACTTCCTCGCTGGAATTGCCCATGGCAATGCTGATGTGGGCATACTTTAACATCGGCAGATCGTTATTGCTGTCACCGATGGCTACGGTATTCTCCATGGAAATCTTCAGGTAGTCCGTAATATAACGGATCGCTGTGGCTTTGGAATATCCGCGGGGCACCAGTTCGTGATATCCATGCTCTCTGTCGATAAAATCAAGGATCCCCGAAAGTTCCCGCTTCATGCCTTCCATCCCCTGTGGAGTCTCGGCGCAGGCATACAGTTTATCGAAATTCCCCAGAGCATTGGCATAGCGGTCATATTTTCTCTCTGCGATCTCCTCTGCCATATCACGAAACGCCTGTGTAAAGACTTCCTCTCCTCTGGGGGCATAATCCTCCCTACAACCTTCTAATATCGCATCCACGTGGTATTTCTTCATTGTATCCAGGATTGTCTGTGATTCCTCCAGAGTGAAGGTCTTGTGCATCAGTCGTTCTCCCCGGTACTCAATCTCGGTTCCGCAGCCCAGCAGCAATCCATCGAATTCCACCTGTCCGGTGATATCCTCACCTACCAGCCGCTTGGTGCGTCCGGTGTTGATCATGCAGATATGTCCATTGGCTCTTGCGGTGCGGATCGCTTCTTTCGTGCTCTCTGACATGAGACTGCTTCCACCGCTTATCAGGGTTCCGTCAATATCAAAAAATATTATCTTCATCTCAGATTCTTAAGCTCCTCTACCAGATCCAGATCAGACTTCTGTACCTTCAGATTCGTGGATACGGGTTCCTCGCCGGGTCTTGTGATCGTGATCTCAATAATGGTTCCTTCAGTGATCGCTCCGCCCATAAAAAATCTGCTTACGAAGGCTGCGAATTTGGGATGGTTGCTCTCGAAAGTATTCTTCGCATTCATCAGTTTCATCATCATTCCGGGATTTATCATAATCGTCTCCTTCCAAATAAGTAACTATTCAGAGCCTCATTCGCAAAATCGTCTCTTCGAGACCTACCCGAATAGTTACAAAAAAGAAAGGCTGTCCGCACCATCCGAAAAAGGTGTGTCCAGCCTTAACAGTTGCTCTACTTATGCGATCTTGGACTTAGCCAGCTCTGCAAGGGTCTTGAAACCTTCTGCATCGTTAACTGCCAGGTCTGCCAGCATCTTTCTGTTCATGTCAACGCCTGCAAGCTTCAGACCGTACATGAACTTGCTGTAAGATAAACCGTTCATTCTTGCTGCTGCATTGATACGAGCGATCCACAGCTGTCTGAACTGACGCTTTCTCTCTTTTCTACCTGCATAAGAGCTGGTCAGAGCTCTCATAACAGACTGCTTTGCTACTCTGTACTGCTTGCTTCTTGCGCCTCTGTAGCCCTTTGCAAGCTTTAATACTCTATTGTGTTTCTTCTTGGCATTTAAGCCACCTTTAATTCTTGCCATGTCTTATTTCCTCCTCGCCTGAATTATAAATAAGGTAAAATCTTCTTCATATTCTTAACATTAGTTGCATCCGTAATTGCAGGCTTTCTCAGATTACGTTTTCTCTTGGTAGATTTCTTGGTTAAGATATGGCTCTTGTAAGCTTTAGATCTCTTTAACTTACCGGTTCCTGTTGCTTTAAAGCGCTTAGCTGCTGCTCTGCTTGTCTTCATTTTGGGCATAACGAGTTCCTCCTAAACTTTACTTAATCTATCGTGCCGGATCCCGACACTTTTTAACTGTACGAATTAACGCTTCTCAGTTAAAAACATAGTCATGCTTCTGCCTTCTACCTTGGGAGCTTTTTCCACTACCGCAATATCGGACAGGCTCTGTGCAATATCATCTAAGATATGCTTGCTGTTGTTCATGTGTGCCATCTCTCTGCCGCGGAATCTCAGGGTAACCTTCACTCTGTCTCCCTTGGTCAGAAATTTTCTGGCTGCACCGATCTTGGTGTTCAGATCGTTGGTATCGATATTGGGGGAAAGTCTGATTTCCTTGATATCGATGACCTTCTGCTTCTTCTTTGCTTCCTTTTCTTTTCTCACCTGCTCATATTTGTACTTACCGTAATCCACGATCTTACAAACAGGAGGCTTTGCCGTAGGAGCAATCTTTACCAGATCCAGTCCCGCTTCCTCTGCCATCTTCAGGGCATCTCTGGAAGAAACGATTCCGAGCTGTTCTCCGTCTTCTCCAATCAGTCGTACTTCTTTGTCTCTGATCTGTTCATTAATCATTAAATCGCTAATGGTTGTGTACCTCCATAAGAAAATATATTAAGCAATAAAAAAAGCAGATAGCATAACTATCCACCTGTTCCCTTCACGGACTGCTCTCGTTCTAACGAGTTCTCTGTCTATGAAAATATCTGAACGCTTACCAGCCTGCGCCGTAAGGTGAGAGTGGATACTCTGCTTGTTGTTCGTGTTCTTCACACGCTTAAATAGAATACCACGGAGTTTTCCCAATGTCAACCCCGTTTTTACAATTCTATTATATTTTTTATGTCATCGCTTTCTATGTACCGGCGGTCTCCCGCCGAATCCGATCACCTGCTCTATTATCCGCATTTTACAGTTATTTGTCAAGCCGGATCTGATCGTTTTGTTTCCTGACTGTTTCCTATTTCTTCGAAAAAGTTGCACAGGCCGTCTCTCTGCAATCGCAGGCACCACAGCCCTTAATGTCCACATGATCCGCCACACACTTGTAATTGCTGTTATAGATGCACTTTACCGCCTCGCAGTCGATGCTGATGGTTTTGCTGGGATGGGACAGGGAACTGGTAAAGGAATCACTTCCCTCTCTCTTCTGTGCAAAGCTTTCACAGCAGGTACCGTCACAGTCGCAGGCATGCTTGCCGCCTACCATGATGTCTCCCTTGCTGCACAGACAATCCTTATTATAGGTACAATTTTCCACAACACACTTTAAATCTGCCATGTCTCCCTCGCCTTCTGCCGCTTTCTGCGGCTCCTCGTCTCTGTTTTTATTTTCAAAAGGGGACACGCGGCAAAAAAGCAGATGCAGTCCCGCCACGCGTCATGGATAGTCTGTGCAGATTTGAAAAACTTATGCCTTCTACTGGATTTTTTACAGAATGTGTGCTATATTTTCTTTGTTAGTTTAGACTAACTACTTATTTTTATTCATAATTTTAAAATTTTTTTAACAGGAGGATTTCCCATGACATCCGAAGAATATAAAGCACTCTCCGTCAAAGAATTCACTGAGGCCGCCAAAGTCTACGACAGCGGTCACTCCGGCATTTATGAAATGTGTAAGGACGATTATCCTTATCTTTTGGAAGAACTGGAAAAGGAGCCCTTTGACTCTGTACTGGACTGCGGCTGCGGCACCGGTCCCGTGATCGAACTGTTACACGAAAAATATCCCGACAAACATTACACCGGACTGGATCTGACCCCGGAGATGATCCGCGTAGCTCAGGCAAAAAACCTGTCGAATACCACCTTCGTTGTGGGGGACTGTGAGAACATTCCCTTCCCGGAGAACACCTTTGATGCGATCATCTCCTCCAACAGCTTTCACCACTATCCGAATCCTCAGGACTTTTTCAACAGTGCTTACAGGGTTCTGAAGAAGAACGGCCGCCTGATCCTGCGGGACTACACCACCAAATCTTCCGTACTGCTGTGGCTGTGCAACCATGTGGAGATGCCTTTGGCCCATCTGTGCGGTCACGGAGATGTCAGACTGTACTCCGGCGCAGAATTTCGAAAGTTTGCGGAAACTGCCGGTTTTGAAGTGGTTTCTTTCGAGGCACAGGCCAAAATGCGTGCCCATCTCGTTGCCCGTAAAAAATAAAACCTTTTTATTGTCATACCTGCCAAAAAGCGCCACCCCCATTACTATGGGAAGTGGCGCTTTGAATTACTTGCTCAGCTTCTTGGTTGCGATCTCATCCTTTAACATTGCCAGGAACTCGTCTCTGGATACCGTGGTGGTATTCTGCTGTCCATGCAGACGATAGCTTACGGTGCCGTCCTGTGCTTCCTGTTTTCCTAAGATGATCAGGTAAGGGATCTTCTTCACCTGTGCTTCTCTTACACGGTAGCCCAGCTTCTCTGCTCTCTCATCAATGTCCGCTCTGATGTTATTGTCCAACAGATAACCGAACAGGTCATGGACATAGGCATTCAGCTCCTCGTCGTCGTTCTTGACCGGCAGGATCATCGCCTGTACGGGAGCCAGCCACAGAGGCAGGTTGCCCTTGGTCTCCTCCAGAATATAAGCCATGAATCTGTCCAGAGATCCCAGGATCGCTCTGTGCAGAACCACGGGAGTCTTCTTCTGGCCATCCTTATCCACATAGGTCAGGTTGAACTTTGCGGGCAGGCAGAAATCCAGCTGGCAGGTGGACAGGGTGTACTCGTTACCTACCGCAGGCTTTACGTTTACATCCAGCTTCGGTCCGTAGAATGCAGCTTCACCGATCTCCTCGGTGTAATCAATACCCAGATCGTTCAAAACCTTACGCAGAGCGTTCTCCGCATTGTTCCACATCTCGTCATCATCATGATATTTTACCTTGTCCTCCGGATCTCTCAGGGACAGAACACATCTGTAATCGGTAATGCCGAAATCCTTGTAGGTATTGAAGATCAGGTCCACTACCTTGGAGAACTCGGACTCGATCTGCTCCGGTGTTACGAACAGATGGGCGTCATTCTGGCAGAAATGTCTGCCTCTCTCGATACCCTTCAGGGTTCCGCTGGCCTCGAAACGGAAGTCATGGGCGATCTCACCGATACGGATGGGCAGATCCTTGTAGGAGTGCTGCGTGTTAGCGTAGATCATCATGTGGTGAGGGCAGTTCATGGGACGCAGTACGAAGGACTCTCCTTCCACTTCCATGGGAGGGAACATGTTCTCCTTGTAGTGATCCCAGTGGCCGGAAGTCTTGTACAGATTTACGGTACCTACGCAGGGAGTCATAACGTGCAGATATCCCAGTCTTCTCTCTTTGTCCTTAATATAATTTTCCAGTTCCTGCCATACGGTATAGCCCTTGGGAAGGAACATAGGAAGTCCGCGGCCTACCAGATCGTCGGTCATGAACAGTTCCATTTCCTTACCGATCTTTCTGTGGTCACGCTCCTTGGCCTCTTCCAGCTCTTTCAGATGTGCTTCCAGCTCCTCAGCGGTAGGGAAGCAGACACCGTAGATACGCTGCATTACGTGGTTGCTGGCATCGCCCTTCCAATATACTCCGGAGTGTTTTACCAGTTTGAAGTTCTTGCACAGCTTGGTGTTGTCCACGTGAGGTCCACGGCACAGGTCGGTAAAATCACCCTGATCGTATACGGTGATGTTGCCATCCTCCAGATTGCTGATCAGATCCAGCTTGTACATATCATCCTTGAACATTTCCATGGCTTCCGCCTTGGATACTTCTCTTCTGTAGATCTTCTTGCCTTCCTTACAGATCTTCTTCATCTCTTTTTCGATAGCAGCGATCACTTCATCGTTGACCACATCGTTGCCGAGATCGATATCATAATAGAACCCTTCCTTTACCACAGGTCCTACCCAGAATTTCGCATGAGGGTACAGATGCTTGACAGCCTGTGCCATGACATGGGCGCAGGAATGATTCAGAGTTGTCAGTCTTTCGTCTTCCTTAAAATTAACCATTTTCGTTCTCCTTTTTGTTGTTTTCTAAACTATTCAGAATCTCCATTCGGAAAATCGCATCTACGATGCTTTCCTGAATAGCCACAAAATAAAAGTCCCTTGCAACGATCTGCAAGGGACGTATCACACGCGGTTCCACCCTGATTGCAATTATTTTATAATAACTGCCACTCATTTGCTCGTAACGGGAGCTGCCGGGCTGTATTAAAGCCACTCGGAGATGGTCTTCGTCCGCATCCGGCAAAACCGCTCACAGCTCCTGTCCCTGACAGGGCGGTTCTCTCTGGTACCTTTCCTGCTTCCTACTCTTCTCTTCAACGTTTTTCTTATTCATCTCTGTTGCTTTAGGACTATGTTGATATAATAGACCTTTTCACACGGATTGTAAAGAGGTATTTATATAGCTTTCCACATTTTCTCTGGACATATCCAAAGCTACCGCCAGTTCTCCGTACAACTGGTCCTCTGCAATCCGGAAATATCTGGCATCCACAGCCGTCTCCTTGCGTCCCGCCTCTTCTCTGGCACGCTTCCGCAGGTAGATCGTCTTGATGATCCGGATCAGATCCTGACAATTACATGTCTTCAGACAATTCTTATATTCCTGCTCTAACAGTTTATCATTGGCGATGGTGATCAGCGGGATCTCCGGAATTCTGTGGATCAGACTCTCCGCTTCCTCATGCGCAAGCACCTTCCGCATGGAACCTTCCGCCGTATCCACCGGAATATATACCGTGCTGGAAGACAGATACAGAGGTTTTAAAATATAATATTCTCTCTTCCTGTCCACTCCCGCAATATCCAATGTCGTGATCTCTTCTACCTCGCAGACTCCCTTGCTGCCACATACTACACGTTCGCCCTTCTGAAACACCCTTACCTTCCTTTCCTCTGCTGATCGCAGAAAACTGAAAAACACACTTTCCGTTTACTACCAATAGTATACCCTTATATTACCAGAAAAAACGCCGAAATGTCAGTCTCTTTCGGCGTTTCTGATTATTTTCGTGAATATTGCTCATAGGAAATCGGTCAGGTATTGTGCATTATTTCTGATAGGCGATGCGGGGATCCCCGTTTTTCAGGTAAATAATGCCTCTGCGTTCAAAGCCGTTCTTCTCTAATAAGTGCTGCATGGTGTGATTGTCAAAATGGGTGTCGGCCCGCAGGTATTTCACCTTGCCCTCACAAAAGGCAACACATTTTGCAAAAAGTCCCTTCACTTCCCCGTCTCCTGCCAGACGATGAATCGTGCCGTAGGGAGTCTCCTGCCGCCAGCTGCCGTCCTCAATGTAGGCATAGGTCGGTTCCTCCTCCAGCAAAAGCATGAATACCCCGTGGATGCTTCCGTTCTTTTTATATACATACAACCGCTGCTTTTCAATATCTGTCCGCAGTGTCTCCGGATCCGGATAGGCACCGTTCCACTGGTTCGGGTTGCCACTTGCCCGCATGTAAGCCTTGGCAATGTCGTAGATCTCCAGGATCCGGGGCAGATCCGTCTCTTTTGCCGTTACAATCTCCTCCGGCTCCGGTGTCTCCAGGATCTCCCGCACTGCGGTCTCCATCCGCTCCGCCAGCTGCCTGTGTCCTTTTGCCGTCAGGTGAACGTGATCTGCCTTCGTCAGTTTGCAGCCTCCTGCATCCAGGAAATTCACCTGCTCTGCCACTGCCAGAAAAGCATATTCTCTGGCCAGCGCCTTCGTGGTCTCCACACAGTCCGGAGAAAATTCCGGATAAGTCACCCCCTCTTCGATGGGCACCGGTGCCACGATCAGGATCTTCGGTCCGCCCTTTCCCCAGCAGGGAACCGATTTCGCCTCTTCCACCAGAATCTGCATTCCTTTGGTGATCTGCTTTGCATCCGCACCAAACCGCGTCTTCGCATCGTTGGTTCCCAGCATCAGGATCAGCAGATCCAGCGGTTCGTGGCTGTTCAGCAGCGCATGCAGTACCGGCAGCAGATTCACCGAATCCATGTCCGGATCATCATACACACAGGTTCTTCCGCTCAATCCTTCCTCAATGACCAGATACTCTTCGCCCAGCGCCTTTTGTAACAGACAGGTCCAGCGTTCCTCTTCATTATATCGGCTGCCGTGATCAGCACTCTCCGACGGATCGGTGCAGAGTCCGTGGGTATTCGAATCTCCGATGCACAGGATATGTTTTTTCATAGCCGTATCTCCTTCGGTTTTGTCGTTTCATTTTCAGATACAGCTAATTTTATACTATTTCCGGAAAAGAGCAAGGAGTTTCTGGAAAAATCCCGTAGGAGTCTCCTCCTCCGCCACAACTTCCGCTACTTCTTCTTTTTCGATAGCGGCGGTCTTGATGACGAACTGTACGGAATTCACGTTCTCATTTTTGTCGGAAACAAAGGATACCACCGGGGCATCGCCGGAATGCTGATCAACACCTTTCAGGAGAACCATGCCCTGAACCGGGCGGAACTCATCGAATGCTTCTCCCTGATCGTGCGCAGCTCCATCCCGGCGACGGTAAGGCAGGCTCTTATTCCTCATTCATCTTAGCCAGCTTTGCTGCCTGGTCGGCTGCGATGCAGGCGTCGATGATCTCTTCGATATCTCCGTTCATGATCTTATCTAACTTGTACAGGGTCAGGCCGATACGATGGTCGGTGACACGGCCCTGGGGAAAGTTGTAGGTACGGATCTTCTCGGAACGGTCTCCGGTACCGATCTGGCTGCGGCGCATCTCTGCTTCCGCATCGTGTCTCTGCTGCTGCTCGATGTCATACAGCTTGGATTTTAACAGAGCGAACGCTTTCGCCTTATTCTGAATCTGTGACTTCTCGGTCTGGCTGTATACCACGATTCCGGAAGGATAGTGGGTCAGACGCACTGCGGAGTCGGTGGTGTTGACACACTGACCGCCGTTACCGGATGCTCTCATGACGTCGATACGGATATCCTTGTCCTCGATGACGATATCAATGTCATCATCCACCTCAGGCATAACAGCCACGCTGATGGTGGAGGTATGGATACGTCCGCCGCTCTCAGTCTCAGGTACACGCTGTACACGATGCACACCGCTCTCATACTTCATCTTGGAGTAAGCGCCCTGTCCACTGATAGTGAACTGCACTTCCTTCATACCGCCGATACCGATCTCATCCACGTTGATCAGTTCTACCTTCCAACGCTGCTTCTCGGCATAATGCACATACATACGATAGATCTCCGCTGCGAACAGCGCTGCCTCATCACCGCCGGCACCGGCACGAATCTCCACGATTACATTCTTGTCATCATTGGGGTCCTTGGGCAGTAGCAGGATCTTCAGTTCCTGCTCCAGTTCTTCCACGCGCTTCTTACTGTCATTTAACGTCTCTTTGATCATCTCGCGCATTTCTTCGTCTTTTTCTTCTTCCAGCATAGACAAAGAATCTTCGATATCCTGCTTGCATTTCTTGTACTCCGTATACGCATCCACGATGGGGGTCAGATCACTCTGCTCCTTCATCAGCTTGCGGAAGCGCTCCTGGTTGTTGGTAACCGTGGGTTCATGCAGTTCGCCCATGATCTCTTCAAAACGAATCAATAAATCTTCCAGCTTGTCAAACATAACTAATTCCTCTCAACATATGTTCCATATATTACCCGGTCCAGACCGGCATAATCCTGCACTACCTGTACCTCGCGGTACCCTTTGGCACGCATCAGTTCCGACACGGCCTGTCCCTGGTCATATCCAATCTCAAAAAAGAGCATTCCGCTGCTCACCAGATGCTGTCCCGCTTCCTCGATGATGCGGCGGTAAAAATACAGCCCGTCCTCCGTACCGTCCAGCGCCATTCTGGGTTCATGATCCCGTACTTCCGGCATCAGTTTTTCCACTTCCGCACTGGCGATGTAAGGCGGATTTGATACGATGATCTCGAATTTTCCTTCCACCTTTTCAAACAGGTCACTCTGTAAAAAATGAACTCTGTCTGCCTTTTCTGCATCCAGAAGCCTCTCCGCATTCCGCTCTGCCACTTCCAGTGCATCCGCAGACAGATCCACGCCCAGTCCTTCACAGTCATTGCTGTAATGCAGAAGACTTAACAGAATGCAGCCGGATCCCGTACACATATCCAGCACCCGCATTCCGTCATGGAGTTCCTTCAATACTTCCTCCACCAGAATCTCCGTGTCCTGTCTCGGGATCAGCACATGCTCATTGACGGCAAAGATCAGTCCCATGAAATCCTGCTCTCCGGTCAGCTGCTGTAACGGAATGTGCTCCGCCCGCTGTTCGATCCAGCCCAGATACTTTTCCTCTGCTTCCGGAGTTACCGGCTGTTCGCCGTGTACCAGCAGATCGTTGCGGTTCGTACCGCACACCGCTTCCAGTAACAGTCTCGCATCCAGTGTGGCTTCTTCGATTCCCGCTGCCTGTAAAGTATGACAGCCCTTTTCATAACATTCCCGATAGGTCATCTTACTCCTCCGGCTCTGTGGAAGCCTCATCTTTCATCCAGCTTTCATCCACTTCATAACCGAAAGTATCCTGTAAATATTTCTTCCAGTCAAACACCGCCTCCACGGAAGCGATGGCTACCTCTGCCATGCTCTCGTCCGGTTCTCTGGTGGTCATACGCTGGATCCACATACCGGGGGCAGACAGGATCTTGATAAACACATTATCCGTGCGCCCGGCCAGACGGATGATCTCGTAAGAGATTCCGGCCACTACCGGCATCAGCAGAACACGAAGAATCACCTTCTCCGCCACATTATCCACCTGAATAAAGAAAAACAGTACGATACTTACCAGCATAACAAAGAAAATAAAGCTGGTACCGCAGCGCTTGTGCAGTCTGGAGCTGCGCATCACATTGTGTACCGTAAGGGGTCTGCCCTTCTCGATACAGTTGATGCATTTGTGCTCCGCACCGTGATACTGGTACAGTCTGCGGATATCCTTCATAGCGCTGATGCCCCATACATACAACAAAAACAGAGCAATACGGATCACGCCTTCAATGATCGCCATCAAGGAGCGATTGCGGATAAAGCTCTCAAACAGAGATGAAATAAAATAAGGAAGAACAATAAAGATGCCAACTGCCAGTACGACAGAGATCACCGTCACGATGCCGGACAACAGCTTTTCTCCGTTGCCTCCGCTCATCTTGTCCATTGCCTTATCAAACTTCGTCTCCTTGCCATCCTCTTCCTCATAAAAGGAAGCGGAATAATTCAGCGCTCTGGTTCCCAGAATCAGGGAATCCAGAAAGTTAAAGATGCCGCGGATAAAAGGAAGTTCCTTGATCCTACTTCCGTGAACCAGACCCTGATAGGTCTCCACTTCCACTTCGATCTCACCGTCCGGCTTGCGGACCGCTACCGCATACTTCTCTTTATTTTTCATCATAACGCCTTCCAGCACGGCCTGTCCGCCGATACCGGAATAACGACTCTTTCTTCTAGCCATAAAATCTCATCCTTATAAAAGATAAAATCTGTAACAAGAAAAGGTTGAGATAAGAATACCTCAACCTTTCGCTCGCAATCTTATTTAACACCGTATTTCTTATTGAACTTATCAATACGGCCATCGGTTCTTGCAGACTTCTGCTGGCCAGTGTAGAATGAATGACACTTGGAGCAAACTTCTACGTGAAGCTCGGGCTTGGTGGAGCCGGTTACAAATGTGTTACCACAGTTGCAGGTTACAGTTGCCTGGTAGTAAGCGGGATGGATTCCTTCTTTCATTTCTTTCACCTCTCTATAAAAATGTCGTGTATAAGTTCTTGTTCTCATCCTCACTGCTTATGGAACCACAAACAGCGGTATTATTGTACCATAAGAGTTTACACGACGCAAGACCTATTTTTACATATTTCTTCTATAGTTGTTCTATTCTCTATATTTTGAAAAATGATAGATATTTGCTTTTTGTAATATATTACTCCAGTTCATAATATCTTTCAAAATCCGAAGAACATACACTGTCTAATTTTCTTCACTTATAATATAAAACAGCAAATACGACTGGTATACTTTTTTATGTATTATATAACCTCTGTACCTGATTCCCGAATCAGCAAATTTTAAAGGGAAGTCCCCAATGTTGCTGACTTCCCTATTTAAATTCGTATATAACTTTTTTGCGGCATCTGGATTACATAAATCAACATGAATGTACTTAACTAAATTAAATACATCATTTGTTGCTTCATCTGTAATCAGTACTTTATAATTCATTCTTCATCCTATCACTGATAATCTGAAATGCATCATCCACAGTACGGAGCCGCCCTGCTTCCATGTCATCAATTCCTTTATCGAGATAAGAAAATAATGTTTCCATTGCCGTTTCATCTCCTGTTAAATCCATATCATTTACTACAGCTTCCATGTAAAACATCTCCTTTCCTGTGATCTCAATTTTATTATACTATTTTTCACACAAAAGTATAGGCCGTTCGTAAAATAGTTTCTGCCTTTTTCTGCCACTCCCTAGATAAACCGGTTCTTCTTCACCATATTCACAAATTCCACATTATTGCGGGTATGGGAGAACATATCAAGGATCCTGTCGGTGGCTTCGTCGGGCTTTAAGCCGTTCAGGGCCTTACGCATGATATTGATGGCCTCCAGTTCCTCCGGAGTCAACAGCAGATCCTCTCTTCTGGTGCCGGATTTTGCCAGATCGATGGCAGGGAAAATACGCTTCTCGGACAGCTTTCTGTCCAGAACCATTTCCATGTTACCGGTTCCCTTGAATTCCTCGTATACCACATCATCCATCTTACTTCCGGTCTCTACCAGTGCGGTTGCCAGAATGGTCAGGCTTCCGCCCTCACGCATGTTACGGGCTGCACCGAAGAATCTCTTGGGCATATGAAGTGCGGCGGGATCGAGACCACCGGACAGAGTACGTCCGCTGGGGGGCACTACCAGATTGTACGCTCTGGTCAGACGGGTGATACTGTCGAGCAGGATCACGACATCCTTCTTATGTTCTACGAGACGCTTTGCACGCTCGATCACCATCTCGGATACTCTCTTATGATGCTCGGGAAGCTCATCGAAAGTAGAATAGATCACTTCCACATTGTCTCCGTGAATCGCTTCCTTAATATCGGTAACTTCCTCGGGACGCTCATCGATCAGCAGGATCAGCATATGCATCTTGGGGTTGCCGTTCAGAATAGATTTTGCCACTTCCTTAAGCAGTGTGGTCTTACCTGCCTTGGGCGGGGATACGATCATACCACGCTGTCCCTTACCGACAGGGCTTACCAGATCCATAACTCTCATGGCTACGCTGCATCCCGGCGTCTCCATCTTGATGCGCTCATCCGGGAAGATCGGGGTCATGTCCTCGAAAGCCATTCTCTTGGCGGACTCTTCCACCGTATAACCGTTAATGCTCTTGACGAACAGCAGCGCGCTGAACTTCTCCTGCTGGGTCTTGATTCTCTTGTTACCCTTCAGGATGTCACCGGTCTTCAGGCCGAAACGGCGGATCTGGCTGGGAGCCACATACACATCGTTCTCACCGGGCATATAATTCTCGCAACGGATAAATCCGTAGCCGTCCGGCATAACCTCTAAAATACCGCTGGCTTCGATACCGCTGTCCAGTTCCTTGGGATACTGGCTCTCATCGTATGCCACGTTGTTCGGGTTGAAGGTACGCTCTCTGGTGTAGGCTTCGCTTCTTACACCGACAGTCTCCGCACCGTTCTCGGAACGGTCAGTGCGCTCTGCACGATCTGTACGTTCGGTACGATCCGTCCGATAGTTTCTGTCATTTCTATCATATCTGTCATTTCTGTCCTGTCGGTAATTCCTCTCCTGTCTGACAGGGCGCTCCGTTCTCTCCGGCTTCTCTGCCTCTTCGTTCTTAGCAGCCTCCTGCTTTGCTTCCGCTGCCTTTGCAGCTGCCTTGGCCTCTTCCTCTTTTTTCAGGCGCTCATCTTCTGCAAGCATAGCTTCTACCAGATCCGCCTTCTTCATTGTGGAAGTTCCCTTCAGGCCACGTACCTTTGCCAGTTCCTTTAACTGAACTAATGCAAGTGATTCATACTTTTCTCTCATATACTCCTCCTATGGAATAAAATTTACCTATAAACTGTTAACTAAGGGGAATTACATCCGATTTACATTCGACATGTCAGTTGAATAAAAAGATATTAAAACTGCATCTGAAGCCATTATAATACATTTTTCCTAAAATAGGAAGTCCCAAAATTATTTTTTTATTTTTACAAGTCCTTGCGAAGATATGGATTCTATTATATCATTAATCTATGTCTGCCGGATCCGTTATCCGGCCGGCCATCCATGATTATGTAAAAAGAGAGGTATTGTCATGACGACCAATGAAAAAGCGTTACTGATGCATGAAAAATGGAACGGCAAATTAGAGACCGTATCCAAGACTCCTGTCAAGTCCCGCGAGGATCTGGCCATTGCTTATACTCCCGGTGTTGCGGAGCCCTGCAAAGTAATCGCCCAGGACAAGGAAGCTGCCTACAAATACACCATGAAAGCCAACACCGTAGCCGTTGTCTCCGACGGAAGCGCGGTTTTGGGTCTGGGTAACATCGGCCCCTATGCAGCCATGCCCGTTATGGAAGGCAAGGCAGTTCTCTTCAAAGAATTCGGCAACGTGAATGCCGTACCCATCTGTCTGGATACTCAGGACACCGAAGAGATCATCAAGGCCGTGACCTATCTGGCTCCCGGCTTCGGCGGCATCAATCTGGAAGACATCAGCGCCCCCCGCTGCTTCGAGATTGAGGAACGCCTGAAGCAGATCCTTGACATCCCCGTATTCCATGACGACCAGCACGGTACTGCTATCGTCGTCCTCGCCGGTGTCATCAATGCCCTGAAAGTGGTCGGCAAGAAAAAGGAAGACTGCCGCGTGGTAGTAAACGGTGCCGGAAGCGCCGGTGTGGCTATTACCAAGCTGCTTCTGACCTACGGTTTCCCCAACATCATCATGTGTGATAAGGTAGGTATCGTCTCCAAGGATACCGAGGGGCTGAACTGGATGCAGCAGAAAATGACCGAAGTGACCAACCTGAATAATGAGACCGGAACTCTTGCCGACGCCCTGAAGGATGCCGACATCTTCATCGGTGTCTCCGCTCCGAACATTGTGACTCCCGAGATGGTGGCTTCCATGAATCATGATTCCATCCTGTTTGCCATGGCGAACCCCGTTCCCGAGATCATGCCGGATGCAGCCAAAGCTGCCGGTGCCCGTGTCGTAGGAACCGGACGCAGCGATTTCCCCAATCAGGTGAACAATGTGGTTGCTTTCCCCGGTATCTTCAAGGGAGCTTTAGAAGGCCGCGCCACCCAGATCACCGAAGAGATGAAGCTGGCCGCCGCCGAAGCTATCGCCGGTCTGGTACCCGAAGATAAGCTCTCAGATGACAACATCATGCCGGAAGCTTTCGACCCTCAGGTAGCCGAGGTCGTGGCCAATGCCGTCAAGAGCCATATCCGCTAATGTATTCCGCTGACATTACGAGAGACTGGCACGGTAAGCCTTACTACTCTCTGGATTCCTATTGTAAAAATACATTTCACCATAAATGCTATAAAATAGCCCTGAATGCCCGGATGTCCTGTCCCAATCGGGACGGAACCCTGGACACTCGGGGCTGTATCTTCTGTAGCCGGGGCGGCAGCGGTGATTTTGCCGTGGACATAGCCGGGAAGACCATGGAAGAACAGCTTGCGGAAGGTATGGCCGGCTTCGGCGACAAAGTGACCGGTCATGACCTGATCGCCTATTTTCAGGCATATACCAACACTTACGCACCCCTCCCCTATCTGGAAGAGGTGTATCGTTCTGCTCTGGACCATCCGAAAGTCTGCGGCATCTCCATTGCCACCAGACCGGATTGTCTGGGACCGGAAGTGCTGGCTCTGCTTGCAGAATTAAAAGAGGAATATCCTGAAAAATTCCTGTGGATCGAGCTGGGATTGCAGACGATCCATGAAGAGACCGCCCGCTATATCCGCAGAGGCTATCCCCTTTCCTGCTTTGAAAAAGCCTGTGCCGATCTGAAAGCACTGGAAATTGCCTGTATCGTCCACACGATTCTGGGGCTTCCCGGAGAGACCGACGAACAGGTGCTTCAGACCATACAGTACCTGAACCGCATTGCTCCTTTCGGTGTCAAATTGCAGTTATTGCATGTGTTAAAAAATACCGATCTGGCGGAGGACTATGAAGCGGGAACATTTGAGGTGTTGACTTTGGAACATTATCTAGATCTGCTCATCTCCTGTCTCGCCCATCTGTCCCCGGATATGGTGATCCACCGGGTCACCGGCGACGGACCAAAAGATCTGCTGATTGCCCCGAAATGGAGTCTGGACAAACGAAAAGTCCTGAACTCACTGCACCACCGTATGAAAGAACAGGGCATCCGTCAGGGTGACCTGTATGAAATATAAGATAGATATAAATAGACATCGGAAAGGCTGTTATCACATTATGTTACAAGATCCGCTTACCCTGTATAAACTCATTGTTCTCTATATGCTGAACCGTGTTACTTTCCCCCTCACCACCGCCCAGGTCAGTGATTTTATCCTCGGCAAAGAATACACGAACTTCCTGACCCTGCAACAGGTCATCAACGAGCTGACGGATGCCGGCATGATCGCCACCCAGTCCATTCGCAACCGGACTCACCTGTCTATCACTCCCGAGGGAAAAGAGACATTGAATTTCTTCGGGAACCGCATCGGCGATACCATCAAACAGGAGATCGACACCTATTTTCAGGAAAATGAGTTTACCCTGCGTAACGAAGTCTCCGTGCTGGGGGATTATTACAAATCCACCTCCGGCGAATACGAGGCGCATCTGGTGGCCAAGGACCGCGGCATCAACCTGGTGGACATCACCCTGTCCGTTCCCGTGGAAGAGACCGCTGCCGCTATCTGCGACAACTGGCAGAAGAAAAATCAGGAAATTTACAAATACCTGATTACGGAGTTATTCTGATTCCGTGATTAGGTATTTGAACTTACCATTCTATATTTTATGATTCCTATGATTCTTCCGAAGAAGCCTCCGCGGCTTCTTTTTTGATCCTTGCCATATGCTCCCGGATCTTCACTTCGTAGCCGTTCCCCGAAGGCTGGTAGAACTCTCTGCCGCTTAATTCATAGGGCAGATACTGCTGTTCCACATAGTCATTCGGATAATCATGTGCATATTTATATCCTGTTCCGTGTCCCAATTTTGCTGCTCCTTTATAATGTGCGTCCTGCAAATGCGTCGGAATCGGCAGGTCTCCGGTGGCCTGCACCTCCTGCATTGCCTGAAATATCGCTTCACAGCTGCGATTGCTCTTAGGCGCCGTGGCAATATAGGTCACTGCCTGCGCCAGAATGATCTGGGCCTCCGGCATGCCTACCCGCTCCACCGCCAGTGAAGCATTCACCGCCACCACCAGTGCCTGCGGATCCGCATTGCCCACATCCTCAGACGCGCAGATCATAATACGTCTGGCAATAAAAGTCACACTCTCGCCCGCATTCAGCATCCTTGCCAGATAATAGACCGCCGCATCCGGATCGGACCCTCGCATGCTTTTGATAAATGCGGAGATCGTATCGTAGTGGTTGTCACCGTTTTTATCGTATCTCGCCGCTCTCTTCTGGATACACTGCTGTGCCACATCCAGAGTAATATGGATCTTCCCATCTGCTCCGGGTTCCGTGGTCATGATGCCAAGTTCAATGGCATTCAGCGCATGTCTGGCATCGCCCCCGGAAATATCCGCCAGAAAATCCAGCGCATCCTCATCTATGGTGCCATTGTAGGCTCCCATGCCTCGGTCCGTATCGTAGACCGCCTTTTTTAAAAGCTCTTTGATGGCTTCCTTCGGAATTGGTTTTAATTCAAAGATCACCGAGCGGGAGATCAAAGCCCCGTTTACCTCAAAATAGGGATTCTCCGTGGTTGCTCCGATGAGGATGATGGTACCGTCCTCCACATACGGGAGCAGATAATCCTGCTGGCCCTTATTGAAACGATGGATCTCGTCGATGAACAGGATCGTACGCTTCCCGTACATTCCTTGTAGTTCCTTCGCCTTCGCCACCACTTCTTCCATATCCTTTTTGCCCGCTACCGTGGCGTTGATCTGCTGAAATTCCGCGCTGGTGGTATTGGCAATGACTTTCGCCAGCGTCGTCTTGCCGGTACCGGGCGGTCCGTAGAAAATGATGGAACTGATCTTGTCCGCCTTGATGGCACGGTACAGAAGCTTGTCCTTGCCGATGATGTGTTCCTGCCCTACGACTTCATCCAGAGTTCTGGGACGCATTCTGGCCGCCAGCGGCGCTTCCCTTTCCATATTGGTGTTTCTCATATATTCAAACAAATCCATAGTGTTACATCCTCTGTTCCTATTGCAAAAATACAAAAAGACTGAAGCACATTCTATGATATGCTCCAGTCAATTATAACAAACTTTATCACAAGATGCAATTTTGCATCCAGATCTTCATTCGCCGCTTCAGCGCATTCGCTTCCAACGGAGCCAGCAGAAGATCCCGGATCCCTTCCGTCTCCAAAGCGCATTTCATCTGTTTCAGGTTCCCCTCTCTGCAGATTGCGATCATAGAGATCTCATTTTCCCCCTGCAAGCCACGAAGTTCCTGCCAACGTGCCTGTCCTCCGTCCTCTTCCTCCGACACATCCACGAACAGTGCCAGAATATCTTCGCCGGTCTCTTCTCCCATACACGCTCTGATTTCTTCCACCGAGGACATCGTCTTCAAATGTACAAAATCCGGCATGGCAAATTCTATCATACTGGTAACATTTCGGGAATCGGACCATACAAGAACCTGCAATTTATCATCCGTCGCCTGATTTTCCTCACCGAATACACTGTAACGGCCCTTGCCGGACTTTTTGGATACATACAGTGCCTGATCTGCTTTTGCCGCGAGATCATCATAGCAATGATCCTCCGGCTCAGAGAAAGTCATTCCCACACTGATGGAGATATTATCCGGTATGGACAGATTCTCCTTGTATTTTACAAGGCTGACCAGATTCTCCGCCTTGATCATTGCGATCTCCTTAGAAGGAATATCTGCCATTAATACCGAGAATTCATCCCCTCCGATACGTCCCACATAATCAGTACTGCGGAACTGTGAAGAAATCACCCCCGCGATCACGTTGATGACATGATCTCCCATAGTATGTCCGTAGACATCATTTATGGACTTAAAGTTATCAATATCTATTACCATGAGGGCGTGCAGCCCGTCTTCATGGTCTGTCAATGTCTTCGTTATGAGCTTCTCCACCGTCATTTTATTAAGAAGACTGGTCATTTCATCGATCTGTGACCGGGTCTTCCAGGCCTTCTGCTCGTCCCGGCTGTGCTGCAGTCTGCGTTTTACACCCAGCGTATTGTTGATACGGGAAAGTGCGATGCGGGCATCTACCGGCTTGATGATAAACTCATCGGCTCCCATTGCAAAAGCTTCCGACTGGGAAGATACAGACTCCGTATTCGTAAGAACGATGACCGGTGTGTCTTTGAATCCTTCCATGGTCTGCCTGCGGCGCAGCACTTCAAAGCCATCGATTCCCGGCATGACCAGATCCAGCAGCACCAGATCAATGGCATCACTTTCCTTCTCCATGATCTTCAGACATTCTTCACCGGAAACAGCCTCTGCGAAGTTAAAATACTCCCCGAGAGACTGTCTGATCACCACTCTTTGAAATTTTGAATCATCAACGATTAATAACGTTTCTTTCTCTTGTAAACTGCTCATGGCTGTCAGATCCTGCTTTCCGTATCACATCGTTATCGGCGCCATACATTTATAGTATATCCGACAGCCATGTGCTCGTCAATTTAAAATATATCCATTTTTTACATAATCTTTACACTTTTTTCTCTTTTAGAGATTAAATTTTCTCTGTCTGCGGATGATCACACCTGCTACAGATCGGGCATACCTACAAGATCTCCAGACATTTTTTCCGGCGGAATCCGCAGATTCCCGCTGCCAGCCGATCCGGCATCTTGCAGAGCATGCGGTTGAAATTTTCTACAGAATCGTTATAGATCAGACTGCTGGTCCTCACCATATGTTCATAACTGTTTGCCGCTTTCCAGTACTTTTGATAGATCTCCCCGGACTGTAACAGGGGCATTTGTTCCGAAAGCATTGTGATGTTTTCCCGCAGCTGCAATAATTCTTCCAGTTGCTTTGTCACCTTCTCCGGCCGTTGTTCTTCCCTGCTGTCTTTTTGCAGCAGTTCCAACCGCCTCTTAATTTCCCTACAATCTTCGATATCGGCCGCCTTTTCCAAAAGATCTGTCAGGGCAGCCAGCGCTTCCTGTTCCGCAAGGATCTGCACCCGGATCTGATTCAGGGCATTCTGGATATTGATTTCCTGCGCTTCCAACCTGCGCCGCACGGATAATGTCCAAACACCCCAAAGAGAGACCAGTAGCAATACAATAATCATAATTTCCATTGTTGTATCCCTCCCCCTTTTATTTCTCCATTTTGATTACTTATGTTCCTGTTGTATATGGATTATTATACCCTGTTTTGCCTTAGAGCGACCATTTTTGACACCAATCGACCCAAATATGTAATAAAACGACCGGAACATAGTTCTCCGGTCGTCCTTTCGCTCTTTTTTGGAGTGGTTTCATGCAAGAAATGTCTGTTTTTTGTGAAAGAAATAGGCAAAAAATTTATCCTTCAGTTCGGAATATTTTCCGTGGGGAATCGGAATCTGTGTGCCGTCCGACATGGTGATGGCCTTGTTGGAAATGCTTTGCACATAATCCATATTAATCAGATATGACCGGTGGCATCGTACGAAGCAGTCATAGCCCTTTAATTGTTCGCTCAGATCGTCCAGTTTACCGATGCTGTCCAACGTCTCCCCGTCCTTCCGGTGAAACAATAAGGTTCGCCCTGTCACCTCACAGTATTGCAGCTTGTCCAGATCCAGTCTGGCA
Organism: uncultured Acetatifactor sp.; assembly: GCA_934436435.1. Classification (GTDB taxonomy): domain Bacteria; phylum Bacillota; class Clostridia; order Lachnospirales; family Lachnospiraceae; genus Acetatifactor. Next base: position 178,252 of record CAKSAN010000004.1, on the reverse strand, counting down.
ATTCCCGTTTTGCCGCGCAGAATCAGACTTTTCTCCTCATCTTTGTGACATTCGGAGATCACCGAATCCATCAGGCGGTAAAAACTCTCCTGCCAGATGGGTTTTATCTGGTAAAAATAGGCTCCCACCGAATAGGAATCCACGGCATACTCCGCAGAGGAAGTCAGATATATGATCTTTACCGAAGTATTGTACCTTCTAATCTCTCTGGCGGTGCTGATTCCATCCTGCCCCGGCATGATTACATCCAAAAATATAATATCCAGTCCGCTTCCGCGCCCCACTTCCGCCAACAGTTCCAGAGGACTGTGAAACGCTGCATAGACAATATCCTGATTTCTTTCTACCCGGTATCTGTCCGTTAAAATGCTGAGTTCCTTCAGTACCGACAGATCATCGTCACAAAAAGCTATCTTAATCATTTATCTTTCCCTGCTGCATCTACCGTAACAGCTCATTTGTTTTATCGTACTTGTCCTGACATGTTTTTCACATTTACTACGATAATTATATCCGCACATCGATGTACGATGCAAGGCTATTTTTGCTTTTTTACGATTCCATTTCCGGGATCCGTTTCCTCAGGTACCGCATAGGAGACTTCCCTCTTGCAATAATGCGGAGTTCAGTCAAACAGGATCTCCTCCACCGTCACGAACTGAAAGCCTTTTTTTTGCAGAGCATCCACCACTTCCAGTGCAGCGGTGACGGAAGTATCGTAATAATCGTGCATTAAAATGATGTCCCCGTCTCCTGCTTTCTCCACTACCTTGGCCGCAATACATTCCGCATTATGGGAACACCAGTCCAGAGGATCGATATTCCACAGTACCGGGAACATGTTCAGTTCCTTTTCGAAACTCTTGTCCCAGCTTCCGTAGGGAGGACGGACAAAACTTACTTTCTCCCCGGTGATGTCCTCCAGAATCTCATTGGTCTTCACCAGTTCCTCCCGGAAGGTTTCCCTGTTGCGGGAAGTAAGCTGTATGTGACTGTAGGTATGGTTGCCGATGAGATGTCCCTCCTCCTGTTCCCGGCGGATAATATCGGGATAATTCTGCGCATTCTCTCCGGTCACGAAAAAAGTAACTGTCACATTCCGCTCTTTTAGTCCATCCAACAGTTGCTCCGTATATTTCGGATGGGGTCCGTCATCAAAAGTCAGAGCAATCTTCTTTGCCACCTCTTCCTCCTCACAGACGACACTTCCTGCCGCTGCTTCCCGGGAGTCGGATGTCGTCTCCTCATGTATTTCCCATTGTTTCGCCCTTTCCTCCTGCTTTATCCCCACCATCAGGCACAACATTCCCATGACCATATCAAAGACCAGAATTCCTGCCAGTACTCTCTTCATTCCAAGCCATCCGATTACTGCTTTCACAGAAAATATATGCATATGCAAAAGCAGCAATTCCTCCTACGAGGATAAAACAAAGGGAGATCCGGAACCTCTGGCTCCAAATCTCCCTTACATTATCTTTTATAAAGCATATCCTCAGATCTTGAATACGGAGATCTCCTTCTTAAGTCCTTCCATATTCTCATCCAGTACGCTTGCAGTGCTGCTCAGCTTCTCCACATGCTCTAAAAGTTTGTTGGCTACATCGTTTACGGTCTCGGCACTGCCTGCGGTCTCTTCGATGATATCGGAGATATTCTTCACGGCTGCCACGGCTGCACTACGCTCTCCGTCTGCCTTTTCCGTACTTGCAACGATGTCCTTCAGTCCCTCGATCAGCTGACCCATACGTGCCTGCATCTCGCGGAATACTGAGATCACCTCTTCCACAGCCTTGGTCTGAAGTTCTACCATTGCTTTCGCCTGGCTTGCACTCTCTACACTGTTCTGGGTCTGGGCGGTGATATTGGCCACGTTGTTACTGATCTCACCGGCTGCCTTGGCGGAATCGTCTGCCAGCTTGCGGATCTCCTCCGCTACTACAGCAAAGCCTCTTCCGGCTTCTCCCGCTCTGGCGGCCTCGATGGAAGCATTCAGAGACAGGAGATTCGTCTGCTCCGTAATCTCTGTGATCGTGCCTACGAAACTGTTGATGATCTCGGATTCTCTGCGGAGAGATTCAATACTCTCGCTTACCTTCACGGTCATCTCGGTGGTCTCGTTGGCACGGTCGCCCAGTACCTGTACGATCTCCATTCCCTTGTTGATCATACCTTCCGTCTCATCGACCAGCTTTTCCACGCGTTCTACCACATGGCTGACTTCCTGGATCTCGTTGGAGAGGATATCCGTTTTCTCCACACATTCCTGTGCATGTCTGGACTGTTCTACCATACCTTCATTGATCTCACCGATGGCCCGGGTAATATCCTGCGAATACTCATGGATCAGTTCGGAAGCCTGTCCCACGTTCTGGGCGGATACTTCCAGTTCTCCTGTCGCATTGCTTACCTGATTAACCAGCTTTTTGGTATTCGTGATCATATTGGTTGCAGATCCTGCCAGATCCTGGAACTCATCATGTCCCTTGGCAGATACGGTAGCGGTCAGATCACCCTTTGCCACATCGCCAAACTTTCTGGAAATGCGTTTCATATTATTCTCAATGCCTGCCGTAATGAAGATACCTATGATCACTACGATGATACAAGCCAGAATTACCAGACCGATGGTCATATTGCGAATCTCGGTTGCCTGACTGGTTACGACTTTCATGGGAACCAGTGCACAGGTATTAAAACCTACGTCCGCACTGCGGCTGTATATGAAGAGATATTTCTCGCCCTGGAATTCCACCTCTGTGGTACCGGAATTCTCTGCCGCCTCATCCATTATTGTCGTATAATAATCCTGTCCGTAGAAGACATTGCCTTCTTCCGGAAGCACGCTTTCCTTTCCTTCCGCTACCGTTTCCACCACCAGTTCCCTGCCGCCGGGAGTGATGAATCCGATGATGCTGCCCTCTCCCATTTCGATCTGTTCCAGGAAGTCCGTAATGGCAGAAGGTTTGATATCAATAACCACACAGGCATTGTTGGACTGGCTCATCATCTGGAATGCCATAATGTAATCTTTTTCGGTCTCAGTTACTTTCTCATCCAGCACCGGATGGCTGTCGATCCACTGTGGAATGCTTCTCCTGCCTTCGCCGAAAGCAACATCTTCCTTGTACTCCTCCAGGAAGCCGTCTACTCCGGAAGAAAGCTTGGTGGACAGAAGACTTACACCTTTCTTGGGAATAATGTGCATATGACTGATAAACGGATTGGAAGTCTGTACCGATAAAAGGTTCGACTTCGTAGCCGTCAGGAAGTTCAGCTTATCTACCGGGCTGTCCTCATACATTCCCAGGAAATACTTTCGCAGATCATCATCATAAGCGTATTTCAGCCCTTCAGACCGGATAAAATCACAACTCATATCCAGATATTCCGTAGCCATACGCATGGTCTGCAATGTGGAATCCGTGAACTTCTCACTTAAGCCCTCTGCGGATTTCTGGTATGCGGACACACCGATGATTACCATAAATACGATAGGCACCAGGAAACATACCACGATCTTATTGCGGATGCTTAACAATTTGGAACTCTTACCGCTCTTCGCAGACGCTTTCTTTGGTTTCGGAGTTTTTACCTTCTTCTCCGCAGGTGCTTTTTTTACCTTTTTTGCCTTTTCAGGCTTTGGTTTTTTCTCAGAAGTTTTCTCTTTTTTCCCCGCAAAAAAAGATTTCTTTGATTTTTCAACATTCGTACCCATGTAATACCCTCCAGTTCTTGTAACTAGTTACTGAAATTATAGCATATTAGGTGCCAGAATGAAACAACATTTTCTGTCATTTATTATGCTTTTTTGCACATTTCTAACAAAAATCCATTTTTGTTAGAAATGTCTCCGGGAATTTCTCTTCTTCCGCCAGATTCAGAATGCGTATCTGCAAATCCTGAATCTTTTGCAGGTCATCCCCGGGGTTCTGCTGTGTCTCTCCCGACATCTGCTCTCCGGCTGTTGCAAGGATCCTGCTGCCCACCAGCGCGGCACCGCCAAGTGCCGTATTGCCACCGGTCACCGTGCGTTCCGTCAGTTCCTTCGGAATGAGGCCGATGGCTGCGGCTGCGCCGGGATCCAGATAATAACCGAAACCTCCCGCCAGCACCACTTTGGAAATATCCGAAAGGCTTATGCCATAGCTTTCCGTCAGGATCTCGATGCCCGCGGCAATGGCGCCCTTCGCCAGCTGTACCGCCCGCACGGATTCTTTCGTCACGAGCACATCACCGATACGGACCCCTTTGGTAAAATAGGGTTCCTGCAACAGTCCCTGTCTGTCCATCAGTCCCTCTTCCAGTAGCTTTTGCAGCAGGCGCACCATATCTGCGCCCCAGATGCCGCGGTTGGCTCCGCCCTCGAAGGCAGGTCCGGCCGCCGTGGCGCAGGCATATAATTTATGCCGGTTCCCCAGTGCCATCTCTCCGTTGGTTCCCAGATCGATGAGCAGCATGGGTTCCTCCTGTTCCAGCATCCCACAGGCCAGTATTCCGGCGGTGATGTCTCCTCCCACAAAGGCGGACAACCCGGGAATTATATGACAGGGCACTCCGGCGATCTGTGTGTCGTTTTCCCCGGTATGGCTGACCCGGAAAGGCGCTTTGCCCAGTTCTCCCGGATCCCAGCCCATGAGCAGATAGGTCATGGTGGTATTCGCCGCAATGACCATCTGTAAAGTCTCCCGCGGCTGTATTTTTTTTGAAAAACGCTGCACTCCTTTTTCAATGAGATCGCGCACTTTTTTCTGCATATCCGCCGCTTTTTCCGGATCCTTTGCCGCCTCTATCCGGGAGAGCACATCGGCCCCGTAGTCAACCTGAGGATTCACACTGGGAAAGCTGTCCACGACTTTGCCGGACATGTCATACAGCTGCATGGCAATGGTGGTGGTTCCGATGTCCACGGTCATCAGACGTCTGCCGCCCGTATTCTGCAAAGACAACGGGGGAAGCTCCAGTTTTTCCGTCACCACCTGCATTCCCCGGACCACACCGGGGCATCTGCCGCAGCCGGTACAGATCAGGCATCTGGTTCCCTTTTTTTCTACGGTACTGCTGGTCGTATTATACAAACTGATTCCTCTCTTCATCGTAATGGTAATCGATGGCTGCCAGCTTATCCGTGATCTCCTGTTTATTCACATCCAGATCATCGCAGAGCTGTTCCAGATTTCCGTAGAAATCGCGGAGTTTCAAATTGATAAAGCTTAATAGCATTACGGGATCCTGTGGTATCATAATATTTTCCTCTTTCCTACTGTTTTTATCAGAATTTTATTATAACAAAAAAAGCGAAAATGACAAGTCTGCCACTTTCGCTTTTTGTTGTATTTACTTATTTTTCGATCCTTTTTCGCACTTGGCGGCCAGTTGGTCATTCTCCACGGTAATGACAATGGTATCGCCCTCTTCCACCTGATCTGCCAGAATCATCTTGGCGGCCAGAGTCTCCACGTACTTCTGGATATAACGCTTCAAAGGACGTGCACCGTAGACCGGATCATATGCGTTGTCCACGATGTACTGCATGGCTTCCTCAGACAGACGGATGGTCAGCTGCTTATCCTCCAGACGTCTGTTCAGATCGGCAATAATCAGGTGAATGATGCCGCCGATATTGTCCTTGGTCAGAGGCTTGAACAGGATCGTCTCATCCAGACGGTTCAGGAACTCCGGACGGAAATGAGCCCGCAGGTCGTTCATGACTGCTGCCTCTGCCTCCGGCTTGATGGTACCGTCCTCGTTGATACCGTCCAGCAGGTAGCTGGCACCGATATTGGAGGTCATGATCAGGATGGTGTTCTTGAAGTCCACGGTACGTCCCTGAGAATCGGTGATACGGCCGTCATCCAGTACCTGTAACAGTACATTGAATACATCGGGATGAGCCTTCTCGATCTCATCGAACAGTACCACGCTGTAAGGTTTTCTCCGGACAGCTTCGGTCAGCTGACCGCCTTCCTCATATCCTACATATCCGGGAGGCGCTCCGATCAGACGGGAGACAGAATATTTCTCCATGTACTCGCTCATATCGATACGTACCATATTGTTCTCATCGTCGAACAGCGCTGCCGCCAGACTCTTGGCCAGCTCCGTCTTACCGACACCGGTAGGTCCTAAGAACAGGAAGGAACCGATGGGTTTGCTGGGATCCTTGATCCCGGCTTTGGAACGGATGATGGCTTCGGTGACCTTCGTCACGCCCTCGTCCTGACCCACCACACGTTTGTGCAGTTCTTCGTCCAGATGGAGGGTCTTGTTCCGCTCGCTCTCGGTCAGTTTGGCTACCGGGATGCCGGTCCAGCGGGAAATGATCCTTGCGATCTCTTCCTCCGATACCTTTTCATGTACCAGAGACAGATCGGACTCTCCTACCTTATCCTCTTCCTGTGCCAGCTGTTTTTCCAATGCGGGCAGTTCGCTGTATTTTAATCTGCCGGCTTTTTCGTAGTCTCCTTCCCGCTCTGCGATCTGGATCTCATTGTTCATGCGGTCTCTCTCTTCCCGCAGTTTGGAAAGCTTATCCACGGATGCCTTCTCGTTATCCCACTGTGCCTTTTTGGTGTTGAACTGATCCTTTAATTCTGCCAGCTCCTTTTGCAGATCTGCCAGACGCTCCTTACTGATCCGGTCATCCTCTTTTTTCAGAGCAGTCTCCTCGATCTCCAGCTGTGTCACCTTACGCTGCAATTCATCCAGCTCCGTAGGCATACTGTCCATCTCGGTCTTTATCAGGGCGCAGGCCTCATCCACCAGGTCAATGGCTTTATCCGGCAGGAATCTGTCGGTGATATAACGGTTGGAAAGTACGGCTGCACTCACCAGCGCATTATCCATGATCTTGACACCGTGATATACTTCGTAACGATCCTTCAGTCCACGCAGGATAGAGATCGTGTCCTCCACGGTGGGCTCTTCTACCATAACCGGCTGGAAACGACGTTCCAGAGCGGCATCCTTTTCAATATACTGTCTGTATTCATCCAGTGTGGTGGCACCGATACAGTGCAGTTCGCCACGGGCCAGCATAGGTTTCAGCATATTGCCCGCATCCAGTGCACCATCGGTCTTACCGGCACCGACAATGGTGTGCAGCTCATCGATGAACAGAATGATCTGTCCGTCACTGTTCTTCACATCATCCAGTACAGCTTTCAGACGTTCCTCGAATTCACCTCTGTATTTTGCACCGGCTACCAGTGCGCCCATATCCAGTGCGAAGATCTTCTTATCCTTCAATCCCTGTGGGACATCGCCCTTGACGATACGCTGTGCCAGACCTTCCACCACGGCGGTCTTACCGACACCGGGCTCACCGATCAGCACGGGGTTGTTCTTCGTCTTACGGGACAGGATACGTACCACGTTACGGATCTCGCTGTCACGTCCGATGACGGGATCCAGTTTCTGGTTTCTGGCTTTTTCCACCAGATCCTGACCGTATTTTTCCAGTGTGTCATAGGTTGCTTCCGGATTGTCACTGGTGACTCTCTGGTTGCCTCTTACGGTAGACAGTGCCTGTAAGAAACGTTCTCTGGTGATGCCGTATTCCTTCCAGATCTCGGCGATCTCCTTGTTGGGATTCTTGATCATGGCAAGGAACAGATGCTCTACGGAGACATATTCGTCTCCCATCTGTTTTGCCTCGTCCGATGCGCTGACCAGTACCTTGTTCAGATACTGACCGACATAAGGCTGGCCGCCCTGCACCTTGACTCTCTTCTCCAGAGCCTGTTTTGCACGGTTTACGAAATGCTCCTTCTGGATCTCCATCTTCTCCACAAGCTTTAAGATCAGGCTGTCATCCAGCGTCAGCAGACTGTACAGCAGATGTTCCTGCTCGATCTCCTGATTGCCATACTCCATGGCGAGCTTTTCACAGCCATTGACGGCTTCTATGGATTTCTGTGTAAATTTATCAATATTCATAATCGTTCGCCTCCTCACATAAGGTTATGCAATTTGCAACTATTCAGAGCCATTAAATATTGCCTAAGCTTTGTTGAATGCTTGCATTCATAAAAAGCTTTAGCAATATTTATTTGGCGAGGTAGCCTCAATAAGCAAAAAGGAACGTTTTGCGAATGAGGCTCTGAATAGTTGCTTTATTTATTTTCTTACTATCGAACAGACTCACAGGCTTTCTGTCTCATCTGTTCTATAGTTAATATAACACATAGTAGAAGAAAATCAATTAAGAAATTATAAACTTTATATAGAATCTTTCGAAAGTGCTTTTCAGGCGGTAAAAATTTGAAAACAGGGATTCCAAATCAGGAAAAACGGCAAAAAAATACCGTCGGAACGTCTATCCAGACAGCCCCGGCGGTATTCCACAGTCCCACACGTTTTCCTTGCTCTTGCGGACAAAGTTATTTAGCGGTAACGCCTTTTACTTCATAGCCGGCATCCACCACCGCCTTGGTCAGCACTTCGTCTGCCACGTCGGAAGCCAGTTCCACGGTAGCGTTCTTCTGCTCCAGGCTCATGGTTACAGCCTTCACGCCCTCTACGGCCTCCAGTGCCTTCTGTACGGTTCCGGTGCAGTGATTGCACATCATTCCTTCAATACTGATTACTTTTGTCATTGTGTTTGTCCTCTCTTTCTCCTCTTTGCTATTTTGCTCTGCGGGGGCTTTCCATATGCACTGTCCTTCCTCCGCAGCTGCCTGCGTTGTCTCTTTTTCCGTCCGGGCTGCTTCCGGTGTTCCCTTTTTTAACGGAGCAAATCCGCTCTTAAAGCCTCGCAGCCGCAGGGCATTTCCTACGACGAAAATACTGCTTAAGCTCATGGCTGCGGCGCCGAACATGGGGTTCAGGCGGATCGCAAAAGCCGGATACAGCACTCCGGCGGCCAGAGGGATGCCGATGCAGTTGTAGAAAAAGGCCCAGAACAGATTCTCCTTAATATTGCGGATCACGGCACGGCTTAACTTCATGGCCGTCACGGCATCCCGCAGATCATTCTTCATCAGAATAATATCTGCACTTTCCATGGCCACATCTGTACCTGCGCCGATGGCCATACCTACATCTGCTGCCGCCAGTGCGGGTGCATCGTTGATGCCGTCACCGATCATGGCTACCTTGTGTCCCTGTGCTTTCAACTCGCTGACTTTTTTCTCCTTATCCTGCGGCAGTACCTCTGCCACGACTTCGGAGATACCCAGCTTCTGTCGTACAGCTTCCGCAGTACGGCGGTTGTCTCCGGTCAGCATGATAACCTTGACACCCATTTTCTCCCATGCGCGGATAGCTTCATAGGAAGTGGCTTTCACGGTATCCGCCACACCGATGACTCCCAGGAATTTTCCTTCCTGTGCCACGAGAAGCGGTGTCATGCCTTCCTCCGCCATCCGGTTCAGACCCTCTGTGGCTTCCTGTGGCAGTGTAATATGATTCTCCTGTAAAAACGCAGGATTGCCTACATAGAACTTCGTGCCTGCCGGAATTACCACGCTGCCGGCACCCGATACTGCATTTTCCGCCATCTGGTTCTGTTTCGCTGTCTTGCCTGAGGCATCTGTGGTGCCGTTTTGTTTTCCGGCATAAAACACCGCCGTAGGGCCGTCATTTTTTGCAGCTTCCACCGCATGGAAATCTGCTGCCAGCGCACCTTCCACGCCACGGCCGAAGGTCGCCTTGAAATCCACGATTTTGGGAATTGCCAGACCAAACTGCTCTGCCCATTCCACTATAGCCTCTGCCAGCGGATGCTCACTCTTTTTCTCCAGTGCCGCTGCGATCTGCATCATGGCATCCGCAGGAACATCGCTTTGATAACCGCCAACTTCTTCTACTTTTAACTTACCGCTTGTAATGGTTCCGGTCTTGTCCAGTACCACCGTGTCGATCTCTTTTGCCTGCTGCAAGGCCTCACCGGTCTTGATCAGGATACCGTTGCTGGCACCTACGCCGGTTCCCACCATGATAGCCACCGGTGTTGCCAGTCCCAGTGCACAGGGGCAGGAAATTACCAGTACGGCAATGGCCGTGGAAATGGCAAATTCCGCAGTAGCGCCGCTTATCAGCCATACGATCAGGGTGATCAGGGAAATGGTCATGACCGCCGGTACAAATACTCCGGCCACTTTATCCGCCAGCCGCGCAATGGGCGCTTTGCTGGCACTGGCTTCTTCCACCAGACGGATGATCTGTGCCAGCGTGGTGTCATCGCCAACGCGGTCCGCACGACATTTTAAGAAGCCCGCCTTGTTCACAGTCGCTGAGACCACATGGTCGCCCGCCTGCTTCTCCACAGGGACGCTTTCGCCGGTAATGGCTGCTTCATCCACACTGGAATTACCTTCAATGACAATGCCGTCTACCGGCACCAGACTTCCGGGCTTTACCAGAAAAATATCGCCTTTTTGCAGGCTCTCCGTGGGCACTTCCTTCTCCTGTCCGTCCCCGGTCACAAGGATCGCCACCTTGGGAGCCAGATTCATCAGTTTGGTAATGGCTTCACTGGTCTTGCCCTTGGAACGGCTCTCCAGATATTTTCCGACGGTGATCAGGGTCAGAATCGTACCGGAGGATTCAAAATACAGGTCGTGGGAATAATGCTCCACCACCGCCATATCGCCATAGCCCAGGCCATAGCTGATCCGGTACATGGCGAAAATGCCGTACACCAGTGCCGCGCCGGATCCCAGTGCGATCAGGCTGTCCATGTTCGGACTGCGGTGCGCCAGTGTCTTGAAGCCTACGGAGAAAAACTTCCGGTTCACATACAGAATCGGCAATAACAGTAAGAACTGTGTCAGTGCAAAGTTCATGGCATTGGCATTGCCATGCATGGTATTCACGACAAATGCCGGAACCGGGATTCCGAACCATTCCTTGAACATGTGATGCATGGACACATACATTAACGGGATCAGGAATCCGATAGAGATTCCCAGACGCCATTTCATGGCTTTTGCTTCCGCATCCAGTTTCTGCTGCAATTCCTGTTTGCCGTCGGCGCCGGACCTGCCTGCGCCGCCCGCATTTCCGGAAGCACTCTGTCCGCCTGCCGTGCCGCCCTCGGTCATCACCGAGGCCCCGTAGCCTGCTTTCACCACGGCATCAATGATGTCGGCGGAAGTGATCTTCGTCTCATCATAAGTTACATCCATGGTCTCCGTCAGCAGATTCACGGATGCTTTTTCCACATCTTCCAGCTTGTTTACTGCCTTTTCCACATGGGAAGAACATGCGGAACAGGACATTCCCGTAACATGATATCTTTCCTTCATTGTTTACACCTCTTTTTCCTCTGCGGCCGTCCCGGCTCCTGCACGTCATGATGCCCGTCCTGTGAAATTGCCGCGTTGCTCTCATTATTTCAATTTCTTCACGAGTTCCACTGCCTCATCTACTACAGCAGTATTCCCCTTCTGAATCTCTTCAACCACACAGGTCTCCATATGTTCCTTCAGAATTGCATAGCCGAATGCCTGCAAAGCACTCTCCACGGCAGCTACCTGCGTCAGAATGTCTCCGCAGTAGCGGTTCTCTTCCAGCATCCGGCTGATACCGTTCAGTTGTCCTGCCATACGGCTTAAGCGGTTCTGCAATTGTTTTCTTTCTTTCTCGGAGCGGGGCGTTGCCTTCTGGTGACAATGACAACATTCCATGCCCTTCTCTTCCATTTTTCCTTCCATCTGTTCTGCCATATTTTCTCCCATTCTAAAGCTTGCGGTGCCAGATCCCTCGTTGCAGCCATACGCAAAATACCCTACAGGGGTATCTTGTTTTCTTTTACAAAATATACCCCCGTAGGGTATTTGTCAAGTGTTATTTTTTTATTGATACAAAGTTCTCATTTACTGTCTTCGCTCTTTCTATATTTTCTGCTTTTGTACATCTGCGCATTTTCTGCATCTGTGGGTATCCTGTCCACCTCTCGGCTTTCCATACCCTCGCTTGCTCTGTTCCGCGGGTACCACGCCCGCCTTCCCGGCTCCTATACCCTCGCGCATCAAAAAAGCACAGCCCCCTCGCGGGTAGGCTGCGCTTTTCTCATTCGGCTTCTGGTTCCGGTCCTTTCGTTCAGGGAATAGACCAGAAAACCCAGCACGCTGACACCGAGGATATAGCTCTATGCCAGCACCACTCCCGTGGAATCCGTGCATAATGCCATCCGGTTGTCGAACAAATACTCCGTTCCTAAAAATACAAAATAGAGAAATGCCAGTGAAAGCATGGTCTCTCCTTAAACCGACTGGAAACCGCCTTCCAGGTCCTCAATGATGTCATCAATATTCTCGGTACCGATGGACAGACGAATGGTATTGCTGTAAATACCCTGCTCGTTCAGTTCCTCTTCAGACAGCTGTGCATGGGTAGTGGACGCCGGATGGATGACCAGAGACTTCACATCTGCCACATTTGCCAGCAGTGAAAACAGTTCCAGATTGTCACAGAACTTCTTGGCTGTCTCCTTGCCGCCCTTGATCTCAAAGGTGAAGATGGAACCGCCGCCGTTCGGGAAGTACTTCTTATACAATGCCTGCTGCTCCGGATCGGTGGATACAGAAGGATGATGCACGCGCTCTACCTGCGGATGATGGTTCAGATACTGTACTACCTTCAGTGCATTTTCCACATGACGCTCCACACGAAGAGACAGTGTCTCCAGTCCCTGCAAGAAAATAAATGCATGTACCGGAGAAATGCATCCGCCCATATCACGAAGAAGCATTGCACGGATAGCGGTCACAAAAGCCGCGCCCGGTGCTGCCTTGGTGAAGGTCACGCCATGATAGCTGGGGTTCGGAGTGCACAGATGGGGGAACTTGCCACTGCCTTCCCAGTCGAACTTGCCGTTCTCTACGATCACGCCGCCTAAGCTGGTGCCATGTCCGCCGATGAATTTGGTTGCGGAATGTACCACGATATCTGCGCCGTACTCAAAAGGACGTACCAGATAAGGAGTTGCAAAGGTATTGTCTACTACCAGAGGCACCTTGTGCGCATGGGCGATCTGTGCCAGACGCTCGATGTCTACCACATCGGAGTTGGGGTTGCCCAGAGTCTCGATGTAGAGCGCCTTGGTGTTCTCCTGAAAACTTGCTTCGATCTTGTCATAATCGGAGGGAGCCACGAAGGTGGTGGTCACACCGTAGTCTACCAGCGTATGTGCCAGCAGATTATAGGTCCCACCGTAAATATTATTTGCAGAAATGATATGATCTCCCTGTTTTGCCAGGTTCTGGATCGTGTAGCAGATAGCTGCTGCGCCGCTGGCTACTGCCAGAGCTGCGGTACCGCCCTCCAGTGCTGCAATACGCTGCTCAAATGCACCCTGCGTGGGGTTGCCCAGACGACCGTAGATCTCACCGGGATCTTCCAGTCCGAAACGGGCTGCTGCGTGGTCGCAGTTGCGGAATACATAAGAAGATGTCTGATAAATGGGAACGGCTCTTGCGCCGGTCACGGGATCGGGCTGTTCCTGTCCCACATGTAACTGCAATGTCTCGAATTTCAGATTACGCTCTGCATAGGGCTTTTTGCTCATGTTCTGCCTCATTTCCGCACTTTTTGTGCTATGTATTTTCTATAGAAACATGCTAAAACACATTCGAAAATCTGTCAATGTAAAACTTTAGCGTAGCAAACATTTTTTCCCGCTGCGCTCACATTTTCCGCCGGATTCCATTATCGCACTTTATTTCACCAGCCGGTCCTTATATTGCAGCCATTTTCCCGTCCGTACCCGGCTGGTGAATAAAAACGCCCGCACGGTCCAGTCCATGGTCATGGCGATCCAGACACCGATAACGCCAAGTCCCACAGCCTGTCCCAGAATATAAGCCATACCCACACGGCAGATCCACATGGAAGCGATGGCCACGATCATGGTAAACTTCACATCCCCCGCGGCACGCAACGCATTGGACTGGGCAAAAGACAGGGGATGCACCAACATACAGCAGACACAGTTGTAAATCAACAGAATCACCGTCATATCCGTGGTTGCCTCGCTCAGATGGTAAATACTGCACAGCGGCCTGGAAAACAGGATAATGGGAATACCCAGCACGACCATACACAGATACGCCAGTTTTAACATCTTTTTCAGATAGTAATGCGCCTGCTCGGTCTCCCCCGCGCCGATGCACTGCCCGATCACCGTGATCATGGCCACACCAATGGCACTGGACGGGATCTGCTGGAAATTCGCAATGCTGTAGGTCACGGCATTGGCGGTAATGGCCACCATGCCGAAGGTAGCGATCAGACTGGTAGTCAGAAGCTTGCCGATCTGGAAAATGCTGTTCTCCAGTCCGTTGGGAATACCGATGTACAGGATCTTTCCCAGAATGTTCGTATCTACCCGCCAGCTTTTGCTCATGGAGATCTTGTCGCTTCTCATCAGCAGTACCACGATCATCACCGCAGACAGGGTTCTGGAAAACAATGTGGACAGAGCCGCACCGGCCACACCGATCTTCGCTCCGTAGATCAGGACCGCATTGCCCGCGATGTTCATCAGATTTGCCACCAGTGATACCTTCATGGATACCTTGGAATCTCCCACCGCACGGAACAGGGCTGCTCCGCCGTTATAGATTCCGAGGAACGGGAAGGAGACCGCCACAATATAAAAATAGGTCCTGGCCGCACTCATGACATCCGCTTCCACATTTCCGTAGAGGAGGCTAAGCAGTCCCCGGTTAAAGATCAGGGAGATCACCATAAACAGAAGGGCCACACCTCCCACCGCCAGAAACAGCTGATTGGAGGCCCGGCCTACCATTTCCTTATCGCCGCGTCCCATGTACTGTGCCGCCACCACCGCACCACCGCTGGCCATGGCCGTAAATAATCCGATCAGCAGGACACAGATACTGTCCACCAGAGAGATTCCGGATACCGAGGCTTCTCCACAGCTGGCCACCATCACGGTATCCGCCATTCCCATGGCCACTGCCAGAAACTGTTCAATGATCAGCGGCCACAATAATTTTTTCAGTGCATCCTGGGAAAACAGCATTTTCTCTTCTGTCATACTTTACATCATTCCTTTATCCTTACATTAACAACTGCCAAAATAGCATATTGTTATTGCATTGTAAATACGGTAAATACAAAAGTATTATCAAATTCTCATTCACAGATTTTCCGGCATAACATATTTTACAGGTCTTGGTATACAAAATAATCCGCAGTGACCAAGCCACCGTCTGTACCCTGTTCGTTGATGGCAAACAGACCGTCCTTGACACCAACCCAGCGACCCGGAGTTGCTTCCACCATCTGTCCCACAGACTGTAGATTTTCCTCGGCAGTTCCCACATAAAAAGTACGATAGTTCTCCTTCTCCACCTTCATCTGGATATAAATGACATCGCTGTTCCATTCGCCCAGACCGGTGCGTACCTCATCGTCCTTCGTCCAGTTGCCGGTGCGCTGCTGTAATTTCATTTTCCCGTTTGTTTTCTGCACCGCAAGTGCCGTATAGCAGCCGCCCAGAGATACCAGGCCTGCCACGTCACCGTCTTTCATCTGTTCCAGATGCAGGCAGGTGGTAATGGAAAATTCCGGTGCCGGCCATTTCTGAAGCAAAAGATTGCTGATGTCACACAGCTGTGTCTTCGGATCTGCGGCCTGTGCATGGAGAATCAGCTGGCCATTTTTCAGATCATACCATTCCTTTTTATAGTTGGCATTCCACTGCCACTGTAGTCCTAAGGTTTCCCCTTCGAAGAAATCACTGTCCTCCGGGGTATCGATGGGGTACTCTGCTCCCACTTCCGGCTTCTTATAATGCAGTACCGGTTCGCCGCAGCCGTCCACCTCGTTCACGCCGATCACCGGCCAGTCGTTCTCCCAGTGCATGGGCTGTAAATGTACGATACGGCCCGCATTGCCCACATCCTGAAAGTGCAGGAACCAGTCCTGTCCGTCCGGAGTGTCTACCCAGGCACCCTGGTGAGGTCCGTTGACGGGAGAATTGCCCTGATGCAGAACGATCTTTTCTTCCCAGGGACCGTAAATATTTTTCGAACGCAATACGGTCTGCCAGCCGGGCTTTACGCCTCCTGCCGGAGCGAAAATATAGTAATAGCCGTTTCTCTTGTACAGCTTCGGCCCCTCGATGGTAGGCTGGGTCGCATGGCCGTCATAAATGAACTGGCCGTCATCCAGCACACCGGAGCAGTCCGGTTCGATGGGAGACATATACAGCATGCTCTTGAAACCGATACGGCTTCTGGCGAAGGCCGTCACCATGTAAGCCTTGCCGTCCTCATCCCAGAAAGGACAGGGATCGATCCAGCCCACTACCTTACGCACGTAGGCAGGCTCACTCCATTTGCCCCACGGATCCGTGGTCTTGCACATCATAATGCCTTCATCCGGCATAGGAATGAATACATAGTAGGTTCCCTCATGGTAACGGATGGCAGGAGCCCAGGTACCGCAGCCGTGCACCGGCTTGTCATAATAGTCAAAGGGAAGCTTGTCAATAATGTAATTGATGACTTTCCAGTTCACCAGATCCTTCGAATGCAGCAGAGGGACTGCGGGGGTATTACAGAAGCTGGAAGCAATCATAAAATAATCCTCTCCCACTCGAATGGCATCCGGATCCGAATAATCGGTATACAGGATCGGGTTGGTATAGGTGCCGTCGCCCTGATCGGCGATCCACATTTTATGTATCTTAGTCTTATCCATAAGTTCTCCATTCTGCAGCCTTTTGCCGCCGTTTTGTATTTTGTAAGCACAGTATAGCAGATGTTTCTCTGTATCGCGTGCCATTTTCCCATTAGTTTGTGTCAATTCTTGCATTTACCGGCTATAAATGTCATAATAGTGACAAAAGTTGCAGGAGGGAATCGCTTTGAGTTTCTTTTACCAGAACCGTCAGGAACAGCTCTACTTATATTTGTCCAAAAATAACCCTTACGCCGTCCATCTTCACAGACAGCTGGAGCTGATCTATGTCTTGAGCGGTTCCACCACCGTCACCGTGGAGCAGCAGGATTTTTCCCTGAAGCCCGGTCAGGGGGTTCTGGTCTTTCCGAACCAGATGCACGGCTTAAAGCATGTGGAACCCGGTCAGAATCTGCTCTGTATCTTCGAGCCGGATTTCTGCCATTCCTTCCGTCATTTTTTCCAGAACAAAAAACCTGCCCGCAATGACTTTGCAACTTCCTCCCTCTCGGAGCACAGCCGCATTGCCCTGCATGGTCTCGAAGGTCTGGCCTCTGCCATGGAAAAGGATCGCCCGACGCCTTCCGATGTGCAGGTCTATGCGGAAGGGTATCTCACGCTCCTGTTGGCGGATCTGCTGCCGCTCCTGCCCCTGCAGCCCCGGAAAAGCACGGAAGATCTGGAACTGGAGCAAAGGCTGCTTCTCTATCTGGACGCCCACTATACGGAAGAATTGTCTCTGGAAAGTCTTTCAAAAGAATTCGGTGTCAGCCGTTTTGTCCTCTCAAGGATCTTCACCGAGAAGCTTCACACCTCTTTTCCGGATTATGTGAATTCCAGAAGACTGGACTATGCCAGAGATCTTCTGCTGTCCACAGAACTGTCCGTGACACAGATTGCACTGGATGCCGGCTTTGGAAGCTCCCGCACTTTTTTCCGTGCCTTTCAGGACGCTTACCACACCACTCCGGGAGCTTACCGCAGGCAGACGGAATCCTCTTGATTCCTCCCTGCGCGCTGTACCCACAGCAGTTCCTCTCCCGCCCGGATATAATCCTTCCATGTGCTGACGATCTGTTTCGCTTCCGGTGACTGACACATTTCCACCGTCACCGCCGTATCTACACCTTCCTTCGCCAGCCCTTCCTGATCGAATTCCACCAGCAGTTTCCCCTTGCGCACGATCTCATTTTGCAGGACATTACAGTGGTAATAAGCACTGTGCAGTTCTTCCCGGTCTTTGCAGATATTTAACAACAGTTCCAGTCCGCTGTCCGTGCGGAAACGGATCCGGTTTCCCATGGGATACAGTTTTAACACTTTTCCCGCTGTGGGCGCATAGACCCTTCCGTCCTCCGGCAGGATGCTGATACGCCCCGCTCTCATCTCCGCGGCCTCCTGTTCCTCTCCCGCATCCTTTCGGATCTCTCCGTTCACCGGACTTCCTATGGTGGTACCTTCCCTCACCAGCTGTCTGGCTGTGGTTATTTTCCTCTCTTCCCGGTTCTCCCCGGTCTCTTCCGTTTCTTCCATTTTCCACCGGAGACTCCTGCCGGACCAGAATCCGACCAGAAGTCCCAGCACCCCCGTTGCCACCACGTCATACATCTGCATGTTTCTACCTTCCTTTTTCCATGTTAAGGATCCTGCTCCTTATTCTGTCTCATTTTCGGAAAAACATGCCATTTTTTCATTCATAACTTCCAAAAGTAGCGCCGCTGTGATTCCAGCCGCCATGCAGAACAGATTCCGGGATGCTCCTTCCGGAGATGCCGCAAAGCTGCCCCAGGGGACGGTCATCACCGTGGCCGCACCGATAATGCCGAAAATCCCATGAAACATCACCGCATAATGTTTTTCAAACAGACGGTTCACCAATTTCGCCAGACACACAAAAGTCACCCCACAGCCGATCATGCCGGGAATCAGAATCTCAGGCCGGATATGGCCGATGCCCTCCACAAAAGGGGTATACAGGCCTAAGGGCATCAGCAACGTGGAAAAACTCATGCCGGGAGCGATCACCGACAGGGCAAAAGCAAATCCGCAGAACAGATAGCTGCCGATCCCCGGTTTCACCGCCGCCCGGGGGTTCTGAAGCAGGCACAGTAACATAAGCATTGCCGTAAATGTCACTCCGGAGACAATCACATTTCCCCGGTTCCTGCCCTGTTCTCCTGCCTCCCGCCACAGCGAGGGCAGCATCCCGCAGATCAGTCCCACAAATACACAGACCGAAGGATCCGGGTAAGTCTCCAGGACATAAGCCAGTAGATTCGCCACCCCCAGGAATCCCGCAGCGGAACCGATCATGTAGGGGAACAATCCCGGCAGATGTGTCCTCCACTTATGTACCGGATCCGCCAGCAGTTCCATAATGGGCCGATAGACCCCGAACACCACGCTTAAAACCCCGCCGGAGATCCCCGGCAATACCGCTCCCAGACCGATCAGTGCCCCCTGCAATACCTTCCATAAAAACTTAAGATCCATTGTCTTTCTCCGCTTTCCGTCACTCTTAAAATCATATGTCTTTCCCGTAGTAAAATAGGCCTAAAATTCAAAGATAATTATTGACATTTCGATAAATACAATGGTATACTCTAACCGTATTCTAAATGAAAGTCATTGATCTCACATATTTTTGTAAGACATTGTTACTTTTCACGGATGCTTTACAAAAATATGTGATTTTTTTGTCCTACGTTTTAGAATCATCAAAAGGATCAGGCAAAGCCTGAATTATTAAAGGAGGTACCAATAATGAATAACGGTACAGTTAAGTGGTTCAACGCTCAGAAGGGTTACGGTTTCATCACCAACGATGCTAACGGTGAGGAAGTATTCGTACACTTTTCCGCAATCAATGCTGATGGTTTCAAGTCTCTGGAAGAGGGCCAGAAGGTAACTTTCGATACCGAGTGCGATCCTCAGAACAGCAGCAAGATCCGTGCTACCAACGTTACTGTTGTAGCTTAATAACAAGAGCAACCGAAAAGGTCAGTCCCGCGGGGCTGATCTTTTTTTGCCCGAAATCCGTTCTGTCGCACATTAATTTTCAACAATTTACCATTTTGTTATTGACTTTTTTTCTCAAATAATATACTATTGTTTTCACGTCATAAGAAAATTCATAGAATACTCTATGAGGGAGTAGTTGGCAGCCGCATCTATGGTAAGGTAAGGCTGTGGAGATATCAACATAATGATGCATGCATCTGGTATCTTCTAAGCAGAGATTGTGATAATGAGACTCATAGACAATGGAAACGAACCGTTTCGCTTTCATTGTCTGTGAGTTTTTTTGTGAGACAAAACAAACACGAAAGAGAGGAACTTAGAAATGGATCTGCTCAGTTTATTTATTCTTGCCGTAGGATTGTCTATGGATGCTTTCGCCGTCTCAATCTGCAAGGGTCTGGCCATGGATCGTGTCACCCTGAAAAAGGCCGGTATCGTAGGCCTGTGGTTCGGCGGTTTCCAGGCGTTGATGCCTACCATCGGTTACATTCTCGGCAGTCAGTTCGAACGTTTCATCACCGCTATCGACCACTGGATCGCTTTCGTTCTGTTGGGCATCATTGGCGCTTCCATGATCAAAGAGGCGCTGTCCAAGGAAGAGGAGCACGCCACCGCAGCACTGGATATGAAGACCATGTTCCTGTTGGCCGTTGCCACCAGCATCGATGCTCTGGCCGTAGGTGTCACCTTCGCTTTCCTACAGGTTAATATCATCGCCGCAGTGCTTTTCATCGGCATGACCACCCTGATCCTCTCCATGGTCGGTGTAAAGGTCGGCAATGTCTTCGGACTGCGCTACAAGGCCAAGGCCGAGATCGCCGGTGGTGTCATCCTGATCCTTATGGGCATCAAGATCCTGTTGGAGCATCTGGGCTTTCTGGGATAAATTTTAGTTTGCAAAAACGGCCGTTTTCCGAGGTATCCGGAACCGGCCGTTTTATATTATATTGCGTATCGTCTATCTTCTTGCTTCTGGTACGAAGCTGTCAAAGATGAAAATGTCGAAATGCTTTCTTGCTTCATCCAACTCCTTCTGGCTCTTGATGGTCCAGGCAGCCGCCGTATTATGGTACAGCCTTCTGCAAAGCTTCCGGGACAGGATCCCGGGATAATGATGGTTGTATGCCACAAAATCCGGCCTGGTCACGAAATTCAACAGTAAATTCTGCAGGACAAAATACAAAACGCCCACATACTCTCCTTCCTTCAGGAAGGCATCGGACAACTGGCCACGCACCAGATCCGGATGGTTCTTCCGATACCACCGCACTCCCAGCGGATTGAAGGATTCCATACAGTACATTCCCTTGTAAGCCCGCAGCATCTTATCCGCAATGGGACACAGGGACAGATCCGCACGCTCAATCTTGAATTCCACGATCAGAGGTACTTTTCCGTTCACCATCTCCAGCACATCCGCAAACTTTGGAATCTTCTCCGTGGAACCACACAGGTGGAACTGCTGCAATTCCTCATAAGTATAATCACATATTTTGCCTTCGCCGCCACAGATCCTTTTCAGGGTAAAATCATGGAACACCACCGGGATCTTGTCCTTCGTCAGCTGAATGTCCAGTTCAATGCCGAAGCCAGCCTCCACGGCCTTACGGAATGCCGCCATGGAATTCTCAGGTGCCTCTGTGGCATTGTCGTGCAGGCCTCTGTGGGCGTAGAGCCATTCTTTAAAGGGGGCTGTATCCGGCTTGTGTGCCACCCGGGGCATGATCATGAGGAAGTAAAGGATCGCCAGAATCAAAATACAGAGCACTATCATTCCTAAAATATTCATTGCTTTAACCTTCTATCTTATGTTTTCATTCGCATGCAGCATTTCCGCTCCCTTTTATTATCTGCGAAAAGCTGCTGCATTTTACTTTAATCCACTGCTCTGCAATTTTCAAGTAGGTATTTCTAAATATTTTCTTACGTTTTATCGTCGATTTCATTAATCGTCCACATCAAAGTTCTCCAGAATGTTCTCCTTCTTCTGGGGCTTCACATCGCCGTGACGTACCTGGGTCATGGTCAGGAATGCCAGCAGGGAGAAGAACAGGGCATAGGGGAACAGGGTGTTGTAGGACACCTTCTCCAACAAAAATCCGGACAATACCGGGGTCAGGATCTGCGCCGCCATGGAAAATGTATAATAGGTTCCGGTGAATTTACCCACATCGCTGCCGCTGCTCATGGCCACGATCATCGGGTAGGAATTCACGTTGATGGCTGCCCATGCCACGCCGATCAGCGCGAACGCCAGATTGACGATGGGGTGATACTCTCTGGCAAAAATAGCAGCTCCGTAGCAGGCTGCCATCAGCAGGACACCGCCCATGATCGTCTTCTTGCGGCCGATCTTCGCAGAAATATTTCCGATGGGGATATAACTTAAAATGGCTGCCACCGTAGCCACCATCAGACAGTTGGCGAAGCTTCCGCCCTCCATCTTCCACACCACCTTCGTATAACGGGAAAAGGCTGTGGTCACAGCATTATAGGCGGTAAACCATAAGAAGATGGAAGCCAGCATAAAGTACATACTGCGCTTCACATCCTTGGGCATACCCTTGGCGTTTTCAGTCTTTGCGGTCTGCTGTTTACTGTCGGAAGTCTTTGCTTCTATGGTATCTCCCACCGCCTCGATCTCCCCGGCCGCTTCCACTCCCGCAGACATTGCTTTTTCTTCTATGCTTTCTGCACTTGCGGCCTCTGCTTTCTCGACTTCTTCCCGCAGCTTATTTTCCCGGATGGTAATCACCAGGATTCCCACGGCGATGGCCATAACTGCGGCAATGCTGGCAAACAACGGCAGGTAATCCGGTGTTTCCCCTTTTCCCACCAGAACCTTGATCATGATTAGGGAATAGACACCGCCTACGGCTCCCATAAGGTTAATCACCGCATTGGCACGGCTGCGCAGGTGGTTGGGTGTCACATCCGGCATCAGTGCCACCGCCGGAGAACGGTACAGTCCCATAGACACCAGGGTGAGGAACAACACGCCTAAAAAGAAGACCTGGTTACTGAAGGATTCTCCGGTGCTCCATCTTGCCTTTTCCGCATTGTCGATCATCGGCAGCAGCATCATGAAGATTACCGCCAGGATCGTCCCCACCACGATAAAGGGCATTCTTCTGCCCAGCTTCGTATGTACTTTGTCCGACAGCGTACCGAATACCGGCAGCAGGAAGATGGCCAGCACATTGTCCAGTGCCATGACCGCTCCCGTCATGGTCTCTCCCAGATGATAGGTGTTCTGTAAGATCAGCGGAATGATATTGTCATACATCTGCCAGAAGGAGCAGATGCTAAGAAAAGCCAGGCCGATCAGAAATGTTCTTTTGTAGTTTAATTTTGTCTCCATAAGAAAACCTCCCAAGTTGATAGTTCCATTTTATCAGAGGGAAATGCTCCACGCAATCTCCGTAAGTAAAATCAAGGTAAATTTTCCTCCCGCATCGAGAGCTTTTTCCGCCCTCCGCCTCAGGCACAGTTTCTTCCGGCACTTTTCGGGCCCGGAAATACCGAATTCTTGCATATTTTCCTTGAAATATGCGTTACTTTATGTATAATGGTAAGGGTGGCTTTGTAACACATTTAATAAGAAGAATAACAAGAGGTTTAAGAATGATCAGTGCAAACAACGTAACTTACCGTGTGGGTAAGAAAGCTTTATTCGAAGATGTCAACATCAAGTTTACCGAGGGCAACTGTTACGGCCTCATCGGAGCCAACGGTGCCGGTAAATCCACCTTTTTGAAGATTCTGTCCGGTCAGCTGGACACTACCAAAGGTGATATCGTCATCACCCCCGGCCAGCGTCTCTCCGTGTTGGAGCAGGATCATTTCAAATACGATGACAACGTGGTTATGGATACCGTTATCATGGGTAACGAGCGTCTCTTCCAGATCATGAAGGAAAAGGATGCCATCTATGCCAAGGAAGATTTCAGCGACGAGGACGGTATCCGTGCCAGTGAACTGGAAGCGGAATTCGCCGAGATGGACGGTTGGGAGGCAGAGTCCAATGCTGCCATGCTGTTAAATGGTCTGGGCATTGGCACCGAGTTCCACTACTCTCTCATGAAGGATCTGGACGGCAGCCTGAAGGTGAAGGTTCTGCTGGCGAAGGCACTGTTCGGTAACCCCGACATCCTGCTGCTGGACGAGCCTACCAACCATCTGGATCTGGATGCCATCGCATGGCTGGAGGATTTCCTGATCGATTTCGAGAATACCGTTATCGTAGTCTCCCATGACCGTTATTTTCTGAACAAGGTATGTACGCAGATCGCCGACATCGACTACGGCAAGATCCAGCTGTATGCCGGTAACTACGACTTCTGGTACGAGTCCAGCCAGCTGCTGATCAAGCAGATGAAGGAAGCCAATAAGAAAAAGGAAGAAAAGATCAAGGAATTACAGGAGTTCATCTCCCGTTTCTCCGCCAACGCTTCCAAGTCCAAACAGGCTACTTCCAGAAAACGTGCACTGGAAAAAATTGAGCTGGATGATATTAAGCCTTCCAGCAGAAAATATCCCTATATCGACTTCCGTCCCGAGCGTGAGATCGGTAACGAAGTACTGGCTGTGGAGCATCTGTCCAAGACCATCAACGGAGAAAAGGTATTAAATGACATTTCCTTTACTCTGGGACATGAAGACAAGGTGGCTTTCGTAGGCAGTTGCGAGCTGGCTAAGACCACACTGTTCCAGATTCTGGCCGGTGAGATAGAGCCGGACGAAGGTACCTACAAGTGGGGCGTTACCACTTCCCAGTCCTACTTCCCGAAGGACAATACTGCAGAGTTTGACAATGATCTGACCATTGCCGACTGGCTGACCGGTTACTCTCCCGTGAAGGATGCCACTTATGTCCGCGGTTTCCTGGGACGTATGCTGTTCGCCGGAGAAGACGGTGTAAAGAAGGTTCGTATCCTCTCCGGTGGTGAGAAGGTCCGCTGTCTGCTGTCCAAGATGATGATCAGCGGTGCCAACTGCCTGATCCTGGATGAACCCACGAACCATCTGGATATGGAGTCCATCACCGCACTGAACAACGGTCTGATCAAGTTCCCCGGTGTGGCACTGTTTTCCTGCCATGACCACCAGTTCGTACAGACCACCGCCAACCGTATCATTGAGATCCTGCCGAACGGCAGTCTGGTAGACAAGATCACTACCTACGACGAGTATCTGGCAAGCGATGAAATGGCCAGAAAGCGTACTGTATTCACCGCCCAGACCGAGGACGACGAGAATTAAGACAAAAATAAAATGGATGCCGGTGCTGCCGACATCCATTTTTTATCTATGGTATCACGAATCTTTGATGTTATTTAACGACACTGTAAGCCGTGCGCATTTTTCTGCGTGCAGAAAGGATCTTTGCTATTATGGTAGATTTACATGTACATTCCACCTGCTCCGACGGTACTTACACCCCGGAAGAATTAGTCGATTACGCTATGAAAAAAAGACTGCGAGCCTTCGCCCTCACGGATCATGATACGGTAAACGGGCTGGATCGGGCGA
This sequence comes from uncultured Acetatifactor sp., assembly GCA_934436435.1. GTDB lineage: Bacteria > Bacillota > Clostridia > Lachnospirales > Lachnospiraceae > Acetatifactor. The sequence goes on along the minus strand of CAKSAN010000004.1, from coordinate 153,043 downwards.
TCCGGTATGCGGAGGGGCTGCGACAGGGCCGGACGGCTTCTCCGGTCATTTCTTCCCCGAAGAATGCCGTCCCCTGCCTTACGGTTCCTTCCCAGTCTGGGTCTGACACTCCTGCTCCAAAGGCTGCAGACGTATTCCCTTCCTCTGCAGACACTGACGCCCCCGCTTCTCAGGTGCCGGAAATCATTCCCGGCATTGAGCTGTCCACCGAGTATCAGGGAAAAGATATCCACATGGTGGGGCTTTTCATCGATTATCAGCAGCCGGATTTCGCCCATTACTTAGAGGATTTCATCCGTTCCCGGGAGAACCGCAACGAGAAAATGTGTGCCCTCCTTAGAGAACACGGCGTCGACATCACCTATGAGGCGCTTCTGACGGAATTCCCCGGTGCGGTCATTACCAGAGCGCACTTTGCAAGGTATCTGCTCTCCCACGGCTATATCCAGAGCATGAAGGAAGCTTTCGAGCGCTATGTGGGCGACCACTGTCCCTGCTTCGTTCCGAGGGAAAAGGTCACTCCCGCCCAGGCGGTGGAACTGATCCTGGGAGCCGGTGGGGTTCCCGTGCTGGCGCATCCGATTCTCTATCACATGAGCGATGAGCGGCTGGATAATCTCGTAGCGGAATTGAAGTCCATCGGCCTCGTAGGCATCGAAGCCATCTACAGCACCTACAATACCGCCGAGGAACGCCAGATCCGGGGACTTGCCTCCAAATATGATCTAAAGATCAGCGGCGGCTCCGACTTCCACGGTGCCAACAAGCCCAAGATCGACCTCGGCACCGGCTGGGGGAAGCTGTATGTACCGGATGAAGTATTAGAAAATTTAAGACCGAAGGAATAGTTTTCCTTCGGTCTTCTCTACTGCTCATCTGCTGTTTTTCTTTCTTTTTTCCTCATACATCTTATGATCTGCCTGCTCGATAATCACATTCAGATCTAAAATTTCTGATGCCTGATATACCGTAACCCCGATGCTTGCACTCAATGGAAATTCAAGCTTTTGTGTCTCGTTTCGTCGTTCAATGCTTTCCCGGATATTTTTTATCTGAAGATTCTGCTCTTCTTCATCCGTTATTCTTCCGAATACCACAAATTTATCGCCGCCATATCTCATCAGAAGTTGTTCTTCCCGCAGATTTTCCTTAATACAATTAGCTATTTCTCTGATAAATTTATCTCCCACAAGATGTCCCTGTGTATCATTCACCTTTTTCAGCCTATTGATATCCGCAAATAACAGTTCTGCCATTTCTCCCTGTTTTTTAAGTTTCTGCAGCAAATTTCCTGCATAGTAAAAGAAACCTGCTCTGTTATAAACCTGGGTAAGCGTATCATACATCCACATATTATTCATGCGATTGAGCATCCGGTTCAATATTTGAATCTTCCGGATATTCTCAAGACCGATACCAATGTTCAGCGTCCAGGAGAAAAAAAGTTCACATTTTAGTGGAAAGTAACTATCTACCGACACACAATAGCCATAGCAGTAATTCTGATAAAATATCGGAACCACGACAAAGAAATTATTTTCCTTTCTTTCCTTTGCCTTCCCAGGGATAATATCTCCTTTGTCACCATCCTCATACACCGGGAAAAATCCTTTTTCATAGGCAAGAACTACTTTCATTTTCTCCGTATATTCTGTGTTCACTTCCTTCATATCCAGACGACTGTCTAAGGCACCCTTCGTTAGTCCGTATCCTGTCTCGCTCTTACAACGGCACAGATAAAATCCCTTCATATCGGATTGCACCACATATTTTTTTAATGCTTCCACCAATTCTGTCTCCTGCTTCAATCCGGAGAACTCCGTTATCATGTTTTTAATTCCATCCGCCGTCTGTCGCATCGTCTGAATATCATCTACATAATTCTTCTGAACCTCGCGGATCGACATATCTTTCTCTTTACAACCGCAGCTGCCTCCAATATGCATTTTTGATTTGACTGTTATTTTTTGATTTGACTGATTAGAAAATAAAATTTCAACTGCCTTGTACCCCCGGGCAAACTGACTGGTATCCATCCAGTTCCAGTTGATTCATCACTCCAATAGCCATATTATCATTTGCACAGATAATCGCTTCCGGCATCTGTATCTTTTGTTTTTGGAAAGATTTTACAGCATTCCAACCACTTTCCACATCATAGTTTCCTTTATAGATCAATTTCTTGTCTACCTCAAGTCCCGCTTCCATCATCGCGTCCTGGTAAGCATTCAGGCGCTCTCTTCCATCTTTGTTGGAAATCTGACCGGTAACATAGGCAATCCTTGCCTTATGATGTTCATGAATAATATGTTCTACGACCTGTTTCTGTGCGTTATAATTGGAGATTCCGACATATCCCATCCCCTCTATTTCATCATCAATACTGACCACAGGGATTCCACTTCTCTGTATTTCCAAAAGTAGTCTGTCTGCTGCGGGTTGATACTGAATCGTATTTTCCGCCAGAATCACTCCATCAAATAATTTAAAATCAGGAAGCTCCATGATTTTGAACGCTCCCTGTTTATTCAGTTCTTTTTCATTATAGCTTACATGATTTGTAAAAACAAAAACATTGCAATCGTGCTCTCTGGCTCCCGCAATAATACCCTCCAGTATTTTCCTCTGGTTGTCAAAACTGATTGCGCACATCATAACTGCCAATTGCTTTTTCATTCTTACGCCTGTCCTTTTGTACCTTTAAAACTCTACCGCTTTTGCATCCAACATTTTTCTCACACAATCTTTGTTTTTTTCTGTTTCATCCATAATTTCTGTGAAAGTACTGTTCAGATCTGTGAGATTCTTTGTCACAGCCTGCATTCCCTGTTCTTTTTCATTAATAGAAACATTGATAGCATTCACTTTTTCTGTCAGTTCTTTCATTTCCCTGTCTATATCAGATACCATATTTCCAATATGGCTCATCATGCGGCTGATTTCATCTGCATCTGCCGTGTAACGTTCCGACAGCATGGTGAAACCTTTATAATCTTCTGACAGATCTCCACCCAGGAAATCCAGTAATTCCTTTGCGCTCTGCAACAAATTATTCACTGTTTCCGTAATCTGACCGTTCAAAAGCTGAATGGCATTCGCATTATTTCTGCTGTTATCTGCCAGCTTCCCGATTTCTTCTGCAACAACAGAGAAACCCCGACCGGCTTCTCCTGCTCTCGCAGCCTCTATGGAAGCATTCAGTGCCAGCAGATTGGTCTGTTCCGCAATTTCCAAAATTGATTCTGTCAGACTGCTTATTTTCTCTATTTTTTTGCTTTCCTCTATGTTTCTTTCCATGGAACTTCTCATGGCATCTACAACTTCGGTAGTCCTCTGCATGCTTTGCGTTGTCTTAGCTTTAATAAATCCGGCTCTTTCCTGAATACTGACCGCAAATTCATTTCCCGCAGATGTTTCTACCTCCATTGCTTCCATGTTCTTCTTCACATTACGCGTCTGTAGCCAGATGTGCTCCGTAGCAGAAGAAATTTCCTCTGTTCCCGCCGAAATTTCTTCCATTGCAGCGGAAACAGAGATAACCTTTTCCTGTGATGAGTGAATCTTCTGTTTTGTAGTTTCAGAAGACCTGTATAACTGCTCCGCCGTCCTTCTCATTTCAGGGAAAATTTCATTTCGGATTTTGTTCAGATCATCAGTAAGTTTCTTTTCCCTATCTTTCTTTTTCCATAACATTACCACAGACTCCTTTTCCCTGCCCGACCACTATACCATTTTCATCAAAACAATATTTACCTTTGGACAATACACAACTTTTTTCATTTGGAAAAATCACTTTTGCTTTTGCATTACATGGAATTTCCATCTGAAAATACACCTTCCCATTTTCATCATACTTCCATCCAGACATAAATCTTCCATAGGAAGTCTCCCAATATCCACTCACTTCCGCAAAACGCTTATCCGGCATAGGTTGTAACACCATACAGATTTTCTCATTCATCTGCGGACGAAATCCACACATATAGCGGTACATCCATCCCGCAATGCAGCCGTAAGCATAATGATTCAGACTGTTCATACCGGTTCCACTGATTGTTCCGTCCTCTTCCAGAGAATTCCAACGTTCCCAGACTGTAGTGGAACCCATATTTACTTCATACAGCCATCCCGGGTATTTCTCATTCAGAAGCAACGAATATGCCAATTGGTTCTCGCCATTTTCCGACAGTGCAGGACACAGCACAGGTGTACCCAGAAATCCTGTATTCAATAACCCCTTATTTTCTTCCAGCAGCCGCTTTAATGTAGCTGTCAGATAGGATTTCCCCTCTGTGGAATATAATCCGAATTCAAGTAATAATGCACAGGCTGTCTGCGTGGGTTCTACCGTAAGTTCACCTTTTCCGTTAAAATAATATGCAAGAAAAGCCTTTTTAATATTAGCTGCCAATAAACACCATTCCTCAAGGCGCTCATCTCCCAGTGCCCCGGCTGCGTAACTGCACAAAAGTGCTGAGTAGTAAAAATATGCCGAAGAAATCAAATAAATATCCGTCTTACCGATGGGATTATAAATATTCCCGTTATCTAATGCCAGCCAGTCTCCCAAATGTCTGCCCGATTGCCAGAGATAAGGAACCGGGTTATCACTGCTTTGACGAGCCATATAATCGACCCAGTCGCACATCGTCGGATATTGCTCTGCAAGCAGCTGTTTGTCTCCATAATACTGATACAATGTCCATGGTAATATTGTCGCCACATCTCCCCAGCCACTGGCACAGCCATCTCCGTAAAACGGATTCCACTTTTCTCCATCTGAAATCTTCATTCTTGGAACAAAAAAATGAACTTCTCCGTTGTTCAGCTTCTGTTCTTCCCGCAAGCTTTTCATATAATGTCTAAAAAATACCGAACAGTCCTCATGAAAACAGGCTGTAGGTGCAAACACTGCCACATCTCCGGTCCACCCCATCCGTTCATCTCTCTGGGGACAGTCCGTAGGAATATCCAAAAAATTACACTTCTGAGAGCGCCTGGTATTTTCCAGTAAAATATTCACTTTCTCATCGGATGTATAAATCCAGCCGGTCTGATGAATTGCAGACATCAGACGATATGCCGTAAAATCAATAGTATCTTCCGGCTTCACTCCGGTAACCTGCACATAACGAAATCCATAAAAGGTAAAATGCGGTCTCACCGTACAATCAGCTCCGGCTGACACATAATTAAATTCTGCTTTTGCTGTCCGCAGATTGTCCCGATAGAAATGACCGTTCTGTAATACTTCCCCATATTGCAGCCGAACTTTCTGACTATATTGCAATTTGCCGCTCCATTCTACCCAGCCCGTAATTGCTTCGCCAAAGTCCAAAAGCAGTGTTCCATCCTGCTGCCATGTTTTCTTCACCGGGGAAAAGCTTTCGGTTTTGCAAACCGGTACATTTGTTCTTTCCGTCAATAATTTCTTATCATCCGGCAAAACTTTCACTTCCAGCTTCTCACATTTAGCGGTTGCATCCAGACTCTCCCCGTCATAGATATTATTACTGCCGACATTACTCTGTACTGCTTTCCACGTCTCATCCGTGACAATACATTCTTCCCTACCGTCTTCATACAGAAGGTATAATTCACATATACATTTTTTACTTATGCCGTAAATATTGCTGAATTCTCCGTCAAATCCGAATCTTCCCTTATACCAGCCTTCTCCCAGCAGTATGCCCAAAGTGTTTTTTCCATCAGAAAGCTGCTTTGTAATATCGAATGTCTGATATTCCATCCGAAGATCATAGGAATGGTATCCCGGTGTCAGGTATTCTTCTCCGACTTTCTCCTCATTCAGATAGGCTTCATATAATCCCACGCCATACATGTAGAGTCTCGCCTGTTTTAAGTTGCTGTCACAGGAAAACTCTCTATATAAAAACGGCATACGATCTGTATCTTCCTGTGTGCCGATCCACTTTGCCTTCCATGGTTCTCCCTGCTTTCCTGTTTCAAACCAGGCAGTTTCACTCGTTTTCTGATCTCCGCGGTCTCCCATGCCCCAAAGCTTCCAATAGTAACGGGTTCGCGGCAACAGCTCCATTTTTATATGATATTGATTCCCGTGAACGTCGTTTTGGATTCCCGTATCATAACAGAGATTCTCCTCGGATTCCGTCCATATTTTGATTCTGATAGCGTTGATAAAATCAGATTCCATACTTTCGACCTGCCAGGACAATGTCAAAAAAGAAAGATCATATCCAAGCGGATTTTCCAACTGATTTACTTTTAAATTAACGAGTTTCATATATTTTATCCTTAAATATCTTCCATTAATAAGCCAATTCTTCTCTGCCACAAAAAGGATCTATAGGATTCTTACCCTTAAACCTGCTTCCTCCGGTAATTTTCTCTACTACTGCTTCCAAAATATAATCATTGTTGGAATAGCAGTTAATGTATGTCTTTATCATAGGTACATCCAATAGATGATAAGGATTCGCCACACTGATAAAAAGTACCGGCACTTCATCTGCGAACCAGGGCACATTATTGCCCTGTCCCCAGAATGTATACCAGTTAATTCGATTAGTTGTCTTATTGCTGGCATTTTCTACGTTACCGATATATATCACACAATCGTACTTCTGATGGAAACTGTCTACATTATCCACACCTTTTTCAAAATCTTCTTTTTCATAAGGAAATACTTCAAATCCCTTCGCTTCCAGCTCTGCCTTCATTTTGTGTAATACACGATCGTTGGAAGGGAATTCTCCCAAGATCTCCAGAAGAACTCTCTTTTGTTTTGCAGGAGAGATTGGGAGCAGTTCCTGCGTATCTTTGACCAGTGTAATACAGGCATCTGCCAGTTCTCTTGCCCATTCCACATGTTTTGCACATTTCAGTACAGTCAATCCTTCTGCAGGAGGTACCAGTTCTTTTTTTGCCTTTTTTTCATGCAATTTTAAGGCAGCTTTTAATGCCAGAATCCGACGGTTAGCATCGTTCAGTCTCTTTTCCGAGAGGATTCCATTCCGATATCCTTCCATCATAAACCGGTAATCCTCTTCCAGATCTTTGTTAAACAGAATCATATCGCAGCCACTTTCGATGGCATACGGTACGGAAGCAGAACGTTTCATCGCAGAAGTAAAACCTACCATTGGTGTGGCATCTGTGATAATCAATCCCTGGAATCCCAGCTTTTCCCGTAATAAATTCTGTAACAGTTCTCTGGATAACGTTGCCGGCACAATCTTCCCCTTAAGTTCCGGATTAAAATAATTCTGAAATGCCGGCATTGCAATATGTCCTGCCATAACCGTCAGTGTTCCTGCCTCGATTACTCTGCGATATACTTCACCATAGGTAGCATCCCATTGTTCCATGGTCATTGTATTCACGCTGGTCAGCAGATGCTGGTCCCTCTCATCCACGCCATCCCCGGGAAAATGTTTTGCAGAAGTAGCTACTCCGTTTGCCTGTGCCGCCCTGATATATTCTGTGGCATATTCCCAGACTGTCTGAGGGTCACTCCCATAGGTTCGTATATTTGTGATAGGATTATGATAGTTCAGATCGATATCCACCACCGGAGCAAATGCCCAGTTAATCCCCAGAGCTGCTCCTTCTGAGCTTGCGATTTCGCCCAGTCTGTATGCGTATTTTTTATCTCCCGCCGCTGCACAGCCCATTTGTTTGCTGTAAGGAGTTCCATCTGTGGATGCCCCATCACCTCCTGCTTCCAGGTTCGAGGGAATCAATAGCGGAATCACCGAATGATTCTGCGCATACTCAAAGGTATTGCGCATTTCTTCCCCTGCGCCATCTCGGAAGAACAATCCTCCGATACGAAATGACAACAGCATATTAAGATATTCCGGTGCTGTCGAATAACCGATTGGGCAGAACAACTGACCGATCTTTTCCTCTAATGTCATGGATTCCAATGTCCTGTCCACCCATGCAATGTCTGCGTTATTCAGATGAAATGGCGCTTTTTTCAAATCCATTTTTATTTCCTCTTCTTTCTACAGTATCTCTTTTAATGCAGCAAAATTCTTCATTGCATACACTGTTTTTTCATAGGCTGCCGCCTCACCTAGTCCTGCACTGTCAAAGCCGCCGGCGGTTGCTGCATCAATTCCCGCTTTGGCATCTTCTACCACCAGACATTCTGCCGGGTCTGCATGCAGATACTCTGCTGCTTTTAAAAATACTTCCGGATCCGGTTTGGACTTTGTAATATTCGTTCCGTCACTCACAGCATCAAAATAATTTCCAAGTCCCAGTCTCTTCAGAATATTTTTTGCATTTTTACTGGATGATCCGATTGCCAGCAAATATCCTCTGCTATGCAGAACATCCAATGTATCTTTTACTTCTTCTGACAGATCTTTCGGCGACATCTCAGCCAAAAGTCTCACATACTCTTCATTTTTTCTATCTGCTAGCTGCTGTTTTTCCCCGGATGTATATTCTTTATCAGAGCGCTCCAGTATGATCTCAAGGCTCTTCATGCGGCTCACTCCCCGGAGCCTGTTATTGATTTCTTCGTCAAAATAGATTCCAAGACTGTCAGCCAGCTTTTTCCATGCCTGATAGTGATATTTATCTGTAAAGCAAATAACCCCGTCCAGATCAAAAATAATTCCTTTATACTTTTTCACTTTTTCTTTTCCTCAACATTACTAATTCAATGACTTTATTTTCATTGTTCAGATAAATCAGGAATCCCACTAATATTAATGCTGTAATAATCTGTTGAATGGAAGAATCTACATTCAGTCTCGCATACATCAGGGAAATGAATGCCGTTGTTACCGCTCCCAACAGATATCCCAGTTTCTCGTTGGCGAATCTACTGATGAAGCCTCCGATAAACATAGGCAGGAATGCAGTAAACATAACACCGATAGATCCGAAATTCAGTGACATCTGAATATTTCCGGTATTTGTCGCACTGATAAATCCGACGATTCCCATCAGTGCTCCCGATATCGCATAACATGCAACCGCATTTTTCTTTTCCCGGATTCCTGTATTCACCGCTACTTTCTGACCGGACAATAATGCTTTGTATTCATAACCAAATTGTGTATAATCAAAAATCAAAATAACTACCGCTAGTGTAATTACAATAATCAACAAATAATTCTGTACTTTGGGAAAACTGGTCAGTGTAGCGTTTGTCACGAAAGATACTCCATAACCATCCGTCACTGTAAATGCCAGACCTTCATAGAATAAGGTCACTCCCAAAGATACAATAATCGGAGGAAGCTTGATCCATACATAAGTCAAGCCGGAAACCATGCCCAGCAGCCCGCCTGCCAGGATGGAAATTATAAGCATTGCTCCCGATCCCAGTCCCATCTTAATGCATACAGACGCACTGATAATCGATGATAACAATGAAATAGATCCTATCGAGAAATCAAATCTTCCGGAATTCAGATTAATAGACAGTGCAAATGTTGTAATCATAACGGATGCCGCCGCCCTGAAAAATATAATCCAGTTCCCTTCCGTTTCAAATAAGGCAACCCCTTTCGCCGCACACAGTGCAAACATGATCAAAAAAGTTCCGGCAGGAATTACTGCAGTCCCCAATATTCTTTTTCCTATATTCATACGATTTTCTTTCATTTTTCACACCACTTACGCGCGCCCGACGCGCCTCCTTAATACTTTGCTTTTGTCATTTATTTATGTGAGCGCACTTTTTAGTGCGCCCACAAATTTGCTCCTATTTTGCCATTGCCTGAATTTCTTCAAAACTGTATTTGCTTACAAAATCTGCAAATGTTGCATAATCAGCTGTCAGAAGGGAATCTAACATATCTTTTGTATAAGCAGGTGCTTCTGTAGAACTGTCTACTGTATAGAACTCCTGGAACTGTTCAGCAGATGTTGCCACCCAGTAGCCCTGGCTTAATGCCAGCGCATTTCCCTCTTCGGTTCTCACAGGAGAGCCAAGTGCTGCTCTGTAGGATGCGATGAAGATGGGGCCAATGCTTGCAGAGAACTTACCTGCCAGATAATCCAGCATTCCGGCACTCATGGCATCGCCGTAGTTGCTTGCATAAGCATCTACACTGGCGATCTTGACATCAGTACCTGCAACAGCAGTTCCAAAGAAATCAGATCCGTTACCTACTGCAAGAATAACTTCCAGGTCAGGAGTCTGTGCCATCTGTGCGCATTTACCGAACCATGCATCGTCCATATCATAACCGCCTACATATCCCATCAGGTTCACAGTTCCGATTTCACCGGTTACCAGTCCGCCGTCTGTGAAGATCTGTCCGATAATAGCATCTTTGGTAGTAGCTCCCTGATAGGATGCATTGTCGCCGCCTGCCTCTACCATTGCAGTCAGCATACCTGCTGCACGATAGATATGCATTTCTGTATAATAGGGAATGGCTCCGCCAAAGATTGCAAAATTCGTCTTCCCCTGATCCAGGTAATATTTTGCCATGTCATAACCGGTCTGGAATTCTACATCCAGAGACGGTCCGATTGCGCCGATATAATGCTCATATCCCTTATAGTTTTCATACTCTTCCTCTGTAAGAGTACCTGTTGCTACTGCATAATATACGCCGGCTTCTTCACACTGCTCGATCTGCGCTGCTCTGTCAAAAGAAGAGAAAGAAATAATTACTTTGCAATTGTTCGTAATAAAAGTATCAATTGCAGAAGTCTCGCCCGCTGCATCTTTCAGTTCATCGGAATAAATCAGTTCCACATTATACTGGTTCTGAATGTAATCTGTGTAATAGGTTCTGAAAGCAAGAGCCTCCGCACTTGTGGCATCGGATACCAAAATGCCCATTTTTACGGTTTCATCCATGTTGAGCTTTGGTATACTTCCCTCTGTTTCTGACGATGTGCTCTCAGCTACTGTGCCCGTCCCCGCTGTGTCCTGTGTCTTGTTGGTGTCTTCTGATGTGCTGCCGCATCCTGTCAATAACATGGACACTGTTACTGTCATACACATCAATACTGCTAAAAACTTTCTCATGATCATACCTCCTGTTTTTTCTATGTGAAGGGCTTCCTACCCATTTCACCTGTTTTTTGCTTCTTTTGTTATCTGGGAAGCAGCTTGCCTCTCTGGTCACTGGTAGACAAAAATACTACCAGTAGAAAGATCACGGCTTTTACCATCTGTCCGATACCGGAATTCAAATTAAACATAATCATAATCTGGCTTAAAAAAGTCATGGAAAAAGCACCGATGACTGCCGCATAGATTTTACTCTTGGCACCTCCCGATACGGGCATGCCGCCAAACACAATCGCGATGATTACGTCCATACCAACACTGGACGCGGTATTTTTTGTCAGTGTCGGCGCATATATAACGGACAGGAATGCTCCTAATCCCACACCGATACCTGCCATAGCAAACGCAAGGATCGCCATCTTTTTAGATGAAATACCGGTTAACTTTGCACATAAGGCATTTCCTCCAAGAAATTTCATCCTGCGCCCTGCCTTCGTAAAACTAAATACAAATACGCAGACCAGGAAAAACAATACCAGTGTAGCTACCTTAAATCCGATGGTATTGAGTGGTTTCACCGCCGCAGCCGGTACTGCAATTTCAGAGCCGGTACCATTAATTTTGATTAACAGTAAAATCAATGCATTTAAAACACTCAGCATGGCAATCGTCGTTACAAACACCGGTAAATTAAATACGGATGCCAGTACAGAATTAATCAGAGAGATCAGTACAGCAACTCCGACCGCTACCGCTGCCATTGCCAGAATGCTTTCCGTTTTGTTATATACCATTCCTCCCAGCAGTGCACTGACTGCTACCGATGCACCCAGGCTGATATCAAAGGATCCCAGGGTATAGATAAAAATTGCCCCCGTAGCCACCACTGCCACTACTACGGACTGGTTGATCACGGACTTCATACCATAGGTAATATTGATATCTTTCATATTTCCTACAATGAAATACACTGCGACCAATGCAATAAGTCCGAAAAGCGGTGCAAAATTCAAAATATATTTTTTTATCTTTTCTTTCTTCATTGCCTTTTCTCCTAAATCATGTATTTAATGACATCCTGCTCTGTTAATTCCCTGCTGCGGGTAAATTCTTTTTTCAGTTCCCCGTCTTTCATGATCAGCAGCCGGTCTGCCATTCCGATTAGTTCTGTCATTTCTTCCGATATAATGACAAGTGCCTTGCCTTCCCGCTTCATTCGGTACATCATCTGATACATTGCCTGCTTGACGCCGATGTCTACTCCTCGTGTGGGACAATCCATGATCAGGATGTTACTGCCTCGTCCGATCCATTTTCCAAATACTACTTTTTGCTTATTGCCACCTGACAGAGCCGATACATATTGCTCCATCCCGGCGCACTTGATACTCAGATCCTGTATCTGTTTTTCCACATATCGTTTTTCCCGTCCGGGAAGGATCAACAGATTTTTCAAGGCGAATGTCTCCATGCCGCCGACTGCAATGTTGTCCCGGATACTGGCATTCAGATTCAACGATTCTGTATCTCTGTCCTTCGCCACATATCCTATTTTTTTCTTCATGGCATTTGCTTCATTTCTTAAGGGCTCACCACCTACGGTAATCTCACCGTTTTGAAGTGGTATCGCTCCAAACAGAACTTTTCCAAGTATATGCATTCCGCAGTGGGACAGTCCGCCGATTCCCAGTATTTCTCCTTTATGAAGCTGCAGGTTAAAATCTTTTAACTGATCACCCAGGTTACCGTTTTTGATTTCAAGAACCACCTCGTCCGAGGAGTTCCCATCATAATCACTTCGATAATAGTCCCCCTGCATTTCGCGTCCGATCATGCTGGTCTTAATAAGGTCCTCATCAAATTCTTCCTTATCAAAGGTAATAATGATTTTTCCATCCCGCAGAACCGTAAGTGCATCACAGACATTCATGATTTCATCCAGGTCATGAGAAATGAAAACTACAGCCTTATCCTCTTCCTTCATTTTCGTCATGATTCCATAAATAATGTCTCTGCCCAGTTGGGAAAGTGCAGTTGTTGTCTCGTCCACTACCAGTACTTCCGGATTTTTGATCATAACTTTGGCAATCTCTACCAGTTTGCGATCCTGCATATCCAGGCGTCCTGTCATCATCCCTGCTTTGATATGCGTCGCACCAATATGATCCAGTGCAGCCTGCGCTTCTGCAAACATCTGCTTTTTGTTCACAACACCATATTTTTTAAAGCGGTCTGTCTCCCCGAGAAATATGTTTTCCGCAACCGTGATTCCGGGAATCGTTCCGTTCTCCTGAACAATCATGCCGATTCCGTGTTCCAGCGCCCAAAGCATTGACTGCGGTTCCCATTTTTCTCCTTTGAATGTCATCTCTCCCTTATCAGCCTTCTGCATACCGGAGATAATAGATGTCACTGTGGATTTACCGGAACCGTTCTCTCCGATGAGTCCCTGTATTTCTCCCCGTCTGATTGTAATATTTACATCATTCAGAGCTATTGTGGATCCAAAACGTTTATCCATGTGTTTTACTTCAACAATAACTTCTTTAGCCATCCCATCTGTCCTTTCCTGCCTTCGTAATGCTTATTGTTTTCCCATGAAATCAATCATACGAACAATGTCTTCCTTGTCGTACACTACTAATTCCATCTCGGGAATCTCCTGACTGGCAAACACGCTCGCCAGGGCTACGTATTGACAAAGTTTCGACTTCAGATTTAATCGGTCTCCTTCTCCGGTTACCAGCTCTATCTTTCCTTTGCACTGATCTACCACAGAAAAGAAAGCATCCACATCCTTTACATTTTGTATTTTCATGACAGCCTCCTTTAACCTTTGGCTTTTCGGTTTCATTTTAATTACTAAATACATTCTATTCTTAATAAGGTTGTATTCCAATTATTTATAATAATCAATTTAATTGACATTTTTTGTTCATAACATTATATTATTTATATAATAAATGATTTTTTTAGTTATTTCTAAATCAGGAGATTAAAAATGGATTATGAAGCATTGCAGACAGATATCTACAGAATGAATGATGACGAATTATTTTATAAGAAGTATTACTATGCGCGACAACAGGAATATTCTTTAAAAGAATTTCTGGCAACCTTAAATATGAACGATATCCGAAAACGTAACCTGATGATTCCGGAACTTCCAGAGACCATTCCACCACGTTTTGAGGATTCCTTCTTTTTTGATCCTGCTACGAATCCATCTATTATAACTGTACGTCATAACCGTTATACTCCTTCCATTTTGCATGAACATACTTTCTTTGAAATCGTTTATGTATATGATGGTTCCTGCAAACAGACGATCAGTAATAATAAAATCACGCTCTCCACCGGTGATCTCTGTATTATTCCGCCGGGCATCAAGCACGACATCAGTGTTTTCGATGACACCAGTGTAATTCTGAACTGCCTGGTTAAGAAAAGCACCTTACATAACATCTTTTTTAACTTTTTAAATAATGCTAATATTCTATCTACCTTTTTTCTGAATAATATTTATTCGGAATCCGGAAATAACTATATTATTTTTCATACGGGAAATGATCACGAAATACATCGTGGCTTTCTCTATACCTACTGGGAATCTATTAATCAGACATTATATTTTGACCAAATGATCAGTTATACATTGCTTCTGATTTTTGGATTATTGATTCGCCTCTATGAGAGAAGTGTAGAATTGCCTGTCTTCACGAAAAAGACAGATGTACAGCGATTTGCATTATTACAATTTATTCAGGATAATTATAAAAACATTTCTCTGGACGATGTTGCCGAACGTTTCAACTATACTCCGGAATATGCCTCCAAACTTATCAAAAAAGCTACCGGTCTGACGTTTACCCAAATCCTGCAGCAGGTAAGGATAGAAAAAGCTCAGGTATTGCTTCATGACACCAATATGACGATTGCCAATATTGCCAACGAAGTGGGCTATGAAAATACAGAACATTTTATTCGTACGTTTAAAAATAAGATGCATATGACGCCCACAGAATATCGTCGCACCGGGTATCACTTGTTGTGATTTGTTACATAAAAAGAACGGAACAGCACTGCCATTCCGTTTTTTTTCTATTCATAGTTATGTCAGTTACCGCACTCTACGCTGATGCGGTTGAAGATTGCCATGATCTCTTCGGTATTAATCTTCTGCTTCTCTTCCCCGGCTTTGTCGAGGATGGCTTTTCCTTCGTGCATCATGATCAGGCGGCTGCCGTACTCTACGGCGTAGCGGAGGTTGTGGGTGACCATAATGGTGGTCACTTTCTTCTCCTTCACGACCTGATCGGTGAGTTCCATGATGATCTCCGCGGTCTTGGGATCCAACGCTGCGGTGTGCTCATCCAGGATCAGGAAATCAATAGGTGTCATGGTCGCCATGAGCAGTGCCAGCGCCTGTCTCTGTCCTCCGGAGAGGGAGCCGACCTGCACGCCCATCTTATCCTCCAGACCTAAGTTCAAAGGCCGTAACATCTCACGATAAGTTTCCAGCTTTGCTTTATTTACCCCCCGTCCCAGATTATAAGGTTTGCCCTTATTCTCCGCAATGGACATATTCTCCAGGATCGTCATGCTGGGGCAGGTTCCCTTGGAAGGATCCTGATAGACTCTGCCGATCCGGCGCTGACGGATATAGTCCTTCTGTCTCGTAATATCTTCTCCGTGGATCAGGATTTTGCCGCTGTCCACCGCGATACTTCCGCAGATAATATTCAGCATGGAAGTCTTACCGGAACCGTTACTTCCTACGACGGATACAAATTCTCCGTCCTTTACCGTCAGGTTAAAATCCTTGAACAGACACAGCTCGTTGACCGAACCGGGATTGTAATTCTTGTTGATGTTGATAAGCTCTAGCATGCCTTCACCTTCTTTCTGTCCATGCTGATCACCAGAATGATCAGGAACAGGACGGCCGTGATCAGCTTGATGGCGTTGGGGCTGATGCCTGCGAACATGGCAATGGCCACACATGCCTTATACAGGATGGAGCCCACCACAACACTGCTGGTCACACGGAAGAATGTTACCTTCTTAAACAGGCTGGTACCGATGATAACACTGGCCAGACCGATGACTACCGCACCGGTTCCGATGGAGATCTCAAAGCTTCTCTGCTGCTGTGCATAGATACAGCCGCTTAAGGATACCAGACCGTTGGCAATGGACAAACCCACGATCTTCACCAGTCCCTTGTCTACGCCGAGACTGGTAACGATGGTGTCATTGTCACCGACCGCCCGGAGCAGAAAGCCGGACTTGGTGCTCATATACCAGTCTAACAGATATTTTGCCACCATAGTGATCAGGAAAATAATGATCACATTTTTGAAATTCGCTAAAAAGGACGGGGTAATACTGTTCACAAAACTGTTGTTGAAGATGTTTTCCTTATCGAAAATAGCCACATAACCGGAGCCTGCCACCCACAGATTGATGGTATACAGACCGGTCATCATGATGATACCGGAGAGCAAGTCTCTTACTTTTAATTTTACATGGATCAGTCCGGTACAGATGCCCACCAGCGCTCCGCCTAAAAATGCAATGGGAAGAGTGAGAATCGCCGGAACACCGAAACCGTTGATCAGACGCACAGTGATGGCAGCCCCAAAGGGGAAGCTGCCATCTACCGTAAGATCCGGGAAATCCAGTATTTTATAGGTAATGTAGACACCCAGTGCCAGGATGCCGTAGATCATTCCTTGTTCCAGTACGCTTAATAATAGTGCCATAAAATGTCTCGCCTTTCTATTACTATATTACGATAGCCTGTAAAACCCGGATGCCTTTTACTGTACTACGATCTCATCAAAGGACTGGTAGGCATCGGTCTTGTAATTCTCGGGAAGTTCCAGATTGATCTTCTCTGCTGCTGCAAAGTTCACATACAGACTGGGCTCGGAGATGACTTCAAAATTCAGTTCGGAAGCCTTTACCTCTCCCTTCAGGACTCTTGCTGCCATCTTACCGGTCTGCTTACCAAGTTCGATATACTCCAGACCCATGGATGCCACACAGCCTGCCTTGACCTGCTCTACCTCGGAACCGAATACGGGGATGCCTGCCTTGTTGGCCTCATCCAGTACGGTCTGCAATGCACTTACTACAGTGTTGTCGGTCAGGTTGGTGATGCAGTCTACCTTGGATGCGATATCCGCTGCTGCCAGAGCTACTTCAGACATTGCGGTAACACCACTGTCCACAATTTCAAATCCGTAGTTACCTGCCAGAGCCTTGTACTCTGCGATGGTGCTGATGGAGTTGGCCTCGCTGGTGGTATAGATGATACCGATGGTCTTCGCTTCGGGAAGTACCTCACGGATCATTTTCAGCTGTGCATCTACTGCCAGAGCATCGGAAGTACCGGTGATGTTGCCTACGGGAGTGCCGTCCTCATTAGCCAGACCTGCCTCCACGGGATCGGATACTGCGGTGTAGATCACGGGAATGTCAGTGTTCATGGTTGCATTGTAAGCTGCCATGGCGCAGGGAGTTGCGATGGCACAGATCATATCTACTTTCTTACTTACGAAATTGCTGGCGGTCATGGCGGAGGTTCCGTTGTCTGCCTGTGCATTGACATACTCAATGGTCAGATTCTCACCCTCTACAATACCTTCCTCGGCAAGTCCCTGTAAAAATCCCTCTCTACAGTTGTCCAGGGAACCGTGTACGGCGTACTGCATGATGCCGATAGTGTAGTTCTCCTTGCTGCCTGCGCTACTGCCGCATCCGGTAAGTGCGCCCATTGCCATCACTGCGGTTAATACTGCTGCCAAAATTCTCTTCTTCATAATCTTATTCCTCACTTTCTGTACATCCTGCGTACCATGGCATGCAGAGCATACCATAAAATTAGTTTGCTCATAAGATTACTGAACCTTTCACTGTTATGAAAGCCAGATGCTTTCGCATCTGTACCCACATTCGTATTTGCATACGAATGTGGCTCCGTTTTTCTAATCCACATGCTGCGTTGTATGCAAGCATCCAAGCATCATGTGGATTGAAAAACTTTCATAACAAAAAACCGCCCCAAATGTATATCTCTATACATTTGAGACGGTAATAAGCTTTTGCTCATCATCGTGGTGCCACTCAAATTGACATATCCTTGCGAATTGTGTCCACTTTTCTCTGGATACCATCATATCCATCGGCTTGATAACGGGTCCGAATCCCGCTGACGCCTAAAACTGATCTGTTCTCGGGCCAGCCTCGGAAGTCCATTCAGCGAAAGTTCCTTTACCGTGATTCCACCATCCACGGCTCTCTGCAAAATTCCCTAAGGCTTACTACTCTTCCTCACAGGTTTGGTAAACTTATGAATTGTTGTTTCTGTGTCTTAGAATAATCTCTATTTTTTATTTTGTCAATACTATTTTTAGAAAATTTGCAACTATTCAGAGCCAAATAAATATTCTCAGAGTTTCGTCGAGTGCCCGCATTCGTAAAAAACTTTGAGGATATTTATTTGACGAAGTAACCCCATTCGCAAAAGAAAAGCTGCATAGCAGTGATTTTGCGAATGGGGCTGGGTAGTTACAAAAACAGTTTACTCTGTCTCCGGCAGGGTGACCACTACCTTGAACAGATCACCGTCCGTTATGATTTCCATGCTGCCTTTTTGCAGTTCCGTCAGACTCTTGGCAATGGACAGCCCCAGACCGTTACCTTCCATATGGCGGGATTTGTCCCCTCTGGTAAATCTCTCTTCCAGTTCTTCCGGCGACAGCTCCAGTGGAAATGCCGACATATTTCGGAAAATGGCTCTCACGTCCTGTCCGTCGTGCTCCACATTCAGATAGACTCTGCTGCCCGCCTGGGCATATTTGTAAATATTGTTTAAAAGATTGTCAAATACTCTCCACAAATGTCTGCCGTCCGCCATGACCTTCACGGTCTCCTCCGGCTGCTTTACGATGGTCTCCAGCTTCTTATCGGCAAAACGCTGTTCGTATTCTCCTACTGCCTGTGACAGAAGTACCGACACATCGCAGACCTCCGGGTGTACTTCCAGATTGCCTGTGGTGGCTTTGGAGGCCTCCAGCAGATCATCCAGCAGCTTTTTTAACTTCTTGGACTGGCGTAATAGTACTTCCGCATACTCCGAGAGCCGCTGTTCCTTTTCGGGATCCGGCTCCGCCGCCAGACCGTTCTCCGCGGCTGCGGCATTCTCTTCCACTTCTTTTCCGATGAGGTCCGCATAATTGATAATGGAAGTCAGCGGAGTCTTAATGTCATGGGAAACATTGGTGATGAGCTCGGTCTTTAAATGTTCGCTCTTCATTCGCTGCTCCACGGCTGCGGAAATGCCCTCGCCGATGCGGTTCAGGTTCTCGCCGTGTTCCTTGAAGGACAGTCCCATATGAGAAGTATCCAGCTTATAATTCAGATTGCCTTCTGCCAGTGCTTCACTGCCCTCCTGCAGCTCTTTACACATCAATGCCACAAAAGTGATCGCGCCGCACAGAATAAATTTCTCTATGGCCCATAAAATGAGTAATGTACCTGTATCGTGATAGAATATCATCAATCCTAAAAACTCTGCCAGACAGATGGCAAGACACAGAAGTACTGTTCTCCATACCATGGGAATGCCACGGATCAGTTTCACAATACCACTGAAAAATCCCTTACAAAATCTTCCGAAGAACCGCAGTACTCTGTACACGAGGGTATTCTGCCACCATTTTCCCATTTTCAGGCGAATGGCCAGTTCCATACAGTACAGGGTGCACCATATCACTTCGGCCACAAACAATACCACCAGAACGATCAGTTCGATCATACTTGACAGGTTCACACCGATCCATTCCACCGCCAGGAACAGACCGATGAAGGCTCCTATGGCAGCGATTGCTGTATACACATCCAAGTGAATATCATTAATTGCACTGGGAGTAATCCCCTCCCTGCCGTTCTTATGTCCGGCACTGCACAGCAGGAAAACAAAGCATAAAAATGCCAGCACGGTTCCCACTCCGCAGACCACGGGGATCACATTTCGATAATCATAAAACTGCTCTGCCTGATGATAAATCATGGCATATTCGTCTTCTTTGGTCAGCTCCGGGTCTACCGTCAGGGTAACCACAATTCGTAAGTTTCGCTCTGCCAGTGTTTTCTCCGTATCGGCCTTTGCATCCGCTGCCTCTTTCTGTGCATTTTGGATCAGAAGTTCCGCGTACGTTACAGCTCTTTCCAGAGGAACATAAGTCTCTCCGCTCACCGTAAGGCTGTCTCCCAGATTCAGATAACCTTCCGCATCCTGATTTTCGATAGCTTCCGCCTCAGCCGCCGCTGTATCGTCGTCGGAGGATGCAATGGCCAGATTATTGTCTCCCGTCGTTGCCTGAATATCATCCGCAGAAACAGGTGACTCTACTACATTCGCAGCAGGACCGTATGTCATCTGGGAAACATCCGTGCTGATATAGGTATTATCACCACTGCGTTTCACCCTGGATTCCAGACGATAGGTCAGATCATTTGTCTTGTCCACATAGTCCTCGTTCGTCCATTCTCCCAGAAATTCATCGGTATCCAGATCATAGCCTTCCACCTTTACCCAGATATTTCGCTGTCTGCAATAGGCCTCCATGGTCTGGTCGCTCCCATCCTCATACCAGCCGCGCATCCGGTACAGATCCGTATCCACCTGCCGGTTCAACAGTGCATCGTGAATAAACATCATTTTGCCGGAGGTATAGGCTCCGTTATCCGCCAGCATGAAAGTGCCGTAGAGCCCCAACACTCCCGCAATTGCCGTAACGATCATCAGAAAAAAGACTACGACTTTCGCCAGTGTACTCCCCATCAGACTGTCTCCCTGCGCTGCCGCTTTCTTCTTTTTCTCCGCTTTTTGTTTTTTCCTCTGTTCCTTTTTCGTCTCCGATGTCTCTGTTCCTACTGTTATATTCGCTGTTTTTTCCGTCAGATTCTCCGTTTTTTCCTGTTCCACAGTCCTATTGTTTTCTTCCCTGTTATCCATATCCCTGTCTCCTCTTCGGGGTCTCCCCCGGCATCCTGCCCGCTCTTATCCCTGTTTCTCACATTTGTATCCCTGTCCCCAGACCACCTTTAAATATCTGGGTTCTGCCGGATTGATCTCCAGCTTTTCCCGCAGGTGTCTGATATGTACCGCCACGGTGTTCTCACTGCCCAAGGGCAGATCGTTCCAGATTCTGGTATAAATCTCCTTCGGAGAAAATACCTGTCCCGGATTCTGGATCAGAAGTTTTAAGATCTCATACTCCGTGGGGGTCAGCGCCACCGGCTCACCGTCCAGGGTCACGCTTTTTTCCTTGTCATCCAACTCGATACCACCGACTCTTATCACATCCGGACGAACGGTGCCGCCGCCCAGCTGCATATAACGCCGCAGCTGTGATTTGACTCTGGCGGATACTTCGATGGGGTTAAACGGCTTCGTGATGTAATCATCCGCTCCCACGGTAAGTCCCAGCACCTTGTCGGAGTCCTCGCCCTTGGCGGTCAACAGGATGACCGGTACGTTGCTCTTCTCGCGAATCTTGATCATGGCCTGAATGCCGTCCATCTTCGGCATCATAATGTCCATCAGTACCAGATGCACCTCCTGAGTCTCCACCACATGTACGGCTTCCTCGCCGTCGAAGGCCTCCAGAAAATGATAGTTGGTGTCATTTAAGTATATCTTTAACGCGTTTACGATATCTTTCTCATCATCACAGATCAATATATTGTACATACTCTCCCTCATTTCCGTGCCTGCGGCTGCTGCCCGGACACCTCTTACGCAAGGGCTTCCCCTTACGCTGCCAGAACATCTGCACTGCCCGCAGGCAGTCACGCAGATGTTCTTTGAATGAATTTATTGTAACAGATTACCCTTTAATAAAAAACAGGAAAAACCTTTAAGATTTGTTTAAGGTTGGCAGTTCTTCACGCTGCCGACAGATACTTCCGCGTGGTCTTTCCTGCCAGTCCGTCCGCTGTGATTTTGCAGGATCGCTGATAAGCCAGAATGGCTGTCACTGTTCCGGGACCGCAGATTCCGTCTATGTCATTTTCTGTCAGAAGTCCCTCCGGGATCTTCGATCCATAGAAATACGGAGTGCCAAGATATTGTCTTGCATACTCCACCATTCCGCTTCCCGTTTTCACTTCTTACTCCCCTTCGTATCCGTTTTGTTTTGCAGAAGTTCCATAGCTCCGGTAAGTACTGCGGGCAGAGGAACGCCCATAATCCCCAGATTTTCTATAATACTGATTAGTTCGTTGGCACAAAAGGCAATGATCACGGCAGGACGGATGTACTCTGTCCCCAGCGTAATATCCAGGCGGTGTGCCGCCAGCACGATCAGCAGTCCCAGCAGAAAGTCCGTCCCCATGAAGATCAATAACGTGATCATATCCTCTCCCCATCCGCCGAAAAGGTTGGCAACAAAGCTGCCGACGACTCCCAACACCGTCAAAATTGTCATTTTTGTGATGCTTACATTCATACCGTTTCCCTCACTTTCCCTATTATAGTATGTGAGTCAGTCCTTCCATGGTACAGGGTAATGTTTCGCTCCAAAAAAACACCCCTTGCCATGCCCAACAGGGCAAAAGCAAAGGGTGTGGATAGTACATGTTGAAAGGTAAACAGAGAGCAGATCAGGTAACCGGTAAGGCCAAGGAAAACTGCAAGAGCCCGGGGATCCTTCCCTACGGATCTACGAAGATTTTTAATGGAGGTGGCAAATATTCCGCCGTAAGCAATCACTCCCAATATTCCCTGTTGGATCAGGAGCGTCAGCCATTCATTGTGGGCGTTGGAATATACGTTGTTGTCCAGAAGTCCCCTGTTGATCCAGTCCATGGCATCACTGCCCCACTGATAGAGCGCATAATAGAAGCTGTCCGGACCCATACCAAATCCCTTAAAAAGGACTCCTTCTTTTCCGTAAGTCAGTAACGTGACCTTCCACAGTGCCAGACGTCCGTTGGCGATTTCCGACAGTTTTTCACCGCCGGAAAAAATTCCCGCCACCAGCAGACCTCCCAGAATCACCATCACCAATGCCACTGCTGCCGTCATGCTCACAGCGATTTTGAAGATCCGACCGCTCTCCAACCGATCGGCTCTCTTGTGTCGCTCCCGCAGCTTCAGGATCAAATACCCTGCCGCTTCCACTGCGAACATCCCATACCAGACCGGGGTAAAAAAGAGTGCTTTTTCAGCATCCCCCGCCAGCACCAGTCCGGTCAGGTGAAAGCGTATGAATATCCGGACCATAAATACCGAAAGGGGCAAAAGCATAAGAATCTCCAATGCCCGCAGCAGCCGTCTTCTCTGCCGCAGGGCCAGCAGTAATAAAAGCAGGCTTAACCCACAGGCCGCAAGAATAGCCGTGGTGCTGTTGGAAGTAATGGCCGATGCGAAAAACAGGAAACTGCCGAGCATCCCCAGAGCCCTGACATACCGCTCTCCCATAAATGCCGTTGCAAGGGAGATCCCTGCTGTCACACTGATGTATCCGGCATACCAGTTGTTATTACCGATGGTGGATAACAACTGTGTCCGGTTCCATTCTCCGTTTTCCATTCCTCGAAAAGTCCCCAGCACATCAATATCCAGACGGTTCAGCAGACCGATCAGTGTCACGATTCCCGCTGTGATCCCCGCGATCCACCAGATACTTTTGCTGTCGTCATAATAACGGGATACCGCAAAATAGATCCCCACCAGCAAAGTCTGAGTCAGCAGTCCCATATACCACCCCGGATACCCCAGAAAGGCATCCTCTTTGCAAGGGCTGACCCCATAGGCCACGATGGCAGAGATCAGATATAACAGCAGAAAGGCATCTGTGATCCTCCAGGGATCCGAAGAAGATCTCCCCTGCCGTTTTTCCTTCTGTTTCTTCTCTCCGCGGATCCTCTGCCACAGGGCAGCCAGCACTATAAAAGCCCCCAGTGTCAGCGTGGTATTGCGGAAAAACAGATATTTTGCATTTCCGATAAGCACCAGCTTATTTTGCATATATAAGGGCAATCCCGCAAAAAGGATGAACAGGTACGCATATACCAGAGTACTTACTGTTTCTGTGTTTTTTTCATGTTTTTCCCATTTCTTCATAACTGTCCTTCAGATTGAAAACAAGGCACTCCTCAGTGACTGAAGAGTGCCTCCTGTTTATCATTTTATATTATTGTCTGTTGCTTATTTGCCGTAACGCATCTGTAAGTACAGAGGACCATACCAAGGGATATCGTTATCTTCTGCTGCACCTGCGGGAATTGTTACTTTGTACTCTTTGCCTTCAAAGGTATACTCTAATTCCAAAGCTACAGTCTTCTTCTTAAACAGATCCTTCATGATGCTGTTAGGTAATGCATTGATATTCTTATCTCTGGTAATCTTAATAGTCTCACCATCTTTTGCCTGTGCGATCTCGGTACCTACATTATCGCAATAGTTATCAAATGCAGTGCTTCCTGTGGATACGGTATTGTTTCCGCTTGCTACCGTGTTGTTCTCACTTGCTACAGATACGGTAGACAGTGCGCTGCTTCCAAAGGGAACTGCAAATACTGCAAATGCAATGGCTGCGGTCATAAGTAATTTCTTCTTCATTTCTCATTCCTCCTAAATGTAATATTTTATGGAAATATAATATTTAACCGAGATTCAGTCTACTCCTTCAACCATAATTTTGTCAATGCTTTCCAGTAAATTTTTCCTATTTTTTACATAGAAAGAGGCACTCTCCAATGACTGAAGAGTGCCTCCTGTTTATCATTTTATTTTGTCGGCTGTTACTTATTTGCCGTAACGCATCTGCAGGTACAGAGGACCATACCATTCGATGGCATTGTCTTCTGCCTTACCGGCGGGAATGGTTACTGTATAGTCCTTACCCTGGAAGGTGTACTCCAGCTCCAGAGCTACGGTCTGCTTCTTGTACAGAGCCTTCATAACGTCGTTGGGCAGAGCGTTGATGTTCTTGTCTCTGGTGATCTTAACAGTGGTGCCGTCCTTAGCGTTAGCGATCTCACTTGTCAGATTGTCACGATATCTTCCGAAAGCATCATCGGTGCCGCCGCAGGATCCTGCTGTTGCGCTAGAACCAGCCTCTGCGATTGCGAAAGTAGAGAAGTGATCTACTACGAAGGTCAAAGTATTGGCAGATGCGTTATAAATGGGTTTGATCTCCTCGATCTTTCCATTTAAAAAGTGGAAAATTACAGCTTTGCTGCCATCTACACCTGCAGGAGTCTTAATGGTGATAGCAACAGGAACATCAAGACTGGTTACAGGATAGCCATTTGAGGTCAAATTAATCTCTACATATACCGGTGTTGAAGTTACTGTATATGTAGAAGAGGTAACTGCAGGGGTTGCAGAGGGGGCTTCAACATTCAGTTTTGTATTGCCGTAAAACGCTGCTCCAACAATTTTTACTGCTTCAATAGAAGCTGAATCGGAATTATTAAATTCGGTATCTTTGTAACCATATATTTTTTGGTACTCTTTTTCGATTGCAGCAACATTCTCAATAGTGTCCTGTCCTGCGTTCATAGCATTTTTCAGATCCTCAGTCCCAATGTTTCTCAAAGCAACTCTTGCCGCATCAGCAGAATCTTTATCAGTAATCTTTGATACATCAATAGCTGCTACTGCGTCCTTAACATCTTCTGCCGGCCTGGTGCTCGGTGTAGGTGCAGGTGTCGGCGTAGCCACCGTATTGTTTCCACTTGCTACCGTGTTGTTCTCACTTGCTACCGCTACAGTAGACAGTGCACTGCTTCCATAGGGAATTGCAAATACTGCAAATGCAATTGCTGCAGCCATAAGTAATTTCTTCTTCATTTCCCATTCCTCCTAAGTGTAATGTTTTATGGAAATATAATATTTAACCGAGATTCAGTCTACTCCTTCACCTATAATTTTGTCAATGCTTTCCAGTAAATTTTTCCTATTTTTTACATAGGAAAAGGCACTCTCCATTGACTGAAGAGTGCCTCCTGTTTATCATCTTATTTCGTCAGCTGTTGCTTATTTGCCGTAACGCATCTGCAGGTACAGAGGACCATACCATTCGATAGCATTGTCTTCTGCCTGACCGGCGGGAATGGTTACCGTGTACTCGTTACCCTGGAAGGTATACTCCAGCTCCAGAGCTACGGTCTGCTTCTTGTACAGAGCCTTCATAATGTCGTTGGGCAGAGCGTTGATGTTCTTATCTCTGGTGATTTTGACAGTGGTGCCGTCCTTAGCGTTAGCGATCTCACTTGTCAGATTGTCACGATATCTTCCGAAAGCATCATCAGTGCCACCGCAGGATCCTGCATTTGCAGCAGGCTCAGCCTCTGCGATTGCGAAGGTAGATAATTCGTTAACTGCGAAGGTCAGAGTATTGGCTGCGCTGTCATAAATAGGTTTAATTGTTTCCAGACCACTGCTTGCAAAGTGGAAAACAACTGCCTTGCTTCCATCTACTCCTGCAGGCACCTTTACAGTAATTGCAAGGGGAATAGCGAAAGCATGTTTTTCTTGTGAGTAGTTGTAGTCTGTCTTGAATGTAATATCTACATATACAGGATCACCACTTACAACGTAATCTGCAGCAGTAATAGCCGGTTTTTCAGCGGGGGCAGTTAACGCAAGCTTAGTATAAGTGCCATTAAAGGTTCCACCAACAATGCCTACAGCCTCCACTGCTGCATTTGCCTGATTCTCGATCCTCGTATCTTCATTTTTTAAAACAGCTTTGTATGCAGCCTCGATATCTGCAATACTGGTAATTGTGGATGCATCATTGTTCATTGCATTCTGCAAATCATCTCTACCGATACGGTAGACAGTGCACTGCTTCCGTAGGGAATTGCAAATACAGCAAATGCAATCGCTGCGGCCATAAGTAATTTCTTCTTCATTTTTTATTCCTCCTGTGTGTATTTTTTGGAAGTTTTTATTTTTACCGTTATTTAGTATACCCCCCCCGTTTTATTGTCAACTTTATTTTCCCATTTTTTCCCTACATACAAAAAAAGCATGTCCTTCTGCCCAAAACCAGGCTTCACAGACACGCTTTTTAACATCTTTATTCGTTTTTCTTGTTGGAGTGATCCTTCAACTCTTCCAAAGCATCCTTGAACTTTTCGGAACTCATGGTAGGATTGGATCGAATCATATCCCGCTGGAAGAAATCTCTTAAGCTGCTGACATTCTCTCTGTCTGCCACGCTTCTGGTGTACTTCTGCTTCAGCTCCAGTACTTCGTTCTTCACGCTGTCCAGATACCGGCCGGGAGATTTCTGTGCGGAAGTACGGATGCTTTCCAGCTTCTCTTCAATACTGGATTTCAAATCTTCCACTCTGGTGGTAATACCCTCGGTGATGTCTTCCTTCTTCTGGGCCAGACTCTCGCTGAAGTCCTCCTTACGATTCTCCAGATCCTCACTGGTCACAGCAATAATAACGTCCAGCCTCTTCTGGATCCGCAGCATATCCTCCTTGGCCTTCTCCATCTTCTCCAGTACATCCCGCAGATCCAGGGCTGCCTTGAAGGATAACGCAAAGTCCGCACCGATCAGTGCCGTCAGCACCAGCGTCACCGGAGTGAGGATGCTGTCCGGGATGGACAGTACCAGATGCTCGATGGGCTTGTGAATAAACTCCGTCATCAGGATCGTCAGACCGCCCCAGGCTAAGGATGAACCCAGGCAGATATGTCCCTGAAAATTGAATTTATTCTGGGAATAATCCCAATACCTGACTTTGAACAATGCTTCCATGGTCACGCCGGTGACATATTCCAGCACCGTGGCCCCAATACATCCGGCGATATATACCAACACCAGATTGTCCTGAAACGGCATGGACACCACCAGCATCATGATGGCTCCGCTGCCGTACAGCGGCAGAAACGGTCCGCGACAGAAACCGCGATTGACTAACTTCCTGCTTTTCAGGGATACGTAGGTGGATTCAAAGCACCAGCCGAAAAAGCAATAGAAATAAAAGAAAAACAACCACTGGATCGCAGTATAATGGTACACTGTGTAACCTCCCTCAACTCTTCTGTTTTACGCTAAAATATTCCTACGGATATACTTCCGTCTCTATGGCAAGCTTCCCCTTCCTCGTGGCATGAGGTTCGCCGCTGACACGGAATTTCCCGTAGCCTCTGGCATTCACCACATCCCCTTGCTCCAGAGACTTGGAATTGTTCTCGCACAGCCTGCCGTTCACATATACTTTCCCCGCCCGGAACAGCTCCAGACAGTCACTTCTTGACTTATTATATACCTTGGCCAGAACAGCGTCAACACGGGGACTTGCCACCTGAATCACCTGTTTTACCGGCTCTTCCTGCGGCACCTCGGCCGCCGCATCCACCACCTCACATTTCACATGGGTATGGCGGATCTGTTCCAGATTGTCACAGATGAATTCCGCGATGGTATCCAGACAGAATAAAAACGCTTCGCCCTCTCCCGGCAAAATGTCACCGATGGTGCTCCGCTCAATGCCAAGATTCATCAATGCCCCCAGATAATCTCTGTGAGACAGCTTGTCCGCAAATTTTGCCGACAGAGGCCGGATCCGGATACAGCAGATGGGAAAGGGCTGTTCATACCCAAGATCCGCTTCGGTTCCAAAGCGCAGGATTTTCCGTTCCGCCTCTTCCCTGCCGCCGTATAACGTGATTCCGGCAAATTTTACTTCCCGTTCCACCTGCCACAGAGCGTCCTGCTCCGCCAGTCCCAGGAACCCTGTAAAAGTATACTGGTTCTGGTTGTAGGATTTCTCCGCCAACTCCCGGATACGGTTTTTCAACTGTTGTATTTCTTTTTCATTTTCTACGGACATGACTTGTCACCTTTCCTCAGCCCAGAGCCACGTCTAACATCATCATCAGGGCAAATCCGATGGCGAAGGCGATGGTTCCCAGATTGGAATGCTCTCCCTCACTGGCTTCCGGAATCAGTTCCTCCACCACTACATAGATCATGGCTCCGGCGGCAAAGGCCAGCATATACGGCAGAATCGGTGTCACGATGCTTGCCAGTGCAATGGCCAGGACCGCTCCTACCGGCTCCACGGCTCCCGACAGTACTCCCAAGGCAAAGGACTTTCCTCTCTTATTTCCCTCACTGCGAAGGGGCAGGGAGATGATGGCTCCCTCCGGGAAATTCTGAATGGCAATACCGATGGCCAGCGTCAGTGCTCCCGCCATCGTAACGGTTCCGTCCCCGTTTAACACTCCGGCAAAAATAGCACCACAGGCCGCGCCTTCCGGAAAATTGTGAATGGTCACAGCCAGCATCAGCATGGCTGTACGGTTCAGGCTGCTCTTATGTCCCTCCGGCTCATCGCTTCCCACATGCAGATGGGGTACCATACTGTCGATGAACAACAAAAAAACAATACCGATCAGGAAGCCGATCACTGCGGGAAGAAATGCAAGCTTTCCCATCTCTTCGCACATATCCATGGCCGGTATCAGTAAAGACCACACCGAAGCCGCCACCATGACGCCGGCAGCGAATCCGGTAAATATTCTCTGAATGTTGCCGCCAATCTGTTTTTTCAGGAAAAAGACGCAGGCTGCCCCCGCAGTCGTTCCCAGAAACGGAATCAGAAGACCGGCTACAATGTTTAAGTTCATGAAATTCTCTCCTTTCTTTTCTTATTTTATGTAACGGGCAGCAAGATGGTATCTTGTCTGCCCTCGTAAATCATTGTGGGTAAAATCTAAAATCCCGCCAGATCATTGCCCATGACGGCATACAGCAGGAAATTCACGCCGCACACCAGATGGTACAGAAATACTGCGATCTCTCCGATCACGAAGATCACCTTCCAGCTCCTGCACCACTCCCTGATATTTTTCACCATGACGATCAGTGTCATCAGGAACACGAAAAACATGCCGTGCATATAGCCCCAGGAAAAGTTCGCATGCATCATGCGGAAGCCCTTTTCATAGAAAATCAGGAACATCGCCGTGCCTGCAAGATAATTCAGCCACGCAAACCAGTAATACCGGTTCTGCCGGATATTTTTAAAATCAAAGACCAGATTCAGGAAAAGGACACCGATGGGCAGGGCCATTCCCATGACAATGCTTAAGGGAATGCTCTTGGAATAATTGCTCCATACTTTGGCAAAACCGATGGCGATACCGGTCTCCTCTCCCATGGCATTCGTTCCGGTGAAAATTCCGGAGAACTGATACAGCAGGGCGATTCCCGTGGGGATCATGGTCACGCACAGACAAAAGGCATTGCGAAAACTTTTTCCCCGGCTTACGATCAGCTGGATCAGAAGGATCAGGCCAATCAGAGGTACCACCACCATGGTGTAGCTGGGCTTGGTCATGGTGGTCAGCAGGAGGCTGACGGCGAACAGGGCACACTTCTTCCACTGAAAATCTTTCTGGTATTCTGACAGCACCTTCACCGTCTCAAAAAAGCAGATGACAGCAAAGGGTCTGGTGGCCAGATAGGTGGCATTCCAGAAGGGATTGGGTGTGTAAATGCCCATGCAGCGATAGGCATAATCAAAGCCGAAAAACGCTGTATTCTTGGGAGAATAGAGATTCGACAGCAGGAACAGTGCGAACACAAGCAGAGTCACAACAATGTCCGTCATGACCTGTCTTCCCTGCGTTAAGTTTTCATAATGACTTATTTTCCGGATCTCACGGTTCATGTAATATTTTGTAATGACCACTGCCGCCAGATTAAACAGCGCCGTGGTGATGGCCATGGCCGCTTTCGCACCGATCAGCCATGCGGAAAGTCTGGCGGTCCAGAACAGGATCGGATAGGGGAACTCATAATTCCCCTGAATGCCCGCCACCTTATTTACATAGTCCGGCATATCCGACTGAAAACCGGGTACCTGATAGCACTCCATCCAGAACAGATACAACATGACCCCGGTATACAAAAACAGCAGGAAAAGAAATGTCACTTTTCCTGCCGTTGTCTCCCGCAGGCCGCTCTTTATGGGATTCTTTTTCATAGAGCTGATCCTTTCTAGTTAAAACTGATCACGGGATCCTTGGGAGCCTTTGCCTTCTCCACGCTGATGGCATGAAGTACGGGACCCTCTCCCTTATAGTCTGCGAAGTATTCTTTGGCGACCTTCGCTGTCACCTTGACCCATTCCTTCTGCTTCAGGTCTTTCGTGCCCGCATACTCACAGGCATAACCCAGAAATGCCATGTCCTCCGCACAGCAGGTCATTGCCATGCGTCCGGGTACGAAATAACCGTCGGGATAACCCTCGGGCTTCAGTACCATGGCCAGGAACTGGATATTTTTACCCTCATAGCGCTCCAGATGATCCATGGAATCCAGATACCAGATGCCATAGCCCTGATTATCCAGTACAATGGGATCCTGGTTCAGATCATAGGGCAGATCCTCCTCGAAGATCTCGTCGATCTCTCCGTTGGAATCCTCGAAGATCACGTCTGCGGAAGGATTGACTGCCTTGATGTTACGCTTGTATACATTCAGATCCTCGATGCCGTCACAGCGGTTGAAAATGATCATCTCGGACTTACGGATCATCTCAGCCAGCAGAGACTTCATGTTGGTGTAGTACATGGGGAAGGTGGAGCCATCGATGGTCGTGATCTGCTGTTCCACTTTCCAGTACCAGGGAAGCGTCATATTCTTAAAATTCCACATACCGTTATACTCAATAATGATACGGGCGGGCTTGTACTTTTTCTCCAGTTCGATCAGATGATTCGGATTGAAATCCTCTTCGTCTTCGATCAATACGACTTCCGTCCGGCTCTTTTTCAGCAGTGCGGGATCGTATTCGTTCTCGCCCTCTTCACAGAGGAGGAGCAGGGTCTTTCCCTTGATCTGGAAATAAGGCTGTCCCAACGTAAATGTGATAAATTCTGTCTTACCGCTCTCCAGAAAACCGTTTATGATATAGACTGGTTTCGTCATAATTCATACCTTTCTCTTTCTTATCCTGCTGCCTGTAACATCTGTTCCGGCAATTTACTTACGGAACAGCTCTGCCAGCTTGTCCTCGTCCAGCTTGGAACCGATGACACAGATCTTACCGGTGACTTCCGGCTTGCCGCTTCTGATGTCATGCTCTTCGGGAACATAATCGTAATATACCCAGGTTCCGTCGGGAGCGGGCACCATACCCTTGGCACGCAGGATTGCACCGTACTCCCCGCTGTCCAAAGCGGTAAGGATCTTCTCGATGTCCTCTGCGCTGTAGGTGTTGGGCGTCTCGATACCCCAGCTGGTGAATACTTCGTCTGCGTGATGGTGATGATGGTGGTGGTCATGGTCATGATCGTGGCAGCCGCAGGTGCAGTTCTCGTCATGCTCATGGTCATGGTCTTCGTCATGGTCGTGATGATGGTGATGCTCATGCTCGTCCTCATCATGGTCATGATGATGGTGATGTTCGTGCTCGTCCTCATCATGGTTATGGTGATGGTGATGTTCGTGCTCGTCCTCATCATCGTCGTCATCGTGATGGTGTCCGCAGCAGCACTCATCCTCATCGTGATCATCATGGATATGCTCCAGCATTTCCTTCATCATATCTTCCAGCTTGTCGGCACCTTCGATGGTCTTGAGTACTTCCTTTCCATCCAGCTGGTCAAGAGGGGTGGTGATGATAGTAGCTTTATCATTATGCTCACGGATCATCTCCACGCAGGCGTTCAGCTTGGCCTGATCTACCTTGTCGGTTCTGCTCAAAATAATGGTTCCGGCGTATTCGATCTGGTTGCTGAAGAATTCACCGAAGTTCTTCATATACATCTTGCACTTGGAAGCATCTACCACTGCCACCGCACTGTTGATCTCCACATCCAGATCACCTGCCACGTTCTCCACAGCCTTCAGGACATCGGACAGCTTGCCGACACCGGAGGGCTCGATCAGGATACGCTCGGGAGCGTAGGTGCTGATCACTTCCTTCAGGGAAGTACCGAAGTCTCCTACCAGAGAGCAGCAGATACAACCGGAGTTCATCTCCTTGATCTCGATACCGGCCTCTTTTAAGAAACCACCGTCGATACCGATCTCACCAAACTCGTTCTCGATCAGAACGGTCTTGCTGCCGTCCAGCGCTTCTTTTAACAGCTTCTTGATCAGGGTGGTCTTGCCGGCACCCAGGAATCCGGATACTACATCTATTTTCGTCATTGTTTTTTCCTCCAATCTGGTTCTAAAAACCCATCCTTTTTATTTTCTATCATATTTACAGTATTGTCAATAAAACGATTATTAAATTTTTATCAACTAGGGGCCTGCGCTGGCTGCGCAGCAGACACTTTTATGAATGTGAGGGGCTTAGTTGATAAAACCAGGGGCCTCCGTCGCGACCATGCTGTAGGGCACCACCGCCACTTTGCCTTCCTCGTCGCCGCCACACAGGATCCCCACGAACACGCCGTCCTCCGTAAAGGCACCGCCTCCCGACATTCCGGGGGCGATCAGTCCCTGCAACAGAAGCATATACTGATCAAAATCCTCCACGTAGATCCAGGGATCCACCACAAAGGCATAGACCGGCACACCGCTCTCTCCGCCGTACATCCATACATCGTCGTACTCCTTAAGAGCGTCGAATATCTCCCGGTCCGTCTGCACCGGCAGGCAGGCTTTCCATGTTTCTTCCGACAACTCCGTCTTGTCCACCCACAGAAATGCCAGATCACAACTGTCTGCTGTCTTCGTGCCGGTGGCCGTCACCTGTCTTCCATCTTGGAACGTCACCTGCACCTCTCCGATGTCATGAGCCAGCACATGCCCCGCCGTGGCGACCAGCAGAGTGTTCTCATCTTCCTCATAGATCACCCCGCTGCCCTGCAAATCTCCCGCCTGAATCTGCACCATGGATCGCAATACACGCAGATCCGTCTCCGTCAGCTTCCGTTCCTCCTGCACTGGTAGTTCCGTAAATTCCATTCCTGTGTCAGCCTGCCCCCTGCCGCTGTTTTCTTCCGAAGACTTCTGTCCTGTGGTCTCCGTGGCGACATTTCCCTCACTCCTGCCATTTTCCCCACAGCCGGTGAAAAGTAACAGACAGCCCAATATCACAGCGATTCCTTTTATCCTCTTTTTCTCTTTTTTCTCCATAACTTCTCCGCGAAACCTGCTCTGCATTATAGTGTACTACAACAGAAAACGGACCGCATCCGCAGTCCGCATTTTTCTCAAAAGGTGTAAGCAAAAAATAAGCCGAGTTCTGTATCTGACGATCATCTATCTAGTACGGCTGTCACCAGCCGCATCAAGCGACCTACCTGAAAGCAGACCGGGCCGGCCTATCGCTCTCTGTTTGGTCTTGCTTCGGATGGGGTTTACATGGCTCCGTCTGTTACCAGCCGGACGGTAGTCTCTTACACTGCCTTTCCACCCTTACCGGCATGAAGCCGGCGGTATATTTCTGTTGCACTAGCCTTGGAGTCACCTCCACCAGACGTTATCTGGCATCCTGCCCTGTGAAGCCCGGACTTTCCTCACCTGCATAAAGCAGCCGCGATCATCTATCTTACTTACACCCGTTCGATTATATCTTTTCCAAATAAAAAAAGCAAGGAAAATATCACGCAAATTCCCGTGTAAACTATTCAGAACCCCATTCGCAAAATCGCATCTGACGATGCTTACTTTTTGCTCATGTGGTTACTTCGTCATACCGAATCGGACATATCCTTACGAATGCAAGCATTCGACGTATATGTCCGATTCGCATGACTCTGAATAGTTTACACGTTGAAGCAGCTTCCGCCCACGAATTCTCTGCACAGGGAGTTGTTGGGAAGGCTTTCACTGGTCACACCCAGGAAATATTCTAAAAACTTCAACAGTCTCTTGGCCTCGTAATATTCCGGTTCTCCCTTGTCGATCTGGAACAATAACGGCTCCGCGAACTGCTTTAAGACCGCCAACTCATAAATCAGTACGGAATTGAACATGGCATCCGCATCCTCCTGGAACGGGAAAATATTCTGCTCC
This sequence comes from uncultured Acetatifactor sp., assembly GCA_934436435.1. Classification (GTDB taxonomy): domain Bacteria; phylum Bacillota; class Clostridia; order Lachnospirales; family Lachnospiraceae; genus Acetatifactor. Next base: position 118,036 of record CAKSAN010000004.1, on the reverse strand, counting down.
TCTCCCCGGCGCACGGAAGCCCACATGCCGATGGTGCGTCTCGCATCCGCACCTCTGGTTCTGGCATCTCTGACCATACGGCGGAGGAGTCTGCCGTCGGTGGTGGGAATACGGTTGTGCTCATCAATGTTGATATTGGTCAGCGCACTGATGTAGATCTTGTATTTGCTCTCCTCGGGAAGTGCATAGGAAGTCTTCTCATTCAGTCCGTGGATTCCCTCGATGACCAGAATATCGTCCGGTCCCAGCTGTTTGAAATTGCCCTTGTACTCCCGCTTTCCGGTCTTGAAGTTGAAGGACGGCAGTTCCACCCGTTCTCCGGCCAGCAGTCTGCACATATCGTCATTAAACTGCTTCACGTCAATGGCTTCCAGACATTCGAAATTGTAATCCCCGTTTTCATCTCTGGGAGTGAACTCTCTGTCCACAAAATAATCATCCAGTCCGATGGGATGAGGAGTCTTACCCAGCGTCTTTAACTGAATGGACAGTCTGTGGGAGAAACTGGTCTTGCCGGAGGAAGAAGGCCCCGCGATCATGACGAACTTGACGCCGCCTCTGCCTGCAATGTCCTTTGCAATCTCACCGATCTTACGCTCCTGCTCCGCTTCCTGTACCAGAATCAGTTCACTTAAGGAGCCACGGCAGATCTGGTCGTTCAGATCTCCCACGGTCTCAATGCCGACCTTCCTGCCCCATTCCTCTGATTCTTTGAGGGTTTGGAACAACATTTTCCGCTCCTCAAAAGGTTTCACCTGCGTGGGTTCACTTTTATCCGGTAACAGGAGCATAAAGCCTTCATCATACGCTATGACATCGAACCATTTTACATAGCCGGCATTGGGCAGCATATAACCGTAGTAGTAATCATAATAACCGTCCATCTCATAGATGTTCACGAAAGAACCTCTGCGGTAGCGGAACAACTTTTCCTTATCCTTCATGCCTTCCGTATGGAACAGTTCCATGGCATTGTCCAGCGAATAGGACCTTTTCAGGAAAGGTGTCTTTGCCGCCACCAGTTCCCGCATTCTGTCACGGATCTTCGCCGCATTGTCCGCCGTAGCCCCAAACTCTCCTCCGGGAGAGATATAAGAACCGTTGCCGATGGCAAATTCCACACGACAGCTCTGGGCCGCTTCTCTGCCGAAGACGTCAAATACCGCCTTCAAAAACAGCATCGTTGCGGAACGCACATAGGTCTTGTTGCCCACGTCATCCTTCAAGGTAAAAAAGGTGACCTCACAATCCTTTGTCAGCTTCTTGAACAGTTCTCTGATCTTACCGTCTCTGGCCGCCAGAGCGATCAGGTTCTCGTACTCCTGCTGGTAATCGTTGGCCACATCCTCGTAGGTCGCCCCCTGAGGATACTGTCTCTCTTCCCCGTTTATCTTCACTGTGATCATTTTTCTCACCCTGTCCTTCTGTAATCTGCTTTTACAGGTCTTATTTTTTAAATGCAATCCGGTTCCTTACCATTATCGTACCACTCCAGTGCACGGGTAAGCAGTGTGATCTCTTCCGTGATCTCCTGCCTGCGGCGTGCGGTTCTCGGATTGTCCGCATCCGCTTTCCGCTCCAGCCGTTCCGCGATCTGCCTGTGTTCCGCAAGCTGCCATTCCAGATAATCCGAAAGCAGCGGATCCCTGCGGGATAACAATAACGGTCCGAACTGTTCCGCCAATACGGAATCTGCGGCATCCGCTCTCCAGGAATCCCTGACCTGCTGCCGCACCGTTTCGTCCGACGCATCGCCCAGCCAGCGCACCTTCATCATAAAATAATATTTTCCTTCTTCATAGATGATATTCTCATCTGTCAGAAGATATCCTTCTTCCCTCAGGAATGCCCGAAAGTGCGGTATCTCCGACTGGGGCTGTAAGATCAGTTCCTGAAAGCTTCTCGCCTGTTGTCTTCCTTCGGTAAGAATCTTCTCCATGAGAGGACCGCCCATTCCGGCACAGATCATCCCGGCAGCCTCCCCGGTCTTCAGGCTGTGCAGGCCGTCGGAAAGTCTTGTCTCTATGCTGTGTTCCAGACCGTATTCCCGGATATGCTCTCTGGCATGTTCCAGCGGGCCGGAGCGGACATCCATGGCGATCACCCGCGGGGAAATGCCCTTCTGCACCAGATACACAGATACAAAACCATGGTCACACCCCACATCTGTTATCACAGTGCCGGGAGTGACCATGTCTGTTAATGCCTGCATTCTATTGGATAATACGATTTCCGCCATTAATCCAGATAATCCTTCAGCTTGCGGCTGCGGCTGGGATGACGTAATTTTCTCAGAGCCTTTGCTTCGATCTGACGGATACGCTCACGGGTAACGTTGAATTCCCGTCCTACCTCTTCCAGAGTACGGGCACGTCCGTCATCCAGGCCGAAACGAAGTCTCAGTACCTTCTGCTCTCTCTCTGTCAGAGTGCCCAGTACCTCTACCAGCTGCTCTTTCAGCAGGGTAAATGCCGCTGCATCGGAGGGAACCGGTACATTGTCGTCCTGAATAAAGTCGCCCAGATGGCTGTCTTCCTCTTCACCGATAGGAGTCTCCAGGGAAACGGGTTCCTGACTGATCTTTAAGATCTCACGCACTCTGTCTACCGGCATGTTCATCTCTGCTGCGATCTCTTCGGGGGTCGGTTCTCTTCCCAGCTCCTGCAGCAGCTGTCTGCTCACGCGGATCAGTTTGTTGATGGTCTCTACCATATGCACGGGGATACGGATGGTTCTCGCCTGATCCGCAATGGCTCTGGTGATGGCCTGACGGATCCACCAGGTAGCATAGGTGGAGAACTTATATCCCTTACGGTAATCGAATTTTTCCACGGCCTTGATCAGACCTAAGTTACCTTCCTGAATCAGATCGAGGAACAGCATTCCACGGCCCACATATCTCTTGGCAATGCTGACTACCAGACGCAAGTTGGCTTCTGCCAGACGCTTCTTCGCCTCCTGATCGCCCTCTTCCATTCTCTGGGCCAGTTCGATCTCTTCCTCCGCACTTAACAGAGGAACCTTACCGATCTCCTTCAGATACATGCGGACGGGATCTTCGATGCTGACACCTTCGGGTACGGACAGGTCGATGTTCTCCACATCCACTTCGTCCTCGTCCGTCAGAATGATCTCCTCATCATCCACATCATCGTCGTCGGTAATACGCAGTACGTCCACGTTGTTCTGGTCCAGATATTCCAGAACCTTCTCCATCTGTTCCTCTTCCAGAGGCATGTCCGCGAAGAAGTCATTAATTTCCTGATACTCCAGCACATTCTTTTTCTTTTTCGCCATATTCAGGAGCTCTTTTATCTTCTCCGCAAATTTTGCCTGTGTGTTTTCATCCATTTTCGTGGTTCCATCCTTTCATTGCCATTATTTATAGCCATATTTTGTATTTTTTATAACTATCGGAAGTCCAAATCCCATTATTCCAGAGAAATATGGGCTCTTTGCAGTTCTTCCAGTGCTTTTTTGCCTTCCACCGCTTTTTTTACCGCGTTGACATCCGTTCCCAGCTGCGCCATGTAATACTGGTAGCTGTTGCGTTTGACCGACACCAGAATGTCGTGAAAGGCTTTTTCTCTCTCCTGTCTGGTGGACAATTCCGGAAGTGTGGTGTGGAACAGTTCCGCCGCCTGCCGCTGTTCTTCCTCGTCCTCAAACATGCTGATGATCCCTGCCGGCTGGAACTGACCCACGTCCAGCTCCGCGAACATCCGCTCCGCCACTTTGCGATACAGTTCCTCTGTGAAATCCTCCAGAGAAATGTACTTACGCACGATCGTGTACAGGGAAGGATCATCCCCGATCCATGTAATCAGGAGCCTCTGGGCTCTCCGCCCGTTCTCCGACGGATCGCTCTTGTTCTGGACTCCGCTGCGGGGTCGGGGGATCGGTTTGGCGATTCCCGTCTGGGAAGCATAGCCGACGACCATCTTCCGCAGATCATCCGGGCGGATCATGTATTTCTCCGCAATGGCCTGTAAATAGTTCTCCCGTTCCAGATCTTCCGAGAACTCACACAGCTTCTGTGCAATCTCCCGGTGAAACTTCGTCCTCTGCTCCGGATCGCTCTGATCGTATTGTTCACTCAGGATGCGGATCTCAAAATAAAAGCTGTTCTCCGCCTGATCGATGCGTTCCTGAAATGCTTCTTTTCCCAGATTCTTGATAAATTCATCCGGATCCTTGTAGGGCCGCATGTTAATGACCTTACCGGTAAGTCCCGCTTCTCTCAAGATACCGATACCGCGGAGCGCCGCCTTGGTTCCGGCACCGTCGCTGTCGTAGGCCAGCAGAATATTTTCCGCATAGCGGTGCAAAAGATTCGCCTGTTCCACCGTAAATGCCGTTCCCAGAGATGCCACTGCCTGTGTGAAGCCCGCCTGATGCATGGCGATCACATCCATGTAGCCCTCGCACAGAATAATGTTGCCCGTCCGGGCGGTCCTTGCGAAATTCAGCCCGTAGAGGTTCCGCCTCTTATCGAAGATCATGGTCTCCGGGGAATTCAGGTATTTCGGTTCCCCATCTCCCATGACTCTGCCGCCGAAGCCGATGACCCGGTGGTTGATGTCCTGTATGGGGAACATGACACGGTTCCAGAACTGACTCCGCAATCCCCGTTGCTCGGAGAACATTGCCAGCCCGGAATCCTTGATCTCTTCATCCGTGAATCCTTTTTTCCGCAGGTACTGTACCACCTGTTCGCCGTTTTTCCCGGCGTACCCCAGCCCGAAATGGTGCATGGTCTCATCGGTCAGTTTCCGTCCCGTCAGATACCGCATTCCCACTTCTCCCTGAGGATTTCGCAACATATAGTAAAAATATTTTGCTGCTTCCTTGTTGACTTCCAGAAGCCGCATGCGCTTTCCTGCTTTTTTCTTCTGTTCCGGTGTCTCCTCTACCTCGGGAAGCTTTACTCCGGCGCGGTCCGCCAGAATTTTGATAGCCTCCGGGAAGGTATCGTTTTCATATTTCATGAGAAACGTATATACATTACCGCTGGCATGACATCCAAAGCAATAGTACATCTGCTTGTTCGAAGACACCGAAAAGGATGGTGTTTTTTCGTTATGAAAAGGACAGCAGCCCCAATAGTTGCTTCCCTTTTTTTTCAATGAGACATAGCCTGAGATCACATCCACGATGTCATTTCTGGCTCTGACTTCTTCTACCAGTTCTTCGGGGTAATACACGTTTTTAAACTCCTATTTTGTCTTGTGCCTATCTCTGCCAGGATTTCGGTATGTAGATATCCTCGTATACCGCTATGGCAAAACGATCCGTCATAGCCCCCACATAATCGCAGACAACCTTCTCTCTGGGTTCTCCCACGGAAAGGAGGTTCAGGTACTCTTCCGGCAGATCATCCAGATGCTTCAGGAAATGCTGATACAGTGTCTCCATCAGCATCTCTGCTTTTCCCTCTTCACTCTTGGCTACCGGATTCTTGTAAACTCTCTCAAACATGAACTGTCTGATCTTCGTCATGGCTTCCGCCACCGGCTCAGACATCAGGATGTCTCCCTTGTCCATGCTGTTGGTCACGATGTCATGGATAAAGTGATCCAGTCTCTCGGTGGGACTGCTGCCAATCACTTCACAGATGTCCTTGGGCACATCTGCTTCCGTGAGGATCCCTCCGCGGATGGCATCGTCCATATCGTGATGAATATAGGCTATTTTATCGGAAAGTCTGACGATCTTGCCTTCCAGAGTGTGGGGTTTGCCGATGGTCTGGTGGTTCCGGATACCGTCACGCACCTCATAGGTCAGGTTCAGTCCCTTGCCGTCCTTCTCCAGAATGTCCACCGTGCGGACGCTCTGCTCGGCATGTTCGAAGCCAAACGGGCATACTCTGTTCAGTGCACGCTCTCCGGCATGTCCGAAAGGCGTGTGCCCCAGATCGTGTCCCAGCGCAATGGCTTCCACCAGATCCTCGTTCAGCTTTAAGGCCTTGGCTATGGTTCTGGCCGTCTGGGATACCTCCAGCGTATGTGTCAGTCTGGTACGGTAATGGTCGCCCTCGGGCGTCAGAAATACCTGTGTCTTATCCTTCAGCCTGCGGAAGGCCTTGCAATGGATAATACGGTCTCTGTCTCTCTGAAACACCGGCCTGATGTCACACTGTTCCTCCGGCCTCAGACGCCCTTTGGAATTCACACTCAATGATGCATATGGACTTAAATAATCCTTTTCCCACTGTTCCAAGCTTTCTCTGATCGTCATAGTTCCTCCTGCCCCTACTTCTAATATTCTGTGCCTGTCCGGAAAATCCTTTTCCCGAATTCGAAAAAATTAGCCAAATTTTCTTACCTGCACACAGAATAGATGAATTCCGCATTTTTATCCATGGCCTCACCGGCCTTTTTGAAGGGTGACATCTGAAAAACATGCCACATTCCGGGGAAACGGTCGATATGGGCAGCTACCCCTGCTTTGATCAGATTCTTATATAATCGCAGGGAATCATCTAACAGGATCTCGTTCTCTCCCACCTGAATATAGACGGGCGGGAAGCCGTGAAAGTCTCCATATAGCGGAGAAATATAAGGATCCGTCAGATCCATGTCCGGTGCGTAAGCCTTCGTCATACGGTCGATGTACTCACTATCCAGCACCGGATCCAGCTCCGCCTTGGTCTGGAAGGTCTTGCCCCCGCCGGTGAGATCCGTCCATGGAGACATCAGCACGATGCCTCTGGGGAGCAGACGTTCCTGCTCTTTTAATTTCAGCACCAGAGAAAGTGCCAGATTACCTCCGGCGGAATCTCCGGTAATGATCACGTCTCTTGCTCCGTAACCCAAAAGCATCAGATAGTTCCAGGCTTTCATGGCATCCTCTGTGGCGGCCGGATAAGGGTGCTCCGGTGCCAGTCTGTAATCAAAACACAGCACGTCCATGGAGGTTCCCGCAGCCAGCTTCGAGGTCAGGGTTCTGGCATAGAGGCTGCTGCCGGTGGAATAACCGCCACCGTGGCAGTGCAGGATCACATATTTTTTCATGTGGGCGCGGTTCACACTGACCCACTCCGCCTCCATCCCTTCAATGTCCACGGGACGGTATTGGATCTCTTTATTGTTGCTGAGCAGTTCTCCGATATGATCCTGGGATTGTCTGTGTTTCTCCAGATCCGGATTCTCCACAAGGCCATGAGCCCTGCGGATCAGCTGCATCAGACTCTGATTGTTCTTCTCACTGTTTTTTCCTACCAGTGCCATAAGTTCCTCCTGTTAAAAATGTAGTCTTCTGCGCACTGCATTGCGCAGTCTTCTCCGGGATAAAAGGGTCGCGATGGTAATATCCACGATAATGCAGACCGTCAATACGATGGCCGACCAGCCAAGCACGATCTCCTGTCTCAAGAACCGGTCGATCAGGAGTTCCAGTCCCACACACAGAACGGCGATTCCGGAGATCAGATACAAAGCTCCCGTCAGGAAGGACAGGGGGAGCTTGCGGATACAGAAGGTCACCGCTTCCACCACCGCCGTTACCAGCAGCACAATGGGAAGCCCCAATCCGTAGAACCAGCCGTTCTGTCCCGTCAGGTAAGTCAGCAGATACAGATACACGATCACCGCCACCCCGTCCAGCAGGATCGACAGATAAATGGGCTGTCTCGTATAGATCACCACCGGGATCATAATGACCCACAGTACCAGAAATACGCCGATCACCGCCAGAGACCACAGATTACTGCGGAACACAAAAGCATTCAATAAGCCGCAGGTCACTGTCGTTGCCAGCACAATGACCGTCAGCAGCACTCCCAGATCTTTTCTTTTGACCACTTCCACCTGTCCTTTTTCCTTTGGAAACGGGGACGGCTGCTTCGCAGGTTCCGGTGCCTTGGGGTTATAGACCGGTGTATCGCACAGAGGACACTTCGTCGCCGAGGCGTCCAGTTCCACACCGCAGTTCACACAATATGACATAAGCATTTCCTTTCTAACCGGAGGATCTACCGGTTACTCTCGATCTTCACATGAATACCGTCCTGTACCAGCTTGCAGAAAAACAGTCGTTCCACATCCGTCTCCGCAATGCTGCTGGCAAAATTGATGGTCAGAATGTCCTCAAAGCTGGCAATGGCGCAGTTGGTCCTCGTGGAGAACGGCTGTCCCATATAAATATCAAACCGCTCAATATAGGGCTTCATGGTCTCCGGCACCTTTAATGCTCCCATGTTGGTCAGACCCGCCGAAGAGTTTTTGTCCTGGATCTTCGTATAGAACTGACGGACCACCAGATCCTTGATAAACAGCGGCACAATGCGGATAAACGGATTCCTCTGGGTCTCTGCGTTGGTAGTGATGTCGCCCCGCAGCAGCTTCTCGTTCAGATAATACCGCATATAGTTGTGTACCTGTGTCACGATCTCCTCAAAGGTGTATTCTCCCAGTCTCGGATCGATTCCGGGATAGATCATGGTAATGAAATTCCGCAGGGTCTTCGACGGGAAGAACCGCCGCAGATTCACCGGCATGGCAATCTTTACCGGTCGTAAGTTGATATGCCACTCACTCTCCTGCTTCTGCATCAGGGCATAGAGCAGAACCGCATTAAGATATTCCGTGATGGTGGCATTATAGCTTTTCGCCACCTTCATGACCTCAGACACCGACATAATACCGTCAATGATGTTCAGGGTGTAAAAAGGCTCCTTGGTCCCCCGGACACGGTAGGTCTTTTCTCCCGGTCTGGGAGGACATACCTTGGCATTGGCGTATTTCATGTAGGCATCTTCCAGTTCCCCCGGATCCGGTGTCTCTAAAATATCCAGCACGAACCCGCCGTTCTCGATCTCCGTGTGTCCCATCAGCCGCAGATAGGTGGCTGTCAGCGTCTGCAATACACACATGCCGCCGGTGCCGTCTCCCAGACTGTGGTGTGCCTCCAGCGCAATCCGGTTCCGGTAATAATAGACCCTTACCAGATAACGGTTATTGGCCTTAAAATACATAGGCTGGCAGGGATTCTTCACGTCCTCCTGTACAAAAGGGCCCGGGCGGTCATTTGGCTCTAAATATCTCCAGAATACCCCTTTACGGATGGCCGCCTTGTACGTCGGAAAACGGGGCATGGTCAGATTCACCGCCCGTTGCAGCATCTTGGGGTCGATCTCTTCCTTTAACAGAACGGACAACCGATAGACGGAGGAGAAATCTCTTCGCTGTAAAGTAGGGTATACAATGGCAGACAGATCCAACTTGTACCAGTCCTTGTGCACCTTCGGTGCTTTGTCTGTCTTTGTCCTGTCTTTTCTGCGGATTGCCACGGTCTTCACCCCTTTCCCGGTCTTGTCTTATCTTCTCTTTTATTCTTTCCAGAAACGACAAAAGCGGCAACCTTTCGGTCACCGCCATGTGATGCAGAAAGAGGGACTTGAACCCTCATGGTATCACTACCACACGGACCTGAACCGTGCGCGTCTGCCAATTCCGCCATTTCTGCGAACAAGATGTATCTTACAGTATTTGCTTCAAAATGTCAACACTATTTTTCATATTATTCAAAAATATTTTCAGTGAGAAAGCAAAAGCGGCGATCTTGCGATCACCGCTCTTATGATGCAGAAAGAGGGACTTGAACCCTCATGGTATCACTACCACACGGACCTGAACCGTGCGCGTCTGCCAATTCCGCCATTTCTGCGAACAAGTGTATCTTACAACACTTGGTCCGAAATGTCAACATTATTTTTCAAATAATTTGAAATGTATATAAAATATTTACGATTTCTCCGCAAAAAAAACATGCAGCCTGCAAGCAGCTGCATGTTTTTTTTGACAAAGTTATTTTACATGTATGAACTAAATAAGTTACCTGCATTGTAGGTTCCGATAGCTCCCGCCGTTCCGGTATACAGGCTCGTTCTGGTGGATGCATGATCCGCCGCAAAGCTAATCATGGAGCTCTGTGCGGATACACGATAACCATAGGATCCGTTCCCCTGGAACAGATTCTTCACCGTAGCCATATCCGCTTTCATAAAGGTATCCTTGTCCAGGGACAGGGTGCCGTCATTTTTCAGGGTGATACCGATCTTGGCCAGCTGCTTGCTGTTGGCAATCGTAGCGTTGCCCATGGCTTCCGTACGGTTGTTCACGCTGGAATCCGACACATTATCTACTGCGCTCATAACGCTGTTGTAATCCTTTACAAAACTGTTCACTGCATTGTAGATCGCATTGGTATCGTATCCCTTTGTCGTGCTCTCCACACCGTTCTCATCCTTGGTGGTGATGTCCTTCTGGGCGAACAGATCCTTTTTGCCGGTGGCCAGCAGAGCATCTGCGGACTCCTTCAGGGCGTCGGTGGCGGTCTCTACCTTCGCCAGTGCCTTCTTCGCGGTATCTGTAGCGGTGTTCTTCTTCGTTATGGTGGAAGCTGCGGTCTGGGATGCGTTGTTGCCCTTACCGTAATAAGCTTTCATCAGCTTACCGTAGCTGCCGTTCTTAATACTTGCATAATCTGCCAGCCAGTTGCCGCTCGCCGCATTGGATGCCGCAGAGCTTAAACCGGAAAACAGAAAAGAATAGTTTGTCTTTGCCTGAATATTAATACTCATCACAGTCACCTCCGTGTCAACTGTTTTGAATCGGCTGCTTCACAGCCATTGTTTCTCTTATATCAATTACAGTATACTACTTACATCGGATTTTTCCAAGGTTTGTTAACATTTTTTTGAAATAATTTCCATCAATTCAATATTTTTTCCAACATGGTCACCCGGTTGAAAGGGAAGGAGAAGTAATAACCGTCCGCAAAATCCTCCGTCATGGCGATTACTTCCCTTGCCAGCTGCACGCCGGCCTGTTCTCCCTCTTCTCTGGTCATATCCGCCCGGTATCTTGCCAGTACCTCATCCGTCACATCGATGCCGGCCATCTCGTTTTTCATAAAAGTAGCATTTTTCAAACTGACAAAGGGCATGATTCCGCAGAGAATCCTGGCACCGGTCTCCTCATTGATCCTGCGCACTCTGTCCGCGCTCTCTTTCGTAGATACGGGCTGGGTCAGGAAAAATGTGGCCCCCGCCGCCATTTTCTTCCTCACTCTGCCAATCTCCACCTCCAGGTTTCGTCTGCCCTGGTTGATGGCACCGCCGTAGCTTACCGGCACCTGTGTAAACTGCTCTTCATTCATATCCGCAAGGATCTGCATTAATCCCACGGAATCAAAATTGAACACACTCTTTACCGTGGTACGCACCATGGAAGGGATAGGGTCTCCCGTGATCACCAGGAAATTCTGGATCCCGTTGATATAAGCACCCAACAGTTGGGAACGCATGGCGATGGCGTTTTTATCCCGACAGCAGATATGGGGCATGACACACATACCTGTCTCTCTTGCCACTTTTTCCGCCATGAGAATGGAATCGGCTCTGGTGCGTCCCGAAGGAGAATCCGGGAAGGTCAGAACATCCACACCGCTTTTCTGCAACAGGTGTGCGGCATCCATCAGTTTTTCGTCATCGATGCCTACCGGCGGTGCCAGTTCCACGGCGATCAACCTGCCCTTCTTACCTTCCGCTTCCTTTTTATGATAAAAAGAATGGTCCCCTGTGCTGATCTCCATTTTCTCCGGTTGCGCATCCTTTTTCGCCTGCGGATGCTGGGTGAGATCCAGTTTCCTCGCAAGATCTGCGATATATTCCGGTGTCGTACCGCAGCAGCCTCCTGCCATATCCACACCTAAGTGCACCATCTGTTGCATTCTGTCCACAAAATAGTCTCTGTTGTCCCCGGTGAAGATCATGCGTCCGGTGACCATCTGGGGATATCCGGCATTGGGAAGGGCTGTGAAGAACTTGTCCGCCGGCTTTTCCAACTGTTGCAGGATCCTGTGCATGTGGGAAGGACCCACGCCGCAGTTAAAGCCTACGGCATCGATCTCCTTTACCTCTCCCGCTCTCTGCAACAGCTTTCTGGCACTTAAGCCCGCATTGCTGTAGCCGAACTGGTTCACGGAGAATTGCACTGTGATAAATGCCCGGTCACCGATCATTTTTACAGCGGGCAGAATCTCCTCCATCTCCGAGAAAGTCTCAAAGACAAAAAAGTCCACGCCTTCCTCCAGAAAGATCCGGCAGATCTCCTGATATTCCCGGCTCAACACATCCTTCTGTGCCAGTGCATCACAGGGAATCTGTCCGATGTCCCCCGCTATGTAGATTTCTTTCGTCTCTCCGGTTGCTTCTCTCCACTCTGCCACCGTTTCCTGTGCCAGGCGGATGCCGTTACGCAATGCTCCTTCGATCTGTTCCCGGGGCAGATCCATGCAGAAGCTGTTGGCAGCGAAGGTATTGGTACGCAGGATCTGCGCTCCCGCCTCCAGATACTCCCTGTGGATCTCCTTCACCCGTTCCGGGGCTTCCAGATTCGCCAGTTCCGGCAGCTGCTTTGTATCGTATTTTCCTCCGTAATAGGTGCCGAATGCTCCGTCGAACAGGATCTTTTTCTGCCGGATCCTTTCACGAATCTGTTCTTTGGTATGTTGTGTATTCTTCATGCTTATATCCTTTTCCTGCTTTATTTTTACGATATTTGCCTGTCAAAACGAGCAGGTCTGCTCTCGCAAGCCTGCTCGTGTCTTAGCATATCATATTATTTTTCAAAAAAACAGTGGCAAATTTAATGATTACATCAGCTTACGGAACAGGTTGGTCAGATCCTCGATGCTTGCATCCTTGGGGTTACCGGGTGCGCAGGCATCTGCATGTGCGGATTCTGCCAGGAAAGGAAGATCCTCTTCCTTCAGTGCTTCCAGTTTGGAAGGAATACCAACATCCTCAGACAGCTTACGTACGGCATCTACAGCAGCCTTACGGTAGGCAGCCTGATCCATCTGGTCTACCCCTTCCACGCCCATAGCGCGGGCGATCTCACGATATTTTTCACCGGTGCAGTCAGCATTGTATTCCATAACGATAGGAAGCATCATTGCGCAGGCAACACCGTGAGGGGTATCATAGACCGCGCCCAGCGTATGTGCCATGGAATGTGCAATACCAAGACCTACGTTGGAGAAGCCCATACCTGCAATGTACTGACCGAGGGCCATGCCTTCACGGCCTTCTTTGGTGTTGGCTACAGCGCCCCGCAAGGACTTGGAAATGATCTCAATGGCTTTCAGATGGAACATATCCGTCATCTCCCAGGCTGCCTTGGTAGTATAACCCTCAATAGCATGGGTCAGAGCATCCATACCGGTGGACGCGGTCAGACCTTTGGGCATGGAGGACATCATCTCCGGATCTACCACGGCGATGATGGGCATGTCATGAGGGTCTACGCAGACGAACTTACGCTTGCGCTCCACATCCGTGATAACGTAGTTGATGGTAACCTCTGCTGCGGTACCGGCTGTGGTGGGCACTGCGATGATGGGTACGCAGGGTTTCTTGGTAGGTGCTACGCCTTCGAGGCTGCGTACATCTTCGAATTCAGGGTTCGCAATGATGATGCCGATGGCTTTGGAAGTATCCATGGAGGATCCGCCGCCGATGGCGATGATATAGTCTGCGCCGGATGCCTTGAAAGCAGCCACGCCGTTTTTCACATTGTCAATGGTGGGGTTAGCCTTGATATCGGAATAAATTTCATAAGCAAGGCCTTCTTTGTCAAGCAGACCGGTTATCTTTCCGGTCACACCGAACTTAATCAGATCCGGATCGGAACATACGAATGCTTTCCGGAAAGCATGAGCCTTTGCTTCGTTTACGATTTCTGCGATTGCTCCGGCACCGTGATAAGATGTCTGGTTGAGCATAATTCTGTTTGCCATGATACATAATCTCCTTTCGATTTGAGAACGAATCTTAATGATAATTTTATTCTAACTGCCAGCCGGACATAAAAAAAGTGACAGTTTGGTCTGACTGTCACTTTTTATAAAAAATTCATAATATGTACAATTCTTTTGGTATTTTTTCACAAATAGCTTTAGTAAATTTTCCTTAGTGCAATCAACGCAATACACCTAATTGTTGGAACAATTCCGACACCGGTACCGGAAGGGCACTCACTAAAAGTGCCGCCATCTGCTCCGGGGTTCTCTCCTTCGGAGCGAAGATCCATTCCACGGTCATATCAATGGAACCTCTGCAATAAAGCCGCAGGGGGAATAAAATATTCTCTTCGGGCTGTCTGCCGGTCTTACGCCGGATCAATTGTGTATAGAAATCCAGAATCAGTTCGTAGTCATGCTCCCTCAGGGAATTGTGGTCGTCCGAGCGGAATGCTCCGGCGAAAAAAACTCTCTCCTTCTGAATGAATTCAAACTTCCTCGTGAGCCCGTCGTATACCGTAAGCCCGTCTCCCATCTGTGCAAAAGATTCCAGTAAGAGCTTGTCAAAATACCAGTTGATCAGGTCGTATTTATCCTGAAAATTCCGGTAAAAGGTCTGCCTTGTCACACCACAGGTCTGCACGATCTGCGTCACTGTCATAGCATCGGTACCGGAAGCAGCCATACACTTTTTCGCTGCTTCCGCCAGACGATATTTTGTTTTATCTGCTGAAGCTTCCTTCGTACTCATAGTGTCTCCTTGGGTCGTCTTACTTTTTCCCGGTTATTCTCCCGGATCCTCTCCGTAAAGGACAGAGCCTTCTCCCTGTGCCGCAGCTGTTCCGTGAATCTTGCGGTATATGCCACGAAAATGCAATACACATAGGGCATTCCCAGATTCGTCTCCAATAAGGAGTTCACTACCAGCGTCTGTAGCTTCTCTCCCATGGTTGCAAATCCCGCACTGCGGATACCTCCCAGCAACAGTCCTGCCTCCCAGCCAAACTGTATCAGAATGCCGACGGCAAGAAGCCATGGGATACAGATCCTGCTGCTTCTGTCCTGCTGCCACAGGTTGTAGACGATCACACCCAGATAGCCGATAAACAGGATCAGTGCCATATAGCCATGATAAGCTCCGGTGGTCCTCTGGATCACAATGGGCTGTGCATCCCCGGCAAAGGTCTGCGTCAACAGCGGGCAGGTAAACCACCAGCCGAAGATCAGAAGTGACCATTCCGTCAGATGTTCGTCCTTCGACAGTGCCAGCCAGATCCACGTAAAATTCGTAAAACCATAGCTCATGGACATCCACGAAAGCACAAGAAACAGGCTGTGCCCTTCCGAAATGCTTCGGGTATGTAATAACAGATGAAAGATCCCGTAATCCACCAGCAGGTACACGATCCCCATGACCAGTCCGACTACTACGGTCATGTATTTTTTCCGCCACAAAAGGAGCCCTAAGAATACGATCAGAAAGGCAATATCCAGCCAGATGTACAACGGTGCGAACTGTCTTCTTGCAATAATCTCCGTCATCCTGCGTCACACCTCTACTCCACTACTACCGGCTTCGGCGGTACATATCCTTCCGTCATATCCACGAAGTCCCGCTCCTGCATGTTCTGGGTGGATGCTCCGTTATTCTGCCCCTGACAGGCACATAATCCTACAGTGATGGCAATACATAATGCTGCTGCCAGAAATACTCTCTTCATATCGTTTTCCTTCTGTCTGTTGTATGATCTGATTACAGTTCCAGTAATTCCGCTTCCAGTAAAGCCGCTGCGTCCCTGACACAGTCGATGCACTCTCTTTTTACAATGCCATCGGTGATGCCTTTTAATTCCTTGCAGATCACAGTCCCGTTCTGCTCTTTGAAGCTCTGAATTATCCGTCTGGATCCTTGCATGGTCTTTTGCGGATTTTTATTGATCAGTCCCAGTATATTGACTGCTCCGATAATGGCTCCGCAAGTGGCTTCCATACTGCCGCCGATTCCTACCGCAAATCCCTGGGTAAGATTCTTCGCCGTCTCCTCATCGATCCCCGCCAGATCACAATACGTGCACGCAACGGCCTGCGCACAATTATAACCACACATTTTTCTCTCTGCTGCTTTTTCTACTCTTGATTCCATAATTGTTATTCCTTTTTCTGTTTGTATTTTACCGGTGGCGGTTATGCTATAAGTCTTATTATTTATTATAACAGAAATAGTTTAGTTGGTAAGTTCTATTTCATTAATCCATTCCTTTAATTTTTGCTGTAGCAATAATATTTCCTTCCGAAGCTAGTTTTAGTCCTTCCTCCTTATCTTGACTTAAAGCCAATCTCTCGTCCACTTCGTTATCAATTCTCATAAATTAAAGATAGTGTGGCCAGAAAAACTTAAACGGTTCTTCCTTCTCAAAAATCGTAAACACTGTTTGTGATTTCTTTATTCAGCCCGTTCTTTTCCATAGAAGTCCCTCCCAATAAATACAATAATATTGCCACAATTTATATTTTAAAACAGTTTTCAGTTTTCACGGCATTGCTTTTTTTCAAACAAACGTTCTTTTTAAGTATATCACTCTGCTTACAAATTTGCATTAAAAAGCTTTCCAGAACGTAATATTCTAAAATAGCCTCTACCTACGCAAAGGCGCTGCATTCATCAGGTATAAAGTGTAACCTGACTGTAACCCAAAACCGGACACAGGTAAAAAAATAAGAAGCCTTGAAAATCAAGGCTTCTCAAAAAATAAAAATGCGGAAGATGGGACTTGAACCCACACGGTATTGCTACCACAAGATCCTTAGTCTTGCTCGTCTGCCAATTCCGACACTTCCGCATAGCGAAATAAGATAATTACTATCTCACATCACGCAAGAATGATAATAACATCTTCCCTCGGTAATGTCAACATGATTTTGAAATTTGTGGGAATTTTTTATACATTTAAAACAGTTTATAATTCAGTATTCTTTTGTGATCTCTTCCTCTATCCCATACATCGTCTTAAATATATTAAGATCCTCCGCCCGGCGGATCAGCATGACTTCTTCAAATCTTCCCGTATGGATATCCTTGAATCCTGCCACCTGTTCGCCGTTGCAAATACTTGCTTTGATGACGGGCTTTTGATTGCTCCGGTCATAAGTTTTCTTTTCGGTTTTCTTAGAAAATAATCCCATCCGGCTTCCCTCTCTCGTACTCATCTGTCTATCCCTTCGGGTCTTTTAGATTTATGCTTAAAAATATAGTGGCTTTACTCTATGTTTACAAGCTGCTTTCCTGTGAAATATAATTCTTTACGGTTTCAAAAAATAAAAAATTTTCAACTTTTGAAACCGGATGACTGGAGAAGCCCATCAGGCTTCCCCAAGTGCTGCTTCTATCAGCCGTTCAAAGGACTGTTCAAATCTCTCGTCATCCTCCGCCGTCCGTTTCTTTGGGCCTTTTAAATGATTCTTGTGGGAGGCTCTTCTTGCCTTTTTATTCAGATGTCTTTCCATGAGCATCTGGTCGATATTCTCCTCCGTGTACCATTTGCCGGACTGATGGATGGCGTAGGCACCCTTGCCCAGCGCCATGGCTGCCACACCATAGTCCTGAGACACCACGATATCTCCCCTGTGGCAGAGGCTGATCAGCTTATAATCCACCGCATCCGCTCCGGCCCCCACGACCACTGCCTCGCTGTAATCGGAAGCCAGTATATGATTGGTATCGCACAGAAGTGTTACCGGAATCTGATACTTCCGCGCTGTTTTTTCTACAATGCCCACCACCGGACAGGCATCCGCATCCACATAAATCTGCATAGTTTATTCCTTTATAACATCCAGTTCTGTTACATTTACTCCCAATGCTGTCAAAATCACTTTCAAGTCACGGTACCGGATCTTCATGGAATTATAAACTGCTGTATCTTTTTGCGCTAATTGCATCCACTCCTGCAACCGTGAAAATTCTTCCACACAAATTTTGATAGTTTCCTGATTATTCAATTCTTCCATTCTCTCCACCGCCTTTCCTGTACTTAAAATTATAGCGGCTTTATCCTATGTTTACAAGTTACTTTCCTACGGGAATCGACTGTAGAACACCAGTCACGCGATATGAGAAATTGTAGGCACAAAAAACTTCTATGCTTAGTATTCACTTTAGCATAGAAGTTCTTTGTCTGCAATAATTATATGTTTTAAATACTTATTGTAATATATTCTTTTTGCATATATTATTTTATATATAATTATACATATCCTTTTTGCATATTCTTTTTAGTTATATCTTTTTTTACTGCTTTCATTTATGATGAGCACAAAGGAGGTAATTCATATGTTTCATACTGCAACGAATAAAAAAATCGGCAGCCATCTTGCTGATTTAATAAAACAAAGTGACTATAAGAGTGACCGTCAATTCGGGATAGCTTGCTTCAAACAACGCTATAATTTTGATCCCTCCCCTGAGGAAATTCAAAAAATCCAAAACCGTATCTGCCAGATCAAAAATGGAAATAAAGGCATACAAATCGAAGATCTTCCTATTTTTTCGGAACTTCTTCAGGTATCTATTGAGGATATTCTAAGTGCCGGAGCTGTTCTGGCACCTATTTCCAACAGGACTACCAATTACTCCATTGCCTGTTCCAAGGATCCCTCTGAATGGGAAGCATACCTCCAACGGGAGGACAAGCCCATCTTAAATCCTGACGAATTTAATAAAACCGTCATTGATTATGCCTTAGAGAATGGCAATTATTCTTTTTTGAAATATCTCATGGACAACCACTACATTTGGTTTGTTGGAAACGACCCGAACGAATATTACATTGGTTTTGGTGCCGGAACAAGTATAAAAAGGAGGAAACCTGAATCTATCGATATTCTTGACACGAAATTGAAGGAATCTGACGATCTGCGTTTCAAAATGATTACTCTCGCTATAAAAAACCAAGATTTTGATGCTCTGGATCAATTGCATGCCAGAGAACTTCCGATGCTTTATACGATAGGCTATCTGTTGAACCTTAATCCACGCTCCGATAGTCTTCCAGATTCCCAAAACTTAACTAATATGATACAGTGCATTGCCTCCTGTTCCGAAAAAAATCTTTCTTATTTTTTTAAAGAGTTTGAAGTTGATGTTCGACGGCCTTGGGAAAAAAGCAATGTCTTTATATTTCCCTATGCCGGTGCCGTCCTTAATGTAATGATCAAACAGAAAAATAAAAATGTTGTTCCGTTTCTAAAAAAGATGATTGCACACAATAGTTCTGTCTTGGAAACGGTTTTGCAATTTGCAAAAGATAACGAAAAAAAACTTGAGAATTTTTACGAAAAAACATATCCATCCTTATACAATAATTCCTATTATGCACATGAGGCATGGAAGGAGTACTATTTTTATTGCAAAACAGGTTTTGTCGCTTTTTCAAGTCCTACATTTTTAAAACCATTACACGGCTTCATCACCAATGTAGTTCATGTTACGGCAAAGTCATCCGATTCCGATGTCCAGATTCTTATTGATGAATTAAATGAAACCTACAATACTTTTAACCACTATTTTAGCAAAAAGGAGAATTTTCAAAATGTATAATTCCATTTTTAATTATGACGACGGCAATTTTATCTATCCCACTTCCGATAACATGGGCTTTGATTCAGAAGGCAATCTTCATATGCGTATGGGTGACAATATGTCTATGAATCTGGAAACCGGTGAACTTCATGTAACTTCCGGTTGGAGTGACAATACTGGCGAGGATGATTTCTGATATATTCTATTTTTCCTGTCCTATTACCGCCTCAATATCCAACGCAATAATTCCGGCGGTAATAATTCAGCAAAATATAAGAAAATTGCGAGGAAATTACCGCTTGCACAGACACTGTTGCCGGTCAGGCGGTATTATGCTGGAAAATCCAACAAGAAAGTGCTCTTTTTTACCGCCGCTGCACACAAATCGTAGAATCAGGCGGTAAATACAGAAAAAGAGGTGTGCCGGTTAGGGCACATCTCTTTTTTTATGGTTGGAACGCTACTCCGCCAGATACATCTTCAGGCTTCCTTCCACGGCATCCATGGCTTCTTCCACGGTGGCCTGACCCTGGAGGTAGGTCTGGAGGCTCTCGGTCAGAGAGGTCTCGATCTGGGTGTCTTCCTTAAGGCACAGGGTTGCGGCCTTGCACAGATCCATCAGATGATTTGCGGTCTCCTCAGAGTAGGATTTGATGGCAAATTCTGCGCTGGTGCCATCAATGTCATAGGTGGTGTAGGCTTCGGCCATGCTGCGATCAGCTGCTGCCTGCGTCTCCAGTGCTTTCACGTTGACCGGGAATCCTTCATAGGTATCCACGCTCTGTAATTCTTCGGACAGGGCAAACCGCAGGAAATCCTTTGCGGTCTCCACATGTTCGCTCTGGCTGTTGATTCCGATGACCATCTTGGGATAAAATGCATTTTCCATGGACACCACATTGGCATTCAACAGCTCTGCCACAGCATAAGGAGTCATTGCCTGATTAAAGCCGTCGGTCTCCTGAAGCACCAGCTTCACATTCGATCCCAGATCCCAGATATTCGCCGCCCGTCCTTCTTTTCTGGAAGGAAGAATACCGCAGTTGTCCCCGATGGTCTTTAAATCTTCCAGCCAGGGGCGCAGGGTCTCGCGGTCCACCTGACGGTTCTGCAAAATATCATCCACAATCAACGGATAGAACTCTTCCACCAGTTCCCCACAGGTACGGTCTCCCATATAACTCTCCGTCTTTCCGGATACCGCCTTTGCGATCGCATCCATGTTGCTCATCTCCTCCGGCTGCATATCCCTGCCAACGGCCAGCAACAGGCTGAACTGTAACGGTACCGCATATCTTACGCCGTTTTCCTCTTCATAGGCAGTGGTAATATTGGAAAGCAGGGTTCCGTCCGCTTCCATGGGCTGTAGTACATCCTGTAGATCCAGCAGTAATCCCTTGGAGGCATAAGTGTCCAGTTTCAGATGATCCATCACCATGAGATCCGGTCCCTTGCCGGAGGTCAGAGAAGTGTTCAGATCCTGATAGATCTGCTGATAATCCGCATTTCCGCTGTACTTGTCCATCATGGAGATCGCTGCATCCACATGGATCAGCACCTCCGGATGCTGCTTGTGGTACTGCACGGCGGCCTGCTGTAAAAAGAAGCTCTCCTCCACCGTATACAGTGTCAGTTCTTCGGTCACCTCAGTCACCGCATCGGGATCGTAGCGGTAAATCATTATTTTGTCTCCGCTTTCACTTCCAAACCAGCCATACACACTGCCGTCCGACAGTGCCACTATATCCCGGCACCACTGATCCGTCAGGGAAAAACTGGTGTCGATTCCCTGAAGCAGTTTCTGCCAGTTGGTATCCCCGGCATCACAGCGGAAAAATCCGTCTGCATCCGCCGCATAAGCTGTACCATCCTCCAGCACGCTGAAATAAACAGAGCTGTAGCTGTCCTGAGAAAAAGGAAGCACTTCCTTTACCTTTGCCCCATTATTTCCATCCAGCTGCATCTGTAACAATCCGTTCACATTACCCTGCTCATCTGCCTGCTGTAAATATAGGGTGTCTCCCACAGCGCTGACCCACTTGTTATCCGACAGGCTGCCACTATCTGTCAGGCTGTCACTCTCCTGACTGCTCACCAGACTTCCGTCCTGTGCCAACAATACATCCAGAGAAAAATAAGAAAGCCCCACCAGCAGACCATCCTCTGTCAGTGTCACAGACTGCGGCGTATCATAGAACCGGTATCCGTCCATATCCATAGGTTCCTGCCACTTCTGCGGTGTGATATCCAGTGCACTGCCGTCTGCTTCCTTCCACAAATGTGCAGGGGAGGTCTCCTCATCCCGGTAGCAGTTTCCATACAGATACTGATTTCCTTCCGCATCCTGTAACAACGTAAAGCCGTCGCTGCTTTCCAGATCCTTTCCTTCGGGAAAAGCCTTCAGCCAGTCCTTCGTCACTTCCGTCAGTACATCCCCTTCACCCAGCTTCCATTCCTCCAGAGAAACCTGCCCTTCGGATCCTCCTGCCACAAGAAAATGCAGTTCGTCATCCGAACGGAAGATCTGACTGATATTCTTATCCTTCCATTCTTCCGGAAGCGAAAGTTCCGTCTCTACATAACGCCCTTTCTGCGCTTCCTCCGGAGATGCTGCAATTTGCAGATCATCCTTGTTCCCGCAGCCGGTGAGCATTCCCATGACGATCGCCATGCAAGTCGCCAGTGCGACTCCTTTTTGCATGTTATTGTTATTAAAGTAGTTTCTGTTTTGCATCCTTTTCTCCCATTCTGCTGTGTCGTTCCACAACTTTTTCTTACAGGAAAAGTATAGCGGTTTCTTTTTTAAGATAACAGCAGGCACAGGTTAAGATGCTTTTACCTTTTGTTTAAGATTTCTTTAACAAAAAAACGGAACCGGCACAACTGCCGATTCCGTCTTTTCCGGAAACGCTTATTTAAGAATTCAGGATCTTCATAAACTCTTCTCCGGTAATGGTCTCTTTTTCATATAAATACTGGGACAATTCGTCCAGCTTTGCCCGGTTCTCCAGCAGGATCTGTCCTGCCTTCTCATGCTGGCGCTTCACCAGTTCCACCACTTCTCTGTCAATGGCGGTCTGGGTCTCCATGGAACAGGTCAGGGAGGAATCTCCGCCCAGATACTGGTTGGTCACGGTCTCCATGGCTACCATATCAAAATCCTTACTCATACCGTAGCGGGTGATCATGCCTCTGGCCAGCTTGGTAGCCTGCTCAATATCATTGGAGGCTCCGGTGGTAACGGATCCGAATACGATCTCTTCCGCTGCCCGGCCACCGGTCAGTGTGGCGATCTTGTTCTCCATCTCTTCCTTGGTCATAAGGTAATGGTTGCCTTCCTCTTCCACCTGCATGGTGTAGCCCAGTGCACCGGAAGTACGGGGTACAATGGTGATCTTCTGTACCGGTGCGGAATTAGTCTGCTTTGCCACCACCAGCGCATGACCGATCTCATGGTAAGCTACGATCCTCTTCTCCTTATCCGTAAGGATGGCATTCTTCTTCTGATAACCTGCGATAACGACTTCGATGCTCTCTTCCAGATCCGCCTGGGTAGCGAACTTCCGGCCGTCTCTGACTGCCCGGAGTGCTGCCTCGTTGACAATATTGGCAAGCTCAGCACCGGAAGCGCCTGAGGCCATACGGGCGATCTTGTTGAAGTCCACGTTGTCCGCTATTTTGATCTTACGGGCATGTACCTTTAAGATCTCTTCTCTTCCTTTCAGGTCGGGAAGTTCTACCGGCACACGTCTGTCAAAACGGCCGGGTCGTAAAAGTGCGGGATCCAGACTCTCCGGACGGTTGGTAGCTGCCAGAATGATGACACCGTTGTTGCCTTCAAAACCATCCATCTCGGTCAGCAGCTGGTTCAGAGTCTGCTCTCTCTCATCATTGCCGCCGATCTGGCCGTCACGCTTTTTACCGATGGCATCGATCTCATCGATAAATACGATACAGGGTGCCTTCTCCTTTGCCTGCTTGAACAGGTCTCTGACCTTGGACGCGCCCATACCTACGAACATTTCCACGAATTCGGAACCGGACATGGAGAAGAAGGGAACATTGGCTTCTCCGGCTACTGCCTTGGCCAGCATCGTTTTACCGGTTCCGGGAGGGCCTACTAACAGAATGCCCTTCGGCATGGAAGCACCGATCTCCTTATATTTTTCAGGATCATGCAGGTATTCCACGATCTCCGTCAGATTTTCCTTCGCTTCATCCTCACCGGCCACATCCGTGAACTTGATACCGTTAGAGGATTTCACATAGACTTTCGCATTGCTCTTGCCCATACCTCCCATACCGAACATCATGGAGTCACCGCCGGCCTTTTTCGCCATCTGACGATACATAAACTGTCCGAACCCAATGATAATAACCAACGGAAGTAACCAGCTGATCAGAAAGCTCAAGATTGGGGACGCTTCCTCCACGATCTCACTGGAGAACTGTGCACCACTGTCATACAGTCTCTGGGTTCTGTCCGGATCGTCCATCAGACCGGTCTTATATATGGTCTTGTCATCCTTGGCCGTGAATACGATCTGGTTATCCTGGATCTGTACCTCATCGATCTGCTTGTCATAAGTCATCTGCATAAAGGTGTTGTAATCCACCTCCTTCACCGCCCGCTGTGCGATCTGCGGTACCAACAGGCTGTTGATCAGCATAATCGCCACAAGCGCGATCAGGTAGTAAAAAATAAATGGCTTTTTATTAGGTTGTTTTACTTCCTGCATACGTTTTCCCTTTCTTATTCCTTCGTTTCCTGTATTATTGTCCATTTCTGTAATAATAAATCAATCATAGCCATTTTTTGCCCCACAATCAATGGATATTCTCTTACCTTATTCTAAAAAAAGGATAAACTTATGCGACAAAAAGGCCACAACACAGTAATCTGTGTCGTGGCTCCTATTATGTTCTGCTATTTACCGCAATAACCGCTAAGTATTATTTTCTCTGCAAGAAATCAGGAATCTTCAGAGATTTCTCCTCTACGGAGCTTCTGATGTCTGCGGGCTTATGAATACCGGGTACGGGCTGTACGGGTCTCTGAGCCTGTCCTCCCTGTCCTGCAGGTGCGGTAGGCATCGTAGGCTGTAAATTCATTCCCTTCAAAGAAGTCGGAGTCATATGGGATGCGGGCTGTCTGAAAGCAGCGCCTCCGCCCAGACGGTTCTGTACCGCATTGTTTACTTTATCTTCCAGACCGGTAGCAATAACCGTAATGGTGCAGCTGTCGGACTTGGACTCATCATACATGGCACCGAAGATAATGTTCACATCGTCGCCTGCCAGCTCCTGTACATAGCTTGCTGCATCGGAAGCATCTGCCAGAGTGATGTCGCCGGAAATATTGATGATAACATGGGTAGCACCGGAAATCGTGGTCTCTAACAGAGGGCTCTCCACTGCCATCTTGACAGCTTCCATAGCCTTGTCATCGCCCTTGCCTTCACCAATACCGATGTGAGCGATACCCTTGTCCTTCATAACGGTCTGTACATCTGCAAAGTCCAGATTGATCACTGCGGGAACATTGATCAGGTCAGTGATTCCCTGTACTGCCTGCTGCAATACTTCGTCAGCCTTCTTCAGTGCTTCGGGCATGGTGGTACGTCTGTCCACGATCTCCAGAAGCTTGTCATTGGGGATCACGATCAGGGTATCCACGTGTTCCTTGATACGCTCGATACCGTTTAATGCATTGACCATACGGGCTTTTGCTTCAAAGCGGAAAGGCTTCGTTACCACACCAACGGTTAAGATGCCCATGTCCTTCGCAAGCTTGGCCACTACCGGAGCAGCTCCGGTTCCGGTACCGCCGCCCATACCACAGGTGACAAATACCATGTCTGCACCCTTCAGAGCTGCGGAGATCTCTTCCGCACTCTCCTCGGCTGCCTTCTCGCCGATCTCCGGCTTGGCTCCCGCACCAAGGCCCTTGGTCAGCTTCTCACCAATCTGTAACAGTTTCGGAGCTTTGCAGAGCTGTAATGCCTGCTTATCGGTATTCACACCGATGAAATCCACTCCGTCAATTTTCTCATCTACCATTCTATTTACAGCGTTGTTACCCGCACCGCCTACACCGACTACGATGATCTTGGCAGCTACATCCGCGTCATTCGTCTTAATCTCCAGCAAGGTTAGTTCCTCCTTTTAACCTTTTTCAACTTCACATAGACTATCATATAATCATTTTACAAATTTAGCAACCTATTTTTTCAAAATGTTTCACAAATGTTTCACGCATCCGGCTTGAAAGTAAATTTCCCTTTTCCTTCCTCATAGTTTTCCATTTGCAGGGTCCCACTCTTTCCTTCCAGCTTCTCCAGAAAGCCCGGTAACAGTTGCAGCTTGTCCTCCAGATGGCTGTTGTCACTGCCCATGGATACTTTAATCTGGCCGAAATAGATCGTAATCTCTCCGGAAGAATGCAGATAAATCTTGTCCGCCGCCAGAGAATATTTATTCAGCAGCTTTGTCAGATCCATGATCCTGGCAAACACCTGCGGATCCTCCACCGGCAGTTGTTCCCCCAGCACAATATGATCAAAGGAAAGTCCCGTGATCTGCGGTATTCCCTGGGTGCGGATCCCGGAGCTTTCCACCACATAGCCGTCCTTATCAAAATACATGTAAGTATCCAGGTATTTGACATATCCCGCCAGTGCTTTTTCATATACGGTGATCTTGATGGTATCGGGAGCCAGAATGGATACATTCATCACATCCACAAAGGGAATATTCTGAATGCCTCTGTCCCGATACTTTAATGACAGATACAGGGAATTGTCCCCCAGAGGACCTGCCATTACGATCTCTTTGATCTCATCCTCGGTATAGTGCACATTACCCTCCACATACACGGTACGAACCGTATACACGGAGTGCAATACCACCGCACCCCCGCCCAGTGCCAGCAACAGGATGCCTATGATCACTATTCTTCTGATAATTTTGCTTCGGTCTCTATACACTGATGATCCGTGCTCCTAATTCTCTGAAATCTCTACAGATATTTTCATATCCGCGTTCTATAAAGTGCTGTCCCGTCACAAAGCTCTCGCCCTCCGCCGCGAGCCCTGCCAGAACCAGTGCAGCCCCGCCGCGAAGTTCGCAGGCTTCCATCTGACTTCCCCGTAACCGCTCCACCCCGGTGATCACGGCATGTCTTCCGTCCTTCCTGCGGATCTGTGCTCCCATCTGTATCAACGCATCCACGATCCGAAAACGGTTCTCGAAAATATTCTCCTCGATGCAGCTGATGCCATCCGCTTTCGCAAGTACCGCCATTGCCACCGATTGCAGATCTGTGGGAAACTCCGGATACGGGCCGGTCTGTATATGGTTCACAGCCTTCGGTCTGCCGGAGGATTGTACGAACAGGCCTTCCTCCGAAGCGATACACTGTGCCCCCATTTTCTCCGCCACAAGCGTCACCGCTTCCATCTGCTCCCAGGGAGCCCCCGTCAGCAATGCACTGCCGCCGCAGGCAACACAGGCAAACAGATACGTTCCCGCCACGATCCGGTCTGCGGGAACCGTAAACTGCGTCCCGTGGAGCGGCCTGCCGCCCCTGATCAGAAGCTCCGTACTTCCGATCCCCTCGATCACAGCACCGCATGCCGTCAGGAATTCGCATAATGCCGTCACTTCCGGTTCTCTGGCAGCTCCGATGATTCTGGTATCTCCCATGGCTTTCACCGCTGCCAGCAAAATATTCTCCGTGGCTCCCACACTGGGGAAATCCAGTGTGATCTCTGCACCGTGCATCTTTTCGTCTTTCACCTGTGCAGACAGCAGTCCGTTCTCCTCCCGGAAATCGACCCCCATCTGCTCCAGCGCCCTGATATGCAGATCGATGGGGCGCTCCCCGATGACACACCCTCCCGGATGCTCCATGGTCACATAACCGCACCTGCCGAGCAATGCTCCCAGCAGACACAGCGAAGACCGCATCCCGGTAATGGCTTCTCCCTGCATCCGCCTGGCTTCTGCCCGCGCGCAGGGCAGCCCGCTCTCTCCTCCCGGCTGTACCCGGATCCCATTTTCCTGCCAGTGTACCAGACATCCCAGTTCCCGGAGCAGATATACAAAACGATGTACATCCGCAATGCGCGGGCAGTTCTGAATATAGGATACTTCATTGGTAAGAAGTGTTGCCGCCAAAATCGGGAGTGCCGCATTTTTCGACCCTTGTATGCGTACCTTCCCCTGCAGCGGCATGCCTCCCTGTATCCGGATTCCTTTCATACAGCACCATCCCCGTTTTTAAGATACTTATATCTTATGTAGGGATACGCTGTTTCGTACCATGTCTTCCGATATGTAATTTTCTTACAGTTCTTTTAACTGGATCCTCCGTGCCACACTTAAGACCAGTCCGATCTCCGACAGCAAAAACAGAGCCGAAGAACCTCCGTAACTGATAAACGGCAATGAGATTCCGGTGTTGGGAATGGAGTTGGTCACCACGGCAATGTTCAGGATCGCCTGTATGGCAATATGTCCCATAACTCCCACTACCAGCATGGCTCCGAACAGATCCGGTGCATTGTTGGCAATCACCATCATTCGCCACAGCAGCATAATAAACATCAGGATAATGGCAATGGCTCCGAACAGTCCCAGTTCTTCACAGATGATGGAGAAGATCATATCATTCTGCGCCTCTGGCAGGAAACTTAACTTCTGCATGCTCTGTCCCAGTCCCTTGCCCCAGATACCGCCGCTTCCAATGGCATACAATGCCTGCAGCGTCTGGAATCCCTTATCCTGTGCCTGGCTCTCCGGATTCAGCCATACCAGAATTCTCTCCAGACGGAAAGTGCCGACCTTGTCTCCCATCTGCATCACTGCCACAACCAACAGGATCGCAGCCGCCACCACAATACCACCCATGATGATGAATTTCTTGTAATCCGGACTTGCCACGAACACCATCAGCACGGAGATACCCATGATAATAATGGCGGAACTTAAGTTATCCGTAATGAGATATACGGACGCTGCAATCGGCAGGGGCACAGCCATCATAATGAAAAAGCCCTTCATGGTGCGGACGCTTTTCCCCATTTTGCACACCAGGCTTGCCAGAAACAGGATCATACACAGCTTCGCCACCTCGGCAGGCTGCAGATTGAATCCCGTATGCGGAATACCGATCCATCTGGTCGCACCATGGGAACTGATACCTAACGGTGTCTTTACCAGAAAAATCAGGATCATCGACACCACATATCCCAGTACGGCAAACCGTTCCCAGAACGCATAGGGAATATTGGCAATGACCATCATGAAGACCAGGCCGATGATGTTGGCGATCAGCTGTTTCTTCATATAATAAGCAGCATCCCCGTAAGCGTCATAGGCCTCATAGGAACTGGCCGAATAGATCATGATCAGACCGAACCCCAGCAAAAACAGCACGATAAAGAGCAGGCTGTAGTCAAAAAAGTATTCGGATTGTTGTTTCTTTCTTCGTCTTTTTCTCCGGGTTTCTTCCATGCCTGCTCTTACTCCTTGCTTCTATAATTATTACTTCTTATTCTGCCAGTCCGTGTACATATTCCTTAAAAAGCTGTCCCCTGACTTCATAGTTCGGGAACATTCCCCAGCTTGCGCAGGCCGGAGACAGCAGTACCGCATCCCCCGGCTCTGCCAGTTCGGTACACAGCTTCAGGCATTCCTCATAGGTATCCGCAAAACGGATCTTGTCAAAGCCGTGCTTTCTGGCACACTCTGCGATCTTTTCTCTGGTCTGACCGATGAGGACGAGACATTTTACCTTGCCGTCAAAACTGTCGATCCACTCATCGTATTCGCTCTGCTTGTCATAGCCGCCACCGATCAGTACGGTGGGCTTGCTCATGGCCTTGATGCCTTGAATGGCCGCATCGGGATTGGTTCCCTTGGAATCATTGTAATAGTCCACGCCGCCTTTGGCAGCTACAAATTCAATTCTGTGCTC
The DNA here is from genome assembly GCA_934436435.1 of uncultured Acetatifactor sp. Lineage (GTDB taxonomy): Bacteria > Bacillota > Clostridia > Lachnospirales > Lachnospiraceae > Acetatifactor. The sequence continues at coordinate 88,673 of CAKSAN010000004.1, read as the reverse complement.
CACCGCATGGAAACCGCGGATCACAGTAAGGATCGTCTCCATGGGCACCTGCATGCCCTCTGCAATGGCAATGGCTGCCATAACATTTTCCACATTGCACAGGCCTACCAGATTCATGTCCTTATGAATATCCATCAGTTCGCGCTCTTCGCCGTTCACGCTTTTGATGATCTTGTCGCCTCGCAGAAAATAACCGTTTTCCAGCTCGTGATGAGAGGAGAACAGTACCGGAGTGGCCGGACATCTTCCTGCGAAATCTCTGGTGTAATCATTGTCATAATTCAGCACACAGATGTCTGCTTTGGTCTGATGGGAAGCCACCGCCTCCTTGGCTGCCACATAGGCTTCCATGGTGTGATGTCTGTTCAGGTGATCCGGTGTGATGTTCAGGATCGCCGATACCACCGGATGGAATGTATGTATGGTCTCCAGCTGGAAAGAACTGATCTCTCCCACGGTGACGCTGTCCTTGGAAGTCTTGGATACTTCCAGCGTATAGGGGTTACCGATATTGCCCACTACAAAAGTCTTCTCTGTACCGAAATGAGCCTTCATGATCTCACCGGTCAGTGTGGTGGTCGTCGTCTTGCCGTTAGTACCGGTAATGGCGATCACTCTGCCCTGCTCCGCAAGGAATCCCAGCTCGATCTCACCCAAAATCTGTACCCCACGGTCTCTCATACGGTTCACCAGCGGAATATCCGTAGGCACTCCGGGACTCAAAATGGCGGCCTCGATGCCCAGTTCCACCTCCTCTGGGAGTTCCCCGGCGATGCAGACCGCCTTACTTCCCTCCGGAAGCTTCGCCTCCAGATCTTCCTTTGTCAATTTATCACTGCTGTCATACAGAACCACGTCTGCATGGTATTTTTCCAGTAAAGCCACTGCACCGATTCCGCTGATGCCGGAGCCGATGACCAGACATTTTTGTCCTTCTAACATTTTCCTTACCATACCTTTCTGTAAAAGTCCATCAGTTCATTATACCGCATTCCCTACGAATGGGGAAGAGTATTTTACGGAGGATTACACAAAGAAGCCCTCCAACATATATATGTTGGAGAGCTTCTGTTTATTCCCGTCTATCCGCGAACCGGTCCGTCTGTCCGGCAGAGTATCTTGTCTGCCGCAGGTTCCAGTATGGTTCTGTTTTCTTCTGCCGTGACGCTTGCCCCCTGTACTTCCTTCACGGACAGATTCCATAATTCTATGGTGCATCCTTTCGGTGCATGTACTTCCAGCTGCAGTTCTTCCCCCTGTCTTACCGCTGTAAGTTCCGCGCATTTTTTCCCCTCCCTGTCATACACAACGGCCGTCGCCCGGTCGGTGATCTCATATACCCGGAAGGTGATATTTTCCCCGTAATCATATTCCGGCCCTTCTTCACTATACCCAAAGGGGATCACGGAATTCGGCCGTACCATCAGCGGAATATCACAGTAGCCTACCTTGCGGGAGTACCATTTCCCGCCCGCTTCCTGTTCTCCGGTAAAGAAGTTCGTCCATCTGCCGTTTTCTTCCGGCAAGTAGTATTCTCCGATTCCTTCTTCATTGAAGATCGGTGCCACCAGCAGGGAATCTCCCAGCAGATACTGTTTGTCCAGATAGTTGCACATCTTATCCTGCGGGTATTCCAGCACCATGGCCCGCATGGAGGGAATGCCCTCGTTATGAGCCTGTAAAGCTGTCTTCCACAGATAGGGCATCAGACGGGATTTTAATCTGGTGAAAAACCGCACCACATCCACAGCCTCTTCGTCATAGGCCCAGGGCACACGATAGGAAGTGCTTCCGTGGAGCCGGCTGTGGGAAGACAGTAGTCCGAAGGCACACCATCTCTTATAAACATCCGGTGTGGAAGTGCTCTCGAAACCGCCGATGTCATGGCTCCAGAAACCGAAGCCGGACATTTGCAGAGACAATCCTCCCCGAAGGCTTTCCTCCATGGATTCATAATCCGACCAGCAGTCGCCGCCCCAGTGTACCGGGAACTTCTGTCCCCACACGGTGGCGCTTCTGGCAAAGAGCACTGCTTCCCCCTTGCCGCGCTTGCGTTCCAGCATTTCAAATACGGTCTGATTATATAAATAGGTATAGTAATTGTGCATTTTCACCGGATCCATGCCATTGTAGTACACACAGTCCGTAGGAATCCGCTCGCCGAAGTCTGTCTTGAAACAGTCCACACCCATGTCTAAAAGAGCCTCCAGCTTCTCCTGATACCAGGCTGTTGCCGCCGGATTGGTGAAGTCCACGATGGCCATGCCCGGCTGCCACATATCCCACTGCCATACGGAACCGTCGGGCCGATGCAGAAAATAGCCTTTTTCCATGCCCTCGTCAAACAGTACGGATTCCTGGGCAATGTAGGGATTGATCCACACGCAGATCTTTAATCCTTTGGCCTTGATCCGGGATAACATCCCCTTCGGATCCGGGAACACTCTCTGATCCCATACGAAATCTGACCAGTGGAAATCCTTCATCCAGAAACAGTCAAAATGGAACACTTTCAGAGGGATACCGCGGTTCAGCATGCCGTCGATAAAGCTCATGACCGTTGCTTCATCATAATTGGTCGTAAAGGAGGTAGACAGCCACAGGCCGAAGGTCCATGCGGGCGGCAGTGCCGGTTTTCCCGTGAGATCGGTGTAATGACGCAGCACATCCTTTAAGTCCTCTCCACCGATAAAAAAGTAATCCAGACTTTCTCCCGGCACAGAGAATTCCACCTTGGTCACGGCTTCCGTTGCCACCTCAAAAGAAACCTTTTCCGGGTGGTTTACGAAAACGCCGTATCCTTTATTGGACAGATAGAACGGAATATTTTTATAAGACTGGTCGGTGCTGGTTCCGCCATCCTCGTTCCAGATGTCCACGCTCTGCCCGTTCCGGATCATGGCGGCGAAGCGTTCTCCCATGCCGTAGATCAGTTCTCCCACACCGAGGGACAACTGCTGACGCATATAGGCATCGGTATCCGAGCTTTTCACATAGGCATCGCCCTTCCAGTCCGTTTTCATATAAGCCAGATCCCGCCAGCCGCTGGAACACTTCTTCCGGTCATCTATGTAATAAGTCATGCGGAACGCTTTCACATCAATGACCAGTTTCGCCCTGCCGCTGCGCACCACGATCTGCTCTTCTCCGCAGTCCGCATCCATGCTGCCCGGATCCTGTGGCAGATTGACGCCTCCCAGCGTATCGCCCCGGTGCGCCACCTTATGGGTCGGTGCACAGAGGATCAGTTTCTCCCCTTCTTTTTTGACAAAATATACCTCTGCCGGGGAAAAGCAGACACAGCCTTCCTTTTGCAGCCAACATCCGTTACTAAATTTCATACAGTGTGCATCCTCCTGTCTTATTTTCGTTTTCTAAGATGAGTATACGGGAAAAAAATAGGATTTCCTATGGTCATTTTTGGTGTCTTTTCTATTATTCATGTCCGGAACCAGATGCTGGAACATTACCGGTCGCAGGTCACCGCAGACAGCCTGCGGGTGAGGAAACTCTGGCGGCTCTGGACCGGCTGGACAATAACCTGGCGCTGTTCCGCCAGAACACCGCAGCGGTATCCTCCATTACGATCTATACCAACAATCCCGGGATCCCGGACCGCAGCCATATCACTTACGTACCTGAGATAGCGAAGGAAGAATGGTATAACAATCTGGGAAATGAGTGGAGTACCTGGACCTGTCTCACCACTACGGACATTGTAGGCAATCCCTACACCGAACTGGCTCTGGTAAAAAAGCTGGCCGTGGTATCGCAGGAGTACTCCGCCTATCTGGTCTTACGTCTGGACAATAATTACCTGAAGAACCGGATCGAACAGTCGGACAATCTGGTGCTGATCAGTGTGGATTCCCTGCCGGTCTTCTATGCTTCCGACCGCAGACTCCTTGGCAGCAATCTGCCGTTTCCGGCGGATTTTAACGGCAGCTATTGTTCCTACACCGGAAATACGCAGTTGCAGGGGCAAAAAATGCTATCCCACATTGCCACCTTTACCCCTTACAAGACCAACAACTATTTCTATATCTGCACCAATGATTCCACCGCACAGGAAAGCGTCAACCACATGACCCTGCTCTACATCCTGATCATTACGCTGGCGGTCAGTGTGCCGACACTGGTGATCCTGCTGTTCTCCTCCTTTTTCAGCAAACGGGTTGGCACCTTAAAAGCAGCCATGCACCGCGCCCGTCTGGGAGATTACAATATCATTGACGAGGTAAAGGGGGACGACGAGCTGACTGAGACCTTCGAGGATCTGAAAGCCACCGTGCTGATGGACCTGCTCACCGGCAGGGAATTCCTTTGAAAGTGTCTCCATCGACGGTCAGAACGTGATCCTGTTAAAAGGGAATTTTGCCTTGGAACGTTTTCAGGACTGCCTGCGGCATTATGAAGAGGGGACACAGAAAGGCTCTCCACTGGACACCATTTTCCTGACCTACGGCCCCGCTGTCACTTCTCTGCAACAGATCCATACTTCCTATGACGTCTGCTGTAAGCTGATGAAACGCCGCTTTTTCTGCGACGAGAACCAGCATGTCCTGTCCTACGACCAATTGCCGGATCTCCGAGACGCTGGACCGTCTGAAACGGGAGCTCTATGTCAGCAACGACGGGACTTCCAATATCAAGTATTTTCTGGCGGATATTTTTCTCCAGATCAAGCAGGACATTTCCCATACCTACGGGGATCTGGAGCTGCCGTTTTCCCACAATGCGGCGATCCTGGAGCTGATCGAGAGCAAGCACTATCTGTACGAGATCCTGTTGTATTTTACGGAGCAGTTCGACACGATCATCCGGGGCATCGGCGGCAATGCCAGTGAAAGCATCTTCGATGACATTCTGGACTATATTTCCCGCAACTACAGCGAGCCGTTAAAGTTAGAGACCATCGCTCCTCTGTTCGGCTACAATAGTTCCTATCTGGGCAAGCTGTTCACCCAGCGCACCGGCATCAGCTTCAACACCTATCTGGACCAGCTGCGGGTCCGCAAGGCAACGGAGCTGCTGGATCAGACCGACATGAAGGTTTACGAGATCGCCGCCCGTGTGGGCTACAAAAACGTGGACTACTTCCACCAGAAGTTCCGCAAGATCATGGACATCAGTCCGGCAGAGTACCGGAAGAAATAAAAACGTGCGCCGCCGGGCACACAAACGCAAAAGATCCCCGGGAACCGTTTCCTGTTCCCGGGGATCCTTCGTCTGTCTTTGTTCTACGCTTCTACGATCAGGTATCTGCCGTCTCCGATATCGAATACTTCATCTGCTTCCAGAATCTCATCATCCACAGCGCCGTCCATATCCATGCCGGCTTCATCGAAATACTCGATGACATCATCCACGGAATCTACCACAACTGCCATGCACTCTTCCAGAAAATCTTCTGCTTCATCCAGGGTCTCTGCTACGGCTTCCGGAAAAAGCTGGAGCTGTTTGTCCAGGAAGCATTCCAGTACCGCATCATCATACTCACGCATACTATTACCTCCAAATTCTTACGAAAATGTCTTATTTATTTTCATAATAATATGGATGGGTGCTTACGTCAATCGGTTATTTTTTCACTGTTTATATTTGTCAGCGTGAAGCCGAAATGAAAATATTATTATTCCTTTTTCTGAATCTACATATGTGTAGGGAGGGTATGCACAACACAAAAGAGGCTTTTATACCCTCCCCTCTGTTCATGATAGGGTATATATAACACAAATATGGTTTCCATACCCTCGGAGTTGCTTACCTCTGGGTATATATAGCACGAATACACTCTCCATACCCTCGGGACTGCCTGCCTCTGGGTATATATGGCATGAATATGCTCTCCATACCCTCGATTCTACTTGCCTCTGGGTATATATGGCATGAATATGCTCTCCATACCCTCGAGGCTGTCAGACTCTGGGTATATATGGCACGAATACGTTCTCCATACCCTCGGGGCTGCCAGACTCTGGGTATATATGGCATGAATATGCTCTCCATACCCTCGAGGCTGCTTGCCTCTGGGTATATATGGCATGACTATGCTCTCCATACCCTCGAGGCTGCCCGCCTCTGGGTATAAATAGCATAAAATAGCTTCTATACCCCTGCATTTTGAAAAGCCTGGGCATAGAAGCCATATCTTCTAACTCACATTATTCACAATAATTCAACAGTTCCAACGGATGGGCGATAATGGCGTCGGCGTGGCCTTCTTCCAGTTCCTTGCGGTCGCGGAAGCCCCAGAGGACACCTACGGTGAAGGCACCGGCGGCCTTGCCGGTCTTCATGTCTGTGGCGGTGTCTCCCATGTACAGCACTTCGTCTGCGGTGAGGCCAAACTGATCCAGGATCCGGAAGACTCCGGCGGGATCGGGCTTGATGGGTACGCCGTCCACCTGTCCCTGCACCACGTCAAAATAGCCCTTGCCAAACAGGCTCTCGATGACATCCACGGTGGCATGGTGGGGCTTGTTGGACAATACGGCGATCTTCATTCCACGTTTCTTCAACTCTTCCAGCAGTTCCGGGATTCCTTCATAAGGCTTCACCTGATACATGCAGTTTGCCTGAAAGATCTCTTTGTATCTGGCATAGGCTGCCTCAAAATGGGTCAGACCGGTATCTCCGCCCTTGATCAGCGCCCGCTTCACCAGATTGGCGGCACCGTCACCTACAAAATATTTGTAATCCTGTACGGAGAAAGGACCATAGCCGAATTCCGCCATGGTCTTGTCTCCGCTGTATTTCATGCTCATAATGGAATCGGATAAGGTTCCGTCCAGATCAAAAATTGCTGCTTTCTTCATTCTGTTCTCCTACACTAATCCCAGTCCATGCAGTTCCTGATAGACTCTCCCCGCCGGAAGCCCTACCACATTATTGTAATCTCCCTCGATGCCGCGGATATACCGGGCGCAGATTCCCTGAATGCCGTAGGATCCCGCCTTGTCCATGGGATCCCCGGTAGCCACATATTCCCGGATCTGTTCCTCCGTCATGGGGCAGAAATGCACGATGGTCTTCTCATGGAAGGTCAGCGCCTTTTTCTCACCGTTTTCCCCATAGAGAATGGTCACTCCCGTATATACTTCATGCTCTCTGCCCTGTAGCATGCGCAGCATGGCAACGGCATTTTCGGTGTCCACAGGCTTGCCAAGAATTTTACCATCGCAGGCAACCACCGTATCGGCTCCCAGCACAATGGTGCCTGCCATCGTACTTTCGCCACAGTTCTGCTCTGCACTACAGGCCGCAGATACCCCGTCCGGTCGTTCAGCGTTGGAATCCGAACCCTGAGATGCTGTCATTGATGCAAGCTTCTCCCACACTGCTGCTGCCTTCTGTGCCGACAATTCCTCCACCACCCTTGCAGGCTCGGTGGAGGTGATCTTTTCCTCGGTCTCGCTGACCACGACTTCGAAGTCAAGGCCGATCTGTGTCAGAAGCTCCCGCCTTCTCGGGGAGGCGGATGCCAGTATGATCTTCTTATTCATGATGTGTCTCCGGGATAAATGTTCTGCTCTCTATGGCAGATTCTCCCGCAGCCTCCTTTGCTTTTTGAATGGCTTCCAGACAGAAAGCATCCTGAGAATTAAACAGCTGCTTTCCTCTCTTATCCTGTTTCACATAGCTGCCGTCAGGCTGTAAAATAGATGCCTTCACATTATCCTTCAACTGACTATCCAGGATATGTAACAATTCCTCCTTCAGCTCCGGACGATCCACCGGGAACAGGATCTCCACACGACGCTCCAGATTACGGGGCATCCAGTCAGCGCTTCCGCAATAAATTTCATAATGGTCATCATTGGCAAAATAGAAAATACGGCTGTGCTCCAGGAAATTGCCTACGATGGAGCGGACACTGATGTTCTCGCTGACCCCCGGGATCCCCACCTTCAGACAGCAGATACCTCTGACGATCAGTTCGATCTTCACCCCTGCCGCACTGGCTTCATACAGGGCACGGATAATATCCTTGTCGCAGAGGGAGTTCATCTTCGCAATGATATGAGCGTTCTTGCCCTCCAGCGCATAATTTTTCTCCCGTTCGATCAGGTGCAGGAATTTGTCTTTCAGCCATAACGGTGCCAGTGCCAGCTTGTTCCAGAACAGCGGCTCCGAATAACCGGACAACATATTGAAGACTGCCGTGGCATCTTCGCCGATCCGCTCCGCACAGGTCAGCATACCCACATCCGTGTACAGCTTCGCCGTAGCATCATTGTAGTTACCGGTACCCAGATGGACATATCTGCGGATGCCGTCCTCTTCTCTGCGGACCACCAGCGTGATCTTGGAATGGGTCTTCAGCCCCACCAGTCCGTAGATAACATGACAGCCTGCCTTTTCCAGCATTCTCGCCCAGACAATATTATTCTCCTCATCGAAACGTGCTTTCAGTTCCACCAGTACCGTGACCTGCTTGCCGTTCTCGGCTGCCTGTGCCAGTGCCGCAATGATGGGAGAATTGCCGCTGACACGATACAGTGTCTGCTTGATGGCCAGTACTTCCGGGTCTCTCGCCGCCTGACGGATGAAATCCACCACCGGCGTAAAGCTCTGGAACGGATGATGTAAAAGGATATCCCCCTTGCGGATCTCCTCGAAAATATTGCAGCCCGCAGGAAGTTCCGGGGACTGCTGGGGCTCATACTTCGGAGTCTTTAAATGGTCAAAGCCCTCCAGCCCGTAAATTTTCATCAGTACGGTCAGATCTAACGGCCCGTCGATCTCATAAATATTTTCCGTCTCGATGTTCAGTTCCTTCTTAATGATTTTCAGCAGGCGCTTATCCATACCGCTTTCCACTTCCAGACGGATGGCTTCGCCCCACTGACGCTTCTTTAACTGTTTTTCGATCTCTTTTAACAGATCTGCCGCCTCATCCTCGTCAATACTCAGATCCGCATTTCGCATGATCCGAAAGGGATGGGCACAGACAATGTCATAATTTAAGAACAGCTTATCCATGTTCCGCTCAATGATCTCTTCCAACAGAATGATCTTGCAGCTTTTGCCCTTGGAGGGGATCCTCACCACACGGCTTAAGACACTGGGCACCTGCACGGTGGCAAATTCCAGTTCCTCGTCGCTGTTCTTCTTCCGCACCATGGCTCCGATGTTCAGAGACTTGTTGCGGATCAAGGGGAAGGGTCTGGAAGAATCCACGGCCATGGGGGTCAGCACAGGATACACATTTTCCTGAAAATACTGATCCACATATGCCGCCTCCTCCGCCGTCAGCTGCTCATGCTCTCTGATGATATGCAGCCCGTTTTTCTCCAGAAGCGGGAGTAAGGACCGGTTATAGGTGGAATATTGCAGATCCACCAGTTCGTGGATCGCCACATGCAGCGCTTTTAACTGCTCTGTGGGGGTCATGCCCGCAATGTCCCTTTTCGTGTAGCCCGCATTTTCCATATCCTTTAAGGATGCCACCCGGATCATAAAAAATTCATCCAGATTGGATGCTGTAATGCTTAAAAATTTTAACCGCTCGAACAACGGGATACTCTTATCTCTGGCCTCGTTCAACACTCTGTGGTCAAACAGTACCCAGCTCAATTCCCGGTTGGTATAATATTTCGGATCTTTAAAATCGATTTCCATCTTGCCCTGCTGCCTCCCTTAAAATTTCTTTTTCTGCCGAATCACCGGGGTAATGCTGTATACTTCCTTGAAAAATTCCGTGCTGGTCTGGAAAAATCCTTTTTCCAGCGTAATATCTTCCTGGGTGTCCACCTTCAGGATCAGTTCATTGTCCTGTAGCGCGGCTTTTACACCCTTCATTTTCTGCTTATGACTGCGGTCCAGGCTGTTGGCCAGTCGCAGGATGGCGGTCAGCTTGGCAACCGTTAAGTAGCTTTCCTTATCCAACCCCAACGGCCGCTCCTGCGCCTGCCCGTAATAGACGAAATTGCTGTGGTTAAACCGTACCACATTGGCCACGATCTCCCGCTCCATATGGGACAGTCCGATCATTTCCGTTGCCATGATAATGTCATAGGAAGCCTCGCCGATGTTGATCATGCTGATGTATTTTCCGCAGTCATGCAAAATGGCTGCCAGCCGCAGATACAGGCGTTCTCTCTGTCCCATGCCGTGTACTTTTTTCATGCTGTCGAAGATCGTCATTGTAATACGTTCCAGCGTATCCGCTCTCTTGCTGCTGCCGTTGTAACGCTTGCTGATATTCAGTGCGCAGGCGATGATGTCCTCCGCAAAATCATGCTCTCCCCGGAGCATTTTATTCTGCTCCGCATACTCGTAGGCGATACCGTCACAGAGCGTCACTCCCGGCGCCCAGATCAGCTCCGCACCCATCAGTTCCGCAATCCGTCTGGTAAGGATGGCACTGATGTACACTAACGGAACCTTCTCCTCCGCAATATCCATCCGCTTTGCCAGTTCCGTGATGCCGTTGGTACGAAGGGCTTCCATCAGCTGGGAAAATGCCTTGCGATCCACTACGGCATTCGCCTCTCCCCGTTCATAAGCCTTTCGCACCGCCCAGGGAGACAGGTAATCGTCCACGATAATAATGTTTTTGATCTCACGATCCTTGAGGTACAACTTCTTATAATCGTCCAGCTGAGCTGTGGCCAGTTCATCCACCAGACGCTCCATCTGGGCACTGCCCGCGTTCAGATGATTCAGCAGCTCCTGCAGACGCAGCACCCCCAGTCTCAGGTTCTGCGTGGATACCAGAGTATCCTTGTCAAACAGGGAAAGCTGGATACTTCCGCCGCCGATGTCTAAGATCGCCGTCTTTTCCTCAATAATTCTGCGGAAGGTCTCCCCCCTGGAGGCAATGGACTTGTAATCCAGAAAGCGCTGTTCGGAGTTGCTTAAGGTCTCCACCCGGATACCGGTGCGCTGTTCGATCTGATCCTGAAGAATCAGGGTATTTTCCGTCTCCCGCACCGCACTGGTTCCATAGGCCTTGTAGGCGGTCACCTTGTAAGATTCCATGATCTGTGCGAATTCCTTCAGGGTATGGCACAGGTCATCCATTTTCTCATTGCTGATCTTCCCGTGGGCATAGGTGTCCGATCCGAGGTCGATCCGCTGCCTTATGCAGTCGATCTCCCGCATGGTATTTTTCCCGGAGAGATCAAATATTTTCATGGTGAGTTCGAAGCTGCCCACATCAATGGCAGCAAAAGTTTTCACACTCATAGGGTTCCTCACTTTCCTAACAGATAATCAATGAACTGCTGGGCGCTTCTTCCGGACAGTCCGCCGTGGGACAGTTCCCATTTGTTGGCTTCCAGCAGAAGCTCCTCTTCCGGCATCTCCACATGATAGCGCTCTGCCAGCGTCTTCACGATATTCTGGAATTCCTTCTTATTGGGTGCACCGAAATAAATAGTCACGCCGAAACGGTATACCAATGACAGCTTCTCCTGTACGGTATCGCTGGTGTGCATATCCTCTCTGGTCTCCTCCTTGTCGCTGTAGTTCTCGCGGATGAGGTGACGGCGGTTGGAAGTGGCATAGATCAGGACGTTTTCCGGCTTTTTTTCCAGACCGCCCTCGATGACAGCCTTTAAGTATTTGTATTCGATTTCGAACTCCTCGAAGCTTAAGTCATCCATATAAATGATAAATTTGTAATTACGGTTCTTGATCTGGCTGATCACAGTGTTCAGATCCTGGAACTGGTGCTTGTAGATCTCGATGATACGCAGTCCCCTGTCATAATATTCGTTGGCAATGGCCTTGATGCTGGAAGATTTACCGGTTCCCGCATCGCCGAACAACAGGCAGTTGTTGGCTTTTTTGCCGTTTACAAAAGCCTCGGTGTTGTCCACCAGCTTCTTCTTGGGGATCTCGTAGCCCACCAGATCATCCAGCTTCACATGGGCAATATTTAAAATCGGAACGATATGTACGCCCTCCTCGTCGTGGGTGATGCGGAAGGATTTGTGCAGTCCGAATTTGCCCACACCGTATTCCTTGTAGAACTGGGTCAGTGTGGCCTTCATCTCCTCCGGAGTGCCGTCGGCGCAGAATTTCTCCGCCAGTTCACAGATACGGGCGCAGATCCGCTTGTTATAGACCTTGCTCTCCTGCATGCTGCTGGCATAATTTTCAATAATGGAAAATTCCGGCACGTGAAGCTGCTCCATCATGGGGGCGAAATCAAAATCATAGAATTCCTTGAAAATGCGGATGTCATGCAATGCCGCCTCATTGATGGAACCGGCGATCTCTCCGCGGATCTCGCAGCCGCAGCTGTAGCTGTTCTCGTTGTTCACCAGAAGATTGGCCAGATAGCAGTGCCACAGATTCCCGTGGAAGCCATAATTACCTGCCAGATCGATCAGATCATGGATACACTCGTAAAACAGTGCTGCCATATCTTCCGTATTGTAGTATTCGTCATCGTAATGGGACATGAGAAATGCCATGTCATACAGCAGTTCCCCGTCCTCGAAATCACGGTATACGATCAGTTCTTTTTCTCTCATATGTCTAACCTTCTTGTTTTTAGTAATTGCCCAGGATCTTCATGCTGCGGGCTTCTTCTCTGAGTCCCCGCAGTGCGTTTTTCACCGCGCTGTCCGCAAGATTGCCCTCGAAATCAATGAAGAAACGGTACTCCCAGTTCCTGTCGGGGATCGGGCGGCTCTCGATCTTGGTCATGTTCAGATTATTGTAGATAAAATGGGACAAAATATGGTACAGGGATCCGCTCTCATGGGGGATCTCCAGACACAGACTGATCTTGTTGGCATTTTTGCGGAAGATCTTCTGGTTCGTCACAATGATAAAACGGGTGGAGTTGCTGTCGGAATCGTTGATCCCTTTTTCCAGAATCTCCAGTCCGTAAGTCTGGCCCGCATATTCGCTGGCGATGGCCGCCTGGGTCTGATCCTTGTCCTTTGCCACCTTCAGTGCCGCGAAAGCGTTGTTCTGCATGCTGATCTGCTGCCAGTCATGCTCGGAGAGGTATCTGGCACTCTGCATCAGGGACTGGGGATGGGAATAGACTCTTTTGATCTCTTCCATCTTCGTGCCGGGCAGGGCTAACAGGCAGTGTTCAATGGGGATCACTTGCTCTCCCACGATATAGTTTTCGAATTCCACCAACAGGTCGTAGATCTCGTTGACGATGCCTGCCGTGGAATTTTCAATGGGAAGCACGGCAAAATCCGCGCTGCCTTCATCAATGGCGCTCATGGCATCCCGAAAGGATTCCACATGGAAGGCATTGACATTGTCGCCAAAAAATTTCCGCATGGCTGCCTGGGAATAGGAACCTTCCGCGCCCTGATAGACTACTCTGGCGCATTCGGTCTCCAGTTCGTCCACACCGATAAAGGGCAGTCTGCCGACACTGCCGTGGGCTGCCAGCAGCTGGTACTGGAGCTTTCTGCTCATGGACATGATCTGTTCAAACAGTTCCTCCACGCCGTGGCTGTTGAAATCATTGTGGGTCAGTGCCTTGACCCCGGCGATCTTCTCCTGCTCTCTCTGTTTGTCAAATACCTTTTTCCCGGTCTCTATCTTATATTCCGCCACCTGTTTGCTGACATCCATACGCTTCTCATAGAGCTCCACGATCTGTCGGTCAATGGTGTCGATCTGTTGTCTTAACTGTGATAAATCCATGCTGTTCTCCTTATAATCCCTGTAACTATTCAGAACCCCATTGGCTCTGAATAGTTATATTCTATCTCAATTTCACCTTGTTCGCAAGCAAGAAGCAAGGTATAATATTAGATATTACATAAACTTTACATATAAAGAAGGTTGACTTATGAAAAATAAAAAAGCACTGCTGATTCTGATACCTTTTATTCTGTTTCTGATCGTCATCGGTACATTTGCCATTGTTGGGGACCGGATCCCGGACAATCCCCCGGAGACCGTGGGCAACACCGCCGGGAACCTGAACAATTCCGGTTACTTCTGTGAGTACGACGGAAAAGTGTATTTTGCAAATGTCTATGACAGCAATACCCTGTATTCCATGGATCCCTGGGAGCAGAACATTCAAAAAACAGGCAATGCTTCTGTGAAAAATATTCTGGCGGGAGGAAAATACCTCTACTATTATCAGACGGGAGTGTCCGGTGACGCCGGGATCGGCGCTCTGCGGACGGCGCGTTCCTTCAACCGCTGCCGCTTAAACGGCAGTGACGTCATAGGGCTCACCAGAGATCCCATCTCCGTGGCCCAACTGGTGGGAAGCCGGCTTTATATCATGACCGTGGATGATAACGGACCTCTGTTTTACCGTATGCGGATCGATAAATCCGACCGGACGGAACTTGCCAACTACGAAATCAATCCCGCCTGTGCCGTAAACGGTATCATTTACTACAACGGAACGCAGGACAATCATTATCTCTATGCTCTGGATACCGCAACGGACGGGATCTCCACCCTATGGAACGGTAATCTGTGGTATCCCATCGTACAAGGGGATTATATCTACTATATGGATGTAGAAAATGATTACAGACTATGCCGCTACTCCCTGTCCCGGAATGAAATCGAAGTCCTGACCAGTGAACGGATCGACTGCTTCAATGTGGGTTACGGCTACGTGTATTATCAGGTGAACGGCGAGAACGCCTGTCTGAAATGTATGCGGGATGACGGAAGCGATTCCTGGGTCATCGCCGAGGGCAATTATACTGCCATCAATATGACATCCCAGTATGTCTACTTCCAGATGTTCGGGGATGACTCTTCCTGGTATCACTCTCCCCTGGGCAGCCAGAGTTACAGCAGCTTTGAGGGTGCCAGACAGGCAGCACTGGATGCCCTGGAGAAATGATTACAGCCAACAGGAGCCGCAGACATTTCGCCTGCGGCTCTTATTTTATGTTTTCAGCCTTCCTCAATATGGTTCAGACCCTGATTTAAAATGGTGATAATATGGTCATCCGCCAGCGCGTAGAAAATGGTCTTGCCGTCTCTGCGGTTCTTCACCAGATCCATCTGCTTCAGTACCCGCAGCTGGTGGGAAATAGCGGACTGGGACATGCCAAGCAACGTGGCAATGTCGTACACGCACATCTCGGAGCATAACAGCACCGACAAGATCTTCAACCTTGTGGCATCTCCGAACACCTTAAAAAATTCTGCCAGATCCTGCAATTCCTCCTCCGGCGGCATCTTCTCATCGATCTGCTTTATGGTTTCCGGATCTGCGGAAAGATAACTATTCTTCTCTTCCATTTTTTTCTCCATCTATCTTACTTTTCCTACGGGAAATTCCCCGGGTATTAGCGGTAAACTACTTTTACTATACACTATTTATATGAATTCGACAAATGAAAATATTGCTGCATATCCTCTGTCATGGTAATCGTTCCCGCATGATCGATAAACAATCCCTCGGCATCGTACTTTTCCAGAAGTTTTTTCCCCTCCTGCTGCCCCAGAACAAAACAGGCTGTAGACAAGGCATCACTCAGGAAACCGTCCTTTGTCACGATGGTAACTCCTGCCACGTCACTGCGGGCCGGGGACCCGGTCCGGGGATCCAGTATATGATGATACCTGACACCATCCACTTCCACATAACGTTCATAATCTCCCGATGTGGACACACAATACCCTCCGTCCAGCGTCAGCACTCCCGCACTTTCTGAAGGATCCAGAGGATCTGTCACTGCGATCTGCCAGGCTCCACCCTCAGGCTTGCTTCCGTAAGTCAGGATACTGCCTCCCACAGAAATCACGGCGCCGCTTACCTCCTGATGTTCTTCCAGAATTCCACGGATCTCATCCAGTGCCACACCTTTTCCCACGGCTCCCAGATCTAACTGCATTTCTACGGGAATACTCACCGAATCCCCGTCCGCCTGTTGTCCCAGCAAAATCTTCTGCCAGCCTGCGGTGGCAAGAGCCTGCGCGATCTCCTCCTGCCCCGGCAGTTCATAATCCCCGGGATCCTCAGCCGCCGCCCAGGTATCAATGTCCCACAGACGGCTGAGGCGGCCGATGCTGACATCAAAGGCCCCGGCACTCTCCTCCGAAATCTGCCGGCACCTTTCCAGCCAGCCCGCCATGGCAGGGGATACGGGGGTCTGTCCTTCTCCGGCGGCTGCATTGATCTGCGCCACTTCCGCGCTTTCCAGTCTCCAGGAAAGCTCTTTTTGTTCCAGATCATTTAGCTTTTGTAAAACAACATCCGTTATTTTCTTATTTGTTTCACTGTTCGTTGCAGTTATGGAATTTCTGGTAAGATAAACCGTCTGGGAGATCACGGTGCCCATGGCGGTATCTATGCTTTTTTCGCATTCCGTTCTCTGTCCGCAGCCTCCCAGAAAAAGCATCGGGATCACTGCCAGAAGCGTTACCCTCCGCACCATCCGGGCCATTTTCAAATACTTCTTCATTTTTTTCATTCCTTTTGCTATACTGTTCACATCAGAAAGGAGTTACTTATCCCTATGAATGCTTCCATGAATGAGCGAAAAAAAGCAGTTCTCCTTACAGCAGTTCTGCTTGTAATAGCTGTCCTTTGCGGGATCCGGATCTATGTAGTCTCTCACAGTTCCGTAGAAGACAGTCAGGCCCTCTATGCCGATCTCTATCAGAACGGTGAATTATTGCAGACCATCCGTCTGGACACGGTGATCGGTGAATATACCTTTGAGGTCTCCGGGGATGCCGGTGCCACAAATACCGTCTGTGTCCGTCCGGGCAGCATCGCCATCGTCTCCGCATCCTGTCCCGATCAGATCTGCGTGCATCAGGGATTTATCAGCACCTCCCTGCTCCCCATCACCTGTCTGCCCAACCGGCTGGTGATCCGGGTCAGAGAAGAGGCTTACGTTCCGGATGACACTGCACCGGTTCCGGACGGCGTGACCTATTGATACCTTTAAAAACACGGAGATTTTTATGAAACCACCTGTAACTACCAGAAAACTGACGACACTTTCCCTGCTGGCGGCCATTGCGCTGGCCCTTTATGCCGTGGAAAGTGCTCTGCCCCCCATTGTCCCGATCCCGGGTATCAAACTGGGGCTTGCCAATATAATAACACTTGTTGTTCTATGGAAATATTCCGCAAAAGATGCCTTTTTCGTGCTTCTGGTGCGGATCCTGCTGGCCACCATGTTCTTCGGTCAGGCCATCAGTCTTCTGTACAGCCTGTCCGGTGGCATCTTATGTCTGCTCGCCATGGTGCTTGTGAAGCGTCTGTTGCGCGGGCATTACCTGTTCCTCGCAAGCATGACCGGTGCTATTTTTCACAATCTGGGGCAGATTGGGGTCGCGTTTCTGCTGACTTCTGTTCCTGCCGTGCTTGTCTATCTGCCGTTTTTGCTTCTCAGCGGTCTTGTGACCGGTTTGTTCATCGGTCTCTGCGCCCGCTTTACGCTTCGCTTCCTTCCGTGAGATCCACCGGAAGCTCCGACAACATCTGTGTTACGGTCTTGTGAGTGATGGGATGACGCAGATTCGGTGCCAGCTCACTTAAGGGCTTCAGTACAAAATAACGGTTCTCCATATCTACATGCGGGATCACCAGATCCTCGGAACTGTAGATCAGATCATCATAGAAAATAATATCCAGATCCAGCGTCCGGGGCCCCCAGTGGATCTTCCGTTCCCGTCCTTCCGAGGCTTCGATCTTATGCAGTTCCCGCAACAGTTCTTCCGGCGTCAGCAGTGTCCGGATCTCAAACATTCCGTTTACGAAATTATCCTGTTCCACACCGCCATAAGGCAATGTCTCCAGCAGCCCCGATACTTTCGTGACCTGAATGTCCTTATGCTTTTCCAGCTGCCCTAATGCCTGTGCGATATGCTCTCTGCTGTCCCCCATATTGGAACCTACAGCAATATAGGCCTCATGCCATTCCCTGTGGATCGCCACAGACACGCTGCCAAAGGGCAGTGGAATCGGCGCTTCGGGCTTACGAATCTCCAGACCCAGTCCCTGTACCAGAGGAAACTGCTGCAATACCTCGTAAGCCGTCCGCTCCGCCACCGTTTCAATCAGCTGAAAGGTATGTCGTTGCATGAACTCCGTGATAAACTGACAGACCTCTCCGTAATTAGTGGAAAGGCTCAGATCATCCGCCAGTCCCGCCGGGCGGGTATTGGTATACAGGGTGGCATTCACGTAAAAATGCTGCCCTTTTTCATTTTCTTCCGGATATACGCCATGATGCGCATATACTTCCAGTTCTTCGATACGGATCTGATCCTCAAAATTCTCGTTTCTCATTTGCCGACTCCGCCTTTCCCGACACACTTTCGCAGCTTCTTATTTTCCACTGTTTAAAATAGCTTCACACATTTTAATGGTGCGGACATTCTCCTTCACATCATGCACCCGGACGAACATACATCCCTTCTGGACGCCGAACATGGTAGTCACCAGCGTCCCCTCCACTCTCTCCGTCACCGGCAGATCCAGTGTCAGCCCGATGACCGACTTGCGGCTGCATCCCAACAGCAGGGGATAGCCGAACATATTCAGTTCTTCCAGACAATTGATGATCTCCAGATTGTTCTCATAGGTCTTGCCGAAGCCCACGCCGGGATCCAGAATGATCTTCTCATCCGCGATGCCTGCTGCTTCCGCCAGATGGATCGTATCTGCCAGATCTGCAGCCACATCCTGCATGAAATCCTGATAGTCCGCCTCTTTGCGGTTGTGCATCAGACAGCAGGGCAGGCCGCTCTTTGCAATAACTTCCGCCATATGTCTATCGTATTTCAGTCCCCAGATGTCATTGATGAGATCTGCTCCCGCACGGATCCCCGCCTCTGCCACACCGCTCTTATAGGTATCCAGCGAAATGGGAATATCGAAATTCGCCTTTACCGCCTCGATCACAGGGACAACTCTGGCAATCTCCTCCTCGTCGGACAACAGGGTATAACCCCGCCGCGTGGACTCTCCGCCGATATCCACAATATCCATTCCCTCTGCAATCATTTCTTCCACATGCTTCAATGCCCGGTCTCTGTCATTCCATTTTCCTCCGTCGGAAAAAGAATCCGGGGTTACATTCAGAATCCCCATTACATAAGTATGTCCTTTGGTCTGAAACTCTCTGTTGCCAATCTTCATTTATTTTCTCCCTCATGTTTAGTATTTGATCGTCAGATTCTTCTTGCCGTCCTTCCAGTTACAGTCGCTCTCCGCATCGCAGGCAAAGCAGGCACGGCTGGCCTTGTCCGCCCGATACAAAATGCCGTTTAAATTCTTCTCTTTCGCGGCCTCGGGATCTCTGTGCCGTGAGATCGCCGTTACGATAACATCTGTTTCTTTATCATCAAATCCACAGTCCTTAAGGATCTCCGGTGCGATCCGGGCACTGGCCTGCTCATGAGGCGTACCGTTTTCGTACTGTTCATGCTTCCCGCAATCATGGAGCAGCGCCGCCGCATAGATCCATTCCCGGTCCAGTTCCAGCCCTTCCTCCAGAGCTATGATTGTCCCGATCCGGGCCACATCCAGAAAATGCACCATACTATGACGGCAGAAGCGTCTGTCTGCTTCTGCCGCATTGTTCTTTTCAAAATGATATAAAAGCAAATCATGATTTAATATTTTATCAATTCTATCCACAGGAGTTCCCCCATTTCGTCCCGGTCTCTTAATAGCTTCCTTCGGCATCTATAGTTTCTACCGATTTACCATCTGTAAAAATCTGTCCTGCAGTTCCTTATTCTCCGCAAAAATTCCTCTGGTCACCAGCGTCACGGTCTGACTGCCGGGCTTCTTGATCCCGCGCATGGTCATGCACATGTGCTCCGCTTCCAGCATTACCATAACGCCCTGGGGGGCCATATATTTCATAATATCGTCTGCAATCTGTGCCGTCATCCGTTCCTGGATCTGTAATCTTCTGGCATAGACTTCCACCGTCCGGGCCAGCTTGCTTAAGCCGACAACTTTTCCATTCGGAATATACGCTACATGGGCCTTGCCGTAAAATGGCATCAGGTGATGCTCGCACATGGAATAGAAGGTAATATCCTTCTCCAGTACCATCTCGTTATTGTCTACGGAAAAGACCTTTGACAGATGCTCTCCCGCATCCTGATCCATGCCGCCGCAGATCTCTTCATACATCCTGCCGATCCGCTCCGGTGTCTCCCTGAGTCCTTCTCTGGCTGTATCTTCCCCGATTCCTTCCAGTAAAAGCTTTATCGCTTCCTGTACTTTCTTCTGATCTACCATTTTTCACCGCTTCGCTTTCCGTGTATTCCTCTGTGCCTGTTTCTTTTCCATGATCTTCAGGATCCTTCCCAGATAGGACAGGGATCCAAAGCACAATATCACATCATCCCTGCCTGCCAGCAAATGACTCAGTTCCACCGCCTCTTCCAGACTGTCGACCGCCGTCACATTGGGATGGACCTTTGTTACCTCCTGTGCCAGATCATAGGCATGCATGGCTCTGGGATTGTCCGGAGGTGTCACCGTGAGAATTTGATCCGCATACTTTTCCGTCAGTGCAATCACACGATCCACTTCCTTGTCCTTCAACATTCCCATTATATAGATAATTCTTTTATTTGTAAAATAGAATTCTATGGAATCCGCAAGTTTTGCGGCGGCATCCTCATTATGGGCGCCGTCAATGATAAATAACGGATGTTCTTCCAGTATTTGCAGCCGTCCGGGCCAGGTTGTCTCCTTCAGGCCCTTCCGGATGGCACTCTCTTTGATCTCATAGCCGCATTTTCTTAATGCCTGTACAGCTTCCAGTGCCAGTATGGCATTGGCCACCTGAAATTTTCCCGCCAGAGTGATCTCCAGTTTTTTGTAACTTCCATAGTCGAAAGTCTGCTTTTTCAGACCGTATTTTACATGGGCTGCATTTGCCGCATCCGCAATCGTCAGAGTGCATCCCAACTCTGCCGCTGTCTGCTCCACGATTTTCTCCGCCGCTTCCTTCTGCCGCAGGGAGACCACCTGACAGCCCGGCTTACAGATTCCTGCCTTGTGTGCCGCGATCTCCTCCAGACTGCTGCCCAGGAACTTCATGTGATCCATGCCAATGGACGCCAGTACCGCCACCTGTGTGGTGGTGACCAGATTCGTTGCATCCTCTCTGCCGCCCATGCCGGTCTCCAGTACCACAATATCACACTGTTTCTCCCGGAAATACCGGAAAGCCAGTGCTGTCTCGATTTCAAAAGGGGTGGGATGATGGAAGCCGTCCCGCACCATTGCCTCGCAGTGCTCTTTGATCATTTCCAGTCCCTCGCACAGATCTTTATGGGTAATCTTCTGCCTTCCGATCTGAATTTTTTCGCAATATTCAATAATAACAGGTGATATATATTTTCCCACACGATATCCGGCTGCCTGTAAGATGTTGGAAATATAGGCAAGGGTCGAACCTTTTCCGTTGGTTCCCGCAATATGCACGAACTTTAAGTCATCCTGCGGGTTTTCCAGCCTTCTGCATAGCTCTCTGATACTATCCAGCCCCGGAACAATGCCGTAGGTTCCCACTTTTTCCATATAGTCCATTGCTTCCTGATAGTTCATAGTTCACTCTCCCGTATCATACACTGAAAATTTCATATACTAAGTCCATGAAAATGATGAAATCGATTGCAAACTCTATTAAAACCTTCGGCAGGAACTTCCTGCTGTGCGGACTGTGCGGCTGGTGCATGGAGATTCTGTTCACTGCATTGCATTCTCTGAAGCGACGGGATCTGCGGCTCACGGGCAACACTTCCCTGTGGATGTTCCCCATCTACGGCTCCGCCTGCCTGCTGGCTCCCTTCAAGCGGCTTTTTCAGCGACTGCACATGAGCCGTCTGAAACGTGGGCTGTTCTATATGGCCATGATCTTCTCCGTGGAATATCTCAGCGGCCGCCTCTTGTGGAAGCACGATCTCTGCCCCTGGGATTACATCAGAAGCCGTTTTCACATCCACCGGATCATCCGGTTGGACTATGCCCCCTGGTGGTTCCTGGCCGGACTGTTCTTCGAGCGTATCCTGCACTGATTCGTTTTACTACATCACTACTGCTTCATTGCATAGCTTCGGCCAGCATACGTTCCTCGTGAGCCTTTTTGTCCCGCACCATCTTCTTCATAATAAAATGATAAGCGATCCACAGGAAAACTCCGGCCGTCAGCCAGGCACTGGCGTTGGCGAAGCACACTCCCACATAGCTCATCAGATGCGCTGCCACGAAAGCAACGATACCGCGGCTTGCCAGTTCCACAACACCACCCATCATGGGCATGAATCCGAACCCGCAGCCCTGCAGCGCATTTCGGAAAATAAAGATCATTCCCAGCGGAATGAAGAACATGCCGCAGATGGTGATGTAGGTTCTGGCATAACCGCATACCATGTCGATCTGTTCGGAAATAAACAGCGGCACAATATAAGGAAGTGCCAGATATACCAGTCCGTAGACGATCACCGCATAGACACCGGACATAATATTGGCCACTTTCACGCCCTTCCGGATTCGATTCAGATCATTGATACCGCGATTCTGCGCACAGTAGGTCGCCATGGTCACACCCATAGCTGCAAAAGGCTGCGTTACCAGCTGTTCCACCTTACAGGATACAGAGTAGGATGCCACCACGGTAGAGCCTAACAGATTCAATGCAGCCTGTACCAGAATGGTTCCCACCGCTGTAATGGAGAACTGTAACGCCATGGGAATTCCCACTGCCAGCTGGTTCTTCACGCACTGGCTCTCCAGTCTGCAATGTTCCGGACGGATATGCAGTGTGGGTACACTCTTAAGAATGTAGATCAGACACAGTACCCCGGACAGCCCCTGGGAAATAATAGTAGCATAGGCAGCACCGCCCACTCCCATATGGCCGTACACAATCAGTACATAATCCAGAACGATATTGATCACCGATGCAATGACCAGCAGCACCAGAGGCACCACGCTGTTGCCTATGGCACGCAGGATACTGGACAGCAGGTTATAAAGAACATTACAGGCGATTCCCGCACAGATGATCATGATATATTCCTTCGTCATATCAAAAATATCTTCCGGGGTATTCATCACCCGCAGCAGGCTGTCCATGCCTGCCATGCTCACCGCTGTCATCACAATGGTCACGATGACTGACAGTATCACCGCACTTCCGATACTTTTGCGCATACCTTCTCTGTCACCGGCCCCGAATCGCTGCGCCGTCAGCACCGTGAACCCGGTAGTCAGTCCCTGGGTGAACCCGAGGATCAGAAAACTCACCGATCCGGTGGCTCCCACCGCCGCCAGTGCGTCCACGCCTACGAATCGTCCCACAATGATGGTGTCCACCATGCTGTATAACTGCTGAAAAATATTGCCTATAATAATAGGAATGATAAATTTTACAATCAGTCTGGAAGGATTTCCCTTCGTCATATCCAGTTCCATAAATCTCTTCTCCCGAAAAGACAGGACCCCGGAAGGTCCCGTCTCCTATATTGCATATTGTTACATCTGTTGCGTATTCCGGATTCTGATGTTACTGCAGATCGTCCACATCTCCCATGTCCCCGGAACCGATATCCAGCATGTTCACAGTTCTGCGCTTCAATCTGGCTTCCTCCGACTCCTTCAAAATAAATTCCTTGATCGCTTTGGAATTGCGGATATGCTCGATCAACAGTTTGGGATGCGTGGTATCACCGGTATAACAGACAATAGTACCAAGTCCTACCATTCTCTCCCAGATACTTGCCGTATGCTCCACATCCTGTACCTTGTACATATAGCAGTCATTCTCCACCTTGGTGAACACACCCGTATCCACAGTGATCATATCTTCTTTGATCATATACTTGGTAAAGGTAAAAGGTAATCCCAAAAATAACCAGCGCTTCTTTTCCACAAATTCTATAGACATAATGTTCTCCTTATCTTATATAAAGATTACTCCGTTCTCCCCGGTCCAGCCTTTGCAGGCGGGTTGATCAACTACAGCATATCACAAGAATGCGTATTCGTCCATTTCAAAATCAAAGTAAAAGAACAGGCAGAAGAAATCCTGACTGTGCCTGGGATTTCTTCTGCCTGTTTATTGCTTACCATGAAATAATTTATTTTTTCTTTCTGAAATATACTGCCATTCCGCCTGACGCTGCCAGTACAATGACTATAAGAATCCAAATCCAGCCGGATCCCTTCTGCTGCTGTGGTTCCGCAACTGAATTTTCTGAAGCTTCCTGCACCGTTTCATCAATGGCTGCATCGGGTTCCATGGATTTGTCCGACATAACCAACAGGTAGTCTGAAGCATGTTCATAGATTAATTCTGCCCAGCCGTTTTCTGCTACCAGACTGCTGTCTACAAACTCCATAGAGGATTTCTCCGGGTTATAATAGAACAGATTTGCATATTTTCCTATTCTGTCTGCCCCTAGGCGCATAGACAATACTGCCGTCATGCCAAAGCTTCCGTTGTGTGCCAAAGAAAGGGAAACATATTCCTGTCCTGCCGCCGTCTCTTCTATCAGCTTTGCAGGGATCGTATCTGCGCTGCGTATAACACCGAAGTCAATATCACCAACAATCTCCGACACAGTCTGACCGTTAATCGTCCAGACAATGTCCTTTTCTACTTCTAGCCGGAGGGAAAGTTCCGTTCCTTTTACCGCTTCCAGAATTTCAGCAGGTAATACTGCATCTTCACCCATGGAGATTACAATCTGTTTTTCACTGTTACTGGCTGCCCCTGCTGCCAGATCCCGAGAAATACTGTTCAAAATATTTGCCCAGCCTACTTCCTTCGCTTCTCCACTATTATTGACTCTTACCGGCTCACTTTCCTTCTTCGTCGAAGCCTGCTGCGGCTGTTGTGTTACCTGCGGTGTCTTAGCTGTAGAAGGCACCGGCGTTATTGCAGCGTTGGAAGCTGCTGTAGCCTTAGGTGCTACACTGCTGTCAGGACTCTGTACCAACGTATCCTGATTACTTGCTGATGGAGTATCCGCATCCTGCGGTGCATTTGTCGTTGCAGGACTCACGGTAGGTACCGGTGTTCCCGCAGGCTCCGGACTTACATTGGGTTCCGGTGTTCCCGCAGGCTCCGGACTTACATTGGGTTCCGGCTTTTCCGTAGGCTCCGGACTTGCGGTGGGTTCCGGCTTTTCCGTAGGCTCCGGACTTGCAGTGGGTTCCGGCTTTTCCGTAGGCTCCGGACTTGCAGTGGGTTCCGGTGTCCCCGTAGGCTCTGGGCTTACACTGGGTTCCGGACTTGCACTGGGTTCCGGTGTTTCTGCTGCCATCTTCGTCACAACGATAAAGCTGACCTGTACGGCGCTGGAGGTTGCTGCATTGGGAGTAATCGTTACGGTAAGCGTACCGTCCTCTCCTGCTTCTACTGCCTCATAGACCAGTGTTTCCGGTGTCTGTTTCTGATAGTGATACTTTTCCGTTACAATTTCGTCATTTATCTTAACATCTGCATAACGTTTCCCGTCATACCAGCTGGAGGGATCAAACATTCCCACATAAACGTTATATTTTCCCGTTTCCAGATCAAACCGATAGCTGATGCTGCCTGTTTTGGATGCTGCATATCGCAGGCTCTGGTAAATGTCATCTGTGCTGTTTCGAAGTTTTCCTTCTGCACCCACATAACCAAATCCTGTTTCTTCGCTGTAAGCTCCGTCATGACGATCTGCTGTATGCTGAATGGTATCGGACAGTTTTTCCATGATTGACGTATAGTCATCACTGACAGGATCCTTAGAGGCATTTACAAAATAAACTGCATCCTTGGGGCATACTAGCATTTCTGCTGAAATCTCCACATTACCGCAATCTGTCAGCTTACCTGTCACTGTGACCGTGCCAAGTGTCTGGTATGAGCTTTTCTCCCAGGCTACTTTGCTTTCCATCGTCTGTCCCTTATAAATCACCGTCACCTTTTCCGGCAGATTGTTTCCGTCTGTCCACGTCACCTCTGGTAATGCCGTCTTCACAATAACCGGAAGCAGTTCATCCAGTTCCTCTGTCTTCCAGCTGCTACGGTTCAAAATAGAAATCGTATGATCCGTGGCATTTACCTGCATGGGCAGCCATACTGTACGGCTGTCGGAAAGCTTGTTGCCATTCCAACGATCTCCCATGTAAATAAATCTACCTGCTTCTGCATCCAGAGGTATGATATAGGTCACCTGCGTATCAAAGCATTTTCCGGTATCGTTCTTTGCCGGATTTCCTACCTTTTCCCATCCGGATAAAATATTCTGGCTGCGGTAATAGATATGCGCCGTGCTGTTCCAACCATCTGTTCCGCTGGTTATCATATAATACCAGCCATCGTACTTTAACAGTGCCGGAGCTTCCCTGCTGTTATCAGATACCAGCCTTGCCGCCATCTGGGTCTCATCTGCCTCATTGCCCCTTGCTGTAGGTCCCGTATATTCGCTGTTTAATAAAGACGCATACAGCTTCGCATTCATTTCACTGGAATAGATCACATAAGCATCCTTAGCTCCGTCCTGGTCTGCATCCACATCATCGACGAATACCGTCATATCACGCGCTTCGCCTAATCTCTGTGCATTCAGGCTCTCATCATAATTCATACGGGTAATGTTTACCAGTTCAAAAGGACCAAACGGTGTATCACTTACTGCAAATCCTACCATCGCACGACTGTAGCGGCTGGCATCACAGTTGCCCTGCAAGCCGTTCTGTACCCAATTATACAGCTTTTCATTGTTGTACAAAGGACCGTCTGCGTGGAAGATTATCACAAACTTGCCAGTCTTTTCATTATATACCATTTTAGGACGCTCGGTAATACAATAGTTTCCGTAAAGTCCTTCAAAAGCAAGCTGTAATCTGGACACAATCTGTGTACCCTGTGTAGTGCTGTCAGGATACAAAAAGCTTGCAGCTTCTATCGGTGTTTCATCATAGCTTTTTGCAATCCAGGTAATGTCCTCTGCACTGACGGGCTCTTTTTCAAACTCCGTAACATACGCTCTTAAGAACTGCTTTACATCCTTAAACTGCTTTTCTGTCACTCCTTCCGGTGCCTGTGATAATTTACCCCACGCCTTGAGCTGTTCAAAATTAGTACTGCTTAACTGCATGGTTGGATAGTTCTGTGTCGTTCCTGTTCCATTTGCACCTGCGGAGGAAGTAACTGCTTTCTCGGAGGATGCTTCAACCGGAAGGATGCTGCTCTGCAGATACAGAACGGTTCCTCTGTCTGTCCAGTTATAAAGATCTGTGGAAACATAACAGCGTACACCGTCTACTGGTCTGGTATTGTTTGTCTTGTCCTCACCATACCACAGGTATACCCTTTTGCCTTGCGTGATTTCACCGTCTCCATCAAGATCCATATTTACACAGCCCTCTCCGGTTCCTTCCTTCATGGCTGCCGCAGATCCGCCGTGCGCCTGCATTGCCTTACCATTTGTTGCACGGATAACGCTGCCGGTTATGCCGGGAATGCTGTCATACGGCTCCTGCTCCTGTGCCTCGCCTGTCCTGCATACTGCAAGCCAGCTGACAACTGGGGCCTGTGTTCCGGTTGCGGTAATGGTATAAGTTATCGTCTGCTTCCGGCCTACAGAGAAGCTATAAGAATTCTGTACCGTCGTATTGCTGCTGTCTACCTGAATAGTTCCCGCATCCAGATCTATATCATCTACCGTAACTGTAAGCTTCATGGGTCTCGTCATGCCCCACCATTCTCTGTGTGCAGAGGTAATGGTATAAGTCCCCGGCTCCAACGTAAGCCGATAGCTTAAGGTTTCCCCGGAAGCATTGTTTGCACCGTAAATACCCGTAGCTGTCTTATCTTTTGTATCGGTATACCCTTTGGTCCCGGCATCTGTATCAACCAGTCCCCATGTATTGCTGTCTGTCTTCAGCTGGTCTGCTGCCTGATTTAACAGTGCGCCGCCTCTCAAAGCCTTTATCGCCGCAAAGGATTCTGTCGCTGCATTTTCATCCGGCGTTCCCTTTACCATATCAATATAATAAACTACATTTTTAGGAACTACTTCTACCGGAATCGTTATGGAAAGCTTTGCACCAAAGCTGTTTACACCTTCCTGTACCACACCGGTTACACTGGTGGTTTCATAAGCTGCTGTAAAATGTTCTGCGGTATTGTTACTCCATATCACAGGCTTTGTTACAACGCTGCCGGTTCCTGTTTTTACCTGCACAGTTTCCGGTAATCCGTTAATTGTCTGCCCCTGTACTACCGCATAGCTGTCAGGGAATGTGGTTTCTACGCTGACCAGAGCATTTTCATCTGCCTGTGTGCTTTCACCCAGTGCATACAAAGCATCTACTTTCAATGTACCACTCTTTACCACTACCTTTACGGTATGGCTGTCCAAAGCAAGACCACTGTAGCTGTAGGACTC
Organism: uncultured Acetatifactor sp.; assembly: GCA_934436435.1. Lineage (GTDB taxonomy): Bacteria > Bacillota > Clostridia > Lachnospirales > Lachnospiraceae > Acetatifactor. The sequence continues at coordinate 60,332 of CAKSAN010000004.1, read as the reverse complement.
ATAACGGTTAGAGGTTGCCTTTGTTTCAGCATTTTCTGCTACAAGAGCATTATCTACATAAATATCAAACTTCGTTCCCGCACTGTTTGGTCCGATAATGGCAAAGCCAGCACCATAGACAGGGAAAATCAAGGAAGCTCCGGCTGCATTGGATACGGAAACAGTACGATACCAGTTGTCTGCACTTCCGCTGCCGGGATTGTCAATGGTCCAGTCCCCTTCGTATGATACGCTGTCGTCCTGTCCGTCTATCATAGACAAAGCATAAGCCGTTCCTCCAGCAATCTTTTCTACCAGAAGATTATCATAATATACCTGTTTCCAATTATTACTTATTTTAATACGTCCGGAGAGCATCGGTGTGGAATCCTGATAGCTTGTCACCTGTGTTCCGTCAACAAACGCAGTGATGGTGTCACCCAGCGCTGCCAGCTTTAACTGATATCTGCCGTCTGCATTTGCTTCTGCGCTGCCGTTGGCCACTGCTGTACCCACACGATACAGTTTCCAGGAACCGACACCGTTAATTTCCAGTGTATAGCCACTCTGATTCCAGTTCATGCCTGTCTGAGTACGGATACCAAGTCTTGCATAAGTATCTGCGGAAGCATTGGGGATCTGTACATCCAGAGAAGCCGTATAATCCATCCAGCGGAAATCTCCCACAATGGTAGATGGTTCACCGCCGTTCCACTGTCCTACGCTGGTGGAAAGATCTGCCTTTAATTTTCCGTTTTCCACAAAATAAGCGCCATGGGTATCCAAAAAATATCTTGGCTCATTTCCTCTTGCAGTCAGGTAATCTACACTGGTTGTTACTTTGGTTTTTGCATTATACTGCTCCATCGCAGGTTCTTCCGCATATTCAAAATCATCTGCATAAAGTACATTGTCCGTAGTATCCTGTCTGCGTCCGGTGCTGTCCGTATCAAGAACCGTTCTATCCGCATTGTGGATCTCCTCCTCAGGAGTTCTTGCGGGAGTAGTGTCAAGCGTGGTTGCTGTTACCATACCATAAGCAGGAACCGTTACATACCAGCCACCGTCCTTCTGTTCTGCGTCAGTATCATTTTTCTGCAAATACTTGTCCGTGCTAGTGGTCCAGATCTTTAAAGTTGCACCGGATGCTACTGCCATATCCTCTACTGTAATTTTAAACGTCTTTTCGTTTTTTGTATTATTTACAAAAATAACGGAGAAATCTTCCTTATCAGGAGCAGCCAGCGTCATATAGCTTGCTTTTCCGTCAATGCCTGCCGTCTGATGCTCATTGTCGCTGGAGCCGAAGGAGCCGGAGGTTGCGTTAGTGATCACCCTCCAGATCTCATTTTGGGAAGGATCTGTATCCTCCCAGCCGGTAACCGCAAACTGTGCAAAGTGAGCAATCATATAGAGAGCCGGATCATAATGGATATAACCGCTCCAGGGATCTCTTGCACTTAACAGCTCCTTATGTCCATACTGGATTCCTTCATAAAAAGAACCGATAGCAGGCTGGAAAATATAATGGGTTCTGCGGGAACCGGTGAAGGCATTAATGAAGCTGTCTGCCAGAGCCAGTGGACTCTGATAGCCGCCGATAGTACCTCTGCCGTATTCGCTTGTCTTATTTTCCTGTAATTCCGTATAACCGAAGGTTGCACAGCCTTCGCTGTACCACACCTCCTTATCATCCACATCTGCCATTTTAATATAATCATCTGTGGCACTGGTACGATAATGGAAACCGATAATATCTACTGCATTATATAACTCACTGTCACTTCTCATGGATGGCACGATCTGTAAAGACTTGTTTTCATCCGATGCAATGATTCGGATGTTTTGATATGCCTTGATCGCTTTCTCATCCATATAAGAAGGAAATTCTGTTTCGTTTTCTACTCTGTTTGCAAACCATTTGATAAAATCCTCGTCGGGATTTGTGGTTTCATTTTTGTCCGGGTCGATAAAATCCACTATATAGCCATACTTCTCATAGGCATCAAAAATAGTTTCCTTATACCATTTATAAACTGCCTCATAGCCCTGATTGCCGGTATTGTTCTTCCACTTTGCCGATACCCATGCCGGCATCTCCCAACGCAATATGCTGATTTTTACATTGGGATTGATCATTTTAGCATCTGCTGCCATAACAAATCCGGGAGAACGGGAAGCGTCTGCCTCTTCATCCTCATAACGCATGGTACAGGCTTCTGCACCGGTGGAATTATTTCCGTCATTACCCATTTCCATTTTGATATGAGTAAACAACGGATAATCCCCACCAAAAAGATACTGCATCATTTCCCAATATTTATCGGGATGCTCTGCTTTATAATCTAGCAGCAGGTTACTGGTACTGTTACCGTTTAACATGCCAAAACCCTTATAAGTCAGGCCGTTGATATTTTTTGCTGCCTTGTCAACATCCGTACCGGAAATCACTACGTTGCCGTCTGTCTGGGTAATACTGTTCATAGCTTCCAGTCTTGCCTGTGTTTCCGCAATGGCTTCTTCCTCTGTTGCAGCCGTTGCATTTACAACAATATTGTCATAAGTACCATTACATAAATAACTGGTTCCATAAGATGCACCAATTCCGGTTTCCAGATTTGTGGTACTGCTTAACTTAAAGCCGATTCCTGTGGCATCCAGCACCTTTGCACCATCACAATATACGGTTGCATAGCCCTGTTGATCATCCTCTGTATAAACAACAGAAAGGGCATGCCACTGTCCTGCCGTAAGAGCCGTTGAAAGCAGATAATCTTTTGCTACGCTGTTTGCTCCTACTCTCAGCACAGACTGTTCCTTTGTCTTTGCCGGAATCATACGGAAGGCTGTGGCATCAGAATTACCAATGAAAACTGCCGCACGGCTTCCTGTCCCTTCCTCTATGTAACTATACTTCAAATTAAGATTTAACGTGAACTGTTTTCTCTGGAACAGGCTGGGAGCATCCTTTATGGTTGCTCCTGCATTGGAAATGCCACCGCTGACCCAGCCGCCTGTAACGGAAAGCTGCTTTCCTGTACCGCTGTCTGCTTCCAGTGCTGCACCGGAACGGACGGTCAGTTGATCGTTGTCCTCCAGAGCCTGTCCCAAATATTCCGATTCATTGACGGTATATTTCGATACTCCGATCCAGCTTACAACAGGTGCCTGATTGGCTGTACTTTTCAGGGTGTATGTTACCGTCTGTGCGGTGTCCAGCGTAAAAGTATAAGAAAACTGTGCACTCTTAACATTATTGCTGACAGAAACCCTTCCTATGGTGGTCTCTCCCACATCTGTTTTTAACAGCACATCCATGGGGCGATTCTGGCTCCACCATTCCCGGTGACCGGAAGTAATGGTATAGGTTCCTGCTTCCAGATACAAAGCATAAGATAAAGTTTCTCCCACAGCATTATTATTTCCGTAAATGCCTGTTGCGGTTTTATCCGAAGTAATATTGCTATACGCCTTCGTTCCAGCATCAGTATCTACCAGCCCCCAAGTATTGTCCGTTGTCTTCTGCTGGTCGTACACCGTGTTCACCAGTTGGCTGCCTGCCAGAGTCTTTACTGCTTCGAAAGGTTCTGTCGTAGCTTCTGAAAAGTTTGTTGTAACATTGTCAATAAAGTAAACGATTCCCTCCGGTACCACCTCAACCGTATAGTTGGTTCCATCTGCTGCCTTTGCAGTTACTGTACTGTACGCCTCGCCAAAGGTGTCCTCCTTTACGCCCGTTTCCCATTCAATTCCTTGCGGAATTTTCCCCACATAAGTGGCAATATGCGATGCGGAAGCGCTTTGACTCATTAACGCAATTCCATTTCCATCGGAAACAGAATCTGTCGACGGTGTAACGGCTTCTTCCTCTACTCCGGGTTCCGGTTCCGCCTGGGCTTCTGTTTCTGCTCCGGCTTCTTCACCGGTTTCCACGTTGCCCTGCATGGTCTGCATTTCCTCTGCCAGTACATCCATCGGCAAAGATCCCCCAATAAGACCTGCACAAAGTAACATGGTTACTACCTGTTTTGCTACTTTACATGTTTTTCGCTTCATAAATGTGGATACCCTCCCATATTTCTTTATATGATTCATTATAAAAAATGAAAGAGTCTCTTCTGAATGGAATAAATTATTATTTTATTTCCTTTTTTTCTGGCTTTTTTTGTAAGCGTTTACAAATTGTGTAAATTTTTATGTAAATATGTATTTTTTTTAGTTTTTTCATTTAATCATATTTTCTTTTTCATCATTTCCTGCTTGATTCTACCCTTCAGAAATGCTATTATATTACAAATGCAAAAATACAGGAGGATAAACACATGACCGCAAAAGAATGTATTACAGGCCGCAGAAGTATCCGTCAGTATACGGATCAGCCGGTATCTCATGAGCTTCTGGCTCAGATCGTAGAGACAGCTTCTTATGCTCCCAGCTGGAAGCATACACAAATCGTTCGTTATTTCGCTGTGGAAGGCGAAAAGAAAGCGAAACTGGCAGCATGTACTTCCTCCTTCCCGGGTAATGGCAAGATCATGGAGAATGCTCCCATGGTCGTTGCAGTAACCGTGATCAAGGGCAGAAGCGGTTTCGAGAGAGACGGCTCCTTCACCACCCAAAGAGGCGATGCATGGCAGATGTTTGATGCCGGTGTTGCCAGCGAAGCATTTTGCCTGGCTGCTTACGAGCAGGGTCTTGGCACCGTGATCATGGGTATCTTCGATCAGCAGGAAGCTGCTGATCTCCTTGAGATTCCCGAAAATCAGGATCTGATCGCACTGATCCCCATCGGTTATCCCGCAGAAGCACCCGTTGCTCCCAAACGGAAACCCGTAACGGATCTGTTATCTTATCAACAGTAATTTTAAAGTCGAAGAGTTTTCCTCTTCGACTTTTTTCTGGTCAGGGTATGAGCTGTCTGCTTCCTGCGGCCATGTTTCTACCCGCATCATAAGAAAAGCGCTGTATTCTTATGATGTCGCATACACAAGTGAGTACGGATTCTCCTATTCCGTACTCACTGTGTCGAAAATAGCAGCGCAGAAATGAGGAAATGAAAAAATGAGACACTTGATGAACCCACTTGACTTCTCTGTTGAGGAACTGGACAAACTGTTCGCTCTGGCAGACGACATTGAGAAGGATCCCGCCAAATACGCCCACAAATGCGACGGAAAGATCCTGGCCACCTGCTTCTACGAGCCCAGCACCCGCACAAGACTTAGCTTCGAGTCTGCCATGACCCGTCTGGGTGGCAGAGTCATCGGCTTCTCCGATGCTGCTTCCTCTTCCGCATCCAAGGGAGAAAGTGTATCCGATACCATCCGCATCATCTCCTGCTATGCGGACATCTGCGCTATGCGTCATCCCAAGGAAGGCGCTCCCATGGTAGCCGCAGAGAAATCCCTGATCCCCGTGATCAATGCCGGTGACGGCGGACATCAGCATCCCACCCAGACCCTGACCGACCTGCAGACCATCCGCAGCCTGCACGGCGATCTCAATAATTTCACCATCGGTCTGTGCGGTGACCTGAAATTCGGCCGTACCGTACACTCCCTGATCAACGCACTGGTGCGTTATGAAGGCATCAAATTCATCTTCATCTCTCCCGAGGAGCTGAAGATCCCCGACTATGTCACCGACATGCTCCGTGAAAAAGGCATTCCTTTTCAGGAAGTCATCCGTCTGGAAGACGTGATGCCCGAGCTTGATCTCTTATACATGACCCGTGTCCAGAAAGAGCGTTTCTTCAACGAAGAGGATTATGTCCGTCTGAAAGATTTCTATGTACTGACCCGGGAAAAAATGGAACTGGCCAAGCCCGATATGCTGGTACTGCACCCCCTTCCCAGAGTCAACGAGATCTCCGTGGAAGTCGATGACGATCCCAGAGCCGCTTACTTCAAGCAGGCCCAGTTCGGTGTCTATGTCCGCATGGCTCTGATCCTGACTTTGCTGGGTCTGGCATAATGTTGGATATCTTGTGCGATAAATTATAGGAATCATGCAGGGCGTGAATGCGTCCGCAGAATGGAGAATAAAATGTTAAATGTAGGAAAAATCGAAGAGGGCTTCGTCCTCGACCATATCAAAGCCGGAAAAAGTCTCTCTATCTATGAGCATCTTCAGCTGGATAAGCTTGACTGCACCGTTGCTATCATTAAAAATGCCCGCAGCGGAAAAATGGGCAAGAAAGACATTCTGAAAGTAGAATGTGACATCGATATGCTGGATCTGGATGTACTTGCATTCATCGACCACAACATCACAGTCAACGTAATCAAAAACGGAGAGATCGTGGAGAAGAAAGAACTGGTACTTCCCAAGCAGATCAAAAATGTCATCAAATGCCGCAACCCCAGATGCATCACTTCCATCGAGCAGGGACTGCCCCATGTATTCGTCCTCTCAGATGAGAAAAAAGAGATCTACCGCTGCAAATACTGCGAAGAGAAATACAGCGAAAGCTAAATTTCCCAATCATAAGATGTCAAAAGAGCCGTCTCCCGCGCCCCGGGAAACGGCTCTTTTTTCTTAATTACTGTTACTGCATCCGACGCAGGATCACGACATCTTTCGGTGCCAGAGTGATCTCCCCGGCAGTTCTGCTTTCTCCTGTCAGAAGATCCTCCGTGGAAAACGGCAGCTTTACCATTGCCGGTGTCTCATTGTGATTGAGCAGATACCACAATTTCTGCTCTCCCCTGCTTCTGGCAGTGACTTCCACACCTTCCGGCACCTGTAATGCCGGTTGAATTTCCGCTTCTTCACAGATATCCTTAAGGAACTTACGGTAGAACTTCTCATCGGAAGCCGTGGCCACATAATAGGCCTTTCCTTCCCCATAGGAATTGCAGGTCAGCACCGGCATCCCCTGATAAAAGTCCTTGCCGTAGCCGCTCTCATCCAGCTGCTTTGCTCCTTCTAAATGCAACAGATCACAGAGCAGCGTCGCCGGGTATTTTTCCCCGTGATAGATAAATTCATTGGAAACACCATGAGGCAGCGCATCCTGCTCTTCCACCCAGATGCCCAGAATGTCCCGCAGTTTTCCGGGATAGCCTCCCAGGGTCACCAGATCGTTTTCCTGTACGATCCCGCTGAAAAAGGTCGTCAGGAACCTTCCGCCCTCTTTCACGAATTTCCGGAGTTTCTCATCCGTAGTTCCTTTTACCATATACCAGACCGGTGCGATCAGGAGCCGGTATCCGCCGAAATCATCCTCCGGTGATACGAAATCCACATCGTAGCCCTCTCTGCGCAGAGCATCATAATACCGGAACACTTCCGTCAGATATTTCAGTTCACAGCTGGGGCCCGCAGAATATTCCAGTGCCCACCAGTTGTCCCAGTCAAAGAAAATACCGATCTTCGATTCCGTCCGCATCTGCATGGTGTCCGTTCCCAGATGTTTGAGTTCCCCGCCCAGTTTTGTGATCTCCCGGAATACCCGGGTATTTTCCGTTCCCACATGATCAATCACCGCACCATGGTACTTCTCGCAGGCCCCCACTGTGCGCCGCATCTGGAAAAACATCACCGTATCCGCGCCGTGAGCCATGGCCTGCATACTCCACAACCGCATAACGCCGGGACGCTTCAATGCATTGTAAGGAAGCCAGTTGGTTACACTGGGGGTCTGCTCCATCAGGGCAAAAGGCGCCCCGCCGCCGATCCCCCTCATGAGATCATGGGCCATGGCGATCCGGGTGTAGGAGTCCTCGTTGGAAGGGTAATTGTCCCAGGAGACAAAGTCCATCTCCTTCGCCCACTTGAAATAGTCCAGAGGCTTATAAAATCCCATGAGGTTCGTAGTCACCTTCGCCTCCGGGAGCACCTTTTTGATCACATCCCGCTCCAATTTGTAGCAGTCCAGCATGGCATCCGACTGGAATCTTCGATAATCCAGAGAGATCCCCTGAAACATGGTCCGCTCCGTGGCAAAATGCTCACTCCGAAGGTCCGGTACCACAATCTCCTCCCAGTCATAGAAGGTATGTCCCCAGAATGCCGTATTCCAGGATTCTGCTACGATGACCTGTTTGCACTGCTCCTTGATGGTGCTGATGTCAGTGGTGTACTCCGGTGTTGCATAATTGGTACCGGCAATACCATCAGCAGATTCTTATCCTTCATGTATTCGATGGAAGATAATGCGCCGTCATTATGTGCGGACCAGTCTTCCTGCAGGGCCGTTGCGGTTCTCTTCTGGTAATCTGCCCATCTCTGATAGTTGTAGCACATACCGGTGCTTTCATCACAGTCCACCACACCTACCGTCTTGACATTCAGCGCGGAGACACCGTCTTTCCAGGTACCGCCGCCCCATTCGTCGGGAACCTGTAAATCAGGATCAATATCTACGAAGGCTTTCACACCGAACTCGGTCAGGACAGGCTCACCGTCCTTCATTTCCCAGGTCAGACCTTCGGGGCCACATCCGCCACCGGTCTGAGGGCAGGCTGCCTCGATACCTTCGGGGGAATATAACCAGTCAATGAAATCTACGATTCTCTGAGGATCCTTGGTCTGGCTTCCTACCATCATACCTACTTCCATTTTGCCGAGGGGCATGGAACCGTAGGACAGGCACTGCATATCGCCGATGATAGCCGATGCAAATCCCTTGCCCGCTGCGGTGTTCTCGGAAGTGTTGTACTGTCCTGCACCCAGCCAGGGCCACAGGGAATACAGCACGCCGCCGTCTCTGTACTTGGTCTGCAAGGTATCAAAATTCTGAGTAGTAGACTCGGGATCTACCAGTCCTCTCTGATTTGCCTCATATAAAAGCCGTAAGCTCTGTACATAAATACCTTCGCTGTCGATGACACTCTGGCTTTCGGAACCATCTACTTTTGCCATGACAAAGCCCATGGGCTCGTAACCGTACAGGGCGCACAGCGCGCTGGCATTCTGCATTACATCGCCGTCCCAGTCTTTGAACAGAGAGAACGCATAGACAGCCTTGCCGGAATCACTCTGTTCCGCTGCGGCTTGCATCTGCTCCATGACATCCAGCAGATCTTCCATGGTATCCATCTTGGGATAGCCTACCTCACCGTAAATATCCCAACGGATGGAAGGTGCATTGGTAGGCTCCATAGCCTCACAGGGCTCGGTAGCGGGCTGATTGGAAATCTCACTGGGGACTGCCCCGTCGATCTCCGCAGCCTCCTGCAGGGATGCCGGAATGGATTCCACATAAGTCTTTACCATGATGATGTTAAAAGGCTGTACAATGGCCGGAATGATATACACTTAAAAATTGTTGGTCAGGTGCAGCGTCTTCATGGTCATAAACATGGGGATCAGACCTGCATTGAAGTACATCGTAATGACGATCAGACGATACCACAGTTTTCTGTGCCACATCTTCTGCTGGGTAAACATGAATCCCAGATAAGCACTGGCCAATACCGTACAGGCCGTGCCCAGGACCGTTCTGGCTACGGATACGAACAGTGCCATGCCCAGTCCGCTTAATTTCAATACCTCTTTGTAGTTGCCCAGATGCATCTGCTTCGGCAGCCAGTTGACCATGCCGTTGGCACTTAAGTCGTTGGCGCTGATGGAATTGATGATCAGGTAGTAAAAAGGATACACACATATGATGGCAAAGATCGCAAAGACCGCATAGTTTATGATCTGAAAGCTCCACTCTCCCGCTTTGCCTTTGGTTTTAATCTTATATTTCTCCGATGTTGTCATGAGAAACCTCCTTATTATGGATGCACATTTATCGATGTTTTCGTGACTCTGAACAGGCTACACAATACTTTCGCCACGTGTTTTCTTAGATACGAAGTTCACGATCATCAACAGCGTTACACTGACTAAGCTCTTCATAATACCGACTGCGGTGGCCAGTGACATGCTTCGTCCGGTCATACCGATGTTATACACATACAGATCCAGCACCTGAATGCTCTCTCTGTTGAAGGAGTTCTGGAACACATAGTACTGATCCATTCCGTTGTTCAGGAAGTTTGCCACTCTCTTTCCGAGGTTCGTACCGTAAGAATTGGATATAACTTCCTGTGATTTTTAGATTTTTAGGGGTAATTTTGAGAGATTTCTCTGATTTTTAGAGTATTGGATAGCGAAATTTTATGGTAAAATGTTTGAGGTTCCCATGTGGAACCTCAATATTCTGTTTTATCTTTTACCTGATGACTTTTTGACAAGCTGCACCTCATAACCCAAGGCATTTATGATGCTGAAAAATATTTTCCTTAATCCGCCTGTTCCTGCTATAGAATCCCCCCTTTAGAAAACTACGCCGCAAGGCGCACCAAAACACAGCGGCAGGGACGATAATTCCCTGCCGCTGTTCAGTCAATAGCTATACAAAGACTTGTACTCGTTTATCGTTCCACTTTGCACATATAAATGTGTGATTTCAGCTCCGAAAAATCCGTATAATTTTGTGATATGGGTTGTTTTTTTGTAATTTTTGAATATAATAAAAATGTGATCGAGAAACACTAAAGTCCCAATAAAAGTGTGAGGAGTGACTCTATGGAACGATTTATTTTAAAAAAGCTGCTGGACTGGAAGAATTCTCCCTACCGCAAGCCCTTGATTCTGAAGGGTGTGCGGCAGGTAGGCAAAACATGGATTCTGAAAGAGTTCGGCAAGCGTTACTATGAGAATACCGCTTATTTTAACTTTGATGAAAACGAGGAATACAAACAGTTCTTTGAAACCACCAAAGATGTTGATCGTATCCTGCAGAACTTGATGCTGGCCAGTGGTCAGAAGATTATGCCGGAAAAAACTCTCATCATTTTTGATGAGGTGCAGGACTGTCCTAAAGTCATCAACTCCATGAAGTATTTCTGTGAGAACGCCCCGCAGTATCATATTGCCTGCGCCGGTTCTCTATTGGGCATTGCCCTGGCAAAGCCCTCTTCTTTCCCCGTGGGCAAGGTCAACTTCATGCAGATTGATCCTATGACTTTTTCGGAATTTCTGATTGCCAATGGTGATGAAAACCTTGCTGCATATCTGGAAAGTGTGGACACCATTGAGCCGATCCCCGATGCATTCTTCAATCCTCTGTACGAGAAATTGAAGATGTACTATGTCACTGGCGGGATGCCGGAACCGGTGCTGATGTGGACGGAAGCCCGTGACGTTGCCGCTATGCAGGAGTCCCTGTCCGGAATTATTGGTGCCTATGAACGTGACTTTGCAAAGCATCCCAATATCAGCGAGTTTCCGAAGATATCTATGATCTGGAAGTCTATTCCTTCTCAGCTGGCAAGAGAAAACAAAAAGTTCATTTACAAGGTTGTCAAAGAAGGAGCAAGAGCCCGTGAATATGAGGACGCTCTGCAGTGGCTGGTGGATGCCAGACTTGTTCATAAAATCTACCGCAGCACCGCTCCTGGCCTGCCTGTGTCCGCTTACGATGACCTCTCCGCCTTCAAAATTTATCTGGTGGATGTAGGTCTGCTTCGCCGTCTGGCCCAGTTGTCGCCTACTGCTTTTGGTGAAGGCAACCGCCTGTTCACCGAGTTCAAAGGCGCACTGACCGAAAACTTTGTGCTGCAAACTTTGATTACACAGTTTGAGGTGCCCCCTCGTTACTGGAGCCAAAGCAATCCGCCCTATGAAGTGGATTTTCTAATCCAGCGAGAGAACGATATTTTCCCGGTCGAAGTTAAATCTGAAGCCAATATATCCAGCAAGAGCCTCAAGAAGTTCAAGGAACTGTTCCCGGATAAGGTTAAGCTTCGTGTACGTTTCTCCCTTGACAATCTAAAACTGGATGATGATATGCTGAACATCCCTCTGTTTATGGCTGATCAGGCAGGCCGGTTGATCGGTCTGGCGTTGGAAGATAAACACGGATGAGCAAAGGAGAGTAACTATAAATAGATTTAATATAATTAACAGAATCGGTGACAAGTATCGTGTTGGAAACACCGAAACGGGCGGATTAAGAACTTTCACCCTTTAGAAACGTGCGCCGCAAGGCGCGCAAAAAAACTCACCTGCATGTTACCACGCAGGTGAGTCCTTTTGATTTTTACACTATTCTATTTCCAGAATCTTATCTCTGTACACGTCCGGAAGCGTCGCCGCCAGCCAGGGTCTCAACTTCTTTTCTGGATACCAGGTTGAAGTCGCCGGGGATGGTGTGCTTCAGAGCGGATGCAGCTACGCCGTACTCAAGAGCATCCTTGAAGTTCTTGCCATCCAGCATACCGCAGATCACGCCGCCTGCGAAGGAGTCGCCGCCGCCTACACGGTCAACGATGGGATGGATGCTGTACTCTTTGGAGTGATAGAACTCCTTGGTATCTCTGGAGTAGATGCAAGCAGACCAGCCGTTATCGGAAGCGGAATGGCTTACACGCAGAGAGGATACACAGTACTCGAAGTTGAACTTGTCAACCATCTGCTCGAAGATGGACTTGTAACCAGCCAGCTCCAGCTCACCGCTGGTAACATCGGTATCGCCGGGCTTGAAGCCAAGTACCAGCTCAGCATCTTCTTCGTTACCGATACATACATCAACGTACTTCATCAGGTTGGTCATAACCTTCTGTGCCTTCTCGGAGCTCCACAGCTTCTTACGGAAGTTCAGGTCTACGGATACCTTTACGCCGTGCTTCTTGGCAGCGATCAGAGCCTTCTCGGTCAGCTCTGCAGCAGCGTCGGATACAGCAGGGGTAATACCGGTGAAATGGAACCAGTCAGCGCCTTCGAAGATCTCATCGAAATCGAAGTCAGCCTCGGTTGCAGTAGAGATAGAGGAATGTGCTCTATCGTATACAACCTTGGAAGGTCTCATGGAAGAACCACTCTCCAGATAGTAGATACCCAGTCTCTCACCGCATCTTGCGATGTGCTTGGTGCATACATTATACTTTCTCAGAGCTGCTACTGCGCACTCACCGATCTCGTTGTCGGGAACTGCGGTAACGAACTCAGCGTCATGACCGTAGTTAGCCAGAGATACAGCTACGTTAGCTTCACCGCCGCCGTAGTTGATATCGAACTCGTCTGCCTGGATAAATTTCTCGTTATTGGGGGTGGACAGTCTCAGCATGATCTCACCCATGGTAATTACTTTTGCCATTTTGGTATATTCCTTTCTCACATTTAATTAACTTTGTTATAACATCTTCACAGTCTTAATTCCATCCGCAAAACAGGATTCGTCGACTGCGGGTTTTAGTTACGGGAGGGCCGAAGCGGGAGCGGGTCCGTGACTGAAATATGCAGTCGACGGATCCGTCCGGTTTTCAGAATCCTATCTTATTTCTGTACCAGATGAACTGCGAAGCCGCCGATCTCCTCTTTCAGGTAGATAGCCTTCAGATTACCCTTGGCATCTCTCTTAGCGGACTCTTCGTTGAACTCAACGCCCAGAACAGTGCTCAGGTAGTTGACAGCTCTCTCGATGTAGTTGGTCTTAACAGCAATGTGGCCGTTCTTGCCCAGGTAAGGAGTCTTCATAACTTCCAGAGCAGAACCTGCGAATACGGAGCTGTTGCCAACCTTAGCGGGCATACCGAAGATGAATGCGAAACGGTTAGCAGCCTTAACAGCCTCTTCCTCGTTCTCTGCATTGACACCAACGTGAGCCAGTTCGAAGCCCAGCATGGTCTGTACTGCTTCTCTGGTCAGCTGCTCGATCTTGTCCCACTCACCGGCGTTGATCAGGTCGCCGGGAACCATCCAGGAGCCACCACAGGCGATGATCTTGGGGAAGTCAAGGTAAGAAGTCAGGTTCTTAGCGTTTACACCGCCGGTAGGCATGAACTTCATGTTTACATAAGGAGCTGCCATAGCCTTGATCTTAGCCAGACCGCCGGACTGCTCAGCGGGGAAGAACTTTACTACGTCCAAACCAAGCTCGATAGCCTGCTCGATGTCGCTGGGGCTTGAAGTACCGGGAGTGATGGGGATGTTCTTCTCTACACAATACTTAACGGTTCTGGGATTTAAGCCGGGGCTTACGATGAACTTAGCGCCTGCTGCTACTGCTGCATCAACTTGCTCTGCGTTCAGAACAGTACCTGCCCCAACACACATGTTGGGGAAGTTGTCGGTCATGATCTTAATAGCTTCTGCTGCTGCGCTGGTACGGAAAGTAACCTCTGCACAGGGAAGTCCGCCTGCGCAAAGTGCCTTTGCCAGAGGAAGTGCATCTGCTGCGTTGTCAATTTTTACAACCGGTACGATACCGATCTTGCTGATTTGCTCTAATACTGCGTTCATAAATAACACCTTTCTGTCTTATAGACTAATAGTTATGTGAAAAATCTTCGCAGGAGATCCTGTCGAAAATGTTTCTGCAAAAAATTAAGCCAGTACTTCCTTCACTGCCTCAGCAATCTTGTCGCACTTGCAGTTTGCGAAGAAATACTCTTTAAACTTGTCACCGGATAAAGCACCCTTTACCAGTTCGCGATCCAGATTCTTCAGGATGGTAACCATATCGGTATGAGTTACTTCTTTTACCTGATCCAGAATCTTCTTGTTGCGCTGCTCGGGAACGACTCTCTCAGGGGGATATCCACCGCCGCCGGGAGCACAAAACAGCTTTTCAAAGGTATACTGTAAATTCAGTTCACCGCCCCAGCCGAAGTTCTCTGCAAAAGGAAGTGCTACACAGTTACCGTCGTTTACCTGAGAAAACAGGTAAGCATCCAAAGGGGACTCAATATGTCCGCACAGAACCTTGGGGAAGGAATTGCATGCAAGCATGGCACCTTCGCCGGTTCCGCATCCCGTGATAACGAAATCCGCTGCACCGGAGTTTAAAAGAACTGCTGCCAAAATACCGTTCTGTACATAGGTCAGGGAATTGGGATCCTCTGCACCGCACATACCGTAGTTGAATACTTCATGACCCATGGGCTCTACTACTTTTTTCAGAGTAGCACAGATCATTTCGTTCTTGGCAGCCTGACTGTTTTCATTGATCAAAGCTATCTTCATGAGATACTCCTTTTCCAAACGCCACAACAGTCAGCCGCCGAAATTCTTCTGCGACTGACCTGATGTGAGTAATTTATTTTATTTCATGCCTTACGGTTCCTCACTCGTAAATTCGCACTTCGTGCTTTACATCCGGCTCGTAAACTCACCGGATATTTACTCGTGAGCCGTGCTGCGCCGGTTCTACTGGGGCTGCTTGCCGATGTAAGCAAGGATACCGCCATCTACATACAGGATGTGTCCGTTCACTGCATTGGATGCCTCAGAAGCAAGGAATACAGCGGGACCGGTCAGCTCTTCGGGCTTTAACCATCTGTTAGCAGGGGTCTTAGCGCAGATGAACTGGTCGAAAGGATGTCTGCTGCCATCGGGCTGGATCTCACGAAGAGGAGCAGTCTGAGGAGTCTCGATGTAACCGGGTCCAAGGCCGTTACACTGAATGTTGTACTGGCCGTACTCGGAACAGATATTTCTGGTCAGCATCTTTAAGCCGCCCTTAGCTGCTGCGTATGCAGATACGGTCTCACGACCCAGCTCGGACATCATGGAGCAGATGTTGATGATCTTACCATGATTCTTCTTGATCATGCCGGGGATAACTGCCTTAGATACGATGAAAGGTGCATTCAGGTCTACATCAATTACCTGACGGAACTGATCTGCAGTCATCTCGGTCATGGGGATTCTCTTGATGATACCTGCGTTGTTTACCAGAATATCGATGGTGCCTACTTCCTTCTCGATCTGAGCTACCATAGCATTAACTGCTTCTTCATTGGTAACATCACATACATAGCCGTGAGCCTTGATGCCTTTTTCAGCGTATGCTGCGATTCCCTTGTCTACCAGCTCCTGCTTGATATCGTTGAAGCAGATGGTAGCACCGCACTCAGCGTATGCGGAAGCGATAGCAAAACCAATACCGTAAGATGCGCCGGTTACCAGAGCAACCTTACCTTCCAGTGAGAAATTAGTGAATTCTGACATTGTTTTTTCTCCTTTTCTTTATAAAAAATGTTATTTTAGTTACATTTTATAAATGATCTTATTTCAGATCTCTGTTGTCGACACCGTCCATGTCGTCGAAGTCCTGATTCTCTCCGACCATACCCCAGATAAAGGTATATGCTCTGGAACCGCATCCGGAATGGATGGACCAGCTGGGGGAGATCACTGCCTCCTCGTTACGCATTACGATGTGGCGGGTCTCATCCGGCTCACCCATATAGTGCATAACAAAGGCATCCTCAGGCATATCAAAATACAGATATACTTCCATACGTCTGTCATGTGTATGACAGGGCATGGTGTTCCATACACTGCCGGGCTCTAACTTCGTCATACCCATCTCCAGCTGACAGCTCTCTACCTGTCCGGGAAGGATATACTTGCAGATCACTCTGTGGTTGGCATCCTCCAGAGTACCCAGCTCTACTTTATTCTCATCCTTTACAATGACTACACCCTCTTCGGGAGTGCCTTCCGGCTTGATCAGCACGGTAGGATAAGTCTTATGTGCGGGAGCGGAATTCAGATAAAATTTAGCGGGCTGCTTCTCATCTACGCTGGCGAAAATGATCTCCTTGGAGCCCATTCCTATGTACATGGCTTCCTTGTAGCCTACCTTGTACACTTTGCCATCAACGGTAATCATACCTGCTCCGCCGATATTGATCACACCCAGCTCTCTTCTCTGGCAGAAATACTCTGCACGGAGCTCATCTCCGGCGGTCAGAGTGATAGGGGTTACAGGCACTGCTGCTCCTGTAATGATTCTGTCGATGTGGCTGTACACCAGCTTGATCTCGCCGGGTACGAACAGATTCTGGATCAGAAACTCTTCTCTCAGACGCTCTGTGGTATAATGCTTCACATCTCTTGGTGATACTGCTGTTCTAAGTTCCACCTTACGCCTCTCTTTCCTCAACAGACGGCACACAAGCCGTCATTGAATGATACCTTTTTATGAAAGCACTTACATTATAACATATCATTGTAACCATTTCCAACACATTTTTACTAATTTTTATAAAAATTTTGAAAGGCTGTAAATGCTTTTCTCTTTTGTATGAGTTAAGTATACTAGAAAAGATTCTCAAAGTCTTTTCATATTTTAATCTAAACATTGCAAATTTTGAACTTTTGGTGTTTAATGAAAGAAAAAGCAAAAAGGATGAAAAAAATGGAAGAACTTACTTCATGCAAAACAGCTATAGAAAACTGTAAGAACTCCGGGACCTTTGCCATTGCCCACTTATATAAAGAAGAAAAAGCCATGGACATGCACATCCATGACTGCTACGAGATCTACTATTCTATCTGCGGCGGCAAACAGTTTCTTATTGACAACTGCTTCTACACCATCGCCCCGGGAGACCTTTTTATCATCAACCAGTACGAAAGCCACAAGCTGACCCAGATCGATAATTCCGTCCACGAGCGGATCGTCCTGTCGGTGGCACCGGATTTCATGAAGCAGATCTCCACGAAAGAGACGGATCTAAGCTTTTGCTTCACTCACCGTAACGCCCCCTTTTCCCATAAGCTTTCCCTCAACAAGGAACAGCAGAAGCGTTTCCTCTATTATATCAACAAGATCACTTCCGCGGAGGGCTTTGCCCATGACATCACGGAATACGCAGCCTTCATGGAGCTGATGGTCATGCTCAACACCCTGTTCGTCCGCAGTGCGGAGCTGACGGCTTCCGGGGAAGCTGCTGCGGATCCCACTGAATACAAGGACAGCAGCTATCGTTACAATCATCAGGTGGATGATATTCTGGCCTATATCAACCAGAATATCTCCCAGCCCATTACGGTGGAACAGCTGGCCGGTCAGTTCTACTTAAGCGAATCCTATATCTGCCGGATCTTCAAGTCTGCCACCGGTACTACTATTAATAAGTATATCACCGCCCGCCGCATCAGTATCGCCAAGGCTGTCCTGAACGAGAACGGCAATGTCATGGAAGCCTTCGAGCGCAGCGGCTTCACGGACTACAGCAACTTCTTCAAAGCCTTCACTAAGGCCGTGGGCGTATCCCCGAAAAAATACGCAAGCCTGAGTGTCAGTTAAACTGCTGACTCTCAGGCTCTTCTTTTTCCTCTGTTAATCATTCGGTCTCTGGTAGAACCGGCCCGCCAGATTTTCCGTGCGAATCATGTTGACAAAAGCCTCCGGGTCGGTCTCCCGCACCGTGTTCACGACCTTGTTCACCTCATCCCGTCCCACCACGGAATACAGCACATCACATTCCTGTCTGGAATAGCAGCCTTCTCCCTTGATCAGCGTAGCATCATGATTGGTGATCTCCGCAATGGCTTCGTAGACATCTTCAGATCTTCTGGTCACGATGATCAGCGTCTGCTTCTGATAGCGCTTGTACAGCACATGCAGCACCTGGGTGGAGGTGTATTGAAAAATAATGGAGTACAGCGCCTTGTCCCAGCCGAACAGCGCTCCGGCGATTCCAAGGATCACCACATTTCCCGCGAAAATATAATTCCAGGAATCAATACCGTACTTCTCCGATAAAAAGATCGCAATGAAATCCGTGCCGCCGCTGGTGGCATTGGCGAACAGACACAGGCTGATGGCCAGTGCGTTGATCAGTCCACCAAAAATAGCGATCAGAAGAATATCCTCCGTCACCGGATAAGCCGGCACGATATCCGTCAGAATACCGCTCACCACAATCATCAGACAGGAATAACCGGTGAACTTTTTTCCGATGAATTTAAAGCTGATGACCACCGGGACCGCATTTAAGATAAAGTTGATTACGGAAAAAGGAGGCTCCCAGTGCCACAGCAGCACGCTGATCTCCTGGATCAGACGGGTCAGACCGTTGAATCCCCCGGGGATCAGTCCCCCGGCGCGGACAAAGCTCTTTAAGTTGACTGCCATGATAAAGGATCCCGCCAGAATCAGGCAGGTACGCCGCAGGGTATCACAAATACTCTTCTTCGTCATAATTCGCTCCTTCTTACCTCTTTCCGCCGCGTCTCTGCCACAGCACGCAGCCCACAAGGATCAGCACACTTCCCGCGCCTACCGGAACACCGATGTTCCATCCATCCGGCACATAATGCATTTTTATCGTATGCTCTCCGGCCTCCAGATCAAATGCCATCAGGGCATCCCCGAAGGTCTCCGGTTCTACCTTTTCCCCGTCGATCCACACCGTCCAGCCCTTCTCATAAGGTACGGACAGAATCAGTCTTCCGGCCTCATTTAGATGCAAGGTTCCCGAAATGTGGGTGCTGTCCATCTGCACATTTTCCAGATGCTCTTTTGACAACAATTCCACTGCCTGTGCCAGTACTTCTTCGTTCAGCACATAAGCCTCCGCAGATACCTTCGGGGTATCGTCCGTATCATCCCCGTTGGTCAGAGTCACTCTGTCGCCCTGTTGCAGATATCCCAGATACAGGATAGAGCCGTCCTTTAAGTCACTGTAATCCTGGGTCTCCAGAGGACCGCCCAGCAGCTGTACCTTTTTGGTGCCCGAGGCATTGATCCGTGCATAATAATAGCCTGCCCGGTCGGCGGTGATACATACATTGTCCCCGGAAGCCTCACTGGTGGCACGTTCCAGCAATGTGTCCGTGATCCCCAGATCTTCCATCAGCTGATTCTGCACTCTCACACCTCCACTGCTCTCCTTAGGGACATCCCATCCCGTGGGTGCCACATAGCCGAAGGGCAGTGTGTACTTGCAGTGGTATAAATAAATCTCCCCGCTGTCTGCCACCGTTTCATACAGACTGTTTGCATATTTGTCCGATTCACCGAACATATAATCCACATTCAGAAGCGCCGCCACAAAAGCCGTCGCTCCGTCATAGCCGTAGTAGACCTTGCTGTGACGCATCCCCAGTTCTTTATACAGATCCATGACGCTGGAATTCATGGTGGAGGAAAATACAGAAGCCGTGGGATACCCCGTCAGGGTGCCGTCATTTTTCGTCTTGCGGGTAAACTTCTCGACGCGGAAGAAGTCATCCCCCTCCTGTTCCTGTGCCAGAGCATACAGTGCCTTATAGTCCTCCTGATCTCCCAGATAGTCGGTGCGTCCCGTGGTACCCAGACTGGTATTGAAAGTATTGATGCTCAGCTCTGCCACCACACAGGCCAGCACCAGAATCCCCAGCACCTGTCTTGTCAGCTCGTCCTTCCTCGTCCGGTACAGATACAGGATCACGGCATAGATCGTAACGAACACAAGGGTCATCACCTCAATACCCGTGTCAAAATCTTCGCTCTCCACGAATTTCTCACAGGCTAACAGAAATACCACTGCAGCCAGATAGCCATACAGGATCTGTCTGGGTGTCGTGGCCTCCACATTCCGGAAAGCATCATAACACATGACAAGGATCAGAAAAATATACAAAAAAGACTGTCTTGCCGGCAGGGAATCCGGATAATTCAGACCATGCCACAGGAAATCCAGAATATTGGTTGCAAAGCTCAACAGCAGGAATCCCGCCAGCGCCAGATTGCAGAATCTTTTCCGGATGGATATTTTTTCATTCAGCGCATACATGGGCACCAACAGAAATACTGCCACTCCACAGTAGATATTGGGCCAGTGTTCCAGTCCTCTCTCCGTGGTCACGCACATGCAATGTCTCGCCAGCATATCGAAAACAGAGAAATAGGACTCCAATGTACTGGGAAAATCAGAGTTGCCGAAGTCCGTCCGCAGGATAGCGCAGACCTCCGGGATCAGCAATGCCGCCGCCAGACCTCCGGCCAGCAGGGATGCAAACGCAAATCTTCCGATCCTGCCGAATACGATCCGGACTTTCCTGCTTTTTCCATCTGTCATGGTATAGTATTCCGTGATGAGAAGCATGCCGAAATACAGCACCAGAAAGATGCAGATCATAATGGAAATATAATAGTTGGTCAGAATGCAAAGTCCCAGAGTAACGGTATACATGACCCATTTGCCCTCTCTGACCAGCCGCTCCGCTCCCAGCAGGATCAGAGGAAGCAGGATCAGGCAGTCCAGCCACATCACATTCCAGTTATAGGCCGCCAGATAGCCGGACAGGGCGTAAGCGGTGGAAAATAACAGCACCGCGGGATCCGCCTTGCCGAAAACCTTCCGCAGATAAATGCTGAAGGTAAGTCCCATAAGGCCGATCCGCAGGATCACCAGATAACTCATAAATTCCATGATCAGGCTTTCCGGCAGCAAAAATACCAGCCAGTTAAACGGACTTGCCAGATAATAGACATACAGTGCCAGGAAATTCGAGCCGATCCCTACATTATAGGAATAGAACAGGCCCTCTCCTGCCCTGATCTTGTGTACAAATTCACTTAAAAAAGGCATATACTGATGGTACATGTCGGAGAACAAAAAGCTCCGGTCACCAAAAGGATATATGCCTCGTATGGTAAAAAGGACCAGCATGATAAGCGCAGGCGCAAGGAACGCAAGCACAGAGATCCCTCTCTGCATCCTGCGCTCTGCACTTATTGCTGTCGTCTTGTTGCCGTTCATATTATTTTCTCCCACGATCTCTTTTCTTACCTTCCGTAATCAAACAGCAGATAATACTCCAGACTCCGGTAATCGTTCAATGCTTCCCCACATTCCTTCACCGTTGTGAGCGTGCCGTCCGCGGCTCTCACACCGGCTGCGCTGATCACCGGGTATTTTTCCCGTACTTCCGTCAGACTGCTCTGCAGGGCGGGTAACGGCAGGTCACAGTTCTCCAGCACATCCATGGCCAAATAATTGGCACTGGTCTCCCCGTCCGTCTGCTCCTCAATGTCGAAATTGCTCCAGATCACATAAGGTACTTTGTATTTTAACAGATTTTCCTCGTCTGTCAAAGTCTCCGGATCCACTTTATTATTTCTTAAGATCGGGTTGCTCACATAGGTCGTTGGCTGATGATCGCCGAAGAATACGATCATGGTATCCTCGTCCGCCTGAGAGAAATAATCGATCAGTCCCTGCAGGGCGGAATCGGTCTGCTTTATCAGCGACAGGTACGTGGACAGCACTTTGGAATCGATCCCGTCCACGGTGATATCCGGAGTGAAATTGTGAAATTCTTCTTCATAACCGCTGTGATTCTGCATGGTTACGTTAAAGACAAACAGTGGCTCTCCCTCTTCCTTATTTTCATACAGCTCAATGATCTTCGAAAAGCTGCTCGCATCCGAAATATAATTGCGGATTCTCCTCGGGTCCTTAAAATCATCCTGTGACAAAAACTCATCAAACCCAAGCAGCGGATAGACTCTGTCTCTGTCCCAGCCGCTGGCATAATAAGGATGGATCGCCACGGTATGATAATTCAGCTCCTTCAGATAGGAAGCCAGAGAAGGCATCTCCTTCTGCACATACTGCTGGTAAGCCACACTGCCCTGCGGCAAAAATCCTATGGTACTGCCGGTCAAAAATTCGAACTCCGTATTGGCAGTATTCCCTCCCAGCACGGAAACATTCAGATAACCGGTTCTGGTATTCTCGGCCCCCTGCTGTAAGCTGTGAATAAAGGGCATATAGTCCTCGTTGGTGGTAAACTCTCCCCGGACTGCCAGATCGGAAAATGCCTCATCCATAATAACAATGATATTCGGGCGCTTCACGCTCTCCGGATCCTCCACGGCTGCCGCAAGCCCTGCGGAATCCTTTCCCGCCTGCTCATAATTGCTGCCTGTTCCGTCGGCGGAGTATCCTGCGGGCTTCTCCACATCCAGATATTCCATTTCCATCAGAAATGCCACGATATTACCGTCTCTCTTATTCATGACGGTGGGGGTGAACAGCTTGTCATACAATCCGAAATTCTGCACAAAGCTCTCGCTCTGCACCATGCCGGTATAGCCGTAGATCAGAGCAATGCTTAACAGGATCAGTGCCGCTCTCTTGGCCACTCTGCCCGGCGCTTTCATGTGAAAACGGCTCTCAATCAACAGCAGGATCAAAAATGCCACAATGATCAATACGGCGCTGGTGGACAATTCATAGCTGAAGTTCCCCGCCACACTGGCAGCCGTACTGATGGAATAAATATCCCAGGGCATGATGGGTGCGGAACGGAAATTCAACACATAATAATTTGCCAGCCCCGCCACCATGAAAAATGCCGTCTGCAGCATCAGTGCCGCCCGGACATATTTCACAATACCGAACAATAACAGCGCGGTCAGCACGTAAAAGGCCATATTTAATAGTTGGGTCTTGAAATGCATGGTAGTAAAGGGATTGTGGGTATACATTTCAAATAAATAAAAGGTGATGAGGGGACAGATCGCCAAAGCAATACAGGAAGGAAGTTTCTCCCTGGTGATTCCTATTTTCCGGACGGAATGACGCAAAAAGCCTGCAATGGCAGCTGCGACACTTCGTATTGATTTTTTCTGTAAATAATCCATTGTTTAACTCTCCTTACGATTCCTAAGAGATTTTATCGCAATGACAGAAAAATAACAATTTCCGAATTGCACACATTTGCTAACATTACAGGCATAATTTTGTTACTTTTTACAAATATTTTACCTTTTTATTTGATCTCGTATTTTCCGGCTTCCTTCAGGCGCAACATGGCTCTCGCCATGGATGCCTGAGATACATGGTACTCCTGAATACTCTGCTTCTGACGCAGCTGCTCCTGGGCACGCTCCAGAGCGGCTTCCGCACGGACTCTGTCGATATCCTCCGGACGCTCCGCTGTATCCACCAGCATGATCACACGGTTATGAGAAATGTAGACACATCCCACACCAACTACGGCCTTGGTCCAGTCGTCCTCCTCTTTTTCCTTGAACCGTACCTCGCCTTCCTTCGTGGCAATGACCATATCCTCATGATGAGACATAATGGCCTGCTCGCCGTCCAGAGCCGGTACGATAATGATGCCGCATTTTCCGTCGAAAAATACTTTATCACTGGCAATGACCTTCAAGCTGAAGGTGTTCATACGCACACCGCCTTTCCTTACTGTGCCATGAGCTTCTTGGCCTTCTCCACTGCCTCATCAATGGTTCCTACATTGAAGAATGCAGCTTCGGGATACTCATCCATCTCTCCGTCGATGATCGCACGGAATCCGCGGATGGTCTCCTTGACAGGCACATACTTACCGGGTACACCGGTGAAGTTCTCTGCCACATGGAAGGGCTGGGACAGGAAACGCTGGATCTTACGGGCACGGTATACAGTGACCTTATCCTCATCGGACAGCTCTTCCATACCCAGAATAGCGATGATATCCTGTAATTCCTTGTACTTTTGCAGCATTGCCTGCACCTGACGTGCAGTCTCGTAATGCTCCTTACCTACCACATCCTCTTCCAGAATACGGGAAGTGGATTCCAGAGGATCCACTGCGGGGTAAATACCCTGTTCCACGATCTTACGGGACAGAACGGTGGTGGCATCCAGATGTGCGAATGTGGTGGCAGGTGCAGGGTCTGTCAGGTCATCCGCAGGCACATAGACAGCCTGTACGGAAGTAACACTACCCTTGTTCGTGGAAGCGATACGCTCCTGTAATTCACCGACCTCGGTAGCCAGTGTAGGCTGATATCCTACTGCGGAAGGCATACGGCCTAACAGTGCGGATACCTCACTACCTGCCTGCACGAAACGGAAGATATTATCAATGAACAACAGCACGTTCTGATGCTCTTCATCACGGAAGTACTCTGCCATGGTCAGTCCGGTCTCGGCTACACGCATACGTGCTCCGGGGGGCTCGTTCATCTGACCGAAGACTAACGCGGTCTTCTCCAGAACTCCGGACTCCTTCATTTCACTCCACAGATCGTTACCCTCACGGGAACGCTCTCCGACACCGGTGAAAATGGAATATCCACCGTGCTCGGTGGCGATATTACGGATCAGCTCCTGAATCAGCACGGTCTTACCGACTCCGGCACCGCCGAACAGACCGATCTTACCACCCTTTGCATAGGGAGCCAACAGATCGATGACCTTGATACCGGTCTCCAGCATCTCTACGACAGGGCTTTGCTCTTCGAAGGAAGGGGGATCTCTGTGGATGACCCAATGCTCCTCTCCTTCCAGGGATTCTCCACCGTCGATGGTCTCTCCCAATACATTGAACAATCTGCCCAGTGTCTTATTACCTACCGGCACCTGAATTCCTTTTCCGGTGGCAATGACATCCATATCCTTGCAAAGTCCCTCACTGGCACCCAGCATGATGCAGCGAACGGTGTTGTTGCCGATATGTTGTGCCACTTCCATGACCAGACGTTTGCCTTCACTGTATACTTCCAGGGCATCCTTGATAAAAGGAAGGTCATTGTCCTCGAACTCCACGTCTACCACAGGTCCCATGACCTGGACGATCTTACCATGATTTTTTTCCTTTACATTACTCACTTGTTCAGGACCTCCTTTCTTGCCTTTTTCTTCTTTTTCTGAGCCTTGGCACCGGCAATGACCTCGGTGATCTCCTGCGTGATCATAGCCTGACGTACCCGGTTGTACTGAATGGACAGATCATGGATCATGGCGGATGCATTCTTATTCGCTGCCTCCATGGCCATCATTCTGGCATTCTGCTCACTGCAGAACGACTCTACCAGTGCACCGTACACATATCCCATAACAAAATCAGGAACAATGTTATTTAGCACCGCCTTCGGTGACGGCGTCATGACAAGCGGTTCCTGATACATACTCAGATCCTGTCCGTCTTTACTGGTAAAACGTTCTTTTATGATAGGTAACAGACGCATCATCTGCGGTTCGGTTGTCACGCTGTTTACCATATTGGTATAAATGATATATACCTCATCCAGCTGCTCTTCTTCGAACTGCTCCAGAATTGTCTCCGTAATGATACGGGCACGGTGCAGAGTCGGGTTCTGTGCGGTGTAATGGAACTGCTCCGCCACCTCGATTCCACGGTGACCGAAATACTGTCGTCCCAGCTCACCTACGACAAACAGTTTATACTTTCCCGTCTTTCCCGCTTTCTGCATCTGTTCTTCTGCCATTTTCAGTACATTATGGTTGTAGGCTCCGGCCAGACCCTTGTCTGCGGTAACTACCACCAGTCCGGTGGTTCTCTCTTCCGCCGGTTTATCCTTACGTTCATCGAAATATCTGTTATCGATCTCCGGTAAGTGGCGGACGATTCTGCTGACCATCGTCTGCAAAGTATAGAAGTAAGGCTCTGTCTCCTCCAGATTCTTCTTCGCTTTCCGAAGCTTCGTGGAGGAGATCATATACATGGCATTGGTGATCTTCATGGTATCCTGAATGCTTTTCATACGACTTTGTATTTCCCGCGTATTTGCCATGTTAACCTCCTATTGTCTCTACAAATAACTTATTTCTGTAAGAATTCCTTTTTAAACTCCACAGCTGCATCACAGATCTGCTTGTTCAGCTCATCATCCAGAGCCTTGGTGGTCTCTAACTGACGGACAATATCACTGTGCTTATCCTTCATGTAGCTTAAGAACTGCATCTGGAAATCCTTTACCTGTGCTACGGGCACATCCAGCATTACTCTGCCATTGGCTGCACACAGGGTCATAACCTGTTCTGCCATGCTTAAGGGTCTGCACAGAGGCTGCTTTAACAGCTCCATCAGTACATGGCCGTGCTGTAACTGCTCCTTGGTGGCATTGTCCAGATCGGAAGCAAACTGTGTGAACACTTCCATCTCGCGGAACTGTGCCAGATCGATACGGATACTTCCGGCTGCTTTCTTCATGGCCTTGGTCTGTGCGGCACCACCGACACGGGATACGGACAGACCGACATTGACTGCGGGTCTCATACCGGAGAAGAACAGATCACTCTCCAGGAAGATCTGACCGTCGGTAATGGAGATAACGTTCGTCGGAATGTATGCGGATACATCGCCTGCCTGTGTCTCAATGATCGGCAGTGCGGTGATGGAACCGCCGCCCTTATCTGCGCTCAGTCTTGCGGAACGCTCCAGCAGTCTGGAATGCAGATAGAAAACGTCTCCGGGATATGCTTCACGTCCGGGAGAACGCTCCAGCAACAGAGACAGTGCACGGTAAGCTACTGCGTGCTTGGACAGATCATCGTATACGATGAGAACGTCCTTACCCTGATACATGAAGTACTCAGCCAGTGCGGTACCGGAATACGGTGCGATGTACTGCAAAGGTGCAGGATCGCTGGCCGTTGCGGAAACGATAATGGTGTAATCCATGGCATCGTGCTTTTTCAGGGTTCCTACCAGTTTTGCAATGGTAGATGCCTTCTGGCCGATAGCCACATAGATACATACCACATCCTTGCCCTTCTGGTTCAGAATAGCGTCGATGGCGATGGAAGTCTTACCGGTCTGACGGTCACCGATGATCAGCTCACGCTGTCCACGACCAATGGGGAACATGGAATCGATCGCCAGAATACCGGTCTCCATAGGCACGCCTACGGACTGTCTGTCCACGATGGAAGGTGCGGGCTGCTCGATGGGACGATAAGCCTCTTCCTTGATGGGTCCTGCGCCGTCGATAGGTGCTCCCAGAGCATCCACGATCCTGCCCTGGAAGCCGTCACCTACAGGGATACCGGCTCTCTTACCGGTCCGGACAACTCTGGTACCTTCACGGATCTCGGTATCATGACCGAACAGGATACATCCGATCTCATCTCTGCGGACATCCTGTACCATACCTTTGACACCGGAATCGAAGATAACAATCTCGCCGTACTCTGCATGATCGATGCCATTGACGTTGGCAATACCGTCACCTACCCAGCTGACAGAGCCGATCTCATTTTCCTGTGCCTGGAGGTTGAAATCTTCGATCTCACCTCTCAGAATGGAAATGATGCCCTGCTCGCTGGCAGTCTTTCCTACCTGGGAAAGTTTGTCTGCGAACTGCTTCATACGTCCGCCTGTACTCCAGTCATAGACCTCGTTACCGGCACGGATAATGAAACCGCCGCCAAGAGAAGGATCTTCCTTCGTCTCGAAGGTCATGTCCTCCCTGTTGTATTTCTTCTGTATAAAATTACGGATATTCTGCAGCTGTTCGTCGGTGGGTGCTGTCACATAGGACAGGGTCACAACGAACTCTTCCTTTTTCTCGGGAGAGAGTTCTCTGTATGCGGTGCAGATATCATCCCACAGATAGACGTCTCCGTTGTCACACAGGACTTTCAGAAAATCTCTGATCTGTAAGGGGAATACTTTTTCTATTACATTGTGTTTTGCAGACAGTGACACAGCAGGAGATTCGAAATCCAGCTTCACCTGCGGTACGGCTTTGAAGATATCGCCTGTCTGACCTACAATGTCTCCGGGGATATTCAGTTCACGCAATCTTTTTGCGTATTCTAAAGCTGTACTAATCAATCTTTTCACCTGTCTTTGCTATAAATTGGTTGTAAAGTTCTCTGTCTGAATCTGCGTTCTGTTTGGCAGCCACCAGTTTTGCGGTAGCTTCCACTACCAGACCGGCGATCTGCTCCTGTGCCTGTTCGATGCGCTTCTGCTCTTCCAGTGCGGCATTTTTGCTGGCATTGTCCATGATCTTCTTTGCTTCGGTCTGGGCATCTGCCACGATGCGGTCATATTCGTTGCTGGCCTTGCCTCTTGCCTCGTTCAGGATGCTTTCTTTTTCTGCCTGAACACCGCTTAAGGATGCCTCGTACTGGTTTTTCAGTTCATTGGCATTGTCCTGCGCGGCTTTGGCATCTGCATATTGCTTATCGATCTCTGCCTGTCTTGCATCCAGGATCTTGTGGATGGGCTTGATCAGGAAGATCTTCACGATGGCGAAGATGATCAACAGATTCAGGATGGTCCATACAATATTAATATCTAATCTCAGCATGTGTTTTCATCCTTTCTTACGTTTCGCTTTGTTTGTGCCGTTTCCGACTTCGGATAGTTATGCCATGAATAAGATGATCAGGATACCGATAACGAATCCGTAAATAGCGGTTGCCTCTGCCAGCGCACCACCTAACAGTAAGATCTTGGTGATCTTGCTCTCTGCTTCCGGCTGTCTTGCCACAGCCTCTGCTGCCTTACTTGTTGCGATACCGATACCGATACCTGCTCCGATACATGCCAGTGCTGCAATACCTGCTCCAATAGCTATCATAGTTAAATCCTCCAATAAAAATAATGTTGTTAGTGAATAGTTACTCAATGGCTTCCTTAATGTACATGGATGTCAGGAATACGAATACATATGCCTGAATCAGTCCATCAAAAATATCAAAGTAAAAACTGAAGGGTACCGGCAATGCTACCGGAACCAGAAGCTTCAGCAGTTCCATGATAACGAATGCTCCCAAAACGTTACCAAACAATCGCATACACAGAGACAGGGGCTTGATGAACACCTCCAGAATATTGATGGGGGTTACGATCGCAATGGGTTCCGTAAAGCTCTTGATCCATCCGCCCACACCTTTTTTGCGGATACCTGCGGCTTCCACCAGAACGATACTCATCAGTGCCAGTGCCGCCGTTACGTTCAGATCCTTGGTAGGGGGCTTCATACCGAACAATCCGATGATATTGGATATGCCCAGATATAACAATACGCTGACCAGATACGGTACATACCGCTTGCCTTCCTCCCCGATCATTCCCGTAACAATGCCTTCCAGCTTCGTCACGATCGTTTCTGCCACCAGCTGTCGCCTGCTGACATTGTGTACTTTGAGGTTGCTTGTAAGGATAATCGACAAGATCAGAATCACTGCCATGACGACCCAGGTGATAACGACCGATTCCGCAATGTCCAGCTGTACTCCGCCGATCAGGGGAATACCTGCCGGAAGCTTGATGGAAAATGCCGTGTCACAGTTCAGTTCCTTGAGCAGTTCTGATGCCAATTCCTCCATAATACCACTTCCTTTCCGTAAACATCCCTGAAAGAGCTTCCACTCCCTCAAGGTCGTTGCTATTTTACTCCTATTTTTTGTAAAACGTAAGATACATTTTTGCTAATTTGTTTGATGCAAAAAACAAAAGTTATGGCATATATTAACTATAAAAAATAAGGTATCAGAAAATCATATGACAAAATTAGTCATTTTGGGACGTAAAACCCAAACGGGCAATTATGAGGCATTCTTCCGCAAACTTCCAGCCCTTATCGTGACCACTTTAGTCCCCGGGGCAGTCACCTCCTGCGATGCCCTGATTCTGCCCGGGGGCGGGGATATCACACCCGCTTTTTTTGGGGAAAAATCAAAGGGCTCCCGCTCCATCGACACCGAACTGGACATCCTGCAATTCCAGGCCCTTGACACGGCCATCGCCGCAGGGATCCCCGTGATCGGCATCTGCAAAGGAATGCAGGTCATCAACGTCGCTTTCGGCGGCACCATCCTACAGGATATGCCGGAAGATCATCTGCACAGTGCTCCTTTGGGTGATGCATTCCATACTTCCATTATGGTGAATGATTCCCGTTTTTTCAAGTATTTCCCCGCCAAAATGCGCGTCAACAGCGCCCATCATCAGCGGATTGACCGTCTAGGCCAGCATCTGAAGATCATTCAGCGCTGTCCGGAGGATGGCTGCCCGGAAGCCTTGGAGCATGATGCGCTGCCGATTCTTGGGTTCCAATGGCATCCGGAGCGTCTGCCAAAGCAGGCGGGGGAGCCTCTGCTTTCGCTTCTCGCTTCTTACCTTTAAGTCTGCGCCCGGGCTTTTTGGAGGAAGTCAGTTCCTCCTTTACCTTGATCCTCGCGATCTCAAACAGGGAACGGATGATTCCCCGCAGCATCTCTGCGGTCTGGGCGTCCACCTCCTTCAGCGCTGTGACCACAGCGTTCATGCTCTTTTTCCAGTCGGCGGTAAAGGCGATCAGGTCATCCGCCTGAGATGCGGAAATGACCTGATAAAGCGTGTCCACGAAGGTGCGGACCTGCTCCTCATTTAAGGACAGGATCCATTCGTTCAGAGCTTCATTCATGATCTTCTGACTCTCATAGATGTCTCCAACATCCACGAAATGATCCTCCTCCACCAGCCAGGAGAAGGGATCGTGCTGCAGCAGTCCGTGGCTTTTACTCTCCACTACACGATAATGAATATCCCTTTCAAAGATCATGCCGATCATGGAAGAATGGGGCAGGATCTTCACCACCTTGTCTTCAATGGCGTTATAATGACATTCCTTCAGCACCTCCGGCCGAAATCCCGGTCCGTCCAGGCTGTAGATCTTCTGGATCCGCTTCTGTACAAAAGGCGCACATTTCATGGCACTGTAAACTGCCAGATTACCGCCCTTGGAATGTCCGCCTATATAGAAGGGATGATGCAGCCGGCCGGTGACCATATTTACATATTTTACGCTGTACTCCTGCCCCGGTACCGGATTTAAAAATGCCATGTTGAAGTCTTCTTTCCAGCCCACGATGGTCTCATCTGTCCCCCGGAATGCCAGAAACAGGGTTCCGTCATCCAGAAGAAAGGTGATGGCGGAAAACTGGGTCTCCCACTCTTTTTCCACCAGATTGATATAGCAGTTGAGCTTCATATCCCGGAAACGTCTGCCACCGAGTAACCCTTCGAACAGCGCACGGTTCTCCTTCTCGAACCGGACATCCCCAAACAGCTGATCCACATCCGGCCGCTCCGCGATCTCCCGCAGTGTCACCGAAGGTCCGTTATGCCGCACATCACTGACCATGCCGTCAAACTTCAGATAAGACAGTTGGCATAATGCCAGACTGTCCACATCATTCAGCGGTTTTTCCCGAAAAGAGATGTCTCCGTATTTCTGTAAATATTCAATTACCGTCTCTGCCACATGCCGCTCCTTTCTGCAAGGAACTTTCCTTGCGTATTTTGATGGATTGTGTTACGTTTTATATAATTATAAATAATAAGTAGAAATCGTAAAGAAGGTGATCCGTCATGTCCCCAAAAAATTCCAACTTTTTTTCCAGAGATTGTATGGTGCAGGCCCTGATCCAGCTCTCGCAGACCAAATCCCTATCCAATATCACGATCACGGAACTGACCGAGTGTGCCGGAGTCTCCCGCATGACCTATTATCGAAATTATCATTCTCTGGACGAGATCTTAAGCAGCTATCTGAAGGATCTGGTCGATGCCTACAGGCAGGATGTCTCTGCCTGGCCGGACAAGGGCAATTACAACGACCACCGCAATATGCTGCACTGCTATGAGTATTTCTATCATTATAAAGAATTCATTGCCTGTCTGGTAAGGACCGGTCTCGGGCATCTGCTGTTACAGGCACTGGACAGTTATATTCTGGAGACTTATTATACCGAGGAGAAAGGAAGGGATTATTATTACACCCTCCGGGCTTTCTCCGGTTCCCTCTACAATATCTATGTTACCTGGATCCTGGAGGACACCAAAGAATCCGCTGAAGAGATCGTATCCATTATCCGCCGGATCTATTCGTAGAATCAGAGAACTCTGTTCCCGGGTTATCCAATAAAGGACTGCGCCAAATACGCAGTCCTTATTGCATTCATATCATATTATCGCTGATCCAGAGGAATATATTCCAGTTCCTGCATCACACTCTTATAAGCAGGACGAATGATCTTATCCATATTGATCAGCTCTTCAATACGATGTGCACTCCATCCTACGATTCTGGCAATGGCAAAGATCGGGGTATACAATTCCAGAGGGATCTCCAGCATGCTGTATACGAATCCGCTGTAGAAATCCACATTGGCGCTGACGCCCTTGTAGATTCTGGATTTCTGGGAGATGACTTCCGGTGCCATCCGCTCGATCATGGAATACAGAGCGAAATCCTTATCTCTGCCCTTGGCTGCCGCCAGCTTTTCCACGAAGCTCTTGAACACCTGGGCTCTGGGGTCGGACAGGGAATAGACCGCATGGCCCATACCATAGATCAGCCCCTTGCCGTCGAAGGCCTCTTTGCTTAATATCTTGTTCAGGTACGCTCTTACCGCGTCCTCATCCGTCCAGTCGGACACATGAGCCTCGATATCCCGCATCATCTCCACGACTTTGATATTGGCGCCGCCGTGCTTGGGTCCCTTCAGGGAGGAAAGCGCTGCCGCGATGACGGAATAGGTGTCGGATCCGGAAGAGGTTACGACTCTTGTGGTGAAGGTGGAGTTGTTACCGCCGCCGTGCTCCATATGCAGCACCAGTGCGGTGTCCAGTACTCTTGCCTCCAGTTCGGTGTATTTTTTGTCCGGGCGAAGCATCATCAGCAGATTCTCTGCCGTGGACAGTTTTTTCTGGGGACGATGTATATACATACTCTCGTCATTGGAATAATGATTATATGCATGATAGCCGTAGACAGCCAGCATGGGGAAAACAGCGATCAGTCCCAGGCACTGTCTCAACACATTTTCAATGGAAGTGTCGCTGCAATTCTTGTCATAGGAAGCCAGGGTCAGCACGCTTCTGGTCAGTGAATTCATAATGTCACTGCTGGGTGCTTTCATAATGACGTCTCTGGTGAAGTTTGTAGGCAATGTTCTGCTGGACGCAAGAATATCGTTAAAGTGTTTCAGTTCCTCACGTTTCGGCAGTTTGCCAAACAAAAGTAAATAGGCCACTTCTTCGAATCCGAAATGATCTCCCCGGAAGCCGTTGACCAGTTCGATACAGTCATAACCGCGATACCACAGTTTCCCTTCACAGGGGATTTTTTTGCCATCTTCCATTTTAAAAGATTCGATCCGTGAAATATTGGTAAGGCCTGCGACTACGCCGTTACCATTCTTATCACGCAGCCCCCTCTGTACGCCATATTCGTCAAACATCTGGGGTTCCAATCTATCTGCCGCTCTGCACAGTCCGGCATGTTCCAACATATACTCTTCGTTTTTCTTCATCCAAATACCTTCCTTTCCCTCACATTTTTATATACTTATTTATCATAACTTTTTGAAAGGTGCGATGTCAATTAACAAAGTATAAAATATTCCGAGCCATGTAAATATCACCCAATATACGTCGAATGCCTGCATTCGTAAAAATATTGAGTGATACTTATAGGACTCGGAATATTATCCCAGAATCCGCTTTGTATTTTCTTTTATTTTCTCCGACAGATCCGCATACCGGGTCAACTCTTCCTCGGTAAATCCCGCAAATGTCGCCTCGTCATAGTCCCGCTGGGCCAGCGCCAGTTCCCTCATGATGGCATCCGCCGCCGGAAGAATGGTCACAGTGACTCTGGTCTTACGGTCTTTACGTTTCGTCTCCGGCATTTCCGCAGCCCTTATCTGAACCTCTCCGGCTGTCTTACTCTTCCTGGAAGGTCTGGGTTCCTTCACCTCTTCTATCTTCAGAAATCCTCTCATGTTCAGGCGCTGCAAGCCGCTGGTCAGATTCGTCCGGGAGATTCCGGCGAAATCCGCCAGTTCCCGTCTGCTTTCCCACTCATGCTTCTCGCACAGACACAGAAGCAGGCGCACGTCCGACACCTTCAAATCTCCTTTTAATGCCACCGGTTCCAGATAATGTTCCAGGAGCTTCCGCTTGCGGTAGGCATCTCCCGCCGGCCCCTCAGCCTGTAGGATCTCCGTGTTGACAAAGACTCTCTCGTCTCCCAGCTTCTTGGAGCCCGGCATGATGGAGGGTGGCACGTTTCCGTCTCCCGCTGCATCAATAAAGAAACGGTATACCTGCAAACGATTCTTCTCGTAGTCCTCTTCTTCCAGCACATGTTTGTAGAAGTTATTGTAATACTCGAAGACATTCAGCTTCATCTTCACAGTCTTGGAGATACTGATTCCCTGACTGGCAAGGGAGCCTTTCCGTTTCACATAATAATAGATGGGGGCACGCAGGGCATAGAATACTTTGGCATAACGGATATATTCCAGATTAAACATAAAATCCTCACACCAGTTGATATTCGTATCCATGCGAAGATGATGTTCCTCCACCAGATCTCTGCGGTACAGCTTGTTCCACACCACACCATAGTAAAAATCTGCCGGATTCTCCATCATATGTGCCGCAAATTCTTCTCTGGTAAGCACCCCCTCTTCCTCGATGTCTCCTTTGGGGGACAGACGCTCTCCCACTACGCGGTAAAAATCCGAAATAACCATATCACAGCCGTACTCTTCCGCGGCACGCACAAACAGTCTGGTGGCATCCGGTGTGATCCAGTCGTCGCTGTCCAGGAATTGCAGATATTTTCCCCGGGCACGGTCCAGTGCCTGATTTCTGCTGTCGGAGACTCCGGTATTTTCCTTCTGGATCACGATGACTCTGGGATCTCTGTCACCGTATTCCTCACAGATGTCACCGGAAGAGTCCGTACTGCCGTCGTTTACCAGAAACAGCTCAAAGTCCGTATATTCCTGATTCAAAATGCTGTCGACACAGCGTCGTAAGTATTGCTCCGCATTGTATACCGGAACAATGATGCTTACCATGGGACGCATAAATTCATCCTTTCCGAAAATTACTTCATAAACGATTACTTCGCTTTTCAAGCTCTCGAATTATTATTTCATAACAATAAGTTCATACTCCCTGCTGCCGATGCCGATCTTCTCCGCATGCTCCAGACAGGTCTTGTACTCCGCATTGGGAGTGGTATTTTCAAAATGATCATGGTGGTCACAGAAGCCTGCTTCCGCCATGGCATCCGTCAGCTGGGTGTTCGGCAGCGGTGTCTGCTTCAGGCAGGCATCCACACAGGCCTGATCCAGTGCCAGCGGATCGAAGGAGGCAAACATACCAATGTTAGGCAGAATGGGCACATCGTTCTCGCTGTGGCAGTCACAGTTCGGAGACACATCCACCACCAGAGAGATATGGAAATTCGGTCTGCCGTCCACAACAGCCTTCGCATACTCTGCCATACGGCAGTTGAAATCCTTTGTTGCCGCATCGTAACCACTGTGGATCGCATCAAAGTTGCAGGCACCGATACAGCGTCCGCAGCCCAGACATTTCGTTTTATCAATGTGCATCTTGTGTGTGGTCTCGTCGTATGCCAGACCGTTATTGGCGCACTCTCTCATGCAGCGTTTGCAGCCACGGCACAGATTCTCGTCGATCTCCGGCTGGCCGTTGGCATGCTGTTCCATCTTGCCGGCTCTGGAACCGCAGCCCATGCCGATATTTTTAATAGCGCCGCCGAAGCCCGCCGTCTCATGTCCCTTGAAATGATTCAGGGAAATAAATACATCTGCATCCATGATGGCACGGCCGATCTTGGCGTTTTTCACATATTCACCGCCCTCTACCGGCACCTCGATGTCATCCGTTCCTTTCAGACCGTCGCCGATGATCACAGGACAGCCCACCGTCAGGGGCGTGAAACCATTCTCCCAGGCACAGTACATATGCTCGATGGCATTCTTACGGCTGCCGGGATACAAGGTGTTACAGTCGGTCAGGAAGGGCACACCGCCCAGCTCCTTCACCACATCTGCTACCGCTTTCGCATAATTGGGACGCAAGAATCCCAGATTGCCCAGCTCACCGAAGTGCATCTTGATGGCAACAAACTTGTGATCCATATCCATATCCTGAATCCCCGCCGCCTTCATCAGACGCTTTAACTTACTGGGAAGTCCTTCTCCCAGACGGGTCCTGAAATCTGTAAAATATACCTTTGATTTTTCCATCGATTTATCCTCCGTACCATAAAAAGATATTACGATTATAACACATCTTTTTATTAATTGAGAATTTTTTGCAAATACTATCAAATCTCCTGCTATTTAAAACGATATTTCCCCTTTCCATGTCCCTGAACAGATTCTATAATATTATTGTCCGCCAAAAATTTAAGCAGTTGAGAAGCCCTTGCCGGTTTTAATCCCGTCACTTTCTCTACCTGCATGCGCCCAAATATCCTGTTCTCTCCATAGGAATCATATATCGTCACTATATGGTCCACAGTTTTTCTTTTTAACTTATTATTACATTGTGCTAATTTTTCTTTTATGTCTATTGAAGACTGTTTAATGTCTACTTTTGTTTGCCCAATGTCTACTTTCTGCTGTTCAATGTCTACTTTTGAATCCCCCTTCAAAAGTCCGCTTATATGCATTGTTCTATTGTGTAGCTCGCTTTTTTCATCCAAAAGCAGATTTCTAAGAAAAAGTTCCAAGTATTCTGTTGTTTCATGTACTCCGCTTTTCAGGTCATTATAGTTTGCTCTCACAAGAGCATTCCGAAAATACCATGCATTCTCTGCAAAAATATCATTTGTAGTTTCAAATCCCAAAGTTCTTAGATATTTAATAAAGAACACTGCGGTGGTTCTTGTATTCCCTTCCGAAAATATATGAATCTGCCAGAGTCCGGACACAAATACCGCCAAATGATGTATGATCTCATCCATCGTGAGGTTCCTGTAACTGAACTTTTTTTCTTCCGCGAAATCATATTCCAGTGTTGCCTGTAATTCTGAGGCACTACCGTACAACACTGTTGCACCATTCAATACCCATTCTTTCTTGGTAATATTGTAATCTCTTATTTTCCCGGCATGACTGTAAATTCCCGTGAACAGTTTTCTGTGAATGGAGATATATTCATTCGGAGTAAAGCTGAAAGCCTTTTCCGACAGAACCTTGGCAATTCTGACAGCTACCTTATCCGCCTCCTCCGTCCGGTCCTCGCCACTCAAGGAAGGATTTTCTTTGTAATAACTGTTTAACAGCTCTCCTGCCTCATCAATGGAAATATCTCCCTCAATGTTCCTGATTGCTGTATCCACTAAATATTTTGACGGTTTTAATCCATCTACTGCCTGAAGACCTATTGCCGTATGCCAGGCATAGCCTTTCTCTCTCTTACCCAGCTCGGCTTCTTTTATATATTCTTTAAATGGATCCTTTTCCACCAGCCCGTCCTCCTACTCTGCCAAACCAATCTCTGATACCTTGCAGTATAGCATAGAGCTCGTTTTTTGCCTACGTTCATTTTTCTTTTCTATGCTGTTTGTATTCCGCAGCCTTCTCCACAAACCGCTCAGCGAACTCCGGGCAGGAGGGATAATAGAGGTGGGGGAAACCGTACCAGTGGTTCTCTCCTACGTGGATGCAGGGGTAGTTTCGTCCGGTGGTGGGCTTGGTGGCGGTGCAGTCTGCGCCGTTGTCTTCGCTGTCATAGTAGTGGAATTCGTGGGCACGGATGCGGCTGCCATGGGGCAGGAAATGTCCGGCAGACTCTTCCAGTTCGATGTATCCGAAACGCACCAGTTTCCCGGCATCGAAGCATTTTCCGGGCAGAACTCCCGCCATGGGATAGGAATGCCCTTCTCTGTCCGTCAGGGTCGTATGCAGATATAGAAAACCTCCGCACTCTGCTACGGTGGGGAGCCCCCTGGTGACTGCCTCCCGGATCGCCGTGCGCATGGCGTCATTCTCACTCAGCTGTTCGGCATACAGTTCCGGGTAGCCGCCGCCCAGTAGCATTCCGTGGATGTTTTCCGGCAATGCACGGTCATGCAGCGGAGAAAAAAATACCAGTTCCGCTCCGTTCTGTTCCAGTAGGGGCAGGTTCTCCTCATAGTAAAAGCAAAAGGCTTCATCCCGGGCCACGGCGATCCGCGGGCGCATTGTTTCGCCATCTTCCGTGAACCCGGATTTCTCTGCTGCTTCACCGCATTCCCTTTTCGGATGAGAAACCTTCACTGTTGTCTCATCCTCTAAGTTTTCCGCCTCTTCTGCGATCTGCAACAGCTTCGAAATATCTACGGTCTCCCTTAGTTTTTCCGCCGTCATCCGGATCTGTCCCTGCAAATCTTCCAGCTCTCCGGGCATGCACAGGCCCAGATGTCTGCTGGCGATCTGCAAGTGCTTATTTTCCGGAAAATACCCAAGTACCACGATGCCAAGTTCCTCTTCCGCCAGAGACCTCAGGATCTCATAGTAAGCTGCGGACATCCGGTTGAAGATCACGCCCCGGATCAGGTGTGCCTTATCGTAAGCCAGAAATCCGGCGATCAGGGGGATCACCGATCTTCCCATGCCTTTCGCATCCACCACCAGTATAATGGGGGTCTGCGTTACCTTTGCCAGATGATAGGAGGAGCCTTCCTCTCTGATACCACCCAGCCCGTCATACAGTCCCATGACACCTTCCATGACCACAAGTTCGTCTTCCCTGCGATCCTTCAAAAACAGCCTCTTTGTTCCGTCCTCTCCGGTGAAAAAAGTGTCCAGATTTCTGGCGGGGATTCCCAGCACCTGTCTGTGGAACATGGGATCGATATAATCCGGGCCGCATTTACAGGAAGAGATATCCTCTCCGTTTTCCTTAAAAATCTGCAATAATCCACAAGTGATGGTAGTCTTGCCGCTTCCGCTCTTCGGGGCGGCGATCATAATGCGTCGTATTTTTTGGGTCATACCCGTTCTCCTCCATCCACACGCTCACAAAACGTAAACGAACAGATCCACACCGGATTCTCCGCCTGGGGCAAATGATAGCTCCCCAGCTTCTTCACCCGGTTTACCTGCATCTGTAAGATCTCCTCTTCCTCCACAGGAAAAGTTTCCAGTACTTCCTTAAGTTCCGCAATGGTCTCCATGCTGATGGCATTGATCACGATGCGCATGCCGGAATTTTTTCGATATAAGGTCTGTAAAATATCCCTTAATCTGCCGCCGCTGCCGCCGATAAACGCGTGGGTCGGCACGGGCAGTTCTTCCAGTCCTTCCGGTGCCGGTGCTTCGATGATCTCCATATTGTCCATGTGAAAATGCGCTCTATTCTTCCGAAGCAGTTCCACCGCCTCCGGTTTTCTCTCAATGGCATAGACCTGCAACTGCCCCGATAATCCGGCGATCTCCACTGCCACGGATCCGGTGCCGCTGCCAATGTCATAGACCACAGCGTCTTTCGTCAGGTGCAGTTTACAGATGCTGACTTCCCGGATCTCTTCCTTGGTCATGGGAGTTCTGCGAAGTTTTCCCTCCGTCCCGGAAGTATCCCGCAGGAAGCAGCTATCAGTTCTTCCGTGGATCAGGCGTCCCGGCTGTGGATGAGGATTGCGGATCAGGCAGGTATACAGCCCTTCCTCCGTGACCTCCATGCACTGCTCCGGTGTCAGGATCCGTATGTTTTCCTCCGGATAGGACAGCTGATATCCGGTGATCACTTCACAGTCTGTCAATCCCGCTTCTGTCAGTATCTGCCCAATCTTACA
This sequence comes from uncultured Acetatifactor sp., assembly GCA_934436435.1. GTDB lineage: Bacteria > Bacillota > Clostridia > Lachnospirales > Lachnospiraceae > Acetatifactor. The sequence goes on along the minus strand of CAKSAN010000004.1, from coordinate 20,266 downwards.
AATATCCTCACACCCCGAGGTCAACAGATACACTTTCTCATGACTTTCCACGGTTGCCGCCAGCCGGTTCAATTTTTTTCCGTGCATACTTAAAATAACGGCGTCCTCGTAGCTTTCTCCCACTCTGGCTGCCAGAGAGACCACCGAAGAAAGTCCCGGCAGGATCTTTACTCTGCCTTTCAGCTGCCCCCTGGTGATTGCTTCCTGTAATGCTGCATACAGTTTTCTGCATCCGCTGTAGAACCCGGTATCTCCGGAAAACAAAACCGTTACCCGAAGTGTCTCCCGCTGTGCCAGAACTTCACTCTCCTGTAATTTTTCCAGATAAGGCAGAATCTGTGCTGTCATATAATAGGGCTGCTTTTCTATTCTGGCGGAATATCCCTCGATCATGCGCTCCGCCCCTAACAGGATATCCGTCGTCTCAATGGCATGCTGCACTTCTCCCGTCAGGCCTTCCCTGCTTCCCATACCGATTCCAGCAAGGCAGATCTCCATGCTGCCCTGCTGCGAAAGCTTACAGTCACAGAGTTGTTCCAGTTTTCCACAGATCCCCGTAAAAGAGTAAGCGTCTGTCCCCACCGCATTTTGGGGCATGGCAGTCGCCTGCGCAGGCTCGATCACATACACCGGGATCCCCAGCATTTTCGCTGCCTCCAGCTTCTCCTGATAACCTCCGGTGCGGCCACTGTTTTTCGTGACCATGTGGCGGATGTCATACTGCTTTAAGATGGCCGCGTTCATCTCTGTGGAAAAAGGTCCCTGCAATGCCAGAATCTGCCGGCCTTTGATTCCCTGCTCCATGCACAGTTCCAGACTCTCTCTGCCCGGAAGGATCCGTACATACAAACGGTCATTCAGCCTGCCGGATGCACAATACACTGCCAATTCCTTGCTTCCCGTGGTCAACAGAATATTGCCCTCTGTATCTTCCAGCGCTTTCGCACAGTCTGAGTTATTATCAAAATATTGGATATTTGTAACGTTTTCATCTGCTTTTACAGCCCCGTCGATTTCCCGTTCCAGACGAAGGTAGATGGGAAACTGCGCATCTTTTTCCGAAGATCGAATTGCCGCAACGGCTCCCCGTATATTCTCCGTAACGACCTGAGCATAGGGATGTGTGGCATCCACTACGATTTCATAAACTTCGTCATGCAGAAACTTCTGCATCTGCTCCCGGTCCATTCTGCCACAATGAAGATTTACCAGTGGCTGTCCGTCTGTCTGCGCCGCTTCCGTGCTGTCCGTCTGCTCCCGCATCACGATCTCGCCGTATTCCGTTGCCACGCATACCGTATGTGCGATCCCGGCATCCGCCAGAAGCTCCGAAAGTTGCCGTCCTTCTGTGGTTCCCGCAAATATTACGATTCTTTTCACTCTGCTTTCTCTCCCTTTTCCGCCTGATAACCTCTTCTGGTGATCAGCTTATTCCCCAGAATCTCCGTCTCCGAATTGCCGATAAATACGGTGGTGAACATATTGACCTCTCTGCTCTTAAGTTCCTGTAACGTACAGGTCACCGCGCGGGTGCCCTCTCTGCCAATGTTTTCCACATAGCCGCAGGGGCGCTCCCCTTCTATGGTTTCCAGTAAAATATCACAGGCTTTTTGCAGATAGTCTTTTCGTCTGTGACTGGAGGGATTGTAGATCGCCATGGCAAAATCTCCCGCTGCCGCCGCCCGCAGTCTCTTCTCGATCTTCTCCCAGGAAGTCAGCAGATCGCTTAAGCTGATGACACAGAAATCATGATTTAAAGGTGCTCCCAATACTGCCGCACCGCTGCTGGCCGCCGTGATGCCGGGGATCACGGTCAGTTCTGTCTCCGGATGCTTTGCTCCCAGCTCATACATCAGGGATGCCAGACCGTAGATACCGGCATCACCGCTGCAGATCAGTGCCACCTGATTCCCTGCTTCCGCCTCTTTGAAGCATATCTCACAGCGTTCCGTCTCCTGCCGCATGGGGGTGGTCAGCAGTTTTTTCCCGGCAAACCGCTCTCCCAGCAATTCGATATATACGGTATAGCCCACGATCACATCCGCACGTTCCAGTGCCGCGATGGCTTCTCCGGTCATCATTTCTTCCCTGCCGGGGCCCATTCCTATAATATAAATTCTGTTACTCATTCCCTCTGCCTCTTTCCGTCATTTGCAAGCCACATCCGAATCCTCTCATTCTTCCATGGCCTATAAGCTCCCTTGTACTTGTCTTCCATACACAACACAGGAATTCCGTTGTGTGTGAAAAAATAATTTTCACACGGTTACTCTCCACACTTTCTCTGCAACTGCCACGGTCATGCCATCCTGCGCCTGCTTGCCCAGACAAATCTGACCACCTGTCCCCGCTGCCTTCATGGCGGCACGCTCGCAGACATTGTCCACGCCCACCTGTGCCTTTACAAAATCGGAGCCGTGAAATGTTCCGGGCACCGCCTGCAATTCCTGTGCCGAATACGTCTGGAATGGAATTCTGTACTTTTCGCTGAACTCCAGCAGACAGCGCTCCTCTTTCTTTACATCAATGGAAGCCAGTGCTGCGATCTGCTCTATGGCAATGCCCTTTTCTTCCAGTATTTTTCTTAAAAAAGTTTCCAGTTTTACACTGTCCGTTCCTTTTTTGCATCCCACGCCCAGAATATATTTTTTCGGCTGCAACAATAGCCTGACTGCCTCTCTCTGTAATGTTTCTTCCATGCCGTCTGCGATCAGGATATCCACCTTTTCTTCCGGAGGATATGCACACAGCCGGATCCCTGCCGGGATAGCTTCATCGGCTGCCAGATGCCCTGTCTCTACAGACATGGTGATTTCTTCCCCTGCCAGTACCTTTGCCGATACTCTGGCGATTCCCTCCCGGTTACGGATCCACAGATCGTTTCTTTTGGCAAACAGATCCACTGCAAAACTGCCGTGCAGGTCTGTGGCTGTCGTGATCACAGGGATGGCTCCCAGCTCTCCGGCCAGCCGGGCCGCCAGTTCATTGGCTCCACCCACATGCCCGGACAACAGCGGAATCACATACTGCCCCTGTTCATCCATGACCAGTACCGGACTGTCGTGCAGTTTATCCGTGATCCAGGGGGCAATGGCCCGGACAGCAATTCCACAGGCCCCGATGAACACCAGCGCGTGATGGGCTGCCATCTGCTCCCCGGCCCACGCTGATATACTCTCATGTACCACTATTATATCCCCGGCATTTATCCCAGAATTTTTCACTGCTATGATATCACTACCGTTATCCGCGGCCGGTACCGTCTTTTTTCCCATTCGGGAGCACTTGGTATAGAGCATGACCGCATCTTCCCCGCGCATGCTCTCCCGGATCTTTTCCGCCAGCTGCTGTCCTGTTTTCGTAAAGCTGATTATACTAATCTTCACGTTATTTCTCCTGCTTTTCCTCTGTCTGCACGGCACTGTTCTTTGCCTTACGGAACTCCGTAGAAAAATCTGCCGCATACAGTCTCGACTTCTGGTAACTGCCATGAGTGATGACATCCCCCACCAGTACCAGTGCTGTCTTGGTGATACCGTGTTCTTCCGCCACCTGTGCCAGTGTCTCCACGGTACAGATATAGGCTTCTTCCTCTGGCCACGTGGCCTTGTAGACAAGGGCTGCCGGACCGTCCGGCGCATACCCGCCTGCGATCAGCCTGCGGCCAAGTTCCCGCAGCATTCCCGTGCTTAAATAGATGGCCATGGAAGCCTGATGGGCTGCCAGACTTTCGATACTTTCCTTTTCCGGCACTCCGGTCCTGCCCTCCATACGGGTGATAATCAGGGTCTGGGAGACACCGGGCAGGGTATATTCCAGATTCAGGGAAGCCGCCGCCCCAAAGCAGGCGCTGACTCCCGGGCAGCTTTCGTAGGGGATATGTAATGCATCCAGTGCATCCATCTGCTCCCGCACTGCTCCATAGATACTGGGTTCTCCGGTATGCAGACGCACCAGCGTTTTCCCCTGTTCCTGCGCCTCCTGCATAATCTGTAGCACTTCCTCCAGCGTCAGTTTTGCACTGTTGTGGATCTCACAGCCTGCCTTGGCATATTGTAACAGCTCCGGATTCACCAAAGATCCCGCATAGATGATGACGTCTGCCTGCTGTAGCAGACGCATGCCCCGCACCGTGATCAGATCTGCTGCTCCGCTTCCTGCGCCAACAAAGTAAACCATGTTTCCGCCTCCTTACTCTTGGCCAATGCTCCGAAATCATTGGCATACATGATACATTCGATTGCAAGCTTTCCCTGCGCCCGTTTCTCCAGATAAAATAAAATGCGCTCCATGGCATAATCCATGACTTCCTGTCTCCTGCCGCACTCTTCCAGAATCCGCAAAGCCTCTTCTGTGGTAACACAGGACAGGATCTTTGCGGCATCCTCCGACGCCACACCGCACTTTACGGCAAATGCAGTCAGCAATTCCATCCGGCAGTCACCCTCTCTGGAATGGGTGTTCATGATACCCCCCGCCACCTTGATAAGCTTCCCAATATGTCCTGCAAGCAGCAGACGTTTGAAGCCTTCTTCCACCGCCATATCTATGGTCAGACCGATAAAGTTACTGCATTTTACACTTTTATCCAGATCATAGTGATAAGTATTTTTCAGAAAATCCAGTCCGTAATTGCCCGGAGAGATCACCACATCTTCTCTCCCCAGTGCCCGCTGCTGCCGCAGTTCCACGCGGATCGTATCCAGAATAGCCTGCGTACTCATGGGCTCCACGACACCGCTGGTGCCGAGGATCGAGATGCCGCCCACGATGCCAAGCCTCGGGTTAAATGTCTTCTCCGCCAGACGTTCGCCCTCCGGCACAGAGATCTCCACCGACAGGATTCCACGATAATCCAGCACCTGACACACCTGTAATACTTCCCGTTCGATCATCTCTCTGGGGACGTGATTGATGGCCGCATTTCCCACGGGCTGATCCAGTCCCGGTTTCGTCACCCGGCCGACACCGAATCCGCCGTCAATTACTACCTGCGCCTGTTCCCGTACATGCCCGGTCTGTGGCGTGCCAACGGGGGCTTCTTCGGGGGTTTCTCGGACTTCCCCGCCAGCTTTCTGCGGCAGGGAGACTTTCGCGCAGATCAGTGCCCCCGTGGTAATGTCGGGATCATCCCCGCCATCCTTTTCCACGGCGCAGCTGACCTCCCGTTCCTTACGGCAGATCTCACGGATCTTGGCCGTATAGGGGATGCCTTTGGGGGTCTCTATGGTAATTTCCGTTTTCTCCCTGCCGGTCAGCAGCATATAGGCAGCCGCCTTGGCCGCTGCCGCTGCACAGCTTCCTGTGGTAAATCCGTACCGCATGCTTTTACCTCACTGTTACTTTTCCTGTTCATTACACATTTCCGGTCGCCTGCTCGGCTTTTGCTTATCGCATCTGTTCCTTCCGCAACTCATACAGCAGGGCATTGCAGATGGCCGCTGCCACGTTGCTGCCGCCCTTTCTTCCGCGATTAATAATATAGGGCACATCCGTCTCCAGGATCAATTCCTTGGCGGCTTCCACATTCACGAAGCCTACGGGAACCCCAATGACGAATGCCGGACGCCAGTCGCTCTCCTGCATCATCTCATAGATCTGTATCAGCGCCGTAGGGGCATTTCCCACAGCGAAGATCACCGGTTTTTCCCGCTTGGAGGCCAGTTCCATGCTGATGGCCGCCCGGGTGGTCTTACGCTCTTTCGCCATTGCCGCCACATCCGCGTCCGCCATGTAGCAGTGGGCTTCCCCACCAAAAGAAGCCAACACCTTTTTATTAATCCCGGCCAGCGCCATGTTGGTATCCGTCACGATGTCCGCACCGTTTTTTATCAGGTTTTTGGCAATCTCCACCGCATTTTCCGAATAGGTCATCGTCTCCGCATAATCAAAATCCGCACTGGTATGGATCACTCTGCGGGTGACGGGATCCTGCTCCGCAGGCAGGGTAATGCCCCGCTCTGCCAGTTCTGTGGCAATGATCTCAAAGCTTCGCTTCTCGATTTCTTCCGGCAATACATATTCGATGTTCTTTTTTTCCACAACTCATTTCCCCCAAAATTCATCTTTCCGTTATCTGACGGTTCCTAATTACTGCCTTAAAGCCTCATAATCCCTTTCAGGCGGTAAAAATCGCCTTCTGTTCCACCTGCCTGCCCGGATTTTACCGCCTCAAAGTCTCCTAATAGCATTCAGGCGGTAAAATTTGCCTTCTATTCCGCTTGCTTGCCCGGATTTTACCGCTTCAAAATCTCGTGATAGCATTCAGGCGGTAAAAATCGCCTTCTCTTCCACCTGCCTGCCCGGATTTTACCGCCTTGCAAAGAAAACAGGCTCATCCGGCGGTAATGTTATGCAAGCTCCTGCAACAACAATTCATTCTCTTCATGCTTCTTCACCGCGATCCGGTAATACCCCGCTCCCAGTCCCCGGAAATTCTCACAGTTTCGGATGAGAATGCCTTTGGCAAGCAATCTGTCGTAGATCGGCTGTGTAGTGTGCAGCAGCAGAAAATCCGCTTCCCCGGACACCACCCGGATGCCCAGTGCTTCCAGCCCTTTCCGCAAATATTCTCTCTCGTTTTTCACATATTCCACAGTGTCCCGCAGATATTGCTCTGACTGCTCCGCGCAGGCAACACCCGCTCTCTGGGCGAACACCGACAGATTCCATTCCGGCAGCTGCCTGTGTATTTTTTCCCGGAGCTCTACGTTGCTGCACACCAGATACCCCAGACGTACCCCGGGCATAGCAAAGCTTTTCGTAAAGGCCCGTACCAGCAGCAGATTTTCATACTGGCCGATCTCCCCGAGCATCGACTTTGGCTGTTCCCGGTCCGTCTCGCAGAACTCCATAAAGCATTCATCCAGGACTACGACTGTTCCCTGTTGTCTGCAATATTCCAGCAGCTGATGCAAATATTCCACTTTCATCAGCTGTCCCGTAGGATTGTTGGGATTCGCAAGGAACAATAGCTCCGTATCCGGGGTTAATGCCTGCAATAACTCCTGCCCCGGACAAAACCCGGCATTTTCCGGCAGGTATACATATTTTATATGGCTGCCTGCCGCCTCCGCCGCATATTCATAGCCGTAAAAAGAAGGCACCGGAATCACAATATTTTGAGGCTTAAGTGCATGTACGACAGCCAGAAAAAATTCCGACGCACCGTTGCCAAACAACAGATATTCCTTGGGAATTTCTCTGCCGCATTCTCCGGACAACATCCGGCTCACCGCTCCCGCCAGTGCCGCCGCGACAATATCCGGATATTCTCCCACATGCTGCACTGCTTCATGAATCGCCTGCGCCGCCGCATCCGGCATCCCTAAGGGATTGCCGTTTACCGAAAAATCCAGCCGGATCTGCCTGCTGTAAATATCACCGCCATGTATGTTCTGCTGCATTTTCCTTCCTTTCCGGTTCCTGTTACCATAGGAGCTTCCATGTCCTTTATCGTCTGCAAATCATCAAACATTTTATAACTTGTGCTTTACCATCCATGTTTTCCTGTACGGTGCTTTCGCACAACACGCAGTCACAAGTACGCGGGCAGAAATCTGCTTTTCACACTGCCACTGCAATCAGTATTCCCAGACACAAAATCTCACAGATCCACGCTGTCCGGTTCATCAGCCGGTTGGTTCTGTGGATGTCCTCCGCTTCCACTGCCCTTGTGGGATCCCCGATGTAGGGTTTCTTCACAACTTTACCGAAATAACTGGCATCTCCCGCCAGCTGTATTCCCAGTGCTCCCGCGCACACAGATTCTGTCTGGGCAGAATTGGGACTGGCGTGTTTTCTGTTATCTCTGCGCCAGATGCGCCATGCCTGCTTTCCATTATAACTTTTTCCGCTTATAAAAGCCGCCCCGATCATCAGCAGCGCACTGATTCTTGCGGGGAGAAAATTCACCACATCATCCAGCTTCGCCGCCGCTCTGCCGAAATGAAGATATTTCTCATTCTTATATCCTACCATGGAATCCATGGTATTGACCGCCTTATATAAAAATCCCAGCACCGGACCTCCCAGTGCAGTATACAACATGGGGGCGATCACACCGTCGGAAGTATTTTCCGCCACAGTCTCGATGGCCGCTTTTGCCACGCCCTCCTCTGTCAGATGTTCCGTGTCCCGGCCCACGATCATGGATACCGCCTTTCTGGCCCCCTCCAGGCTTCCGGCGGTCAACTGCTTCCATACTTTACTACTCTCCACCTGAAGACATCTGGCCGCCAGGATCTGATAGGTCATGACTGCCTCTATGACCACTCCAAGGTTCGCGTGAATTACATAAGCGCCGAATAAAATTAACGCTGCCAACATTCCCGTAAGCAGTAAAACGATCCCAACCAGAAGTTTTCCCTGTCTGCGCTCCGCCGCCTCTCTCCCGGTCGAATTTTCCTGTGGATTACCGCTCCGCAGCAATTTTTCTGTCTTTGCTATAAGCCAGCCGATTCCCCGGATGGGATGTGGCAGGAAATAGGGATCCCCAAAAAGCTGATCCAGTAAAAATCCCGCTCCAAATGCCAGGATATGATATTTCATCAATTTGTTTCTCCTTTTGTAAGTTCCAATGCTGTAAACTCCGACAGCGGGCGAAATTCCTTCCACTCCGGGGTTCCTCCGTCCGCCGGGAACACCAGCCTGCCGCTATAGCCCTGTCCGCATTTTACCTGATAGTCAAAATATTCTCCACCCAGAAAATGACTGAGCAGCGCCATGATAGTTCCGCCGTGAACGACTGCGGACACGCTCCGATCACTCTGCTCAGATACAGCACTTCTCTCCCAGATTGACTTCATGTAGCGCAGCATATTTTCATATCCGGCAATGCTTCTTCGGATAAACTCTTCTCTGCTCTCTCCTTCCGGAAACGGCAGTGTGCCGCCGCTGTCGATCCATCTCTGATAGTCCGGATCCCCGGAAAGCTCTTTGTAATTATGCCCCTCGAATGTCCCGAAATCCATCTCCGTCCACTCCGGTATGAGGATCGGAGCCTGTCCGGGGTACAGGATCTGTGCTGTTTCAAGACACCGCTTCATGGGGCCGGAAAACAAAAGATCGGCGGCCGGATAGTTTCCACCCGTCACGGCTTTTTCCAGTATTCCGATTCCTTCCGGGCTTAATGATTCGTCTGATTTTCCGAGATACCGACCCTCTTTATTGGAAAGTGTTGCTCCGTGCCGGATCAGGGTCAGACGGATCTCTGTCTGCGTACCTGTTCGAATGTCTACTCGAGTGTTTATTGGATTCTCTATTTGAGTTTCTGGCCGATTCCGCATACGACTCTCACCACCTCATCTGCCTGCGCCGCCAGCTGTTCCAGTATTCTGCCGGTGCGCTCTCTGTAGATTCTCTCCTCTGCCTCCATGGGGACGATGCCGTTGCCGATTTCGTCACAGATCAGGATGCAGTCCGGATGTTCTTCCCGAAAATTTGCGATCGCTTTTTCCGGATCCGTCCCCTGCTGCAGCTGCTCCCGGATATAGCGGTGCAGATGATTGACGATCACCTGCGCGGCCGTCTGCCGCTCTGCTGGCTGCTCTGTCGGCTGCTTTCCCGACATTGTCTGAACCTCTCCGGCAGTTACCCGCGCCATTTCGGTATCCGATACCAACCGCAGCGTTCCGTCCAGAACAAGCATCTCCTGTTCATCCTCACCGTTCGCATAGTTCCGCTTCACATAATGCAGTTTTCCCTGAGCAAGCCCGCCAATAACCAGTATCATTTCTGTCTCCCTTTTCCCATGCACTTCTGCGCTTAAATCTCCGGCAATCCATTTTTATACTACTGACATCAGCCATTCCGCAACTGCCACCGCAGCCACCACGCAGCCTTCACAGAGCGTTACAAAATATCCCGCGGTGTCTCCGGTGATGCCGCCGAATTCTTTTTTACTGCGATAGTAATAATAGGCAAAGGTAAGCAGGGACGCCGCCACAGCGATTCCGCCAGCCACGAGAGATGTCCACAGCATAAAACCGATGCACAGAATTCCCTGTCCGTACAGGGCGGCCCGCACCGCTCTTTTGTGCGCCTTATCCGCGAACAGATACAGTGTCCCCTCATGCTTTGCCGAAGAGAAGCTCACCACCGCAATGCCGCTTAACACTCTGGACAGGAAGCATCCGGCTCCCGCCACAATAAGTGCGGACGCGGCCCTGATCTCCGAAAATCCTCCCAGAAAAATCAGTCCGTACAGGGCAAGCATGATCACCGCAAATGCTCCGATATGAGAATCCTTCAAAATCTCCAGCTTCCGCTCTCTCGGCTGATAGGAATGCAGGGCGTCGCAGGTATCTAAGAAGCCATCCACATGAAAGCCCCCTGTGACCAGAAGCGGAATCGCCGTCCCCACTGCCGCATAGCACAGGGTTCCCACCGCAAACCAGTCGCAGAACCATTTCCACAGATACCACAATACACCGATCACCGCCCCCACCCAGGGGAAAAAGCAGAGGGCATACCGCATGTCCTCGTCCTTCCACTCGAACTGTGGCATTGGGATCTTGGAATACATGGAAAACGCTATAAAAAATGATTTGATAACACGCATGCCTGTTTCCTTTCTATACTGATCTATACGGACTTTCCTATCAGTCTGGCTATCCTACCTATCCTGCCGGTTCCGCGCTTTTTCCTCTGAGGAATACGCCTTGATCCACTCTGGAATCCCCGCCACGACTTCCACGACCTCGTCCGCCTCCGCAGCCAGTTTCCCGTTGATCCTGCCCAGTGCTTCGATGTATTCCATGGTGGCACTGTCGTAGGCAATGCCGTCCTCGAATACATTATTGGTCACGATGACAAGCGGATCCGCCTGTTTTCTTAAAGTCTCCACGCCATGCAGAATTTTTGCAGTCACTGTCTGCCGATCCAAAGGCTGTACCCCGGAAAACATTTCGTTGGCTGTCAGATTTGACATACATTCCAACAGCACAGCTCCCGCCGGTTCCATTTGAGCAACTGCCTGTTCCAACGCCGTGGGCTGTTCAATGGTCGTAAAACCTTTCCCCTGCCGCAGTCTGTGATGTCGGTCCACCTTGGCCTGCATTTCCTCATCCCAGATCTGCATGGTCGCAATATAATATTTTTTCTTACCACCGGCAGTCCGCAGCAGATAATCTTCCGCATAAGCGGATTTTCCACTGCCACTGCCGCCCAGGATCAATGTCAACATATGTCACCTCTTATACGGTTCCACTTCAATTTCCGAAAAAGTAGCACTCTGTCCATAAATGCTCATGGCCATGTCAAGCAGCGGAAACATCATGACTGCCCCGGTTCCCTCTCCCAGTGCCATTCCCGCATGGATCACGGGAGATATCCGAAGCGCATCTGCCAGTTTCACCGCCGCCGGTTCCTTTCCCAGATGGGAAGGGATCAGATATTCCCGCACACCGGGAAACATTCTCTCCGCCACCAGTGCCGCCGCCATGCTGATCACACCGTCCAGCACGATGGGGATATGCCACAGGGCTCCTCCGATGCACATGCCGGTCAGTCCGGCAATATCCAGTCCGCCGACCGTCTGCAATATCGTGAACGCATCCGCATGCCACAGATCATAGGTTTCCAAAGCGTTACGGATGACCTGTTGCTTGCGGGCCAATCCCTGATCCGTCAGTCCCGCACCTCTGCCGGTGACTTCCTCTGCCGCACACTGCAAAAGAGCGGCCGTCACCGCACTGCTGGTGGTCGTGTTGCCGATTCCCATTTCGCCGGTGGCCAGCAGAGTATACCCCTTTTCCCTGCAATCCCTCACCAGTTCGATTCCGGTGGCAATGGCCCGCACCGTCTCTTCCTCCGTCATGGCCGGTTCCTTGCAGAAATTCCTTGTCCCGGGCCGCACCTTGAGGTCCAGTACTCCGGGAATGGCTTCCTCACTATTTATCCCAATGTCCACAGGAATCGTCTCTGCACCGATACTCTGTGCCATCCTGCAGACGGAGGATCCTTTTCGCGCCATGGACTTTGCCACCGCCAGTGTGACCTCCTGTCCGGTCTGGCTCACACCTTCTTCCACGATCCCGTTATCCGCACAGAAGATCAGCACCCCTTTTTTTTGAAGATCGATCTGCTCCGTCCCCAGAATGGCTCCGATCTGCGCCGTGATGGTTTCAAAGCTGCCCATGCCGTCCAGCGGTTTCGCCAGCGTATCCCAGTGTTTTTTCACAAGGCTTCTTACCGCTTCATCCGGAGCCGTGATCCGGATCTGTGCCAGTTCCTGTCTGGTATAGTTATGAAATATGGGCGTCTCTGAGCATTCCATAGATATCCTCCATACGCAGATATTCCCGCAGGGTATCCGCCAGTTGATCGTATTGTCTTTCCTTAATGGTACGGTAATCCTCCCAGACTCCGTCCTCCAGAGCGAGACCTTTTTCCTGCGCCAGCGTCCGTATCATGTGTCCGGCAATCTCGCCTTTGTCGAACAGGCCGTGGATATAGGAACCGTAGATCCTGCCGGTGGAGTCAGTGACTACATTTTCTGTAATTTTTGTACTCCTCATAGCCTCGTCTGCACAGAAAGCGCTCCGATTGTTTTCTGCACCCTTTGCCGATCCCGCTGTCTTGTCCACTCCATCCGCCGCACTACCATCTTCTCTGCAATACACCGTCTGTCCCATATGAATCTCATATCCCGCGAACTCACATCCCGTAAGTCCGGAGAAAATGCCCTCCACTGCTTCCAGTCTGCCTGTTGTCTGACAGCGATGCTTCTCTTTCTGCAACACTGTCCGCACCGGAAGCAGTTCCATGCCGCGGATCTGTCCGCCTTCCTCCACACCGTCCGGGTCTGTGATCTCACAGCCTAACATCTGGTAGCCTCCGCAGATCCCGAATATGGGAACCTTCGAAGCCGCCCGTTTTACCGCCGCTTCCAGACCGTTCTGCCGCATCCATTTCAGGTCTCCCATGGTATTCTTGCTGCCGGGAAGAAAGATCAGATCCGGTGTCCCCAGCTCTCTTACATTCGTCACATACCGGACACTGACCTCCGGCATCTGTTCAAACACATCAAAATCCGTAAAGTTCGAAATGCGTGGATAGTGGATCACCGCCAGATCGATCTGTCCCACACGTCTGGCATCAAAGCGGTCCGTCAGACTGTCCTCATCCTCCAGTGACAGTTCCATATAGGGCACGGTTCCCATTACAGGCACCTTCCCACGTTCTTCCAGCATCTGAATGCCGGGATCCAAGATCGTACTGTCTCCCCGGAATTTATTGATGATCAGTCCCTTTACCCGCTCCCGTTCCTCTTCGGTCAACAGCATCAGCGTTCCCAATAACTGGGCGAACACACCGCCTCTGTCAATGTCTCCCACCAGAAGTACCGGGGCATCCACCATGGCCGCCATTCCCATATTGACGATGTCGTTCTGTTTCAGATTGATCTCTGCCGGACTTCCGGCCCCTTCGATGACGATGATGTCCGCGTAGGTCTCCAGCTTGCGAAAAGCTGCCTTAATATCCGGGATCAGTTCCGTCTTGTGGGCAAAATAGTCTCTGGCAGACAGATTGCCTCTCACCTCACCGTTTACAATGACCTGAGAGCCGGTATGGCTGGTGGGTTTTAACAAAATAGGGTTCATGCACACCAGCGGTTCGATCCCCGCGGCTTCCGCCTGCATGACCTGCGCCCTGCCCATTTCCAGTCCTTCCTTCGTAATATAGGAATTGAGTGCCATATTCTGTGATTTAAAAGGAGCCACCCGGTAACCGTCCTGTCGGAAGATCCGGCAGAGTCCCGCCACCAGAAGGCTTTTTCCGGCGCCGGACATAGTGCCCTGTATCATAATTACTTTTGCCATCGTTCTCTCCATCCCACAGATGCCATAGACATCCCGGGAATTTCGTTTCTCCGTTTTCTAACATCCGCTCTGTTGTTCCGGGCTTTCTATCTTTCTATCCGCTTCCCCAGTTGTTTTGCGTACTCTAAAAGCTCCTGTTGAAAAGTTTCCAGACTGCCGAAGTTCTCCCGGCAGCAGATGACGCGGTCACATTTTTCCAGCCATTCCTTCGCCAACTGTAATGTTTCCTGTGTCACCGGCTCAAAGGGACGCTCCGCGATCACCTCCGCCGCCAGTGCTTTGGCCACGGGATAATCCAGATCATTTTCATACAGTATCCCGGTAACAAAGGGAATTCCCGCCCTCTGCAAACGCCGGTAAATTTTCCGTCCGCTTCCCGCTCCGGCGATTACAAAGACCTGTGGTGTCCCTTCCGGTGCCGCCAGTTCCATGTCACTGCTGGCTTCGTCATAGCTTCCCATCCGTATCCCGTAGAGCTGTGTAATATACCCGTCGGTCATGACCTCCTCCGGCGTTCCGATCCGGTCCACCGCTCTGCCGTTCACACACAGGATCCGGTCGGAGATCTTCTCTGCCAGCTCCAGTTCATGTAAGGACAGGATCACCGTCAGCTGTCTTTCCCGGCACAGCTTTTGCAGGATCGACAAAAATTCCAGTTTGTGACGTACATCCAGATACGAAGTAGGTTCGTCCAAAATCAGAATTTCCGGCTCCTGACAGATGGCTCTTGCCAACATCACCCGCTGTCTCTGTCCATCACTGATCCGGTCAAACATAAGATCCCGGATCTCCGCCGCCTGCACCAGCTCCATGGCGTTTTCCACTGCTTTATGGTCTTCTTTCGACAGCACGCCGAACCGCCCGGTATAGGGGTATCTTCCGGTGGCCACCACATCCTCACAGGTCATCAGATCTGCCCGCAGGCGTTTTGTCATCACCACCGCCATTTTCTTCGACAGTTCTGCTCCGGTGAGTGACTTCAGATCCTCACCATCCAGCCGCACCGTTCCGGCGATCAGGGAAAGCTGTCTTGCGATGCTTTTTAAGATCGTGGATTTTCCCCCGCCGTTGGGTCCAAGCAGCGTCAGGATCTCTCCCCTTTGCAGTGCGATCTCCACCTCTTCGATCAGAGGCTTTCCGTCGTAGCCCACACTCATTTTTTCTGTTGTAATATAATAAGACTTCTGCGTTTCCATAGTTATCCACGCTCCTGTCTGTTCCGTGATACCATGATCCACAATACCACCGGTGCTCCGAAGATAGCCGTCACCGTGCTGATGCTGAGTTCTGTGGGTGCCATCCAGGTTCTGGCTAACAGATCACAGAACAGGCAGAATACACTGCCTCCCAGAAAACAAGCCGGTATCATCAGTAACGGCTTTGTGGTGCCAAACAATTTGCGAATCAATTGCGGAACGGCAATTCCTACGAAAGAGATGGGTCCCGCAAATGCCACGATACATGCTGAAAGCACACTGGACAGCACCACCAGCAGGATCCGCAGCGTCCGGATGTTGACTCCCAGATTCTGTGCATAAGTCTCTCCCAGCTGATAGGCTTCCAGCGGCTTCGCCAGCAGGATCACCAGCAGAAAGGTCACTGCCACCACGACACTCATCACTTTTACATTGTCCCAGGTCATTCCGGAAAAGCTGCCTCTGGACCAGTTGTGGAGATTCACGATATCCGCATCCTCCGCGAAAGTCACCACCAGTTCCGTAATCGCGGAACAGATGTAGCCGATCATCACGCCGCTGACCACCAGCATGGACATGCTGTCTACCTTTCTCGCCATGAGAAGCACGAATCCCATGGACAGCATAGCCCCCAGAAATGCCGCCAGAATCAGCAGTCCCGAGTTGAATCGGATCGTATTCCCCAGCAGAAACACCATCACCAGTGCCACTACCATCTTCGCGCCGGAAGAGATTCCCAGCACGAAAGGCCCAGCTATGGGATTATGAAAAAAGGTCTGTAACAGATACCCGGCCAGTGCCAGCGCTCCGCCCAGAATCCCCGCCGCCAGCGTCCGGGGAAAACGGATCTCCCACAGGATCCTGGCGTTCATGCCTTCCTGTGTTCTCCCTGTAGTCAATATTTCTTTCAGTGGGATCTTCACTGTTCCGATCCCTATATTGCAAAGCAACAGCACGAGAATGCCTGCTGTCAATAGGACAAACGCTATGAGATATCTTATTTTCCTGCGCTGCTGCATCTTTTTCTCCTCTTTGTACGGTTCATAATCTTACGCTCTGTTTCCGATTTATTTTTTCTCTATTTTCTACTGTAACGGGAACAGATAGCGCAGTTCTCCGGTATCGCCTTCCGTCAATACCGTATGCATGTCCTGCAATAAATACCCGATTGCCATGGACTGCTGGTACATATCATTGGTGGTGCAATACACCTGCCCCTCCTGTACCGCTTTGAAATCTTTTAAAATATTGCATTTGCCGATCAGCTCGTCTACCGTAGTCACGCCACCGTCAATCGAGCTGTTGTAAATCAGGATGTCCGCATCCCTTGCCCCGGCATAAAAATCCTCGACCTGCATATTCAGCGTGGAGCGTCCGCTTCCGCTGTCCTCCAGATCATCAAAAATATATCTTCCTCCTGCCAGTTCGATCAGCTTCGGAATATAATCCGTGCTCTGCCTTACCTGAATCAGTCCGTTGGAAGTCACATAGAAAAATGCTATAGTCTTCCCTGTTTTTTCCCCGTTGCTGACCTTTTCCAGAATCGCTGTCTGCTCCGCAAAGGCTTCTTCCGCCTCCGCTTCCTTTCCGGTCAGGGCTCCGAAGAATTTTACCCATTCCACTTTTCCCAAAGGATGCTGTTCGTAACTGGAATATTCGATCATCACCGGAATATCAAAGCTTTCCATCATTTCCACCACCTCCGGGGAGTGCGTGATCATCCGATTCTCAATGGCCAGATCACACCCTTCGGACACCAGAAGCTCGTAATCCGGTTTGCTGTATTTTCCGGCATAGACCATGGTCCCTGCCGCCATGGCATCCTTCGCTTTCTGAATGTACCAGTTTTCCTGCTTCTGCCCGGAAAAACGGATCTGATCCACCGCATCCAGAGATGCGAACATGTCCATCACTCCGGAGGCCACCAGATAGATCTGATCCAGCGGCTCCTGTAAAATGCAGACATCCTCATCCAGATCTTCGGGAACGCTCTGTCCCTCCGGCACCAGCAGATACTTTTTCGCATCCGGCAGTGTGGTCAGCATCTTATAGCCGCCCTCATAATAATCCACCGTAAAATTTTCCGCATATTGCAGCTCCATGCTGCCTGTTTTTACCAGTTCTGCCTGCTCCGTCACCGTGGCAGCAGCCTCGGCAGACGCCTGTGAAGACATCTCCGCAGAAGCAGAAGAAGGACTGCCGCAGCCGTTAAGCCCCAGCAGTCCCATAAGAAGCAGAACATAGATCCATTTTCTTTTATTTCTTCCGGACATCAAAATTCTCATGCCTTTCATAGCCTGTAAATTTGTTTATATTACTTACTGTTCTCTGCACTCTGAAGGGTATCGGAATGGAAAGTTACGGTGTATTCCACTTCATGAGGTGTGCTCATTGCCACGGTATCACCAATCATGGTAAGCGGAGCATCCAGTGCTTCCACCGGAACTTCAAATACGGAATTGCCTTCCGTGTTCACCGGCAGATATTTTTCACCGTTCACCAGCATATAGTCATAGTTCGGGCTGCTCCATTCCAGAGTGGCCGTTACCGCTCCGTCAGCTACCGTGATCTGTGCGGGGGACTGGATACCGGCTCTGCCGCTTCCGCCCTCCATGGTCAGTTCGATGGTGTAGCTGCCGTCTTCTACGGTGCTTAGGTCAAAAGTGCCTGCGCCACCCTCGCTGTCCTCTGCCACCGGGTCGGATACAATGACCTTATGATCGTACCATTTTCCCTTGGTACCGATCAATGCCAGATCGAATTCTTCCCCGATCACGGGTACGGGAACATCGAAGCCGTAGACCTCTTCCGTCATACCGTCACTGTAAGTCACGGTATCCGTGGTAGGCTCCAGCAGTACTGCCCCTTCCTTGGCCGCATCTTCCGCCAGACCCGGATAGAGATTCAGGATCTTCTTGGAACCTAAGGAAATGTGAATGGTCATAACGCCATCCTTTACCGTCAGGGTTCCTTTACCGTCACAGGCTTCACTAATATGGAACATGGAGCTGTCAGTGGAAAATTCTGCGGTATAGACACCGTCCGGAAGCTGTGCTTCCGCCTGCGCAGTCTCCGTGCTGACAGTTTCCACTGCTTCCGTGCTTTCTGTCGGTGTCACGGTACTTTCCTGTGTAGCAGCGACGGTGCTTTCTGCGGATGCCGCATCCGCTGCCTGACCGGAACCACAGCCGCCAAACAGCAGACAGGCGCCGAGTCCACCCACTATTATGATTTTGTTCATCACTGTCTTTGCATTCATTGCTTATTTTATTTCCCTATTTATTTTTCTGCCATTACTGCTGCGGTATGTGCCACATACAGATCCTGGATCGCCTTGATCTCGCCCAAACCTGCAATCTGGGTATCCACGCTGTCGAATTTGCCGGAAGCATTGAACTGGCTTAACCAGGAATCCTCATCCTCGCCTGCCATATCGTTGTTTGCATGGTCACCTGCTACTACCATCAGGGGACGAAGAACCACCTTTGTGTAGCCTGCCTCTGCAACAGCCTTGATGACTTCTTCGCAGGCGGTCTCTTCCGGCTCACCCTCTACGGTTCCGATAAATACATTATCATAACCGAGATCCTTCATCTGTGCCTGCATCTGGCTGTAAGATACCTTTGCGGTATGGGAAGTTCCGTGACCCATGAATACGAATGCCACACCGTCTTCCTTGGCTGCCTCCAGACTGTCATAACCTGCGGTCTTTACTGCCTCTGCGGTCAGTTCTTCCGCAACGGTCTTCTTGTCATCGTTTACTGCGGCTGCGTCTGCTCCGACTTCACCTAACAGAGGCTCAGCTACTGCTACAGATGCAAACTGATCCTTATACTTTTCTACAGCTTCCATCAATTCATCATACTCTGCACCATGCATCAGATGGGTGGGCTGTACTACCAGATTCTTGACACCGTTGGCTACGGCACGGTCAAGAGCCTGATCCATATTGTCGATATGCTCGTCATCTCTTGCCTGTATATGGTTGATGATGATCTGTGCGGTGAAAGCTCTTCTTACAGACCAGTCGGGATTGGCTGCTGCGATAGCGTCCTCGATACCTTTGATGTCAGCTACACGGCTGTCGTTAAAGGAAGTACCAAAGCTTACTACCAGAATCTCGTTCTCTCCGATCTCGTCCTGATTGCGGGGATCATCTTTGGAAGCATCGCCGGTATCTCTGCCGAAGTAATCGGGATCTGCATTTTCTCCCTCTACCAGTTCCTTCTGTGCATCGGTCAGGGCATCCCATGCTGCCTTTGCATCAGCACACTGCTGGTCCGTATTCTCGTTTCTCTCCTGAACATAGATAGCATCGATCAGCGCTGCCACTTCATCGGCTGCTGCCTGATCTGCATCTTCGGTGCTCTCGGTAGCTGCTGCCGTTGTCTCTGCTGCCTGTGTGGTCTCTGCCTCACTGCTTGTCTGTACGGTGCTCTCTACGGTTGCCTGAGTATTGCCGCATCCGGTGATGCATACAGTTCCCAGTACAGATGCCAGTACTACTGCTACGATTCTTTTTTTCATGTTTCCTCCTCTGACAGATGTTCTGTCTCTTTTGATTTTTGGGGTTATCCCCGGTATCTCAAATATGTAAGTCAGAAACATAGTTTTGCAGCACAAACAAAAAACCCTTTTCCTGTATCAGGTAAAGGGTTTGTACACATTGAAAATAAACGCAGTTCAAATACACTTCTGCATTTCTACACGTACAACCAGTTACTCGTGGCTTTGAAACAAATGTTTCTGTACAGCATTCAGGCAGGTCTCCCGGCTTGAAGATCATCGCATCCGCCATCTTCCCAGTTTCCCAGTGATCTATCGGCTTCAGCTCCCTAATTACGGTGACGAGTTCGTGCAGGACTTACACCTGCTTCCCTTTTCACCGGAGCCAGTCATTAATATAGCTGCTCCGGCACCTGAATACTCCATATTCAATTGTGACTACTATAACACAGATTTTTCTCCGATGCAATGAGGAAACATTATTCCAATATTACAAATTCCTCTTACAAAATCATAATCAGCCGGATTGCCGCTACAATAGCAATGACCAGTCCGATAATAGTTACGATCATTTCTTTTTCCTCCTTACTGTTTCATCCAGTAAAGAGGATACCTGTCGATGCCTTAATCCTTATGTGTAATCACTTCATGTTGGCGAACCGCTCCCGTCTTTAGGATTTAGCACCATATTTTTTGAGCGTTAATGAAATATATTTTATTCTCAAGTCAGCATATTTGCTG
>CAKSAN010000003.1 GCA_934436435.1 uncultured Acetatifactor sp. | reverse complement strand
AACTTCAATCCTAACACAGGATCCCGGTGCTTTCTTTTTTCTATTAACTTTTCCTACAAAAACTTTACCCTACGTTTAGTCAATTTTTTTGGTAAAATCAAATATTTTTCGGCCAATCTATACTCTGATTATATTTTAGCCGAATATTACATTTCTATTCCACCGCAAAAAAGGAAGCATATATTTCTATCTGCTTCCCTTCCACCATTGTATTTACTTTTTGTTGTCGTACATCTGGGGCGGCACATATCCGTTCCCGCTCATGCTCTTGTAGAACTCCAATGCACTTTTGGCATTTTTACGTCTCTGCCCAATGCCGGCGCGTTCCCTGGCGAAATAATCTTCCACCAGCTTTTTGTTCCGAGCCTCCTGCGCCTGTACGGACACACTGAGTTCTGTCACCTTGCTGACTTTCTGCTGCAGTTCCCGGATCTGCGCTGCATAGCGCTCTCTGTTGCCCTCCAGTTCTTTGGCCAGCTTCTCGTACATGATTTCAAAGCCTTCATCCAGATGAACCACCTCATCGATCAGGCGCTGCTTTTCCTCCACAGCATCATCGAACAGGCTCATATCCACCTTTTCCGCGGAAAATATCTCTTCCTGACGTTTGTTATAATCCTGAATCTTCCGCAATACTTCCAGCTTCTTATCCAGGCTCTCTGACAAAATGGCAAGCTGATTCTCCATCA
Source organism: uncultured Acetatifactor sp. (assembly GCA_934436435.1). Lineage (GTDB taxonomy): Bacteria > Bacillota > Clostridia > Lachnospirales > Lachnospiraceae > Acetatifactor. The sequence continues at coordinate 266,319 of CAKSAN010000003.1, read as the reverse complement.
GTCATTTCCTTTCTTTGCTCCTGCCTTCATGACCTCTTTCCAGTTGTCGCGAATGGCGTGCAGGTGGGTATTGATCTCTTCGAGAATTTCCTTATCTTTCTTGACATTGGCCTGTACCAGACGTCCCTCGAGATAAGTATAGATATTGTCGAAGTCCTTGGAGACTTCATAGTTCATATCCAGCGTAGAATGCAGGTATCCTATAATGTTCTGCACCTTACGAATATTTTCATGCGCCTTGGGGACGTCAGCCTTTTCTACAGCAGCTTCTGCTATATTACAGAACTTAATCGCTCCATCATAGAGCATCAGGGTAAGTTCTGCCGGTGAGGCCGTCAGAACTTTGCTGTTATTATACTGTGCATAAGCACTGGGTAAAGCCATGTCATGATCCTCCTAATAAGCTGGTCACGGCACTGGAATTGCTCTGAAGCTTCGCCATAGCAGACTCCATCTTAGCAAATTTGGAATACCACTTATCTTCGTAGTCGTTCAGCTTTTGTTCCAGTTCCTTAATCTTCGTTGTATAATCATCATACTCCGATTTCATCTTTTTGTCATCATAGAAATTACCATAAGAACGATATCCTTCTACGGACTTGGAGAAATCATTCATCTTATCATACAGCTTCTTGGACAAGGTTGAGAAAAAGCTGATTACGGTATCCGGATCTGCACTGATCATACTCTTAAGGGTGTCTGCATTGCCGGAAGTGCTGGAATCATCTGCATCACCGTTAATGTGGTAAGCATTTTTCTCGTTCTCAGGTGCAGTAAAATAGCTCAGCGTTTCGATGCCGAAATTCGTCAGATACATCTTCTTGCCATTTACCTCGATACCACCGCCCATAATTTCCTTGAATGCGGAACTGAGGGAAGACAAATTGCTGTCTCTGCGAAGCAGGGCATCCTTGATCTTGGTCTCATACTTTTCCACTTCGGTATCAGACATGGTATCCTTTTCATCATCTGTCAGGGGTTCATATCCTTTGGCGGATTCCGCATTGTAGAGTTTGTCCATCTCGTTGATCAGAGAATTATACTCCTTTAGGAAGTTCTTGATCATATCGTAGATGCCGTCTACATCATCCTGTGTTGTCAGGGTAACATCTTCCGTGGTCTCCTTCAGTGCGGTAATAGTCAGGCCATTAATGGAAAATACATTGGTATTGCTGGTATATTCCGCATTGTTCAATGTTATCATGGCGTCCTGACCGTCGATCTTCTTCCCATCAGCAATTCCCAGAGCAGACAGAATATCATCCGCTCCGGTTCCCGATGCAGTAATGGAAAAATCATTGGCTGCTCCGGATTCTTTCGCACTGATATAAAATCTCTGCTGTGTGGTATCAAAATTAGCGTTCAGTCCTGCTTCTTTTAATTTGGAAAGAACATCGGAAATAGAAGTCGACTCTGTAATGTTTAAGTCAACCGTGGTATCACCGTTCTGAATGGTCAGGGTAGTATCATCCCCGATGGTCGGCTCCTTTTTATCCGCTCCAACGCCCAGGAAAGAAAGCCTGGTTAATGTATCGATCTTACCCCCTGAAGATACTCCGGCATGAAAACTTACCTTTCCGCCCGTCATATATGCGGTCTTTGCCAGTTGTGTCACTTTCAGGGTCTGGACACCATTCATGGCACCCTCACCGGTAATTATGCTTGCTGCAGTGCTATCCGATATCTTCGTGGTTCTTTTCGCATAGGCTGATTCCAGACGCATATTGCTCAGATATTTTGTCTGCAGATTCTTGATCTTGGTATTCAGATCCTTCCAGGCCGTCTGTTTCCATTCCAGCTTGGTCTGTGCCTTCTTCGCATCGTCCACTTTGGTCTGTCTTGCAGCAACCAGCTGCTGGATCATGCTCTCTGTGTCCATTCCGGACATCAGTCCGGTCAATCTCATTGTTGATGATGCCATATCGGTATCCTCCTATCTTTTCTCATCCACCAGAATGCCCGCCATCTCCCATACCTTAGCGATCATATCCAATGTCTTCTCTGGAGGCAGTTCTCTGATGACCTCCTTGGTGTCCTTATCTACGATCTTGATCGTTACACGGTTCGTTGCTTCATGGATGCCGAAGACAGCTTCCGAATGAGCCATCATACTCTTATTCAGCTTCTCTACCGCCTTCTTGATCTGTTCGTTGGTTATCTGCTGTTGCTGCTCTGCATTGGGGTCTGCAGAGGTATTATTCTGCTCCTTGCCCTTGGCATTTTCCACAACAGTGGTAGTCTGGTCAATCTTGTCTGCTGCCTTTACATTGGCAGAATTGTATTCTGAGGGATTCTCCTCTGTGGTTACTTTGGTTGCAGTATTCTTGGCAGCGGCTGTGTTTTGTGCCTGTACTGTCATAACACTGGAAATCGGTTCTATAGTCATAATGGTCACCTCCGTGTGATAAACAAGCGCCTTCCGTGGGCGCATGACCTTGCCTCTCTAAGGACTGTATCGGTAAATTCTTCAAAAAAATTAATAGGAGATGCAAAAATTTGCACCTCCTACGCCTATTTTTCTCAACTCCAGTATAAATTCATGCTCTCAGTAACATTTTCATCCGATAATTGAAACCTCGCCTTTACCTTCTCCGCAGTGGTCCTGTAATCCGCTCCTAACTCCATACATGTTATGATCAGTGCCTTAATGCAATCCTTTCGTTCTTCCTGTCTTCCTTCCTGTCTTCCTTCCTGTCTTCCCTTTCTGACATATTGTTCAAATAATTCACACACAGTAATCTCGTCCTCCTCTTTTATATTCATCTTCTGCAATATATCCGCTTCTGCCAACCCATCATCGTCCCCTGATAATACATTAATCATCCTGATCAGTGCCTCTTTATGTATAACCTTCCGATTTGAGCAATAGTCGTTGCCTTCTGCCAGATAATCCAGCACGATTCTCATATCACTCCGGAATCTTTTGCGGATCTCCTCCGGCAGATAACGCATTTCCCAGATATGTACCTTGATATCATCTACATACATTGTGCCTTGATCTGCCCGTCTGCCATCTCATATTTTGTCACATCTTCCAGTTGATTTCGCAACCAATTCTCTCTGTCCGTATAAATACTTTCTGTGGGTGCCGGCATCAGATCTTCCTTGGTCACGACATCCTCTCCATTATGTAACAATGCATTAATAATATCTGCCGCCACATCCGGAAATGCCTCAAAATTCTTTGTAACAAGGTCATTCTTCTCTCTTTTATCCTTCATTTTTCCTCCCTTAAGCACACCAAATCCACCTAAACAGGAGAAATTTAAACAGTTCCTTGCGCTATCCCTCTTTTCGCCTGCTTATGTTTTGTCGTTTTGTTTGAATTCTTGGCGAAAAGCCCGAAATACACACAAAAGATATTATCAGAAATTGTCATAAAGAATTCTTTAGATGATATAACTATAGCATACCCCTGCCAGCCTTGCAAGTTCTTTTTAATAAAAAACTTCGGCAAAAAAACTCCGGACTTATGCGTCCGGAGCCTGTTTCGTTGATCTTGTTTTTTCGTTTCCTTTTATCCCAACAAATTCTTCAACGCTGCCATGCCTTCGGCATCCACAGCGGACTTATTGGCCTCCTGGATCTGAAGGTAGACTTCCTTACGATAGATGGGCACTTCCTTGGGTGCGGAGATGCCAATCTTGACCTGGTCGCCTTTGACTTCCAGGACGGTGATTTCGATGTCATTGTTGATGACGATCGCTTCGTTCTTCTTACGGGACAATGCCAGCATCTTACTCACCCGCCTTTCCGGATTTCAGAATATCATATACCGGGTATTTTACCGGGTATTTGTCTCCCTCAAGGATGATCTGGCAGGCCTTGCGTTCCTCTACATTAATCACAAACGGTCCCTGCAGGTTCACCGTCATCTTCGTCAGGTCTGCGGGCACAGTCACTGTGACCATGACCAGAATATTCTCCGGGGTCAGGTTACCCACACCGGTGAGCAGTTCATCATCCACTTCCGGATCATACTGCGGATTGACCAACAGCGGATCCATAACCGGCATGGCAAATCCCGGCTCTTCCAGAGACTGTAAATAACGTATCCCCACGCTGCTGCCTTTTTCCTCATCATGAAGCATGGTAAAATGCTTCAGCTCCGGGAATCCGATAATGCCTTTGTCAAAGGTGATAATCTTATCGTCCGCAATCTCGACTTCTCCGAAAAATTTAGTATTGATCTTCATAGAATTCCTCCTAGATAAAATTAAGCAGGGTGGTCTGCATCACCTTACCGGTAGCCATCAATGCTGCCTCATAGGTCATCTCGGCACTCTTCAGATCAATGGCTGTCTCCGTAATATCGATATCCTCATTTTCACTCTTCAAGGTCTCAAATGTAGTCTTCTGACTCTTCATACGGTTGTCGATCAGTTCCAGCTTGCTGCTTCTCGTACCGCAGTTCGTGATGCACAGGTTCGCATCATCCAGATATCCCTGGAAGGTAGTAATGCCGCTCTCAAACAATTTCTGGCATTTATCCTTGGACAGCGTCAGCGCTTTTTCCACAGCCTCCATCTGTTTGGTCAGAATATCCGCATCGGTTCCGGTAGCATTCTCCTGCAGTCCTTCGATCTTGGTCTTTACAGCCTCCAGATCCAGTACATCCTGTAATGCCTGTACCAGGTCATCCACAGCACGGCCGATACCGTGCTGGAAGCACTCGTCCGCAGTGGAATTCACGCGGATCGCCTGGTTGAATCCCACATCATATTCGATCACCTGCTTCTCGGAAGTGCCATCGAGATAGCTTTGATTATACTTTGTCACATTTACGCCGTCGTCCGTACTGGTACATGCAAAATAATGTTCGGGTCTTAAATCTCCCTTGACCCAGTGATTCTTCTGGTAGGTCACGCGGATCTCGCCTTCGTTCGTTCCGGAGGTGAGAGGATCATCCTTGCAGTCCATCAGTTTTTCATAACGGTTCTTGCCCAGCAATATCTCACCGGTATCCCGTACATAGAAAATATCATCGTCCCCCAACTGGCTATAAGGATCCTCTGTGGAAGAGAATTCCTTGATCTGCGGATCACCGCCGTTGGCATCCGGCCAGGTCACTTCCTTGTAGCTGCCATCCGCCTGTTTCTCCTGAAAAGTAATGGAAGGGCTTCCCTTTTCCATGCAATCGTCATAAGCCAGCTGGATACGATATACCTCAGTGGATTTGATGTCCTGTTCTGTAATGCTGCTGTTTGCCGTATTATTATAATTCGCCGCGGTAATATCCATCAGTTTTCCGGTATCGATCTTCGTCATCTGGGTGATGGAATTGCTGTCAAGCTGCTCCGTGATCGTATACAGGGTATTATATTCCTTGTCAAAGCTCAGAGAAGTATCGGTGCGATAGCCGGTGAACACATAGCGCCCCGCATAATCGGCATCTCCGGTACTGTATACCTCTTCTCCCAGAGCCTTCAGCTGCTCCAAAATGATCTGACGGTCTTCCGACTTCAGATCCCCGTTGGAACCTTTGGTACACTGCTTGATCATATTCGTCACGATTTCTGTCAGATTTTTCAGTGCATCCTCGGTTACATTCAGCCAGCTTTCCGCATCCGGAATATTTTTGCTGTAATACTGTGTTACTTCGGTCACATTGCTGCGCAGACGCAGGGCACGGATAGATACCACAGGATCATCGGAAGGGCGATTGACCTTCTTCTGTGTGGACATCTGGGTGCTCAGCTTATCCTGATACACTTTATTCGTATTGATGTTGGACAGATTATTACGCTGCATGATCTTGTTCGTAATTCTCATAATGTTTACATGTCCTTTCTAGGTTAGACTCCGGTCTCCAGAATCAGTCTGTCATATACTTCCGTCAGGGTCTGGATCATCTTGGATGCCAGATTATATCCGTTCTGGTATTTTACCAGATTTACAGCTTCTTCATCCTCATCCACACCGGAGATGGAAATTCTCTGGTTGTCGATGGTATTGGAAATATCCTTAAAGCTTGCATAGAAAGTATTGGCCCTGGAAGCATTCAATGCCACATCCGATAAGATACACTGTAAAAATTCGGAAGCATTACATCCGCGGAAGCTCATCTTGCTCTTGTCCGTTGCCAGATTCTTCAGATCGTTCAACAGATCATTCTGCTCCACACCGTCCGCCGCATCGTAGCGGTTTGCCATCATGCTGGGATCCTGCTCCATGGCATCCAGAATATCAAAGTTCTTTGCTGTCAGACGATAGTAACTGTCGTCGTTGACCTTTACCGTAACTTTGCTGCCGGCTATCTTCTCCTGCTTGTCATATCTCTTGGTATCGTCATTCAGCAGGAACTGTTCACCACCGGTCGCCTTATTGCCGGTGAACATCTTCACGCCGGGATCTCCGCTTCCACTGTAGCCGGAAGTCAGAATATCGTTGAACTTCTGGGAAAATGTACGAATCCACTCATTCATCTGGTTCATATAATAAGGGATTCCCTGATAGGACAGATCCGTGCCGATCTCCGCCTTTTTGCCCACACGGTCGTTGGTGATTCCCCGGGGATTCTTCTCATTATCCGACAAAGTAAAGGTATAGGTGTAGGTAGCCTCACCGTTGGCATCATATTCGCAGGTATATTCCCAGGAATCATAGTAGAATTCCTGATTTCCCAGATCAATGACACCACCCTGATCCGACAGATTACACTTGTTCAGATCCTGCAAATAGGCTTTGGTCACCTTTACAGTCACGGTATCATGGGTCTTGCCGTCCACAGTCGTGGTACCGGTAGCAGTCACCTGTCCGGTGAAGTTCTCACCGTTATTGCCGTCACGCATCTGTACCAGTCCTGCCAGATCTCCACCCATGGAGGCATTGTACAGATTGAACTTCTGTCCGTCCGCCCAGTAAATATCGTAGAGACCGTCAATATCCGTCTGGTTCACTTTCTCATATGAGGTTCTCGCCACACACTCCAGACCATTATAATCACTGCCGTCCACCAGCATCTGACCGCCGGCGATCCTGACCATATATCTGTTGGCTCCGGTCTCACGGTTCTCATTGTTGGCATCAATAATGGGAGTCTCCTTGACTTCCACATCCACGATCTTGGACAGTTCATCGATCAACAGTGTTCTGCGGTCACGCAGTTCATTGGCCTTCACCCCGGTCAGTTCGATGGTGTTGATCTGCTTGTTCAGAGTCGCGATCTCACCGGCGATGGAATTGATCTGATCTACCTTCAGTTTGATCTCCTGGTTGATATCCTTCTGTACTTTTTCCAGATTGCCCGCCATACCGTTAAAATACTCGGTCAGTGCTCCGGCATAGCCTACGAACTGGGATTTGGCTGTGGCGCTGTTGGGATCCTTTAAAAGGGCCTGCATACCGGTGACCATCAGCTGATCAAAGATGGTCTTGAATCCGGTGCTCTTGCCATCATCATCAAAATAACTCTCCAACTGCTGCATGTAGTACTGTTTCATATCGTACTCACCCAGCTGTGCATTGTTGTCCCAGAATCTTCCGTCGTAGAATTCATCCCGGATGCGTTCGATAGCCAGTGTCTCTACACCGGCACCGGCACAACCGTAAGTCTGGAATACCCGCAGGGCATTGGATGCCTGCTGTGTCACCTGCTGTCTGCTGTAGCCTTCCGTCTGCACATTGGCGATATTATTGGAAGTGGTATTCATGGCTGCATTGCTGGCCAGAAGTCCTGTATATGCAATATTTAATCCGAAAAATTGTGAGGGCATAACTTACCTCCTTACTTTCTGTGCATTAAACACCCAGTGTGGAAATAATGTGCTCCAGCATCTCACTGATCACATTGATGTAACGGCTGGATGCGTTGTATGCATTCTGGAACTTGATCATATTGGACAGTTCCTCATCCGTGGAAACACCGATGACCTGCTCTCTGGCGCTCTGTGTGGATTCCACGGTATTGACCTGATTCTCATAGATGCTCCGGAATACATATCCGGAATTCGACACCTGAGATACCAGATCGGTATAATAATCTACAAAGGTAGTCTTTTTCTGTACATTGGGATTCAATGTGTAGGCCTCTTCGGCAAATGCCGCCTTCAAAGCCTCTGCGGTGGCCTTATCCTCGGAACCGTCCGACAGGCGGAATCCCAGTTTGGAAGGCTCCTGCATCAGTTTGGCATTGACCTGAAGGTTGCCGATGGTATACAGGCTCTCGGGTCTGTCCGGATCTTCTTCCTTCATGACCCAGTATTCTGTGCCGTCCGCAGCAGTCACCTTCTCGTAACCATCCGTTGTGATCTTGGTAAACATCTGAATGGGGCTGCCGTCTTCCATGCGCATATAACCATCCGGATCCACCGTGCAATAGCGGGCATCTTTCAATACCGTACCGTCTGCCAGTGTCAGATCACCGGTCTGCACTCCCGCAGCCGTCGCCAGGATCTCATTCACCTTGGTCACCACATTGTGGATCATCTGGTCGAACTCACCCTGGATATTCATGACAACGGACTGGGAGACACTGTCGTATTTTCCTTCCGCCAGATCCGTATAATTGGCCCTGTGATCTCCTCTGGCCAGAAGCATGGCTTTCAATCCGCCGATATCCGTATTCAGATCGGAGGAAATCTCCACGGAAAGGTCAAACACTTCCGCGCCGTCGATGTTGTAGATTCTGGTACCGTCATCCTGCAAGGTATATGTGGCATCCTGTGGCCAGAACGGGGTATAGAAGCCGGTGGCTTCATCCGTCTTCAATGCAATCTCATAGCAGGTTCCGTCCTTCACGAAATCCACACCTTCGATCTTTACGGATACACTGCCGAAACGATCTTCGGAAAAACTCATATTCGTCAGCTCTGCCAGTTCATCCAGAATCTGATTCCGCGCGTCTCTCAAGTCGTTGGCATGTTCGATCCCACCGCTCTCGATGGCACGGATCTGATCGTTCAGGGTTAATAACTGGTTGCCGTATTTATTGATCTTATCTATATTCTGTTTGATCTGTGTATTCAGGTTGTCCTGGTAAGAACTCAAGCCCTTGTATACCGCTCCGGCTCTCTGCACGAATTCGGAAGCTCTCTGTACGATCAGTCCCTGCGTTACGGAACTGCTGGGATCCTTGGAAAGCTCCTGAATGGCGGTCCAGAAATCCGTCATAGTAGTCTGGAAAGCCTCGCCGTTCAATTCTCCCAGCTGGCTCTCTACCTCTTCCATGACTTCCGTGGACACTTCATAGAACATACTGCGTCCGGATTCCTTGCGGTATGTCTTGTCCAGGAAATAATCTCTGACCTGTTTTACACGGGAATATGTGACACCCAGACCTGTCTGTTTGTTGGAAATAGACTTGGGGTCTGTCGATAATGTGACATAAGCTCTGTTAGATTGCTGTACCTGTTGTCTGGTATAGCCGGTGGTGTCCACATTAGAAAGATTATGCGCTGTGGTGTTCAGCGCATTCTGACTTGTCTGTAATCCGGACGAACCTATATATAAACTACCCATTAATGGCATAAACTCTCACCTCTGTATGTGGGACCCGTTCAGATCCCAGGGATTTTTCTTGGGGACTACTGCTTGGCATCAAACCCATGGTCAATGACACCCATGGTGTCGCCTGCATTGTAAGCTCCCCGGTTGTAATTTGCTGTCTCGGGGGCAGCTTTGGAAGCCTGGAGGAGATTCATCTCGAATTCCACCATCTCCAGCGCGCTGTTTAGCAATTCACTGTTCTGCTCATTCACGCGCTTCAGTCCCCGGACCGCCGCCTGTAATCTGTCATGGGAATCCGCCAGAGCCCGCTGTTCCGCGGGGCGCGCAGATAACATAGTGATCAGATTCGGCAATTTCAAGTCGTTAACATCCCTGTTCAATACATCGGCTATGTCCGCAGTCACACCCGCTCTCTGTTTGTCCAGATTGTGGATCCTGCTGACCAGCTCCTGCTCCTCGTCCGTGATCTTTTGTAATTCCGCAAGATCGCCGCCTGCAATGATCGGTGTCTTGCGTTGTGATAGCTGAAGCAGAGCTTCGTACTCCGTACTCTCTCTGTTCAGTACATCTATCAGGTTCTCCATTAAACTAGCCAAGGAACTACCTCATTTCTTCCTGTTTTTGAAGCAGCTTCTCCGCAAAGCATGCATTATCCACTCCATAAGTGCCGTTCTGGATTCTTGCTTTAATGGGAGCCGTTAACTCTTCCCTGATATCAGGTGCAGCTGCCACTGCTGCCTTAGCGGTCTGGAAATCCTTGCCCTGACTGCTGATCTGCAATCTGTCCGTGTGTGATGCTGCCTGAGTCTTCTGTGTCCTTCTGACCTTCTGTGACTGATACAGCTGCTGTACCTGTGTATACGCTTCAATACGCATATCGACTCCTCCTTCCCGAATGTCTTTTATGTTTCACAATATGTATCGGACGGAATCGCAATTACTTTAGCCCTCGTGAAAAAAAAGTAACGATCCGGACCGTCTGCACAGGAACGTCCGAATCGTTACAAAATCTATCAATATGCATTTTCATTGCGGATCTCGGCATCTACCCGCTGCACCCGGTAGGTCTTATCTCCCACGGTTACCGCAGTCACTGTATCGTCATGGGCATACAGCCCCTCTTCCACATAAGAGAATTTTTCCGGGGTTCTGCCCTCTTCCAGAATCCGGATCAGTGCCTCCACCCGGGGTCCGTGCAGGGGGTTGCATTCCCCGATGCAGGTGATCTCATCCCGCAATACACAGTCCATGGATTCCGTGCTGACACCGTCAAAAGACAGGATCATAATGTCTCCCGCCGCCAGATCGCTGCCGACGGTTCTGCCGGCTGCCCGGATGGCCTCCATGGCACCAAAAGCCTCATTGTCGTTCTCGCAGTAGACCACATTGATATTGTCATATTTTTTCAGAAATGCCTCCATGACCTCTTTGCCCTTGGCCTGGGTGAACTCGCCGGATACCTGGTCCAGCAGATCCCAGCCGTATCTGGCCACGCCCTCCTCTAAACCTCTGGTACGTCCGATCTGGGCGGAGGCTCCGATATTTCCCTGAATATTTACAATATGAAGATCCTCCGGCGCGATTCCTTTGCTGATGGAAAAGGAATTGAGCCACTCTGCCATTTTCAGACCTTCCAGTTCAAAATCCGAACCCACAAAGCAGGTGAACAGGCTGTTGTCCTCCACATCCACCTTCCGGTCCACGATGATCACCGGGATTCCGGCATCCTTCGCCTCTCTAAGCACCGTATCCCAACCGGTCTCCGTCACCGGTGCCAGCACGATATAGTCCACCTCCTGCTGGATAAAGGTGCGGATCGCCCGGATCTGATTGGCCTGCTTCTGCTGTCCGTCCTCGAAGATCAGGTCATACCCGGCTTCTTTCGTAAATGTACTTTTCATGGACTCCGTGTTGGCACTTCTCCAGTCGGACTCTGCTCCCAGCTGGGAAAATCCCACCACAATACGGTCTGTATGTTCCTCTCCTGACATGGTCGTGTTGTCCGCGGTATTCTGCCCCGCTCCGCATCCGGTCAGCACGATTCCAAAGGTCAGCAGCAGTGCTGCCATCCACCGTCTTCCTGTTCTGCGTTTCTTCATATCTTAATGTCTTCCTGTTCTGTCATGATTCCTGCTGCAAAGCTGCCTAGGTCATTCCCTGACAGCCGCCTGCTCTGTATGGAAATAAGCCACAGAGCTCTCCAGTTCCCCGGAGATCTGTTTCATTCTGTCACAGTTTGTTCCCACTGTCTGTATCTGTGTCAGAATTTCCTCAATGTTTGCATTGACCTGTTGGTTGTTGGCGGCGTTCTCCTCACTGATAGCACTGAGGCTGCCGATATTGCCCAGAATGTCCTCTTTCTGCTGTGATAACCGGTCGGTTTCCCCTGAGATCTTACGGATCTCATCCGCGGAGTGTCTGATGCTCTGTTCCAACTGTTCATATTGTTCTCCGGTGGCAATAATGTGATCCTGTTCTTCACGGATAATGGCTTTTACCGCATCAGCCTGTTCCACAGTCTGGCCGGACTTCTCCACGATTCCCTGTGCCAGTTCTTTGATCTGTTCGGCTCCGGCGGCGCTTTGTTCCGACAGCTTGCGGATCTCCTCCGCCACCACCGCAAAACCTCTGCCTGCCTCTCCGGCTCTGGCGGCCTCGATGGAAGCATTGAGGCTTAAGAGATTAGTCTGTTCTGAGATGGAGAAGATCAGGGCTACCGCCTCGTCGATCTTTTCAATGTAATCATTGGTTTCATGAATCTTGGCCGTAATGGTGTTCACGGAATCCACAGAACGCTTGCTGCCGGTCATGATCTTTTCCATGCCCTCTCCGGCTTTTTTGCTGTTACCCTGCATTTCCTCTGAATCTTTCTGCAGCTGTACAGCACTTGCACTGATGTCGTTCACCGCTTCACCGATCTCATCCATGCGGTCACTGATATTCTGCACATTTTCCGCCATTTCCTCTGCCGCTGAGGACAGTTGTTCCATGGCCTGGCTGATCTGTGTGGCCTGTTCCGTGGTGGCATTGCTGCCTTCCGCTACCTGCCTTACACTGCTTAAAAGTTCTCCGGATACCTCCTGTACACCGCCGATCACCCGTGCCAGATTCTGCTGCATCTGTGCGGTATTTTGTAGCAGATCCCGGATCTCCCGGACATTGCTGGAGGTCTCTTTTCTGGCACGCAGGTCGCCTCCTGCCAGGGCATCCACTCTGCTTCCGGTCTCCTTCATCTTGCCGGACAGGGCTTTGCTTAGAAAAAACGCGATAACTCCAAACAGAATCACCATGCCCGCTGCGGAGACGAGAAATGCTCCCTCAATTCCCCACAAAGCATTGGTGATCTGGTCTTTCCGCTCTGCGGCAAAGGCCACCGCAGTGATCCGTCCGTCGCTTACAATAGGAATATAGTAACCATAATAGGCATTCCCTTCGATTACTACATTTTTATCATAATATCCTTCCGTCTCCCCGTCGGGCACCCGGTCCTGATCCATAGGGATCTCACGAATACGATAGTCATTTTCATTTTTAATGGAAGTGGTGGCCGGTATGCCGTCTAAGAGAATGGCCATCTCCAGACCCTCTTCCCGCAGGCTGTCCAGATAGTCGTAATAACCACTGGCATTCATTGCCGTAATCTCATTTTCCTTGCAGTATTTTGCCAGATTATCCGCAGTCACATGCAAAGTGGTCTGCACACTTTCTTCCAGATTTGTTCTGGTCAGATGCAGGGATGTGGTACTTAAGATCACCGTTGCCAGAACTACCGGTGTCAGCGCCAACAGCATCAGCAGCAGAAACAGACTGGCTCCCTGCTGTTTCGGAGCCTTTTGTTTTTTTACTTTTGTTTTTTGCATAACCTCTACCCCCTGATCGGTGGATCCTTTTACCAGCGGAAAAAGAGTGTGACTGTAATCCCAAGCCACGCTCTTTTTCGTTTCCTGTGTGTCTACTTCTTAAGTATATCACACTTATTTGTTTTGCAACATTTTCTTTTTTCTGGCGATAACCACGCTCTGTATTACCAGGAACAGACACAACATAGCCGCGATGGTGATACCGGTCCACCAGGCCTGATCCAGGCCTGCACTGGATACGATGTTCTGGATGGTGCTTAAGGACAATACACCGAAGAAGGTTCCGATGATATTGCCGACACCGCCGGTCAGCATCGTGCCGCCGATGATGGAGGAGGCAATGGCGTTCATCTCCATGCCGCTGGCATGAGAAGCAGATCCGCTTCCTACATGCAGGAAGTAAACATATCCGCCGATACCGGCCAACAGTCCGCAGAGCAGATGGGACATGAACTTGGTTCTCTTCACGTTGATGCCCAGCATCAGAGCGCTCTGGTTGTTGCCGCCCACCGCATAGAAGCTGCGGCCCATTTTCGTCCAGCGAAGCATGACGAACATCAGGATGACTACCAGAAGTGCCACAATCACACCGATCTCTACATAAGCATTGACATAATTGCCCAGCTTGTTCACGGAACCCATTCCGGGTACGATCACACGGGTCTCCTTCAGAGCGGTGAAATTCTCATTGGCTACGTTGAAAGGCTTGGTGTTTACGATCGTCGTCATGCCTCTGGCGAAGAACATGCCCGCCAGTGTCACGATAAAGGGCTGGATGTCCAGATATGCTACCAGGAAGCCCTGTACAATACCGAAAGCAAGACCGATGGCCACAGCCAACAGCATGGATACAAATACGTTACCGCTGCCGAAGTCCAGATATACAGCGCAGCTCATGCTGACCAGTGCTACCACACCACCGACGGAGATGTCGATTCCACCGGTGATCATGACTAAGCTCATGCCGCAAGACAAAATGATCAGTGCTGCATTCGCGTTCAGGATATTGAAAAATGTCTGGGGCTTTAAGAAGCCTTTTCCCTGAAATACGATAGCTCCGATGTACATTACGAAGAATACTACGATCGTGATGGTCAGCAGCAGATTGGTATCTGTCATATTTTTTAACTTCTTACCCATTTCAGCCAACCTCCTTTACAGCCTTGCCCTGCTTCAGCTTCTTGCCGACAGCGGACAGCCATTCTCTTACCTTGGGAGTACTTAAAACTACCAGCAGGATAACCACTACTGCCTTGTAAGCAGGAAGTGCATCGGACTGTACGTCGAATTTGTATAAGGTGGTGGTCAGGAACTGAATGACATACGCACCAAGAATGGAAGCTGCCATGTTGAACTTACCACCGCTTAAGGAGTTGCCTCCCAGTGCTACTGCCAGAATGGCATCCATCTCGATATCCTTTGCAATAACGGAGTAGTTGATGGAGGACAGACGGCTTACCTTGATCAGTGCTGCTACCGCCACACACAGTCCCAGAATCACGAAGGTCAGGAACTTGATAAATGTGGGGTTCAAGCCGTTTAGCTTGGAAGAGTTCTCATTGATACCAACGGACTGGGTGTAAAGTCCCAGTGTTGTGAACTTCAGTACCAGAAAGATCACCAGCACACAGGCCGCTGCAATGAAGAACGGGGTGGGAATGGGGATTCCCGGAATAAATCCGCCGAAATAGCTGAAGGTCGGATCACTTACAATAGGAAGCTCGTTGTTGTTGATCCATGCGGCGATGGAACGGCCTGCCGTATAGAGGATCAGGGTCGCTACCATGGGCTGGATCTTGAAATACGCTACCAGTACGCCGTTAAATGCACCGAAGAGCATGGCTGCCACGCAGGCCACCAGGAATGCCACGATGATGGGCGCCTGTAAGGTATCGGGTCTGGAATTGGTACCGCACAGCACTCGTAAGATCACGCTGCCCGCAATGGCAATGGCAGCGCCCACGCTGATATCCTGTCCGCCGGAAGCGGCAGTGACCAGTGTCATGCCGATAGCCAGAATTGCCAGCTCGGAACCGTAGTCTAAGATCGTCATCAGGTATCCGGACAATACCGGATCTCCCGCACTGTTATATCCCAGTGTGATCTTGAAAAAGCTGGGATCCGCGATCAGATTGAACACCGCCAGAATGATCAGGGCTGCAATGGGAATGAAGATCTGCTGCCGGAACAATCCGCTCAGGAAATTTTTACTCTGTTTTTCTGTTGTCTTTTCCTTACTCATGTTTACTCTCACCTCCGGCAATCGTACTCATAATCTTGGTCTGGGTCAGATCTTCTCCGGACAATTCTCCTACCACCTTGCGGTCTCTCATGACTACCAGTCGGGAACAGGTACGGAGCATCTCATCGGTCTCGGAAGAGATGAAGGTCACGCTCATGCCTTCACTTGCCAGCTTCAGTACCAGCTTCTGAATATCTACCTTGGTACCGACGTCGATACCTCTGGTGGGCTCATCCAGGATCAGATATTCCGGATGGGTCAGAAGCCATCTGGCTAAAATTACCTTCTGCTGATTACCACCGGACAGAGACTTGATCGGCGTCTCGGCCGATGCGGTCTTGATATCCAGCAGTTTGATGTATTCCTCTGCGAATTTATTGGCTTCCGCCCTGGAAATAGGATGGAAGAATCCGCGAAGCACCTGTAATGCCAGGATAATATTCTCTCTTACGGACAAATCACCTACAATACCGTCACGCTTACGATCCTCCGGCAGATAGCCGATACCGCAGCGCATAGCATCTAACGGTTTGTTGATCTTGACCTGCTGACCGTTCTTTTTCACTGTACCGCCGATAACACGGTCAGCACCGAAAATAGCACGGACACACTCACTTCGGCCGGATCCCAGCAGTCCCGTAAATCCGTTGACCTCGCCCTTTTTAATATAGAAGTCAAAAGGCTTGATTCCGGCATCGCTGCACAGATCCTTGGTCTCAAATAAGGGCTTGCCGGATTCTGTCTTCTGCTCTGTGGGCTGCTCGCCCTTGATGTCGGACAGGTCATCCAGTTCCTTGCCCAGCATCTTGGATACCAGCTGTACTCTGGGCAGATCCTTGATGGCATATTCGCCTACCAGACTACCATCACGCATAACAGTGATCTTGTCACACACTTCATATACCTGATCCAGGAAATGGGTTACAAAGATGATACCCACGCCTCTGGCCTTCAGATCACGCATCAGGCCGAAGAGCTTTGCCACTTCCTGCTCATCCAGAGAGGAGGTCGGCTCATCCAGGATCAATACTTTACAATCCATATCTACCGCTCTGGCAATGGCCACCATCTGCTGTACGGCGATGGAACAGCTTGCCAGCTGCTGGGACGCTTTTGCGGGAATATCCAGATTCTGTAAGATCTTGTCTGCGTCCTCATTCATTTTTTTCCAGTTCTGATAGATCTTGTTGGAACGTCCTATGTACATGTTCTCCGCCACGGACAGATTCGGACAGAGTGTGATCTCCTGATATACGGTACTGATGCCCAGCTTCTGTGCCTCCTGCGGAGAGTGAATGGATACGGCTTTGTCATTGCCGTCGATGAAGATCTGACCTTCATCCTTGCTGTAGACACCTGTCAGCACTTTGATCAGGGTTGACTTTCCGGCACCGTTCTCTCCCATCAGCGCATGGATCTCTCCTTTGTTCAGATGGAAGTCCACACCCTTCAAGGCGTGTACGCCGGGAAAGCTTTTGTGAATATTTCTCATTTCCAATACTGTGTTATTGTCCAAAAGTTTCACCCCTTAATCTTCTTTGATCTTTGATAAAAGAAGCGCGGAGCTAGCATGCGCCGCGCTTCTGGTCGTTTCCTTCAGATTAGATACCGTAGTTGTCTACATCTTCCTGAGTAATGGTGGTTGCATCAAAGCCCTTCTCATCCATGATGATGGTCTTCTCGGAGATGGTCTCGCCGTTCTCCAGTTTCTTGATGATGTCATCAATGTAGGAAGCCTGGAAAGGATTGCACTGTCCGTCGTAGTTCCAGTTGCCAGCCTTCAGCTCTTCCAGAGCCCACTTGTTGCAGTCAAAGCCCATAACGATTACGTCTTTGCCAACGCCGTGGGAGATATTAGCCTTATCCAGAGCTGCTACAGCACCCTTGGCCATATCGTCGTTCTCGGCGTAGATTACGTTGAAAGGAGTACCTGCGTCGATTACGGACTGTACGATCTGCTGTGCTTTCTCTGCGTTCCATTCAGCGGTCTGCTGTGTTACCAGGTTGAAGCCGTCGTTTGCTGCTGCGTCATCCAGAGCACCGGTACGTCCCTGCTGTGCTGCGGAACCCATAACACCCTGTAAGTGAATGATGTTGTATTCGCTTAAATTCTGGCTCTTTAACCAGTCAACTGCGGTCTGGCCTTCTTTTGCCATATCGGATACGATGGATGCCTCATACAGGCTCTCATCTGCATCGATGGTACGGTCAAAGAGGATAACACGAATGCCTGCATCCTGTGCGTCCTTCAGAACAGAATCCCAACCTGCGGTATCTGCTGCGGACAGAAGCAGGTAGTCAACGCCATCCTGAACAAACTTCTGTGCTGCGGTGATCTGCTCATCGTTCTTTAAGCTGTATGCGAAGGATGCTTCATAGCCGTTTGCCTCGGTAAAGGTATTCTTCATATCCTTATCGTTTGCGGTACGGTAACCGGACTCGTTGGGGTCGTTGTTGATGATACCGACTTTGATCAGATCTCCGGAAGAGCTTCCACCGGCACTTCCTGTTGCTGCGCTGCTGCCTGCATCAGAGGATCCGCATGCCACCAGGCTAAAGATCATGGTTGCTGCCATTACTGCTGCTAAAATTTTCTTCTTCATTGTGTAACCTCCCAATTTGTTTTGTTCCCCAAAGAACTATTTCTTTGATGATCCTATTGTAAGACGGATTCGGGGAAAAAACCATGAAGAAACCTCACGAAAAAGTTGGATTTTTTATGGCAAAAAAGAACCACCTGCGTAAAAAGTTGATTTTTTTACGATAGTGGTTTGTTTTTTTAATATTGGGGCAGTCGGACTGTGACGCAGGTGCCTTCCCCGTAGGTACTGGTGATGGTGATTCCGTAATTTTCCCCGAAATTCAGGCGGATACGTTCGTTGACATTATAGAGGCCGTAGATGTCATTCTCCCTCGCCTTGCGGTTGCGGATGCCTTCCCGCACCTGTTCTAACCGCTCCGGTGTCATACCCTTGCCGTTGTCTGTGATCCGCAGGATGCAATCCTTTCCGTCCAGTTCGCCTTCGATCCGGATCATGCCTTTCCCTCGTTTGTTCTTGATTCCGTGGTACAGTGCATTTTCCACCAACGGCTGTAAGGTGATCTTGGGGATCTGGCAGTGGTTCAATTCCTCCGGAACACAGATCTCATATTGGAGAATATCTTGATAGCGCATCTGCTGGATCTCCAGGTAGCTGCGGACATGCTGCAATTCCTCTTTTACCTCCAGAATATCCTGCCCCTGGTTCAGCGAGATCCGGAAAAAGTCCGACAGGCTGCCTACCATTTTAACGACCTTTTTCTGTTCCCCTGCCTCCGCCAGCCACACGATGGCATCCAACGTATTATAGAGGAAATGGGGATTGATCTGGGACTGCAACAGTTCAAATTCCGCCTTGCGCAGTCGGATCTGCTCTGTCTTCACCTGCTCTAACAGTTCGTTGATCTTGTCGATCATGGTATTCAGGGAATCGCTGAGCACCTGTGCTTCCACGCCTCCCGTCACATCCGACCGCACGGTCAGGTCACCCTTCGCCACCTGATCCGTTACCTGGGTCAGACGCCTTATGGGGCTCGTGATGCTTAACGGTATATAATAAGATAGGAATAAAAACAGCACCAGGATCAGGGCAAAGGCAATGATGGAGAACCGGATCATATTTATGAAAAAGTCCTGATACTGCTGCCGGCTCTCCTGAATGCCCCGGATCTCGTAATAGATGTACTGGGACATGGTATCTCCCACCAGTGACGTCACGATCTGCACATCATTCTCCCAGATCTCCATGTTGTCCTCGTAGCGGTTGCCTTCCCGGATATTGTCCTCGATCCTGCCGATATAGGTTTCCAGATTGTTCAGATATTTTTTGACACTGGTCAAACGCTTTAAGTTCTCCTGAGATTCCGTCAGTTCCTCCAGACCGGCCACGATCTCGTCCGCTTCCTTCAGCATATCGTGCAGGCTGGATTCCTCCAGTGTCTTGTTTCCCACGATCAGCAGATAGGTCTCGTAGTCAAAATCCTTCTGGAAATCCAGGCTGAACTGGCTGGCCATGACGGAGGAATTGACCATAGCCTCGTATCTGCTGTTATTGTTCCACAGATTATAGAAGCAGAAGATCAGGAATAATACAAAAGGCACCAGAAGGCAAAGATAGGAATACCTGATCTTTGCCACCAGTGTCGAGTGTTCATACAGTTCTTTTATCTTTTTTCTCATACGACGTTTCTCCCCCGGCCGCAGGCTAATTGGTACCACCCCGGTACTGGGTAGGGGTCATTCCCTGGGTCTTCTTGAACAGGTAGGAGAAATAGTGGGGATCCTTGTAGCCCACCTCCTGGCTGATCAGGCTGCTGCGTTTGCCGGTGCATCGTAAAAGTTCCTTCGCCTTGTTCATCCGGTAGTCCGTCAGATATTTGATGAAGCTCTGTCCGGTCTGCTGGCTGAAGATCATGCTCAGATGGTTCGGAGAGAAATTCACATGGGACGCCAGAAGGTTCAGAGAAAGTTCCTCATCCGCATAGTTCTCGTCGATGTATTTCATTACCTGATGCACCACATCATCATACCGGCTGCTGGCCGCCTTATCTCTTGCCTCCAGCGCCTTCTGTAGGATTCTGATAATATAATGAATGGCACTTTCGCTGTCCTGCAAGGTCTTCTCATCCTGACTGGGAGTCTCCAGTTCCTGTACATCCGTCTGTAAACTTTCCAGAAAATCCGCCACACAGAAATACGCATCCATGGTGATATACTGCCGGAAAATATTGGACTGCAGTGCCTTGTTGCTGAGATCCCGGAAAAATTCTTCCACAAAGTAGACCACTTCTTCCCGGTCACCCTGTTTTAAGAATTCCTGGATTCTGGTGCGGTCAATCTGCTTGGGATTGACTTCCTTGATGTCAAAGGGATCTTCCTTCACCGCTTCCTGAGACATATGGCCGCTGTCCAGGATCCGGCTGTCCTGCACCAGATATCTGTGAGCGAAAGCATGGCTGGCCTGTTCGAAGGATACGGGAAGTTCCCGCAGACGGTTTACCGGTCTGCCGATACCTCCGAAATATCTCACATGGTCATACCCTTCCATAATATCCTTGATCCGCTCGATGTATTCCTGCTGCAACAGCAATAACTGTTCTTCGGAATCCGCTTTTAGCAGGAACGCTTTTCCTTCCAGGTTGCGGTCGAAGGCGACCACCGTTCTGCCGTCTTCCAGCCCCCGCAGTTGTTGTTCAATCCGGATCAGACTGCCGGAATATTCATCCTGCGCATGCCGCAGTGACTGGGTCTTGAACAGAATGATATTATACCAGGGCGCCGACAGGTCAATTTCCAGACCTTCCGCAGTTTCCAACAGTTCCGCCACTGTGCTTTCTCCTGTGACCAGCTCCTGAAACAGTTTCCTGCGCTCTCTGAGATTGTTTTCCTCCATCTCCTGCAAATATCTCTCCCGGATCTGGATAGCTCTGCGTTTTTCTTCGATCTTCGCCGACAGCTCATCCAGTTCCGCCAGAAGTTCCTCGCCGTTGATTGGTTTGGACAGATACTGGGCTACTCCCAGCTTGATGGCTTCCTTGGCGTATTCGAATTCCTGATATCCGGACAGGATGATGATTTCCGTATTCGGAAGCTCCTTGCGGATCAGCCGGCTCAACTCCAGTCCGTCCATAAACGGCATCCGGATATCGGTGATCACGATATCCGGACGCAATTTCTGGATCATGGGATAGGCCAGCTCTCCGTCGCCGGCCTCCCCACAGAACTCATAGCCATGAGCCTTCCAGTCAATATTATTTTTGATTCCTTCGCGGATGACAAATTCATCCTCCACCAAAAACACTTTTAGCATTTCTAAAATACCCTTCTTCTATCTGCATCACTATCCATTATTATACATGGAAATCTTTCCTGCGGATAGATATTTTTGGTTTTTTCGTATTCCGGCCCTGAATGCCCTAGCGGTAGAATACTTCTCCCAGCATCAGGTCTCTCTTCAGATCGCGGATCTTGGTATCCTTGTCGATGTAAACGGCCTCGATGCCCATCATGGCTGCCCAGTCACCCATCTGCTCTGCGGTCAGATCGTAGGTGAATGCGGTGTGATGTGCGCCACCCGCCAGAATCCATGCTTCCGCACCGGTGTACAGATCCGGTTCGGGGATCCAGAAATTGGTGGCTGTGGGAAGCTTCGGCATGGGCTTCTCCACCTTCTTGCAGTTCACATCGTTGATGATCAGGCGGAAACGATTGCCCAGATCGATCAGGGAAGTAGCAATACCGTGTCCCTCCTTGGAAGTAAATACCAGTCTGGCGGGGTCTTCTCTGTCTCCCATGGACAGGGGCTGGCATTTGATGCTGATGGGGCCGTCCGCAATGGTGGGACAGATCTCCAGCATGTGTGCCTCCAGAATGCCTTCCTTACCCTTGATCAGATTGTAAGTGTAATCCTCCAGCATGGAAGTACCCTTGGCATCCTTTTTGCCTGCGGTCATAATCTTCATCAGACGTACCATGGCAGCTACCTTCCAGTCGCCCTCTGCACCGAAGCCGTAGCCCTTCTCCATCAGTCTCTGGATAGCCAGACCGGGCAGCTGCCTCAAAGCGCCCAGATCTCCGAAATGGGTAACGATGGCCTGATAATTCTTCTCTTCCAGAAAACGCTCAAATCCCAGTTCGATCTGTGCCTGTACTGCCACATGCTTCTTAAATTCTTCAGGATCTCTTCCCTCTAATAAAATATTGTATTTCCCGTAGTACTCGTCCACAAGGGCGTTGACATCGGACGCGGAAACGGCAGCTACGCTCTCTGCGATCTCGTTCACAGGGTAAGCGTCTACCTCCCAGCCAAACTTAATCTGTGCCTCTACCTTGTCGCCTTCGGTCACCGCTACGTTACGCATGTTATCAGCCACACGCATGACGCGGATATGGCTGCTCTCCACCACACCGACAGCGGTGCGCATCCAGGATGCGATCTTGCCCTGTACCACAGGGTCGGACCAGTGGCCTACCACAACCTTGCGCTCCATGCGCATACGGGTCACGATATGGCCGTACTCTCTGTCACCGTGGGCGGACTGGTTCTCATTCATGAAATCCATGTCGATGGTGTCATAGGGCAGTTCCTCGTTGAACTGGGTGTGGAAATGCAGCAGGGGCTTGCGGTACTCCTGTAATCCCAGGATCCAGGATTTTGCCGGAGAAAAGGTGTGCATCCAGGTGATGACACCGGCGCAGTTCTCATCCAGATTGGCTTCATTAAAGGTACGGCGGATCAGCTCGTTGGTGATCAGAGTCGGCTTCCATACCACTTCATAGGGCAATACGCCGGAAGCGTTCAGGGCATCCACGATCTTGTGGGAATGCTCCGCTACCTTTGCCAGGCACTCGTCCCCATACAAGTCCTGTGATCCCGTACAAAACCAGAATTGATAGTTTTTTGTCTGTAACATAAGTAATACCTCCTGTCGTTGAATACCATTTCGATATTACTATTTTACAACTTGTATGCTTCTGCTAACAAGTTGTATTTCCCACTACCAGCTCCGGCTGAATGAGAATCTTTCTCTCTTCCGGTCCCAGCGTCTCTCCGTGAAGGAATGACAACAGCAGCTGTGCCGCCATTTCCCCCAGTTTCTCCTGCGGGTGGACAATGGTGGTCAGATGATACCCTCCGCCGATGGCCATATAGGAGTTGTCATAGCCGGTGACGGAAACATCCTCCGGAACCCGGAGTCCCCGGGCGGTCAGCGCCGGAATGACCTGCATGGCGATCTGGTCGTTGTAGCAGACCACGCTGTCAAGCTCCCCTCCCCTGGACAAGAGGCGCAGGATTCCCTCCTGCGGGTGTACCTTCCGGTCCTCCGTGTGGAACCAGATCACCTTGTCCGGATCGTAGTAGATGCCCGCTTCCTGCAAGGCCTGTACATAGCCCCGGTGTCTGTTCTGTCCCTGAATATCGTCCGCCTTGAACACTCCGGCGATATTGCGGTGCCCGGTATCCAGCAGATATTTAGTGATCAGATACCCTCCCCTGCAATCGTCCATCAATACCTGCGGTTTGTCCTCCATCCGTTCAAAACAGCCCTGAATAAACACATAAGGAATGCCGTATTCTTCCAGTCTCTCATACAGGTGCAGATGCCGGCAGCTGATCTGGCTCTTGCTGGGTTCGATGATGACCCCGTCAATATCCTTCTGCAACAGTTCCTCCAGACATCTTGCCTCCTGACTGCGGGAGTTCCTTGTATTTTTCAACAGAATACTATACCCCTGTGCCGTAAGGACTTCGTCAATGCCCTGAATGACCCGGGGAAAAATATAATCCGACAGATAAGTGGTCACCACGGCAATGTTGTGGGACTTATGCTCCGGGCGGACCCGCTCCGACACAAAAGTGCCCTTTCCGTGTACCGCATAGATATAGCCTTCCTGTTCCAGAATGGCCAGCGCCTTTCGGACGGTCTGGCGGCTCACCTGATAGGCGGCAGCCAGCTGGTTCTCCGAGGGAACACGGTCACCGCTTTTTAATTCTCCCAGACGGATCTGTTCCTGTAAGTCATGATGCATTTTATAGTATTTCAGTTGTTTTTCTTCCATACGTGTACATTCCGCCCCGCTCTTTCTCTGTCCGGTTTTTGTGCATCCCTGTTCTGTTTTCCAGGGGCATTGTCCCCGGCACATTTCAGTGTTTTTCGCCTTCCAGCAGGATCAGCCGCCGGATCTCTTCCGCTCCGCTGACCCGTTCTCCATCTATGATATCGTTATGGATCACGTAATCACAGATCTTGCGGTTGCGCTTCTCCGCATCAATGGACAGGATCCGCAGAGTCTTTTCCTCGGTATCGTAGTCAGAATCGATGATGTCGGCGATCAGCTTTTCTTTGTCTCTCGCCACATAAATAATATGGGTGGGAAAAGAACGCTTCATGGCAATGGCGCCGCACATGTCCACGGGGATCACGGCAAATTTCCCCTGATCCAACAGAGCCTGAATATCTTCCTTCCGTGTGCCGTACCGCACCCCGGCGTAGGCTGTTTTTTCAAAAAAGTTCATCCGGTCGAAGGCTTCCTCCGGGACATACTGATGTCCATAACGTCCCGGTTCCGTGCAGTAGTTCACCGGGCGGACGAAGATCTCCCCACTCCCCGGGTCTACGGTCGTGTCTGTACCGCTGCCACCGCACAGAGCTTCCGTGATCTCCCGTTTGCCGGAGCCGGAAGGTCCCACCAGCGCCAGCACTGCCGGGGCGGTGATCTTCTCTGTCTTCGAGGTGGAGGCTTTCATGATCTGTTTCACCAGAGATACAAATTCCGCCATGGTGTTTACGGACAGCAGCCCCGTCATTTTGGCATTCCAGGGCTTCCGCATCAACACCGGATACTCCGCCTTGCTCTCCAGAATATTGTGAATGGCATCGTCCAGTACGATATCGAAATGGACACGGTCCTTGGCGCTTCCCAGAATAATATTTTCCGGTGGAAGCTCCGGGAACTGGGTCATGATCTGCTCCGCCCGCACTCCCATAAAATGCGGGGACACCGCTGTAATAAAAAAAACATCCGCGATCTGCATCAGCCGACGGATCCCCCGCTTCGTTTCCTCCGTGGGAATCTGCCTCCGGTACAGTTCCGGATCGTTATAAAATTCTTTGATCACCGAAGTTCTTCCCTCATTCGCCCAGGAAGTGATCTCTTCCATGCGGTAAGGGTCCCTTGGATGATATTTTTCATTGGCCATGCGGATGGCGATACTGTTAAACGGGGCGGTAACGTCGTCCCAGTCGATACCGATGCTTGGTCTTAGCATGCTGTGTTCCTCTTTGTATTCTCATTATTATAATTCACTACTGATTTATCACAAGAATAACACAAAGCCTTCCCATGCACAATAAAAGATAACAACCTGTTACGCCACCCGTCGCAAAGCTGCTGCCCTCCGCGAGCTCTTTCCCGCACATAGAAAAAGCCCGGTTCTGACAAAGCCAACGGAATACTTTATTGCGTCTGCGAAGGAAGTTTTTTCATAGTCTCTTCCAGAATATGCAGGCAATTCTGCATGGAAGTTTCAAATTCTTCCTCGTTATTATTCCTAAACAGAATGAGGTCATCTTTTACCTTGGGATCATCCAGATTCTCCGGAATGGAGAAATCACAGGATGCAATATATTCATCCCAATGTGCCAGCTTCCAGGTGTCACGATCGGAGTTTCTGGAGATCATACGCTCATGCACGATCTCCGGCGAAGTTTCTACCCACACTACTACCAGTGTTGCATTTTTCTCCGCCAGCTTTGCCTTCAGCCTGCGGATGTAATCCATATCGCGAATCTCCTGGGTAAAGGGCGCATTAATTAATACAATATCATCATAATCCAATGCCTCCATGGCAAGATTTACTACACATTCATATTCGTAATCACGGATATTTTTTTCAAAAAAATCACTGCTTCTGTCATAGGGCTGTCCTGCTACTGCAAAAATCTGTTTTGATAAAGTAATCAAAGTATCTTTATCCAAATATACGACATGCTGTAATCTCTTTGCCAGGGCCTTTGAAATATACGTCTTCCCACATGCAGGAGGTGAAGTTACCAGAATTAATTTTTTTACCATAGAAGTCCTTCCTTTCCGATAGATATTGTCTATTCTGCCGTCCCCTTTTCATTAGATATATCGCGATTTTTCAAGATTGTCAACTATTTATCAAAGTTTTTTTCGTGATAATGCACAACCACCTTTTTCTCCGTATTGCACAATTGCCATGCCACAGGAACTATGCTAGTATACCTGTACAGGAGGAGCATTCATGACTAACCGCCAATTATTAGAAACCATTGTAATTAAATTAGAACATATTGATCGCAGGCTTGACAGCATTGATCAGCGGCTTGACAAAGTAGAACAACGACTGGATAAGGTAGAGCAGCGCCTCGACAAGGTAGAGCAACGTCTCGACAAGGTGGAGCAGCGTCTCGACAAGGTGGAGCAGCGTCTCGATTCGTTAGAGAACCGTGTTGACATATTAGAGCAGCGCTTTGACTCTCTGGAACAGCGCGTCACCTCTCTGGAATCCACAACAGCTGAACTCAAAGAAGCCATTGCCCGTCTGGATCAAAGGGTTTCCAATCTTGAAATCTGTTATGCCCATATGGATCAGCGGGTTACCAATATTGAACATTGCATGACTGACACGAATCAGCGGGTTACCAATGTAGAACATTGCATGACTGACATGAATCAGCGGGTTACCAATGTAGAGCATTGCATGACTGACACGAATCAGAGGATTTGCAATGTAGAATATTGCATGACTGACATGAATCAGAGAATCACCAATATAGAGCTGACTCTTGAGAATGAAGTCTGCCGTAATATCTGTACTATCGCAGAGGCCCATTTGGATCTGTCCAGAAAATTTGATCAGGCATTAAAAGTCAAAGATGATGATGAACTGGTTCGTGTCCGACTTAATGTACTGGAAAATGATGTTCGAAAAATAAAGCAGCGACTGGAAATTGCATAGTTCGTTTATATCAGTACCTTATCTTCATTGATAAGGTACTTTTTTTGCTCTGTATTATGTTGACACATCAACATCTATATGATACACTTCATAAAGTTGTTGTGTCAACATTTCACAGGAGGAATATTCATGGAGAATCGCTTTGAAAGATTTGTCGTATCTATTACGGAATTGCACCGTTATTTACAAAAGCTGAAAGAACTGGAAATGGGGCAGTTGGATCTGAAGGCCGGTTACACCATGTGTCTGTATTACCTGGGAAAGCACCCGGAGGGGCTGACCGCCACGAAGCTGACCGAACTATGCAAGGAGGACAAAGCCGCCATCTCCCGTACCTTAAGTCAATTAAGTGTCAGGGGACTGGTCTCCTGCGAATTGCCTGAGCACAAGCGTTCCTACCGCACCCTGTATTATCTGACAGAGGAGGGCAGTGCCGTTGTCCGCAAGATCAGCTCCCGGATCTATTCCGCACTGGCTCACGGCGGAGACGGCATGACAGAGGAACAGCGGATCAATCTCTATGACTCCCTGGAACGGATCTCCCATAACCTGGAACAATATCTTGCCGGGTTTCCGTCGGAACATCTCACAGAGAAATAACAGACTTCGGCGGCATCTGCACTGCAAACCTATCGGCATCCCCGACGGAATGCCATGCAACAGAAATAACTGCGCATTTTAAAATCATAAAATAAAGGACCGGTATATTATTATGGAAAAAATACATTTTATTACAGACTCCGCTTCCGATATGAGCAATCCCAGGGAGGACGTCACGATCCTGCCTCTGCACATCCGCTTCGGCGACGAGGAATATGCCGACGGTGTTACCATCAGTCACAGGGAATTTTACGAAAAACTGATTGAATGCGATACCCTACCCACCACCAGTCTGGTATCCCCCGCTGTCTTCGAGGAGGCATATGAAGAAGCCGTTTCTGCCGGAGAAACCGTCATTGTAATCACGATTTCCAGCAAGCTGTCCGGTACCTGTCAGAGTGCCCGGATTGCCGCAGAAGATTATAAAGGCAAAGTCTTCGTTGTAGACAGCCTGAATGCCACCATCGGAGAACGCATTCTGGTGGAATACGGTATGCAGTTAAAGGATCAGGGCATGACCGCGGAAGAAATCGTGAACACCCTGGAAAATCAGAAACATAAGATCCATACCATGGGGCTCTTAGACACTCTGGAATATTTGAAAAAGGGCGGACGCATTTCCCCCACCGTAGCTTTTATCGGCGGTGCATTAGCCATCAAACCCGTGGTAGCTGTTTCCGACGGCGAGATCATCCTGTTGGGTAAAGCCCGTGGTTCCAGGAACGGAAGTAACTTTCTGATCCGTGAGATCGAAAAGGCAGACGGTGTGGATTTCTCCAAGCCCTTCTGCCTGGGCTATACCGGTCTGAGCGATGAGCTTTTGCAGAAATACATTTGCGACAGCGAGCATCTCTGGAAAACTTATGCCAGAGAACTCCCCGTCAGCACTCTGGGAGCTACTATCGGAACCCATGTGGGCCCCGGTGCCGTTGCCGTCGCTTTCTTTGAGCACTAAAAAAATGCAGGTCGACTCATTCGCCTTAAAAATAGTACTAATTTCCTATTATTTCCCCGCTGACAAAATTCTCCTCTTATGGTATATTGTACAATCATTTTGTTATATTTATTTTCTACATTACCAAAGAGGAGAACTTTTATGGGTCTGCATTTATGGATGTCCACGAATCACATCGTCATACACAGTTACTCTCCCGTAGGGGATTTTCTGTTGGTGATCCAGTGTCTTCTGGCACTGTTGCTGATCCGACAGACTTTCGTCAAAAAAAGTCAGACTTTCAGAATCTTCAAATTCTGTTTTGGCCTGCTCTTCATTGCCGCGGTTTCCAATATCGCCTTTTATTATACCGACCTTTTTTCCCGGCAGAATTCCCTTCTCTGGATCCTTCGGACAGTCTACCATATCAGTCTTCTGTCCCTGTTCTGCCTCTACATTTCTTACCTGAAAATACTGATCGTCTTCCCGGAAAAGACAGCAAGAAAGCTCCGTGCACTGTCCCTCGGCATTCTGCTCGTCTTCGGAACGGCGGATATTCTGGCTCCCCTGACAGGATGGGGCTTTCAGCAGGATCATTACGGAACCTGGTATGAAAAAATGCTTCTGACTCCCTTTATGACAGGCTATCTTTTGTACCTGGCTTTTATCCTGTTCCTGTTGATCCGTTATAAACGCAGACTTCCCACCGAACTGTTTCATATGCTTTTATTTACAGAAGCGGTATGCGCCGGCATCGTAGTGTTGGAGACCTCCATGAATACGACTTCTTTCCTGGCCACCACCTATTTTCTGCCGCTTCTGGTGGTCCTCTACATGCTTCATGCCAATGCCTACGACCCGAAGACCGGTGCTCTGGGTTCCGCTTCTCTGGACGAATACCTGCGGCAGCAGAAGCATACCTCTCAGGATACCTACTACCTGTGTCTGCGCTTTGATATGGATTTCGAATATGTGGTGACCGAGGAAATGGGAAAACTGTTTTACGACTTCTGGACGGATTATTTCCGCAAGGGTATGCTGTTCAATCCCTCCACCAGCTTCTTCGTTCTGGCAGTAGACAGCCACAATATACCGGATGCCACAGAACGTGCGGTCTCCCTGATCAAAAAAGTGTTTCAACAGTATTATGAAGAATATAAACTTCCCTATAAACTGGTGCTCTTCGATCATCTGGATTTTTGCGAGAATCTGGAACAGTTCTACGATGTATTCAATTACTTTTCCGAAAAAGTGACACAGAATTCCTATCGTGTCTTCGGAGAGGAGGACTATCAGTCCTACAAAGAAATGTACTATATCAGAACCCAGCTGAAAGACATCGCAGACCATGGCTCCCTAGACGATGAACGTGTTCTGGTCTATTGCCAGCCGGTACGCAATGTGCACACGGGTACTTACGATACCGCGGAATCCCTGATGCGTCTGCGGCTGCCCCAGACCGGGCTGGTGTTTCCGGATCGCTTTATTCCTCTGGCGGAAAAATACGGCTACATTCACCGCCTCAGTATGATCATCCTGAACAAAACCTGCCGTCAGATCCGAAAGATACGGGAAGAGGGCTATCAGATCTCCCGGGTATCCGTAAACCTCTCTGTGGAAGAACTGGGCGAAAAAGATTTCATGGAAGAGTTTAAATCCATCGTGCAGGCCACCGGAATCGATTTCCACACCATTGCCGTAGAGTTTACGGAGACACAGAACGATACGGAATATGAATTGGTACAGGAATGCGTCAATGAATTCAAGAAGCTGGGAGTATGTACCTATCTGGATGACTTCGGAACCGGTTACTCCAACTTCGACCGGATCTTAAGCCTGAAACTGGATGTGGTCAAATTTGACCGAAGCCTCTTACTGATGGCCGATCAGGATGCCAACTCCCGCTTTCTGGTCAGCTATTTTTCCGCTGCTTTCGAGCGATTGGGCTACAAGGTACTGTATGAAGGTGTCGAAACCGAGGAACAGGAGGCACTGTGTATTGCCAGTCATGCGGATTATTTACAGGGCTATAAGTTCTCAAAGCCGATTCCCATGGAAGAATTGCCCCGGTTCCTGACACATGTCTGATTCCAGGGGACATCCATAGATTACTTGATTTAAAAATCCGGAGACATTTCGTTGTCTCCGGATTTTTTAAGAATGAGTCTTCTCTTCTTTGATCTCCCAGTGGATCAGGAAGGTCAGGGCCGCTCTGAGGCCGATAATCCCGGCTACGGTAACGATCTCCTTCCAGTCCCTGACAATAACGGTCTTGAGGATTTCACTGCACAGCTTGAATTCCAGCCCCACAGCAAGTCCCTGCGCCAAAGTGATCTTCATCTCCGGCACCCGTCGCACATAATTGTAAAAGCCCTTCAGACCGGAGAGAATAATAACGATCACTCCGACAAATTCAAAAAACAGTATCGCCACCTGCACGATATTGTTCATAAGATTTTCCAGCAATTCAATGATAGTCTCCATGCGCAGCCCCCATTTTTGTACACCTGCATTTATTGTAGCGTATCCCAAAAAGCTGTGCAAGATGTATCTTTATCTTATAATCAGCTAATTTTCTTCTGTTTTTAGTAACTCCTGCATAGTGTGCCAGCCCAGTACCGCGCATTTTACCCGGGCGGGCATGTGGGCGATATCCTGCAATACAGAGGCTTCTTCCAGTTCATCCCTCTCTTCCTCGGTAATGCTTCCCTTGATCATCTTTAAGAACAGATCTGCCAGATGCAGTGCTTCCTCTTTGCTTCTGCCGATGACCAGTTCCAGCATCATGTCTGCGGAAGCCTGGGAAATGGCACAGCCGTCTCCTTCAAAAGATCCATCCACGACTACACCGTCCTCTACTTTCAGTTCCAGAAAAATATCGTCGCCGCAGCTGGGATTGACACCTTCCAGTACCAGATTTGCATCCTCCAGCTTATGTTTGTGATACGGATGCAGATTGTGCTCCGTCAGGATCTCATTATAAAATGTCTTATTCTCCATAGCCCATCTGTCTCCTTATCTTTGCAAGACTTGTTAAAAATGCCTGAATCTCTTCTTCTGTATTGTAAACGCCAAGGCTTACTCTGGTGGTGGACAATACTTTCAGATGCTGCAATAACGGCTGGGCACAGTGATGTCCCGCCCGGACCGCGATATGATCCGCGTCCAGAATAGATGCCACATCATGGGGATGCACACCCTCCACCTTGAAAGTCACGATGCCGTGATGATCCTCCGCTTTCTGGGATCCCAGAATGTGTACCGCAGGGATCTCCTTCATGCCATCCATCAGCAGGGCTGTCAGCTTCGCTTCTCTCTCTTCGATGAAATCAAAGCCGATCTTCTGCACATAGCGGATGGCTTCTGCCAATGCATAGGCTCCGGCGCCGTTTACGGTACCGGCCTCGAACTTGTGGGGTACTTCCGCCCACACGGCTCCGGTACGGCTGACGGAATCGATCATTTCGCCACCGCATAAAAACGGAGGCATCTTCTCCAGCAGCTCTCTCTTGGCATATAACGCACCGATTCCCATGGGAGCATACATCTTGTGCCCGGAAAATGCCAGAAAATCCACATCCAGATCCTGTACATCCACTGCCATATGGGGAACGCTCTGGGCTCCATCCGCCACAAAATAAGCACCGGCCTCATGAGCGATCCGCGCAAAACGCTTGATGTCATTTTTACAGCCCAGTACATTGGATACCTGGGTCATGGCCACGATCTTCGTACGGTCACTCAACGCTGCGCGGAATGCTTCCTCGGTATATTTGCCGTCCTCGGTGCACTCTAAATATCTTACCACAGCTCCGGTTCTGGCTGCCGCCTGCTGCCAGGGCAGAAGATTGCTGTGGTGCTCCATGATGCTCACGAGGATCTCATCCCCGGGCTTCAGCACCAGGGATCCCAGACTGTAAGCCACCAGATTCAATGCTTCCGTGGCATTGCGGACGAATATGATCTCTGCCGCTTCCTTCGCATTCAGAAACTCTCTTACCGTCTCTCTGGCCTCTTCGTATTTTTCCGTCGCCGCCTCTCCCAGCTCGTATAATCCGCGCAGGGGATTGGCATTGTATTTTTCATAAAATGTTCTCTCTGCTTCCAGAACACAGGACGGCTTCTGGGAAGTCGCCGCCGTGTCGAGATAAATCACATCGTTATTCCTAAGCAGAGGAAAATCCTTACGGATCTCGCTGATTGAAGTCGTCATACTTCCTCCTGTTATCTTACTCTTCCGCTTCCTCTTCTTCGCCGGCTCTGCCCAGGAACTCCTGTACTTTCGCCTGTGCAGCCGCGTCGGGGATCTTGCGGCAGACCGCATCCACCTTGGCCATTGCCATCATCTCATAGATCTGCTCTCTGTTCAGGCCGCGGCTCTCCAGATAGAACAGCAGCTCATCATCCAGTTTGCCGATGGTGGCACCGTGATTGCCCTCCACATCTTCCTCCGCGCAGAGGATCAGGGGGATGGTCTGGTTCACCACATCGTTGGATAATAAAAGCACATCTTCTTTTTCGTTGCCTACTGCGCCCTTGGCACCCCATTTGAAATCAATGGTACCGCGGTACAGCTTGAAGGCATGATCCCGCAGAACGCCGCCTGCCTGCATATTGCTCTGGGTCTTTTTGCCCTCATGCAGAGCCACGTAATTCATATCCAGTCTTCCGTCACCGTCCACGATATAGGCGGTGTCGGCATTCATGCTGCTCTCTCTGCCCTGCAAAGTGGTCTTGCATCCAAGGTATGTGTTCTTTCCGCCAAGGATCAGCTGGATCACTTCCACAGAAGCCTTCTCTTCGCACAGAGCTCCGATATCATTCATAAAAGTAAACTCACTGCCCAGTCTCTGGATCTGGATCAGGCGGATCTTCGCTCCCTCTTCCAGATACAGTATGGTAGATACCGCAGCCTGACCGGCTGCTTCCCTGTCGGAAGCAAAGTCCTGAATCACAGTGATCTCACTGTTTTTCCGGGCTCTCACCGCTACAGCACCGGCCTGTAAGCTGTTCTGTGCATACTCATAATCCAGAAGTAACGGACGCTCTTCTGCGGCATCCGCAGGCACCTCATAATGCTGCGCCTTCACTCCCGCTGCGGCGAGCAGACCGTCCATATCCTCTCCCATACCGGAAGCGACGCCTGCAAAGTCCGCATTCCATGGTTGGGAACCTTCGTTTTCTGCTGTTGTTATTTTTCCCGGCAGGGTGACTTTTGCCTCTCCTGCCGTAGGAATCGTTATTTTGTCCAACTGCGTCTCATTCATGCGAAGCCAGTTCCATGTCTTGGAGGGCAGCCGGTTGATGGTCATATTATATTCTTTTTCCATACTATTACCTATATCTTTCTCATAGCCTGCAATCTTTAGCCGATGCTGCCTTTCATTTCCAGACGGATCAGGTTGTTCATCTCCACCGCGTATTCCAACGGCAGCTCCTTTGATACATTGTCTGCGAATCCGCTGACGATCATGGCTCTGGCGTCCTCCTCGGAGATACCGCGGGACATCAGATAGAACACCGCTTCATCGCTGATCCGGCCGATCTTCGCCTCGTGTCCGATATCGGCATCCTGAGTACGGATGTCCATGGCCGGAATGGTGTCGGAACGGGACTTGTCATCCAACATCAGGGACTGGCAGGATACGGCGGATTTGCTCTCCGCCGCACTGTTCTTCACGACCACGGAACTTCGGAAGGTACTGATACCGCCATCCTTGGAGATGGACTTGGTATTAATATAGGAAGTAGTCTCCGGTGCATTGTGGACCACTTTGGTGCCGGTATCCAGATTCTGTCCGGCTCCCGCAAAGGTGATACCGGTGAATTCCGCTCTGGCGCCCTTACCGTTCAGCACGCTCATGGGATACAGGTAAGATACGTGGGATCCAAAGGAACCGGATACCCATTCGATGGTACCTCCCTCTTCCACCAACGCCCGCTTGGTATTCAGATTGTACATGTTCTTGGACCAGTTCTCGATAGTGGAGTAACGCAGCTTTGCGTTTTTTCCAACGAACAGTTCCACGCAGCCGGCATGGAGGTTCGCCACATTGTACTTCGGTGCGGAACATCCCTCGATAAAGTGCAGGTAAGCGCCTTCATCCACGATGATCAGGGTATGTTCGAACTGTCCGGCCCCCGGTGCATTCAGTCGGAAATAGGACTGTAAGGGGATCGTCACAGACACGCCGGGCGGTACATACACGAAGGAACCGCCGGACCACACGGCACCGTGCAGTGCTGCGAATTTATGGTCTCTGGGGGTAACCAGCTTCATGAAGTGCTTCCGCACCATATCCGCATATTCTCCGTTCAGGGCACTTTCCATATCGGTGTAGACCACGCCCTGAGCTGCTACTTCTTCTCTGACATTATGATATACCAGTTCGGAATCGTACTGGGCACCCACACCGGCCAGAGACTTCCGCTCTGCCTGAGGGATTCCCAGCTTCTCGAAGGTATCCTTGATATCCTCCGGCACCTCGGACCATTTGGCACTCATATGGGTATTGGGCTTGACATAGGTCACAATATCTTCCATGTTCAGCCCCTCGATGGACGGACCCCAGTCCGGAACCTCCATCTCATTATAGATCTGCAAAGATTGCAGACGGAAATTCGCCATCCATGCGGGATCGTTCTTCTTCGCGGAGATCTCTTCCACAATGGCGGGCGTCAGTCCTTTCTGAATGCGGTAGACGTCTTTTTCTTCATTACGAATGTCGTAAATGCTTCTGTTGACGTCCTCCACATAAGTCTTTTCTCTTTCACTCATTCGGATCGCCGACCTCCTTTACGCTTCCAGAAAACGTTCAAAACCGTGCTCGTTGATCTCATCTACCAAAGAAGCGTCGCCGGATGCCACGATCTTACCGTTCACCAGAACATGGGTCTTGTCCACATGCAGGGACTCTAAGATTCTTGTGCTGTGGGTGATGATCAGCAGTGCACCCTTTTTATCCTTCTGGTACTCTTCCACTCCCTTGGATACGGTACGCACTGCATCCACGTCCAGCCCGGAATCAGTCTCGTCCAGAATGGCCAGAGAGGGCTTTAACATCAGAAGCTGTAGAATCTCCGCCTTTTTCTTCTCACCGCCGGAAAAGCCGACGTTCAGATCACGATCGCCGTAGGAAGGATCCATCTGTAAGACTTCCATGGCCTTCTCCAGTTCCTTTTTGAAGGTCCACAGCTTGATGCGGGAACCGCTTCTCTGTTCCACCGCATTGCGGATAAAGTTCCGCAGGGAGACACCGGGAACCTCTAACGGATTCTGGAAGGATAAAAAGATACCGTCCTTTGCTCTCTGGTCTGCGGTCTCCTCCAATAACTCTTTTCCTTTAAAAAGGATCTCACCACCGGTCACCTCATAACGGGGACTTCCCATGATGGTGTAGCCCAGTGTGGACTTGCCGGCACCGTTGGGTCCCATGAGGACGTGGGTCTCTCCGGGACGAACCTCTAAATCTATTCCATGAAGGATGGGCTTATCCTCTACGCTGACGGATAAGTTTCGCACCTGTAATAATTGTTCTGACATATACTTCCTCCTATCTCTAGCACTCAACTAGGAATTATTATATCATTATATACAAGCATATACAAATATGCAACATATAATTCCTACAAAAGTACCGTACATTCTCACCGAATTGTATTACACTTTGTGGTTAGTCCAAACTTACTATAAAACAAAACGCAGGCCACTGCAAGGGGATATCGCTTCCCCCTTACAATGGCCCATACACTTTCACTTTATATCTCTTCTTTGTCCAGAAGATTCTTCATGCTCTTGGTGCTGATCCACAGAGTGGAGGTATTGTGCAGCAGAGCGGAAGTGGTGGGCGGGATCATACCTGCCACACCCAGAACGATCAGTCCTGTATTGATGCCTACGATCATGCGGTAATTTTTATGGATCCGCGCCATCAGGGCATTGCTCAGTTCCTTCAGGGTAGCCACCTCATGCAGATTGTCCGCACCAATGGTCACGTCCGCGATCTCTCTGGCGATCTGTGCGCCGTCGCTGATAGCAATACCTACGTCTGCCGATGACAGTGCGGGTGAGTCATTAATACCGTCGCCGATCATGATGACCTTGTGTCCGGCCTGCTTCTCCTGTTCCACGAACTTTGCCTTGTCCTCCGGCAGTACCTCGGAATAATACTCATCCACACCGACGATGTCTGCGATGGACTTTGCAATACGGTCGCTGTCGCCCGTCATCATAACGACTTTGCTGATGCCCAGACCCTTTAACTGCCGGATGACCTCGGGAGCCTCTTCTCTCAGGGGATCCTCGATGCAGATCACCGCTGCCAGCTTACCGTCGATAGCCATATACAGGCGGGAGTATTCCTCGGGCAGACGATCAAACAATTCCTGCTTGTCCGCCGGGATCTGCGCCTGCTCATCCTCGAATACGAAGTGGTAGCTTCCAATGATGATTTTCTTGCCTTCCAGGGTAGAAGAAATACCGTGTGCTACGATATATTCTACTTTCGTGTGCAATTCTTCATGTACCAGCCCCTTGCGGGCTGCCTCATGTACCACTGCCTTGGCCATGGAATGAGGGAAATGTTCCTCCAGACAGGCTGCAATCCGAAGCAGTTCGTCCTCGGGCTGTCCGTTGAAAGATACCACATCCGCCACCGTAGGCTGTGCCTTGGTCAGAGTTCCGGTCTTATCAAATACGATGGTGGTGGCATCCGCCATAGCCTCTAAGTATTTACCGCCCTTCACTGTGATCTCGTAGGTACTCGCCTCGCGGATCGCAGACAGTACCGCCAGCGGCATGGACAGCTTCAGTGCGCAGGAAAAATCCACCATCAGCACGGATAAAGCCTTGGTCACGTTCCTCGTAAACAGCCAGACCAGACCGGTACCAAGGAAGGTATAAGGTACCAGCTTGTCTGCCAGATGCTCTGCCTTGCCCTCCAGAGAAGATTTCAGCTTCTCGGATTCCTCGATCATGGTCATAATCTTTTCGTATTTGCTGGAACCGCCGGTCTCCTTGACGCAGATGGTCAGTTCGCCTTCTTCTACCACAGTTCCGGCATAGACGGTTCCACCCATGACCTTTCTCACGGGAACGGATTCTCCGGTGAGAGAAGCCTGGTTCACCATACCTTCTCCATCGGTCACCGTGCCATCGAAGGGGATCACATTGCCCATGTGGATTCTTACCAGATCCCCGGATTTAATATCAGTGGAGGGTACCAGAATCTCCTGACCGCCACTCATAACCCATACCTTGTCAATGTTTAGGGACATGCTTCTGGCCAGATCACCGACGGACTTCTTATGCGTCCACTCCTCCAGAATCTCACCGATTCCCAGCAGGAACATGACGGAACTTGCGGTGCTGTAATCTCCCCGCAGTACGGATACGCCGATGGCGGTGGCATCCAGTACCGGCACTTCGATCCTGCCCTTTGCCAGTGTCTTCATTCCATTCCAGAGATATTTAAAGGATTTCACGGTGGTGATCACGGAACGGATATCCATGGGCAAAAACAGCCGGATGCCGTAGTGCATCACCACTCTGTTGATCAGCTGATCCCTGTACTCCCGATTCATCTCTCTGCCGGAATTGGTCAGATAACTCTCCGGTACTTCCGTAGTCTGGTAGGTGAATCTCTCCAGTGTCTTCAAAATGTCCTCTCTGGAGCCAGTATACACTACCGTAACATCCTGGGTGCGCTCCTGGATTTTGGCACTGACGATATTATCCTGACCGTCCAGATAGTATTGCAGAGTGTCTGCCTGTGCAAAGCTCATGCGGCTTTGTAAAATGTGAATTCTGAGTCTCCCCTTTATCTCATGTTTGATCACAAATTTCATATTTTATGCCTGCTTTCATGAAAACACCTGCGATGCCTTAGCATGCAGGTGTCGTCTATTCTGTGTTGTAATTATTCAGCGTCTGCTGCGGTCTCTACTACCTCTGCCTCGCCGTCGAACTCCTGAGCTGCCTGTGCTGCTCTCTCCTCGTTGATCTGCTGTGCTTCTGCATAGATGTCCTCTGCATTCTCCTGAATGGTGGTAGCAGTCTTCATTACGCACTCTTTTGCGCGCAGAACAGCTGCGGTGCAGTTGGTGTACAGCTTCTTCGCATCCTTACTGGAAAGGATCTTGATGCCGGCGGTTCCGAAGAGAACGCCTGCTGCGAAAATACCCGTTTTTGCTTTATCAATCTTTTTTAAACATTTCAACATAATTCATTTCCTCCTGTGAGAATTCTTTGGTTTATTCTATTTATGAATGAATATTATAAGCACCTGTTTTTCCTATTTCCAGCTTTTTTCGTTTAATGAAAAATTTTATCATTTATCAAAAAAATAAAAGGCCAGTGGATCAAAATCCACTGACCTTCTTGTATTCCTGTAATTTTTCTTTTGCTGCAGGGGTCAGATTCTTAGGCACCTGAATCTGGATTACGACGTACTGGTCGCCGTGGACGTTTTTATCCTTCATGGAGACCACACCCTTGCCTTTCAGACGGATCTTGCTGCCGGACTGAGTACCTTCCTTTACTTTGCACATGACATCTCCGTACAGTGTGGGCACACGGATCTCTCCGCCCAGTGCTGCGGTGGTATAAGGGATATTGACCGTGGTATACAGATCCTGTCCCCTGCGCTCCCAGCCGGGCTTCTCCTGTACCGTCACCTTCAGATACAGATCGCCGCTCTCGCCGCCGGACATTCCTTCACCGCCCTTGCCTTTCAGACGGATACTCTTGCCGGTGTCAATGCCGGCCGGAATGTGTACCTGTACGGATTCGGATTTGCCTGTGGCGGGATCTCTTAAGGTAAAGGTCTTGTCGCAGCCATGCATGGCCTCATCAAAGCTGATGGTGATGCCGGATTCCACATCCTGACCTTTACTGCGGTAGTTTGCCCGACCGCCCCGTCCGGCGCCCTTCTGTCCTTTGAAATACTGTCCGAACAGATTGTCAAAAATATCCTCGTCTCCTCCGAAGCCGTCAAAGGAGCCCGTGCCGAAGCCGCTTCCTCCGGTGCTGTAGTGGAACGTACCGTTGCCAAAGCCTCCGAAACCGTCGGTACCTCCACTGTAATGGAAGCCTCCGTTCCTTGTCTGCTCCTGATACTGTCTGGCGGCCTCTTCGTTAAATCCCTCCTGGAAAGCGGCAAATCCATAAGTATCATACAGTTTTTTCTTTTTTTCATCCCCCAGCACATCGTAGGCTTCGTTGACTTCCTTCAGTTTTTCCTCCGCCACCGGGTCTCCGGCATTAGTATCCGGATGGTATTTTTTTGCCAGCTTACGATAGGCCTTCTTTATTGCTGCGGCATCCGCTGTTTTGCTGACACCCAGTACCTCATAATAATCTCTTTTCGTTGTCTTCGTCATATTCCCTCCATTCTGCCCAACCGGTGAGCCACACAACCAAGACTTTTCATAGAAAAATCAGCCACACAGTTACCTGCGCGGCTGACTCCTTAGCATCTCTTTTCAAACAATTGTCTGCTATTGCAGTCGCCTGTTCCTTTTACATGAATTATACTATCACTGTTTTTTAGCACTCGCAAGAGGTGAGTGCTAAAAAATATATTAAATAATCATAAAATCCGCTTTGGGCAATAACCAAAGCCCCTTCCAACCATCTGACGATTATAATTTACTGCCCTTGGTACCTCCAAAGCTTGCGGAATTCAGGATATTGGTGTCAAAGGTAAAGGTCAGTCTCTCTTCGGTCCGGGCTCTCTTTAACGCCAGCCCGATCATCCGGTCCAGAAGTTCCTTATAGGGAACACCTATCGGCTCCCACAGATAGAAGGCCAGAGATCCGGGGATGGTGTTGATCTCGTTAAAATACAGCTTGCCATTGTCCTCATCGATCATAAAGTCGATACGTGATACCCCGTTACAGCCCAGAGCCTTGAAGGATCTGACTGCCAGCTCCCGCACCTCTTCTCTCTTCTCGGGAGTAAGTTCTGCGGGAATCTTGCGGGATACGCTGGCCATGCCCTTGGAGCCGCTGCCCTTGGCATTGCTGACGTATTTGTCCTCATAGCTTAAAATGTCCTTGGTATGCAGGGGTTCTTCGCATTCGGAAGCAATGGCTTCGTTCTCGTCACCCAGCACGGAGCAGTTGATCTCCCGCAGGTTCGTGATGGCATGCTCCACCAGTACCTTGGTAGCATACTTGAAAGCATCGTCTACGGAATGGGTCAGTTCCACACGGTTCTTTGCCACGCTGATGCCTACACTGGAGCCTAAGTTGACGGGCTTTACGATCACGGGGTAGCCCAGTCCTTTTTCCACTTTATCTAACAAAGTCTCCATCTCCGCATAATCTGCCAGCGTGTACAGCTGTGCATCCAGTACCGGTACATCACATTCTTTTAATACGGCTTTCATAATATATTTGTCCATACCGATGGCGGATGCGGTCACATCGCAGCCCACGAAGGGAATGCCCATGGTCTTAAGATATCCCTGGAAAGCACCGTCCTCCACGTTGGTACCGTGGACTACCGGAAATGCCACGTCGATCTCTACTGCTTTCTTACCGCCGAACATCTTCACCGGGAACGGAGTCAGAAATACCTTGCCGTCTTCGTTGGTCATGATGACTCTCTGGGACTTTTTCAGCAGTTCTTCGATATTTTTGTAGGATTCGATCTTGCCGATCTCCTCGCCGATATACATTTCATTGCGCTTGGTCATATAGACCGGGATCACTTCGTATTTATCCGTGTCCATGTTCATGACAGCCTGAATGCCGGAGATCACGGATACTTCGTGCTCCACGCTCTTGCCGCCAAACAACATTGCTACTCTTGTCTTCATCTATTTTTCCTCCTAGAATTTCCTGATTTGCATGACTACGACTATTCAGAACGAATTTCACAAAATCGCCTCTTCGAGGCTTTCCTTTTGCTCAATTCGTTTACTCGTCGTATAAATCCAATTACATGTTCTTACGAATGCAAGCATTCGACGAACATTGTAATGGATCTATCCGACTCTGAATAGTCTAATAATTATCAGGTAAATCATTCTCTAACAAAATATATTTATGCCCCTGCCCCTTGATGGCATAGGCATAGGACACGGCTTCTTCCAGCTTGTCAAATACCTGGCATTTTTCCTCCGGGAAGCCCTTCTCCAGCACGCCTTCTCTGATGGGAGCGGTGTGTCGTCTGCCCACCAGCAGAATGTAATCGCAGCAGTCTGCCGCGTAGCCACCGAATTTGCGGTTGTATTCCGCTTCCTTGTCTCCCAGTTCCACCATGCCGGGTGTGATCAGGATCCTTAAGCCGTCAAACATAGCCAGCGTCTCTACCGCCGCTTTGGAACCTACGGGGTTGGAATTGTATGCATCATCAATAATGGTCACCAGACCGTGTTCCCGCATCTGCATTCTATGAGGCACCGGTTCGATCCGGCGTACCGGGATCCGCAGTTCCTTCAAAGTCATGCCCATTCTGTGGGCTACTGCAATGGCTCCCACCACATTGATGACATTGTGGGCACCGATGAGACGCATCTGGAATTGCTCGCTCTCACCTTCCGGCGTCACTACGGTGAATTCCGTGCCCAGCTGGGATACCTTCACATCTTTGGCACAGTATCCTGCCCCTTCCGTCTCGGAATAATAGAAAATCTTTTCCGGACTCTTATCATAAGAAGGAGAAGCCGCCTGCTGCTTCACATAATCGTTGTCTCCGTTTAAGAACAGCATACCGCCTTCCGGCAGCGCGTCCGCCAGCTCGAACTTCGTCTTCTGTATATTTTCCATGTTGAAAAAGGTCTCTAAATGCTGCGGTCCTATGGAGGTGATCACACCGTGGTCGGGATGCACCATATCGCAGATCTCCTTGATGTCGCCCACATGACGGGCACCCATCTCACAGACGAAGATCTCCGTGGTGGGCTTTAAGGAGCCGCGGATGGTCCGCACAACGCCCATAGGAGTGTTGAAACTCTCCGGAGTCACCAGCACATTGTATTTTTCCTGTAACAAGGTCTGCAAATAGAACTTTACACTGGTCTTGCCATAGCTTCCGGTGACACCGATGATGGTGAGTCCGGGTACGCTCTTAAGCTTTCTCTTGGCATCGTTGATATAATGCTGATTGATACCTGCCTCGATGGGATGGTTGATCACATTCGCCACGATATTCAGGAAGAAATGCACCGATACCAGCATCAGACACAGACCCGGGATCCGTTTCGTTCCTCCGAAGATCCAGGTAAGTGCCAATACTGCCGCCGTAAGGATCAGCTCTGTGGTGATCATACGTTTCACGCGGGCGGTATATACCAGTTTTTTCTTCGTGTTCATCCGCTTCATGGCACGGTATACCACGAAAATCAGAAGCAGTACCGGATACTCAAAGATCTCCAGAGCCAGATACGGGAATGCACAGGTCACTGCCCCCAGCACCAGCCCGAAATACAGGATCCACTGGAGTCTTGCATTTTTCTTAAGCCACAAGAGATGTTCTTTATTCTTATAGCCGTTCAGCTGAAACATATGCATATTGTAACGCATCGTATAAAAGTACGCGGGAACGGCCAGCGCAATTGCCACAAGTGCACGTATAATCATTTCAGATAAGCCTCCATAATTCCACGGAACTGTGCCGGTTTCTCCAGGAAAGAGAAATGTCCGGTTCCCGGGAGCACTGCCAGTCCACAGTTCGGAATCTTCTCTTCCATGATATGTGCATCTCCGATGGGAGTTGCGGTGTCCTTATCGCCCCAGATAAGCAGTACCTCCTGCCGGATCTTCGGAAGCAGCTCCGTCAGATCCTCATTTACCGCCTTCACCATGCACTGACGCATCATGGGTGTCGCATTGCGGTAATCCGCAGAACCCTGTCTGCTTCTCCAGTCGTCGATCACTTCCGGGAACATGGCATAGACCAGCTTCATGTTCAGGACTTTTTTTAACATCTTATACTTGCGGATCTTCCATTTCTGCGCCGCAGATCTCTTTGGCAGGATGCCGGCACTGTCGATCAGAATGATGTTCGTGATCTCAAAGGGCAGGCTCTCTCTGGCTGCCAGCTTGATGATCACACGGCCGCCATAGGAATGGCCGATCAACGTTGCCTGTTTTACCTGCATGACTTCCATGAATTTGCAGAAAAAGTCCGCAAATCCGTCCACATCCCAGGCTTCCCTCGGTTCATCACTGCCACCGAAGCCGGGAAAATCAAACTGGATCACACGGTATTTACTGCCGTCGATGGCACCCGCTACAGAGTCATACACTCCCAGATCGGTGCCCCAGCCTTGCAGGATCACCACGTTTTTTTCACCGGTGCCTGTTATTTTTACGCATAT
Organism: uncultured Acetatifactor sp.; assembly: GCA_934436435.1. Taxonomy (GTDB): domain Bacteria; phylum Bacillota; class Clostridia; order Lachnospirales; family Lachnospiraceae; genus Acetatifactor. The sequence goes on along the minus strand of CAKSAN010000003.1, from coordinate 222,384 downwards.
ATTATATCCGTCTACTTCTATATTCATTGAAAACCTCAATTCAGAATTACGCTGTTACAAATCTTCATTATAAGCGGAAAGCTTCACAATAGCAACCTAAAACGGTAAAAAGCATTTCCTGAAGCCTGCCGGCATTCACCGGTTTGGACAAATGACCGTTTCTGCGATATGCGGTCCCTTTTCCATTGTATGCGTTCCCTCCTGCAAAAGTGCCTGCGGATGCCTAAATGATCCCCCTGTGGCACCGCTTTGTTATGCCTGTTCCATTCCGGCTTTGATCTCATCCTCGGTATCCGCCATGGCCTGCAATGTCATGGTCAGCAGCTTCTCCAGATCCCAGCCCAGCTGTTCTGCACCGCGTTCGATGACTTCACGGGAGCATCCGGCGGCAAAGCCCTTGCTCTTGTATTTCTTCTTCAGCGATTTCAATTCCATATCCTTTGCGCTCTTAGAGGGACGCATCAGTGCTGCTGCCCAGATCAGACCGGTCAGTTCGTCTGCTGCGAACAGTACCTTCTCCATCTCATGTTCCGGTGCCACATCCAGGGTCACACCGCAGCCCACCGTAATGCCATAGCCATGGGATACCACGCCGTGAATAATATCTTCTCCCACGCCTGCTTCCCGCAGCATTTCGGGAGCTTTCAGGCAATGCTCCTCGGGATATAATTCAAAATCAATATCATGCAGCAGTCCTACGATGCCCCAGTATTCCGCATCCTCTCCGTAGCCCAGTTCCTTCGCATACCATTTCATGACTGCCTCCACGGTCAGGGCATGCTGGATATGAAACGGATCCTGATTGTATTTTTTTAACAAAGTAAATGCTTCTTCTCTTGTAATGTGTTCCATTCTCTTACCTCTCTTCCGGCCACGGGGAGCCTTCGGTCAATCCCCGTTCCCTGAGCCAATTATCCTCTACCGAGACATATTTTTCAACCCCGGATTCATCTGTCAGCGTTACCGATACTTTCGGACCTTCCCCGGGGAGTCTATCCTCGCATCCATAGTCTCCGTCAAAGATCTGTCGGATCTTCCATTTCGTCATCTCCATCCTCCTCAAATCCCTGCATTAGAATATGATTCCAACGGGCATTGTTGCTCTCCATTTCTTTCTTCTGCATGATCCGGTTCCTGTCGCTTAAGATCGCCAGCATCTCATCCGCAATCTCCTCCGGCGGCAGATCCGAATAGTGATACAGATAACCAATCATGCGATTGGCTGTAAAGTCTGTGTTCAGGTTCTTCGTCACCAGATCACAGAAGGACTCCGGATACCCCCGGGCCATGAGCATTTTATATAATTGCATACTTTGTGCGGATCTTGGTTTCATGCGAAAACTTCTCCCATGCCTTTTTATTTTCATCTATTTACTATATCATTTTTGCCGCTTTTTTCCAATGCTAAAAAGCGTACTGCCCTTTTCGACAGCACGCTTTTGCAACTCATCTCTCTATTTTACGTTTACAGCCGTATTCGCCTGTATTTCTTCCGCCATAGGCTTTAACTGTGACATCAGATTGGTCATATCCTCGAACATGGAACTCTTGGTGGTTCCCAGATCATTGGCCCGCTCTATATGTGCCAATACCTGCCCAAACTGTCCCTCCTGGGAGGTGAAGCTGCTTCTTACCTGTTCCAGCTTCTGTTCCGAGGACTCCGCAACCTGCTCGATCTCCTGCTGTACAGCTTTTGCGCCGTCTGCTGCCTCGATGATCTGATCAAATACACCGTAGGCTGCATTCACATCCTCCACATTCTGACCGAAAGCCATCCTGGAATCTTCAATGTTGGCATTGAGCTGCGTGGTTCCTTTCTCCACGTCCGAAATGCTGGTTTCCACGGCTCCCACCAGATCCTTGATCTCTCCCGCCAGATTTTTCACCTCATTGGCAACCACTGCAAATCCCTTGCCCTGTTCCCCGGCCCGGGCAGCTTCGATGGAAGCGTTCAATGCCAGCATATTGGTCTGGTTGGCAATGGAAATGATCTGTTTCATGCAGTCCTTAATCTGCTGTACCGAATTCTGGACTCCGGCAAAAGCACTCTGGATCTCACCGAAACTGCTCTGCATCTGGGCAGAACTGTTTTTCAACTGATTTACCTTGATCTGTGCCTCTTCCACGGATTCCCCGATCTGATTTTTGACGCCGTCAAAACGGGTGGCGATCTGTCCCACGTTGGCAAATACCACGGACAGTTCTTCCATCTGTTCTCTCAGATTCCCGTTCTCCTGCTGTGCCAGTTCAAATGCCTTCTGCACTTCTGCCATCTCATCCAGAGATTCCACCTCCCGCTGTGCCAGCTGCTTCTGATATTCCAGAATGCTGTCCGCCACATGGCTGACGGGGTGTGTATCTATGGTTTTCGACTGTTGCACAGCCGTTACTTCTTTTTCCTTTTTTCTGAACATATGCTCTTCTCTTCCTTCCGTATCCTGATGATCTTTTGCTGTTATTCAAACACTACACAGGTCATGGTCTGGTTCACGAATTGTTGGTTATAATGCTCTCCGAAACCGATCAGACCGGCATGGTCTCCCAGGGTCGCCATGGATCGCAGATAGGTATCAAAATAGTGTTCCTGTGAAAAGAGCAGATAACGGAACATACAGTTAACGGAAAAGACACCGGACACATGCTTGAAATCCCGACGGATCTGCTGTATCGTATCTTCTACGACCTGCGGAATGTCGTGAGCCTGCAGCAGGGTCAGAACATCCGAATCGTTCACCTGACGATAACATGCCAGCTTATCCCCCACTACATCCTTAATGGAGATAATGCAGATATCCTTTCCGTTCATTTTGCCGAGGGGATTCTTGAATGTCTGAGTGTTAATATCTTTTTCACCGATATGCAAAATGTCCTGATATACCTTTCTGGCAGGCTGTCCATTGAGCTCTCCCAATAAATATTTGCTTCGATCCGTCTTGGATGCGATAAAACGATACCCCGGCATCGGCTGGTAAATATTTTCCTTGTAGACTTTGATCTTACCGTCGTTGTTGCGGATCAGTGCATAGACATCCGCATCCTCGTAGACCCTGCCGTTGGCGGATACTTTGCCGGCATCACCGGTTCCTCCCACCAGAGAGATCTTACGTCTGCCCAATACACTGTATATCGTGGTCAGCACACAGGCATCATTGCCGGTGCAGAAATCAATACACACCGTGTTGTTCTCCGCTGCCTTTACCTTGTCCAGATCGGCTTCCAATCTTCCGATATATTTTACCGGCATGACAGAGGCCTGTTCCAACACATTCGCCGCTACCGTCAGATTGCCTTCCAGGGCAACCACTGCCACACCGTCATCCGCCTGTACCGTCTGTCCGCTGTAGCTTCCTCCCACACAACCGATACTGGGAACTCCGGGGAACAATTTCTCCAATTCTTCCACATGCTGTTCGAACTGCTTCGCATTGGACATCAGTAATAATAATTTGGGAGCACTGATTCCTTTGATGGCCTCTTTCAGATTTCCTCCCTTATCCATTCCGTAGATCTGTTTCACGCTTTATCCCCACCTTTCGAAAAAATGTCGTAACTATTCGGAACCCCATTCGCAAAATCATATTTATTTATATTATAATATAGTACAATTGCATTTTCAACTTTTAAAGATGCACAGTTTTTTCAGACAATTTTAGGCATTTATGACGATAGCGTTTCCTCTTCTTGAAACGATTACGATCCCTTGATCGGGGAGTTCCCGTTAAGACCGTGACAAGATTATCGCAAAATTCTTGACAAAGTTTGCGATTTTTTTGTAGAATGGGATAACAGTTAAGAGGGAGTAGTTCCCAACCGGAAAGTAATGATTCACTCCGGTTGGAATGATAATCGTCATCACGCTGAAAGGCCGGTTATTATTGTAAGCAACGAGACTTTTATCGATCATTTTTGATGCGATAAAGGTCTCGTTTTTTATACTTATTTATAAAATTTCCATTACAGGAAAGAGAGGACTCATTATGGAATACTTATTGTTACTTGTGGGGTTTGTACTTCTGATCAAGGGGGCGGACTTCTTCGTGGAGGGGAGTTCTTCTCTGGCGGGGATTCTGAAGGTTCCCAGTGTCATCATCGGCCTGACCATCGTGGCCATGGGCACCAGTGCCCCGGAAGCTTCTGTCAGCATTAATGCTGCTCTGGTCGGCAGCAATGACATCGCCATCAGTAATGTCGTCGGCTCCAATATCTTCAACGGCCTGGTGGTGGTGGGTATCTGTGCTTTCCTGCACAGCTTTGTGCCCCATGAGGAAATTCTGAAGCGGGATATGCCGCTGAATATTCTGGTAACCGTTGTGTTGTGTCTGATGTTCCTGGATGGCTCCTTAAGTCGTATTGAGGGTGTAATCCTGCTTCTGGGAATGGTCGTATATCTGGGCTTCATGATCTACAATGCCCGGAAGAACAGAGAAGAGGGGGAACCCGGTAAGGTGCTCTCTCTTCCCCGCAGTCTTCTCTATATCGCAGGCGGACTGGCTGCCGTTATCTTCGGCGGAGATCTGGTCGTAGACAAAGCCTGCATCATTGCCACAAATTTCGGTGTCAGCCAGAACTTCATCGGTCTGACCATTATTGCCATAGGAACCTCCCTGCCGGAACTGGTGACCTCCATCGTCGCCACCAGAAAGGGAGACAGCGGACTGGCCCTCGGCAATGCCATCGGCTCCAACCTGTTCAACATCCTGTTTATCCTCGGAATGTCCGCCGCCATCTGTCCGTTAACTGTGTTGGGCGAATCCATCATAGATACGATTCTGCTCCTGATCAGTGCCGTTTTACTTTTCGTATTTGCCCGTACCGGCAGACGCATGACGCGCAGTGAGGGGGCTGTGTGCGTGCTTCTGTATATTGGATATACTGCTTATCTCTTTGTGAGGTAAGAATGTGCCTGTCGGCACACCGCCAAAAAGCGCACCTTGGGGGAAGGTGCGCTTTTTCTCTTTGTATTCTTTACTTGTATTCTTTCCTGTGGATTCTATCCGTTTAATCCTGTCCGCTCAATTTCAGCGTCTTGGCCAGTCTCTTGCTCAGGGTCAGTGCCAGCGCAATCTTCACCAGATCCGGAACAATGAAAGGAATCACACACCAGCCCAGAACGGTAGCCAGACCCACAGCTCCGGAATTCTGCGCATAAACGACCATAAACCATACGGTTCCAATCGCATAGCATACGATCAGTCCCAGTACCATGGATACCCCCAGTACCCAGGTCTTACGTCCGAACAGCTTCTCAATCAGCCACATTAACAGTGCAGAGAATAAGAATCCGATGATGTAACCACCGGTGTTGCCAAGCAACCGACCGATCCCACCCGCGAATCCGGCAAATACGGGAATTCCTACCGCACCCAGCAAAATATAGATCAATACCGCAAGACTCCCTCTCTTACCGCCCAGTACCCCTACTGCCAGAAATACTGCAAAGGTCTGTAAAGTAAAGGGAACGGTCATGGGAATGGAGATCCAGGAGCAGATCGCGATCAGAACCGCAAATACTGCAATGTACACCATGTCATAAGTCCTGCTACGTGTTGTTGTCTGTGTTGTCATAATAAAAACCTTGCCTTTCTGTCATTTGTCTTTTGTAGAAACCTCTGTCAGAATAGCATGGTGTTTTTTAATTGTCAACCCTATTTTAAAAAGGTTAACAATCATTTTGTCAACGCTAAATTACTACCGCAAATTCCGATTGCCCTATTTCTAAGGCTGAAGTTACTTTAATACCCCTAAGTGAAAGTTACTCAGTCAGATTTTACAGGTTATATGACAAATGCTTTTTTGAAAACGTCGTAATTCCGCTCGTCTCCGGGAGCACAGTAGATGGCCAGCTCTATGGTCTTAAAGCATTTCCTGTAACGGGCGATCACATTGGAAAACGCAGCTGCCACAGCCTCCGGATCATTTTCAAAAGCACCGCAGCCGAACGCTCCCAGAATGACTACCTCATTGCCTCCCGCCACGGCCACATCCAGAATTCTGGTCAGGCGCTTCTCATGCAATGCCTGCTGCTGTGCTCTCGTCATCTTCACGGTTTTGTCACCGTCTCCGGGATTCATCCGGTTGGCCGGAAGCAGGCGCAGATTCGGCGCCGCGCAGGTGATTACATTAACGGCATACCAGTCTTTTTCCGGAAGCAGTGCCGGTGTGGCGGTGTCGGACTTGAATACGATCACTCCCGGCGTATAGATGCAGTCATCATTGTGGATCGGATCCTGTGCATATCTGTGCGGAGAATAAAATCCATCCCACATTTCCTTTGTATTCAAGCAAAAATACAAGGTCGAACAACGGCACAGACATTCCTCCTGTGCAGAGCTTCCCCTGGTCACGCCACCTCCGGGATTTGTCGCAGATGCAAAGTTGTGAACACACACCTTTTCTCCCGGATATCCCACTGCCGCCTCATAGCTTCGCTTCTTCGACACTATAATATCCGCATCCTGCCCATATCTGTCACGGTTCTGTGCAGGCTCCGGCATCAGATCCGTGACCTCCATCGTCTCCGGGATCAGCACCTGTTCCGCTACGGAGCGCTTTACTGCCTCTTGCAGTTTAGGATTTTCCTTTACCTGTTTTTCTGTATCCTGAAAAATTTTTACATTCTCATCCCTTGCCATGATTCGATTCTCCTTCTGTTTTTCCCAATATTTCCATTCCACCTTGCGTTTTCGTTCCGCGCTATGCGGCATTTCCCCAGATATGACAAGAAGAGGACACACGGTCCTCTTCCACTAAAAGCTCCATCGGGCTTACACGATACAAAATTGCCAAAGCTAACAAATTGTCGGCCTGTGGAAAGCATTTTCCAGCTTCCCATTTATACACGGCCTGGGTGGATTCAAAACCCATGTACTCCATGACCTGCTTCACAGAGATCTTCCTCTGCTGACGGATCGCCTTCATCCGCGCGCCGCTGGCCACAATGTCAAAATGCGGTCTTTCCATCCTGCGCCTCCTTCCGATGCCATGCAGCATCCAGTTGCATACCTGTTTTCCGTAGGATTCTACTATAACACAAGAAATGTCTTTTGCCTATAAACCTGTGGTTAAATTTTGCTTCATTTACCGATTTTGCCCCTTCGTACCCGTAGGGCACCGGGCGAAGATCATCCAGCTATAGTTTCATCTTTGCCCTCACCTTTCTGTAATTATCATATCGTATGAAACGGGTGTCTGTTTCAGGTAAAGTATACAAAAATATTTCTGCCCACGTTTTTTGATATAAATTAATCATGCTAATATTTTAGCCATTTTTATTAAAACAGCAAGAAATAGATAAAATATTATCCCTTTTTATATAACGATTCCGTTGCAATGATCTACTTCATGTTGGATGATCTGGGCTGTCCAGCCGGTGTATTTGCCATGCTGTTTCCGGAAATTGCTATCCAGGTAATCCACTTCAATCTCTTCGTATCTCGTGCAGGCTCTCACGCCTTCCAGTGACAGGCATCCTTCCTCTGTCTGGTACGGACGCAGCTTTTTCGTGATCACCGGATTGATCATGGCAAACTGGAAAGGGCCTGCTGCCACTACAATAATATTTTTCCGGACCCCTATCATATTTGCCGCCATTCCGACACAATGATCCAGATTCGCTCTCAGAGTATCCAGCAGATCTGTCACTATCTGTTTGTCCGCCTCCGTTGCATTCTCGGATTTCTGTGCCAAAAACATTGGGTCGCGTGTGATTTTCTTTATCATTTGTTTTACACTCCTTCCATATAAGCTTTACATTCCCATTTCTTCTATCTCTTTTAACATAAATTCTTCCAGTCTCTTCTTGTCCGGCAAATGCAACATATAAGTTGAAACAAATAATTGATTATCCATGCCAGATAATGCATACTCTACCATCTGGGAACCTTTATCTGTACATAATAGTATTCCAACTGGGGGATTATCTCCTTCCGTCATTTCATTTTTCTTATAATACCCCACATAAGCATTAAGCTGTCCTAAATCTTCATGTTTGAACTCATCATTTTTAAGTTCAATGATAACATTACAGTGTAAAAGTCGATTATAAAAAACAAGGTCTATAAAATAGTATTTATCATCTATTACAATTCGCTTTTGTCTGGCCTCAAAGCAGAATCCCTCTCCAAGTTCAAGAATAAATTCCTTTAAATGCTCCATAAGAGCTTGTTCTAAATCAGATTCTGACACGACATCCTTTGCATCGAGTCCTAGAAATTCAAATGTAAATGGATCTTTAATTGATAACATTGTGCCGTTTGCATTTCCAACAGACTTTTTCAATAAAATTTCCGGATTTTTGCTTATTTCTGCTCTTACATAAAGATTTGTTTTTATCTGCCTGCGAAGTTCTCTTACATTCCAATTACACTTCATGCATTCTGTTTCATAAAAAAATCTTTCAAACGCATCATTCAGCACCATAATTTCTCGAATATGTGAAAACGACAAGTTATTAACTAATACATCCGGATTTGTCACAAATTCGTTCGACACCGTCGAACTTTTTCCAAAATCGGGTAATTTAAATTTGCTCGACACTGTCGAACCAATTTGTGGATATACCTTATAAAACTGCCTGCAAACCTTAAATAATGTTTCATTCAGCCCCTTATGATCAATCTTTTTCTCCAGATTTTTCAAAAGATGAGAACCGTATTCAGCTCTATCGCTGCCATCCTGTTCATATTCAACTATATAGTAACCAATCGCCCAATTTCGCAATGTCATAAGTTGGTTTACAGCACTTTTTGCTGCTGAACTTGCTTTTTCATTTATCTGCCTAATGCTATCTGCAAGAAGTTCAAATTTCATTGTCCTTTTCCTTCCATCTATAGGTATCTATTGTCGTCATTGGGTAACTAAGCAGGACTTTCTCTGAAGTCACAGACATCAACTCACACTGATGATAGAAATTTTTAAAATAGAAAAACTGCTTATGCATAGAGGATAGCAAACTGTGCTGTCATTGTCAACGTAGCATAATAGCCAAATTCAGACTGTGTGAATTTGGCTATTATTTCAATACTTCTTTAGAACTTCACGACTTCCGGTGCATGTGTGAAGGAGGAAAACGTAGCGGTCGCATTTTTGAAATAGAACACCTCTGTGTTGCCGTCATCCGCGGAATACATCTTCTGTAAAGAAGGATATGCATCCAGCATGGACTGTCTTGCCTCCCTGCGGTCATCTTCCACAAGTTCTCCGGCTACCCGCAGCCACTCGCCATTTTTAAAAGCGCAGATCTCTGCCTTCGGATTCGCATGGAGCTGCTTCGAAACCTCTTTTGCCTTGCCGGTCTGTATGTAAAGCTTTCCTTCAAAAATATGTGCCGTTCCAAAAGGTCTGACTCTCGGCTGGTCACCCTCTACGGTTGCCAGGTAATAAGTTTCTGCCTCTTTCAAAAATTTTACTACACGTTCCATTTTTATATCCTCCTGTCTCTTTTGTTCTATATTCTCAGTTCCAACCCTTCCATACCTCCGGCCGGTAACCGATCGTAGACTGTTTTCCATTTCTGACAATCGGGGTGCGGATCACTGACGGATTCGCCAGCGCAACGGAAGTAAACTCTCCCTTGCTCATACCTTTTTCTTTCATGTCGATGAACTGATATTTTATGCCTCGCTCCTTGAAAAAGCGCTCGGCTTTCTTTGTATCGTTGCACTTTTTTGTGCCGAAAATCTGGATGTTCATATGAGTCTCCTGCTATCTTATTCCATACTTCTTCTGCATTGCCTTCATTACTTCCGGATCATCCAACGTTACAATCTTGTCTGCATCTCCTCCGGCACTCATTTTTGAGATCAATGCCAGCAGTGTGGAGCTTCTTTTCTTCTTTTTCCTTGTCATACTCAAATATACTCACCTTATAAACCTCCGCCCGACTTAGTTATTTTTCTCAAACGCCAATGTCTGTCTGATACTGTATCCGTCCTTTTTCAAATCGGAAAACAGCTCATCTATCCTGCTCGGCCCTCCTGAAATTCACACTCTTCCTTCCGGAAAATCTTAATAAAAACCTGTTCTGTATATCCCTTTAAACTTTTGCGTCAAATCTTCGCCTTCCGACTCGAAGGCATGTCTTACGGACTTATTGTATACCAATTTTCCCGTTTTGACATCATATTTTCGTATTCTGCTATTATATACGAAAATCAGCCGATTGTCCCTCAACAATATTTTTTGCAGGCGTTTGGTAATTACTCCCTGATGCGGGATGGGCTCCAGTTCCCCTGTATATTGCCATTCTCCGTTGGCAAACCGGAATAAAAATACCCCTGCCTCCAGCCCTCTTGCCACCAAAAGCAACACCGTGCCGCTGCGGTCAAAAACGGCTCCGCTCATGTATGTCGAAAATATTCTTGCACAACTGCAACGGTTTGCTGTTTTATCAATGATATTGACCTTTCTGCCCTCGCCGACAACCTCCCACTTTCCATCCTCAGAGGAAGCCAGCACCTTCCGGTGCTCAACATTTGCTTTCGGATTTTCCCTCTTATTATCCGTCAATAATGTTACAGGAATCGTATCCGTCCGGAAAATCGCGACTTGATCTTTATTTATCCCGAAGGCATTGATAAAAGTCTGTACCCGCTCCAGATCTCCGGTTCCATAACAGCCAAAGAACCACTGAATCCGCTTCCTGTCTTTATTACACTTGATGATCTCTGCAAAATAATCCCAGTCCACCGGATACAATGAATGCCCTATGGTGACTACCTGGCGGATATCCGCTAATCCATCGAAAAACGCATGATTGCTCTGAATGATCTCCTCACATTTTTTCGTCAGCGCATCATCAGCCTCCACGACCATCCGCAAAGCAATCTGCTGCACATCGTATAATAACTGGGCATGCTCATCCAGATCATCAATCCCGGAATAATCATCCTCAAATTCATAAGCCGCGTCATTGGCACCCGGGATATGCCCCAGAATCAACCTTTGCCGTCCCCTGCCGGTCCTCTTCCGACAGCCATGGATATAACAAATATTCCCGGCATCCACGCCATACAAATCTTCCACGAATTCCGTATAATTAAAATTTAATACTTTCCCGCCTTTGATCACATTGCGCAGCGGCCTGTCATTCGTATTGGTATGCAGACTGCTGATCCATTTGCGGAACCGGTCCATTAATTCCGTTGACATGGAAATGATCGGCTCTACCGCCATTTCTGCGGACATATAGATCTCGGCCGCACCGGCGTCCTCATCGTATGCCCCATTTATATCCAGAAAATTATCTATGATATACGGCTGACACATAGCCTCTATGTTGATTTTCCCCAATGCCCCTTCAAAATCCGCCCATAGGTCATCGGTTTTCAAATATTTTTCCAGATAAAACCGGACAGAACTTCTCTTTCCCAAAGTCCTGCTGAAATCGTAATAGCTGGATCTGACACCATGCAGCATATCAAATCCGTTGCCAATCACATAAAGAGAACCCTCCTTAACAGATTCCCCCATCTCTTCCAGAGATAACAGATTCCATTCTTTCAGATTCTCTTCAAACAACAAGGCATCCTGCTCATGTTTTTTTTGCCAGGCAATATCTTCTCTCTGCTTTTCTTCCAGCATTCTCTGCTCAAAATATTTCTTTTTGCAGATAGGACAGTAGTTATGAGACCGTGCGTTGTCCTCTGCACGCACAATAAATATTTCGCCGCATCGGCGGCATTGAAATTCTTCGTTGGTCATAAATAGTTTTTCTTAATCTCTTTCATAATGATGTCTTTACATTCCTCACTCATGTAAAACATCGTCGTCCGGAACGGAAATCCCTGTTTCGTTAATTCCTTCATTTTTGAAGCACTTAACGGCTTTTTCAAAACCGTAAAATCATCCAGATGCATGTAATACTCATAATCCTTGTAGCCATCGCAGTCTTTTTTCTCCAGTTTTCCGTCCGCCGTACCATATGCAATGATACCGTAACCACTCTTGTACAAAAATACGGTATCTCCCCGCTGGAGCTTTCCGATTTTCTCCCTCCATCCCGGATAATAAGCCGCCGCTTTCTGTTCATTTATCATATCATCCGTGTGATTCTTGTTATTGGAATAATTGGTGTTCAAAACGTAATTATTTCCCTCATACTCCAAGTAACCCTCTATGGGAGAGTACATGTTGAATTCAATATAATGTTCACCGTCAATCTCAAACACCCAGTAAATAATGGCATCAATGCTCAGACCGTTATTCTTCCAGTATCTGATAGCATCCACCGTATTCTGATCAAGGCCATTGGTGACAATAAGGAAATGCTGGTGCATGTTAAAATCACTCTTACGCAATGCCTTATCCTCCGGGAAATCAAAATACTGTTTATGTATCTCTAGGAGGTCTACATTGGATTTGCTATATTTCTGAAATAATTCGTTCAGTTCGTCGTAATTACTGCTTCCATACAGTTGCCCATAGCGAAGCACTTGCAAGAGATTTTCCTTATCTGAACTCCATCTCTTCAACTCCAGAATATACAAATCCCCATTCTTATCAATCGCAAGAATATCCGGCTCCTCCTGCCTCGGACGCTCATTGAAAATCGTGAGCAAATCGTTGGAATAAATAAAATCCTGAATATGCGAAGACATCAGACGCTGTAAGTCAAGTTCCTTCCAGCCAATGTCCGCCAAGGTAACACGTTTTACTTTTGTATAGTCCCTCTTGTTTTGGGCTAATTTGTATAGCATGTTATTCCTCCACCTCTCTTCTCGCTCTTCTAATATTATGTAATGCCTCTCTTCGATATTGCTCTGCAATCCCTCTAAGCAACTCCGCATATCTGGAATATCCTTTTTTCTCAGCCAAATCAGCTCTCATTTCATAATCAGCAGCCAATTCAAGTTCAGGTTTTCCCTCCGGATCTATAAAGTGAACACCTCTCTGGTTCACTACTCCGAGGTCATATCCCCGACGGAGTTCTTCATTTTCCGCTTTATTTAATTCTTCCATAATCACTTTTTGCGGAAGCTTTTCATCGTCAAGTTTTGCATATGCAAAACCAGCGCCAACTGTCTCCATTGTTACTTCGTAGCGATCATTCTCTAAACTCCATGTTTTTACAAAAGCCATCCAGCTTCGAAATACATTTTCGTGAAATTTACCATTCCAGTCTACTCCCGGCGTAACTTTATATTCAAACAAAATTTCACATAAACGCTCACTCACGCCCTCATTCAATTTGATTTGGTGTTTCTCTTCAGAATGTTTTTTGTAAAACAATTCAATTAAACTGCAAAAATAGTCTGGATCATTACTTAATCTAGTATTTAAAGCATGTGGCTGTACCTCAGAATACTCATCCAATACAGGTAAATAAATAAATTCGATGTCGCATTTTATTTCCAAGGCAACATCAACTTGTTTCTGTAACCAGCCAATCAACTTACGTGCCGCATAATCATCCACTGTCTCTGCCCCAATTGATTTTTCGGTTCCTGCCAGCCACAACATATCATGTACACGTTGTGCAGTAAATAACTTTCCTAACTCAGACCTCCCGACAATGTTGACTACATCAACATACCTTTTACATTTAGTAAAATTTTCAACGATTAATTTTAATTCTTCACTCTCGTCCTCATTATAAGCATACGGCACAGTCGCGATTTCCCAATATGCTGTTTCATTCGGCAGCAATTGTTTTACTACGTTATAAAGGTCTAATGAAAAAGGAATTTTTGAAAGTGTTACTAAAATCTCCTTTGTATCCTTTTGCACCAGTGATGTTTCCATCAATTTCTCTGATCCCTGATTGTAAACATACGCGCTGACACAGGGAATATAAAACTGTAACGATAATTGCCCTGCACAATATCCATCAATTACACTTGATATTTCTCCCTGATTTAAAGAACCGCCAAGTTTTTGTGCAACATCATATATATTTTTTACTTCATGTCCAAATTTTTCGGTTTCCTCAGCTCCAAATTGATCAAATATGTTTTTAACCGCTATGGCTTTTTTATGTTCCAATGTTTTCCAGTATGTTCTAAAATCCTCATCGGGTACGTATTTGTTTTCCAAATATAATTTCTGATACTTCGCCCTGATGTCCTTGGGTTCTATTGACTGTATCAAAGACTGTATTCTGTCAATCTGTCGATAAACAGCCGTCCCTTCTTTTAAATTAGGTTGTACTATTTGCTTACGCAGATTCAGCCATAGGGTAAACAGTTCCTTTTCATTTGCAAATTCCTGTTTTCGTTCAATAGAATCTAAATATTCAAGCAATGTTGATTCTTTCATATATCTGATCTGCTTCGCAAGAATCGACAATTTTTCTATTTCGTCTTTCGAAGTCTCAACCGCTAATTCCAAGTTAAAAGCATACTGTTCATATACTTCTGCCTTCGTTATCTCTATTTTTTCAGGAATTTTTAATAATAAATACTCCGGCTTAGAGTTTCCAGATGTTGTTCGTGTCTGGTTCGGCAACAGTTTTACTAACACCTTCCAAAATACCGATGGATTGTCATTTTTTAAACATCTCAAAGCATTTTTTCTCTTTTCCGCATCGGCAAGTGTTTGTGGATGCCAAGGAAGTAAAATAGACACTATGGAATTAATTGGTGTATTCGTCCAATTTGTTTTCTCATATGGAAGCCCCGCCAAAAGCCCCAACGCACTAATAGCCGGAATCAAATAATCCGGTGACCAAGCTAATGCTTCTATTGCCCAAAGTATATGAGTAATATAATTAGGCCGCATAATACTATCGCCACTCTTAGGAAACAAGCGTAACATCTCCTGTGGTTTGTAAATCGTGCTCCATTCAATCTTCTTCAAAAATTCGTCCGGCAAAAGTTCTGCTATATTCTGCAGGCAGTCCTGAAGGCTTGCCCACATTATCCAATCTCCAGCATCCAATATAGCTCGTACTAATTGGTATATTGAACCCTCTATGTCATTTTGGTTACATCTTGACAATTCAGACAGTGATTTTTTTATCCAGCACAGACTTTTTGCCAGGCTTTTCCGAAGTATCTTCGAATTATCGTACTCACCGTCAGTCTCGATATAATACGGATTTTGGTTTATTACTCTTTGACTCCTCTGGGAAAATACAATTTGTGCTGCTTGCAACAAACGATTCACACAATCGTCAAAAATCATGTTTTTACATTGCTCAAGTAATTCCTCTTTATGGAGTACTTTCCAAATTCCGTTCTCTAATTTTAAATATTCAGAGTTTTGACAAAGCATACTTCGTGCTCTTGATTCAAATTCCGAATATCCCATATTCGATATTTTCTCTACTATCTGCCGGTCAAATTCATTCTTTTCATCCCAGTAACCAATAAGTGCCAGCATAGGAATGAACAAATCAACTTTTTCAAAAGGTAACGGCAGCGGTTGTATACTCTCTTGATTCGAAAAAAGATCTAGAATTTCTCTATCAATATTTTGCAGACTTATATTTGCTGCTGTCTGGTTACAGCAGCCAGCATATTCCACCAGTCGGGACCATACAAGATCTGCTTTTTCTGTTGAATTGCATTTTATTAAGGATATAGATAAGGCTCTGTTAATACTTTCCTTACAATCCACATCAAATAAAAGTAATATAAAACATTTACAGAATTTCCATAGTTCTAAATCCGTAGGCTTCCCGTCATTCGATTTTTCGATGCACGCCGCTATTGCTGCCAGTGCTTTTTTGTTGTCATCATTCGAAGAATTGGTATGATATACTCTGTCAGCAAATTGTTTTTCATCACCAGAAGCCTCCGCCTGAGCATGCAAAAATCTTAAAGCCTGTTGTGATTTGTAAGCAATCTGAGCCGTTACCAAAGCTATTCTATCATTGTCTCTGTCAAAATTATCTTTTTGAAAATCGCTCCAAGCAGCTGTAATAACATCTTGAAATGTTGGGTTTGTTTCACTTATCGTAATACTATGTTTTATTTGACATAGTAATTTTCCCTCTGCCTGTCCCCTATAGGTAAACACAGCCAAGTCATCAACATCATATCGCATTTTTGCCTGAAACCAGACGCTCTTTGTCTGCTCATTCATCGCAGGGCAAAAACCATCCACCAGCAACGAAAGAAGAAACATTGCCTGTACCTGCTGCTCAAAATTCACTCCACCACCGCCTGTGGAAAAGGCATTACTTATTTTACTGACAGTATTTTTTGCCATATAAATCCCCTATATCAGTTCTGCTGCATCACTTTTAGGATGCTACACCTTATATATTTACCCTAATCAAGCATGCAATCTCTAATCTTATCGATCAGTGTCACATCCGCCGGAAGCCACTGTACGGAATCCAGTTCATCCTTCGTCTGCCACCTGGCTGCTTCCGCCTCAAAAAGCTTCAACTCTCCCGAAACAACCTCGCACCAGAAACAATCCATGGACAAATGGAATGCCGGGTAATCGTACTCTATGGTATCTATCAGGTCTCCAACCCTGACCGCAGCATCCAATTCTTCTTTGATTTCTCTGACAACCGCCTGCTGCGGGGTCTCTCCAGCTTCGATTTTCCCACCGGGGAATTCCCAGCCGCCTTTAAATTCTCCGTAGCCTCTTGCCGTGGAAAATATTTTAGTTTTGTGTTCTATGGAATCGCAGATTACGGCTGCGACTACGCGGATGGTTTTCATACTGCTTTGTTCTCCTTTGATATATTACTCTGTAAATATACCATCAAATTTTTTCCGACTCAAAGATACAATTTAGCGTCATCTTTATGGCTGCTTCCATTCTGCTATTATATTTCCTCTGAATATTATAATTGATCTCTTTTCCTACTCTACAATGGGCATTGCATTAAGTGCCAGTG
The DNA here is from genome assembly GCA_934436435.1 of uncultured Acetatifactor sp. Lineage (GTDB taxonomy): Bacteria > Bacillota > Clostridia > Lachnospirales > Lachnospiraceae > Acetatifactor. The sequence continues at coordinate 205,589 of CAKSAN010000003.1, read as the reverse complement.
CTAATTCTCTTTTAGCATTTTTAATCTTCTTTTTGTAGTCAACCACTCCATGTAGAACCTTTTCACAGTTTTGGTCTGTCATCATCGTTACTATTTCCAAACTAAGCCTGGCACGTGAAGCACCGACATAAAAACGCTGGACCGCTCCACTACCAAAAGTATCCTCATCAACATCTACAAGAATTATTGCATCAGCCTCCAATCCTTTAAATTTTCTACATGTTGTAAAAAATTTTTTTCTAAAAAAATTGTCAGCACTGACATCTTTAAGAATACTCTTAATTTCACTTTTACAGGTCAAAATGACAACATCCGTGATTCCTTCACCCTTTAATTCATCTATTAATGTTCCAATTCGCTCCACAGCTTCCTCTGGGGTTCCTCTAAAATGAATTCTTGCCGGTACACCTTTTATTGCCCCATCATACAATTTGGGTGTTCTCTCAGATATTGGTTTCAATGATGTTATAGCAATATTCTCCGTATTTCTGCAATTCTTATATAATGTGAGTTTGCAATCAGCCTCACTTATATACTTTGGAATATGGGAGGACTGAACAAGCTGCAGTCGATCATAAAACACATAAAAAGTACCTTCTACTTTATCATTATCAACAACTGCATCGTGAATTGTTTGAAGCAGATTAACCTCCTCTATTTCATCTCGTCCAAAATCCTGTCCCTCATCTACAATCACATGTCTATACGGAAATGTTCCTGAAATATACATATCCAGAACTCTCTCTTCTGCAATTTGATAATTTGGTTTTTCTGTCTTCCCAATTTTGCATGCAAATTTATCTATTGTCATATAATCTATCATCTCATGATGATATCCGCTGTTCAAATAATCTCTAAGCATAACATTGTAACAAAGAAACAACACTCTTTCGCCGTTAGTTGCATGCCTAGTTGCCTTTTCAACAGCAATCATTGTCTTACCGGTTCCTGCTGCTCCATTAATAACCGCAGATTTTTGCTCAACCAAATAATTTAATAGTCCTTCCTGTTCCTTTAGCAATCTGTGAAAAACAATCTTCTTTAAATCATTATCAAAACTTTTAGACAAAAAAATGCTAAAATTCGGACATATAACCTCTCTGATAATACGTCTTACATCTTGATTACTTAAGTCCGTCTTAATATGGTTCTCAAGCTCAATGGAAAATATTTCATTAATATAAGGCTCAGGATCTTCCAAGGCTTCCATAGTAAGTGTAATATGGCGATCCGCTTCTTTAGGGAATTTAATGCCATGCATTTTCTCTTCAGAAATTGATGGGAACCAAACTGCATGTAAAAACTTACATCTTTGAGTGATATCCTTTAATGCACTGTTCTGAACAACATTTAGCAAATCCCATTTATTTCCTGCTGCCTGATTATAGGGTCCTCCGTGTTTCATAATATGCCCATTGGCATATTTCCAACATCCTCCCTCATAACTTACAGCACCCGCTTTCGCCTCTATGCATAATAATCCTTTTGCCTGGTTGAAAATAACAAAATCAGCTTCGCCCTCATGAAGCATATTTTCTTCCACATACACATTCTTAAAAGAATGCACAACATAATAATCCGGCGGAAGTTTCTTTAGTGCATCAAACATAACACCTTCTAAACTGGCGGGATTATAATCTCTCGGTACATCCGGTATCATTATTGCCATATTATTTCTCCTTTAACATAGGTACTATGCTATCAGCAGTAGTCTCTTGAGAACCCAAACAAAAACATTTCCACTCACTTTTTGCTGCTATCGTATATTCTTCTTCACTCTCAGCGCAAAATATCATTACTTTAGATTTGGGCCAATACAAGTCTACATTATAATAGTTTGAATCTCCAAGCACTTGAAAAGTACCTCCTCGATATGGTTTTTCGCCGTTTTTATACTCTTCCGTTTTGGAAATCATTGCTTTAATTACTTCTTTTTCATGTTTATCCGAAGAAAACTGAAGCATGTTCTCCCATACATCGATGTAACCTACATTTTTCAAGTCCGTTCCTACTTCCGTTATAAGAAGTTGGTTCTTCCTCTCAGACTTTTTCTCATCTCCCTTTTCACGAACAATCGCATTTTCTTTTTTATAGATAAAGTCAGAGAAAAATCCTATTTCAGGTTCTTCATAAGTTCCAACTATTACCCCTCTGTCTAAAAACACATTAAATTCTTCACAGCTTGTTTCAGGCACGAGAGTGCATGCATAGCAAGCAGATAAATTGAGAGAATCTCGTCCTTGCCCCATACTCAAGCTACATACCGGATCATTCGAGCAAGTCATTGCACCTTCTACAGCCCTCTTAAAAATCACCGGAAATGTATCCGGTCTCCCTTGCCGCACAAGTCCCCCCATGGTTCCCTCTGAATCACCACTTGCTGTATAAATCAATATACCTGACATGTTCTTTCCTTCTGAAGCCTCACTGCAATAAATTCTTTCTTTAATTGATGCTATATTATAACCACATTCAAAGCTCAATTGTTTCATTAATAAGTGTGAAAGCGTATGTAACAAAAGAAATTTAGCAGATATCGTTCTGGGGCGTATATCTCCATAATACGATTTAGCATAGTTTTCATTGAGTTGATCAACCCGACGCTGTACCCCAGTATTATTTGTTCTCCATACATCAATAGCTTCCTCGTCCAACTCGATAAAAATACCTTCACCGCGAACATCATATCCCGGATACCAGTTCGTACTATCCTCTTTTATTGATACTTTCTTTATTTTTCCGGAATCATTTGGATTATCGTCATCCAGTGGTTCCAATCTCGAAAAACCAACCAAGGCTTGAACTTCTCTTACCTTATGAATCAAAGAAATATTCTTTACATATGGTAAATCAAACTGCTCCACATCTACCGCTTCACGAACAAATTCTCCATTTTTATCCTCTTGCACCACTTCCCCGCTTAAAGCTTCATACTCCTCTGCTCTGTATTTAACACTCGCGGTAGTATAGTTATCATCAGTTGTGCCGCTCCATCTTCTCATCAGTATAGGTCTTACAGCATCTTCCGTTTGTCCTATATCTCGTCCTATTTTTGAGGCATATTCGCTGATCTTTTGTGAAATCACTTTTTCTTTCACCTCTTGTGAAATTTCAATTCCAATAGAGGATAGTGTTTTTATCGATTCGGTTATTGCCTTTTTTAAGTCGGAGAAAAAAACGCTTCTCTGTATTTTAGCCGTCAATTGACTCGAATAAGGAGGAATCACCAATGAACTGACAGTCATGGGAAAATATACCGAAGATCCACCACGTTGCAAAACATGCGGATACTCTTCACATGATTCTTTTGTATTCTTCCAAGGGTGCCGTCCTGTACAGGCAAATCCATATTCATAACCCGTAGCCTTATCAAGATTCTCCAATGCATTTTTATCAAATGCCCCCTTAAGTGTTGCCCTTGCATTGCAATTCTCACAAGTAATTGTTAAGCCTTCCAATCCCTCTGTCGATGAAGCGCTTGTTGTAAACCTAAGTCTTGGATTTTCACATATTTTTTTTGCTCCGAAAAGATTTTTGGCATGAACCCACTTTACCCAAGGGAAATCGTCAATGTGTCCGTGTCCGCAAGCAACAATGATACGCGCTACCACTAGCTCTTGAAAACACGAAGGACACTTTAAATTTTTAACCATGTAGGGATCATTTTCACTGGATTTTTTACACTTCGGGCTACTATTATATTCATGTATCCACTCTTTCAAGGGTTTAAATGATCTACAGCGCGGACAAAAATACCACTCTGGAAATCTTGAATATGCAATACCACTCTTATATCTTCCATCGTCTTTACTCCCCGGCATCCCAAAGAAATCAACATGGAGCACTTTTTCCAACCGTTCGTCATGTATCTCAACCACACTTCCTTCCCAAGTTTCAGGGGCAGCCGTCATTAACGTCTGCTCTGGGAAATCAACCATTGCGCCAACGCCATATTGAAGGATCGCCTGTGACGCTCTTACCGAGTGTGTGATTTTATTTAATTGAATTTTTTCATATTCAGAATCCATATTTTTAACCCTTCCATATCAATACGCTACTTCCGACGGAAATATCGACATTTCTCATAGATGTCATAGTGTCAAATGCATTATCATTCTTATTAGTGTTATATGCTTTCATTAACCTTGCCACACCTTCTTCAGGATTATTAATCATATATTTTTCACCGTAGAAGAAATGATCACCTTCATACCCTTCTTCCAACTTCTCCCAGTTTTCCAAAAATGCAGCTATCTCCTCTCGAATTTCGCTTTCCTCAGTATCAGTTCCCGGATTTATTTTGCTGATAATATCATTATTTCTTGTAACAATATATTCAACAATTGAATCAATTTCTTTTTTATATTTTTCACGAGTAAATTTTCCCGCAGCATTCTCCGGCGTTAGTTCGGGAACCAACTGCCTCAGTAAAGCAACTACAATAGCATGTAATGCCCTGTCTCTTGCAGGTTTTGAAAATGGTGTAACCCCAGTTGGCTCCACATGTTTGTAGAAAGACTCGTGATATCCCACAAACTGTTCATAATGTGATCTATCCCTACTCTTAGAACCATCATACATAGTAAAAGCTACTCCCGGAAATGATCTTCCGACCCGGCTCGATGCTTGAATATATTCACTTGTCAGCTTAGGTTGACCAACAAGTAACATTACATTCAATCGTGCCACATCTATACCAACGGAAATCATATTTGTAGCCAACAAAATATTTGACGGTCTCCTTTTGTTTTCAATATTTTCTTTACTGTATGTGAGTTTTTCAAGCTTATCTAAAGTTTCATTTAAACGAGTAGTAGACACTCGACTTGTCAATTCGTCCGCATTTGTAATAGTTCGAGCATCTTTATTTGTTCCCAAACGATACGCCATTCGTTTAATAAAATCTTTAACATCATCATCAACAAGTGTTGAACATTTTCCTAAATCCTTTAAACTATTAAAATATACAGTAAGTGTCCAGTATTTATCTTTAATTTCATCTGGCAACTCCATTGTATAAATTTTTTGTAGTAATGCCGCTATAGATCTGATTTCCATCATTGCCTTTGTCTTACCCGATGGCATTAATCCAACATATTTCCTTCCGTATATCCCCTTTTCATAATCAATTACTGATTCTCTCGCAAAAAAAGAGTCTTCCGCATCAATTCCCGGATGTGGAAATTGACAAACTTTTCTGTCATACAAGGATGAACACTGTTCTGCAGCTCGTCTGATAGTAGCTGTTGATGCTATAATCTTGGTTTTGTTTCCTTTACTACTGCAAATGGCATCAATAGCTGCCTCGTACAGCCCCACCATTGTGCCCAAAGGACCCGATATCAAATGTAACTCATCTTGAATAATAAGTTCTGGTGCTCTATTATTTCTACCTATTCCAAAAAATTCCCCTATTCTGGGATTCCAAGGTAACATGGCAAACTTATCTACTGTACCAAACAACAATGTTGGCGGATTTTCATACAATTCTTCATCAACAATTTGTATCGGCAGCTTCCCTTGTGCATTAAAGAAACACGCTTCCTGAGGACAAAACAATTCAAAATGAGTATTATTTCTCATTCTGTATCCCCATTCACCTATCTTCTTATATCCACTTCTTTCTTGTACCATCTTTGTTCCGCACCATGGGCATTTAAGTACTTGAAACTTATTATGTCGATCCTTTTGATAATCCAATTCTTCTACCGTTGCTTTAAACAACTGTGTTAATTCAAATTTGGCTTTAACATTTTTATTGGGAGTATGATCACCGCCAATCCACAAACCGATCGTTATTGGTTCAGATCCTAAATCATATTTTCCGTAGACCGGCCTTCTGTCCGTTGCATCAACACGGATATATTCACATGCACAAATAAGGGTAGACGCACGTGTAAACTGCTGGGCAGCTAAAAGCCTTAACGTATAACGCATAATAACTGTAGTTCCACCTGAGTTTTCCTTATGAGCAAGTCGTCTGTAAAAAATAGAAAAGGCAGTCAGTCCAAGATAAGCCTCCGTTTTTCCGCCACCCGTGGGAAACCATATCAGATCAACCAACTCTCTATCATTTGAGTTATCTTCAACTATGGATTTTATGCTCATTAATAGAAATGCTATCTGAAAAGGTCTCCATGAATATTGATCTTCCAGAATTTCTTCAATGTTATAATAATTTATTTTGTCCAATAAGTCTGTCAACTGTTCATCATAAGGATATCTGCTTACGTCAGCGGTTTTTTCTTGGAGTTTTAAATGAGCTCGTTGCATAAACATAGCTCTGTTTGCCAGTTGAAATGCATTCCACGATGGTTCATCCGTCTCCAATATTTCAATTCCTTCGTGCATTCTTCGGGAAGCCGCTTCACAACCGGAAATATTCTTTTCAGCAATATGTTGATACTTTGCATTTAAAGACTCTGCCTTTTGCTTAATGTCCTCTATCCATTTGTCATAAGCTTCTACAATTAATAAAAGTTTGTCACATTTAACTTTCTTTTCATCTTTTACCAAATCCGACATGTACTTCATGGACAACACTTCTTTAGTTACTTTCGAATCTGACGGAAGATTAAAATCCATAGACGGAACTTCACTCACTGGAAAATAATTACTATATATCTCTCCCCTTCCCACTTCATCTATATTCCACGAAATCGAAGTCCCGAGACCTGTTCCGTATACTTTTTTATTTCGATATTGAAGTGCAAGTGACTGTTCTTCATCATTTAAGTCAGAAATATCAACGTTTTCTCCATACTCAACAAAAGTAAACTCATTATTTGCGCTGTTAATTCTTATTTCAGGCTGAAAAAGACAAAGTTTTGCGCTCGATTTTCCGACATCATCATTAACAAACATAATCGTCAATGACCATATATCATTACCCATATTTCTTCGTAGTGCTGTAATTTTCGCTCCAGTTTCATCCAAATTTTTATTTTGATCAATATAATCGGAATTACTAAAATCCAACTCAACATCGCAATGGTGCGGTTCTCTGACATAGCCCTTTCCCAGTTGATCGGAAAGTTTGTACATCATAGCAATTACACCGTACTCATCCCCTCCAAGTAAATCTCTTTCTTTGAATGCAATTATTGATTTTCTCTTTAGTCCTCCGGATGTCAATCTTAATGTTTTTTCTTCTCTGTCTAAATAAACGCAATAATCAAACTCCGCCGGGAGTTCATAGTCATCCGGTATGTTGTTATATGGAATACGGCAATCAATGGCTAATGCCTTTCTATATGTTGCAAAGTTTATTTTGCAATTAACCTTATTACAATTCCCCTTTATAAAAAAAGTAATTCCCATAGAAGATGGCATATTTTGTGTGGCCAATCCAATCTCCTCATCAAGGTTTTCTTCATCAGCATTCTCCTCTGCATGATGATGTTTCACAAAACCTTCTTCATTATCAATTTTTATCGGTTCCTCCTCAGGCTGCACATCACTGTCTAATTCCTCTACACGTGATGTATCATTATTGTCAGCATTCATCTTTGTATTCTGGGTAAAAAGAACACCTACAGAATATCTCGTATTCGGAGCGTCCGAAATAAGCTCATGTTCCTCATCGGGAATAGAAATTTCCGATCCCGGTCCCATAAGTTCTTTTTTTACTAATTCGATATACTCATCTCTAGCTTTTATCATCTTCTGTTTATCTGTCATATAGCCCCCTTAAATAGAAATCGGTCTGTTAGCCATTCCCGAGGGAACAACCATCTCGACTTGTACAATACGTTCTACTCTCTTTATTTCCGCAAGAGTATCTATCTTTTCAAAAATAAGATTCATACCGGATCCCTCCTTGGTAATCCTCCCGCTCAATTTATTAACGACTGCAGTTCCTACTTGATCCAGAATTTTTCTTCTGATTGACCTTATCTCTCGACAAGCTTCGAATATCTCTTCCGGATTATCTTTAAGTTCGTCAACACCGGTAATATTTCCTATATGTCGTATTGAATCAACATTTCTTGGTCCCACTGTGTGCGAGTCCTCATCAAGCCAATTTAAAATTGTTTGCTCATGAACGGTTGCACCGTCTTTCAATAATAACTCTGCAACTTTCCTGGCTGTAAATCTTTGTGCATGCATAAAGTCAACCAATGAATTTTTCCATAAATTAGCTTTTATGTAATTTTTCTTCGAATTATCATCCAACCAGCCGTCTTGAAAAAGCTTTGTTAAAATCGAAGTAACAATATCTTTCGTATCATCATTATTTTTTGTAAAAACTATAGAATCTCCTTCACAAATCTCTTGTACTTCTACCTCCTTTACAACACCTATTGTCTCATCCAGTACATATGCCTTATAATGCTTACTTAGATACGCTTTTGTATCGTCATCAAAAACGATCACCACAGCGATAGCAGTGTTTACCATACCTTCACATCCCGTATTATCTCTATATTCCGAATTAACAGAAGTTATATCAACATTGAAAATATAATCCTCCATTTCCTTTTCAAAATCTTCAGCCTCTTTTTCCTCAGATGTTATTGCTTCGCCTTGCTCCTGCATGGTAACAATAAGCGTTGATTTCTTTTCCAATTGCTTAATCCTATTATGAGATAACTTATTCTTAAAATAGTATCCTGTTTTTTCACTTTCATACAAAACCGAAATGATCGTTGATGCAGCATTACACGTAAATGTATTGAATGCTTTTCCCTCATAATCTCCAAGCACAATAACACATTCATACATTTGTGAATTATCAAATCTATTTGGAGTAGTAAAATCTTTTTTTCTGAAGAAGTAATCGGAAAACATTCCTGAACCCTTCAGCATAGTTATATAATATGCCTTTGGAACAACAATTGCTGTTTTTTCACCAACATGTGAATATAAATACTTCCGTAACCATTCATACTTACCCGTAATACCCTTCTCTTGCTCTAATATTTTTTCCAGTATACGAACAATTGAAGTGGCTTTTTCTCGTAAGGTGCTTGGAAATTCGGCTAATAACACCTCCATTTCCTCAATCTTTTCGTTCGGAGTGCTTACATCAATAATTCCTTTTTCTCTGGCCACAAAGAACCTATTCATGGGAAAAGGTGCCGTAACAAACAGTTTCATTAACGAATACGCCAACATAATAAATCGTTCTTTTCCGTCAGTGGTATACTCATTATGTTTTATGGCAATAATAATCTTTTTAAATTCGTTAACAGTTTCTTTTTCAATACCATTTTCTTCAAGAACAATTAATTTATTATTCTTTTCAATTATTGTATTGACTTGTTTCGAAAGTTTAAGAGTATAGTCATTAATTTCCGCAATGTCAGTAGTACTGTTTTCCAGCAGAAATTCCTTTGTACAGGCAAATGCCTCTGTTTCCTCAATATCTGAGGTTAACGTAAACGCCAATTCACTGTTTATCGAAGAAGAAAGATAAACATATTGAAGCGATTTACGATTTACTAACTCATGTAATTCTGAGAACCCTCTGGAAATAGAATCTTCTCCCAATACTATTAACCCCAAATGTCTGTTTCCACTCCTTGACAAGAGTAATTGTCTTGCAGCCGAAACTTTTGCTGTAAATTTAAGTATTGGTTCGTTCTTTCCTGTATTCCCACCGTACCGATACTCATCTTCTTCCGTGAAATATGATGCCGTTACCAATTCCAATAAACTAATTTTCTTTTTATCAAAAATCAAACTAATATTTTTGACTAAATAATCAGCCCTGTCACGAGGCGCAACAATAACGCATGACGTATCTAAAACACTGGGGATATTTTCTTTAGTATATCCCAAAACTTCCACAAAAAAATCATCTCTTAAAGAAGTCTTTTTTCTTATACCTCTTCCATCCATCCGAACCGAGTCACCATTATAAGGTTCTATGTTTCTCCAACTTTTTTCCGGTATATAATTTACAGAAGTACCTCCTTGTGTAAGCTTAATATATTTCTTACCGATTTCAGTTCCAAATTCACTACCGTCTGCAAATCCACTGAAAAAATAGCGACTCTTCTTGTTCTGTCCATATAAAACTATATCCCCCTCTGAAAATGAATTAATGACATCTCTCGTTTCAGCCTTATTGGAAATAAGATTAAAAATCATAGCATACGTCACAAGCATTGCGTCAAAACAAACCGACCCCGTATGCATGATAAGACCGATATTATGATCTCGTTTTGAAAAGGTCTGCGTTAAATACTGTCCGAAAGATTTTAACAGTTTTTCTTTTGATATCGTTTGCCCTTGAATTCGTATTTCAAATTTTTTAAAAACTTCGTAAATTCTTTCTTCCTCCAATTACATTTTCCCCTTTCACAAAGTACTTTTTGTTATGCAGTAAAAAGAGTTACTTTAAAACACATTAATAATTTGTATATAAGCTTAGTCTCCATCGTTCCCAACTTCTGGGTTCAAAGCATATTCCGCATTTCTACCCTTTCTGGAGCACCAAATCATGTTATTCCTCTGCATTTTACGCAATAGTGCAGATGCTTTCTCATCTGGGATATCAAATAAATCCTTCACTTTACGTTTTGATATACTTCCGTAATTCTTTAAATAGTTGCAAACAATTTTTTCCTTATTTTCATTAAATATTTTCAAGCAATCCAAAATATAATATGCCATTGTTTCAATAACTGGGATTGAAACCGAATTCCCCAGTTGTTTATACCGTTGTGTCTCGGGCATATCTTGTGGAAATTTAAACCGATCTACACCATTATTATCAACAAATCCGTATCCTATAAAGCCCTGTAATCTTCCCCATTCCGTCGGAGTCATCACTCTTACATTCTGCTTATTTAAACCTCCTTTTTTTCTCGTAACTGCTTTATCTTTCGGATTATACTTCGGCATTGTTTGGACAATCAAATTACGTTCTTTTCCAGATCCGCCTGTCGCAAGAATTGTATTTGCAATTTGTTGTTTTCTATTAGGATCATTGACTATGCAATATCCATAGCCATTCCCGATTTGTCTTTGTCTATCACGATGCTTGATTAATGTATTAAGATATGACTCCGACATATAGTAATGTATATCTACATTTGTTTCCAACAATTGATTAAGACTACGATTTAACAAGGGATTTTTCTTTAGTGACGTATATAATTCTGTAGGAAGATTATCGTCTATATTATCAAACAACCCATCATATAAACGCCTATCAAACGCTATAAAAAAAGCTCGAGGTCTATTTTGTGGAAGCCCGAAATCTTTTGTATTCCGAACTAATTTACTATGTTTAATTACAAACTGGCCTTTTTTATTATACGAGATTCCTACAACTTTATAATTGAGTTTCTTTTCAAGTGAATCAATAATCACATGAATTGTTCTTCCTCTATCATGTGAAATTATATTTTGTACGTTTTCAAGAAATATTACCTTGGGGCGAGTTCTGTTTATAATCTGCTTTATGTGAAAGAATATAGTCCCTTTTGTAGGGTCATCAAATCCGTCTTTATTTCCCTGACTACTAAACGGTTGACACGGAAAACCCGCCAACAAAACATCGCATCCCACTTGTTCTGCTTTGTTTTTAAACTCTATGCTAGTTAAATCATTTAGTGGATCATCTTCATTAAAATTTAACCTATATGTTTTTGCGGCAAATTCATCTATTTCCGCGGATAATACATTTACGAATTCTCCTGTCTTACAAAACCCTTGCCTTATTCCCCCAATTCCGGCGCACAAATCTATTGTTTTATACATAAACAGTTACTATCTCCATCCGTCAGTATATTTTTCCAGAGTCTTCTCAAATATTACAGTATAAGTAGTATTGATAGTTCTATCTACTAATCCTTGTTTACTCCTCTAATGCTCTCTGTATAGCATCAGCACATTCTTTACAATGCTTTTTTATATCCCGTCCCCAAAACCGAATGACTTTCCATCCATCATCTTCGAGTGCCTTGTTTACTTCTTTGTCTCTTTCAATATTTCTTTCAATTTTAGGTATCCAAAAATCTTTATGAGATTTAAAATCTCCCTTTCTGTTCTCCCAATCATATCCATGCCAAAACTCACTGTCACAAAAAACAGCCACCTTCTTCGATTTAAATACAATATCCGGTTTTCCAATTATTCCGTTTACATTCTTTCGATATCTTAATCCTCGATTCCATAGTTCTTTTCGCAACATACGTTCTATGTCTGAATCTTTATTCTTTACCTGTTTCATATTAAAACTGATTTGTTCTTTTGTTTTTGTTGACATAGGTATTCCTCGATCTGTTATCTTTTTACTATTCTATTCCCTTTTGCTTTTGCCATTTTAGAAATAAGTCATCCATTTTTAAACATAATAGTTCCTTCTGCTCTTCTTTTTTTTACATAAATATCAACAATTTTTTAAGAAAAATTCCACTCTTTCACAACCTGTTCCACTGTTAATAACTTCATCTTTTTGTCAATGAAATTATCACAATGTACTATATCAGTTTATTCCACCTTACGAACAAATACAAGTAGTGTCCTTCCTGATTTATGTCTCATGAAGATATGCTAATGACCTTTTTTGCATGCATCTTTCCTCAATTATTCCTTCTATATTCATCTTGGCTTGTTTTTAGTTTTTCAGTCTCACTATAGGCAATTATACAAACTAGATGCATTTCTATTGGTTTTAACTTATTATTCAAAAAATCCTCAACCACTATATTCATTTGATCATCCAGAAAATCTTCATGCACATATGATTTTATCTCTTTTCTGCACTCCTTATATGTCTTCAAAATACTGTCTAGTGCATCTCCAAAAGCTTCTTTAAATTTATATTTACTTGTATACGTTTTGTTTCTCCAAAAATTATTGTATGTTTTCCATCCTCTATTTTATATGCTCCAAACCGCTCATGATTTGCTGACGTCATTATTGGTATTTTTCTTAATCGTGGCATAGCTTTCATACAATGTTGTATATAATGGTACAATAGTAATTCTCCTAACTGACCTTATATCAATATTTTATCATTATTATGATTAGATCTAAATTTACTTTTTGTCCTACGACCTATTTTCCGATTTGCAGCAACCTCTGTTTTTCCTTTATCCATAGATTTTTGTTTTAGTTTTTCGTACTTAGGCACACTATACACCCAATCCACTATCGAATTCTCTAGTTCTTCAAGAAAGTCTTATCTCAATTCTTCTGTATCTTGATACTTAAATATATGTACCTATATGTTCCTTGTCATCCGGAAGAATGTCATATCTTTGATTGATAACGTATACATAATTAAACAATGCATCATTTTTTATTAATCTCTTTAAAATATCTTTCTCTTCCAAAATCACTACTGCCTTTCCACTAATTAAGTTGTTTTTATCAATTTTATACTTTCTTCAATATTTCAAAAGAATCCCCTTCATCTTTTACTACAAAATCATGTTTTGTCGCTAATTTCACATCACAACATATTAAATATTTTTTTACCATATCATGATAGTCTTTTACTTCCTCAACATCTATAATTTCCTGCAACGCCTTACCAGCAGAAGTTAATAACACATTTCCAATTGGCATACTTCCCTTTGCATGTTCAATAACTAATTCTAATTCTTTTTCAAAAGCTATTATCATTTTTTCATGCTCGACACCTTGTATAATATATCCTTTCAATATCTCTTGTTTTATCACTCCAAGTATTTCTAGCTCATTTAGCACATCAAAAGATAAGTCCATTTCTCCCATTCTTTTCTCATTCATTTTATACGGAACTAAAACTCTAGGAACGTAGCATTCTACATCTTCATTCTCGGATAGTGGACATAATAAAACTTTCATACTACAAATTTTTTTGAATGCCTCTGCCAAGTCTGGAGTAAATTCCGACAATATCCTAATCATATTGGGAGGTGTTGACCCTGGCGTTTCAAATTCATTTGCAAGGATTTTACCCCATATTATTTGAATGTTCTCTGTAGAAACAAATCTTGCAGAATCCATAAAGCGTTCCAACCATTCTTCACTTACCCCCGAAGCAACAGAAAAGTCGGTTCCTTTCCTTGCATTTTCCATTGCTATATCAGCGATAGCTTTTTGATTCTTTATACCTCTTATAGTTTTCTTAATATTTAATATGTAAAAAGCTTTTGCTTCTGGTGACATATCTGCTTTTTCTATCTCATCAATATACATATCAACAGCTTTTTTGGTTACCCCAGCATATGGAAATAACATTCCTATTACACTTGCTGTTTTATTCTGAACATTTTCATTCTTCATTACTTCTATTGCAGCTTCTCCTGCCATCTTTCCAATACCCATATCTTTTCTCCTATTCTTTTCCATGATAGTACCTCTCCAAATCTTCCCTCATCTGCCCCTTAACTTTCTCCCAATCCTCTCCGCTCATCTTCGCCATCAAAGCATGATTCAACGAAATCACACCAAGATCCTTCGAATAATACATAAACCTCTTTCTCTCAAACTTCTCAAAAGGATTTGTCAGCATGCTGCTCTTAATCATCTTCCTGTCTTTCAGAGTCTCGGCATTATAAGGGCAGCTCGGGCGATCCACAGGCAGTCCTTTATTGATCCTATCCTGATAAAATGCTATGTAATCTGTCAGCACATCCTCTATTTTCGCATCACCTATCGTGTCCATGTGCTCAATAAACGACAACAGAAACGGCATCTTATAGGACAACGAATAATCTCTTTCTTCCAAAAAAGCAAAGAAATCATCCCTGATAGTGTCATCATTATGTTCTTGAATACTCAATTCTTTTCGGTATTTCTCTACATCCTCCGGGCTGAACAGACTGATCTTATTGCTTCCGAAAGGAAATTCCACCGTCGGTGTGATTTTTCTTTTGCGGATCCAGCTGGTAATCGTTCCTGTGTTGACGAAATACTCTCTGGCCAGCTGTTCCTGGCTGTAATAATCTCCATACTTTTCATCAAAAGTATGGATGTCCACCTCGACAATACGCTCTATCCGCTCTGATATGCCATCGATCTCTATCATTTCTCCCGGCAGGTAGTCCTGTCTGGTAATATCTCCGAATGGAACATACAGAGGATTCCCGAAAATAGCATGCATACTGCATGGTTTTACCATCGCTCCGTATTCATCAACTACATCAATGACGAATACATTTTTCTTAACTGATGTTCTTCGCAGGCCTCTTCCGATCTGTTGGAGATACAGAACCTTAGATAATGTCGGTCTCGCCATAACCAGTATCCCAAGTTCCGGATAATCCCATCCTTCCGAGATCATATCGCAGGCGCAGAGGAAACGGATCTTATGTTCTTTGAACTCCCGCATGACTTTTTCAGGGTGCTTTGTATCTCCACTGTAGTCCTGTGCCGATATGCCAGCCTCATTCATGAGTCTTGCCATCTCTTTGGTATGCGCCTTATTGATGCAGAAAACAATTCCCTGTCGTTGCCCGGCCTCTCCGTCGTTGAAAAAGTCGCTGATTACATTTACAATCAGTTCGTTTCTGGAAGTCACGCGTACTCTTTTTTCCAAATCCGCGTTTACATAATCCTTTCCGTTAAAACGGACGTGGCTCAGGTCAATGTTTGTCTCGATGCGATAGACATTTGCTCTCGCCACAATGCCTTTCTCCATCGCCTCTTTCAATGAAAGTTCTGTCGTGTAGTTTCCAAATATTTCTTCCAGTCTCTTTTTATCGGGACGCTGATCTGTAGCTGTCAGTCCCACCAGGAAATCCGGTGTGTAATATTGGATCACCCGTTTCAGCACCGGGGCAACCGCGTGGTGTGCCTCATCCACTACGATATAGGAATAATGCTCCCTTGCTTTTTCATGATAGTGCCGTATTGCATAACTATAGGTTTCCACATTGATTCTGTCTTGTAATGCCAGCAGATCAGCGCTTATTCGTTCTTTCCAGTCTGCAACAATATTTGTATTTGGTGCCAGAATTAACGCCCGAAACGCTTCTTTTCCTGTTGCGAAATTACGAATATCTTCCTCTACAATCCGGGATTTTCCCGCAGCAGTCGGTAATACAATGAGGAATGCCCGAATACCCGCTCTGCGTTTTTCCTCTATTTTGGCAAGACTGATTTCCTGATGTTCGTACAGTTCCGTCTTTCGTTCCAAAAGCAAGCCTGCCTCCCGGAAGCCGGTAGTGTCTTTTCCCAGATAAGAACGGATATCGTCCTCAATGCGATCCTTAAATCGGCAATCTTCTGTAGAAAAACGGTATAATTTTAATCCCCACAGTGCACAGGTATTCTGCTTCCGTAACTGTTTCCGATAGCCATCCGGCCCGGTCAATTGCGGATGATGGTAATGAATTCCGTTTTCTTCGATTGCTACTCTGTCATCGGCGGTATCTACCAGATAGTCCAGAAAATAATTATTTCCATCCTCATCCGTTATCCGAAACTCCTTTTGCAAATATTTCAGTGCACGCATCCCATAGACATCCGTAAAGTTCTGTTCAAACAATAACTCCAGCGGCGATGAATCCGCATGTTCTCCTCGTTCCGCTGTATTCTTCGTATAATGAAGAACTTCCTGTCTGTTTTGTTGCAGGCATTTCTCTATATTTTCCGGATCATATCCCAGAAATCGAAACAGTCTCCGGTATGTTTTCATATAGTGATTTTGTTTATCTGTGATCAGTGTATACGGAAAAATCTGCTCGCCTTCCCGGCAGGAGCAGATTTCATCATCAATAATGACCATGTCCACTCCATCATCATAAAAGCGGCTTACACCACCATTCGGATAAGTCACTGTCTCTCGGAGGACATAGTTCGGATATGCAGTTAAGAATTGATCTTTTGCAGGAATAAATTCAGCCATTCTTCTTTCCTGTCAGGGCGGACATCTTCTGTATGAAAGCTTCTCAGTTTTTGCAAACCGGTATGTTTTTTAAGTAGCTGCTCCAGTTTTTCTTCTGTGAAATCCAGAAAATATCTGCCGTTCCTTTCCCCTTCAAATACACCATACTTAAATGACATATACAAAATGCCCTGCGGTTTCAATGCGTTCTCGATCCTGTACAACACTTCATCCAGTTCCCCATAGGATAAGTGCAACAGCGACGAACACGCCCAGATACCGTCATACGCTTTCTGCTCGTCCAACTCCTGAAACATCTGGCACTTTACCGGAATACCTGTGTATTCCGTTGCCAGTGCGCATAACTCTGTGGAGCCGTCGATGGCATTGACCTGATATCCACGCTCCAGAAAATATTTGGTATCCCGCCCGGAACCGCAACCCAGATCCAATATCTGTGCTCCCGCAGGAAGTTTTTCCAGAAATTCATCCTGTATCACATGGAAGTCTACATCTCGCGTATTCTCCACAAAGCAGGCGGCATTTTGATCGTAATATTGAATTGTCTGATTCTTTTTACTTTTTTCGCTCATTTAAAAGTATCATAGCATATTTTTAGGAATGCTGCAATCTCGTCGAAATTGCGCCCTCTATCATATACATGGCAAATTTCGACAGAATCTTACAAAAAACTTCTGTTGCACCGCCATCGTCAATGTTTCCTTTAATTGCAATGCAATCCCCCGAATTTAATATCAAAGTAAATACCATTGATTATTTACTTCTTTCTTCTATTTCCTTTTGCACAATTTCATATATATCATTGTAAAAAAGCTGATCTCTTTTTTGTTCTCTCTCCTCTTTTGAAAGATGCTTTATCAAAAAATATATGACATATAAAAAGGATAAATACATCACTATTAAACATATTATACTTATTATTAAATTATCAGATCCAATTTTTATACACTCCTTAAAGCCTTCTACTATGAATGGACTAATCAATGCAATTAAGAAAGGTATAAAAAAATTATTTAACATTCCTGATATTGAAGATACTTTTGTTCTTTTAAGGTTAATGTATTTTTGATACTCTCTTAATTCGTCGTTTGATATTTTTAATATTTTTTCTTTTATATGTTTTTCCCAATCACCAAAGGTTCTGTATCTGGAATTTATGTTATATTTTTTTATATCTTTTTTGGGAATTTTATCATCGCACAGCATTTTATATCGCAATATTTCTTTCTTGTATTTAAGGCCTAATTTATCTTCCCAGTATTTATCCAACGAATTTTCCTTTTTATTCACTTTTCTCTCCTAAACGGCTAGTACTTTTCAATTATTACGACATATATTTCCTTCAATAAGCAGTTCAGCTACTATATTATCTACCACTATTCTTTCTTCTTAGCTATCCGTTTTACATCTGTATCAAACTCATCATCTGTTATTAACGATTTCGTGTATCTTTCGTCAAACAAATCTATTAAACTTTCTACATCTTTAAATGTATTCAACTGAATTTTTCCATCTACAATTGTAAATGTTTCCTGCCATCTTTCTGTTTCTTGAATCCTTTCTATTAATTCCTGCGCTTTCAGTTTTACAACATTATATTGTTTAACTCGAAGCATTTTTTTAGCATATGTTTTTGATGGACGACTTACATATTCCTGCAATTTAGTATTATTTGCAACAAGTCCTGTTTTTGTTATATCATCAACAACTTTTTTAGCTTCTGCACGAATGTATCGTTCAAATCCCAAATGTCTTTGCATCAGTTTTATATCTTTGGTCAATATATTCTCGTCAACCACTACCAAATTTATTTTTTTGGTTATTGTAAAAATACTGTCTGTAAATTCCTCAAACTTATCCATATCTTCTGTGGATACAGCCTTGGCCAAAAAGTTTTCTTTTTTCTTGTTTGGTATCAAAATAGGCTGAACACTTTGATATGCCCATATACACGCGTTTGCCCTCTTAAATCGAAACAGTATTGCATCCACATTGTCAAAATCATTTGCACTGAAATAATTTTCATTTGCCTCTACAGTATTCAAATATTTAAATGGTGCATATTGCTCATTCTGAGGTAACACATATATCCTGTGCTGATCATCTGCCACATAATCTATACTTACATATTGCGATGTTTCAACTATATAATCTCTTTTTACAACCTCTACAATAGTTTCCTGAATCTTGTTCTTAAAATTTCCATGCTCTTTTCTACTATTTTCATAAAATGCAAAACGCTTCAGTTCTTTTTCATCACCCTTTATAAGCGCATATACTTCAAATCCATACTCTTCGTCACAAAACATAGCTTCCAACTTATTTACTATGCCCTGCATCGTATCTTCCTCTTCTCTTGTACTTTCCATTTATTGTTCCTCCCTATTCTTGTTATACATAAGGCAAACATCATCTGAAATATATTTCCATTTCACTACCTTATTTTCTTTCAGTTCTTCACGGCATATTGCAATATATGTTTTTGCATTTGGTGAATTCTCCATATCGGAAGTAAATGTAACTTTGTAAAGTTTATACTGTAGTAAGATCAGCACCGGATTCTGATAGTATAGATCCGTTTTTGCCATGAGTTCCACTACAAACCATATCACCAGTATATATGAAACAAACTCATTTACTGTGCCTACTTTATCCATCAACAGTGAAAGAATAAATGTCATAAAAAAACTAATACCAGAATCTTGTATTTTATCTTTTATCACAATTGTATCTCCATTATCGTTGAAAGCTGAAAAATGCGCCTGCCGAAATTGCCAGAATGTAATGCAGCCGCTAATTGTAAATATCAGTGCCATAATACCAATTAAAATCTGCCAGATATCTTCTTTCAGTCCTATCTCTTGAATAACTTCAGTAATATTGCATTTATGTAATATGCTATTCATAAAATAAAATATTTTTTCAAAGATCTCCATTGTCGAACTTTTAATTACCACAAGTACCGACAACGGCAAAAAGGACTGTACTATCAGTTTCCTTTTTAGTTTTTTATTTTCAGTCATACTTCTCTATACCCCCTCTATTTAGTACATGACAATAAATCACAAAATCTTACAAAAATTTTAAATTATTTTTTTAGCAATTATTTTTATAAAGTTTTATTTTAATTTTTGCCGATTGCAGAAGTAACTTCTGGTTTTCAACTCCCCATATACTTTTGCACAACTAACTTCTGATCCCCTACAATTCAAACTCCACCATCACATTCCTCATTGATTATTCCATTTTAGTTTTTTCGAATGTTTTATTTTGTATTTTTCGAGCGCTTTTATTGCAATAAAAAACACCGGTATCGGTTATTTTTCAACCAATACTGGTGTTGATATAATTATATTTCCTCGAAATTGATCCCGTACATCATCCGACAATCAACATTTTAGAATATGAAAATGTAGTTGTAATCAACATTTCGGAAAAAATATCATTATTTCACTACACAGACAGCCCATACTATCATAAAAAACAGCCCCTTCCATGTTCTTCCACATTTCATGAGCCATTTTTTGTATATCCCCACATTTTATAATCTTTTATTTATTTTCCATTGTATCCGCACAAGACTCCTTCCCCTCGTCTTCCTCCCCCACTGTAAACAAAGATTTCCCATTATAGCAATCCGGGCTGAACAGTCCCTGCCTATGTGTAGCCGGGGTAAATACCTTGGTCTCTCCGGGAGCGATCTCTTCTCCATTGAAGTTCAGGCTGTGTCCCTTTTGATTTTGGATTACGGCCTGCCGGATATTATCAGACCAGCTGTAGGTCTCCATGACATCGCCGAATCCCTTCGGGAAATACCGGAAATCCAATGCGCAGGGATCTTCTTCGGTGGCATATTTCATGTATAATACGCTGTCCTGAAACATTCCGCTGTGAACTCTTGGATCCACAATTCCCACCGCATCCCCCAGATGATATGCCAATTTACTTCCACTGTGAACGCCGGACACTTCGATATAGATACAGTCCTCATACTTCCCGGCAATTTCGATCAGGTGCTGCTTCTCCTGTTCTTCCATCTGCGCAATCTCCTGCTGTCCCGTCTCCTGTAGGTCACGGATCTTGCTCACCATTTCATCCGTCGTATCCTCCGGCTCTCCCAGCGATATTTTCGCCGCTGCGGCAATGATCCGATCCAGCGCGTTTTCTGAAGTATCAAGATGTGTCAGTTCCTGCCGGTATTCCTGTACTACGTTTCCATACGGCGATACCCTCATATATTTCAGCGGGCAGCAATAGATCGTATTTCTGGTCTCATAGATCAGGACATCCTCTTCCAGAGAGGCCATGATCAATGTGGACGTTGTGGCTACATAGACATTTTTCCCCAGCCTCGGATGTACGTCCGCAGTCCCCGACAGATTGTACTCTCCATCATATACATAGGGCTCCCAGTTTCTCATCATTACTTTTGCCTTTTCCATCCCGGGTACCTCCTGTTTTTACTGAAAGTATACCAGATTCGGAGAATAATGTCTTTCTACCGGTGGTTGATTTTTGTATACAGCTTAGTTTATTGCTGTTTCTAGTAAGACCCCACCGGCAGAACCGTTAGGAGAAAATTTCACTTTTTCATTTGGCCTTATTTTATATTTTTCGAACATTTTATTGTAATAAAAAAACCGGCATCGGTTCGTTTTCAGCCAATGTCGGTTTTAATATAATTGTGAACGTCTCTAAAAATTGTGTGCAAAACAATTTTCCCTAACTCAGTCCAAACTTTTCAAATATGCCTTCATCATAAATGCGCAAAAATAGGGAAATGTATATATCCCATTTGCGTATCCGACGTTAAAGTCTCCAAGTTTTATTCCATGCTTTATATCGCTGTAATTCTCATTCTTTATCAATGCTGTCAGAGACTTCGATCTGTCATTGTTGGATTTCACCTCTACCGGAATTAGTTCGTCTCTGGTTCTTACAAAGAAATCCTCTTCCAGTGTCGAATTATCTTTTTTATAATAAAACAATCCCAACCCCTGCTTAACAAATGCTTCTGCTACAAAATTCTCGTATAGAGCCCCCTTATACACACCCAAGTTCTTATTTACTCTCAAATCCTCCTGCGCTTCCTCATCCAATGCAGATATCAGCAGTCCGGTATCCGGATAGTATAATTTATATTTGCTTTCATCAATATTGCCCTTCAACGGCAGCTCCGGAAAAATCAGACAGTTACATTCCGTAACAACTCCGGCATCTATCAGCCACTCAATGCATCCTGTATACTCTCTGGATCTGGCGTTTTTTTCTATTTTACTGAACTGAAATTTTTTATTTTCTTTTGCCAGCTGTGCAGGAACGCTTCTGTACACGCTCATGATTTTTGCCTGATCCAGACCTTCCGCATATTTTCTGACATCTTCCTCGTAATCCAGCCGAATCTGCTCCTGTGTTTCCAGTGATCCGGAGAACGTACCTGTTTCCATATATCCCCTTACTACCTCAGGCATTCCGCCCAGCACACAGTAATCTAAAAATAAAGCTTTGTATATATTCAGCTCCGTTTCGCTAAACGGCTTCAGATCAATCATATGTTTCAGAATGCTGTCTATTTGTTCTTCCCCATATCCTTTTGCCCATAAGAATTCTTCAAAATCCATAGAAAACATTTCATAATCCGTCTTATTCCCAACACTGTTACTATGAATCTTTTTATAATTGATTCCCAGCATGGATCCACTACAGATAACATCAAATCTCCCGTCCTGCCGAAACGCCTTCAATGTCGTTGCGACATCCGGATATTCCTGAATCTCATCAAATATTATAATTGTCTCCCCCTCAATAAAACGGATTGCCGGATTCATCAAAGATATATTTTTTATCACAGTATCCACATCATAGCCGTCGCTTACTATGGTTCGAAATTTTTTATCCAATACAAAATTTATATACACTACGTTACTATATTGCCCGTTTGCAAAATGCAAAATGGATTCTGTTTTGCCAATCTGTCTCGCACCTTTGACAATCAACGGTTTATGTGAGGAGTCCTGTTTCCATTGAATGAGGAAATCATCTATTTTTCTTCTAAAATACATAATGTCACCTCCTGCTTTTAGTCTATCACAAAAAAATAGCTCATTCAACGTCATTTATCACATTTCATGAGCCATTTTTCTGCATATTCTCACATTTTATGGTTTTTATTTTTTCCCATTTTGTTCATATCTTCCAACAGATCTTTTAATATATTCTCCTGATACCCCGCCCTTTTCCTCTTTCTTATCTCTTTTGCTGTCTCAAGAAGAATCGGATTCTCTACAGTCTCCAGCTTTTTCATGGAAATACTCCCAATCTCTTCATCCGAAAGACTTTTCGTGTAATCCTCCTCCGACATTCTCCACACATGAATCCGGTCTCCATATTTTCTCCAGAGTCTGTCGGCGATCCGGATTCCGTCCGGATCGATATCTCCACTATAGTAGATCTCCACTCCGCTATCCAGTAAAAAAGGGATCAGTTTCACTGCAGCACTCCGTAACTGGCCGGAAGTACACAGCAAAGTGACATTCTTTTGTTCCAGATGCTTCAACAGATAGCTGAACACCATTTCATTTTCTACAATATAAACCTTGTCTCCTGTGGGTTGTACCGCCGTCAGCTCCTGCAGATTTTCCATGGTGACCGCGCAGGGCTCCTGCCGCCTGCAAAAAGCGTCGTATGCCGGGTGCCAGTCACCGTTGATCTGTAATCGCAATCCATAGATATGCACTATAGAGGAAATATTATCCGGTACAATTCCGTTGGACAGTAGTAATTCTCTCCACTGATGGGCATTGGCCGGATAATCCTTCTCCGTGGCATAGCACATCCCGTGAACCAATAGTTGCCCTGCGGTTGTTCCCTGATCAAAGTAATGGGGATTGCCGGATACTTCCGCGGAAAATACTGCCAACGGATATTCCTCTTCCGTCTCTTGCATATTTTTCAGCAATAAGATCGCCCTTCCCACGGTTTTCAACAGTTTTTCCGTCTGTTCTCTGTCTCTTCCGTATTCTCTGATTACTGTCTGATAACCATACTTTTTTTCAAAAAACATTTCCCGCAGCCAGGAAACGGCAACAGAATCCGAACCTGAGCACTCTGTCAGATAACCTTCCACAGTTTCAAAAAAATCTGTTTTTTCCCGTTCTTCCTCTCTTCGCCGCTCCTGCGTAGTTAACATTTTTCTGCCAAAATACGCTTCCAGTACTTCTTCGAAATTCACAGGAGCAAATTTTGTACGTTGCAAGCCTTTTTCAAATTCCGGGAAAGAAAACCGTATGGTGTCCTCATAAAATGGCTTTCCGATCATTCCACTGATGGCCTTCCGCTCTTCTTCGGAAGTATTTTTCAGAGTAATACTCCCGGCTACTCTTCCGTAAGATTTCCATTTCTTTTCAAATTCCCGAAAACACCTCTGGTACGCCGGATTTCCTTTAAAGTATTCCGCACATGCTTTATTATTGTTCATCCAAAATCCTCTCATGTCCGTTCCAAGTATACCGGATCACCGATACCACCTGGGAGTTCTCCGGACGATGCAGTTCCGCAATCCGAAGGCCCTTGACCGTCTCAAAACATCCCCATAATGCCTGGGAGTTCATAATATAATCGAAATCCAGTTTATGGACCAGTTCAAACATGCTTTTGATATTTCTGTCATCGACACCGGCAAATGCCTCATCCAGTGCAATAATCCTGGGATGGTCTTTATTGTCTGCTTTCTTGTATTGTGCATTTACCGCTCCAAACAGCGGCACATACATGGCCATTGCTTTTTCGCCTCCGCTGAACCGGTTAAATGCAGCATTGGTCAGTGGCTTTTTCGTCTCTTCCCCACGTCGGAAAAACATCTGGAATTCAAACCATTTCCGATAATCCAAGGCATCTCTTACCAGATCCATATAGTTAATGATGGTTCCTTCTTCCTCAAGTTTGGCTTTTTCTGTACGAATCTTACTCCGGAAATGCCCGGCAACCCGTTCAATATCTTCCACCGTAAGCAGTTCCCGGTCACGAAGAAGAATCTGCTCCAGATCCGCCGTATCCAGTTCCCGGTCATTATCCGCTTTACACGGCTTCCATTCCAATGAGAAACGAAGTCCCATGGAAGTATCAATCTCTTTCATAAGATTTGACATATCCATCGTCCACTTCCGACTCTCCGAAATGCGATCTGTAAGCTGTTGGCTGATTGTCTGAGACAAAATATCTTCGAAAAGCTCTCTGTCCTTTTTCTGTATCAACAGTTCTGTCTCTTCGATTGCTCTCTTCAGTATATCGTAAAATTCTTCCAGATACACCTTCTTGCCATTCCAGACAGAGATAATACGATATCGCTTACGTATAGCTCCCACAGTTTCTGTATCACCAAAGCACTCTTCCATGGACGTTCCATAGCTTGCAAGGCTTCCGTTATGTTTATGATATGTATCATGCAATGACTGAAGCATATCAACAGACTCCCTGTTTCTATCAATGTCACGCACTAATTTCAATGCCTCTCCGGCACATTCCCAGACCGTGCGGCCTTCCCGGCTCAGAATCAGTTTCAGATCCAGCTCTTCTTCGAAATAGCTTCTGAGTGCCGTTTCCTCTATGATCGATTCCTGTAGTTTTGCTTTTTGCTCCGGAAGGTCTTCCAGCAATGTCTGCAATCTCTCTTCAAGCTTTGCTTTCTGAACCTTTAAATCCTCTAAATTTTTACTGATCTGTTTCAGTTCTTCCTTCACCTGATTCAGACGTTTCGTCTTCTCCACCCGTTCCGGACTGTTCAGGTATTCTTCCAGTTGCCGGATCTGGATCTCATATTCTTTTGCTTTTGTACTATAAGTTCTTTTTTCTATAAATGCCGCATCCAAATCCTCATTCGACCGCTCTATCTGCTCCTTTTTATCCATGCAGCTGCTGTGTTCTGTCTGAATGTGCAGCAATTCCTGCCGTATGCATTGCCATATCCGGCCGTATTCCTCAGCCGCATTGACTGCTTCCTCATAAGCTTCTGCGGTTCTGCTATAGGGCAGCAATTTACATACCTTTAATACCTCCTGATACTGTTGCTTCTTTTGTTCGGAAAGCCGGTGCTCCTGATCCTGCAGTTTCAGGTACTCTTTTTCCAGCATTTCCAGAATACGTTCCTGCTTTTCTTTTTCCGACAGAGCTGTTTGAATTTTTGAAAATCCCGGGATTCCAAGGTACTCTTCCTGCTGCCTGTCCATTCGTTCCTGTATCCTCTGAATCTCATTCTCCAGTTTATCTATTGCCTTCCCGATCTCTTCTATCTGTTTCTGTAATTCCTGAATTCTTTGTTCTTTTCTGCGTTTCCTTGCCAGATATCCCACATACTCCGCCGCTTTTTTATCAGCTTTTCCGGCCAGAATCCCATGGCGGAAGCTTCCGTCGGTGCCGAGATAAATTCCCTGTGTCTTTCCTTCCTTTTCATGCATGTTACTGAGAATTTCCAGCACGGACTCCATCATTTCCTGTGGCAGATCTTCACTTATTGTCAATTTCGAAAAACTGCTGTCTCCCCGTCCCTCCGTCTGTAATACAACATCCAGGAATTCCGGGTGATCCGCCTTGATCTTCGCAAAATCTTTCCGTGTCACCACCAACGCATCCAGAACTCCCGACTGCTGGAGCTGCGCCTCAAGTCTTGCGCATGCTGTCTCATCCAGATCCTTTGCAAATTCCACCGTTTTATAAAAAGGAATTGCTGTAATGCCTGCCTGTTCCAGGGTGGCTCTGGACTTTTCTACTGCTTCATCCCGGTCCGGCTCCAGTTCTTTCTGCTCCTGCACCTGCTGTAGCTGTTCTTCTGTTTCTTTCAGGGCCGTTTTCTGCTCCACCAGCCGAGATTGCTTTTTATTTTTTTCATCTGCCAGCAGTTGACGCTGTCCCTCATAATTTCCACGGAAAATCTCCTGTATTTCCATTCCATCCGATACCGACCGGTATTGCTTCATTTTCTGTTCTGCCTGTTGGAGTACTTCTATACCCGGATGCCACTCAGAAGCTTCCTCCGCTCTGCGGAAAACTTCCGTAATCCATTCATCGATCCTGTCCGCCACTCGTTCCTCTGCCGTTTCCAATTGCTGCTCTTCTTCTGTTTTTTTCCTTTTTGCCGCTTCCAACTGGCCGGCTGCCTCCTCATACCTGCCGGAGATTTCTTCATATCGATAAAGCGCTGTCTTTCCTTCTGTCAGCTGGTTCTTCCGTATTTGCAGATTCGCTGTAATTTCATCCTTTTCTTCATATTCTTCCAGACTGATTATCTGCTTTACCTGCTTGTGCTGTTCCCATTGCAGGACCTCCTGCTGTTCATCCAGTTCTTCCCGCTGTTCCTTTAACGTATCCCGGCGCTGTTCCATGCTGTCCTGCAATTTTTTCAGATCCCGTTCCTCTTCCCGGATCCGTTCTTTACAGTCCTCGATCTTTTTCTCCCAACGCTGTTCTCCCTCTTGGGCTTCCGAATAGTCCCCCTTTAACTTCTCCAGCTTCTGATCCGCCTTTTCCAATTCCGGATCCATCAGGGCATTGCACTCTGTTTCTTTCAGTTTTTTCTCTTCTGTAAGTCTTACGGTTTCTTCTGCCGCTTTCTTTTGTTCCGCTTCTGCCTCTCTCTGCCTCTGCTCCTGTTCCTCCAGCCTTGCCTGCTCTTTTTCCACTTCCTGTTTTTTATTCAAGTAGTTCTGCGCTTTTTTTGCCAGCATATACTGATTGTAACGGGTATACTCATTCCGGATGATTTTTACATCACTGAATGCACGATTCAGTAATTCCAGACTGTCCTGAATCTCGTCCATTTTTTCCATGGCATCTACCATAGGCCGCAGATCCTCATCCGTCAAAGTCTGCAAGGAATCATTCAGAATGTCATACACTTTGGTCGGTTTAAACTCTTTGGAAAGCTTTGGTGCACGCACCTTCACAAGCAGTTTGATAAACTGCTCATACTGCTCCTCCTTACGGAAACCGAAAATATATTGGTTTACATGCTTTTTATATTCTGACTGACTGTCTGTAAAAAAGTTATTCTCTCCAAGCTCCGCCTTCATCTCGCGTTTATCACGGGGAATCTTGTTGCTTCCCACCTCTTTATACAGCCACAGATCGTATCCTACCCTGCGTCCATCCAAAATCACAAATCCCCAGAAGTCCATCGGTTTCCCACGTTTTGCCTTCTGCCCGATACCTATGGTACGATATTCTCCCGAATCGTTCTTTTGGAATTCCAAGAACAGATAGCCGGTAGACTCCTCTTTGCCCTCTTCTCCCAGAAAATAGTACTCCATCCGGCGGTCACTGGAGCCAAAGGGATCCAAGCGGCTGGGTGTACGGTCTCCGTCCAGTACAAACGGTATAAAGCTCTGTGTCGTAATGGATTTTCCGGAACCGTTTTGTCCACGCAGAAGTAACTTTCCGTCTTCAAATTCGAAGTCCTCTTCATCATATAACCAGAAATTCACAAAACCGATCCGGTTCATTTTCCAACGTTCACTCATTCTTCTCCGCCTCCTTTGTAATCCGCCGGGTACTGCCCTGCCAGTCTTCCTGCTGCCGGCAATACAGCGATCAGATCATCCCCGCAGTCAACCATCATCCAATCTTTCATATACTTCAAAATGGTTTCGACCAGCCTGTCTTCATCCATTTCGCCATATTCCTTGCTCCATGCATCCTTCCATTTTCGTCTGCAGTCTATGACGATTTCTCTGAATGTCGATCTGGGCATGGTAATGCATTCGTCTTCCCGTAATTCTATGTTTCCTTCTTCCAACTGCCTCTGTATCTCTGCACAGATCAGTAAAACACTTTCCGAGATCTGGGCTTCCCGCGGGTGTACTGTTCCATAGCAGTCATCTGCATCCAGCGTAAAAAATGCTGCGTTCCGGTAGATTTCCAGATTACCTCCCATATTTTTCCGCAGATATCTGCCAACCCACTGTCTTTGATTCTTTAAATACAGTGCATCTGCATCTTCTGCTCCGTTCCAGTAAAGTGCCGGACATACTGCCAGTTGTCTGTATACACGGTTAATACGCAGGCTTCCTCTGTTTTCCTCAAATTCTTCGAAATCTGTCTTTTCAAAATCTCTAAAGGATTCATATCCGGAAATATCTGTGGTAAAGCTGCTGGTAAAATATTTCGAATAGCCTGTATTTTCATACAGCACTTCCTGCCCGGCCTCCAGGCTGAAGGATTCACTTTTCCCTTCATACACTCTGAGCATCTGTAACCGTTCCATATACTGCAGTACCCTCACCAGTGATTTTCTCTGTGTAAAGGAAGTCCAGTCCACCGGCATATAATTTTTCAACTGTGTTTCCACATAATCGATCAGTTCCGATAAAAGGAACTGTTTCCCCTCTTCGGCATCTTCCAGATACATCAACACAACACATAATATGCAATAATCTCTGATGTCGGTAAATTCACTGATTCCCATGAACGCTTCCGCATGCGCAGGTTTCTTCTCCAGTTTCAGAAGTTTTTCCGTATGTATCAGCTTCCAACCCAACTGTTCCCTGATAAATCGCTGAAAATTGGGAATGTCGCTTTTAACCTTATAAAATGTCTCTTTGTCATTGTCCCGGCAGATCCAGAATTTCTCCATTAATGTTCTGATTTCATTCATACTTCTTTAAACTCCAATGTATAATCCGGCATTTTCAGGTTACCATCTTCACACTTCAATACGCAGCTGCCCTCTTTTTTAATCAACCGGTATTCCTGCCCATATTCTGTCCGGCCTGTCTTCTGTGAGCTCATATTGGCCTGTGCGATCCACTGTAAGAAAATATTACGGGTATCCTCTGAGATCACCTCATCAATATCGCCAAACCGGATCTTTTGGTCTTTTACATAACGAAGCATTAGTTCTTTCTGCTTCTGTGCCTGGCGCAGGTAGCTTTCCCTTTGTGCCATCTTTTCCAGTGATTTATCGACAAAACCGGTTCTGTCTTTTCTCTCACGGTACCCTCTCGTATGAGGCTTCAGCAAAAATGTTGCAGGTTCTTCCTGATAAACGCTGTTATTAATGCTATCCTCTTCTCTCGGAATATTGGTCTTATAATGTTCGATCTGCTGCACTCCGAAGACATGGGCCGATAATTTATGGGCTTCCTCCAGATCCTCACATTTCAGAAACAGTTCCAGAAATTTTTTGTAGTCATCTTTTCTGCTGATGCCCCAGTTCTGAACCTGTACGATCAATGCCGCATTCTGTATAATATTCCGTATGATGTCACTGGTGATTTTCAATACTTTTTTGGCTTCGCATTCCTGGCCCTGCCCGTCCACAAACCAGTTTTTCAGGGAATACCATTTTCCGTATACATTTTCCCGGATACTTGGCTCGGCATTTCCATGGATTTCCAGAAGTGCATGGGGAATATCCAGTTCACTCGCTACGACCCGTTCCAGAATCGTATTCTCCATACGCTCCGTATTCTTTTCCAGTAAGTGTTCCATCCGTTTGGAATGCCTTTGCAATTCCTGCACAAATTCATTCAGATATTTGATAAATTTGTCCTTATGAACCATGAATTCCACGGATTTCATCAGCTTCTCTGTTTTCCCGGAATAAAAATCCCGCAAATAATCCTGATAATTCTGATTGAGTCGTTTAAAGTCTTCCTGTAATGTCTGCCACCATTCATTTACAGCACGAAGCTCCGCACGCTCCATCTCCTCTGTCTCATCCAGGCTCCTCTCCAGACGGACAAAAAAGTTCATCGACAAATTCCCTGACTCCAGGAATAAATTTTCCAGACGTACCGTCAGACGTTCGATCTCCACTGCATATTCCGACATCGTATAGCGATATTGCTTATTTTTATAGTCCGCTATCGTGTACACTTTTCCGGGGTCCTGTATCGGTGTGAGATTTTTCCACTTTACAAGTGCTTCCAGATCCAAAATCAGTTGTTCCATGGAATACGTTTCAAATGCTTCATCCTCTTTTAAGAGTCGAAAAATATCCTCTTTATATAGCTGAAAATGCATCTTCTCATATTCCCGGTAAAAGCACCTCATGATTTTCCGGTATACAGGTGCATTCTGTACGCATAAATAGGAAGTTTCATTGATCTGCTCAAAATAATTCATCCGTTTGTTCCCCTATCGTAATTTCTTTATCATTTATCTACTATACACAATTATTCACATTTTCTGTCCAATTTTCCGTACTTAATTAACTTTTTAAATAAACGCAATCATATACAGAGGCAACGTAATGATTCCCTCCTCGCTCACACCTATATTGCCATCCGCAAATTTGTATCCGTAAGATATATCTTTGTTATTCTTCATAAGCCATTTTAATGAATTTGCCCGGGTATTTCCGCTCTTGACTTCGATAGGAACCACACTCCCGTCTTTTTGGATGATAACATCTATTTCTCTTTTCGTTGTCTCATTTTTATAGAAGTATATCTGATATCCCTTCTTATAAAGAGCATCCGCTATTGCACATTCATAGATACCGCCTTTTGAGTTTCCAGCTAATGTATTTTCTACAATATGCTGTTTTAAAGAAAAATCCTTCATGGCCATCAGCAGTGATAAATCGGTTGTATATGCCCGGAAAAAGTCGTCTCTTGCATAATCATCCAAATCAAATCTGACATCCGTCACCAGTTTGCATAATTGCACCATATCTGCTCGAAGCAGCCATTCAACACTTGAATAATACTTTTGTGCCCTTCCGCCATGCTCAATTTCTTTATATTGAAATTTATGGTTTTCCTTATCTAATAGCTGCTTTGCAAGCGAGAGATAACATTTCTCTGCTTTTACCTTTTCTTCAGCAGTTGCATAATGTGCTATATCATACTGGTATCCCTGTAAGAGATTTCTTTGAACCCTGTCAACTTCTCTGAAATCCTTTATATCTATATATTTCTGTACTACTTCCGGCATACCGCCTGTTGCAACATACTGTCTGTAATAATTCATCATCTGCGAATGAATCGCCTCAGGTATCACTGTCTTTGAATGTAAATATCCACAAAGATTCTCTATCATATCTTCGGAAACTCCCATTCCCCAAAGAAATTCTTCGAAATCCATCCCATACATTCTCAGATAATCAACATAGCCGACAGGATAGGAAGACGCACGTTTATAATCAATTCCCAGAAGTGATCCTGAGGTAATCACATCATATCTGTTGTCTATCGCCCAGAACTTGAGCGATGTAATTGCCTCCTGGCATTCCTGAATTTCATCCAGAAAAATCAAAGTTTTTCCAGGAACAATTTTCTTTTCCGGAAAACGAAAACGCATAGCCATAATCATATTGTCTACTGTAAGATCTCCGGCAAAAATATCCATTGCCGAAGGCATCTGCTTAAAATTAATTTCAAGCAGCTCCTCAAAGTTTTCCTCCGCAAATCGTTCGATGATATATGTTTTCCCTGTTTGTCTGGCCCCCTGAACAACCAGGCACTTTTTATCCTTTGTATCCATCCAGTTTTCAATGTAAGCCGTTGCTTTTCTTTTCAGCATAAAACACCTCAAATCAATGAAATTTATTCCTGTTATTGTTTTTAATCAACATTTTAGAATATCAAAATGTAATTGCCATCAACATTTCAGAAAATTATATCATTTTTTTGATGGTCAGGCAAGCTGCTGATGGCCATATATTATTACAGGATTCCCTTGCAAAAAAAATCCCCTGTCCACAATGGACAGGGAAAAAATGTTTACTGTTTTCCAAATCATAATGGATCAATCCATATAATGTAAGGATGTGCCGTCATAAATCATGGAATTCTCCTTGTTAAGCCAAAAGCCGAAGCAGAATATTTTACCGCTATATTTTCCGAATTCATCCGCATCGATCGTAAGGATACTCGAATCCTCATTATTCCAGCCCGGTCTTATCACGTAACCATCGTCAACATCACCCATGTAAAAATTATGCGGTGGATCCTGCACCAGTTCATTACCTTCCGTATATGGTTCATTTCCTTCCCACAGCAGACGTATTGTGCCCATGGGAGCGTCAATTCCTGAAAACTCTCCCATCTCCAGCCAGACATAATAATACTTTCCCTGCTGTGATCCACTGTAAAGGCCGCTGCATCCGTCCGCAGTTATTCCACTTGTATTATCAGCCGGAGTATCCTGTATATCATCTTTTGCAGGCTCCACAACGGGAGGAAAATCTGTTATTTCACCATGTGTCCCTTCTCCGACCCAGAGAGCCGGGCGGACAGCAGGTGTCTGTTTATATTCGTGATAAACGAACTCCGAAAGAACCCTTCCGCAATCATTGACAACCGCAGCACGGCATATCTCGCTGCCGGGGGACCGCAGCCACCACCAGCAATCCTTTCCCGGAGAATATGCTCCCTGTGAATCGGCATACGCAGTGGCAGTACAGACGCAATCCGGATTATCCTCGTCAGTCAGTCCAAGATACTCCTGTGCCTCATAAAGGCTTAATAGAAACACATTGTCCTGTGTATCATTTCCCCCGGTGCTTGATTCTACTGTCCTTCCTACAGACTCCCAGAAGGAAGTGCCGTCCGGGTTCTCATTGGTTACCTGAACAATCAGTTCTTTCTCGGTATCGTCAAATGCCATATTATAAAAATCCGTGTTCAGCCATCTTCTGAGATTGCAGTTCTCCCAAGTGACATTGATCCTGTCCGTATTGTACCATACGCCGTCCAGACCATATTTTGACAGAAGAAGTGTCCTCCCGTCCTGATGATCCAGCACTATCCATTCCATAGGTTCAGAGCCGTTACCGATATCATTATCCTGCTCATAACTTCCAAAAGTAACAGATTCTCCAATTGCACTATTAGAAATAGCGTCTATGCCGGAAATTGATGTGGTTGCATCAAAAACCATTATTCTTCAATAACGTCTGTCTTATCATACAATTCCTCACAAAAAGCAGTTACGCTATCGTATCATTTTTGGTTCCGCATGCAGGACAAAATGCTGCCTCCGGACTCAACGGTTTCCCACATCCAACACAAAATCTCTGCGCGCCTGTCTGTACATTTTGATTGGAAGCTGCTTCCCCTGCTTCATTAGCAGCAGGTATCATTGAAGCTTGTTTTTTTGATTTTTTATTTTTTAAAGATAACAATAGTACGATAACGACTGCAAGGACTACAAGGACAGCAATAACAACAAGGATAGTTATCCATGCTCCTCCCAGGGAAGTTCCACTTGCAGCATATGCAACATCGTTCTCCTCAAGCATCTCCATTACATGTGTGGTGCTGACAGCATAATACCTCATATCACTGCTGTCCTCCTGATAGCCATTCGTATTTACACCAATTACATAACCATCCTCAGTACACAAAGGACCGCCGGAATTACCATGATTTATTTTTGCATCCGAGCTTATTCTTTCCACACCCTTATTATCATTCACGACCTGATTATACACACCGCTGGTCATTGTAGGCCGCTCATAGGTATCTGTGCCGCTGCTGAAGTAATTATTAGATGCACCGGGAAATCCATAAGCATAGACAATTTCACCTCTAAGCTTTTCATCATCCGGCACCATCAACGGAGCTGCCTGTCGTTTTGATGTAGGTGCCTTAATTCTCAGTAATGCCAGATCAACTTTATTGCTCTCGCCATGATCCTTCACATAGGCCACATCATAATCGTCTTCACTGTAATATATTCTCAACTCAATATTATCAAATCCAATATAGACCGGATAGTCTCCTGCATCAGAGTATTTCTGAAAATCCGTACAATCAGCCAATGTATAACCCGTGTTCAGATAATTGTGATCCTTCTCATCATAACTTAAAAATTCCTCAATGACATGATCATTCGTAATAAAATAAGAAGGATTCTCGCCCGGTTTTCCTACAAAAAAACCGGAACCTGATGCATACCAACCGTCCCCATTTGCATCGCCAAAATAATAGCCGGAATTTTTCATAGATATCCTTCCATCTGCATAATAGAAGTAATATCCTCCCTTAATATAAACAACAACCTTGGCAACGCAATTTGACATATCCTTTACCTTGGCATAAACATTCATGTCTGCCAGGAAGAAACTTTGCAGTACTAATACCAAAGTCATCAAGGAAAAAAATAGCTTTTTCATCATTTTGTTCATAACAATACCTCTTTCTTGTATACTCATAATTTTATTGTACATTTGTTCCGCAAACTCTGACGCCGTATGACTCTTATTCGTTTCAAAATATGCCTTGCCCCATTTATAAACGGCATCATTAATTGCCTTCTTTACCTTCCTCCAGCCATTCTCTGCTTCCCGCATTTTAGTGTGGTTTTCCTTCCGTACTTCTGTTTTGGACATGTCTCTTTTTCTAAAATCCATGTTCTCCCTCCTCGGCGTATCCTGTTTTGTTGTATACATAGATATAATTATAAATCCCTGCCTCCTTAATGTCAACTAATTCAATACATAGTACACCAATTAAAAACATACTATATAGTATTATGGACACGAAGGAGGTTTTTATATGGTTGACTTTGGAAACGTACTCAAAACACTACGTTTAAGAGAAAATATGACCCAGGCACAACTGGCTCATAAATTAGGTCTTACAAAATCCGTTATAAGTGCTTACGAAACAGGTCTGCGCCTTCCTTCTTATGATATCCTGATTCATATTGCAAGAATATACGGTGTCAGCACTGATTATTTGTTGGGATTAGAGCGTAAACAGGAAATAGACCTGTCCGGTCTGTCTCAGGAAGAAATAGATGCTCTCTTGAACTTGATCAAAGCTATGAAACGAAATTAAAAAATGCGGCAGAAGACTTATTTGATCTTCTGTCGCATTTATTCATATTTGCCGGCTTACGCCTCAACTCCTATAAAAAATAATTTTACAACCAATAATATTAATACTGATTTCTCATTCAATATAGTTTATGTAAAACTTTCCCGTACCGGCCAGGGGAAAACTGGTTACGATAATATCATCTTTTAGAATCGACGATGCAGAGAATACGAAAAGCTCGTCTGAAACTGTGGAAAAAATCTGTTTTGTATCCCCTGAAGTCTTTAAATAACGGTATATCTCACCTACATATCTTCCCTGCTCGTCTTGGTATGTGACACTAAGCAAGTACCTGTCTTTACTGGAATTAACCAATGTTGTCATAATGCCAGCGGTATTATGAATTATGTCTTCAAAAATTGGAGTGCATTCTTGCGAAACCAGGTCTAATTCATAGATACCATGTGGTCCATCTGTATAATCACAAACCACAGCAATATTCTCTCCTGAAAACGCAACCACACAACGCTTTTCCGAAAATTCCTTATATATAATTCTGGTTGACTCATTTTCAAATGCAGTATATTCCAGACCACATTCCTGATCTGAAGTAGTAAATACTCCGTATTGTGACATTTTTAGGACATTTCTATAGGGCGTCGAACATTCTTCCCCTGTATTATTAATGTACATCAGTCTGTCATCTCCAACAGTATAAAAGAACTTTCCATCAACAATGTCTTGTCCTGTCAAAGTTGTATTGTTATATTTCTCGGATACAATTTCTTCCACATATGAAAACTTATTTATCCTTACAACATATGAGAAATCACCTTCCATTTTGATTGATAGTATATAATCATCAATGATACCAAGATCTGAGTAGAACCCGTTAGCAATCAATTCAAAAGTTGAATTCTCCGAAAAATTCTCCAGTTGAGAGCAATATATTCCATTCGAAAAATCGGAAAAATAAACTTTGTCTGAATCACAGCAGGCATTCCCCCAGTTGGTGTAGTTTCCCTGAAGTGTCAAATCCGATATAGAAGATTCTGTCTGATTTTCCGTTAAAAATGATATACTATTATCATTCACGTGGTTTATCGTGTCTTCAGCGTTTTCTTCACTTGCAATACTAATTTCGCCGTTATTAAAGTTCTTATCCTTTTGGTTAACAGCCACAAAAATGACAACAACCGCCAGGATGAATAATAAACCTGAAGCAAAACATATTATAGTTCCTCGCCTGCCGCTCTTTGAAGTCTTGGAAATATTCTCATCCTTTGCAGACATGGTATCAGAGTTACCATTTTTTTCTATAGTTTTTGTCCCACATTCAGTACAAAAAAAAGTGTATTGATCTGCAATTTTTCCACACTTTGGGCATTTCCTCATCTTTTCCATTGGTATATCCTCATTTTTCAATCCAATTATAGCTTGGCAAATTCCTCCAGTATTTTCTCTGAAATCGCGTCTCTCTCCCTGTAGATCTCCCTAAACCGCTCATATTCAACAAACATCTTGTGAAGGATCTCCAAAACATTAGATTTCTGCTTCTGAATTTTAAGTACAATATTTTTCTTCTTAAAACTATTAGAGATAAGAATCCCCGCTCCCACTATAGCGCCAATACCGGAACCAGCCAACAGGAACAGACTCAGAAAAGGAGCGGCTATACCACACGCAACAGCAACGCCAAAAGCTATATAGGCCCCCCAATTTTTAACGGTCGCCAGTTCTGCATGTTGTTGATCCTGGTAAAAGGATTCTACTTTGCCATTCTCAGCAGCCTCCTGCGTGAAATTCACATCCGTACTGTAATCAAGAATCTGCACGGGACGAACATCTTTATACATCGAACGATACTTTTTGAAATATAAATCCGCTGCTTTTTCCTGCAACGTCTTTACAAGAGTGAACATGTTCAAGCGCATCTGACCATTAACATCATCATTACCAAAATCATATATCCAGCCGATAATACTTGAAATAAGGTTCAGTTCCGACTCTCTTCTCAATAATTCTGCATCAAACTGTTCTTTCGCCTGCTCCACATCACCACTTAATCGAATCACAAGTTCATTGTACTCGATTTCATTGTAGGTTTCGATTTCAACATCGTTGGGTTTAGCCAATAACTCGTTCAGATATTCCTTCAAATAGGTATTTCTTTCTGATACCGGAACATTCTTTATTTTCATGATAAATTCAAGAATATTATAGTTGTTATTAGCATAATTGGCCATTCTGTTCATACTGTCATAATCCTTACAATATTTTGCAAGGGTTGGTAGATCATATGACTCAGGCTTAAGTAATGATGTCATTTTTGAACAGAGTAATCCCACAACATCCTCTTCGCTATAACCTTCTTTTTGTGCACACTCTACAATTAATCTATGAATGTAGTCCGAAATCAATCGAGCGGTCTCGTCATCTACAGTATCTGAAAGAGTCTTACTAATTAACGAAAACAGCATAAGAAATGTGTTTTCATCACTACCCTTAAGTTCGCATTTTTGATACTCTAAAAACCATTTTACAGCAGCGCCATCCCGCCCCATTCTCATATTGAATATCATATAGAACATGCAGGAATTCTTCAGGTCTAATTTTACAGCCTCCGCAGTAGCTCTATCGGCCAATGGTTTATCATCGTTCTTCCAGGCCATAACACTTAGCAATGCCGGTGTAAGCCAGAAATCCGGCGTCTTCAAATGCTGTCTTTCAATTGACTTATAAATAACGCCATCGCTGACCATATTCAAATCGAGGTTGTCCATCATCCCCTGGACAATCTTTCTGACTGTTCGAAAGTTGTTAAAATCATAGTACTTTTTATTATTAAGTGCACGTATTTTTTTATTTGCCAGCTCTACATTCTTATAACGAGCATAAAGCCTGTCGATTTGTCCCTGAAGTTCATAGGCGTCTAACGCCCGGTTTATAGAACTGTTAATAGTTCCATTGGCATTATCCAGAGAGTTTCTTATATGCTGATTATAATCCGTCAAATCTCTTTCTGCTTGATTTACACTGCTAACAGTAGAGTCAATCTCTGATCTTAAAGCCCTATTCTCCCGTTCGATATCTCTCAGTTCAGACTCCAGTCTGCTCACTTCAGCTCTTAATTCATAATTGCCCAATTTATTCGCCTTCCCTTCTAAACAGATACATTAATTGCTCGTTCTTTTCCCCATTCTTCTATTTCTGAAACAAGTTCACTGTTAATAATTGAAATCGGGATAACAGCTTCTATTGATTTAACCAGCAATTGAGCATCCATCGTATTTTTCTCTTGAATAAGCATTTGCTGCGCTACTTCCTTAATGGCAGTTTCAATATCCGCATAGGAATACCCATCTGTCATATCAACCAGCTTTTCAAGCAATTCATTAGATGGTGAGCATCTTAATGATCCCGTTATGTATTGCTCAAGTGCGCTTCTTCTTTCCCTTGCATTCGGAAGTCCGGCATAAAATACCTCTGAAAAACGTCCCTTTCTATATAACTCATACGGCAAAGCATTGACATTGTTTGCAGTTGCCACCATAAATACCTTATTTGATGACTCCTGAATCCAAAAAAGGAATTCTCCCAATACTCTTTTCCCCGTTTCGTTTCCGGAGTCTGTTGTGGAAAGCACCTTTTCGATTTCA
Source organism: uncultured Acetatifactor sp. (assembly GCA_934436435.1). Taxonomy (GTDB): domain Bacteria; phylum Bacillota; class Clostridia; order Lachnospirales; family Lachnospiraceae; genus Acetatifactor. The sequence continues at coordinate 166,377 of CAKSAN010000003.1, read as the reverse complement.
TCTATCCAAAGTACACAAGGAGATATATTTTCAATGAATTGAAGTGCTTCTCTCATCTTCTTTTCACTTTCTCCTACCCACTTATCAAAGACGGAACCTATATCAAATCGAAAAAGCGGAAGTTCCCATTCCTGTGCAACTAACTTTGCAGTTAATGATTTTCCACATCCGGGCACTCCGACAAGCAAAATCCCCTTCGGTGCACTAAGTTCATACTCAGCCAGCTGCTCCTCAGGCAGAAAGAAAATTCTCTTTTTTTCATCAAGCCACTTTTTCAGCCTGTCCATCCCCGATACCTTATATGTTCTGTTTATATTAATGTGCTGAACTGCCCCTACCTTGGGATATAAACGTTCCTTTTGTGATGCGAACTTATAAATCTTGTTCCTTCGCAATCCCCGATTTCCTATAATTTCCGAAGACAGCATATTTTCTATCTGAATTTCGGAAAAGCCTCTTAGCAATGTAGCAGCATGTATAATGTCCTGTTCCTGCCAATCGATTGTAAATCTTCCGGAATACCTTTTAACAAATTGGCGTATCTGGCAGATCCGTTCATTACTATCCGGCAGATCCAATGAAATAACCATTCCAAAGGATGAAATTCGACTCCATGTCTGATCGGAAGTTATTAAAACAACGACTCCGTTATTTTCTTTTGCCATATACAATATATTCATCAATTCACGTGAATATGCATTGTCGTCCGAAATTCTGCGCACATCTCCTAATACAATGTTCAAATTTCTCTGCTTCTTCAGCTTTTTCAGGAAATATTCTAACGGCTCATCCTCCGTATCTATGTTATCCCCCTTTGCACCGAGACATCTAACTTGTTTTGCATCCGTATAATAAAGAATACTGATTTGACTCTCATTCGAAATTTCATTCAGCATTCTTTCAACGCGCTCTCGCTCATCCGAATGAATAATAACAAGCGGCGTACGTGCATACATGTAATTGATTAATTCTTTTTTTGCCTCGGCAAAGTTGGACATATTTAACACCTCTGATACATACTTTTTATTCTTTGCAATTTCTTTTTGCAAATATATACGTAGTCTTGTATGAATACACTATTATCCGCATATTCTATCTTCTTTAGATACTTCATAAATGCCTCTATGAAAAAGCCCATGTTTTTTTTAATTTCATCGGACATCTTATTTTTTACAGACTCCGGGTACTCCGGAATCTGTAAAAAGAACATGCAGTTTATATAATGTCTTCTTAATTTGGAAAATGCTGTTTCCGCAATTTCCAAATCCATTTCATCCAGGCATAATGTCATTTGTTTTTGAAAGAAACGAACGGATTCTCTAATCATATATTCCTCAAGCTTCGCCAGTTGGTTATATATCATCGTATCATAGGAATCACCAACAGCACGTGGATATACCACTTTTAGTTCATTTAATTCATCACAGGTTAATCCTTTTGTCATTACGCCGGAGATCAAAGAAACCCAATCCGCATATGAAATACATTTCACATTATCCATAGCTTATTTCAAAAAGCTAAAGGGAGGCTCAAGACTCCAGTTCGGCAGTTTTTTGTTCATCTCTTTAAGTCTCTCATCTGAAACATCATATGTATTCCCCTCATTTGAGCTAAAATTCTCCTTAATTCTCTGCTCAAGCATTTCTCCTAAATCTAAGTTCATTTCGTTATCCATAGTGTTTCTCCTTTCAATTACATCTTATAAATATTCTATTTTACTTAATAAAACATCTTTCTTCTCACTTGAATCTGTGTAGAATTGCCTGTAATCTGCAAGTTCTGTCATACTCTGATTCAATAATTGAAGAGAAGCATTTACTCGTGCCGGATAATCCTTATTGGCCTTTATAACTTTAAATACCAGGAAACCAAGCGCTACAGCAGTGGCCACCAGTGAATATGGTGTAACAAAAGCTAATCCGATGGATAAAACAAGCACAATTATCGCCGCTATATTTGACGTATTAACATACATAAGCTGAAATTTATTATTGTTATAATACTGTCTCATATTTTCAACCTGATCATTTTGATCCTGCCCATTTGATACCGAACTCCAGGTATCTATTGTCAACGGATAATCTAACGGTTGCGTTTCCTGTAACATCAATGCCCAGTTCTGAATGGCTGATACAAACCATTCCTTAGTATTCTGCAAGCCGAATTTCTTTACCTGAACATTGGTCTGATCGGCATCATCATAAACAGCCCATTTTACCATCTGCTTGCCAATATTAAAACTCTCTTCCTGGACCGCCTGATATTCTTGATACTGCTGTTCTGCCGCCTCCACAACACCATTGTTCTGAATAATAAAATTAAAGTATTGCTGCTGATTCTTTAATTCCAATTCCTCCTGATCATAATTTGAGATCAAAGCCATAAGAATCGCGTCAACACGGCTCTTATAATTTGCTTCCGTCTGTTCTTCAAGATCAACATCCATTGCCTCAATCTCGGAAATCAGTTTTTCATATTTTGAAACATTCGCATAAGATTGCTTTATTTCTTCATAATTACTGCATGTTTCTGACAAGGTTCTGTAATCACATTGTTTCGAAGCCGGTAACAACTGAATATACTTTTGATATGAAGCCGTTAATTCCTCGGCAATTTCCTGATGAGCATTCAATTCAGAAACCCAACCCTTGATAACATTGTTAACGTCATGCTCAAGTTCTTTGTCTGTTCCAAACAGTCCATTCAGGTATGCCTGTAATAATACCGCTGACTCTTGTTGAACTTTCGTTGGATCAACTGTTTTTAAGTACTCAAAGAACCACTTTTTGGCCACATCATTTCTGCCAAATCGCAAATTAAACAAGCAAAAAAACAATGATGCCTTTACCGGGTCTCTTCTGAAACACTCTGATAATGCATTATTTGCCACCTCTTTATAGTCATTAATCCATGCTGTAATAGCCATCAATGCATAGGAGAGCCAATATCTGGAGCTTGTAATCCATAATTCTTCTGATAATTCCTGAATGGATTCATTTCTGACAAGATTAATATCAAAATCTTTAACAACCCCCATAACCGTTTTTCGAACAGCTTCATGATCCCCAAACTGTTCTTTCAGGATCTGGTCAATTCTTAATATATTCTCGTGTGCTAACTGTTTCTCTTCATTTTGAACCATGTTCTCTTTGAATCGGCTAACACTGTCATATATTTTATCCGTAGTTGCTTTAATACTTGCTGTAGATGTATTTACAGATTCAATTTTTACATCTACTTTTGATTTAAATGAGCCGATTGTCTCATTCAAATTATTGACCGCATTATAAGATGAAGTCGCCATGCCTAATCTTCTCCTTTGCTATATTTCTATATTTTCAAATACCTTTACAAGGTCTGCATTCTTTTCGTCCGCAGCTTTATACAATGTTCTCCAACTTTTTAATTCCTCAAGAGCTTTCTTCAACAATGCATATCCCTTTTCACGCTTTGCCCTTAGAATAATCTGCATATCAGAAATTCTACGCCAAAGCAAAAATCCACTGATTACTCCCAATAAAATTCCTATTACCAGGGCAATCTTATTAAACTTGATTATAGTAATTCCCAAAGTCACCAAAGAAGCAATGGCCATTCCAATAAAAATAAGTACATATTTGTCTTTTATAGTATCCCAGACTCTGTTCTTATTGTAATGTTTCTGAAGTTCGGCCTGTGCATTGTCAAATGAATTTTCGTCACACTCCCCCTGCCAGCCATCAATTTCAATCCTGATTTTTTCTTTTTCTTTTTTTCGATAGTTATCTGCATACGCCTGAAAGCCCTTGGCAATCCATTTTTTCAGATACAATATGGAAAACTTCTTTACCGTTATATCAACTCTGCCGGCATCTTCCTCAAACGCCCATGAGAACAACAGATCTTCTAATGTTTTCGTATTAGAATCCGATGGGAACTCATTATTAAAATACTGCTGTGCCATTCCCAAATCTCCCTTGGCTTTAAGAATCATCTCATTGTATCGTTTGTTCTTAATAACTACTAACTCCTCTTTGTCATATGCATTGATCAAATCATATAATATGTTTTCAATTCTCTGAAACATATCAGACTGAACTTGTGTATTATCTTCCACTATTTTTCTAAAATGAACTGCCAATTCTTCATTCTTCTCGGCGGCAGATAAAAGCTTCTTTAATTCTTCATAATCCTGTGAATGTCTTCGTAATGTTTCAAATTCATTTTTTGTAATATAAATATATGAATTTGAAAAAGACATTGTCTTTTCTGTGACTCTATTGCCATAGTTTGGATGCATGCTCTCCATCTGCTCAAGCATATTGGTAAAGCATTCCTTCACAAGATGATTAAATTCCCTGTCAACTCCAAAGACACCTGATAAGTATGCTTGCAGCAAATACTGCCATTCTTCACCAAGGTTCTCCATATCTACTCTGTCTAAATAGGAGAGATACCACTTCTTAGCTGCATCTACACGTGTAAAACGCAGGTTAATAAGTAAGAAGAACAATGATGTACTGAAATAATCCATGGTCAGAGCTTTTGACATCGCCCTCTTTGCAGCTTCTTCCTCATCGCTTGCCCAGAGCATAACTGCCATTATTGCATACGCAAGCCAATAGTCGCTATTCTGGAGATATGCCTCTTCCACCTTTTTTCTCATAGTCTGGTCCGAACAAACATGAGCATCTAATCCTATTACATATCCCAGTGTTATTCTTCTAAGTTCGTTAAAGAACTTAAATCTTGTATAATACTCATCTGTAAACTGTGTGACATTTTTTGATGCCGTGCTCAGGTTCTTAAAAGTAAAATATGATTGTGTAAGATCATTAATTAATTGAAACAGTTCACTTGTACTGATATCTGCTTCCTGGATACGGCCCTTTACGTAATCCATAGATTTATTGACTTCAATATCCATGGCTGCAGCATTTTCCGTAACTATTTGCACATTCTCTACTAACGCTGCCAATTCAGCCTGAAGATTTTGATTCTCTATAACAGCTCTTTCAATCTGATTCTGAAGTCTTCTGATTTCTGCAAGTAGTCGTTCCGCTTCCTCTCGTTCAGCTCTTGCTTCTTCTTCCGTCATTTTGTCAGACCCCCTCTACTTAATTTCTTCTTCCTGATTTAAATGCTTCTAAATGTTTCTCGAAACTAACTGCAGAAGTAGCGCCCAGTCGTCCGCCTTCTTCATCTACAATAACTGCAATTCCGCCCCTTATAGGATTCCAAAAATAATAAGCGTTCAATTCCGGGATTGGTTTATAATGTTTTAATGCTTCATCTGTAGAAACTTTCATGGTCTGGGCTGCTATTAACAATATTTCGTCTTTCATACTTATTTTCCTTTCCGTTGTGCATTATTTTTTTATACTCATTTCCCAATTCACGACATCCCCATAATCAGGTGGCCAATCACTAATCTCTCCGCTTTGACCATCTATAGCCACAACTTTGCCGTCTATACACGCAGCATTAAACCAATGTCCAGGGCCCTCTGCTCTGTCTATTCCAATAATTGCATGTGCACCATCTCCCTGTTCAAGAAGCCTATTTGCAATCTCCTCAGGGCTCATAGAGACTTGTTCCATTCCTGTTAAAGCCTCCATTTGACTGTTATATCCAATATTTTCTTCTGTAGCAACAATGTCTGTATCACCTTCTAATCTTTTATAAACCGCATATGCACACGATCCACAATTATTGTTATATGGTGATTCCCAGTCAAAAGGATCAAAATTCGGATTAATTTCTTTAATCCAGTCTCCGACCTCATTCGTTTCATTTAACTCGTTTGAATCAGATATTTCTTCATATGGCTCTTCCACTTCATCATCAAATGTCAATTCGTCCATCTCCACATCGCCCATGATATCGTCTACCTTGTTATCTAATATCTCTGTCTCTTCAAGTGAATAATCCTCGATACCGGCACTCTCAATATCATCAAGAGAGGGAGCTTCATAGGTCGGAGTTTCCACCGAATCCATTACATCAAATTCATCCATATCAGAACCCCTTTCATTCTATTCTTATCCTATTAGGAATTTTGGATGACTCAGTATCCTCTCATATTCGTCGTTAGAAATTCCAAAATCCTTTTTTATCATTGCCTTGCGTAAAAACTTAATCTTTGTACAATTTAGAAATTTCTTTGTAAATCTGATTGAGGTAGATTTATCTGCTATCGCTTTTATATCAGTATTCATAGTTACTAAATATTTTAGAAAGGCTTCCTTGTCTGCAATAGCATATAATCGCTCATTTACAAGCTTAGTTGCAGCAAAATCAGCATTTGTTCTTAACACCTGATCGCATTCTCCAACGCAGCAGTGATTATAGGCGCATTCCCTATGTGCCATTAACAAATCCTGATGTTTCTCCCAATAATGAATTTTTTGTCTCACATCATCATCAAAAATCACATCTCTGATTTCTGCTTTGTCATGAACATTATAAGTGCTGATCTGGAGATGATTATCAAGTTTTCCAAAATGAAGAAGTGCTTCTCCAACTCCCAATCTACCCAGCAATTCATAATTTAAATCGCTCATGTTGGTTGCTGTTCTTACAGCATCCTTGTTATCTTTTTCCACAAGCTTAAATATTATTTTCACATCGGTATTGGCAACTACCTCTTTTCCGACCGATGTAGGTGATTGATCAGCTATAATAATACTTGTACCATATGAACGGATTTCTTTTATCAAATCCTCTAATGTTTCAACAGTAGACCCTTGCGAATCTGCCCCTTCAGCGCTGCCTGACTTTTGTCCCAGCAAAACATGTGCTTCATCAATCAACAGGACATTCTTTAATTTTCCATCTCCTGAAACATTATTTTTTGTATAAACGCAAAATAGAATGAGCATTAATGCCATTATCAATGACTTTTGCTCTTTATTGTTTATTGCATTCAGTTCCAACACTGTTGGATGATGCAACAAATCTTCTATAGGAATCGTATGTATTGTGTCATAAATATTACTATTCTGTTCTATAAGGCTCACAAGTCTGACAATGCCGGCACTTTCAATATTTGCTTTTGTCTCGCCCTTGTAATTTGAATGCTCAATGGTTTTTTTAAAGACCCTGATAAACTCATACATTCCAAAAAGTTCAATATCCGGATCATCTATAGTACTACTCTTTTTCCATCCGTATTCGGTATAGCAATCATTTACCGCTCCCAGGAAAATATCCGGCAACGGATTGGGCATGGAAAATGCTGCTTTAAATGCTGCAGCCAGACTTGGTGTATAACTTTCCACCGTAACACCCTTCGGTGGAATGAATGGATTTATAACAAACGGAGAAACATTATTTTTACCTGGTGTAAATATCTGCAATTCCGGAATCGCATCTATCAGTGATCTGTATTCTGTCTTAGTCGGTTCAATTGCCAGAAAAGGAATATGGAAATCTCTCCAAAACTGCAACAGCAAGCCTAACGAAAAATTTGTTTTTCCTGAGCCGGGCATACCAACGATTAATCCATGCTTTGTAAATTGATTCAGTGGAATTCCGGCATGTGCTCCATCATCAAATCCATTTCTGGCAGCATTTTTTATCAAACCGACTTTAAAATTACCTTCCGAAATAATACTATCGTTTAATTTTTCTCTGTTAATTAAGACTTTCTTACTTTCAATGCCGATGGTCTTTCCGTCATCTATCGGAATTTTAAAAATTGACCTTGCCTCATGCGCAGTTATCAATTGTTTTAATCTGATTAATGCTTCCGGTTTATTTTTGCCCCAAAATAAAGGATTTCTGTCTTCATATATTAATGTGTTTGATATTTGCCACGGTAAAACAGCAAGAGATTCTGTCAGATCTATGCCATATATCCCCATCCTTATTGACTCATAGCTGCTTCCGCCTGGCTTTGAAGCATCCTCTAATGCATCCACTACTTTACTACATATATCATGTGCGCAATATTCCGGTGAACAGATAATAAAATTATAATAAAACAGATCTTCTTTTGCCTGTTCCTGATATGTTTCATAAATATTTTGTATATTCTGAAATGTCTGATCAGGACGCATCATCATCTGTCGCATCATTGCAGCCGCATAGTATTGCAAAGATTTATTGGTTTGCTCAATAGTCAGTAGCTCAACCTGATTAAAATATGTCGGTATTAACTGCAAAATTACCGCACAATTGGGATACTGCGACAAAACATTGCTAATACTTGATGGGTTCACATTTTCCGCCGGAGTCGGTATAAAGGTCTCATAAATATACCCATTTGGAGAAAGGGCAGATACAATCTCGTCTTCCTTTTTTGATACACTGGAAACAGTTGTCGTATCTATGCTTCTAAGATGCACACAATAATTCTCGTAAGCATCTTCAGTTCTTATAAAAGAAATATCAAAGAAATTATCTGTAAATTCATTCTTCAGACTACTCTCATATGAATCGAGAACAGCCTTTATTTCAGAAATGTTTGTCCCCATTTGCCGGATAACCAAATGCATATTAACCTGAGCATTATAGGTCTGGTTAGTGACTCTTGAAGATGAAAACATTATCTCAAAGGAGGTCATTCCATCTGAACTTTTTCTATGAAAGTTATTCAACAAATGCGAAAAGAATACATGATTGGAATAATTAGCTCTGTCTAAATTATTATCAATTAAAGCATAATAAGGAATTGTCCTTATTTCTGCAATGCTTATTCCAACATTCATCCCACTAGGTAGATGGAATATCTTTCCCATGCAATACCCCCTCCTTAAAACAGAGAAAACATTCTATTTTCTTCACATATTTGAAGTGAAAGCGGCGACAACGACGCCTTATTATCTGCGACATACTTCTTAAATTTTGTCACACTGCCACCTACGGTAATCTCCGAGTTAAGTCTTATCTTTAAAGCCAGCAATTCACTTACGATCGCCTTTACCACATCGTAACTGTCATTAGCACCGAGCACATACGCCTGAAGAACATTACATGTCAAAGAATTCCCCAGATGGCTAAAGCATACATGAGATGTATTCAAATCTGATGTAATCGAAGACAACAATTTACTACTATGTCTGGCCTTATCTATATCTGCACATTCTAACAGGAATTTTGCATATGCATTAGCCGATATGGTAAATGTATTCTTTGATAATAAATTAAACAGCTCCTCTGAGAAAACATTTGTTTTACCCACCGACAAAATGTAGTTTTCCAGACAATCGGCCTTAACTTGCGTTCCGTTTTGCATCAATTTTTTAACCTTGGAAATTTTTGCATCTATTGCATCGGAACTATTGGCAATATATTGCGTAAAAACATTGGAATCAATCTTGAAACCGTTATCTATTAATAATTTTATAATTTCATCCTTAATATTTTTCTCATCGCAGGAAGACATCAGATATTCTGATAACAGGTCTCCCAGATAAGTTTTATTTATACCGGTTGCAAAAATCAAATTAATAATATTAAATTTATTTTCTTCATCCCTTGTTGTCTTTACAACATAATTTTTTACTGTACTATTTGATATAGGGCATCCCTCTACCAAGAGCACTTTTAATATTTCTAAACGAATATCCTTGTCATCCGCATTATTGTTTAGGTAATAATTGTAAATTGCATCTTTCGATCTGGCATCCATTTCAAACTCAAACATCTTCTTAGTGATATCTCTTTTTTCACAGGCTCCTAAAGAAGAACTATCTAAGAACGAAATCACTGCTCTGGAACTAAGCTGCATAAAAACTGATTTTTCAGACAATGCATCCAAAAATGCCTTTAGAACATAGCACTCCTTATTTACCATCAAACAAAAAACCAGCAAGGCCTCTGTTTCCTGATCACTCACTTTTGTTTCATATAATGCAGAAAAAATCTCCTTAGAGTGCTCATAATTATCCATTTGATCATAAACAGATTTTACTATTGTCTCTGCATTGCATCTCAAATTCGTTGAGGATAATTTCAAAATAACAGCGGTCTTCATTTCTACAGAATCAGTACTATTTCCAAAATATTGTTCAAAAAAGCCCTTGCCCAGTGCTTCCGCCGTTTGAGCAGAAAACAGTTTTTCAACAATACCCGGCTTTTTCTCCTGAATCGGATAGTTCATTAAAATTTCCCGTAAACAGTATTGCTTATCAATATGCCCCGTATTGTTTACAATTGCTTCCGCAATATCAAAATTTTGTCTCTTAAGTGCTATTTTTAACAGGTTCTTATTTGCATGCTCTGAGAAAATTTCTTCTATATGCAATTTGCTTAAAATATACTCTATTCTACTCGAATCATTTAATGTATCAAATACAACTAAAAGATTTGCATATATATCCGCAACCCCTTCCCCAAATGCCTCATATAAATTTATCTCATCTTCAGCTATTACAGGGAACTCCGTCTGAAGTCTCTTTGCATATACTTTAACTTTATCTAAATATCCTCTGGCTTCCTCCTGTGATTTAGCACAAGATATCATTGACAAATTATAACTAATGTTAGCCAGCAGCGTTCCTACATGCATGTGATTTTTACGTTCACAATCCTCTAGATTACGGCTTGCGCTGTCCATCTTATTATTAGCAACATCCATCAGTGTCTGTCTTACGACATCACTAATCCCCTCTATACCATCAACATGAACTTTGTCAAATGTCGCTTCTCTTTCTACAACAGTTCCACAATATTTGCATATCCAAATCTTTTTTTGAGGGTCAAATTCAAGTTTTCCGCCACAGGCACATTTTCTGGCAATGAAACTAACCGCCATGGGATCTTTTCTCCTTATTTTGAAATCATTAACTTCTTATTTCTTTCCACAAAAAGCAACTCGATTTTAGTACATAAATCCTTAACGGAATTCATATCACCGGAATCAAAAACTGTTCTTAATTCAGCCATATACTGCATAATCATCTGTTCCTGAGTTGCTACTGCACTATTTGTCATAGGATCCGAATACTTGATTGTCTCTGAAAGTTTTTTCAAGGCTCCTGTCGTCTCCGGATTTGTACACCTCTGCATCAGCATCTCAACATCTACATTAATACCCTTGATAAAGTTCACATTTTCTTTTATCTTTTGGTCCACATTATTTACAGTATCCCTTGTCATGATAGAAACAATTGCGACAACTGCAAATACACATAATAATAGCGCCTGAATAACAATCGTAACTTTAACACTTGCATTAGCCCTAAAAATCATAAATACCAAACTGGTAAACAATTCTGCCAGTACAAAATAAACAGAAAATGCCCCCAGCGGTATTCCAAAGAATACTGCTTTTACATTCGTGTTTTTCAAAATATTAAATGCACATCCAATATGAATTAAATATACCACTATCATAAAACCATAACTAATCCAAAAAATTGCATTATAATTGTTGAAGACAAGAAAAACAACAAGATTATATGCCACAAAAACAATGAAATAAATGAAAGCCAACATCAAACTATTTTTCTTTTTCTGTTCCATCTTTTACACCCTATCCTCTCTTAGTACCACAATTCGGGCAAAAATTCGCATCATTGGTAAATTCATAACCACATGAACTGCATACATTACTCTTTTGCTCCACCTTTGTACCACAGTTTTCACAGAATCTGGCCCCCGGACTTAATGGATGACCACAATTCATACAGAATTTGCCTCTACCGGACTCCTGAACACTCTTTTCCTGTACAGCTTCTGCTTTTTCCGTCGTTTTTCCATATCCGCTCATAAATCCGGCAACATCAAAAGGTTTGGGACTTCTGTCGTCAACAGGAGAAGATACATTTCTTAAATCTTTCGGCGGATTCTGTGTAGGAATATTTTCAGGATTCAATGCATTTCTTGCAATGTCTGCTACGCTTCCTCCAAAAGCTCCTCCCATCATAAAACCACCTACAGCACCTCCAATATTGCCTATAGTACCCTCATTACCGGCAAATGTCTGGGCAATATCCATCTGTCTTTCTTCTTGCCAGGTATATCCTTGGATAATACGGGACGCACGTGCTTCCTTAGCCTTTTTAACTGCGTCAAAGTCCTCATCGGGAACTGTAATCGACTCTATATTGAACTGAAGCACTTCAATTCCATAGTCTTCAAAAAGTGGCCTTAATTGTTCTCTGACCACCTCTGATATTTCAAAGAGATTCTCATTCATGTCGAAATAGCTTACTTTTCCGACATTCATAATCTTAGAAATATAAGATTTTACATACTGCTTAATAATGCCCCTAAATTTAGAAACCATTTCCTCCGCATCAAAGACATCTCTAAATCCAACCATCTTAAGCATAAACTTTCTAGAATCATTTACTAAAAAGTTCATATTACCGCACATTCCCACATGAAGGAAAATATCATAAACAGGGTCATTTAATGTGATTTCACCCGGAATTCCCCAGGTTAAATCCATCTGATGAACTTTATTTATGAAAAACACCTTACAGGGAAATGAAGTCTGTCCATCCGTAGGAAGGTTAATTATTCTCTTTACAAGGGGAATGTTCGGTGTTTCAAGAACATGACGACCTGGCCCAAACAAATCACATGCGTTCCCATTTACAACTAACAACGCTTCATGTGTTTCATCAACTACCAAAACCGATGTTGTATTAAAATCTTCTATTGGATTCTTCCACACTAAAGAATCCATCGGTCCTTCAAATTGAAGCACCTGAGAAAATTGTGAAATTTCCCTACCTAAACCCATTTTGAATCCTCCTTAGCACTTTTCTTTTTTTATTTTCCCAATTTCATTCTCGCACCGTCTAATTCCAAAATTTCTCATAAATCCTGCAATAAGCGCCTGTTTTTCAACGTTATATTGGAAGGCAGCCCGTCCATGAGTACAACGTTTTCATAGCAAAAATTCTATACGCTTCACTACCCTCTATTGCAAAATAGTATATACCAGTATTCGTATAATGTCCATCATTTTTCCAACAATTTTGACAATACTCGATTGCATTTTACATATTTTACGTGTATTATGCACAATTTTTACAGGAAAATAAAATTATACAAAAAACCCGTTAGACAGATTTCTCTATCTAACGGGGGTTCAGTTGTTACATCGTTTAGTATAATCTTTTTAGTACAGCTTCGCGCCTGCCGGAATATGATTATCCACCATAAGCAGATGCAATTCTTCGTCTTCACTGTCCTTCTTGTTGTTCACTGCGGACAATAGCATACCGCAGGACTCAATACCCATCATGGCTCTGGGGGGCAGGTTGGTGATGGCGATCAGGGTCTTGCCTACCAGTTCTTCCGGCTCATAGTAAGCATGGATGCCGGAGAGGATGGTGCGGTCGGTGCCGGTGCCATCATCCAGAGTGAACTGTAACAGCTTCTTGGACTTGGGTACTGCCACGCACTCTTTTACCTTAACGGCACGGAAATCGCTCTTTGAGAAGGTTTCAAAATCCACGAATTCCTCAAACAGCGGCTCTATCTTAACATTGGAAAAATCAATAGGCTCGTCCTTGATCTCTATTTCTACCTTACCCTCGGCTCCGCCGATTATGGCAACTTTCTCAGGCTTTTTCTCTGCCTTGGGAGCGTCAAGGGACTTCATCGTCGGGAACAACAGGACATCACGGATCGCCGGGGAGTTGGTCAGCAGCATTACCAGACGGTCGATACCGTAACCGATACCGCCGGTAGGAGGCATACCGATCTCCAGTGCGTTCATGAAATCTTCATCGGTTGTATTGGCTTCCTCATCGCCTGCTGCCAGTGCAGCTTCCTGCGCCTTGAAACGCTCTCTCTGGTCGATAGGGTCATTTAACTCGGAATAAGCGTTACACATCTCACGTCCATAGATGAACAGCTCGAAACGCTCTACATAATCGGGCTTGTCCGGCTTTCTCTTGGTCAGAGGAGAGATCTCTACCGGATGATCCATGATGAATACCGGCTGGATCAAATGCTCTTCTACGAACTCCTCGAAGAACAGGTTCAGGATATCGCCCTTGGCATGACGCTCTTCGTAATGCACACCCTTCTCGTCTGCCAGCTTCTTCGCAGCAGCGGTGTCAGGGATCTGGTCGAAGTCAACGCCTGCATATTTCTTAACGGCATCTACCATGGTCAGTCTCTCGAAAGGCTTGCCCAGGTCGATGGTCTCTTCTGCGTAAGGGATCACGGTGGTACCGCATACTTCCTGTGCCACATAGCGGAACATGTTCTCGGTCAGATCCATCATTCCGTAGTAGTCGGTGTATGCCTGATACAGTTCCATCAGAGTGAACTCCGGATTGTGTCTGGTGTCCAGACCCTCGTTACGGAATACACGGCCGATCTCGAAGACGCGCTCCATACCGCCGACGATCAGTCTCTTCAGATACAGTTCCAGAGAGATACGCAGCTTTACATCCTCATCCAGTGCATTGTAATGGGTCTCGAAAGGTCTTGCTGCCGCACCGCCGGCATTGGATACCAGCATGGGAGTCTCTACCTCCAGGAAGCCCTGTCCGTCCAGATAGCGGCGGATGGCACTGATGATCCTGGAACGCTTTACGAAAGTATCCTTTACGTCCTGATTCATGATCAGGTCGGTATAACGCTGACGATAACGGATATCGGTATTGGTCAGGCCGTGGAACTTCTCGGGCAGGATCTGTAAGCTCTTGGACAGCAGTGTTACCTTTGCCGCATGTACTGAGGTCTCACCGGTCTTGGTCTTGAAGACTTCACCTTCGATACCTACGATATCGCCGACATCGTACTTTTTGAAATCCGCATAGGACTCCTCGCCGATACTGTCTCTTGCCACATATACCTGAATATTGCCGGGCAGATCCTGTACATTACAGAAGGATGCCTTACCCATGACACGTTTGGACATGATACGTCCGGCGATGCGGACGGTCTTGCCTTCCAGTTCCTCGAAATTGTCCTTGATATCGGTGCTGTGATGGGTTACATCATATTTGGTGATCTGAAAAGGATCCTTTCCTGCTTCCTGCAGGTTGGCCAGCTTCTCGCGCTTTACCTTTAACAGCTGGTGAATGTCCTGCTCCTGTACCTTTGTGTTCTGTGTATCTGCCACTTTTTTCCACTCCTTACTCTATCTTACTTACTCAACGTTACTTCTCTGGATCTCCAGAATCTTGTATGCGAATACACCTGCGGGTGTCTCTACTTCTACGGTATCGCCGACCTTATGGCCGATCAGTGCCTTACCTACGGGGCTCTCGTTGGAGATCTTACCCTTTAAGCTGTTGGCCTCGGTAGAACCTACGATCTTGTAATCCAGCTCTTCGCTGTATTCCATATCCAGGATTTTAACCTGACAGCCGATGTTGATCTTGTCCAGATCTACTTCATCCTCCACAACGACTTCTGCGTTCTTCAGGATCTTCTCCAGTTCTTCAATACGGGCTTCGATGTCTCTCTGCTCATCCTTCGCTGCATCGTACTCGGCGTTCTCGGACAGGTCTCCCTGCTCTCTTGCTTCCTTGATCTTCTGGGCAACTTCCTGACGTCTTACCACTTTCAGATCGTGTAACTCTTCCTCATATTTTCTGAGGCCTTCGTAGGTCAAAATGTTTTTCTTTTCCTGCATGATACCGCACCTTCCTGTTTTCTATATTTTTCGCTGCCGACACTCCCGGCAACTATACTAGCCTAATCAACCGAGTTATTATACCCATTTTTACTGATAGTGTCAAGGTATTCCAAGGCTTTTCCGGGATCTTTCCACTCTTTTTTCATAGAAAAATAACGGATCTGCGGACACTGGGTCGTGACCCGGTGCTCCTTTTCCTCTGACGCCGGAAAATCCAGCCAGATGCTGCCCGCCGCCAGACCTCCGCCATACACTTTTTCACTGTCACAGAAATCCAGCACCACGCAGGGTTCCGTTCCCCGCAGACGCACCTTTCCGTAATCCGCAGTCTCCGAAAGCAGCCGGATTTCGGGAATCAGTCCGTACTCTTCTTCCAGTTCCCCAGTGAGCCAGTCCTCGTCCTCCCGGTATTCCCTCTCCGTGAGATACCACTTCACGCTCCGCAGTCCGGAAGCATAGCGGAGTATGACGTAAGGCAGGTACGCATTCCGACCCAGCAGGACCAGATCCGGCCACAGAAGGGAACCGTCCCTCCCCTCGCCGTAGCGCAGCAGATGCTCGATCCATTCCTGTTGCAGATATTCCCGGAATTCTCTTCCAAAATAAAAAGAAAGAGGCTCACGGCACACCACATAGGTGTGGTCCGGATCCTCTGTCAGTTCCTGTAATTGTTCCCGGAGCTTTAGCTCCGTGAGCTCCTGTGCGGCCTGTGCCTCTTCCATGTCTTCCGTTCCCGCTACCGCGGCCCTGATCAGATGATAGTCTGGGAAAAAATATTCCCTCCGGGTCACGCTCACCGTCGTCCGCCGGTCTTCTTCCGTTTTCCACAGGAAAGGCAGAAATTTCTTCAGTTTTCCCCAGTGCAGCTCCGTTTTTTCCTCCGGCGGTGTCTTTCGAGCTGCCGACCTCCGCGCCGGATAGAGATACAAAATAGTGTCCATGCTACAGTGTATGCAGCCCGAAAAATTATATGCACTACTCCTCGTCCGGGAAGATCTCCTGCACGCCCTGAATAAGTTCATCCATTTTTTCCATGGTATTGATGGTCTGGCGGAAATGAGCGGAATGGGGCATTCCCACGGTATACCAGGACAGGTGCTTGCGCATCTCCCGGACACCGGTGTATTCTCCCTTGTATTCCAGCTGCAATGCCGCATGGCGCAGGATCAGTTCCCGCTTCTCCCGGTTCGTTGGTCTTGCCGGGATCGTGCCGTTTTCCAGATAGGACACCACCTCCCGAAAGATCCAGGGATTTCCTTCTGCCGCCCGGCCGATCATGACGCCGTCGCAGCCGGTCTGTTCCAGAATGGCTTTCGCTTTTTCCGGGCTGTCCACATCGCCGTTGCCGATCACAGGGATCTTCACCGCATCCTTCACCTGCGCGATGATATCCCAGTCCGCCTGTCCGCTGTAGTACTGGGCTCTCGTGCGCCCGTGCACCGCCACCGCCGCAACGCCGCAGGCTTCCGCGATCTTCGCGATCTCCACGGCATTGACATGGTCATCATCAAAGCCTTTGCGAATCTTCACCGTCACCGGTTTGCAGGTGGCTTTTACCAGTGCGGTCAGGATCTGCTCCACCAGCTTCGGATCCTTCATCAGTGCGGAGCCTTCCCCGTTGTTCACGACCTTCGGCACCGGGCATCCCATGTTCAGATCCAGAATGGAAAAAGGGCGCTCCTCGATCCGTTTTGCCATCTCCGCAAGGATCTGGGGATCGGAGCCGAACAGTTGCAGAGAAGCCGGTACTTCATCGGGATGGATTTCCATAAGGCTGTCCGTGTTTTTGTTGTTATAATATATGGCTTTGGCGCTGACCATTTCCATGCACACCAGTGCGGCCCCCATTTCTCTGCAAAGCAGACGAAACGGCAGGTCGGATACCCCCGCCATGGGTGCCAGGATCACCGGGTTGTCCAGCGTCACATTGCCGATCTGTAATTTTTTCATGCTGTCTTTCCTGTTTCTACTTGTTTCTGTTTCTTTTCCCTACTGCCCACGATGCCGCCTGCGATCCTTCCGATGCCTCCCGCCAGCAGACGGCCGTAATATTCCATGCTGCACACCGCGCTGGGAAGGATCATGATGATATAGGGATACACATAACGGCTCTTGGCCTCCCAGAGAATCGTGATGAAAAATCCGCCCAGAAAAATGATTCCGGGAAGGATCTGTATTCCTTTCAATTTACCGGCCAATATTCTCAAATAATACCCGAGAACCGCCAGGTACACCATTGCCTGAAAGCGGTTCAGGAATGCCAGTGCTCTTTCATTGGCCTGACCGGTATAGAGTTCTTCCACCCAGCCTTCCGGCCGGTACTGGTATCTGGTCTGGTTGAAGCTGCAATAGGTCGGTTCGATCCACTGGATCAGCAGTTTCTCCTTGAGAAACGTAACGGCGGCCACAGGATCCTCCCGCCATTTTGCGAGGCGCTGGCGGATGTCTCCCTTTGCCACCTCCGCCGCTTCCCGGCTGTCATACCCGGCCCGCATATACGTGTCCAGATTATAGTCATTGTAAGTTCCCGGTCCCTTCAAGGCATCCGGGTTCTCCTGCATTCCCATGGCGATCCACAGAACATACGGCGCTCCGGAACCATATTCCCGGCCAAACTGTTCTTCCGCCATGTGGCAGAGAACGTTTTTCCCCAGCAGCATGACCACTAATACCACACAGAGTGCAGGCAGACCCTGCCACTTTTTACTGCGAAACAGCACAAGGAGCTGCATAATGACCATGGCGATCCATACCACCAGCAATACATTTCTGGATGCATAGGCCAGCCCCATGAACAACGCGACGGCGCCCCACAACAGCCCCTTCTGCCACGTCTTTCCCTCCGGCCGGTTGGCCATCAGATAACACCAGATGGCACACAGGACGCTACAGGTTCCGATGCTCTCTCCGTAGATATACAGGGCGTAGCAATACACCGGCAGGAACAAAAGCTCCGCCACAAGATACAGAAGTTCCGCCACCCGGCTTCCCGACAGTTCCCGCACGATCCGGAATCCCACATATAATGTGATGCCTCCGCAGACCGCCTGTACCTGCTGGATGACCAGCAGTTCCGTGGAGCCTGCCACGCGGAAGAAAAAGGAGAAGATCTCCGCCAGTGCCAGTTGGAACGGATAGATTCCATAGTAATCCTGTGACAACACCCATTCCGCATCACCGTCCGCCAGCGCCATGGCCGCCCGCTGTACATAGTACTGATCCGCGATGCTTACCGCCCCGGCGGCTCTTGCCAGCCGGATTCCGAATACTGCCGCTGCCACCGCGCTGATGACAGCCAGCACATGTAACACCTTTGCAGGAATCTTCTGCATCCCTTTCCACAGTCCGGCACACATCGCCACCAACGCGATCCCCCAAAGGGTATTCCGCAGAATACTGTCCGCCTCATCCAGATAGTATTCCGGCTCCACCAGTTTTTTGGTATATTTCCAGGAATAAAACAGCAGGAACAGCATTACTGCTGTTCCGATGGCTGCCATAATCTTCGTTGCTGCTTTTTCCAGCTTTATCATGTCATTCCCCTATCCACGTCTGTTCTTGTCATAGATGATCCGCAATCCGTCCAGTGTCAGAGAACTGTCGTAGATGTCAATGCTGTCGGTCTCGTCCGCAATGGCACGGCCCAGGCCTCCGGTGGCTACGACTTTCAGATTTGTAAGGCCGCTTTCTTCCTTCACCTTGCGGATGATGTATTCCGTCTGACCGATCTGGCCGTACATCAGACCCGCCTGCATGCTGGTGATGGTCTCCTGTGCCAGAATGGACTTGGGCTTGCGGATCTCGATGTTCGGAAGCTTTGCTGTCTCTCTCCACAGTGCCTCCGAGCTGATCCGGATGCCCGGAGCGGTGATTCCCGCCGTAAAACGTCCGTCCTCCGTGATCAGGTCATAAGTGGTTGCCGTACCGAAGTCCAGCACCAGCACCGGTCCGCCGTATTTTACATAAGCTGCCACCGCATCCACGATACGGTCGGCACCGATGGCCCGGGGATCCTCCGTGGCGACCTTGATGCCACTCTTGACGCCGGGTCCCACGATCAGGGGTTTCGTCTTGAGATAACGGATGATGGAGCTGGTGAGGGAATGCATCACATCCGGCACTACGCTGGCAATGATGGTTCCTTCGATATCCGTCACTTCGATTCCGTTATTTTTCAGAAGCTGTGTGATCATAATCCCGTATTCGTCTGAGGTTCTGGGGGTCTTCGTCATGATCCGGAAAGTAGCTTCCAGCTTTTTCCCCTGAAAGACACCCATGGTCATATTCGTATTTCCAACATCAATGACAAAGATCATTCTTCACCCTCCTCATCCAACAGTGCGGACACGTCTTCTTTTTTAATAAACACACGATAATACAGACTTAAGGATTCAAACAGTTCCTGTCTGTTTTTGCGGATCTCTGAGATCAGCAGTCCGGAAGAGATCTCATCATAGTAAATATCATCATCGTCTGCATTGGTCTCCATGACCACATTTCCGTCTTCCTCGAAAGCAATGGTGAATACACCACCCACTTCCTCGGTAAAAAGCACACAGATGATATGCAGCTCCTCCTTGATGGATTCCGGAATCATTTTAAATTGTTCTTCGTTAAAATAATATTTCTTCTCATAGGCGTTGGCGCCGCAGAGTACGATCTTGTTCTCGTCCATACTTCTATATCCTGTTCTGTCTCTATTCTGTCACAGACTATCTATTCCAGTCTTTCTATCCGGCTGTCCGTCCTGCCTTCTGCCATCCCGGAAAATGCTGTACATGCCTACACATACCCGTAAATGCCGCGGACCGATACTTCTCCGGCATAGACTTCCTCTATCGTACCGTCCTGTCTTTCCACCAGAAGCTCTCCCTGATCGTTGATGCCTCTGGCAATACCGCGGTATTCCCCCTTGGGGTCCAGCACACAGACCTCTCTGTCCTGATTCACCAGAAGCTTCGCATAGGAGGCCCGCAGACCTTTCAGATCATGGGTCTGTAAAAAGATCTCGTAATCTTCCTCGAAGGCTTCCATAATATCCGCGATCAGCCGGCTGCGGGAGATTCGGAATCCACACTGTTCGTCAATGGCTGCCGCCCGGTCTCTGATCTCCTCCGGGAATTCCTGTTTGCGCACATTGATGCCCACGCCGATGACGATATACTGGATGTAGCTCTGCTCCATGCTCATCTCCGTGAGAATGCCGCAGACCTTTTTCCCGTCCACCACAATGTCGTTGGGCCATTTGATCCCGACTTTGGCTGCTGCCTCCTCGCTGTCCCGGCGCAGGGTCTGACGGATGCCCTTCGCCACCGCCAGTGCCATAACCAGCGTTAACATCGGGGCACAATCCGCCGTAAAGTCGGGCTTTAACATCAGCGTATAATAAATGTTCGCTCCCGCGGGGCTCTCCCAGCCCCGGCCTCTACGGCCGCGGCCCGCGCTCTGCATATCCGCCACCACCAGAAGCCCGCTCTCTGCACCCTGCTCCGCTTCCCGCTTGGCACGGAGATTGGTGGAATCAGTACTGTCAAAAAAGAGTAAGGGGTGTCCCACCCAATTCGTCTTTAATCTGCTCTGAATATCCGCCTGGTTATAGACTTCTTCCGCCTGATCCAGCAGACGGTAGCCGCGGTTCTGTACCGCTTCAATGACATAGCCTTCTTTTTTCAGTTGTCCGATGGCTTTCCATACCGCAGTCCTCGATACACCGAACTGCCCGCAGAGCTCCTGTCCGGAGACGTAAGCTTCGCTTTCCGGTGCCCCTGCTGCCACCCGCTCCTTCTTTTCCCGAAGGAGCTCTAAGATCTTTGCTTTCATGCTCATAAAGTTGCCGCCATCACTGCCTTGATCGTATGCATACGGTTCTCCGCCTCTTCGAATACCAGAGACTGTCTGGACTCGAATACTTCATCGGTTACTTCCATTTCGGTGATGCCGAAGCGCTCACCCATCTGGGCACCGATCTTGGTTTTCAAATCATGGAATGCGGGCAGACAGTGCATGAAAATAGCCTGCTCACCGGCATTATCCATAACTGCTTTATTCACCTGATAAGGAGACAGCTCCTTAATACGCTCGGTCCATACTTCGTCGGGCTCGCCCATGGATACCCAGACATCGGTGTAAATGACATCCACATCCTTCGTGCCTGCCTTCACATCCTCGGTCAGAGTAATGCTGCCGCCGGTCTGTGCCGCTATGGCCTCACACTCCGCCACCAGTTCCTTCGCAGGGAAATATTTTGCGGTGGTACATGCGGTAAAATGCATGCCCATCTTTGCGCAGGCTACCATCAGAGAGTTACCCATGTTGTAACGTGCATCTCCCATGTAAGTCATGCGGATCCCCTTCAGGTGTCCGAAATGCTCACGGATGGTCAACAGGTCTGCCAGCATCTGGGTGGGGTGGAATTCGTTGGTCAGGCCGTTCCATACGGGAACTTCCGAATATTTTGCCAACTCCTCTACGATATCCTGTCCGAAACCGCGGTATTCGATACCTTCGAACATACCGGCCAGTACTCTTGCGGTGTCGGCAATGCTCTCCTTTTTGCCGATCTGGGATCCGGTGGGATCCAGATAAGTCGTTCCCATTCCCAGATCATGGGCAGCCACTTCAAAGGCGCATCTGGTACGGGTACTGGTCTTCTCGAAGATCAGCGCTACATTCTTGCCTCTGAGAGTATCTACAGGGATTCCCTTTTTCTTTTTATCTTTCAAGTCTGCCGCCAGATCCAGCAGATATTCGATCTCTTCCGGTGTAAAGTCCAGTAATTTCAAAAAATCGCGTCCCTTTAAATCCATAATACTCCTCTTTTCCGAAGCGTTGGCTTTGTGCCCGCAGCCTCTGTTTTCTGTTTTTATCCATTGTTATCCCTGTTACGAATGTTGTCGGTAACAAGCTATATGTAATCAATATACTTCATTATTCCGTGTTTTTCAACCCATGGCTGCCGCCGGACAACAAAAAATCGTTTCCGCGGTTTCTTTTTTCCGCAGAAACGATTCTTTGTTTTTCAGATCTCATAGGAAACGATCTGTCCCAGACCCGCGATCTGTGTCGCAAACTCTTTTCTTCCGCTTTCCGGCTTTAACGCCACCGAACAGCGTACCAGGCAGGTCTTCCGATCCTTGATCTCCGTCTTGATCCGTACCACTTCCATGTCCAGTGTCTCCAGCTGTTTGATCACATTCTCTATGGCTTCCGGTGAGTTGGCCACAGAGAATACGATCTGACCGCGAAGCGGTTCTCTACAGATCTTGAGGTTCCGATGAAATAGGAACTGAGCTGCCAGTGTCAGTACCGTCACCGCAATTCCCAGCGGATACATACCACTTCCGACGGCCATTCCCACGCCGACCGTTACCCAGATACCGGCCGCGGTAGTCATACCGCTGACCAGTCCCTGTTTGCCGGTGAAGATCAGGCCACCGCCGAGAATACCGATTCCCGTGATAATACCGGCGGCCACACGGGACGCATCCACGCTGATGCCATCGATGCTCAGCACATCCATAAAACCGTATTTGGAGATCAACATCATCACAGAGGATGCCACTGCCACCATAAAATGTGTCCGCACACCCGCTGTTTTCATGCGGCTCTGTCTCTCAATACCGATCGCCAGTCCGCACGCACCCGCCACAATGACCCGGAGCAGAAAAATCCCCTGTTCCGTCAGCCATTCACTCATAGGCAATTTCCTCCAGTTTTCCTACGGCAATTCTGTCTCCCGTAGCCTTATCAAACAACAAGATCTGGCTGTCCAGAAAACGAAGAGCTATCGACTGATCCACCGCATAATCCACACTGCCGAATACGACTGCGGACAGGATCTGTTCTCCCAGTCGAATCTTGACCGTGGTCTCCATACCTGTGGGAAGCGTAGTATAGATGGATGCCTTCATGCTGCCTTCCTCAAGGATGCCGATGTGTTCCGGACGGATACCCAGTACCACATTTTCCAGATGCTCCGGCAATGCAGCCTCCGCCGTGTATTTGGTCTGTACGCCGCCAAACATAAGCTCCGCCGTATTTTCCCCGGTCTTCTTCATAGTGGCATCCAGGAAGTTCATCGTAGGATTGCCCATGAAATCCGCCACGAAAATATTGTCCGGACGCTTGTAGATCTCCAGAGGGGGCGCAAACTGTCTGAGCTTGCCGTTTTCCATCAGGCAGACTTTGGTGGACAGTGTCATGGCTTCCAACTGATCATGGGTTACATAGATAAAGGTGGAATTGGTATCCACATGCAGACGCTTTAACTCTGTACGCATCTCTCCGCGAAGCTTGGCATCCAGATTAGATAGGGGCTCATCCATGAAGAGAACTCTCGGTCTCGGAGCCAGAGTTCTGGCAATGGCCACTCTCTGCTGCTGTCCGCCGGACAGTTCACTGGGATAACGGCTTCCGAACTGTTCGATCTTCAGCATCTTTAACAGTTCCTCCACCCGCTCGGCAATCCTGTCTTTGGGCCATTTCAGATTTTCCAGACCGAAGGCTATGTTTTTGTATACCGTCATGTGGGGCCACAGCGCATAGTTCTGAAACAGGAAACCCACATCTCTCTTGTCAGGGGGAACGTTGATTCCTTTCTCCGCATCGAATACCGTGACGCCGTCGATGATGATCTGTCCCGAGGTTGGTGTCTCCAGTCCTGCTATCATGCGCAATGTTGTTGTCTTACCGCATCCGGAAGGACCCAGAAGGGTGATGAATGATCTGTCCTCGATCACCATGTTCAGATTGTCCACCGCCACAAATTTATTTCCAAATTCTTTTCTTACATTCTTTAAAATAATCTCCGGCATATTAGTTTCCTCCTACTCCTTTATCTATAGACGCTCCCGTAACCTTATTCACGGTAAAGTTGACAAACAGCACGATCAGAATGATCAGCAGGTTGATGGCATTACCGTACTGGGAAGCACCCTTTTCATTATAGGTCATGAGCATCGTGGTCAGTGTCTGGGTCTTGGAACTTACCAGCATGACGAACAGTGACAGTTCTCTCATACAGGATACGAATGGAAGCAGGAATCCTGAGATAATACTGGTCTTCTGGATGGGAATGATGATCTGTGTCATTCTGCGGATCCAGGGCACACCGTAGATGGCCGCTGCCTCTTCAATCTCCGGAGAGAGCTGCAACATGGAGTTGGTTCCGGCCTTCGTGGCAAAAGGAAGATACTTCACGGATCCCACCAGTACCAGAATCAGGAAGGAATTGGTCAGGAACGGGAAGTTCGTGGAAATTGCCAGGTAAATCGCACTAAATGCCATTGCCGGTACCAGATAAGGGAAGAAGGACAGTCCGCTTACCCATGCGGAAAGCTTGGTTCCTCTTCTGCGGACTACGGCGTATCCGATGATGACACCGCAGCTTCCGGCGATCAATGCGCAGATCACGGACAGCTTCAGGGAGTTGCCCATGGCACTCCAGATGGCGGGATCCTTTAGAATACCACTGTTGCCGATAGTGGTGGATACCGATCCGGCATCACCGATCCAATAATTCATGGTCA
Source organism: uncultured Acetatifactor sp. (assembly GCA_934436435.1). GTDB lineage: Bacteria > Bacillota > Clostridia > Lachnospirales > Lachnospiraceae > Acetatifactor. The sequence continues at coordinate 141,312 of CAKSAN010000003.1, read as the reverse complement.
TATTGGACAGAGAATAGTCCCCCGCCTTGATGATCACGGATTCCAGTCCAAAGGAGATCAGCGGCATGATACATACGAAGAACAAAATAGCACACAGGATTCCTGCCACGATATATTTTCCTATCTTCAGATCCACCAGGGAGATCTGGGAGGATTTACCGGTAACGGTGGTATAAGATTTTCTGCTGCCGGTAAACAAATTATTGAACAGCATGATCAATGCTCCCAGAACTACCATGAACAGTGCAATGATATATGCCTGACCGATGGCTGTAGTCTGCAGGGTCTTCATCTTGGTGGTCAGTACATAGAAGTTCACTGGAGATCCCAGATAAATAGGAACCGCATAGGAACCCATGACACTCGCAAACACCAGAAGGAAGGTAGACAGGATCGCCGGCTTTACAATGGGAAGGGTGATCCGCAACAGAATCCTTCTCTTGGAAGACTTTAAGATCGTTGCCGCCTCTTCCAGATTGGCATCCATATTGCGTAGGATGCCTCCGATGAAAATATAGGCAAAGGGCGCATAGTGAAGTCCCGATACCACCACCAGGGGAAACAGTCCGTAAACGAACCACTGTGGAGCACACAGGCCGGTCAGGGAATAGACGAAACCCGCCGATCCCGTGCCCACATTGGGATTCTTGAACATATTCAGCCAGAACAGTGCCAGCGTCCATGAAGGCATTATGTACGGGAAAATAAAAGCCGCCGAGATAAACTTTTTGGCTTTCATATTGCTTCTGGTCACCAGCCATGCCACGGTACCTCCGAATACCAGGGCAAAAAGTGCGGAGAGCACTGCCAGGGTAATGGAATTGAGCATGGGCTTGTAAAAGTTGATGAAACTGTATTTATTTGCCTCCGTAAACAGAAGCTTTGACCAGCTTTTCAGGCTGAAATCCCCTTTTCTGGTCCCCGGAAATATGGTAGCATCCGTCGCATGGATTACAAAAGTATGCCGGACCAGTTCAATCAAAGGATAGAGAGTAAACAGTGCCAGCAGCACTGCGAATATCACCAGAATGATATTTGCCGGTTTGGAAAAAAAGGCTTTGATCCGATTCCGATATTTTGTCATGTCTTCTCCCTTCCGCAAAAAAGATAAAAATAGAGCACTGCAAAATCGCATCGTCTTTTACAGTGCTCCCTGTCATTTCTGCAAAGTCTTATTTGTTGGTGCAATAAGTGATAAAGTCAAGGATACCGGATGCATATGCCTCCTGCAGATACTGAGGATCTTCACATACCAGGCAATCCTTCCAGAAAGACAGATCCTTGTCACCTTCCAGAGAAGCAATGGTGCTGTTGGCAGAATATGTTCCGATATCTGCTGCCTTGGTCTGGAATGCAGAAGTAAATCCCTTTTCCGTCATCAGGAAATAGATGAACAGTTTTGCTGTATAAGGACGATCTGTGCTGCTGATCATCTGTAAATACATGGGATACATAAATCCGGAGAAGCCTTCGGGCTGTGTATCCTGATATGCGGCTACGGTCAGATTTTCCTGTGTTACACTGTCATCACGAAGCTTGGAATATACAAACAGTCCAACGTTGCCGCCCTTGCCGTTTGCCAATTCGGTGGCGATGTCGCCGTCACCGGATCCGAAGGTTACATTTGCCAGCAGATTCTTGATATACTGGTAACCGGCATTGGCACAATCCTCATCCAGCTCGATGTCCTTGCCATAGTAATCCTTGTAAGCTGCTGCCAACTTATCTGCCCATTCCTGCTCAGTAAGCATTGCCAGGAAGTTCTTGTTGACGGATTCCTTACTGATGTCTTTCATAAAGGTCTTGCCGGCATTGGCAGGATCTGCCAATTCCCATACATTGGTGATACCGGTCATTCCGTCCGTGTTGTTGAAGATAAACAGCTTGTTGTAGTAATAGCATACCAACGGTTCCTGATCATCTGCATAGATATCGTCTTTCAGATAAGGCGGAACATAATTGGTAATATAATCATAGTTCTGTAACTGTGTCTGGAACAGGTAGGAATCCTGTAACAGAGCTACATCTGCGGTATCTTTCACTCCAGCTTCCAGCTCGGTGGTAAGCTTGGTGTACAGATCCTGGCCGCTCTCGTTGTAATACTCACCCTGAATACCGTACTCTTCGGCAAAAGCATTCAATGCTTTCTCAATACGGCTGGTGGGTGCATATACCATGAAGGTTCCTGCGTCGGCTGCGCTGGCCTCCGCCTGTGCGGCTGCGATCAACTCATCCAGTGTCATATCATCATCTGTTGTCTCAGCTGCCTCTGTGGATGCTTGGGGCTGCTCACTGCTTGCCTGTACGGTTCCTGTGGTCTCTGCGGATGCGGGTGCTTCCTGTGAACCACATCCTGCCAAGGACATTGCCATGGTTCCTGCCATTATCAGACTGATCCATTTTTTTGCTTTCATAAGTTAACCTCCCTTTTCATCAGTTTTTTTGTTTGCTGATAGATTCATTATATCCGGAAGGTTTCGGTTTTCTAATAGAGGTTTTTGACTTTTCTCTTTAAATTTTTGACATTCCTCTGGTATCCTGATATTCCTTGGGCGTCATTCCTATGTTTTTCTTGAAAATCTGGGAAAAATAGTTGCTGTCAGGGATTCCCACCTGTTCCGCCACTTCATTGATCCGCAGGTCAAAATTATTGAGAAGCCCCTCCGCCACATGGATCCGGTAGTTCGTCAGGTATTGTCCGAAGGTATATCCGGTCTCCTTTTTGAACAGCCGACAGAAATAGGCCGGATTGATGTCCAGTTCCTCTGCCACCATTACACTGGAAATCTCCTCTGCGTAATGTTTCCGCACATAAGTGACAGCGTTTTTGATGTAACTGTTCTTGACCTGCAATTCCTTGCTGAAGAGGATCTGTTCCTCCAGCGGGGTATCCGCCTTATGTACCTTCAGTCTTACCTTGCGGATGCACTCTTCCAGATCCTCGAACCGGAAGGGTTTCAGCAGATAGTCTACCGCTTCCAGCTTCAGAGCGCTGTGAATATATGTAAACTGCTGATGCGCCGTCAGAAACACAAATTCCGCCATGCATTTTCTGCTTTTCAGATGCCTCACCATCTCCAGTCCATCCATCACCGGCATTTCCACATCCACGATGACCAGATCCGGCTTGGTCTCTTCCACCACTTCGATCCCTGCTTTCCCGTTTGCAGCCTCCCCTACGATCTCACAGTCCACCTTCTCCCAGTCAAAAGACTGTATGATGCCCTTACGGACATAATATTCATCTTCCACTACTACGATTCTAAGTTTCTCCATCAGTATTCCTCCAGGGGTTCCTCCGTCTGTGCGGGAAAAGTGACCGTGACCTTCAGACCCTCACAGTTTTCCAGATAAATCCCATACTTTTCTCCGTAGGTCAGCTGCAATCTCCGGTGCACATTGTATAATCCCAGATGTGCCGTTTCATTTTCCCGTTTTTTCAGGTTTTCCCGCAGCTTCTGCAACAGCTCGGGAGACATTCCTTCTCCATTGTCCTTACATTCAATACAAATATCCTCTCCGCTGCGGTAGGCCTTCACACTGACTTTCATATGTTCTCTGGTACCCTGCGCATATTTCATGGCATTCTCCACGATGGGCTGCACCAGAAGCCGCAGGATCAGGCACTCCTTAATATCTTCCTCCACCGAGATCTCATAGTCAAAACCGTCTCCCACGCGGATCTTGAAGATTTCAAAATATTTTTCAATATAGTCCAGATCTTCCGCTATCGTCACTCTCTCGTTGGGATTCGCGGTATTGTAGCGCAGCAGTTCCGAAAGCATGATCACCATATTCTCGGCAATCTCAGGTGCGATTCGGCAGATAAAACGGATATTGTCCAGTGTGTTGAAAAGGAAATGCGAGCTGAACTGACTGGCAAGGCGTTTTACCTGTTCCTCCGCCACGATCTCTGCCAGTTCCCTGTTCTCTTCCATTTGCCGGTTCAGGCTCCGGATCATCTGGTTGAATCCGCTGCCGATATTTTTGAACTCCGTGCTACTGTGGATCTCCAGATGTGCCCTAAGGTCTCCTTCTGTTACCGCCAAAAAGGCTTCATTCAGCGTCGATATGTCCTCGGTGGCCTTTACCGCCATTTTCTCCGTATTGGACAGACCGGCAAAAAACAGGAAGGCCAGCACCACGATTCCCGTCAGAAGCACCATGGCCAGCACCCGGACCGTATCCGTATAGTCAAAAAAGGTATAGACCTCCAGATTGCCGTCACCCACTTCCTGATGTCTCACATAATAAATGCCCTTTTCAAAAAATTTCAGTCCCTGTGCCTGACGCATGGTACTGACCAGTCTTCCGATGGGATCAACAAACTGGTAGCCGTTAGTGCCCAGCACCCAATAATCCTTCTGGGCGATCACCGTTTTGCCTGCATTTGCCGCCAGAAGTTTGTCATAGACACTTCCCACCACCTGTATCACGATGCTTCCCTGTATCCGGTCATCCGCCATCACCGCTTTTGCCAGAAGAAGTGTCCGGTTGCTTCCCCGGGAGACATCTATCTGTATCTGTTCCGGATAGTTTTTCAACTGTTCCAGGATCTTCCAGTTGCGAACCAGCACTTTGTCCTCATCCGATACGGTTTCTCTGCTGCTCACCAGAATGTTGCCCTCCGGGTCAAGGATATACATATTGGCTTCATATCCTGCCCGGGCACTGGCGGTATACAGACTTTTGAGAATAATGGTACGTCTCGTCAGAGAAGTCTCTGAATTGATAATATGGTCTTCCGCCGCCAGCTGATCTAACAGTTCCCCGTATACTGTTATGGTCTGTTCCAAAGCTTCACACACATGGCTGTTGGTCTCTCGGTTATTGGCGATTCCCCACCAGCCACCGATCACCACTACCAACAGGATGCATATGATCTCCATTTGCAGCGCCGGCCGAAAGGAATGGCGCAGCAACAGGCTTTTTAAATTGTCTTTAAAAGAACGGACTTCCTCTTTCTTTTTCATTCTTCTCTCCTCTTCTCCTAACAGTATACACAACCTGTCCTGACAATTCAATCCGCCGGAAATCAATCGAGCTGGCTGGTTCCTACTCGATTTGTATACTTCGTACACACAAAAAATCGGATCCTTCCCGCAGGAAAGATCCGATTCTCTTGCGTATCCTTATGTTTGCTTCTTATTCCGCTTTTTTGCCTGCGGCTGCCTTGAAGGTCTCTGCCACACTGGCAATGCCCTGCAATTCTGCGGGAAGCAGGATCGTGGTGGCCTGACCGTCTGCCACCTTTTCGAAGGCTTCCAGACTCTTTAACTTCAGTACTGCGGCATCTGCGCCGGCTTCTCGTAACATCCTGATACCATCGGCGTTTGCCTGCTGCACTTTAAGGATCGCCTCAGCTTCACCTTCTGCCTCACGGATCATCTTTTCCTTCTCAGCTTCCGCACGAAGGATCGCTGCCTGCTTATCTGCCTCTGCACGAAGGATTGCAGACTCTTTCGCACCTTCTGCTTCCAGGATCTTCGCTTTCTTCTCACCTTCGGCACGGGTAACGGCCTCACGTCTCTCACGCTCTGCCTTCATCTGCTTCTCCATGGCATTCTGTATCTCTGCGGGAGGGATAATGTTCTTCAACTCTACACGGTTCACCTTGATACCCCAGGGATCGGTGGCAATATCCAGTGCCGCACGCATCTTGGTGTTGATGGTCTCACGGGAAGTCAGGGTCTGATCCAGTTCCAGATCACCGATGATGTTACGCAGGGTGGTGGCGGTCAGATTCTCAATCGCCATCATGGGGTTCTCTACGCCGTAGGTGAACAGCTTGGGATCCGTGATCTGATAGAAGACTACGGTATCGATCCGCATGGTTACGTTATCCTTGGTGATTACAGGCTGGGGCGGGAAATCCGCTACCTGCTCTTTTAAGTTGACTTTTCTGGCAACCCTGTCGATAAACGGGATCTTCAGGTTGAATCCTACATTCCAGGTGGCCTGATAAGCACCCAGACGCTCCACAACATAAGCCTGTGCCTGCGGCACGATCTTGATGCAGGATACAAAGATCCATAAGATCAATATAACTACTACGATTAAAACTACTCCCATTTTTCCTCCTTCTGCATGCTGTTTACATGCTGCGCTCTGTGCGCACTGTGTGCCGTCTGCCTTCTGTGTTATTATGCCCCGGTACACACTTTTCCCTCATGTATCTGTCTTGCTACACGATTCTTAATTCTGTGACTCAGCTACGGATTCGGTGACTTTTGCCATCTGCGGATCCACCTTCACGATCAGCTTGACACCGCTGACTGCCACAATATCCACCACAGTACCGGGCTGTAAGTTCAGTCCGTCCTCTTCGGTTCTGGCGCTCCATTCCTGTCCGCCCACCGTTGCCTGTCCGATGCCTTGCAGATTATCGATCTCACTGGTCACGATCGCCTGTCTGCCGATCAAACTTTCCACATTGGTCCTTACGCGGTCTTTGTTGAAATATTTGACAGCGATAGGTCTGGTGAAAAATAACAGCAGCAGAGATACTGCAAAAAATAACAGAATCTGCAACCAGATCGGTGCCTGCAACGCGGCGGCGATCACTGCCACGATGGCGCCTCCGGCGAACCAGATGCTCGTCAGCCCCAGAGTGGCGACCTCCACACCGATAGATACGATCAATACCACAAGCCACAAGGTTACCATTTCACTCATGTAATCCCTCCTTTGGTTTTGTAGTTGTATCCAGTGTACTACAAATAGATTCCTGTGACAACCGCTATTCCCGCACGATATGAGATTCTATTGTGCGGGAACGCCATGCCTGTATAAAAAAAGAACGAAATACCCCTCTGTGTGAGCAAACTCTCACTTAGGTATTTCGTTCCATTTTTACATGGCCGCAGCTTTAGTAGAATACATGGTTGCCGATGACCAGTCCGTCACGGCCGTTGTTACGTCTGAAGTGGGTCAGATCTCCCACATTGGAGACACCGGAGATTGCTTCCTCTGCTGCCTTGATACAGCTTGCGGAGATCCTGCCGGATTCATATAAAGTATTTACCTTACCGTTCAATGCCGGTGTAAACTGTCCGGACGCATAAATAACACCATGGATGCTGTTGGGATATGCTCCGCTTCGTACACGGTTCATGACAACAGCGCCGACTGCCAGCTGGCCTTCATAGCTTTCACAGCCTGCCTCACACTGGATCAGTGCAGCCAACAGCTGTGTGGTATCCGCATCGGTGGTATACTCGCCATAGTTCACGTGGCGCTTTGCCTCACGCTCTGCAGCTTCTCTTGCCTTGATCTCCTCCAGAGTCTCACCGGAGTCGATCTGAAAATCCAGCGTTACATATTCGGCAGACACATAACCGTCTGCTCCTTCGTAGTCAATGCAGACCCATTCGGGGTTGCTGTTGTCTACCACATCTACGATATCGCCCTTGGGAAGAAGCCCCAGGACACCGGCCTCCTGATCCGCTTCGGTTCTCACACGGAGGGTCTCCGTATCGATCTGTGCGATCATTCTGCCTACATCGTTGGCCAGTGCTTTGGCGTCATCCCCGAATAAGAGATATTCGTCCTTCGCCCAGCCGATCAGTGTACCGGACTGGATCTTCGTCCAGCCGTCCTTACGCTCTAAAATCGTACCTCCACAGTCCTTGTAGAGCTTGCCGACCTTGGAAGCATCCTCGCTGGCATCGCTTCGTACATTCAGGGCATCTCTCACATTCGCCATGACCAGTCCGGAACTGATTTCCTCCTCGGAAGGGAAGGTCAGGTTCAAAGCCTCCACCGTGGCATTGATTACCTCCGTACTGTTCTTGGAACCGGGATCCAGAATGGATGCGACACCGCCGTTCAAATCATTTACATAGTTCCTTGTATTGCCCGCCTGTGCGGTCATGCTCATTTGCATGCTCAGGAAGAGAGAACAGAGCAGTCCTACGCATACAACCAGCATTCTTCTGCTTTTTGTCATCTTGATACACGCCTTTCCCACAGGAAGATTCCCCAGACGGGGTGGTATACCTGTGGATTTCATCAGTGAATAGTATATGCTTATATTATTAAGATTTTCACTGATTTGTTACATAAATGTTAAATTTGTTACGCGGAATATCATAGCAGATGACAAAATTTTTGTCAAGTTCTGGGATTTTCCCACTGTTTTACATCGTTTTGGACTTTTCAATGCAGGCGTCCATGGCATCCATGACCGCGGCCCGCATGCCTTTTTCTTCCAATACTTTGACCGCCTGAATCGTGGTTCCTCCGGGAGAACATACCATGTCTTTCAGTTCACCGGGATGTTTACCGGTCTCCAGTACCATTTTGGCACTTCCGAGAACGGATTGCGCCGCAAATTCATAGGCCTGCTTTCTGGGCATTCCGGCCGCCACCGCCTCATCTGCCATGGCTTCAATAAACATAAAAACATAAGCAGGGGAACTTCCGCTGACGCCTACGACCACATCCATAAGACGCTCCGGTACCACACTGGCAATGCCGAAAGAACGTAACAGCGCCAGCACCTGTTCCGTATCTTCCTCCGTGACATTGTCTCCCACACAGACGCCGGTACAGCCCTCCAGCACCAGTGCCGGAGTATTGGGCATACAGCGGATCAGTTTCAATTCCGGTCTGCAGAAAGCATCCTTCAGATATTCCAGAGTCCTTCCGGCGGCAATGCTGACAATCAGGGTTTCCTCCGCTACGACGTCTTTGATCTGAGCGATGACTTCCGGGAAGAAAATGGGTTTTACCGCCAGGAACAGAATGTCTGCCTGCTCCGCCACGGTTTTGTTATTCGTTGTTGTTACAATATTAAATTTTGTTTTAACTTTTTCTGCTGTTGCTTCCGTTTTGGAAGAACCAATGATGTCTTCGGAAACCGCAATGCCTTTTTGCAGCATGCCACCAATCATGGCCGTAGCCATATTTCCCAGTCCGATAAATCCGATCTTCATATTTTTGTCCTCCTGTTCTGCCTTCTCCCGGCCTCTGTTTCTTCCGGGTTTCTACTTATATAATGCTTATATAATGCTCTCCGTCCTCAGACTCCCATCTTCCGTGTACCGGCTTACAGGCTCCGCTGCCTGTGGGCTTCATACATCAAAAGTGCCGCTGCAATGGAAGCATTCAGAGACTCCACCCTGCCCTCCATGGGGATCTTCAGATACTGCCCTGCCTGGTCGGAGATCTCTTGGGACAAGCCGTTTCCCTCATTTCCGATCAGGAATGCGGTGGGCTCCCGAAAGGAAAAGGAATCGTAATATTTCTGCCCTTTCAGGTGAGCCGCATAGGTATGAATTCCTTTTGCGTGCATCTGTTCCAGCACCGGTGCCAGATCCGGCACATAGACAAAGGGTACCCGGAAAATGGAGCCCATGGTGGCACGGATAGTCTTTGGATTGAAGATATCCACGGTCTGGCTGTTCATAATAACGCCTGTTATTCCTGCTCCTTCGCCGGTGCGGATCATGGTTCCCAGATTGCCGGGATCCTGCAAATTCTCCAGAATCAAAAATAAGGGATCCGGTTGCTCTAACAACTGTGTCAGATCGTGGGAAGGCTGCTCCAGCACCGTAAGGATCCCCTGGGGAGTCTGGGTGTCCGCCATTTTGGCAAAGACTTCCGGGGACACAGTCTCGTAGCCGGTCTGCTGAAGCTTCTCCCAGAATGCGGTATCTCCGGTCTGCGCATTCTGCCGAATCTTCTGTTCCAGTTCTTCCGTGAGGTAGACCTCTTTTACGCTTTTTACCGGAGCCTCCTCACACATTCTGACGCCTTCCGCCAGAAATACGCGATCCTTGCGGCGCTCCTTTGCCTTGGTCTGCCACTGGACGACCTGTTTTACTCTTGGGTTGTTGTTGCTTGTGATCATATCTGTCTGCTCCCTGCTATCCAGCCATAATACCGCGATTTTTCGTGCTCCGCACTCTCAAAATCGCAACATCCATTCGTATTCCGGACTTTCGTCCTCCATACTCATGTCTGTTTACTCCTCTCACAGAAAGCATCCCCCGCCTGCAAGCAGTCGGGGATGCTTTCTGTGGATGAGTTTATTATAGTCAAAAAGGCGTTTCCACGCAATGGGAAACGCCTTTGTACGTCTGAACTGTTAGATTAAATGGATAACAGACGGGATACCTCGAACTGGTACTCGTTGATACCCTTCTCCATCTGTAATGCTTCCTCGATATCGAAATCGATGAATTCGCCGTGCTGGTAGCCTACGACACGGTTGGTCTTGCCTTCCAGCATGATGTCTACTGCGTAAGCACCCATGATAGATGCGTAGTAACGATCCTTGGCAGTAGGGCTTCCGCCACGCTGCATGTAACCTAAGATCGTAGCACGGGTCTCAATACCGGTAGCAGCCTCGATACGACGGGCCATGGAAGTGGAATGTCCGATTCCCTCGGCATTGATGATGATATGATGGGTCTTACCATGCTTACGGTTGGTAATAATGTTATTGATAATATTCTGTTCGTTGTAATCGTACTTCTCGGGAAGCAGGATATCTTCGGCACCGTTGGCAATACCGCACCACAGAGCGATATATCCGGCATTTCTGCCCATTACCTCGATGATACTGCATCTCTCATGAGAGGAAGAGGTATCCTTAACCTTGTCGATTGCCTGCATTGCTGTGTTGACAGCGGTATCGAAACCGATAGTATACTCGGTACATGCGATATCCAGGTCAATGGTACCGGGAAGACCGATGGTGTTGATACCCAGTCTGGACAGAGCCTGCGCACCACGATAGGAACCGTCACCGCCGATAACAACGATACCGTCGATGCCATGCTTTCTACAGATCTCAGCACCCTTCTTCTGTCCTTCCGCTTCCTTGAACTCCAGACAACGTGCAGTTCCCAGAATCGTACCACCGCGCTGGATGATATCGGACACGTCCTTGGCTTCCATATCTATGATCTCTTCATTCAAAAGACCCTGATAACCTTTTTTGATACCTTTAACCTTCAGTCCTCTTGCAATGGCTGTACGAACAACTGCACGGATGGCAGCGTTCATTCCCGGTGCATCACCGCCGCTGGTCAATACGCCGATCGTCTTAATCTCTTTTGCCATGACTGTTACCTCCTAAGTAAACGAACGAATAGTTTTCTCTTCTCGATTCTTTATTTTAATCTATTTTTGTGCGGTTTTCAATAGGTTTCGTTATAAATTTAACATTTTCTTTTCCAAACTTCGATGTAAGCTTTTTCATTAATGTCTCATCGGCTTTTACCCGGAGATTTGCAGGCAGGATCTTAATGTTTTTAATATCCCGCAGGTAGATCACCACATCGTCGCTGCCGTCGGAATCCGCAATGGCCTGTAGCAGTTCCTGTTCTCTGGCCTTATAGGCTTCCATATTCGGGAACTGGATCCAGGCTCCCGCAGGCATCCCCTTTTTCTGCTGCGCCCCGGTGCCCTGCGGCCGCTGTCCTGTCGGCACTGCTCCCGCCATCTGTCCGCCGGACGCATTGCCCGTCATGCCACTGTTTGGATACTGCCCATTGCCGTTCCCGGCATTCCGGTATCCGCCGCGTCCACCGTAATTTCTGGGGAACAACGGTTGGTTCGCCGCTCTGGCAGCCTGCGCATCCTCGAAGCTGATGATCTGGTCGCAGATCAGCTTGCCGTCCTTGTCCTCCTCTAACGACACTCTGCCCCGGATAAATACTTTGGCATCCTCTGTAAGCAATGTGCTGTAGCGCTCATACACCTGCGGAAATACCACGACTTCCACATTGCCGATCAGATCCTCCACATTTAAAAATGCCATGATCTTGTCGTTCTTGGTATATTTTACGGTCTTGTCCGCGATCAATCCGCCGATGACCGCATTGGCCTGATCCTTCACCAGCTGCACCTCTCCGGTCTCTTCATCCAGTGCAAAATCTCCGGCGGTATTGCTGATACAGTTCTGCCACAGCTCCTGATACTCCTCCAGAGGATGACCGCTGACATAGACACCCAGCACTTCTTTTTCGAAGCCCAGCAGCATTTCCTTGCTGTATTCTCCCACATCCGGCATCCGGATATCGAATTCTTCCTTATCCTCTTCCCCTGCAATGTCAAACAGGGAGATCTGGCCTGCCAGATTGTTCTTCTTATCGTGGGCAATATGATCTGCGATCTGCACATAGACACTCATGAACTGTTTTCTCGTGCCGCCCAGTCCGTCCATGGCTCCCGCCTTGATCAGATTCTCAATCGCCCGCTTGTTCATCTCTTTTTTGTCAGACATACGGGTGATAAAGTCCTTCAGATTCGTGAAGGGGCCTCTCTCCTTACGCTCCTGCACCAGACTGTCGATGACGGGACGTCCCACGCCCTTGATGGCCGTCAGGGCATAGCGGATCTTGCCGTCCGCCACGGAGAATCCGGCTTCTCCCGCATTCACATCCGGAGGCAGAATGGCAATATCCATGTTCCGGCAGTTTAAAATATACTCCGATACCTTCTTCGGATTATCAATAACGGAGGTCATTAACGCCGCCATGAACTCCACGGGATAATAATATTTCAAATATGCCGTCTGGTAGGCCACCACCGCGTAGCAAGCCGCATGGGACTTGTTGAAGGCATACTTGGCGAAATCCATCATCATGTCATAGATCTGGCCTGCGGTCTGCTCGTCGATGCCGTTGGCGATACAGCCGGGGACATTCTCCTCGGGATTGCCGTAGATGAAGTTTGCCCGCTCTTTTTCCATGACGGACTGTTTCTTTTTACTCATGGCACGGCGCACCAGATCGCTTCGTCCCAGGGTATATCCCGCCAGATCACGAACGATCTGCATGACCTGCTCCTGATACACGATACAGCCGTAAGTAGGCTTCAGGATCGGCTCCAGATGAGGGCAGGCATAAGTTACCGCATCCGGATGGTTTTTCCCCTGAATATATTTCGGGATAAAATCCATGGGTCCCGGACGATACAGGGAAATACCGGCCACCACATCCTCCAGATTCTGGGGGCGCAGTTCCTTCATGAAGCTCTTCATCCCGGCACTTTCCAGTTGGAACACGCCTTCCGTTCTGCCGGTGCCGATGGAAGCCAGTACTTTCGGATCGTTATAATCAATGGCATCCACATCAATGTGCCTGCCGGTGGTATTCTCGATGAATTTCACCGCATCATGGATCACGGTCAGGGTACGCAGCCCCAGAAAATCCATTTTCAACAGCCCCAGCTCTTCCAGCGTCGTCATGGTAAACTGGGTGACGATGGATCCGTCGGAGCCTCTGGACAGGGGCACAAATTCATCCGCCGATTTCTGGCAGATGACCACGCCCGCCGCATGCATGGAGGTATGTCTGGGCAGTCCCTCCAGACGTTTGCACATGTCGATCAGGTGATGAACCTGTTCGTCCTCCTGATAGAGCTTACGGAATTCCGGATTCATTTCCAGCGCCTTGTTCAAGGTAATGTTCAGTTCGTTGGGCACCATCTTGGCAATGGAATCCACGAAAGCATAGGGCAGATCCATGACACGTCCTACGTCACGGATGACACCCTTGGCCGCCAGCGTACCGAAAGTAACAATCTGCACTACCTTGTCATTGCCGTATTTTCTGCCCACATAATCGATGACTTCCTGTCTCCGTTCGAAACAGAAGTCCACGTCGATATCGGGCATGGAGACACGTTCCGGATTCAGAAAACGTTCAAACAGCAGATTGTAATGGATGGGGTCGATGTTGGTGATCTTCAGACAATACGCCACGATACTTCCCGCAGCGGAGCCTCGTCCCGGTCCCACCGGGATCCCATGCTCTTTCGCGTAATTGATAAAATCCCATACGATCAGGAAATAGTCCACATATCCCATTCTGCGGATAACGCCCAGCTCATAGTCCAGACGCTCCCGCAGAGTCTGTCCGGTCTCCCCGGCAGGCTGGCTGCCGTCACCGTAACGCTCTGCCAGTCCGTCATCGCAGAGTTTGTTCAGATAGCTCCAGGAATCGTAGCCTTCCGGCACATCGTATTTCGGCAGCTTCGTCACACCGAATTCGATCTCCACATTACAACGGTCAGCGATCCTCTGGGTATTCTCCACGGCCTCCCAGGCATAGGGAAACAGTCCCTTCATTTCCTCTTCGCTCTTGACATAATACTGGCCGCCCTCGTAGCGCATACGATCCTCGTCCGCCAGCTTTTTGCCCGTCTGTAAGCACAGCAGAATATCATGGGGAACCGCATCCTCCGCATAGGTGTAATGCACATCATTGGTGGTCACCAGCGGAATGTCCAGTTCCTTACTCATCTGGAGCAGTTCCATATTCACCGTGCGCTGTTCCGGAATGCCGTGATCCTGTAATTCCAGAAAATAATTGCCCTTGCCGAAGCAGGCCTCGTACTTGCGGGCCGCTTTTCTCGCTTCGTCCTTCATGCCCTTCAGAATAAAACGAGGTACTTCTCCTGCAAGGCAGGCGGACAGCGCAATGATGCCTTCGTGGAACTCCTGCAGCACTTCCATGTCCACACGGGGTTTATAATAGTATCCTTCCGTAAAACCACGGCTGACGATCTTCATCAGATTCGCATACCCGGTATTGTTCTCCGCCAGCAGTACCAGATGGTGATAACGCTCTTCCCCACCGGTCAGTTCCTTGTCAAAACGGGAATTCGGTGCCACATACACTTCGCAGCCCAGGATTGGCTTGATCCCCGCCTCTCTGGCCGCACGGTAGAAATCAATCACACCGTACATAACACCATGGTCGGTGATCGCCGCGCTGTCCATGCCCAGTTCCTTAACTCTGGCTACATACTCCCTGATCTTGTTGGAGCCGTCTAACAGCGAATATTCTGTATGAACATGAAGATGTGCAAATGCCATTTTGTCGTTCCCTTTCTAGTGCAGTTCTTTTGCTTTTCTGACGCATTCCTCGTAAGTTGCTCCCACCTGTTCCCTGTGATAGCCGGGAGCCAGCATCGCCGCGAAATACAAGGTCTCCAGTGTCTCTTCCTGTGCCGGTGTGGGATGGGAAGGCACCACCACACGGGTGCTCCAGATCAGCATACAGCCCGTATATTCCACCATGAAAAAAATAGGCTCCATATTTTTCTCCATACGGCTGTTTAACGTCAGTTTATCCTCGCCGGAGATCTCCTCCAGCTTTCTGATATGAGAAGGCTGCGGCTCCTGCACACTGCCGTCCGGCAGGATCACGCACTCGCAGGGATCCATATCCTCTCTATGTGCATTGATAAATTCCATGACAGTCATTCTCACACCTCCTTTGTTCCGTCTGTCAGTCTGTCTGTTCTTCCGCCCGGACCGCCCAGCGCATCTTCGTGGAACGGGCTCTGCCGTTCTGCACGCACTCCTCCGCGGAAGGACGGATCACGTCTTTCGCATAATCGGCATAAATGCCGTTCCGGTAGCCTTCCTTCAAAGCCTGCTTTACCAGCTTATCCTCGCCGGAGTGGAAGGTCAGAATGGCTACCCTTCCGCCGGGTTTCAAAGCTCCCGGCAGCTTTTCCATAAATTCATATAACACTTCAAATTCCCGGTTCACGTCAATCCGCAAAGCCTGAAAGGTTCTCTGACAGGTCTTTTTAATTGTATCCTTTTTCTCCTTTTCCGGGAGAAAATCAAGGGTCTTTTCAATGACTTCCCGCAGTTTCGTCGTGGTGTCGATCCGATGACCCTTACGGATCTCATCGGTAATGGACTTTGCCAGCTCCTCACAGTAAGGCTCATCGGAATTCTCATAGAGCATTCCCGCCAGTTCTTCTCTGCTGATGGTATCCAGACGCTCCGCCGCGCTGATGCCCTGCTGCTGGTTCAGCCTAAGGTCTAAGGGTCCGTCCACTTTGAAGGAAAAACCCCTGCTGGGGTTGTCGATCTGCATGGAAGATACGCCCAGATCCGCCAGAATAAAGTCAAATCCTCCCACTTCTTTTGCGATCTCGTCTATGGTACAGAAATTCTGTAATTTGATGGTCAGGATCTCTTCCCCGTAACCGGCCTCTGCCAGCCGTTTCTTCGTCTTGGCGGACTCCTCCGGGTCTACATCCGTGGCATAGATATGGCCACGGCCCTGTAACTGTTCCAGCATGGCTTTCGTATGTCCGCCATAACCCAGTGTGGCATCAAATCCCGTCTCTCCCGGCTGGATCTTCAGAAATTCCAGAATCTCCTTCACCATAATAGAAATATGCATGCCGGCGGGAGTGTTTCCCTTCTGAATCACATGGGCAATGGTGTCCCCGTATTTTTCCGGCTGTAGTTCCTTATATTTTTCCTCAAATTTTCTGGGGTATTTTCCTTTATAACGCACCCGGCGCTTGTGGGGTGTCTGTTCCTGATCCATTCCCATGGTTACCTCATTTCATTATAGCAATTTCATTCTGTGTATTCGCACTTCGTTTCCCTGTAATTGTACAAGCTCACGAATTCGTGCTATCGCACTCTACATCCTGCTTTGCAGGATATTCGTTCGCCAATTATGCAAGCAAGTGATTTTGCTTCATTATATCCCATTTTGGGCGGCCTTGTCCACTTCCTATCTGAGAATCTCCCATCTCTCACACTCCCCTGACCGGCAGACTTCTACCCGGTCCATGGCATTGAACCGATTGCCGGAAATCCCGCCGGGGTGCACGAAAGGCTCTGCGATCTCACCGCTACCGTCTGCAGCATTCCTGATGATGAAGACAAAAAATGCAATGTCCCGCAGAACATTGCATCCTTTCTTATTTTATTTATTTATGTACTATTATGGCATATAACACATTATAATGCCGCCTTGATGGCTGCCATCAGTTCGTCATAGGTCTCATACGCCGGAAGTTCCGGATGATCCTTTTTGATCTGTTCGGTACTCTTGAACAGGAAACCTGCTTTGCTGGCCTGGATCATGCCTAAATCATTGTGACTGTCGCCACTGGCAATGGTCTGGAAGCCGATGGACTGCAACGCCTTCACCGTGGTATACTTGGAATTCTCCACACGCATCTTAAATCCGGTGATCTCGCCGTTGTCGGCTACTTCCAGGGAATTACAGAAGATTGTGGGATAGCCCAGTTTTTTCATCAGAGGACCCGCAAATTGTGAAAAGGTGTCACTGATAATGATGACCTGCGTAATGGAACGCAACTCATCCAGGAACTCCTTCGCTCCGGGGATGGGATCAATCTTCGCGATGGTATCCTGGATCTCCTTCAGTCCCAGACCGTGTTCCTTCAGGATTCCCAGTCTCCATTTCATTAATTTATCGTAATCCGGCTCGTCTCTGGTGGTTCTCTTCAGTTCGGGGATCCCGCTGGCCTCCGCAAAAGCGATCCAGATCTCGGGTACCAGTACCCCTTCCAGATCCAGGCATACTATATTCATATCCATTTTTATGTCCTCCCGGTAAATTCAAATGTATTTGTGACAAGTATACCCTATTTTATTTCTTTGTGCAACCATTTACTTTATCGTTGTAACGTATTCTTGTAATGCAGTCGTAAATTTTTTTAGAAATAATACCATTAGGGGATGATGCTGCTTTGCAAATGGCACCCGCTGCTGTACTCTTATAATGAAATAACTGCCCCAATTATTTATATCCGTTTATATCTGAAATTTTATATTCTTTTCTAAAATTTGCTCGTAAATCCTACTTTTCTCTCATTATTTTTGTGACATTTTTACCGTTTACTTTGTTCTATTTGTGCTATAATAACCATAGTGCAAAAAGAACTTCTCACAAGCTCTCATCTACACGAAACAAACGTAGAGACCGAGGAGGCAATCATTATGTTGACATTAAAAGCTGAAAAAAGAAATCCTGATGAAAAGGCAAAGAAATTAAGAAGAGACGGTTTTATCACCGGTGTTCTGTACGGAAAGGAAATGAAAGAGAATGTCTCGCTGAAATTCACGGAGAGGGATGCAGCCGCTTTTATTAAGAGCGCCAAGGAAGGTACTCAGGCTTATCTGGAACTGGATGGTAAAAACGTAGATGTTCTGGTGAAAAATATTGATTTTGATCCTCTGACAAAGAAATATATGGCTCTGGACTTTCAGGCTCTGGTGGCCGGTGAGGTCGTATCCGCTACCGTTCCCATTGTCTATGTGAATGAGGACAAGGTACAGGGTATCTTCGAAGCGGAGTTGTCCGAGGTACATTACAAGGCAGATCCCGCGCACCTGCTGGAGCCCGTTGAGATCGATCTGGCTGCTCTGCCCCAGACCACAAAGACCATGTATGTCAAAGATCTGAAACTGGAAGAGAAGGGTGTACATGTCACCACTTCCGGAGAACAGCAGTTGTTCCATATCGGCGAGTACGGTCAGGAAGAGACCGACGAGGCCGAAGACACGGAAGAAGCCAAATAATTTTTTGTGGTAACCGGCCGTGCCCTTCTTTTGTCTTGAAGTGGGCACAGCACATGAGAATAAGTCTATCTGTGCCCACAGCCAGCTTTAAAATGGGTACAGTGCATGAAAATATATCTTTCTGTGCCCACAACTCTCGTCAGAGAGGGTACAACGCCAGAATAATAAGGGTTTGTGCCCATGACATACCTGCCGTGGGTGTTCGGTCGGTTTGAGGCTCCCTCCGCTACGAACCATTTCCTGCAAAAAATCAACTACCGCCCGGAAAGCAGTCTCGCGATCCGGGCGGCAGTATCATTTTCTGTTTCAAATTTTACAGGTATTTCTTCAGCAGATCCACCTTATCCAGCTTCTCCCAGGGCAGATCCACGTCGGTACGTCCGAAGTGGCCGTAGGAAGAGGTCTGCTTGTAGATAGGTCTGCGCAGATCCAGCATCTTGATGATGCCTGCGGGTCTTAAGTCGAAGTTCTCACGGATGATCTCTACCAGCTTGTCGTCATGCAGCTTGCCGGTACCGAAGGTGTCTACCATGATGGAAGTGGGATGTGCCACACCGATAGCGTAAGACAGCTGGATCTCGCACTTCTCAGCCAGACCTGCTGCTACGATATTCTTGGCAACATAACGGGCTGCGTAAGCGGCACTTCTGTCCACCTTGGTGCAGTCCTTACCGGAGAAAGCTCCGCCGCCGTGACGTGCATATCCACCGTAGGTGTCTACGATGATCTTACGACCGGTCAGTCCGCTGTCGCCGTTAGGTCCGCCGATTACGAAACGTCCGGTAGGATTGATGAAGAACTTGGTATCTGCATCGATCATGTCTGCGGGCAGGATCGGATCAAATACATATTTCTTGATATCCTCATGGATCTGCTCCTGAGATACCTGCTCGTCATGCTGGGTAGACAGAACGACAGCTTCCAGACGGAAGGGCTTGCCGTTCTCGTCATACTCTACAGATACCTGGCTCTTGCCATCGGGTCTCAAATAAGAAAGAGTACCGTCCTTACGAACCTTGGTCAGCTGTCTGGTCAGCTTGTGTGCCAACGAGATGGGGTACGGCATATATTCCGGGGTCTCATCGGTAGCGTAGCCGAACATCATACCCTGATCTCCGGCACCGATGGCATCCAGCTGCTCATCGGTCATGTGGCTCTCTCTTGCTTCCAGAGCCTTGTCTACGCCCATGGCAATATCAGCGGACTGCTTGTCCAGTGACACCATAACAGCACAGGTGTTGCCATCAAATCCCTTTTCGGAAGAATCATAACCGATCTCGGTCACAGTCTTACGAACGATGGCGGGAATATCAATGTTGGCCTTGGTGGTGATCTCACCCATTACCAGTACGAAACCGGTATTGGTGCAGGTCTCACATGCTACACGGCTGAAAGGATCCTGCTCCATCAGCGCATCCAGTACCGCATCGGATACGGCATCACAGATTTTATCGGGATGTCCTTCGGTTACGGACTCCGATGTAAATAAACGTTTTTCCATTTGTCCTCCATTCTGCTTCCCTGTGGGAAGAGGGTCTGATGATGTATGAGTTACTTAAAGTCCTATCATTCAGCGCCTCATTCGCAAAATCGCATCTTCAATGCTTTCCTTTTGCTCATTGAGGCTATCTCGCCAAAGAAATATTTCCAGAGGCTCTTATGAATGCAAGCATTCAACGATCCACTGTCAATATTTCATAGCTCTGAATGATGCAAAAAAGTCCGCTTTCATAAGCGGACTGATTGTTATTGATCAAATCCTCTTATTGTTCGACAGTTGCTCGCTCAGGTGGGCACCTTCCGCATGCTGCGGGGTTGCCGTGGCTTCATCGATCCTATGTATCTCCACCACTCTGAATAAGGGAAAGTCTAATATGAACTTTTCTACGAAATTAACATACTATGAGTTGGCCGTTTTGTCAACAGACATTTTTAACCGATCTTTAATTTGAACTTCTGCAAATCTCTCTCAGTTTCGATGAGTTCGATCTGGGCTCCCAGTCCCTGTAATTTCAGGTGGAAGTCCTCATAGCCTCTCTCAATATAGCGGATGTCATCCACGGTAGAGAAACCTTCCGCAGACATGGCGGCCAGTACCAGTGCGGCTCCCGCTCGCAGATCCGGTGCGGAAATATTCGCTCCGGTGTATCTGGACACACCGTCGATAATGGCGGTATTTCCTTCTACTTTGATGCTGGCGCCCATCCGGGTCAGCTCATCCACATATTTGAAACGGTTCTCGAAAATGCTCTCCGTCACAATGCTGGTTCCTCTGGAAAGTCCCAGCGCCACCGTGATCTGGGGCTGCATATCGGTAGGAAATCCGGGATAAGGCAATGTCTTCACCTGGGTATGCTGCAGGGGCTTGGACGCTACCACACGGATACAGTCGTCCGCTTCCTCCACTTCACAGCCGATCTCCAGCAGCTTCGCCGTAATGGATTCCAGATGCTTGGGAATCACATTTTTCACCGTCACATCACCCTTGGTCACTGCCGCTGCGAACATAAACGTACCGGCCTCAATCTGGTCGGGGATCACAGCATACTCTGTGCCGTGCAGATGGGATACTCCCTTGATGCGGATCACATCCGTACCGGCACCCTTGATATTGGCTCCCATGCTGTTCAGGAAGTTCGCCAGATCTACCACATGAGGCTCCTTGGCAGAGTTCTCGATGATGGTGGTTCCTTCCGCCATAACGGCTGCCATCATGATATTGATGGTGGCCCCCACACTGACCACATCCATATAAATGTGGCTGCCCCGCAGATGCTCCGCATGGGTCTTGATCAGACCGTGTTCGATTTTCACATCCGCACCCAGGGCACGGAATCCCTTGATATGCTGGTCAATGGCACGACAGCCGATGTCACAGCCGCCGGGAAGTGCCACTTCCGCACGCTTATATTTGCCCAGTAAGGCTCCGATCAGATAATAGGACGCTCTGATCTTCTTGATATTTTCATCTTCTACTACCAGATCACTGATATTGGATGCATTGAGAGTCACCTTGTGACGATCTGTCCGCTTTACGATCACGCCGATATTCTCCATGGCGCTCAGCAGAACATTGGTATCTCTTACATCCGGCATATTTTCTATATAAACAGTCTCATCCGTCATTACGGAAGCAGCAAGAATAGGAAGTGCCGCGTTCTTGGCACCCCCTATTTCCACTTCTCCGACTAATGGATTACCGCCTTTGATTGCGTATTGTTCCATTGTTTCTTACCTCTGTCATTCTCAGATCAGAAAAACCTTCCTAAGCACTTATACCACATTTCCATGCATTTGTAAATACAATGCCCTAATTCAGGTACTTCAGCGGATTCACCTGACTGCCGTTTATCAGGATCTCAAAATGAAGATGAGGTCCCGTACTTACGCCGGTATTACCGCTCAGTGCAATTCTTTCACCCTGTTTTACCGTCTGACCGACCTTTACCAGCACCTTGCTCAGATGACCGTATCTGGTCTGTCTGCCATCCTCATGGTCGATGTAGACACAATAACCGTATCCTCTGCCCCATCCGGCTCTGGACACCGTACCGCCACAGGATGCAAATACCGCCGTTCCGGTAGGAACCGACCAGTCCACACCCTTATGGTAACTGCTGGCGCCCTTGGTAGGTGCCTTTCTGCGTCCGAAATTAGAACTCAGACGTCCGCCGGAGATCGGCTTGATATAGGTAGGAGGAATCTTGGTTCCCCGTTCCACGATCTTGGGAACTGCCTCCATGACCACTTCTTCCTTCAAAATATCCCTGGTGACCTCCCTGTCGTTCAGATAAGATACATCTGCCACTACCCGGCGGAATCCGGCGGAGGGCTGCTGTAAGATCTTGGTCTGGGTTGTATACCAGGAATCGTTATCCACATAAATTACATCTGCGTCATAGATCTCTTCATAATAGTTCTGCTCCATGCGCTCCACGGAAAGTTCCGGCTCCGGCACGGTGATGATCAGCTTGTCCCCTACGCGGATGGTGGAATTCTCATCCGTCAGCGTCTCGCTGTTCATGGCAATGATCTGATCCATGGGAATATTGACTTTAATGGAAATCTCGGACAGCGTATCTCCGCTGACTACCTCATACTCTCCGGGTGTCTCCTGATCCTTGATCACATCCTCGACAGCCTGCTCCAGAGGTGTCAGCATGCTTTCCGGCAGATAGGACTCCACGATCTCCACTTTTTCCGCAAAATCCATGGTCATAAGACCAAGGTCATAGTCTTCAAAATCTTTTTCTCCCTGTTGTTCTGCCTGGGAGCCTGCCTGATCCAGCACAGACTGCACACCGCCTGCATAGATGGCCTCTTCCTTCTGTTCTTCCTGTGCGGTCAGTTCCTGCCGGTTCACGACTTCTGTAGTAAGTACATTGAATTCCTTCTGGGCATCATGGGTCAGTTCCACACTGAATTTTTCTTCGGTGTCATATTTGTCCACTGCCGCCTGCAACAGGGATTTTACTTCCTCCACACTGGCCAGATTGACCATATATTCATTGACCTTCATGGTATAAGATCTGTGGGAGGTCTCACGAATACTGCTCTCCAGTTCCCGCTCCATGGCGGCCAGCATGGTATCCTCATTATCCAGGGCTCCCCACAGCACTTCCTCACCGACTAATTTCAAGTCCGCATCCATAAAAAGAATGTCATCGCTCTGGGACGCAATATTTCTTCTGGCTTCCTGTAAGAGCTGCTCCGCCCTGTCCGCTTCGCCCACAGTTCCCATTTCATTACCGTTCAAAAATACGTGAAAGTAATTCTCTCCGGTCTTTTCAAACGCCGCATACCCCTTCAGGAAAAACAGGCTCACAAAAAGGGTGGCCAGCGTCGTTTTCACATATGTATATTTTACTCTTTTCGAGTAAGATGTCAGTTTCTTCATGAATTCCTTCTCGATCTATCGTATCTGAAAACAGTATGTCCACTTTGGACATTCTGTATACCTGCCTGTTGTAATAACTTTGTAACATATAGATTCTATCAGCATTTATAACCCTTGTAAAGAAAGAATGTCTGTTCGATTTTCCTGTTTTCTCCAAGGCAGATCTATGCTATACTGAAGGTGTTTACAGATTTTTTTCGGAAAGGAGCCGTCCATGAAAGAACCGGTCATTTTTCACATTGATGTCAATTCCGCTTTTTTAAGCTGGACGGCGCTGACCCGTCTGGAACAGGGGGATCCTGTGGATCTGCGCACGATTCCCGCCATCGTAGGCGGCGACACCTCCACCAGACACGGCGTGGTGTTGGCGAAATCCATTCCCGCCAAAGCCTTTGGCATCACTACCGGCGAACCCGTGGTCAATGCCCTGCGCAAATGCCCGCACCTGGTCATGGCTTCCCCGGATCATAATATGTACCGCCTGAAAAGCCAGCTGCTCATGGAACATCTGTCCAATATCTGCCCCGATATCGAGCAGGTCAGCATTGACGAATGTTATATGGACTATACGCCCATTGCCGCTAATTATCCCTCTCCTGAGGAGGCCGCTGCCTTTATTCGTCACTCTGTTTTTGAGAAATTCAAATTTACGGTAAATGTGGGAATTTCGGACCGAAAAGTCCTGGCCAAGATGGCCTCTGATTTTGAAAAACCGGATAAGACTCATACATTATATCAGCGGGAAATTGCGCAAAAAATGTGGCCGCTGCCCGTTTCCGCCCTGTTCACCTGCGGGCATTCCAGTGCGGAGACTCTGCGCAAGCTGGGGATCCTCACCATCGGAGATCTGGCGAACACCGATCCTTCTATTCTGGAAGCGCATTTAAAAAGCCACGGCCGTTGTCTGTGGCAGTATGCCAATGGTATAGACGATTCCACAGTGGTTCTGGCACCCTCCAAGGCAAAAGGAATCGGCAATTCCACCACCTTGAGCAGCGATGCCCTGACCAGAGAGGAAGCCTGTAAAGTATTGTTGTCCCTGTGTGAGTCTGTGGGCAGACGCTTACGGGCCTCCCATCAGCTGGCGGGACAGATCTGTACAGAGATCCGCTATAACGATTTCCGGAATGTCTCGCACCAGATGCCGTTAGACACCCCCACAGCCTCCGTGAATCTCCTGTACGAAGATGCCTGCGCACTGTTTGATGAACTGTGGGATTCCACTCCTATACGACTCCTGGGGGTACGCACTTCGAAGCTGGTTCCGGAGGATGAACCGATTCAGCTCAGCCTGTTTGATTTTCCGGCGCCCCGCTCCGAGAAGCAGCAAAAGCTGGATGCCGCCCTGGATGACATCCGGGCAAAATACGGCAAAGACGCCATCAAGCGGGGACGTTTTCTCTAACGCTGGGTGGTAATGATCATGTTGAGTACTGCTTTGCTCTCGCCTATATTACGGTAGACATGTTTCCTGTCACTGGCAAAATAGAGGGAACCTCCCTCTTTCACCAGAAAGCTGGAATCTTCCAGAATCAGTTCGATTTCTCCGGACACCACCGTCAGGTATTCCCAGGTCTGTTCTCCGTGGGATTCGCTTTCCATGCGGGCATTTCTGGCCAGTTCCCCCTGATAGATCTCGAAATTCCTGCCTGCATCGTAGGGCAGCATCAGATAGATCCGGTATTCGCCTTCTTTTGCCTTGCATACCGGCGCTTCCTCCGGAGAAGGCACGATCATGATTTCCTTCCTGTTATATATCAGTTGTTCAAAGGGAACCTTGAGTCCCTCCACGATTTTCCCGATGGTGGATACTGTGGGATTGGACTCTCCCCGTTCGATCTGTCCCAGCATGCTCTTGCTGACACCGGTACGCTCTGCCAGCATATCCAGACTCATATTTTTGGATTTACGGATTCTTTTCAGATTAAATGCTATGTTTTTGTCGATCTGTGTCATTTACCTCACCCGGACTTTCCATAATGTAATGCGTAATGTGGCGTAAAAAAAGCATCAGACTCCCGTCTGATGCTACTTCTTCGTAGTAAATGTTATTATAATGTTTTATTTATGATTTATGATACCGAAACAGACGGCAAACGTCAAGTGCTTTTTTCATATGGGGTTCTCAACGTTTCTTCACACTGTATCCGAAGGTCCCCAACAGTTCCCCGCAGCCAAAATAGGATCCATGGGAATAGATAATGGGCTCTGCCTGTTCCAGATGGAATTTGCGGTTCCCGTCCATGTACTTTTCATCGGCATGTACCGCCACCACATCTGCCAAAAACATATCATGGGATCCCAGCGGCAGGATTTGTCGTACCTTACATTCGATATTCACGGGGCTTTCCTGGATCATGGGTGCCGCTACCTCTTTGGCAGGGATGGGAGTCAGTCCCATTTCCTTAAATTTATCCACATCCCGTCCGCTTTTTACACCGCAGTAATCCGTGGCAAATGCCAGTTCCTTCGTGGTCAGATTGATCACAAATTCTCCGGTCTCCTTCAGGATCGGGTAAGAATACCTCTCGGGGCGTACAGAAATCGACACCATGGGCGGATTGGTACATACGGTTCCTACCCACGCCAGCGTGATGATATTGGGATGGCCGTCCCGGTCAGCCAGGCTCACCATGACCACCGGCAGAGGATACAGCATATTTCCCGGCTTCCAAAGTTCTTTTCCCATTTCCGTAAAACCTCATTTCCCTAGAAAATATGTAAAATACTCAATACATGAAGGACGATGTCCGCAGCGACCATTACCAGTGCCGCAATGGATACTCCCAGTACACCGTTCAGTTTACCGCCGAGATCCTCTTTCACTTTCGCTGCGATGGCTTCGGTCTGCTTCTCATTCTCTTCCACTACGGCAGCCTGTACATTGCGGTATACTTTTACGCATTCCTTATGTACATTCTCTTCCGTGCTGCTTAATTTTTCATCCATATGCTTCTGAAGCTCGTCCAACGCCTCGGTACTCTGCTGTAATTCCTCCAGCTTCGCCGCATACCGCTGTCCCAGTTCTTCCAGCTTCTCTGCATTCTCCTGCTGCATCTTCTGAAGAGCAGCCACACCTTCCTCGGAAAGTCTGGTCACCTCAGGCGTGATGGTCTCAGACATCAGTTTCTCCATCTCGTGGTTGATCGCCTTCAGTTCCTTATTGACCTGCTGCATCTGTGCCAGACACTCATCGTATTCCCTCAATTGGCTTTTCAGCTGATCCATCTCTTCGGCATCTGCAGCGGAATTCGCCTTGATCATTTCCTGCGCATTCAGCTTTTGTGCAAGTTTATCCATAAAAGTATCCATCCATCTTCCTCCAAACATATTTCGTCCCTCATGTGAACTGTTTCCCGTTTCAACTGTACTTATTTTACCATGTTTATTCTCCGGTTACAACCAAAACCCCATGAATACTGCGTTTTCTGGGGATATGTATTTTTATGCAATTTGTACAGTTTCTTTTTTCGTTTCATAGCTTTTTCGTAAAATTCACCAAGTTTTCACATCGTGTTCATATTCTGTTCATAATTGATTGGTATACTTTATTTACAGTCAAGGAAGCGATAAGACTTCCAATGAACAAAGCATATAAGATAAATTTTTTCATAATAGCCCAGGCGCCGGAAGGTGTCTGGGCACTCCTCATTTTACGGGGTTTTACTGGTAGTTAAAAGGGCTTCTGTCGTTTCGTCTTTCGCCGACAGAAGCCTTTTTGATATTTTGCTCATTAGATATTTAATTGCTTTTCTTCTTCCCGTTTTTTGCTGATGACAAGAATCTCTTCGTTCAGAGACAACATTCTTGCATCCAGATCAGATACCATTCTCGCACACTCCACCAGTTCGTTCTTAATACTCTCCGGGGCATCTCCTTCGAATTTGTAGTGGATCTTGTGCTCCAGGCTGGCCCAGAAATCCATGGCAACCGTCCGGATCTGTACCTCCACCTTCGTGTCCACCGTTCGATCCGACAGGTAGACCGGAATGCTGACGATCATGTGATAGCTTTTGTATCCGCTGGCCTTAGGGTAGGTAATGTAATCCTTCACTGCGATCACTTTGATGTCCCTCTGATCCCGAATCATATCCGCAATGCGATAGATGTCGGACGTAAAGGAACAGATAATCCGGATACCTGCAATATCGTTTATGTATTTTACCATATTATCTATGGTGGATTCCTGACCGTAACGTTTCAGCTTCTTCACAATGCTTTCCGGGGTCTTGATCCGGGCCTTGATGTGCTCGATGGGATTGTACTGGTGTACATGTTGAAATTCGTCATTCAGAATCTGCATCTTCGTCTCCATCTGACGCAGCGCTGCGCTGTATACCAGCGTAACCTCCTTCCAACTGTCGATTCCATCCCCGTTTTCTACCTTAAACTCCATATTACCTCTCAATCTTCTCTGTCACAGACGGATCTGTGACCATTTTCTCATATCACTTTATTCCGTAGACGCTTTTTCGTTACGGAAATTCTGCTTTCGTACGACTCGTTTAAAATAATTATAGCATACCTCCCGCTAAAAATGTATAATTTTAACAAAACCTTTATTATTTTTTAAGATTGATTGGGCATTTTTATATATAAGTCGTAACAGTTCCTGATCCGAACGTCAATTTATGAACAAAGTCAGTCTATTCTGCTTGCAGGGAAAACTGCTTCCTATTATAATCAAAAAATAAGTCTGAAACTTTTTTGCATAAGGAGATTTTCTATGTTCCGTATGTGGGCCAAAATTTTTAAAAATAATCATATGCTGAAGGACACCTGCATTGAAGACGGCAGTAACGATACCCGTACGCACAAGGTCTTTCACTCTCTGGATGAAGTCTGTCACCGGTTTGACCTGGGTACTCCCATCTGGCTGGACATGAATATTGCGGACTTTAAACGTCATAACAAGACCCGTTTTACACAGGACAGCTTTGTGGAAGCAATCGATTTTGATTATCTGGAAATACAGATCATCGAAGAGGACTGACTTCTCCGGGACTTTCTGATACTTTTCTCCCAAATGTTTTTTCTTCTATTGACTTTTCCTTTTTTCCGGTGTAGTATTTGCCTTATCAGATGTAGTTTTTAAAACTACATGTAAAAGTTTAGCAAGACATGTATTGTGTTTTGTATAGTGTGAATACTATATCGTGAGCGTCGCTCACTCAATGCATTTCATTGGATCATAAGATTCGCCGGCAGAATACCGGCCGAAAAGGAGGAGTTATTATGCAGATTACCATAAGGGAGCCCGGAAGTGCCATTACCCATTTTATTGCCATGATGATGGCCGTGTTCGCAGCCGTGCCGCTGTTAGTGAAAGCCGGTGTGCAGTCCGGGCGGGAAAGTTTTCTGGCCATGGCTATATTCATGGGCAGTATGATCCTGTTGTATGGGGCCAGCGCCACCTATCATTCCGTGGATCTTACCGGAAAAAGTCTCCGGATCTTCCGTAAACTGGATCATATGATGATCTTCGTGCTGATTGCCGGATCCTATACTCCGATATGCCTCATCGTATTAGGCGGCAAGCTGGGATATACGTTACTGGCACTGGTCTGGGGAATTGCCGCCGTCGGCATGATCGTAAAGGCCTGCTGGATCACCTGCCCCAAGTGGTTTTCCTCTGTAATCTACATTGCCATGGGCTGGGTATGTGTTCTGGTATTCGGACCTTTGCTGAAGACCCTGTCCCTGCCTGCTTTCCTCTGGCTGCTGGCCGGCGGAATCATCTATACCGTGGGCGGTGTCATCTATGCCCTGAAGCTTCCGATTTTCAACGCAAAGCATAAGTCTTTCGGCTCCCACGAAGTGTTCCACCTCTTCGTCATGGGCGGAAGTATCTGCCATTTCATTTTTATGTATCTGTATGTGGCGTAAATAGAGAGTTTATAAACTTAAACCGGACGAACTCCCGGAGCGGCAGAAGGCCCTCATGCAGGTATCGGTCTCCGACAGACACCTGCATGAGGGCCTTCTGCCACTCCGGGAGTTCTGTTTGTATTTAAAACGCAAATATTAATGAAAAAAATACAAAAATATGCGATTTTGCTATGCGAACGGACTCTATTTTCGCTGTGTGAGCGAAATAAAGAAATTCCGTACAAAAATTCCTGATTTAGGAACTTTTTTGTACGGAATTCATTGTTTTGAGGTTTTTTACACCAAATTAACTTTCTAGTTACTGAAACTTCCTCTCCCGAAAGTCGTCTTATAAGGTAGATCACCATAACACTTAACGTCTTTGGGAGGGTATGTTTATGAAGAAAACCATTTTATTATCACTGGCAGCTATGCTTGCGCTGTCTGTGACAGGCTGTGGGGCTTCCGAAGGGTCGCAGAGCGCCACGGCCCCCACCGGGCCGATTGATCCGGTCATTGCGGAAAGTCTCGCTCCTACGGAATGCCCGGAGACCGGTCCTGCCGACGATCTGGCGATATCCATAGGGAATGAAGCCGTCTGCGATCTTGGGTCGGTACAGTTCTCCCTGTTCCTTCCGGAGACCTGGGACTATGAGATCCGCAGCGTAACTGTCTATGAGACCGTCACCGATGCCATCGTCTTCTGGAACATCGCATACCCGGAAGATACTTTTACTCTTGCCTATGCTCCCATGCTGGGGATCTGCGGCACCGGTGTCACCAGTGAGGAGATCACCCTGCCTTACGGGAACCTCAGCGGCTGGAAATACACCGAGACTCTAAAGACCGATGAAAAATATTGGCTCTTCCTGACGCTGTCCGATCCTGACGTTCCCATACAGGGAAATATGCTGCAGTTGGATGCTACAGTTCCGTTAGCCGACTGGGAGGCTCTGGAATCCGATTTTGACACTATCCTGAACACCATCCGCCTTCAATATCCCCAGTCTAAACTTCCTCTGCTGGAAGAAAAGCAGCCGGACTGATCCTGTTCCTACTCTACATCGTGATAACTTCCGCAATACGGGCATCGTCCGGTATACCCTGCTGCCGCCTGATAGGAGGCGCCGCAGTTCGGACATTGCACCGCCGTCATTCGAAGCTTAGAGGGATCCACGGGCTTATCATCCATCAGTTCCTGCTCTCCCGGCAGGATCTCATCCCGGACGGACCCGGGATCGAATCCGTATCTGCCCTGATATTCGTAGATATCCATGGTCATGCCGATGGGATAGGCCCCGGAACCTTTTTCAAATGCTGTGGGGATCACGGCCTCCCGCTCGATCTGATTTTTGTCAAAATAATGCACGATCACATTCACCGGGAATCTGCCGTTTACCGTATAGGCGGTATTCTCCGTATAGCTGTAGATCTTGGCGGCGTATCTGGTTCCTTTTTTTACAATGACTGTCTTTTTGTGCTGCCCGATCAGTACCGCTGCAATAAAACAAATGCCCAATATCACAAAAAACAGCGGCAATGCCAGAAAAGCCCTCATTGGCAAAAACACCCTCCCGACACTGCCGAATACCACTGTCAGCACTGCGCCGATGGCTGCAAACGCGCCTCCTACGATCAGTAAAATTTTCTGTCCCATATTCATATTCATGTTAATTTCCACCCATCTCCTGCATTTATACCATCTGTACCACCCAGACATTACTCTTCACCATGCAATAACCGATGATCACCTTAATTAACTCCGTGCCCTGTACCAGGAAATAAATGCTCACGATCCCCAGTCCGGTGAAATGTGCCAGCAGATATGCTGCAGGCACCACCACGATCCAGGTAAACACCGAATCAAACAGGAAAGTCACCAGCGTCTTGCCGCCGGAGCGCAGTGTAAAATAAGATGCATGGCTGAAAGAACAAAGGGGCATAATCATCGCCGATACCGCAATAAAGCTTGTGGCCAGCGCCTTGATCTCTTCGGAAGTATTGTAAATGCCGGGGAAAAATCCTCCTACTACAAACATTAATGCCGCCATGATCACACAGCAGAACACGCTGAACACGATCATCTTGTTGTCCGCATCTTTGGCCTCCTCCAGTTTTCCTGCTCCCAGATACTGTCCTACCACAATGCTGATACAGGCACCCAGCTGAAGATAGACGATATTGAACAGGTTCGTGATGGTGGAGGCAATATTCAGTCCCGCCACCACATCCAGTCCTCTGACAGAATAGCACTGTGTCACCGTTGTCATGCCCGCAGCCCACAATACTTCGTTGATCATTAGCGGAAATCCCTTGATCAGAATCGCCTTCAATTCCTCCACCGGAATGCCAAAACCGGTATAAGCTCCTTCCAGATAACGGTTCTTCGCCCGGTGGATATGTGCCCAGATCACCACGATCAGTGCCTCGATATAACGGGCGATCACAGTAGCCAGCGCCGCTCCCTGCACTCCCATTTCAGGAAACGGACCAATACCGAAGATCAGCAGATAGTCTAAAATTGCATTGGTTCCCACCGCCACGAAGCTGGCCAGCATTGGTATAAAGGTCTGGCCGGTCTCCTTTATATTCGTGGCATAGGACTGGTTCACCGCAAAGGGGATCAATCCCACCATCATAATGACCAGATATTCCAGACCGTACTGCAGCGCTGCCTCCGTGGCTCCGTTACCCACCGTATCCGTCAGATACAGAGAGATCAGCGCAGATCCCTTCGTCAGGAACAAAAGAATCGCCCCGCCGGTCACTAACAACGTGGCATACAGTTTAAACCGGAAGGAATACATATGTCCCTTGTGATTGCCCTTGCCGAAATACTGGGCTCCGAAGATGCTGGCGGCGGACACGGCTCCAAAAATCGCCAGATTATATACAAAAATCAGCTGATTCACAATGGCAACACCGGACATCTGCTCCGTTCCCAGCTGTCCCACCATAATATTATCCAGAAAGCTTACCAGATTGGTAATGGCATTTTGCAGGATCATGGGAATGGCCAGTAAGAGGTATTTCCGGTAAAAATCCCAGTCTCCGATGTATTTTTTCTTTAATCTTGCTAACATAATTTTCCTCAATTCTCTATGTGTTTCTTACTCTGTTTCTTCTGTTGTCCCGGGACTTCCACTCCCGAAAACAGCTATGCCGGATCCTGCGGTATGGTGCTGTGTACCTTTTTTCTGACGAAATAGAAGCACACAGCCTGCAACAATATCGTCACTGTCCAGGAGGCAGGATAGGATAAAAACAATACCATCAGCGATCTCTGCATCGGGAATACCCCATAGATCCAGAAGATTCTCGTTCCTACCGTTCCGACAATGGATAACAGCATAGGCACCGCCGAATGTCCCATGCCCCGCAAGGCTCCCGGAATCAGATCCATGATGCCGCATAAAAAGTAAGTCAGTGTGGTATATAACAAAATCTCCGTTCCACAGGCAATGACATCCGCATCCGTCGTATAGATGTGAAGCAGCTGCGGCCCAAAGAGATTGGCACCGCCGCCCAGGGTCAATGCCACGATCACCGACAGGATCATGCAGTCGATCAGCACCCGGTCCATACGCTTTTTCTTCCCGGCACCGTAATTCTGGCTGGTGAAGCTCATGCAGGCCTGGGTAATGGAATTCACCGATACGAACAGAAAGCCGAAAATATTATTGGCCGCCGTATACCCCGCCATGGCAATGGATCCGAAGGAATTGACCGAAGATTGCAGCAGAGCGTTGGAGAAGTTGATGACCACGCTCTGGATCCCCGCGGGGACTCCCACCCGGAAGATCTGCAACAGGTAATCCCATTTCATTCCCAGTTTTGAGATCTGCAGCCGGTAGCAGCTGTCCGTATGGAACAGGCACCACAACACCAGTACGCAGGAAATGATCTGCGAGATCACCGTAGCAATGGCCACGCCTGCCACCCCCATGGAAAATACAATCACCAGGAACAGATTCAGTCCCGCATTAATGGCTCCGGAGATGATCAGGAACAGAAGCGGCCGCTTCGTATCTCCCACCGCCCGCAGGATGGCGGCTCCGTAATTGTACAGCATGAAAAAGGGCATGCCGCAGAAATAAATCTTCATATACAGTTCTGCCTGATCAATGACATCCGCGGGAGTATCCATCAGTTCCAACGCTCCTCTGGCACAAAACAGTCCCACGAATACCATGACGATACCGCTGATCAGTGCAAAGGTAATGGCCGTATGTACCGTTTCGCTCATCTCCCGCTCCTTGCCGGCAGCATAGAATCTGGCCGCCAGTACATTAGCTCCCAGCGAGACCCCGATGAAGAGATTCACGAACATATTGATGAGGGCCGTGGTAGCCCCCACCGCCGCCAGCGCCTGACTTCCGGTGAACCTTCCCACCACAATGATATCCACCGCATTGAACAGCAGCTGTAAAATACTGGACACCATCAGGGGCAGCGCAAAGGACACCAGCTTGTCCATAATGGTGCCGTTGCACATATCTATTTCATATTTGTTTTTCTTCTGTGTTGCTTCCATTTCACAATACCTCTCCAAACAGCTTGCAATTTATGATTTTATCACATATTTTGCTATATTTCTATTCCCCTTTTTATCAAAAAATATGGTATACTATATTTTGGATGTGTTTGGCTTCCCCAAAGTCCGACCACATCCCGCAAGGAATACAAGAGAACCATAAGAAAGGAACCCTATCCCTATGAAATATGACGTAATCATCATCGGTGCCGGCCCCGGCGGTATCTTCTCCGTCTACGAACTGGTACAACAGAATCCTGACTTGAAGATTGCTGTCTTCGAGTCAGGTCATCCCCTGGAGAAGCGCCACTGTCCCATCGACGGAGACAAGATCAAGAGCTGCATCAACTGTAAGAGTTGTTCCATCATGAGCGGTTTCGGCGGCGCCGGAGCTTTTTCCGACGGAAAATACAATATCACCAACGCTTTCGGCGGCACTCTCTACGAATACATCGGTAAGAGCCAGGCCATCGACCTGATGAAATATGTGGATGACATCAATATGAAATTCGGCGGCGAGGGCACGAAGCTGTATTCCACCGCAGGCACTTCTTTTAAAAAGATCTGCATGCAGAACAAGCTGAACCTTCTGGACGCTTCCGTGCGTCACTTAGGTACGGATATCAACTTCATCGTATTGGAGAATCTCTACGCGGAGCTCAAGGATAAAGTGACTTTCTATTTTGACACTCCGGTGAAAACCGTGGAAGCCGCAGACGGCGGCTACCGTATCTGCTGTGAAAGCGGATCCTACGACTGCGACAAGTGCATTATCTCCGTAGGCCGCAGCGGCAGCAAGTGGATGGAGCAGATCTGTAAGGATATGGATATCAACACCAAGTCCAACCGTGTGGATATCGGTGTCCGGGTAGAGCTGCCCGCCGTCATCTTCTCTCACCTGACCGATGAACTGTACGAGAGCAAGATCGTATACCGCACCGAAAAATTCGAAGACTCCGTGCGTACCTTCTGTATGAATCCCCATGGTATCGTCGTAAACGAGAACACTAACGGCATCGTCACCGTCAACGGCCACAGCTACGAAGGTGCCGACAAACAGACGGAGAATACCAACTTCGCCCTGCTGGTGGCCAAGCATTTCTCCGAGCCCTTCAAGGACAGCAACGGCTACGGTGAAAGCATCGCCCGCCTCTCTAATATGCTGGGCGGTGGAGTCATCGTACAGCGTTTCGGTGATCTGGTGCGAGGCCGCCGCAGTAATGCGAAGCGTATTGCCGAGGGCATGGTGGAACCTACCCTGTCCGCGACTCCCGGCGACTTAAGTCTGGTACTGCCCAAGCGTATTCTGGACGGCATCATTGAAATGATCTACGCCCTGGACAAGATCGCGCCCGGTACCGCCAATGACGACACTCTGCTCTACGGTGTGGAAGTCAAGTTCTATAATATGGAAGTGGAACTGGACGAGCATCTGGAAAGCTGCCACAAGGGCCTGTACATCATCGGTGACGGCAGCGGTGTGACCCATTCCCTGTCCCATGCATCCGCCAGCGGTGTCTATGTTGCAAGGCAGATCACCAAAGGGGAATAATCAATAAAAAAAGGAAGGTGTATTCTATGGCACAGACAGTTAAGATCATCTCCGACAGTACCTGTGATCTGTCAAAGGAATTAGTGGAAAAGTATGATATTACCATCCTGCCCCTGCATATTCTGTTGGGTGAGGACGAATACCGTGACGGTGTGGATATCACGCCGGAGGAGATCTTCCGTTGGTCCGATGAAAACAAGACCACGCCCAAGACCTCAGCGCCCTCTCTGACCGAGGCCATGGACATAATGAAACCCTTTGTGGAGGCCGGCCGCGAGATCATCTGTTTCTCTATTTCCGACAGCATGTCCACTTCCAGCAATGTCATGCGGCTGGCCGCAGAGGAACTGGAGGCATCCGATAAAGTCACCGTGATCAACTCCGCGAACCTGTCCACCGGTATCGGCTTGCAGGTAATACAGGCTGCCATTCTGGCATCCGAGGGGAAAACGGCTGCGGAGATCACTGCCGCCATCGAAACCATCCGTCCGAAAGTCCGGGCCAGTTTCGTCGTGGATACCCTGACCTATCTTCACCGGGGCGGCAGATGCAGTGCTGTAGCCGCTCTGGCGGGAGGCATGCTAAGACTTCATCCCCGGATCGTCGTGGTGGACGGTGCTATGGATGCCTCCAAAAAATACCGCGGAAAATTAGGCTCCGTCATTCTCTCCTACACCAAAGACATGGAAGAGGATCTGAAGAACGCAGTTCCCGACAGAGTCTTTATCACCCACTCCGGCTGTGACCGGGAGATCGTGGAAGCAGTTCGCTCCTATCTGGAAAGCCTCCATGTCTTTGCCGAGATTCTGGAGACCCGGGCCGGCGGTGTCGTATCCAGCCACTGCGGCCCCGGCACCTTAGGCGTCCTTTTTATCGCCCGGTAATAACTATTCAGAAAGAGGTTTTCTATGATCCGTTTTATATTTGTGGTATTATTCGTTGTATTATTTCTGATCCTGTCCACACCGTTAATGCTGGTGGAATGGATCATCGGCAAGTTTAACCCCGGTCTCAAAGACCGCAGCTCCCTGGCTATCGTGAACTGGGCTTTCCGCTGGGTCATCCGTCTGTCCGGCACGAAAGTCATTGCCATTGGAGAGGAGAACATCCCCACCGACACCGCCGTGCTGTACGTCGGCAATCACCGCAGCTTTTTCGATGTGGTGCTGACCTATGTCCGCGTCCCCAGACCTACCGGTTACATTGCCAAAAAAGAAATGCTGAAATGGCCCCTGCTCAACATCTGGATGAAGGATCTGCATTGTCTCTTCCTGGATCGTCAGGATATCAAGGCAGGGCTTAAGACCATTTTGCAAGCCATTGAAAAAGCCAAAAACGGCATCTCCATCTGCATCTTCCCGGAGGGCACCCGGAACAAAACCCAGGATACCTTCCTCCCCTTCCATGAGGGCAGCTTCAAGATCGCAGAAAAAGCAGGGGTTCCCATCATTCCCATGACCATTGTGAACTCCGCTGCGGTATTTGAGGATCATTTCCCGAAAATAAAAAAGGCCACCGTAGTCATTGAATACGGTAAGCCTATTTATCCGAAAGAACTGGACAAGGAGACCCGCAAGAGCATGGGCACCTATGTACAGAATATCATCTCCGAGACTTATTTCAAGAACAAAGAACTGATCTGATTTTTCTAATGTTTATCCGCGAGGGAGACCTGCTGGGCTATCAGAAGAAGATAATCCGCAGCGTCTCCCTCTTCGGGATAATAGCTCACCGAATCCCGGTTCCGCCCCATCAGATAATGCAGAAAATCTTCCAGAATCTCCGTGTACTGATAACTGTATAACACATAATTGGCGCAGGACAGTTCTTCCGCCCGCTTCAACAGATCTTCGGTTCCGTTGTTGACGCTCGTTACGGCATCGATCATGTTGTGGGAACGTTTTGCCAGTTCTTCGCCCCGGTTCCTGATACTTTCCATGAATACGGTGCAAAGATCCACATCCACCGGCTGTCTGGTGACAAGATAGGTCATGGAACCGTACAGATATGCCGTTTCCTCCAGATAGCTGGTATTGTCCTCGAAAAAGTCCTTGTATTCCAGGATCTGATTCCGGTAAGAGAGAAGTCCCGCCGCACGGTACAGCTCCGTCAGTGCCATGAATTTCTCAGCATCTCTGCCGGAAGCCGCCACCAGTTTGGCATACACTGCCGACGCATGCTGCAGGCATTGTGTGGCATACTGCACATCATACTTCTGGTACAGGTAGCTGAATTTTGCCATCACCGCCACATAGCACATGTTCTCCGGCTCCGGTTTCTCCGTGGCGTTGGCTGTTTTTTCCAGCCAGTCGGCAATAAATTCCAGCAGATCCGGGATCTCATTGCCGTTATCATCCGCAAGCACCTGCGGATACCATTCGCAGACCTGCAGCAGTGTGATGATCTCATCCTCCGTAATGCTGCGATCCTGACATCTGCCACGGACATCCTCACACAGCGATGTCAACAATTCCCGATAGTGATCTTCCCTCAGGGAAAACGTGAGAGATCTTCCCACATTATCACATTCCAGATAAAAATCGCCTTCTCCGGTATAGTCCGTAAAATCCGCGGTCCCAATGTACAGTTCCAGTTCCCCGTTATATTCCGTCTGCTTTATGGCACTTTCATATACCGACTCCCCGGTTTCCGGGTCCACCAGCCGGAAAGTCTCCACCGGCTGTCTGCTCTTTACTACCGCCTGCTTTTCGCCGTCTGCGGCATATCCCTGCTGATCCACCAGTACATTGGGTGTCAGGGTGGGCACCGTATAGTTGATGACCGGCGTGTTCTCCATGCCGGTCATACTTATGCTTACATGCCCCGACTCCGCCACCGTCTGACCACAGCCCGTCATTCCTATGCTGTTGAACAATAACAGCAGGGACAGAATCCCTGCGCTTTTCTTACTGTATTTCAAAATATTCCTCCGGTCATTTCCCGGGAAAATTACAATATACGATTTCCCCATTGATAATAGTATAAAGGGTTCTCGTAAAAATTTCCATAGGATTTCCGTCGAAAATGGCAATGTCCGCATCTTTCCCCACTTCCAGACTGCCGATGCGGTCTGCCACACCGCAGATCCTTGCGGGATAGATGGTAATGGCCCGGAAACCTTCCTCCATGGGAAGTCCCGCTTTCACCGCAAGCCCGGCACACAGCGGCAGCGTTTGAATCTGGGAGACCGGGTGATCTGTGGTGATGGCAATGGGGATCCCCGCCCGGTTCAATACTCCGGCGGTCTTGAAGGACATATTCTGCACCTCTATTTTATTCCGGCTGGTGAGGTCCGGTCCCACGATGGCAGGAAAACCTTCCTTTGCCAGCTCTTCCGCTACCAGATGGCCTTCCGAACAGTGATCCAGCGTCATCCGGACATCGAACTCTTTTGCAATGCGGATCGCCGTAAAGATGTCATCCACCCGGTGGACATGGGCTTTTAACGGGATCTCCCCCCGCAATACCGGAAGATAGCACTCTTTCTCGAAATCCGGAGCGAAATACTCTCCCTTCTCCGCTGCCTCTTGTTTTTGCCGCAGATATTCTCTGCTCTCCCAGAGTTCCCTGCGCAGCATGGCAGCAATAGCCATACGGGTGGAAGGGCTTTTGTTCTGTCCGGAGTAATTCACCTTGGGATTTTCCCCAAAAGCGACTTTCATGGCCGCAGGCGCTTTGAGGATCAGATCATCGATCCGCCGTCCCTTTGTCTTGACCATGGCAAACTGTCCGCCCACCACGTTAGAGCTTCCGGGGCCGATCATGGCCGCGGTAATGCCTGCCCGCACCGCGTCATCAAAGGCCGCATCCATGGGATTGATGGCGTCAATGGCTCGCAGAGCCGGTGTCAGGGGATCCACCGTCTCGTTACAGTCATCCCCCTCCGTGCTCTTTTTTTCTTCCATGATTCCCATATGGCAGTGTGCCTCGATGATACCCGGCATGATCAGAGCGTTTTTGGCGATAATTACCTGCTCGCCCTCTTTCGGCCGCAGTTCCACCTCGCCCCTGGCGCCCACCTGCGTAATTTTACCTTTTTCTATTCGCAGGATCCCTTCCGGGATTTCTCTGCCCGCCATGGTCAGAATCCTGCCTCCAACGATATACATCAGCGGAACAATGCCTCCCCGTTTACCGGCTCCCCGTTATGGGTCAGGGCGAAATACACGTTGCTGCCCTCGGCACTGTAGTATTTTGTGGGAGCTGCCACGCTGCCGATGGTCTCACCGGGATTCACATAGGAGTTTTCCTTCACAGTGATCTCTGTCAGCTGTCCATAGGTGGCCTCATAACCGTCTCCCAGATCCAGAGTCACAGCCCTGCCAATCTCCTCATTTTCAAAAATCGATGTCACTTTTCCCTGGGCAC
Source organism: uncultured Acetatifactor sp. (assembly GCA_934436435.1). Lineage (GTDB taxonomy): Bacteria > Bacillota > Clostridia > Lachnospirales > Lachnospiraceae > Acetatifactor. Next base: position 101,768 of record CAKSAN010000003.1, on the reverse strand, counting down.
AGGCTGTCACTGCCGTGCCCTCCTCTGCGGAAAAAATGGTGGCAGGGTTGTATTTATACTGGTCCAGTGTAGCAAAATACGTGCTTTGATCCATGGAATAGTGCATCAGGATATCACTCTGTACCGGCTGCTGTAAGCCATCACTTTCCGCAAAATGCAGTGTCTTCTCCACGACCACATCCGCGCCTGCCGTCTGCTTTTCTCCGGTCTCTTCCTTCTGCGTGTCGGAATCCTGCTGCTCTTTCTGTGCTGCCTCTAGCAAAGTCTCCTGGTCCGTCAGTCCCGGGATCTCCACATTACCGGATCCCACCTCCTGAGGCATATAGTCCAGATCATCCTCGGTGACGGGTGCTCCTGCAATCTCATTTCCCGCCGTATTATTTGCTGTCAGTCCGGGTATATTCTCATCCTCCTTCAGCAAATGTTCCTCGTTATTCTCCGTGATCTCCTGCAATTTGTCATCCGCATTGTTTTCCAATGCAGTGAAGTCCAAGGTATAACCATCATCCCTGGACTCCACATTCTGCCCCTTCATATAGACCCCTGTCATAGTCAACGCTGCCAGTACAAAGGCCGAAGAGGCTAACATTATAATACGTTCTTTGTTAATACCGCTTTTTTTATTTCTTCTCATATTCTATCCGCATCCTTCCTGTTCCCTGAGTCAACTGCCTGCTATACAATCGTTTCAACCACTTTCCCTGGTTTATCCTATAGTCTTGCCCGATTCATGGGTTTTATTCAGAATGCGTCCGATATGAAATTTACATATATTTGGAACTATTCAAAGTTATATTTTAAGCCTGTGCGGCATATGCTGCCATATCCACATGCTGTACCGTACCCACATTTCCGTTTTCATATAAGAAAATACCGGTCTTGCGAATTACGGCGTTCGTCGCATTGGCATTGGTGGTGCCATCCTGTCCGGTACGGTCTCCCTGCAAGGTGAAATCTGTGGAAACGTTTTGCAGACAGATAGCACCGACACCCTTGTCAGAAAGCTTGTACAGCACATCATTGCCGTTTTCATCTTTGCACCAGATTTTTAATTTTGACCAGATGGAATCGTTCTCATCGATCCAGCCGTTACCATCCTCATCATACTGTGCCAGATCCGCAAATCCGTCCCCGTTCTGGGTTCCGAACAGCTCACTGCCGTCGTTGATGATACCGTCACCGTTCTTATCCAGTGCCAGATAGCCGCTGCCCTTCAGCATGGAAATCTCTTCCTCCGTGCCGTCGGCATCCAGATCAAAATAAAAGGTCTGATCCGAAACTTCTGCCACATCGGTGTCCAGATTGATCACCAGCGGATCACACAGGGAGAACTGCGCTACGTTCAGTTCTTCTCTGTAGTATTCCTCGCATCGGCGGCTCATATTTATATTTACATTAAAATTGATCTCCCGGCCATCCTTGGTACGCACCGTTCCCACTGTGGAAAAGCTTGTGTCCTCCTGTTCCATACTCCAGGTCTCGCCCACGTAGTTCAATACTTTCATGCGGGCCGTAACCAAATTGAAAACACCTGACGCAGGCGTTGCCGTTCCCTGGATGCTGCCGGAACTTGTCTGGGCATTATCTGTGCTATTCCCTGCGTTCCAGCTGTTTCCGGTCTGGTTACTGCTGCTCCACCCATTTTCCTGCATCCAGTCACGCAAAGTACTGTTTCTGGACGGGAACAATAAATCAAAAATATAACGTACCGTATATTCCCGGATGGTAGACAGTGTCTGTTCACTGGCACTGCTTCGCATATTTAATCTGGCAGAAGATACCAGAAAACGGCTCTGCCAGTCTTTTGCAGTCAGCGTCGTATTCTCGGCGGAATTCTCCTGTCCCTCGGTGTTCTGTGTGGTATCCTCTCCGTCCGGGGTCTTCTGTCCCTTGGTGGATACATCTGTCAGACCTGCCTGATAATCCATTATCTCAAATCGTCTGACGCTTGTCTTAGAAGCGTGATAGCTTCTGGCGGAATCCATTCCTATGCTTGCGGAATCAATTCTCAAATCTGTAATTTTCTCCTTTCCCCGACCTCACCACGAACAAACAGGGCGCGCTTCCTGTGAAGCTTAACAGTTCACCACCACATGGCCGAACTGTTAAGATAAAAAAATGGTAAAGAAACAGAATACATGTAATATGCTTCTGTTCGATTACCATCCGTGGTGTCGTTATAAAACTGTAAAAAATAAGTAGCAGGAAGTGACCGGCCATGTCACCTCTCTGCTACTTATATCGTCCGTAACGAACGTTTTATTTAGTCCTAATTTATTACTGCTGTTGTGTGGGCTGGGTGGGAGCCTTAGGCGCTCCGGGTGCGGGAGGCACCGGTCTGCCGGCTGCTTTCAGCTTTGCCGCAATCATGCTGGCTACCATTTCTCTGGTCACTACAATGTTGCCGCCGAAGGGATTGATCACGAATCCCAGTGCCGGGCTGATATTGCCCTGCGCATCCTTGCGCAGCAGCATTCCCGCATAATCGTCAAAATTCATGGCGAAGGTCTGCTGATTTTCTTCATCTCTCCACTTTTTCAGTTCTGTCCAGTCCGTAAAGGCCATGAAGAACTTCCGGCCGTCCTCTGTGGCCAGCATCGGGAACTGTACCTTGGCCTCTCTGGTGATCTTCACCTGTCCCTTCTCATCGGGCACCGGTACCGGATCGATCACGACCGGTGACAGAAACTTCGCTTTTTGGAGTTCATCCAGGAACATCTGTCTGTGTTCCGGGGTGTCCTCTGCTTTTAATAATTCGATGGATCCCACCATCATAGGGTTGGATACCGGTTTGTTAAATTCCATATTAATTTATCTCCTTACTTCTCGTTGTAACTATTCAGCCCCACATATCTCTGAATGGTTACACACGGTTATAATTGATCAGGCATCCCTTCAGGATGATCTGGCGCTCTTCGTCAGTCAGTTCTCCCAGCTTCAGGGTGAATTCCTTCATGCCCTCTCCGGGGGTTACCACATACGCCTTGATCTCCTCGGTCTTATCTTCCACAGCCTTCTTGATGCCGGGAACGAACAGATAATCCAGATTCTTGAAAGGCAGATCTCCGGGCTGGATCAGGAAAGGAAGCATACCCCAGTTGATCAGGTTGGAACGATAACGCTTGGTCGCATACTCGTTGGCGATGTTCGCCCAGCCGCCCAGTACCTTCTGGCAGGAAGCAGCCTGTTCACGGGCAGAACCGTCTCCGGGCTTCACTGCAAAAATGGTGGAACCGAATCCGGTGTTCTCACGACCGGCATCCGGATACTGTTTCTTCACTTCACCCATAACATCCTTCAGTACCGGAACTGCCTGACAGGGATGTCCTCCATTCATACGCTCTTTCTCTGCTTTCTGGATCTCCTTGGCGCGTCCTACATACTGGGGATCCTTACGGCTTAAGGTGAACTCTGCCAGTCCCAGAGGATTGGAACGGTAGGAAGAGGTCTCACCGGAAGGAATCAGTTCATCGGTGGTGGTCACGGGATCGTGGATCTCGGATACTACCTGCAATACCAGATTCTCCGGCAGGGCACCCATAGCGGGCCAGTCCTTAATGTTGGGACCGAACTGGATCTCCACGCTCTCGTCTGCCACACCGTGGGAATCGAAGACACGGTTCTTGTAAATATTGCTGTCGAAATGATATTTGTATTTTCCAAAGTCGCCGTCGAAGTCCGTTGCGGGAGTCAGAACACCCTTGTTAGCTGCGGTAGCTGCGATGGAACGGGCATCCATCAATGCTACGGAAGCGATCTGGCCGCTCTGCAGCTTGGAACCTTCACGGTTCGGGAAGTTTCTGGTAGAGTGGCGGATACTGAACGCATTGTTGGCAGGCGTGTCACCGGCACCGAAGCAGGGGCCGCAGAACGCTGTCTTCATTACTGCACCGGTCTCCAGGATGGTGGCAGCGCAGCCATTGCGGATCAGTTCCATGTATACCGGCATGGAGGCGGGATATACGCTTAAGGTAAATTCGTCCGCACCGATATATCTGCCTTTCAGAATGTCGGCTGCCGCACAAATATTCTCAAATCCGCCGCCGGCACAGCCTGCGATGATACCCTGATCTACAATGAACTTGCCGTTCTTTACTTTATTCTTCAGAGTGAAGTCCACAGCGCCGTCCAGACTTACCTTCGCACGCTTCTCCGTCTCATCCAGAATATCCATCAGATTGGCATTCAGTTCCTCGATGGTATAGGTATTGCTGGGATGGAACGGCATGGCAATCATAGGACGGATCTTGTCCAGATCCACCTCGATGAGGCCGTCATAATAGGTTACCTGACCGGGATTCAGCTCCTTATAGTCTTCGGTACGTCCGTGGATCTCATAAAACTCACGGATCTGGTCGTCGGTCTTCCAGATGGAGGACAAACAGGTGGTCTCTGTAGTCATTACATCAATGCCGATACGGAAATCAGCGCTTAAGGAAGCCACGCCGGGACCTACGAACTCCATCACTTTATTCTTCACATAGCCGTTCTTGAATACGGCGCCGATAATAGCCAGCGCCACGTCCTGAGGGCCGACACCCTTCACGGGAGCTCCCTTCAGATATACGGCTACCACGCCGGGCATGTTGATGTCATAGGTCTGGTTCAGCAGCTGTTTTACCAGCTCGGGACCGCCCTCGCCCATGGCCATGGTACCCAGCGCACCGTAACGGGTATGGGAATCGGAACCAAGGATCATCTTGCCGCCACCGGCCAGCATCTCTCTGGCAAACTGATGGATGACTGCCTGATGAGGGGGTACATAGACTCCGCCGTACTTTTTCGCACAGGTCAGACCAAACATGTGGTCATCCTCGTTGATGGTGCCGCCTACGGCACACAGAGAGTTATGGCAGTTGGTCAGCACATAGGGCATGGGGAACTTCTGCAGTCCGGATGCTCTCGCGGTCTGGATAATGCCTACAAAGGTAATATCATGGCTGGTAAGCTTGTCAAAACGGATCTTCAGCTTATCCATATTGCCGGAAGTATTATGCTCCCGCAGGATACTGTATGCCATGGTGTTTTTCGCTGCTTCTTCTTTGGAGATCGTAATGCCGGTCTTCGCCTGTATCTGACTGGCCGCTTCCGGGGTATCCGCTACAATGTCCGTACCGTTTACCAGATAAGCGCCGCCCTGTGTTAACTGAATCATGCTCGTCCTCCTGTTATTCCACTTCTTATGCATATACATAGTGTGCACCTAATGTGCACTTCTTTCATTATACTGGATTGTTTCTTCAGATGCAATGGTCTTTGTTTTTCCAAAAAGTCTGTATTGTTATTATCCACATCAGCAGAAATGCCGCAAAGCAGACCGCTAAATATAATTTAGCCGGAATCGACTGAAAATGTCCGTGGTATGTGATTCCGGAAAGCGGTGCAATCTCAGGCAGTTGTTCCCCGTTCAGAAAAGCTCTGCCATATTCCGGCTGTGGCTTAACTCCCTCCGGTGTCACCAGAATCGTAGCTCCGTCACTATTGTCTCTTACCGCCACTTTCATTCTGTACTGCGTTCCCGCAGTCAGTCTCCAGTCGGTAAGCTGTAGTTCGAACACGGTATCCCCATAGATGTTCAGCGGGATCTCCGTCTCCTCACACAATGTCTCTCCATCATACAGATCAATCAGCAATTCACCATCCGTGGAATCGTTGGTCCTGATACAGAAGCTGAACGCCTTAATATTATTCGCTGCCGGGGTAAATTCAAACTCCAGCACATCTCCCTCTGCGAGATGCATCTCCGTATTTTCCGCTCCGTTAATGGTGGTTTTATCTTCCATGGCAAGTCTTGAGGCTCCAAGACCGATGACAAGGCAGGCCATAAGTACGGCGGCTCTTTTGAAATATACCCTGACTTGTGTACGGTTATGATTTTTTTCACCCATGCATCCGCAGACAAACAGCATAAATCCAAGTAATGACGCCACATAGATCTTATGGGTAAAAATGTGATGATATGTTGTATGCGAATTTAAAATAAGATACCAGGCAGGTGCTGTCAATGTGACTGCTGCAAAGATTATCTGCTCCGCCTTAAATTTTATCTGTCCCCGCAGGAATTTGTAAAAAAGAACACCGATCCACAAAAGCACAGTCAATGCAAATATCGGGAACAGATAATAGCGGAAATTATTATAGACCGTATCTATTCTGTTGTAGCACTGATGCAATATCCGGTATTGGGCCGGCATCTCACTGAAAAGGTGCCCAAGCACTGCCATGAGACCGTTTTCTATAATCGCCGGTCCACAGATAATTGTCTGGACGATCCATTTTACGCCAAAGAAGCCACCCCAGCCGAAAATAAAGGAAACACCTCCACCGAACAGCAGTCTGATCCGGGAACCCAGATCCATTTTATCCCCTGCCGCCACCAGCAGCCAGCAGAATGGAAATGCAAAACTAAGCAGTGGGTATGTCAGAAAATCAAAATAGCAGGTCAGAATTCCCAGCAGCAAAAACAGATAGTACCTGCGATTCTTCCCAAGAAGCCAGTCCGCCTTCCAAAGGCACAGCAGGCTGCCCAGCATTGCTATATAAAAAACCGGTGAATTCTGTAATGACATCGCCGTTGCCACAGGGGTCAAAAATAAGCAGGAGCAGAAAAATGCCAACAGATAGCTTTTCTTCCCTGTTACTTTGAAAACAGCGTACCCCACACATCCCATAAGAAACAATTGCGCAAAACTGTTCACCAACAGATAATCCCAGTAATCCATAAAATAGAAAATCGGACGTAAAATTGCTACATAACCGTGCCAGTATCTGCCGTAATCATTCATATCCGCCGCACGTACGATGGCAGATTCCTCTCCTTCATTGTAACAGTTGTTCAGAATGATCAGATCCGTGGCATCATCCATGGCTCCGACCTCATAGGTGCTGAAAAAGGAAATATACTGTGTATAGCGGTTGCTTACCAGCGGTCCCCATCCCATCTGTGCACTGTACTTCAGAGAGGATTCCTTTGATTCCTGATTCACCGGTATACAATACACCAGGGTCAGCAGAAGGATTCCCACAACTCCCGCTGCTATAAGAATCCCCAAATACTTTAAAAACAAAAGCACCCCCGTCTTACATATTTGTCCAAGGTTTGCATTCTCTTTTGTGTGATTCAACTTTTCTTCTCCCTCAACATATAATATTTATAGTATCTATTACTTAATTACCAAAAAGTATAACATAATAGCGTTTCTCCGACAACACCTTGCAGTTTCACCATTTCTGCTATTTGTAACAAATATGACTCCTTTGTTTCATATATGTTTGTTATGAGTAAGCTTTATCTTTTGGAACCGTATTGCTATAATAGCATCATAAAGTTCCCGCGGGAACCACTCAGGTATTCCTTCAAGGACAATTGACCTATCAACAGGAGAAAAATTATGAACGTAGTAATAGCCATCGATTCTTTCAAAGGAAGTATGACCTCCATGCAGGCGGGCTTAAGCGCCGCCAGGGGGATCAAACGTGTTTATAAAGATGCTCATATCACAGTTCGTCCTCTGGCGGACGGCGGGGAGGGCACCGTAGACGCTCTGGTAAACGGTTGTGACGGTCGCATGACACAGGTACAGGTCACCGGTCCCGCCGGCCGCCCCGTCACCTGTCCTTACGGCATTATCGATGAAACCCATACCGCGATCATCGAAATGTCCGGTGCCGCCGGTATTACTCTGGTCTGCGGAGAAGAGAAAAATCCCCTGAACACCACGACTTACGGAGTGGGTGAAGTCATCAAAGACGCGATTCAGCACGGCTGCCGACACTTTATTGTCGGAATCGGCGGCAGTGCCACCAATGACGGCGGTGTCGGGATGCTGCAGGCGCTTGGTTTTGGTTTTCTCGATCAATGCGGCAGCCAGATCCGCTTCGGTGCAAAAGGTCTGGAAGATCTGGCATCCATTACCACAGATCATGTGCTTCCCGAGCTGAAGGAATGTACCTTCCGTGTGGCCTGTGATGTCTCCAATCCTCTCTGTGGCGACCAGGGCTGTTCTGCCGTCTACGGACCGCAAAAAGGTGCTTCGCCGGAGACGGTTCCTCTCATGGATGCATGGTTGTCACGCTATGCCGCGCTGGCCGGAGAGCAGTTTCCTCCTGCCGATGCGAAATATCCCGGTGCCGGGGCCGCCGGGGGCATGGGCTTTGCCTTTCTGACCTTCTGTAATGCCACATTGGAGCCCGGGGTGCAAATCGTATTGGAGGAGACCGGATTACGTCAGTATATACAGGATGCGGATCTGGTGATCACCGGGGAAGGACGTCTCGACGGACAGACTGTCATGGGCAAGGCTCCCATGGGTGTCGCCGGAATGGCCAAAGAATGCGGGAAGCCTGTGCTTGCCTTTTCCGGCTGTGTCACCCGGGATGCCACGGCCTGCAACGCAGAAGGAATCGATGCTTTTTTCCCAATCCTTCGAAATGTGGTGTCTCTGAAAGAAGCCATGAATCCAGAGCATGCCATGGAAAATATGGCAGATACCGTGGAACAGGTCTTCCGTGCCATTCAAACATTTTCCAAATGAAAATTCCGTACAAAAATTCTTTATTTAGAAAGTTTTTGTACGGAATTTTTTTGTGCTATTTACACCAATAAAAATTTATTTACTCTTCATATCCGTTCGGATTGTTCTTCTGCCATCTCCAGGAATCCTCACACATTTCCTTGATACCGTTCTCGGCCTTCCAGCCCAGCTCCTTCTCTGCAAGAGAAGCATCGGAGTAACAGGTGGCGATGTCGCCTGCACGGCGGGGCTTGATCACATAGGGGATCTTTACGCCGGTGGCTGCTTCGAAGTTCTTCACAATATCCAGAACGCTGTAGCCTACGCCGGTTCCCAGATTGTAGATCTTCAGTCCTGCATTCTCCTCGATCTTCTTCAGAGCCTTCACATGGCCCTTGGCCAGATCTACTACATGGATATAGTCACGTACACCGGTTCCGTCGGGAGTATCATAATCATCACCAAAGACACCCAGCTCTTTCAGCTTGCCGACTGCTACCTGTGTGATGTAAGGCATCAGGTTGTTGGGGATACCGTTGGGGTTCTCGCCAATGGTGCCGCTCTTGTGTGCTCCGATAGGGTTGAAGTAACGAAGCAGGATCACATTCCATTCGGGATCTGCCTTCTGGATGTCCGTCAGGATCTGCTCCAGCATGGATTTCGTCCAGCCGTAAGGGTTGGTGCACTGTCCCTTGGGGCATTCCTCTGTAATGGGAACAAATGCGGGGTTGCCGTATACGGTAGCGCTGGAGGAGAAGATGATGCTCTTGACACCATGTTTTCTCATAACATCTACCAGAGTCAGGGTACCGGCAATGTTATTCTCGTAATATTCCCAGGGCTTCTGTACGGACTCGCCGACTGCCTTCAGTCCTGCGAAATGAATGACTGCGTCGATCTGCTCCTTGCTGAAAATCTCTTCCAGAGCTTCGCGGTCCAGAATGTCTGCCTTATAGAAAGGAACCTTCTTACCGGTGATAGCTTCTACTCTGGGAATCACTTTCTCACTGGCGTTGCAGAGATTATCCAATACGACTACATCATAGCCTGCCTGCTGTAATTCCACTACGGTATGACTGCCGATGAATCCGGCACCACCTGTTACCAAAATTCTCATACACACTCTCCTATCCGCCGTATGTAAAACAATACCATTTGTTCACTGTAACGGCTCCATACACTCCCTCATCTGTCCTAGCCGGATGAGATTATTTCTTCGTTTCTTACAGTAACAGATTACTGTAATTTTTCAGTATCCTCAATAACCTTATGTTGTGAAAACCTGTCGAAATGTTTACAGCACCACTCCGTTTTCGGTAAGCAGTTCTCTGGCACTCTCCACAGAGTCCACACCGGTCTTATTTTTGATTGGTGCAAATTCTTTTCTTCTGACCACCTCAAAGGGCAGGCAGCTGTCCATCTGGTGGATCATATCCAGTACCAGACTCTCGAACTTATAGCCGTTGGGAGACTCCGGCTTCACCGGTTCCCCGTTTTCATCCAGATAAGGAATCTTCTTCTCTACAATATGCAGAGGCATTTTCTCTTCCATGATCTTTTCCAGATCCTGTACCTTGAAGAGATAATTCAGAATCACCCCATAATTATAGGCGGGTTCGCCCTTTTCGTCCTTCGCGTTCATCAGCTCATCGGTCAGCTCATAATATTCCACGATGGAAGGTCTGCCGTCTTCCAGACACATAACGCCCACCTTCTCATCCGGCGCATTCTTGCGGACCACCTTGGAACCTACCACGCAGTTTCTCTGAATCGTAGCGCCGATAAAGCAGGGATCTGCGATCCGCTGCAATACATTGTCTACTGCAAATACATTCAGCCATTCAATGCCTTCTTTATGAACGATATCCAGCATACCGTTATTTTTCATGGAAATGAACCAGCCGCCGTTGCCATTGGGAGAAGTGGACAGCTTGCCCTTTTCCTCCAGATAGATCTTGCCTTCGTAATCGGTGGCCGCCGCCATCTCCTGTTTGAAGAAATGCACATACTCCGCCTTGTATCCGAAGTAATCATGCTCCTCTAAAAATGCGATGGTGGCATCATTATTCTTGTCACTGGTCATCACGAACAGATGGATCCAGCTGTCTGCCTGATGCACGACTTCCATCAGGTTATTCACCAGACATTCGAAAATATATAGTTCATGGGTCAGTCCCACATTGTACATTCCCTTGGGATTGTCGGAGCCCAGCCTTGTGCCCATGCCTCCGGCCAGAAGGACTGCTGCTACCTTACCCTGGCGGATCGCTTCGATGCCGGTTGCGGTAAAGTACTCTCTGTTTGCCTCGATCTCATCCAGCTGCATGGCAGCTAACGGCGTGATCACTCCTTTTTTCGCCAGATCTTCCTTGTGCTTACAAGCCTCCAGGATGCTCATATCCGTGGCTTCGATCTGATCCAGAATCCCTTGCTTCTCTTCTTCGGTAAGTTCCCCGTAATACTTCAGAACATGTTCCTGACCATACTTTGCAAGCTTCTCCTTAGCCTGTTCCAGCGTCATACTCATATTCCTACCTCCGTTTTATTTTCTCCGACCATTCCCGAAGCAACAGTCAATTTTCTCTATTATACTTGATATTTCCTGCGAATGCAAACCTTACTCCCGGGATCGGTACCGCCCGTTAAGATTCCGTAAATATTCCGCAAAGATTCTGTAAATAACTCGACAAAATAATGTTAAGGGTCGTGCAAAACTATTCACCTGGGATGTTCCATTTACTATAATGTGGCATGTAAGGTTTTAAGTTACCGTACTTCACAGAATGACAGAAAGTTGAGGAATCCATTATGAATATCGGAATTATGATCATTGCAATCGTAGGCGGTGTTACCGGACTTTTATCTACCGCATATCTGGCTATTAGTTTTCCTACTGTAGTTGTATGGAAAATCTATCGCAGAATAGTGCACAGAATTCCTCTTACCCAATAAATTTAACTACAAACACTTTCCCTCTAAAAGGGCCCGGAAGTTCTCTTCCGGGCCCCTTGTCGTATTTATTCCTGTACCGGCTCCCAGTTCTCATCCACCAGGGTCGCGGTGAATGTAATTCCTTCCGGTGCATTTTCCACACGGATCACAAGGAAGAACACCCCTTCCTCCGAATCCCCGGTGTATCCCGACGGATCTTCTGTCTTAAAGACGGAAAACCCTTCCGGATACTGCTGCATCGCCAGGAATCCTCTTTCCAGCAATGCCTCTCTGTAGGCCTCTTTTACTGCTTCCCTGTCCTCACAGGCATACACTTTTCTCACAGCAAAAGTTCCCTCTTCACTGTCTGTCTCTGTGCAGCCCTCTGTCACGGCATCCGGATAGACAATATCTTTCTGCACCGCTTTCAGATATTCCGTGGACATACGGATATCCCGCCAAAGATCCAGAGTCTCTTTTCCCTCCTCGGAATGTGCCATGCTCACCAGACAACACAGCAATAGGATTCCATAGGTGCCCAGGGCCGCCGCCAGTATTTTGGCAAAGGGATTCTCAGGACGCCCCAGATTCGTATAAGAAGTAATGATCCAGCCGAAATTTCTATAGTCCACTGTGGTATTACAGTATTCACAGACTCCACCGCCCAGAATATCCACACTGCCACCGCAGTTCGGACATTTATATTCCCGAAGAGCCCTGCTATGTTGTGCCACCACATCCCGTCTGCCTTCCAGTTCCAACCGGATCTTCTCATAACGGTTCCGGATCTTCTTCCCCGTGTCCAGCGTCAGTCTCATCTTTACTTCCACACTGATTCTGTAGGAGTCACCCACTGCTTCTGCCTCCAGAAAGCGCACACGGCAAATACAACAGTCTACCACCTTCTGATACCGGGCCACCACATCGTCCAGATCGCAGGCTGCAAAAAAGCATACCTGCTCTGCTTTATCTGCCAGATGGATCATCCGCAGCTGATACTCCAGATTCTGGAGGAAATTGCCGGTGGAAAATTCCTGAATCAGAGTCTTGACCTTCGACTCCTCCTGAATTCTGGGCTTTCTGTATACCTCCATCACAATCATCATGACGAGAAATATGATAACCATGAAAAACAGGGAGCGGAAAAATACCGGTGCCAGTCCTACCCCCAGCATCATGGCCGCTGCTGCCTTTACCGCATGAAATCCATTCCTTCCCAAGGCCAGCAGCAAAAACATGATGCCCCCGGCACAAATGGCCAGCACCGCAAAAGCGATTGCGGTAATTGCTACCGTCACGCCTGCCTTTACAAAGTTGGAAATGCTTTTCTGCTGTGCATCCTCTTCCAGCGAAAATCCCGATACCTTTGTTTCGAAATCGCTGACGAGGAATTTTGCCCCGCAGGCATCACAGCCGTCAATATAGCCGGACAGCTTTCCCTCATGACCGCAGTTGGGACAGACTGCCATCTCCCCCTGCACATCCGCCTGCAGAAAGCTGGCTGCGGCGATTTCCGGAGTTTTCATAAAAGCGATCCTTTTCCCCCCGCGGTAATAGGTACGTCTCATCTTTACCGCCTGAGTACGACGGCAAGTATAATCATAACCGTCCTTTTTCGGACCTTCATAGTCTGCCAGCCGTGACGGCTCCTGCATGTCCATAGCCACCGTCAGTTCCCGCTGCTGTAGTCTTTTTCTGCTCAGCCGAAGGCTCTGCCAGAAGGGCTGGGTGGTCTGCTCCATCAGGTTCTTCTCTGCTTCTTTGCTGCCCCGATAAAATGCCTTTAATTCCCTGTAAAAGTCTTCTGTCCGTCCTTCGATCTCTCTCCGTGCATCATTCAAAAACTCTGTCGCCATTTGGTTTTTCACTCCTCAGTATGCCCTGATATCTTTTGTATCTTATGCCCGGGCTGCGCCGTCCCCAAAGTTATGTATCCATTATATAAGTTGTCGTTCGGCATTTCAAGGCACTTTCCCGTATAGAATGTTCTGGTTCATCGAACATCTAATGCTGATGCAGATATTTCTCTCTGGTAGCCAGTCCGCCACGGATATGCCGCTCGGATTTATTGACATCCAGCACCTTCCTGGCCTGCTTCGCCAGTGTCGGATTCACCTGGACAAGGCGCTCCGTCACATCCTTATGTACCGTGCTCTTGCTGATGCCGAAGGCCTTCGCGGTCTGCCGCACCGTGGCGTTGTGGTCGATGATATAGTTGGCTATTCCTATAGCTCGTTCTTCAATATAGTCTTTCAAAGGAAAACCCCTCAGGATACTTTTTTACAGTGTATGAAAGTATCTGAGGGGTTATGATAGGGATTGTATTTGATTTCATTATAGTTGGTCAATTTCCTGCCAGGCTTCTTCGATAGTATATACTTCACTGTTTTTCATGCTTTTGGTGCCTTCGGCAAGGTGTTCATAAAGTTCATCTGCTCCTTCTATATCTGTCTTTTTTGGTGTTTTGTTATCCATTTGTTTTTCCTCTAATTTCTCCTACCAACCTATGCACCGTCGTTCCCGGGCACATTTCTGATGGTTTCTTTTTGCCTTCACGTTCACACTGCTCCAATTTCTGCTGTGCTATCTGTATTGCCTTTTCCTCATTACCTGCTTTGCTGATTTTTCCATACATCTTTTCATCTGCCTTGGAATACTTCTGTCCCGTCTTGCTCTCATATACTCGCCCAAACTCAGAACAGCATGTCCATGAATCCTGGATTGTCGGCATTGAACCGAAATATGCATACATCCATATTTCAAAGCAGGGATTGGACCATCCTACTTGTATGTCTTTTTTCTCTGCCTCAGCGATAATTTCGTCAAATCCTATCACCTGATCTCTGTCAAACACAATCCAAGGAATACGATATTGTGCCTCATAAACTGTTAGCTCCAAGCATTTACCAATCATGCTTCTTGTCTTTGTTTCTACGACTTTAATGACAAGTTTGTTTCTAACTTCTTCCGGCAATGATTGATGTAGTCCTGTAAAAAAACAACGTTCTGTCCCTTCTGTATCTGTAACGATCAAGTAATATCCCAATTTCGGTACTTTGAGTGTTCTTCTTTGTTCTCTTGTTTTTCTATTCCCTGTTCTATCCCCTTTTGCCATGCTCAATCTCTCCGTTCCACTTCAATCGGTGCTGAACCAATGTCCCCCGGACACCCCGCACCCCTAAAAATATCTATGCTCTTTAAGGTCGGAATGGCACCATACTTACCAAGCAGGTAATTCTTCTCATAGCTTTCGTCCTTACGAATATGCACTCCATCCTCGTCTACAAAATCAGCAAGTGAATATAATGTTGAGACACCTCGGTCATCCTTTTCAACAAACCAGATTTCATCACGACGCAGCAACTGATTTGAAAGTTGCCAGGTATCATGCGTTGTAAATACAAGCTGCGCATGATTAACATTAATATTGGGGTTCAAGAATGTAAGCAAAAAGTTTCTTACCAAAAGCGGATGCAGGCGGGCATTTAGTTCATCAATGAAAAATACACTTCCCTTTTCCAATACCTCCTGCAGTTCCGGATAAAGAGCAAACATCTTCAATGTTCCCGCCGACTCTGCGCCTAAAGGGATCTCTGCCATTTCATCAGAATCAATCTTCTTATGAAGTGCATTGATCTTATATTTTTCTTCCTTTGACTCACCATCATTCGGAACCTTCTCTACTCTGAAATCCTTAATATGTTCATCAAAGGACGCAAAGTATTCTACCACCTTATGTTGAACATTCTTATCCTCTGCAAACCCTTTCGGCAATCTTCGTGATAGAAAAAAGTTTGTCACAGGATTTCCAAAATCCGCAAATTCGTTAGCCACAAACCAGTCTCTGATCACCTTACATTTGCAAATTTTCAGCTTAGCTCCTAAAGAGGCAATCAACACTTGCTTTTCAAGTGCAATCTTTATATTTTCCCTGCTGTCCTTTGGTAAGCCCGACAGATCTAATTCACTGTCAGCATTTCCGCGATAAAATACTGTACTGTACTTTCTGGCTGTCTTAGCCTTAGAATTCAGCCATTCCTCTGTTACGCCGTCCTTATCAACACAGAATCCATAATTGTATGTTTTTTCATTCTTATCTCCGGGGATAGTAAAATAAACCTCAAAACTGGATTCTGCATCTGCTGACGTGGAATCAAACAAAAACGGAGTAGGCCTATACTCCTCAAATTTTTCTTCCTCATCTCCGTACTTGAAGGAATCCACTACATACTCAGCCATATACTCAAAGGCACTGTATATATTTGATTTACCACTTGCGTTTGCTCCATAAATGGCAGCAGCCGGCAGTATCTTTTCACTTCCGATCGTCACTACTCTCTCAGAAAATTCTGTCATTTTGGTGGCGGTCAAATCCAAGGTTACTTCTTCTCGAAAGGATTTAAAATTTTTAAAATTAAATTGTATCAGCATAATTGCTACCTCATTTTATTTTCTATCTTCTATTATATGCATTTTTTAAAAATAATCAACTTTTAAATGTGACTTTTTCTCATTTCAATGTTGATTTGCTGTTTTGGTTTTATCTGAGCATAGTTCACTTGAAATCAAATTACGTTCCCAAAATACCAGACTTTTGTCCATTTCCACCGTACTTTTTAAAAATCACATTGTTCCCGGAATACTAAAAAACCCTCTACCCTTATGAGTAGAGGGAAAATGACTATTCAAAATATCGGGATATTAAACTTTTTCATCAATAATCTGTTTATAGATGCACGACATTTAAAGTTATTTCCCTGAATCCTTTACATCGCAGCATCATCACTCATAAAATTCAGACAGAAATATATAATTTGCATAAATATGAAGTATTCTCTCCGAGTGAGTTTTTCGTAACTGCTTTTCATACTTATCCAGTAAACTCACACTGTTTTCTCTTTCTATCATCTGCATAAGCTGTTCATATCTTTTTTCCTGATTTAAAACATCACAAGTAAAATAGATATTTTTATTTGCAGTTATTATCAGATTAACAAGCCTGTCCCATTCTGCTTCTGAAAAAATACATCCTTTTAATTCGTTAAAGCAGGACAAATCACTCTGATAGCAATGAAGAAGCTGAAAAATTAACTCTTCCCTATACTCATCTTCTTTCCTGATTCTTTATATAACGAAATTAGTATTTTTATGATCCTGAAACCACTTCTTTATTATTTTCCGGTCATTTCCATTACATTTTTCGGTAATTTTTCTCCAATAATCATAGCATTTTTCCGCAGCCATGGCAGAGCCACCATCTGAATCATCCATATCTGTGTTACCGACTTCACGGAACACAATATTCGTAAGTTCAAAGGCTTGTAAATAACACTGATTTTCTATCAGCAAAGGGATTTTATCATCCAGGAAATTCCTTAAATCACTGCAAAAATCATAGGCATATTGCCAGTCAATAAAACTGCCACCGCCATACCGGTAAATAATATTTTTAATCTCCTTTTTCAGATTTGTCATCTGAGCTATATTCATGGAATCATTATCATAATCTTCCTCTTTATTGTCATCTTCATCGGCAAGATAGGATTCATATTCACAGAGTACCGCTGCCATATGTTTACAATGATATCCCTTCGCTGCATACGGGCAATTGCAAGACATATCCATAATTTCCTCGCCATCTAATTCAATAGACACCTAATAGCACTCGGTGCCCTCAACCTCGGCCTTCACAGTATTTCCAATAATATGTAAATCCGACACACAGCCATCTTCACAGTACTCCATACCCCTGCCAAGAATATGTGGTTCAAATAAATTCATCCAATTCATTTTGTATTTCTCTTTCTATTGACATGCCAAATTCATATTATCTATGTGTCCTAAAACTATATTCTTTCTTCAATTGTTCATAAATTTCAAATGCTACCGGACAAATAGATACTATATCCATAAATCCAAGCAGGCTATGCAATCTTTCCGGCTGATCAGTTTTTGTATTATTATACCATTTCCCATTATATTTCAAAAGTCATAAAATCTTTACATAGTTCTTGACAATGGAACAGCTTGTTGCTACTGTCATAGATAAGAAATGGGTTTTCACCACACATATTGTTGTGGCTTGCTCGTTTCTTTTTTATTGTCAAAATATTGTGAGCGCAGCTCACTCAATGCATTTCGCAAAATCACACTTGCAAGCAAGTGATTTTGCTTCATTATATCATATAGATATTTCTTCCCGTTTTCAGCATGATTAATAAGTAGATTTGTGACATTATTATAGTTGCAAAACGCATGTATCAATTTGATTTTGACACACAAATATTTTACGTTGACGCATTCTGATGGGAATGCCGACGTCTTTTCTTATTTGCATAAAAGGGAATGCTTTTTTTGCAAATCAGTGTTATAATTCTATTGTTAATAACCGTGTGACAGTTTCAACCTGTCGTACACTTATGAGGAAAGGTGGTACCTGATTATGGCAAATGATTACAACAATCTTCCGGACGAATACCGTCCTATCAGTATGTGGGGATACTTCGGCTATGAGCTTCTGTTCTCTATTCCCATCGTGGGATTCATTCTGTTGCTGGTGTTTTCTTTCGGCGGCACAAAAAATGTGAACCTGCGCAACTTTGCAAGATCCTATTTCTGCTTCCTGATCGTGGTGGTAATTCTTGTAATATTTATCGCAGTCATCGGCGGTGCTGCTGCAGCAGGAACAGCGATGTACTATTAAATCGTGTAAATTGCCAGGAAGGCAGGAACCTTATATAGGTTTCTGCCTTCTGTGATTTATAAATTTAAATCCTCTACATTTACACTCATTGCCGATAGTTTTGCGGTCATTGGTTCCATTCTCTCCACCTCCTTTCTACTGTTTGCTTACAATATAGTGATTCTGCTCTTTCTTTGCAAATCGTATTACAGTAGCTGCAGCAGTCTGCGGTTCCTGTGATAGCAGAAGATCCGGTCAGACAGCATGTCTCCCTCTCCGTATATGGCATTGATATGCTGTACGGAAGACCGGATCTCCTGCACGCCGGTACAGCCTACGGGATGAATAATCGCCTCGTGCACACTGGGGAACACCACATAGTAGTCCCCGCCCATCTTCTCTGCCAGGATAGCCTTCACTCCCGGATAGAAGAAAGCGATCGCACCGTGGATCCGTCTGGTGGTGGTGAGCAGATATCCTTTCCGTCCTTCTCTGTGGTTCCACGGGCTGATCCAGGTCTGCCGTCCTTCTTCTTCCGGTAACAGGATTCCCTCCTGATAAGGGAAAAACTTCCTTCTGTCGTCTCCTAAGAACAGTCGGGGCGGCATCTTGCGGCAGGTATTCATCATGGCTTCCGTGATCAGCTGCTCTTCCGTAAGCTTCCAGGGCTGCACCATCTCCCGGTACATTTGTATAGTCAGACTGCTCCCGGTCTTCTCACTGGTCAGCAGATGAAGTACCAGCGCCACATCTCCGATCTTACGGTAGATCGCATTGCCAAGTTCCTGTCTGCACCGTTCAAAATTCACCGGCCGCACGATCATATGGTTTCTACAGACAGCATAGCTTAAATTCTCCCCGGAGAGCGGGACGTCTTCTTCCTCTTCGCTCTCCGTAAGGCCTGCCGAGATCTCCGGTAAGATGCCTTGCCATCCTTCCTGCCTGTATCGTTCATAGAAAGGCCGCACCAGCCAGTGCTGCACATATTCTCTTTTTTCCCGCATCCATAATGCACAGAGCATATCTTCCCGGATCAGCGTGTGCTCTCTCCCGTACATACACCGATTCATGATATTCATAATATGAACCGACTTGGGATCGCCACATACCATCTGCCGCTCCAGCAGGCGTATGGTCTTGTTCTGTGCCGTTTCCATGTTCTGCACATTCCAACGCAATTCCTTCTTAAACTCTTCGTATGTCATCGGTTCCCATGGTTTCCTTTCTGCCGAAGTGGAACACTTCTCCGTAATTTTGGGTACAAAAATAAAAGGTACTGTTAAAAAATCGTTGGAAATCTCGGCCGAACGGCCTATTAAGAATTCTTGTTTCAGAGATTTATAACCTTCGAAGCCACACGGGTTTCGGATAATTCCACCCTATCATAGATAGGTTGCTTTGTCTATATGCGATTTTACCAAGGATATCTTTCGTCGATTTTCACGAAGAAATGTTTTTTGTAAGAAAAAAAGTCCCCATTTTCCGCGAAAACAGGGACTTTATACATGTCAAATATATAATTTACACAACACGTCTGACTGCCAGGATCGGACGGTAATTCGCATTGCTGATCTTGATACCGGTACGCTGTGTGCTGGCATGTACGATCAATCCGCCTCCTATGTACAGGGCCACATGACCGTCATAGCAGATCAGGTCTCCCGGTTGTGCGCTGCTGTAGTCCACACCGGTGCCGCAGCTTCTCTGCTCATAGGAAGTACGGGGAATGCTATAGCCGAAATCACTGTAGACACGGAAGGTAAATCCGGAGCAGTCTGCACCGTTTGTCAGGCTGGTGCCTCCTGCCACATAAGGATTCCCTATGTACTGGCAGGCATATTTTGCCAGACGTTTTCCCATATCACTGCCTGAGGCACCGTCAATGACCGAGGTATAATTGGTCGTCGCATAAGTGCCGGTTGCCGCTGCGGTATTTCCCCTCTGTGACTGTGCCTGTAGCTGCTTCAACTGTTTCTGTTCCTGTTGTAACAGGGCTTTCGCCACAGAAGCTTCCTGTCTGGCTTTCTTAATCTCCGCGTCATAGTTGGCGGATTCCTGTTTTTTCTTCGCCAGCATCACATCCAGTTCGGATTTCTGGCTTTCCAGATCCGCCTTGTCCGCTTCCAGCTGATCCTTATCAGCCTGCAGCTGCGTCTTTTCTTCTTCCAGCTGATTCCACAGGGCCAGCACCTGTTCCTTGGTCTCTTCGTATTCCTGCAGCTTCTGCCGGTCATACTCGTAGACGCTCTCCACGAAATCCATCCGGTTCAGCATACCGCTTAAGCCTCCGCCCTGTAACAGCAGATTCACATAATTCTCCGAAGAATCGTTCTCGTACATCATGCGCATCCGGCTGACCATGTCGGCATGCTGCTGTTCCTCTCTGGCTTTGGCAATATTGTACTCTTCCTGGGTCTGGTCGATCTGTACCTGCTTGTCCGCCAGTTCCGTTTCTTTCGCGGCGATCTCATCTTCCTTCATGCCGATACTGGTCATGGTGTTGATGATCTCCGCATTCAGGTCATCGATCTTCTCCTGTACCAGATCCTGTTCGTCCTGTAAGGAATTGATCTGGCTGTTAATATTGTTCAGCTGATTCTGGTGCTCTTTGATGTTGTTCTGTAATTCTCCTATGGAAGGAGCCGCCTGCACCGTCTCCCCCGGGGATTCCCAGACGGAGCCGGTGGCTGTCAGCGTCACCGCTGCCAGAAGAAGGTAACATATAAACTTTCTTTTTGCTCTATTTACTTTTCTGCCGGCAGTTTTTTTCTTCATAGGTAAAATTACTCCATTATTCCTATATCCGGAGTACCCCATTCGCAAAATCGCATCTGCGATGCTCTCCTTTTGCTCATGTGGTTACTTCGTAACATACATTTTGTCAGATATGCTTATGTATGCAAGCATCCAACGCATATCTTTCAAAATGATACGTTACTCCGGATATACTACAAATCGCAGTTATTTACGGTACGGGGGAAGGGGATAACGTCACGGATGTTGCCCATTCCGGTGATGTACATGACGCAGCGTTCGAAGCCCAGTCCGAAGCCTGCATGGCGTGCGGAACCGTAGCGGCGCAGATCCAGATAGAACTGGTAATCTTCCTTGTTCAGTCCCAGCTCTTCCATACGCTTCTCCAGAATCTCCAGATTGTCCTCACGCTGGCTGCCGCCGATGATCTCGCCGATACCGGGTACGAGACAGTCCATAGCGGCTACGGTCTTGCCATCCTCGTTCAGCTTCATATAGAAAGCCTTGATCTCCTTCGGATAATCGGTTACGAATACGGGTCTCTTGAATTCCTTCTCGGTCAGGTATCTCTCATGCTCGGTCTGCAGATCGCATCCCCAGAATACCTTGTAATCGAACTCGTCGTTATGCTTCTCCAGGATCTTGATAGCCTCGGTGTAAGTCACATGACCGAAATCGGAATTCACTACATGCTGTAATCTCTCAATCAGTCCCTTATCGACGAACTGATTGAAAAATGCCATCTCTTCGGGAGCATTTTCCAGCACGTAACGGATCACATATTTTAACATGCTCTCTGCCAGGATCATGTCATCCTTCAGATCCGCAAAACAGATCTCCGGCTCGATCATCCAGAACTCTGCCGCATGACGGGTAGTGTTGGAATTCTCGGCACGGAAGGTCGGTCCGAAGGTATATACGTTCTTGAATGCAAAAGCATAAGTCTCTACATCCAGCTGTCCGCTTACGGTCAGGTTGACCGGCTTGCCGAAGAAATCCTGCGTGTAATCCACTTTGCCGTCTTCGGTCTTCGGTACATTGTTCAGATCCAGCGTGGTCACCTGGAACATTTCGCCGGCACCCTCACAGTCGCTGCTGGTGATCAGAGGGGTGTGCACATAGACAAATCCTCTCTCCATGAAGAAGGTATGGATCGCATAGGCGATCAGGGATCTGACACGGAACACTGCCTGGAAAGTATTGGTGCGTGCTCTCAAATGAGAAATGGTACGCAGATACTCAAAGGAGTGACGCTTTTTCTGTAAGGGATAATCCGCAGTAGAAGGTCCTTCCACGATCACTTCCGCTGCCTGCATCTCGAAAGCCTGCTTTGCCTTGGGGGTAGCCACGATGGTTCCGCGGATCACCACTGCCGCACCTACGTTGATCTTACAGATCTCCTGAAAATTAGGAAGTCCGTCGCCGTATACTACCTGCAAAGGCTCAAAAAATGTGCCGTCGTTGATCACCAGGAAACCGAAGTTCTTGGAGTCACGATTGTTCCTCACCCAGCCGCCTACGGTGATCTCCTTACCGATATAGACGTCCTTTTCCCGGTGAAGTTCTCTGATGTCTGTTAATTCCATAATTTTTCCTATCCGCACGCTGCGACGTGCTCTATCTGAACCGGCCCGCATCCTATTCGCCGGTCACATACTGTTTTGTAAGGCTTAGTTGTTGGTGATCTTTGCGTTCTCTACCAGATAATCCGTCACCTTGTCATAGAGGAAATACTCTCTGTAGTCTTCCTTGGAGGTCTCTCCGATGTACTCCTCAATGGTGTCATACCCGGCTGCCGTAGCACGATCCAACAGGATCTGATCCAGTTCCTCATCGCTGATGTTCAGATTTTCCCGATTGGCTACTGCCTGCAATGCGATATCCTGCTTTGCCGCCTCTTCGGAATAGGCAGCCAGGAAGGAGGCAAGATCCTGTCCGTAATAATACTGAGTAAAAGTATCTCCGTCCACACCGTATGCGGATGCCATGGAGGTAATGCTGCTCTCCGCTGCATCGGAATACTTCTGGATCAGCGCCTCCGGTACGGAGGTAAAGGTGTTGTTTGCCATAAACGCATCCATAACTGCCTGATCCACATTGCTCTCATAGTTCTGCTGTGCATTTTCATTCAGATAATCATAGGCATACTGACGAAGTTCTTCCTCGTTGGTCACACCGTCAATACCGAAATTGCTGATGATCTCATCACTGAACACACCGTCCTGCTCCGGCTCAATAAAGTTCACGGTCACGGTAAATACCACAGGCTGTCCTGCCAGATCCGGGTTATTCGGGTAGGGATCCGGAAAGCTTAAATCCAGATCCACAGTCTCACCGGGCATCACGCCGATCAGTCCGTCCTCAAAACCGGCGATAAAACTGCCGGAACCGATGGTCAGCTCATATCCCTGAGAGGTACCGCCGTCAAATGCCACGCCGTCCTTTTTGCCCTCGAAATCGATATTCACTGTATCTCCGGTAGCTACCGCACGATCCATGATTCCACCGTTCTCTGCGGTAATGTTGCCATAATATACATTGTTGACCAGAGTGTTCCACTCATCTTCATCTACTTCCACGGTGTCTACGGATACTTCGAGGCCCTTGTACTCTCCCAGAGTCACATACTTGTCCACATCCATATCCTTCAATGCGGTGCTTTCCGTTCCGGTACTTTCTGTTCCGGTGCTGTCTCCTGTATCCTTTGCTCCGCAGCCTGCCAGCATACATACGCTTAAAACCGCTGCCAGAAATCCTAAAGTCTTTTTCTTCATTCTAATACTTCCTATACCTTTCTTTTTGTGCACATGTGCGTAATGCATCATAGCATCGCCCATTATACCACATCCCCCGGACTATAACAAGGGTGACAATAACCGGCAGACCTGCTCTTTCCCGCGGATCTTCAGACTCCTTCCCGCGTAATAATCCCGGGTGATCTGCCTGCAGACTTCCAGATCTTTCCGGAAGATTTCCACCATTTCCCGGGCCTTTTTTTCATCATATACTACGGCATTTACTTCAAAATTCAGCGCAAAACTGCGGATGTCCATATTGGCGGTCCCGTAACACAGTACCCGGTCATCCACGATCATGCCTTTGCTGTGCAGGAAGCCGTTATTATAGGTATAGCAGTTGGCCCCCGCCATGACCATATCTCCGAGATAAGAATAGGTCGCCCAATAGACAAACGGATGATCCGGCATACAGGGGATCATGATATTTACTTCGATCCCGGACTTCACGGCGATCATCAGGGCATTCAGGATCGCCTCATCCGGAATAAAATACGGTGTCTGGATATAAATGCTTTTCTCTGCCTTGTTGATCAGACGCAGATAATTGTCATGGATCTGCTGGGTCGTCTTATCCGGGCCGCTGCTGATGATCTGTATATCACTAAGATCCCTGCTGCCGGATTCCACTCCCCGGAACAGTTCCGGCCGTAAAAACAGATTCTCCTCCGCCGCGTAATTCCAGTCCAGAACAAAACGCACCTGGAGACTGAGCACCGCACTTCCGCGGATCCGCAGATGGGTATCTCTCCAGTGGCCGAATTTTTCATCCAGATCAATATATTCCTTCCCCACATTAAAACCGCCCACATAGGCCACCTTATTGTCAATAACCACAATTTTGCGGTGGTTGCGGTAGTTGATACGCAGCTGGAGTCTTCGCAGGATGGCGGGGAAAAATTCTGCCGTCTGTATGCCTTTTTCATTCAGTTTTTTCCAAAAGCTGTGCCGCACGGAACGACAGCCCATGGCATCGAACAATACCCTTACTTCTACGCCCTGTGCCGCCTTCTCGATCAGAATGTCCTTGATCTGGTTGAATAATACGTCATTTTTAATAATGTAGTATTGGATATGGATAAACTGCTTCGCATTCCGCAGATCTTCCTTCAATGCGGCAAACTTTTCATTACCGTCAATGAAAATATCCACATCATTATCTCTGGTCAACACCGCTTCCCCGGCCTCCAGGTTATACAGTACCAGATCCTCATATCCCCGGATACTCCCATCCAGTTCCTGTGCATCCCTGGCCTTCAGCCGGTATTCCTGCTGCCTGATATCCTTGCTGATATGGTCCTCCACCTCTTTGATCCGGAACATTTTCCGCTTATGCATGTCCTGCCCCAGCAACAGGTAGAATACAAACCCCAGCACGGGAATAAAATACAGCAAAAGCAGCCATGCCCACACACTCTTGGGATCCCGCCTCTGGAAAAAGACGATCACAATGGCTAACAGCATATTAAATAATACCAGATGGTTGCAGAAAAATTCCGTTCCCGTCTTTAAGATCTCAAATGCTTCGTTCATAATTATCCCTCATTAAATTCTAATACTCCCGTCCTCAATATAGCATAAAAAAAGTCCTCTTTCCAGCGAAATCCGTCACTCCCGGTAAAAAGGAACTTTAAGCGGTCTTTATGAAATTCCGGCTGGAGTTCTGCGGGGAACGGGGCATTCCGCGCTGCCTGCGGTTCTTACGATCCTCGGCACCTGTGTGCTGTGTATTGTATGGATCTGCACGATATTTGCGCATTTTCGTACTTTGGAAAGTCTGTTTGTCGTCTTCCCCATCTCCTGGGGTGTAACGATCCTGCTTATTTTCGGCAGTCTGTTTTTCCTATTTGTTATTTTCAAGTGAAATGTATAGTTGCGTATTCCGGTAAATCTATGTTACAATGTCCCATAGGAATTTGTTCCGATTAACTGAAGGAGGGACTGTAAAATGAGTCCGGTTGCAATCACATTATTAGTCATAGTGATAGTACTTGCTATTATCATTGCAGTATTATATTTCTTAGGTAAGAAAGCACAGAAAAAACAGGCAGAACAGCAGGAAATGCTGGAAGCCAACAAACAGACCGTTTCCATGCTGATCATTGATAAGAAACGCATGAAGCTGAAAGATGCCGGTCTTCCGCAGATGGTCATTGACCAGACCCCGAAGCTGATGCGCGGTTCCAAGCTGCCTATTATCAAGGCAAAGGTCGGCCCCCAGATCGTATCCCTGATCTGTGACGAGAAGATCTTCGACAACGTTCCCGTAAAAAAGGAAGTAAAAGCGGTTGTCAGCGGTATCTATGTACTGGATGTCAAGGGACTGCACGGCAAGACCGAGGCCGCTCCCGAGAAGAAGAAAGGCTTCTTCAAGCGTCTGGTGGCTACGGCGCAGGAAAAGGCCGGAGCAAAGCCCGTCAAGTAGATAACTATTCAGAACCCATTGTGCGTCGTCTGACGCACATAAAAATAGCAAATGTTCGTTGAATGCTTGCATTCATAAGAGCATCTGCTATTTTTTATTTGGCAAACTTTATTTATTTCTCCCGAATGCAGATCTTCAGACAGCTCTCGCTCAAAGGCTCTCCCTCATGATCCAGCGTGTATTCCACCGTCACATGGATCTGATCCTCCCGTTCTTCCACCAGTACTTTACCGGTCTCGATCCCCAGCAACAGCTGCCCGCAGGGGGTGTTGTACGGGATCATATGCCTCTTATTTTCCTCAAAGATCATATGCATCTCTGATGCCCCCTGTCTGGTCAGTTCCAGCAGATGATCCCGGAACTTGATCCGGCTCTTGCAGGGAGCATTGAACCCCTCCATCTGTTCCTCATAGAGCAGATAGTGACTGTCGTTTCTCTTAAAATATTGCGCAGGCTGCGCGGTCTCCACCGCGTCGCCTTCCGGATCCTGTCCGGAAGCATGCAGACCGGACAGGACAAGTTCTACCTCTCGATTCATTTTCTATTGTCCTTTGGTTCCCTTTAGTACTCGTCGATCTTGATGGTCTTGGCCGACAGGATCCCGTATTTGATAATGGAATTGGCGAAACGCTTGAACTTCTCCGCGCCGTCGCTGACATAGAACTGGTACTTGTTCTCTCCCAGATGAGGTTCCTCCTCGTTGAGAATATGATAGTTCTGTAACAGTTCCTTCAGTTCCCTGGCGGTCTCATATGCCGGATTCACCAGTGTTACCCGATCTCCCATAACGCGGCCTACCGTGGAACGGATCAGCGGATAATGGGTACAGCCTAAAATCAGAGTATCGATGTCAATATCGATCAGCTCCGTCAGATAACGCTTCGCGATCTCGTCGGTCACGGGATCCTCCCACAGCCCCTCCTCCACCAATGGTACGAACAGCGGGCAGGCCTTGCCGTAGATCGTTACGTCTTTGTTCAGTTCCTGTATGTATTTATTGTACATCTGGCTGCCGATGGTAGCCTCTGTGGCAATGACACCGATGCGGCCGTTGCGTGTTACCTCCGCCGCGGTCTTTGCTCCCGGCTTGATCACACCGATGATCGGTACATTGATCTCTTTTTCCAGTTCATCCAATGCGTAGGCACTCGCCGTATTGCATGCCACCACAATGGTCTTCACCTGAAAGGTCTCCAGGAACCGCACGATCTGTTTGGAAAAACGGGTCACGGTCTCTTTTGACTTGCTGCCATAGGGCATTCTTGCCGTATCTCCGAAATATATGATCTTCTCATTGGGAATCTGCCGCATGATCTCCCGGGCCACGGTCAGTCCGCCGATGCCGGAATCGAATACCCCGATGGGGGCATCCTTTTTCAGCGCAGTAACATTCTCCTGATACATGGGATTTCTCCTTTTATTTTTTTAGCATCGTAAGCAGTCTGCTTTTGAAGCGGATCTGCTCCGGATCTGCCTCCAGAATCTTCCAATAAATCTGACTGTCGGAATTCCATTCTACCACTTCCGGACTTGTCTGTACAGTGTCTGTCTCTGCCGTCTCCTGTTCGTCGTAGACGATCTCGTAAGTGGAAGGCAGCATCGTCAGTTCCGGGTAGATCACGCCCCACCAGCCGTAACAGGCCAGCGCCACGGTCAGCACCCGGATTCCCTGCACCAGCCTTTGCAAAATTTTCTTCTCCGTGATCATCTTACGATATTTTTCATAATAAATATATAATCTATCCATCAGCGGTACTCTTTCCATATATTCCCTTTTTATTCTATGGAAATCATTACCACTTTCCGGACAGATTATACTTTACGAAATCTATTTATTTTTCTCCCGTTCCAGACGGATCTGGCGGATGATCGCCTTCTTCTGATTATCTATATGCACCTTGGCCATGTTGGATGCTGTTTCCCTGTCCTTTTTCACGATGCTCTCATAGATGACCCTGTGTTCCTCCACCAGACGGTCATGCTGACTGAAATCCTTAATATACTCAAAACGATAACGGTACATCTGCTCGGACAGGTTGTTGACCAGCTGGATCAGACGCTGGTTCCCCGTAGCCTGCACGATGATATCATGCAGCGCCACATCCGCCTGTGCGATCCGTTTAATGTCACCGGTCTTCACTGCCGCTTCAAAGTTTTCGCAGGCTTTTTTCAGATCCTGCAATTCCTCCGGAGTGATCCGGTCGCAGGCCAGTTCCACACAGAGTGCATCCATGGCCCGACGGACTTCCAGCACATCATTCATGCTCTTCTCCGTGATCTGCGCCACTTCCGCACCCCTTCTGGGGATCATGGTCACCAGTCCCTCCAGTTCCAGCTTACGGATGGCTTCCCGGATCGGCGTCCGGCTGACCCCCAGCTTGTTGGCAAGATGGATCTCCATCAACCGCTCGCCGGGCTTCAGTTCTCCCGTCAGAATGGCCTGCCGCAAAGTATTGAATACCACATCTCTGAGTGGCAGAAATTCATCCATTGTCACCTGTAAATTATCCTGCATACTTCTTCTCTGGCGCTACTCACAGAATTCCGTCAGGAAAATCTGCTTTGCCAGCTGTTCCTCCTCTAATTTATCATATGCCCTGCGGGCCATATCCTTCTCCACAAAAATACCGAATACCGTAGGGCCGCTTCCACTCATCAGACTGTTGATGGCTCCCAGTTCCTTCATGCGGTCTTTGATGGTCTGGATCACGGGATACGCCTTCACTGTTACGGTCTCCAGCACATTTTCCATCCGGTCCAGGATCCCCTGTAAACTTTCCTCAGCAATGGCTTCCACCATGCCATCGATGTCGGGGTGCCTGCTGATCTCCTGTGCGTCCAGATGTTCATAGACATATTTAGTGGAGACATTGATATCGGGCTTTGCCACCAGTACATAGCAATCCGGTGCCGGAGCAAGAGGTGTCAGTTTCTCACCGATGCCTTCTGCCAGAGCCGTACCACCCATGACACAATAAGGAACATCCGCGCCGATTTTCACACCAAGTTCCATCAGATCCTTCAACGAACATCCCAGATCGAACAGCCGGTTCATCCCCTTTAAAGCAGCCGCTGCATCCGTACTGCCCCCCGCCATTCCCGCAGCAATGGGAATGTGCTTCTCCAGATGGATTTTCACACCTTCACTGATATGGTATTTTTCCAACATAAGCTTTGCTGCCTTATAGATCAGATTGTCCTCACCTGTGGGAAGTTCTCCGGAATCCGTGGTGATCACGATTCCCCCGTCCGTCCGCTGAAAATCCAGTACATCATAGATTCCTACGGTCTGCATGACCATCCTCACTTCGTGATAGCCATTCTCCAGTCTTCTGACCACATCCAGACCCAGATTGATCTTAGCATACGCTTTTATCCGATATTCGTTCATTTTTGTCTCCAATATGTTAATTGAGCTATTCGGAACCGTATTGACAAAATCGCAGCTACGCTGCCTGAGGTTCCATAGCTTGTATACAATGATTGTACTTAATTTTATACAATCCGCTCTGCTTTGTCAATGGAGTGTGATTTTTTCACCGAATTTTTCCACTGTTTTTCTCAAGATCTCCTAAAGTATCCACTATCCCCGGACGATATAATTAGTGAAACCAAAGACCCTCGGAAGGGTATAACAAAGCAAAGTCAAGGATGACAACAGGTGCGGTCTGCAGAACCGCACCGGAAAAGAGGAAACTATGAGCGTAAACGGAGTTACATCAACCCAGGCGGCTGCGGCCTACAGCTATAACAGCACAAGTGCAGCAAAAGAAAAAACTTCCGCCGAGGAAGCAAAAAACACAAACACCGCGGAAGATACCGGTGTGATTTATGAGCACAACACCGACACAAAGACCTCTTCCACGAAGAAGACTTATAAACCGGATACCAATCTGATCAACAAATTAAAGGCAGATGCGGATGCCCGTGCCAGTCAGCTTCGTTCTCTGGTAGAACAGATGATGGGCAAGCAGGCTACCACCTACGGCAATGCCAATGACATCTGGTCTTTCTTACGTTCCGGTAACTATACCGTAGATCCTGCTACCAAGGCTCAGGCACAGGCAGATATTGCCGAGGACGGTTACTGGGGTGTGAACCAGACCTCCGACCGTATCATTCAGTTTGCCACGGCTCTGACCGGCGGTGACCCGGACAAGATCGAGTCCATGCGCGAAGCATTCAAAAAAGGCTACGCACAGGCGGAGAAGACTTGGGGCGGTTCTCTTCCCGAGATTTCCCAGAAGACCTATGATGCCGTTATGGAGAAGTTCGACAAGCTGGCAGCAGATGCCGGACTGACCACAGAAGAATAGAGCAAAACACCGGCGGATCCACCGTCGTTGCCCTATAGAAAAACCATGTGATACCGGATGTTCTAAAACGCATCCGTGTATCACATGGTTTTCTTTTTGTGTGTATAATTTTATGCCATTCCCTTTACCAGCAATACCTTCTGCCCCGGCCGCAGTTCATCGCTTTCCAGCGCATTCAGTTCCCGCACCGTCCTCACCGGCATATGGTATTTTCTTCCGATGCTCCACAGATCATCCCCCGGCGCCGCAATATAGATCACCGCACTGGGCAGTCCCGCCAGCACATTGCTGTCGATCTCCTGTTCCGTCACCTGTTCAATGGCTTCCAGCGGAATATTTTTCATCACCGTGGTGGAAAAAGAAAGTACAGCCTTCACATCCAGTTCCTCTCCTTCCAGAAGATTCACCTGCAACTGCTCCAACTCACTGTGTACCTCCGCCTGATCCGCCGCCGTCACTCCCTGCACATTCAGCGTATACTCATACGGAATCTGTTCTCTGGTGCTCACATAGGGTGTCTCGTCGTTTTCCGTGATACACAGCACCGTGAGATCGATACTGCCCTGTAACCGAATCCCCTCTTCCGTGACTTCCTGATGATCCACCGTCACGTTGCCTTCACTGTGAAGTACCTGCAATACCGGAGAACCGATGTCGGTCTTGCGGTGATCCGTCACTTTGGTCTTCCCGGTGATCCTCGCCAACAGCTGGCGCAGACTGGCATCTCTGGTGTCCGGGATCACTTCTTTTGTCACCCCGTAGATGTCTCTTAAAATGTCGATCTCCTCTTCCTCATAGAGCCGGATGTTCAGTTCCAGAACACATTCCAGTCCCAGGATCCGCTCTTCCCCGTCCAGATCCGGCTGAATCGTCAGTTCCGGCTGTCCATGCTCCTGTCGTACCAGAGAATACCGGATGTCCGGCAACAGTTCTTCTCTGCACCCCTGACATTCCAAAGTACCGTCTAACGGAATTGTTGTCTCATAGGAACGGATTGACCGGTCTTCCCCTTCCGCCTCATAGAGGACAAAGATCTGAATATCCCCCTGAACGGACAGCTTTTCCTCCTGTGGTTTGAACTCCACATCCCGGAGAGACACATTGCTCCACAGGATCTGGTAGATATTCGGATAGCTGGAGGGCAGAGGGATCTCCTCTTTTTTGCGGAAAATATCGTTCTTGCAGATGGCAAGTTCCGTCACTTCCATGGGGGTGATCCGGTATTCCACACCTTCTCCTTCGGTGTCTCTCTGAATCCCCACGGGCAGCTCTTCATCATAGATCTCCTCGATCCGGGCATTCAGAAGCAGCAGTGCCTGTAAATTCAGTTTGCGGGAATTGATCATATTTACCGTAAAATCTTCTACGGTTCCTTCCACGGCCACAGTGTCCGAAGAAAGCGTTCCTTCCATATGAATCTTCTCCTCAAAGGGCAGTGCTCCGCTTAAAAGCACCAGATTGCTTCCCGCCTCCTGGGTATGGTACAGGATGGCATAGCCCAGTTTGCCCCGCACTGTCACCTCGTCCGTACCGGGGCGGATCTCTTCAATGACGACCTCTCCTTTTTCCAGATTCAGAGTACTGATATCCGGCTTATCCTCCGGAAGGTTCAGATCCTCCTCCATGGTAAACTGCATGACGGTGGACCGCTTTACCCGGTCCATATGTATATTTCTTCTGATCAGCTCCACAATAACAGACCTCCATATATACAGATATATCTATATATATGAAGGTCTCTGTGTACTTATACCGTATTCTGTTCTCTGTGTCTTACTGCACCGCACCGATCAGATCTGTCAGATTCTCCACCTGATAGGTACGCATATAATTCTCGATTCCTTCCACGACTTTTACGGTGGTATAGGGATCCACGAAATTCATGGCTCCGACACTGACGGCGCTGGCGCCTGCCAGAATAAATTCCATGGCATCCTCCGCCGTGGCAATGCCGCCCATGCCGATAATGGGGATTTGTACCGCCTGTGCCACCTGATAGACCATGCGGACAGCAATGGGCTTGATGGCAGGGCCGCTCATGCCTCCGGTCTTGTTGGCAATGGCGAATTTTCTGCGGTGAATGTCGATCTTCATGCCGGTAATGGTATTGATCAGGGACAGGGCATCCGCGCCTGCTGCCTCCGCCGCTCTTGCCATCTCCGTGATGTCCGTTACATTGGGGCTCAGCTTCATAATGATGGGCTGCTTCGCATGTTTTTTCAGCTCGGAAGTAATGTTGTACAGGGCATCCGCTTTCTGACCGAAAGCAATGGCTCCTTCCTTGACATTGGGGCAGGACACATTGATCTCCAGCATGCTGACGGCCGGTTCGTCTCCCAGTCGTTCTACCACATCCACGTAGTCCTCCACGGTCTTACCACAGACATTCACGATGATCTTCGTGTCGTATTTTTTCAGGAAAGGAACGTCTCTCTCCATGAATACGTCGATGCCGGGGTTCTGTAAACCGATGGCATTGAGCATGCCGCCATATACCTCTGCCACCCGGGGCGTAGGGTTGCCGGGCCAGGGCACATTGGCCACACCCTTGGTCACCACCGCACCCAGACGGTTCAAATCAACGAATTCTTCATATTCCATACCGGAGCCAAAGGTTCCGGAAGCTGTCATTACGGGGTTTTTAAAAGTCACTCCTGCGATCGTTGTCTGTGTATTCATCAGATCTCTACCTCCTCAGCGTCAAATACGGGGCCATCGGTGCAGATTCTTGCATTATGCACATGAGAATGATGATCCACTTCCTTCGTCTTCACGACGCAGCCCAGACAGGCGCCTACGCCGCAGGCCATATGCTCTTCCAGAGAGATATAGGCCTTGATACCCTTTTCTTCCGCATATTTTTTGATGGCGCGGAGCATGGGCATGGGGCCGCAGGCGAAGATCACATCTGCCTGCAAAGCATTTTCTTCGATGGCATTCATGACGTTGCCCTTCGTGCCGACACTGCCGTCCTCCGTGGCAATGTATACGGTTCCGTTCTTCTCCAGATCCTCTTTTAAGAACAGCTGGTTATCACGATAACCCACAATAATCTGCTTTTCTGCGGAGGCCGGAAGCTCTCTCGCCAGTTCCAGCATGGGAGGAATGCCGATGCCGCCGCCCATGAGGAATACCTTTTTGCCCTCCGCCGCCTCTGTGGGGAAGCCGTTACCTAAAGTTCCCAGGATCTCTATATTATCGCCTTCCCAGTAGGAAGAAAATTCCGCGGTGCCCTGTCCGGCGATACGGTACACGATACGCAGGGCATCCTTGTTGTCATTTACCTGACAGATGCTGATGGGACGGGGAAGCAGGGTGCTCCGGTCCTTGGGGTAAACGCCGATGAACTGACCGGCCTTTGCCTGTGCCGCCAGATCCGTGGCGATCCACATGTCAAAAATTCTGGGTGCGATCTCCTTCTGAGAAAGCACAGTTGCTGTGATTTTCTTTTTCATTTTGTTATCCTTTTCTCTTCTATTATAACTATAACGTTATTAACGTATAAGTGCTCTCTTCCGGGTTCACTACGCTTCGTATACGATCTTACCGCCGCAGATGGTCTTTTTCACTTCGCCTTTTAACTTCCATCCGGTAAAAGGAGTGTTCGTGGCCTTGGACGCATAGGTTTCCGGAATGAAGTCCGCTGCCGTATCGATCAGAATCACATCCGCAGGGCCTCCTTCCGCCAGATACCCGGCATCCAGATGGTACATTGCCGCCGGATTCGTACTCATCAGACGCAACAGCTGCTTCATGGTAAGATACCCGTTGTCCACCAGTTCCGTAATGCCCAGTGCCAGAGAAGTCTCCAGTCCGGTGATGCCGCTGGGTGCTTCCGTGATGGGCTTGGCCTTTTCCTCTGCGGTATGGGGTGCATGATCCGTAGCGATCATGTCGATGGTGCCGTCCACCAGCCCCCGGATCACCGCCTGACGGTCCGCTTCCTCCCGCAGGGGCGGGTTCATCTTCGCCAGCGTGCCGTATTTGATCACCGCATCCTCGGTCAGTGTAAAATGATGGGGTGTGGCTTCCGCATGGATATTGGAGCATCTCTTTTTCGCCTGACGCACCAGTTCCACTGCTTCCTTACTGCTGATATGCTGGATGTCGATGCAGGCGCCGGTCTCCTCCGCCAGCTTCAGATCCCGTTCCACCAGTGCAATCTCCGCCTCTCTGGAGGAACCGCCGATATGAAAATATTCGCTGGCCTTTCCCCGGTTCACACCGTTGTTCTCGATATATTTCGGATCTTCCTCATGGAAGCTGATGGGCATGTCCAGCTCTGCGGAGATCTTCATGGCACTGCGCACCAGTTCCGCATCCAGCAGAGGCACTCCGTCATCCGTAAATCCCACGGCACCGGCCGCTGCCAGCTTCTTCATATCCGTCAGCTGCTTTCCCTGCATCCCCATGGTCACGTTGGCACAGGTGGTCACATGGATGCCGGTCTTTGCTCCTTTGTCCAGGATATAATGCAGCGTCTCCTCGCTGTCCACCGTAGGCTTCGTGTTGGCCATCAGTACCACTGTGGTCACGCCGCCTTTTGCCGCTGCCGCTGCACCGGTGTTGATATCTTCCTTTGCCGTAAAACCGGGATCCCTGAAATGTACATGCACATCCACCAGTCCGGGGGCGATCAACAGCCCCTCCGCGTCGATCCGGGTCACTTTTCCCTTCGGCTCGATATTCTCCGCGATCTTCACTATTTTGTCACCGTCGATCAGAAAGTCAAAATTGCCCTCTCTGCCCGACTTCGGGTCGATCATATAACCATCCTGTATCAGTATCATATTGTCTCCGTTCCCGGGCCTTTTTCGCCCAATACCATGACCTGTTTCTCGAAAAAGTTTACCATGTTTTCATAGAAAAGAAAAGGGAGTTATAGTAAAATAATGGGGAAGAATTCTTGAGAAAAACGGAGGTCTTGCGGCATGAAAACAAGAGAGGAAGCGTTAAAATACGGATTGTCTTTTCCGGATACTTATATGGAAATGCCCTTTCACGATCCCAACTGGCAGCTGGTGCGGGTAAAAGGCAGCAAAAAGGCCTTCCTGTGGACTTATGAAAAGGATGGATACCTGAATCTGAATGTGAAAACGGATCCTGCCTGGCGGGATTTCTGGCGGAACACCTTCCCTTCGGTCATCCCCGGCTACCATCTGAACAAGGAGCACTGGAACACTATTATTTTAGACGGTTCGATCCCCGACGAGGACATCCGGCGCATGATCGCGGAAAGCTACGACCTCGTCACCGACAGCCCCACAAAACGGATCTATGAAGCCGTGAAAAAGATCCCGAAAGGATGCGTGGCCACTTACGGTCAGATCGCCGCCATGGCCGGGGAACCGAAAATGGCCCGGGCTGTGGGCAATGCCCTGCACAAGAATCCGGATCCCGACCACATCCCCTGCTACCGTGTGGTCAATTCCAAAGGGGAGCTCTCCGGTGCCTTTGCCTTCGGCGGCGCCGACGAACAGGCCAACCGTCTCAGAGCCGACGGTATCGAAGTCATCTGCAATAAGGTGGATCTCAAAAAATACGGTTTTACCGGTTCTGTCTAAACCGTCTGCGGCCTCTGTTTTTGATAAAAAAGAACTAATATCCCATTGCTTATCAATAGGTATTTTGTTATAATATACCATAATATTGATAAAAAATTATCATTTATGATAATATTATGAAATCACCTAAGGAGAAATAAGCCATGGAATTAGTATTCACCAACGATTCCTGCACGGGCTGCAACAAATGTGTGCGTTCCTGTCCTGTGCTCACCGCCAATATTGCGACCGAAGCCGGTAAAGTAATGGTAGACAGTGACAAATGTATTGCCTGCGGGGCATGTTTTGATGCCTGTCCCCATGAGGCGAGAGATTTCTATGATGACACGGAAAAGTTTTTCTCGGATCTTGCTGCCGGGAAAAAGATCTCTGTGATTCTGGCTCCCGCTTTCCTCGCCAACTACCCGGGGGAATATCAGAAAGTTTTAGGTTACCTCAAGAAAAAGGGGGTCAATCACATCTGCAGCGTATCCTTCGGTGCGGATATCACCACCTGGGGCTATCTGAAGTACATTACCGAGCACAACTTTACGGGCGGTATCTCCCAGCCCTGCCCGGCTGTGGTAACTTATGTGGAGAAATACATTCCGGAACTGATTCCACGGCTGGTTCCCGTACATAGTCCCATGATGTGCACTGCCATCTATATGAAGAAGTACATGAATGTCACGGACGAGATTGCCTTTATCAGTCCCTGCATTGCCAAAAAAGCAGAGATCACCGATCCCAACTGCGGCGGTTATGTATCCTATAATGTGACCTTTGATAAACTGATGAAAAAGATCGGCAACGAGTACAACTCCTGTGCTCCCTACACGGATGAACTGGAATACGGTCTTGGTTCCCTCTATCCCATGCCCGGAGGACTGCGGGAAAATGTAGAGCATTTTCTGGGCAAGGAACAGATCGTCCGTCAGGTGGAGGGGGAGCAGGAAGCTTACCACTATCTCCGGGAGTATGCCGGACGGATCAAACAGCATAAGCAGGAGCCTTTCATGGTGGACATTCTGAACTGCTCCAAGGGCTGTATCTACGGCACCGCCACCGATCCGGAGCGCAATACGGATGATGTGATGCTGACACTGTCCAAAATGCGTAATTCCAAGCTGGAACAAAGTTCCGGCAAAAAACTTTTCGGAAAAAAGAGCAAAAGCCCCTGGGCTGCAGATGAAACGCCCGCACAGCGCCTGCAAAATCTCATGGCTGCCTTTTCCGGACTGAAGCTGGAAGATTTCATCCGTCACTATACCAACAAAGCGGTAATTATTAAGGAACCTTCCGAGCAGCAGACCCGGGACATCTATGACAGCATGAACAAGACCACCCATGAGGAACAGCATCGTGACTGTGAATCCTGTGGCTATTCTACCTGTAAAAATATGGTCCGGGCCATTTACAACAATGTGAACGTCAAGGAAAACTGCGTTCACTACGTCCGCAGCCTTGCTGAGGAAGAAACCAGAGAATTAGCACATCTTCGGGAGCAGGAAAAGGCGGAGCAGGAGATTCATCAGCAGAAGCTGGCCGATATCACGGAGCGTTTTGTAACCTTAAGTGACAATATCAGCGAACTGAATATCGCCAATGAAGCCTCCGCCAATGAAGCTACCACGCTGGCACAGCACATTCAGTCTATCTCGAATCTGTGCAATGAACTGAACGAGTCTCTGGGTACGATCTCCGACTTCATCAGTGTGTACAAGCAGAGCAATGCGGATATTTCCTCCATTGCCGGTCAGACCAACCTGCTGTCGCTGAATGCCTCCATCGAGGCCGCCCGTGCCGGAGAGCATGGCCGCGGATTTGCTGTCGTGGCGGAAGAAATCCGGCAGCTGTCCGATTCCACCAAGAATCTGTTGTCGCAGAACAACGAGAAGGCGGAAGCAATCCTGCCCAAGGTAGCGGGAAGCATGTCCTCCATCGAAGAGCTGGTGAACCGTATGAACGAGATGACGGAAAAGGTGGCAACCATCGCCGCCAATACCGAGGAGATTTCCTCCCAGACCACGTTTGTCCAAGAGATGACCGGTGCTTTGCGGGACGATGTAAAAGCACTGTAATATTTTCAATGAATATCCACAAAAGCCTCCGGCAGATTTTCCTGCCGAAGGCTTTTGTTATTCTATCTTATTCTATCTTTATTTTTTCTTCTCGATCTGGGAGCGGATGTCATTCTCCAGGATATGTTCCACATCCCTTGCCTCTTTGCGGATATTTTGCAGGTTGCTGCGAATCTCCTGTTCTTCTTCCACGATCTCAGGATGTTCTTCCTTCTCCTCCCGGATGAACATACATAAGAAGCTGATCAGTAAAATAATGCAGGAAATCCAGATGGTTCCGGCTCCAAGTACGGAGATCAGATGTCCGCCCAGCGCCGCACCGATGGCAAACAGGATGATAATGCCAAAATAGCAGCCGGCTTTGTGCAGAGTCTTCCTGTCCTTCGTCCTCCCGTAAGCACACAGGGATTCCATGCCGCTGCGCAGATTGCCGATACACATGGTACTGGCAAAGGCATAGCCGTTCACCTTACGGAAGGCCTGTACCTGCATGGCACAGGCGAAGGACACCATGGCATTGGCCAGCAGATCCAACGCATTCGGGAAAAATCCCACAGCAAACAATAACAGGATCTCTATGGCAAGTACCAGCTGACGCCAGTGGATCCTCTGGGCCTTCTGATACCGCATATGAATACACTCCGCTACTGCCACTCCCAACGCAAAGAACAATAGCGGGGAAAAATACCGGAACGCCACTGACCAGTTCCGGTCTACCAGATTTTGGGCAAGTAATACAATATTACCGGTCTGGGCATTGGCAAATACCTTTCCCCGGTACATATAGGTATAGGCATCCTGCAAACCGCCCGAAACCGACAATATCCCGGCGATCAAAAAGGACTCTGACATCTGTCCGTGTATTTTACGCTGCATCATCCTCATTCCTTTCCGTATACTACGAACTTTAAGCCTGTGGCACAAAGCCGTGGGTGAAACCTTTATTTTTCACACGGTTACCTTCCTACAGGCATCTCCTGATTACAGTATAGGCAACGGTATCTTCCTGACGGGGACAATTCGAATATGTGGTCACAATTCGTCTCTATACTGGTAATACAACGGGGATTTTTACATTTTATCACATTTACCAGCCTCTGTGGAGGAACCGGATGATACTTTTTTACAACTTTTCCGTCACGGATCACGATCAGGGTGATCTGGCCGTCCAGATATCCCAGAATATCCAGCCGTTCCGGCAGATTCTCTCCCTCGATCTTGATCAGATCCTTGCAGCCGTATTTCTGGCTTTTTACGGATTGTAATAAGGCTACGGACTGGGTCTTGGACTCCAGTTCCAGCAGTCTGTATATGTCCATTCCCTTTCCTGCGGGAATGTGATCGATCACGACACCGTTCTGAATGGATTCTACGTTTAACATACCAGCACCTTCTTTCCCGTCACCGGATCCGTAAGGTCTAACAGACTTAGGATCAATGCCATACGAATAAATTTACCGTTCAATACCTGCTGAAAATATGCAGCTCTCGGATCCGCATCCACTTCCGGAGCGATCTCATCCACCCGGGGCAGCGGATGCAATACCGGCATATCTGCTTTCGCCAGATTCAATTTTTCCTGATCCAGGATATAGATGTCTTTCAAACGGATGTAATCTTCTTCGTTGAAAAAACGTTCCTTCTGGACTCTGGTCATGTAGAGCACATCCAGTTCGGGCAATGTATCCTCCAGACTGGTGACCTCATGATAGGGGGCATTCGCGGGTTTCAGGGTGTCCTCCACCAGATAATCCGGAACTTTCAATTCCTCTGGAGAAATGAAATAGAATTCATTGCCCGGATAGCGTACCAGACTGTTCACCAGAGAGTGTACGGTTCTGCCGAATTTCAGATCGCCGCAGAAGCCGATCTTCAGATGATCCAGATGCCCCTTGCGCTGTCTTATGGTCAGCAGATCGATCAGGGTCTGGGTCGGATGGTTATGTCCGCCGTCCCCGGCATTGATCACCGGGATCCGGGAATACATGGAAGCCCGCAGCGGTGCTCCTTCCTTGGGATGCCGCATGGCGATGATGTCCGCATAACAGCTGACCACCCGGGCGGTATCTGCCACAGTCTCACCTTTGGTGGCACTGCACTGCTCCACACCGGCGAATCCCAGTGTCCTGCCGCCGAGGTTCAGCATGGCGGTCTCAAAAGAAAGTCTGGTACGGGTGCTGGGCTCGTAAAATAAGGTTGCCAGTATTTTCCCGTCTGCACAATGAGCGTATGCAGCGGGGTCGGCAGCGATCCGGTCCGCCAGGTCTAAGATCTCCTGCGTCTCCGCTACCGACAGGTCCAGTGAATCAATCAAATGTCGCATAACCTTTTCTCCTCTGTTTACTTTTTTTCAACCGCGTATTATACTATATCCTGACGGATACTAAAAATATATAGTTTATATGTGAGGCATATCATTTTTATATGA
Organism: uncultured Acetatifactor sp.; assembly: GCA_934436435.1. GTDB lineage: Bacteria > Bacillota > Clostridia > Lachnospirales > Lachnospiraceae > Acetatifactor. The sequence goes on along the minus strand of CAKSAN010000003.1, from coordinate 61,300 downwards.
ATATCAGTTTTGAATACTACAGAATCTTCTATTACGTTGCCAAATATGAAAATATCACCAAGGCTGCCATGGTCTTAAAAAGCAGCCAGCCAAATGTGACCCGCATTATTCATCTGTTGGAGGATCAGCTGGACTGCCGCCTTTTTCTTAGAGAGCCACGGGGACTGAAGCTGACCGATGAGGGAAAAAGGCTCTATGCCCATGTGGCTATCGCCTGTCAGCACCTGCTGGAGGCTGAGGCAGAACTATGCCGGGATAAAAATACGTGCAGCGGCACCATTGAACTGGGTGTCACCGAGACTGCCCTGCATTTATTCCTGTTGCAGAATCTGCATGATTTTCAGAACGGCTATCCGGAGATTAAAATACGCATCCAGAACAATACCACTCCGGAGATTCTGAAATCTCTGCAAAGCGGCCGGCTCGATCTGGCCATCGTGACGACTCCTTTTGAACTCCATGATGCTCTGGCCTGCGAAGATCTGATGACTTTCCGGGAGGTTCCCGCCGGCGGCCCGGACTATGCCGCTCTGTCCGATCGTCCCATGACGCTGAAGGAGTTCCGGCTCCATTCCATCATCGGTCTCGGATACGGCACCGCCAGCTATGAATATTACCGGAAAGTATTTATCGAACAGCATCTGGACTATGAGCCTGCCATGGAGGTGGCCACTGCCGATCTGGTCATTCCGCTGCTCCAGCACAATCTGGGGGTGGGCTTTGTGCCGGGACCTCTGGCTGCACCCTTTTTTAAAGATGGCAGTCTCGTTCCTCTGACATTGAATGTGCCGCTGCCGTCCCGTGAGGTGAAAATGCTGTGGGACAAAAGCCGCAGCCAGAGCAGGGCTGCCGCTACCTTCTGCAATTACCTGCGGGGAATCTGTCATCGCAACCTGCCGATCCTGGATCCTGAAAATGATTCCCGTTCTGACGACTAGATCATATTTCAGGAGGATAAAAAATTGAAAAATCCATTTAAAAATTTTACAAAAAAGGAATGGATCCTGTGGATCGCATCCCTTTTGATAGTTATTGTTTCGAATCTGGTAACCGCTGATTTTGACCTGCTGACACTCACGGCCGCTTTGATCGGTGTCACCTCCCTGATTTTTGCAGCCAAGGGAAATGTATGGGCACAGATTCTGATGATCGTATTCAGTATTTTATACGGCATTATCTCCTATCGCTTCCGCTATTGGGGAGAAATGATCACTTATCTCGGCATGGCGCTTCCCATGGCGGTATGGTCCACCATCACCTGGCTGCGTCATCCTTCCGAAGGCAACGATGCGGAAGTGGAAATCCGGATCCTGCATCGCACCCAGGCCTTGTGGGTCACTGTCAGCTGTGCTGTGGTAACCTTTGTGTTCTACCTGATACTGAAAACTCTGGATACTCCCAACATTGTATTCAGTACCATTTCCGTAGTCACAAGCTTTCTGGCCGCCGCCCTGACAATGCTGCGTTCCTCATATTATGCACTGGGGTACGCCGCCAATGATATTGTGCTTATTGTCCTCTGGACACTGGCCTCTCTGGAGAATCCGGCGTATCTTCCCGTTGTGGTGAATTTCGCCATTTTCTTTTTCAACGATATGTATGGTTTCTTAAGCTGGAAACGCCGGGAGATCCTGTTGGATCTGTAAAGGTTTCCGGCTATTCGTAGAGTACTGTTTTATCCAGAAGCTCTGTTTTTAACACAATGTAAGGCGTGGAGGGTTTCCCTGCGCCTTCCTTTTGTCCGGTAATATCCGGCCCCAGGAGACTGGTGCTGACATGAATGGCGTCGTCCGTCAGATACAGCGCATCTACGGCAATGCTGTAGCCACCGGTCTTCTGTTCTCCGTAACCGATACTGATGTAAAGGTTCTGGTTGTCGCTGTAGGTCAGTTGAAAGGGCTCTGTTCCCTTTTCTGCAATCACGGTCTTGAGTTCCTCCGGAATTTTTTCTTCACTGAGCACCGTAAAGTCCAGATCCCGAAGCTTGATGTTCTCCTCCGGAAGCAGACCGCAGCCTGTGAGCAGCAATGTGCCCAGTGCTGCGGTCATTATTATTTTCCACTGTCTCCATTTGATTTTCATGCATTATCCACCGCCTAAGTCTTACTTATTCCATATTTATGTGAAAAATGCAGAAATATACTCGTTGTTCTCCCTCTATCTCATTAATTTTCATCCTTTTCTCTCATGGAAATGTGCGTTATAATAGGACATGTGCGCCCAAAGGCGCCTTACAGAAAGATGAGGAATGAAACTTATGAATGATAAATTCAGCAGGAAAGTCTTCTGCGACGGTATACGGGACGGCTTTCCCATTGCTCTGGGATACTTTGCGGTATCCTTCTCTCTGGGAATTGCCGCAAGACATGCCGGCTTTACCCCCATGCAGGGTTTTCTGGCAAGCCTGTTAAATAACGCTTCCGCCGGAGAATACGCCGCATTTACCCTGATCGCGGCACAGGCCTCGTATCTGGAGGTGGCGATCATCACCCTGATTGCCAATGCCCGTTATCTGCTCATGAGTTGTGCGCTGGCCCAGAAGTTTTCTCCCGGCACGCCCTTTTTCCACAGGCTGATCATTGCCTATGATGTCACGGACGAGCTGTTCGGCATCACAATCGCCAGGCCCGGTATCCTGAATCCGTACTATACCTACGGTGCGATCCTGTTGGCCGCCCCCGCCTGGGCCGGAGGAACCGCCTGCGGCATCATCGCCGGAAATGCTCTGCCTCTTCGGGCCGTCAGCGCTCTGAGTGTTGCGTTATACGGAATGTTCCTGGCCATTATCATTCCGCCTGCCAGAAAGAGTAAGATCGTGGCCGCCCTGGTAGCGATCAGTTTCGCACTGAGCTTTGCCTGCAACTATCTGCCCGGGATTTCTTCCCTGTCGGAAGGTACCAGGACCATCCTGCTGACCGTGATCATCTCCGGTGCCGCAGCGATCCTGTTCCCGGTAAAGCAGGATGCGGAGGAAGCTGCTCCCGCGAAAGCCAACGATTCTGTCCAGAAAGGAGACCACGTAAATGAATAATTATATCTACATTGCCGTTATGGCCGCTGTCTCCTATACGATCCGTGTCTTACCCCTGACGCTGATCCGCAAACCCATCAAGAATCAGTTTATTCAGTCCTTTTTGTATTATGTACCCTACGTGACACTGGCTGTCATGACCTTCCCGGCCATCATCCACGCTACCCAGACCCCCATCTCAGGACTGGTGGCACTCATCGCCGGTATCGTCGCCGCATGGCTCGGCGCCGGATTGTTCCCGGTATCCGTGATCTGCTGCGTGCTGGTGTTTGTGATTGAGTTGTTTTTATAATGTCCCGCAAACAAAATCGCCATTGAGAATTTTTCTTCCCAATGGCGTATTTTGGCTTCCATTTTAATACAACGTCTCTTACAAATCTTTTTTTCAACATTTTCCACACGAATTCCGGCTCCTGCAAACGGATGACCTGATCTCCCTCCCCTGCGGCATCCATGCGGGCAACCAGCGTAGTCAGCACAAAAGACATTGATTTATGCGCAATATTATTTTAAATTGTTGCGCATTTTTTGTTATATTTTTATCTCTAATACGTTGTATTATGATATAATATAGGTGCGCAATCGGTTGTGCATTTATAGTTATACGGGAGGATTACTTATGCAACATTTTAATAAGCATTCACGTACATGCCTGGTGGCTCTTTGCCTCAGCGCAGGACTGATCATGGGAAGTCTGTCCGGCTGCGGCAGTCAGGGTAATGGAACCACGGATACCGTAGAAGAATCCAAGGTATCCGCTTCCGAAAACACCATGAATGTCACCACTTTTTCCCTGCCGGAAGGCCCGGAGGAATCTACCATCTATGTGGAGCCGGTCGACGGCATTTCCGACGATTTTTACCGGGGTATGGACGTTTCCGCAGTACTGGCTCTGGAGAACAGCGGTGTGAAATATTATAATTTTGACGGGGAAGAACAGGATGTATTTATGACGCTGGCACAGGCCGGTGTGAATTATATCCGTCTCCGGGTCTGGAACGATCCCTACGATGAGAACGGCAACGGTTACGGTGGCGGCAACAATGACGTGGCGACCGCCATCACACTGGGGCAGCGTGCCACACAATATGGCATGAAGGTCTGCATTGATTTCCATTATTCTGATTTCTGGGCAGATCCCAAGAAACAGTTCGTTCCCAAGGCCTGGGAAGGCATGGATATCGACGAGAAATCCGATGCTCTCTATAACTTCACTCTGGAAAGCCTGACACAGATTCTGGAGGCCGGTGTGGATGTCGGCATGGTGCAGGTCGGCAACGAGATCAACAACGGCATGTGTGGTGAGACCGATGTGGCAAATGTCCGAAAGCTGTTAACCGCCGGCAGCAAGGCTGTCCGGGAAGCTGCCGCAAATTCCGGGAAAGACATTCTGGTAGCTGTGCATTACACCAATATCGATGATATGAAAAAAATGGATACGCTGCTGACCGGTCTGCAGGTAAGGGAAATCGATTATGACATTGTCGGTCTTTCCTTCTATCCCTACTGGCACGGCACCATGGAGGATCTGAAAAATGCCATCACACATGTCCGTGAGGCTTATGGTAAAAAGGTCTATGTAGCGGAAAACGCTTATTGCTATACTTCGGAAGACGGCGATGGTGCCTCCAATAGTGTAGAGGGCACAGATGATCTGGCGGAGGGATACTCTGCCAGCGTACAGGGGCAGGCCAACGAAGTACGGGATGTCTGCGCAGCAGCCAGTGAAGCCGGTGCCGAAGGCATCTTCTACTGGGAGGGTACCTGGATCCCGGTTGGTCCCGCAGATGCTGATAATTCCGCCATCTGGGAAAAATACGGCAGCGGCTGGGCCAGCAGCTATGCCGGCGGTTATGATCCGAAGGACGCCGGACAATATTACGGCGGAAGTTCCTGGGACAATCAGGCCATGTTTGATTTCACCGGACATCCTCTGGCCTCTCTGAATGTATTCAAGTACCTGAAATACGGAGCCACCGCTCCCCTGGCTGTAGACACCATCCCAGAGGTAGCGGTATCCTGCAATATCGGTGCCGAAGCCGAGCTTCCGGAGACCGTAAGTGTCATCTATAACGATCGTTCCGAAGAACAGGTTCCCGTTACCTGGAATGCCGATGATGTGGCTGCTATTGACACAGAAAACGGTGGTACTTTCACGGTGGCCGGCTCTCTGGATGACGGCACCGAAGTCACTGCCACCGTCACGGTGGACCGGGTCAATTATGTGCAGAATCCCAGCTTTGAGGATGACGATACTTCCATGTGGACCGTAACCTATTCCGGCGAGACGGATCCTACCGACTATCAGGTCAAGGAAGCCGATGCCCACAGCGGTGAGGTTGCTTTCCACTTCTGGTCCGGTACTTCCGATATGGAATTCTCCATTGAACAGAGCTTCACCGATCTGGAGCCCGGCACTTATGAGCTGTCCGCTTTCTCACAGGGCGGCGATCTGTCTGCGGATGCTTCCATGGAACTGTATGCCGTCGTAGACGGCAAGGAGCTGACGGCACCTTTTATGCTCACCACCTATGCCGACTGGCAGAATCCCACTGTCTCCGGCATCAAAGTCACCGACGGCACCCTGACCATCGGCGTGAGATACAAATGTAATAGGAACAGCTGGGGAACGCTGGATGATGTGACACTGAATCGTGTCGGAGATTAATAGATTAAATAGAAAATTATTATAAAATATATGTTTTTTGAAGAAAGGGCACAGCCGTGGCAAATACAAGCGGCTGTGTCCTTTTCCGGTTTGAGATGGGTACAGAGCAAGGAAGTCATCTACTCTGTGCCCGTGGCTCGCTCTGAAATGGGCACAGAGCAAGGAAGTCATCTACTCTGTACCCACGGCTTGCTCTGAAATGGGCACAGGGCAAAAGAATCATCTACTCTGTACCCGTGGCTTGCTCTGAAATGGGCACAGAGCAAAAGAATCATCTACTCTGTACCCACTACTCGCTCTGAAATGGGCACAGCGCAAAAGAATCATCTACTCTGTACCCGTGGCTCGCTCTGAAATGGGCACAGCGCAAGGAAGTCATCTACTCTGTGCCCGTGGCTCGCTCTGAAATGGGCACAGGGCAAAAGAATCATCTACTCTGTACCCGCGGCTTGCTCTGAAATGGGCACAGGGCAAAAGAATCATCTACTCTGTACCCGTGGCTCGCTCTGAAATGGGCACAGCGTTGGAATAACAAGAGTTTGTGCCCCTGACATATCAAACAGGACACAAAAACGAAATGCCCACCGTGAACAGTAACCCTCACAGTAGGCATTTTAAATACATTAATTACCTTTCTATTTACTTCAGTACCACTTTATCCAGATGCCAGATCTCATCCACATACTGCTGGATGGTTCTGTCGGAAGTGAACTTGCCGGAGCATGCCACATTCAGGATGGCACTCTTGGCCCAGTTGTCTTCGTCGCGGTAAGCGGCTTCCACTCTCTTCTGTGCCTCTGCATAGGACTTGAAGTCCTTGAGGATGAAGTAGGTGTCTGCTTTGGCGGTGCACTGGGTGTTCAGCAGAGAGTTGTACAGCGGGCGGAACAGCTCGGGATCTCCCGGTGCAAAGGTTCCGTTGATCAGCTGCATCAGTACCTTGCGGACATCCTGATCGTTGTTGAAGATCTCCATGGGATCGTATCCGCCGTTGTTCTCATAGTTGATGACTTCCTGTGCGGACAAACCGAAGATGAAGGCATTCTCCTCGCCTACTTCTTCTACGATCTCCACGTTGGCACCGTCCATGGTTCCCAGAGTCAGGGCACCGTTCAGCATGAACTTCATGTTACCGGTACCGGATGCTTCCTTACTTGCGGTAGAGATCTGCTCGGAGACATCTGCCGCCGCGAAGATGATCTCTGCGTTAGATACGTTGTAGTTCTCAATAAATACGACCTTAATCTTGCCGTTGATGGCGAGATCGTTGTTGACCACATCCGCTACAGAGTTGATCAGCTTGATGGTCAGCTTTGCGTTGCGGTAACCGGCTGCTGCCTTCGCGCCGAAGATGAAGGTTCTGGGATAGAAATCCAGTTCCGGATGCTCCTTCAGCTCATTGTACAGATACATTACATGCAGAATATTTAACAGCTGTCTCTTGTACTCATGCAGACGCTTTACCTGTACATCGAAGATGGATCTGGGATCTACTTCGATACCGTTGTGCTCCAAAATATATTTTGCCAGACGTACTTTGTTCTGGTACTTGATGTTCATGAATTCCTGCTGTGCCTTCTTGTCATCCGCATATACCTTCAGGCGGGAAATCTGGGGCAGATCAGTGATCCAGTCGTCACCTACGTGAGCAGTTACCCAGTCAGCCAGCAGAGGGTTTGCATGCAGCAGGAAACGTCTCTGAGTGATACCGTTGGTCTTGTTGTTGAAGCGCTCCGGGAACATCTCGTAGAAGTCCTTCAGTTCCTGTTTCTCCAGGATCTCGGTATGCAGTCTTGCCACACCGTTGACAGAGTAACCGGAAACGATAGCCATATTTGCCATCTTCACCTGTCCGTCATAGATAATGGCCATCTTGCGGATCTTCTCCTGTACATCCACGCCGGGCACATTGTTGTACTTCTGCTGGATATCCAGAATGAATCTGCGGTTAATCTCTTCTACGATCTGGTAGATTCTCGGAAGCAGTCTGGAGAACAGTTCGATGGGCCATTTCTCCAATGCTTCTGCCATGATGGTATGGTTGGTGTACGCACAGGTCTTGGTGGTGATCTCCCATGCTTCCTCCCAGGTCAGATAATAGTCATCCATCAGCACACGCATCAGCTCTGCGATAGCTACGGTCGGATGGGTATCGTTCAACTGGAAGGTAACCTTCTCGTAGAACTTGTGAATATCGTCATGCTTTCTCATGTACTTCTCCACAGCTTCCTGTACGGAGGCGGAAATGAAGAAATACTGCTGCTTCAGACGCAGCTCTTTACCTGCATAGTGATTGTCGTTGGGATACAGAACCTCTACGATATTGCGGGCCAGATTCTCCTGCTCTACCGCCTTCTGGTAATCACCCTTGTCAAAAGAATCCAGCTGGAAGCACTCTACAGGCTCCGCATCCCAGATACGCAGGGTATTTACAATGCCATTGCCATAACCCACGATGGGGAAATCAAAAGGAATGGCCTTAACGGACTGATAACCTTCCTGAGTAAATACGTTTCTGCCGTTCTCATCGGTGTGTACACTGACATAGCCGCCGAACTTTACAGTCTTGGCATACTCGGGTCTGCGCAGTTCAAAAGGATTGCCGTTCATCAGCCAGTTATCGGGAACTTCTACCTGATAGCCGTCGCGGATCTCCTGCTTGAACATACCGTAACGATAACGGATACCACAGCCGTATGCGGGGTATCCCAGAGTTGCCAGGGAATCCAGGAAACATGCTGCCAGCCGGCCTAAGCCCCCGTTGCCCAGTGCTGCATCCGGCTCCTGATCCTCTACCAGATTCAGGTCCAGTCCCAGCTCCTCCAGAGCTTCCGCTACGGGCTTGTAAGCCTTTAAGTTAATCAGGTTGTTGCCCAGTGCTCTTCCCATCAGGAACTCCATGGACATGTAGTAGACCATCTTGGGATCTTCTTTTTCGTATGCCTTCTGGGTCTCCATCCAGTTCTCTACGATACGGTCCTTGATTGCGTAAGATACTGCCTGGAAGATCTGCTGTGCATCTGCTTCCTCCAGATTCTTACGATACAGGGTACGCACATTATATTCCACACTTCTCTTGAAGAGCTCCTTGTCGAACTCTTTTACTTTTGCCGGCTTTTCACTGGCTGCTACTGATTTTTTCACCTGTGTTCTCCTCTCCATCACACTCCGGAACAGAACTCTCTTAAAAATATTCCAAACCGGATCTTGTTATGATTTCATCCAATATTCTTAACCAAATACAGGTAATATTATAGCAAACTTCCGGACGCATTCCAACTGTTTCGTATATTTTCGTAGGACTTTTTGCCCAAAATACATTTCTTTCTTACCTTATATTTACCCTTACATAAATTTTCTGCATATTTCGCAAGGTTACGATCAGTATCGCCGCCGTACAAAAAAGGGCCGTCCGGTCACCGGAAGCATAGATTGTCGGGGAAAATCCCACCACCAGTCTTGACAGAAATCCCGCTGCCAGAATCACCAGCTCAAGCAGGGCCTCCTCAGACACTCCCCACACATAGAAAACTGTCCCTGCCACCGCTGCCAGCACGATCAGATAACACAGCGTCTGGAATACCACCAATCCTCCGGAGAAATAAGACATTCCCGGGATCTGCCGATTCTGGGCCAGCACCCCGATGCCGTTGCGTCCTCTGGTCAGCAGTCCAGAATTCAGCAAAAAATTGCCCGTCTGACCGATCCCCCAGTAAAACACCACCGGAATCAATGACAACAGTAGTCCGAAAACTCCACGCTTTTCCTTCCGTCCGGAAAAGGTAAGCAGCGCGGTCAGCCACAGAACCACGGAAAACAGGCCGAAAACATAGCTTTTCTGCCCATCTCCCGCCGCCAGATAATACTGCGTCGTATCCAGAAATCCCATCCAGAGCTTCTGTCCCGGTGTGAGAGCAGCAAATTCCGGGAAAAACCGCTGCATTTCCGCCTCTGTCCGACAGGCATTTCCCGGAGCGGTCAGAATAAAAACAAGGGAGCCTGCGATTAGCAAGAGTTGTAAAAAATAAAACGGAGACAGCTTCTTACGTTTCCATAAGAGATAACCGCCAAAGACCATATAACTTCCCAGCAGAATCGCTCCCATCTGCTCCATATTGGCGCCGTAGAGCGCGCAGACCGGACACACCGCATATTCCCACACCGGAATCTTTTCCTCCTGGATCCAGTGTCTGAGCGGCAGCATTGCCACCAGCCCCAGGGTGAGGGGCCAGAGGTAATTGATGGTGGTGGTGACCCAGCCGGCACTGCTCAGGGAGAAGAACGGAACGATCCAGATCATACAAAACATCAGAATCTGCGCCCGCATTTTCTCCTGCCCGCTCTCCCCGCCGAACAGTTCACTTACGACCCACAGAAGCAATACGATCATCAGGCTGTCCGCAAGCTTCCACCACCATACATTTCCGGTCACAAAGAGCAGCATGATGGCTTCGATCAGCACTCTGGATGACCATGTGTGATAGCGCTCCCGCAAAAAATCAAACAGTGTCTGATTTGCCAGAATATTTTTATACGCCAGATCATCCCCGAAATCCGCCCGGATCAGGGCATGTGCCAGAAGCAGGAGCAGAAACATTCCTGCGAGTACCACCCATTTTTTTCGATCTGCCTGTTTCATTTTTCTATCCATTCCTTCCCGCGATCCATTTTATCGTCAGTTATTTTTCTACATTCTGTTCTGTATTATAACAGATATTTTCCCGATGCGCACGAAAAAGCTCCCCATGAAAAATCATGGGAAGCCTTCTTTTGCTTTTATTACTGTTATACTCTCTCTACAGCGATCACTGCGTTCTCGCCGTTGATGTTCCATTCCTTGGATACGGCATATTCCGCACCGCTTGTCAGTTCGTCCGCCAGAACCTTGCTGCTGATGCCGTCTTTGTTCTTCTGGGCTATCTCGGACAGCTTGTCGTTGCCGTTGATGGATACGCGGATGTGATCGGTCACTTCAAAGCCGCTCTCCTTACGCATGGTCTGGATCTTGCTGATGATCTCGTATACGAAGCCTTCCTCTACCAGTTCCGGTGTCAGGTTGGTATCCAGCACAACGGTCATCCTGTTGTCCTCCTGAGATACATAGCCTTCCTTCTGTGCCATGTCGATCAGCAGATCGTCCTTGGTCAGTTCTACAGCCACGCCGTCTACCTCGAACTTTAATGCGCCGTCTGCATTCAGCTCATCCATGGCAGCATTGCCGTCCAGTGCAGCCAAAGCTTTCTGGATGCCGCCCAGCTGTTTGCCGTACTTGGGTCCTACGGTACGAAGCTGAGGCTTGAAGGTGTAAGAGGTAAAGTCGCGTACATCATCGGTGAATACCACTTCCTTGACATTCAGCTCATCTTCGATGATCTCCTGATAGAACTCGCTCAGGGTGAAGTCTGCCTTGATATACATTCTGCTGATGGGCTGACGGTTCTTGATGGCAGCCTCGTTACGGCACGCACGTCCCATAACGACAGCGTCCAGTACATCCTCCATATCCTCTTCCAGCTTCTTGTCGATGTGATCCTTGTTGACTACAGGGAAGTCACACAGATGGATGCTTTCGGGAGCATTAGCATCGTTGCTTCTTACCAGATTCTGGTAAATATCCTCGGTCATGAAGGGGATCATGGGGGCTGCTGCCTTACAGATGGTCACCAGTGCGGTGTACAGCGTCATGTAAGCGTTGATCTTATCCTGCTCCATGCCCTTTGCCCAGAAACGCTCACGGCTGCGTCTTACATACCAGTTACTCATCTCATCAACGAAGTCCTGTAATGCCTTGGCAGCCTCGGGGATACGGTACTGGTCCAGATTGCTGTCTACTTCACCAACGGTGGAGTTCAGCTTGGACAGCAGCCACTTATCCATTACAGGCAGCTTATCGTATTCCAGTGTATATTTGGAAGCGTCAAAATTGTCAATGTTTGCATACAGTACGAAGAATGCGTAGGTGTTCCACAGGGTACCCATGAACTTACGCTGTCCTTCCTGTACGGCCTTGCCGGAGAATCTCTTCGGCAGCCAGGGTGCGGAACTGGTGTAGAAATACCAACGGATGGCATCTGCACCGTAGGTCTCCAATGCGTTGAAAGGATCTACCGCATTACCCTTACTCTTACTCATCTTCTGGCCGTTCTCATCCTGTACGTGGCCCATAACAATAACGTTCTTGTAAGGAGCCTTGTTGAAGAGCAGGGTGGACTCTGCTAACAGGGAGTAGAACCATCCACGGGTCTGATCCACTGCCTCGGAAATAAAGTTGGCAGGGAACTGCTGCTCGAACAAATCCTTATTCTCAAACGGATAATGATGCTGTGCGAAAGGCATTGCTCCGGAATCGAACCAACAGTCGATCACTTCGGGGACACGCTTCATCTGCTTGCCACACTCGGGGCAGGTGATGGTGATCTCGTCGATGTAAGGACGATGGAACTCTACGGTCTTGGCCTTCTCGTTGCCGCTCATCTTGTACAGCTCTTCACGGCTGCCGATGGAATGCTGGTGTCCGCATTCGCACTCCCAGATATTTAACGGGGTACCCCAGTAACGGTTACGGGATACGCCCCAGTCCTGAATATTCTCCAGCCAGTTGCCGAAACGGCCCTCACCGATGGAAGCGGGAATCCAGTTAATGGTCTTGTTGTTGCGTACCAGATCATCCTTTACAGCGGTCATCTTGATGAACCAGGACTCTCTTGCATAGTAGATCAGCGGAGTATCACATCTCCAGCAGAAAGGATAGTCATGCTCGAACTTCGGTGCGTCGAACAGCTTGCCCTCTGCATCCAGATCCTTAAGTACCAGAGGATCTGCGTCTTTTACAAATTTTCCGGCATAAGGGGTCTCTGCGGTCAGGTCACCCTTGCCGTCTACGAACTGTACGAAAGGAAGCTCATAGTTACGTCCGATACGGCTGTCGTCTTCACCGAAGGCGGGAGCGATATGAACGATACCGGTACCATCGGTCATGGTTACATAACCGTCGCAGGTTACGAAATGTGCCTTTTTCTTCTGCTTCTCAGCGGCATCTCCGGCACACTTGTACAGAGGCTCATACTCCTTGTACTCCAGATCCTTACCTACATAGGTCTCCAGTACTTCGTAAGCATCCTTTCCTTCTTCTGCCAGACGGCCCAGTACCTTGTCTGCCAGTGCCTTTGCAATATAATAGGTATAACCGTCGGCGGCCTTCACCTTCAGGTAGGTCTCCTCCGGGTTCACGCACAATGCCACGTTGGAAGGAAGGGTCCAGGGAGTGGTGGTCCATGCCAGGAAATAAGCATCCTCGCCCTTTACCTTGAAACGCACGATGGCGGAACGCTCCTTGACTGCCTTATAACCCTGTGCCACTTCGTGGCTGGACAGCGGGGTTCCGCAGCGAGGGCAGTAGGGAACGATCTTGAAGCCCTTGTACAGCAGTCCCTTGTCCCAGATGGTCTTTAATGCCCACCATTCGGACTCGATAAAGTTGTCATCATAGGTAACATAAGGATTATCCATGTCAGCCCAGAAACCGACGGTACGGGAGAAATCTTCCCACATTCCCTTGTATTTCCAGACGCTTTCCTTACATTTGTCAATGAAAGGTGCCAGACCGTATTCCTCGATCTGCTCCTTGCCGTCCAGACCCAGCATTTTCTCAACTTCCAGCTCTACAGGAAGTCCGTGGGTATCCCAGCCGGCCTTACGGGGAACCATATATCCCTTCATGGTACGGTATCTGGGGATCATATCCTTGATGGTACGGGTCTCTACATGACCGATGTGGGGCTTACCGTTGGCGGTAGGCGGTCCGTCGTAGAAGGTATAGGTCTCGCCTTCCTTACGATGCTCCATACTTTTTTTGAAAATGTCGTTGTCTTCCCAGAATTTCTCGACTGCTTTCTCACGGTCTACGAAATTCAGGCTTGTGGGTACCTGCTTGTACATACTGTGCTTCCTTTCTTTTCTAAAAACTGAAAATTAAAAAGAGCCTCATCCCGTAACAGGACGAAGCTCATGCATTCGTTAACCACCTCTTACAACATACTTCCCATCTATAGAAACAGGAGTGATATGCTTCCCGGTAACGGCGGGATCCCGTTCAGAACTACTGACTTACGCTTTTGTTCTGACAGCTCAGAAGTGATTTTCACGATTCCCCTACTCGCACCGATCTCTCACCATCACCGGCTCGCTTTGCCTTTCCGCGGAAAAGTTACTCTCTTCGTCAATGCTTTTTTATATATCGCTATTATATATCTCATTTTTTTGAGTTGTCAAGCCGGATGTTGCAAGCTAACGCTTCTTTCTTGCTTTTCTATGCATTTTTGCTTATAATATTTTTAATACTTGTTGTGTACCGATTGCATCGGAAGAGGCTGGGAATCTATGGAAACTACGCAGAAAAGAAAAGGTGGTAAAATATCATATACTATGCAGGCGATCGGTCTGATTCCCCTGCTTGTATTGGGAATTCTGATGTTGTTTTTTACCTCCCGATGGTTCACGGAGATCATGCACCGGGAAGTGAAAAACGTGCTGTGTAATGCTTCCAAAAGTGCAACAACTCTTTTGAACACCGCTTATCCCGGCGATTATCATCTGGAGGGGGACGTTGCGTATCTTCTATATAAAGGAGATACGAACATCACTGGAGACTATTCCCTTCTGGATCAGTTTAGAAAAGACACGGGACTGGATATTACGTTGTTCTATCAGGATACCCGGATCCTTACGACCCTGTACAATACCGAGGGTGGCCGCATTGTCGGCACCGGGGCTCCGGACGTTGTGATTCGTGATGTTCTGAATACCGGGGAAGATCATTTTTATACACATACTCTGATCAACGGAAAAGCGTATTTTTCCTACTACAGTCCCCTCCGCAACCAGGATGGCAGCGTAGTGGGCATGCTCTTCGTGGGAAAGTCCAGCACTTCCGTATCCGAATCCATCCAGCACTATGTCTATCCCCTGACATTGCTGCTTATCGGCTTTATGGTTCTTGTGGCAGCCTGTATCTATTTTTACACCAGGGGCTTTGTAGCGGTATTAATGAATATTCATAGTTTCCTGTCAGAAGTAGCCGCCGGAAATTTGAATGCTGCCCTGGATCATTCGGTGGTAAAACGCAGCGATGAACTGGGAGACATCGGCCGATGTGCCCTGTCCATGCAGCGTTCCCTGCGGACCATGATCGAGCAGGATGCCCTGACAGAGCTGTACAACCGCCGTTACGGCGATGAGAAGCTCCGTAAGATCTCTGCGGAAGCAAAGGCTTCCGGCCGTCCCTTTGCCCTGGCTATCGGCGACATTGATCTGTTCAAGCGGGTCAACGATACTTACGGTCACGAATGCGGTGACGTGATCCTGAAAAGAGTCTCCGCCACCTTAAAACAGCACATGTGGCATCAGGGATTTGCGGCACGCTGGGGTGGTGAAGAATTCCTGCTGGTATTCGAAAATGCCAATCTGGAGGCCGCGCGGGAACAATTAGATGCACTTATGGATAAGATCCGTGCTCTGGACACTCTTTACGAAGGCCAACATGTGCACCTGACCATGACTTTCGGTCTGATCTGCGCACCCTCAGAAGATATTCATATTCTTTTAAGAGACGCAGATGCCAAGCTTTACATAGGGAAAACAAGCGGCAGGAATCAGGTGGTATCCTGAGACCTGCCGTTATGGCTTTCTTCTGAAATATTTCTCTATTGCTCCATCTGTCTGCCCAGGAATCCCGCCGCAGACTGTGCCAGTTTCTGTTCTACTTCCCCCATTTTATTTTTTCCGTCATTTTCCAGCAGGATCACACTTCCGATGATGTCCCCTTCACAAATGATCGGCGTGATCAGCTGCCAGGCATAGTCTATGGTAATATCCTCCGCAATGTTGACATAGTTGCGGTCTCCTTTTGCGGCGATCACGGTCTCTCTGTTATTGATCTTCTCCTCCAGCTGGCGGCTCACAGCCTTATTGAGCAACTGCTTGCAGCCGCCGGAGACCGCAATGAATTGATCTCTGTCCGCGATCAGCGTGGGATGTCCGGACACCTGCGCCAGACTTTCCGCATACTGTTTGGCAAAAGTAGTCATCTCGCCGATGGGGGAATACTTTTTTAAGATTACCTGTCCCTCTCTGTCGGTAAATATCTCCAGCGGATCGCTCTCTCTGATGTGCAGCGTGCGGCGGATCTCCTTCGGGATCACGATACGTCCCAGATCATCTATTCTTCTTACAATTCCGGTTGCTTTCATATAAAAAAACCTCCTGCTTTTCAGCTTACTTCCCATAATTGTGTTGTGTGGGTAGTATGTGGAAATACAGGAGGAATTATGTATCTGAGTTTTCTTAAAATACATCAATCGAATTATTGCTGTTGTTCCATCGAAACTTTTCATTGGAAAACGGCCTTTTCACGGCTTTTGTTTCCCGGCAGATTATTGTACATTTTCACTGCCTGTGTTACACTTAGCCTACTTGTCACAATAATCATGCGGGGAGTTTACATTTATGGATCACAAAAATGATAACAGAAGTTCTTTTTCCGGAAAAGTAGGTTTTGTCCTGTCAGCCGCCGGTGCGTCGGTGGGGCTGGGCAATATCTGGCGTTTTCCCTATCTGGCAGCCAAATACGGTGGTGGGATCTTCCTGCTCGTCTACATCATTCTGGCCCTGACCTTCGGTTATACCATGATCGTGGCAGAGACCTCTCTGGGACGTATGACCGGCAAAAGTCCCGTGGGCGCTTTTCACAGCTTTGGAAAATCGGGATGGCTGTCCTTCGGCGGATGGATCAATGCTATCATCCCCACTCTGATCGTTCCGTATTATTCTGTGATCGGCGGATGGGTGGTCAAATATCTGGTAGAATATGTCAGGGGCCATGGCCATGATCTGGCAGTGGACGGTTATTTCTCCTCCTTTATCTCCAACGGTGTCTCCGCAGAGCTCTGTTTCGTGGTGTTCACGCTGTGCACTCTGGGCATCATTTACGCGGGAGTCCGGAACGGAATTGAACGGGTATCCAGCATTATGATGCCGGTTCTGGTAGTTCTGTCCATTATCATCACCATCTATTCTCTCACCAGACCGGGAGCACTAAGCGGTGTGAAATATTTCCTGATCCCGAATCCCGCGAATTTTTCCTGGATGACGGTAGTCACCGCTATGGGGCAGATGTTCTACTCCCTGTCCATCGCCATGGGCATTCTCATCACCTTTGGCTCTTATATGAAAAAAGATATATCCATTGAAGGTTCCACGAAAAATGTGGAGATCTTCGACACCGCAATTGCCATTATAGCAGGTCTCATGATCATTCCCGCCGTGTTCGCTTTCTCCGGCGGTGATCCCGATACCCTGCAGGCCGGTCCTTCCCTGATGTTCATTACGATCCCCAAGGTCTTCGACAGCATGGGGATGGGAACCTTCGTAGGTATCCTGTTCTTCCTTCTGGTGCTGTTCGCTGCCCTGACCAGTTCCATTGCACTGACAGAGAGTGCCGTATCCACTTTAGAGGACGAGCTGGGCTGGAACCGTAAAAAGTCCACCTTACTCATGGGCGTGGTCATTCTGGTGCTGGGAAGCCTGTCTTCCCTGGGATACGGCCCGTTGGCAGCTGTGAAGATCATCGGCATGCAGTTTCTGGATTTCTTCGATTTCCTGACCAACTCCGTGATGATGCCCATTGCAGCCATCGTCACCTGCCTGTTGGTATCCCGTGTCATCGGGGTAAAAGCCATCGAGGAAGAGGTGATGCACGGAGAGAGCACCTTCCGCCGCAAGAAGATCTTCAACTTTATGATCAAATATCTCTGCCCGGTATTCGCCGCCATCATTTTATTGAGTTCTGTGGCAAATGCCTTTGGATGGATCTCCATGTAATGATCCGTCCCGTCTCCGCATTTACCCTGTGGGAAATCGAGATTACAGTACGTCCTTCCGAGGCACGTTTCAATGCCTGTAGCACTTCCTCTTCGGTCTGGGCATCCAGATTTGCCGTGATCTCATCCAGCAGAAGCAGCTTCGGCTTCGCCACTGCGGCTCTGGCAATGGACAAGAGCTGCCACTGTCCCTGAGAGAAAATCTCCGGGGTGCAGGGAGTGTCATAACCTTTTTCCAGCTGCTCTATCGTCGTATCCAGTCCTGCGATTCTGGCAGCTTCCCGCACATCTTCCGGTGTAAAACGGTCGTCATACAAAGTGATCTGATCTTTTACCGTACCGGGAACTCTGTGGAAGGTCTGCTCCACATAGCCGTACAGACTGCGCTTCTCATTTTCCGGAATCTGAAAGGCCTCTCTTCCCTGAATCAGTACTTTTCCCGCTCCCGGCTGATAAAGCCCTAACAGCAGTTTGAAGATCGTACTTTTTCCCGCACCGGTTCTGCCCGACAGCGTGACCTGCTCTCCGGGATATACTTGAAAACTTAAGTTTTGCAGAATTTTGCGGCTGTCGTCCTCATAGCCAAAGGTCACATCCCGCAGTTCCACGAAAGGCATCTCTTTCTCTGTAGCAGCGGTTGTCTCCCCGTTCTGTTCTCTCTCCGGCAGTTCCTCCAGCGCATAGAATTCATTGATCCGGTGCACGCCTGCAATGGCGGACTGGATGGTCTGGATCTCCATTCCCAGACTCTCCACAGGGGTAAAGATCTGGGAAATATAGTTGATCACAGCTACCGCTGTACCGGCAGACATGCCGAACAGTGTCAGCACTTTTGCATTGCCGGAAGCGGAAAACAGCATAACTACTGCCACCACAATGGCATTCAGGATCAGGATTACCGGGGAGTAAATGGCATCATAGAAATTCGTCTTTTCCACAGCCCGATAGCTGTCTGCGATACATTCATCATAACGCTTCGCCATATAACGCTCTTTTCCCAGATTATGAATGGTACGGATATTGTGCAGTGTCTCCGGCACATGACCGGAAGCTTTTCCTACTGCGCTGCGGTTCTCTATCTGGGCTTTCAGCATGTTCTTCTGCACCTTCCGGGTGAACCAGTACAGGAACGGAAGGATCACCAGAAGCACGATGGCAAGTCCTCTGTTTTTCAGCCAGATCACCGCCAAAATACTCAATATCTTGCAGGCATCCGCAAACATACTGATGATACCGGAAGTGAACAGATTCTCTACGGTGTCCACATCTCCCACAAACCGGGATACAATGGTACCGGGTTCCTGCTTCGTCAGTTCTCCCGCCGTCAGGTTCGTATATTTATCCATCAGGCTGCTCCGCAGTGCATGAGTGATCTTCTGGCCGAAGACTGTTAAAAGACCTTCTCTGACGCTTTCTGTCAGACCGGTAAGTACCGTAAATGCAAAATACAATATGACCAGTACAACCGGAACTGCGGTTCCTGTGGTGATCGTATCCACAATGCTTCCGAGGATCCAGGGCGGCAGCAGTGCCGTTACGATGGCACCCACCACAGCCAGCACGATTCCCAGTGACAGTCCTGCATAGCCTGCCACGGTCTGCAAAATCACGCTGCGTACATTTCTCGCATTCTGTTTCTTTTGGTTTTCCATCTGCTTATTTTGCTGCATGATTCTGACCTCCCTTCTGTGTATTCTGCGCATCGGCACCGTCCGCCTGTGCTTCAAACAGTCTTGCATATTCCGGGAACTTTTCAAGGATCTGTTCATGGGTTCCCGCAGTCACTTTTCCATCCTCCATCCACAGCACCTGATCCATGTCGGGGAACAGATACAGTCTGTGGGACAACAGGATCACGATGCTGTCCGCCGCCAGCTTCCGCAGATTGGCGAAGACCTCTTCCTCCGTCTTGCGGTCCAGAGCGGAGAACGGATCGTCGAGAATCAGGATCGGCCGCTTATGGCACAGGGTTCTGGCCAGTGCCAGCCGCTGTGCCTGTCCACCGGAAAGCCGGACACCGCCGTTTCCTACGATGGTATCCATACCTTCCTCCATCTCGGCCACCTCACCGTCGAAGCAGACAGCCTTCAGATATTTCTCCGGATCGGCCTCATCGCCTAACAGCACATTATTGCGGACACTGTCATTGAACAGCTCCGGATCATGCCCCAGATAACCCATCATGCCACTGCGCTCCGGTTTCGTCATTTCCGATAATTCTTTTCCGTGAAAACGGATCCGGCCCTTATAAGGGTATTCACACAGGAACGTCTTGCCCAGTGTGGACTTACCGCAGGCCACCGCACCGGTGACACCAATGATCTGTCCGGGGGAGGCTAACAGATTGAAGTCCTCATAGATCTTCTCTCCGCCGGGATAAGCAAAGCTTACATCCGATACTTCCAGTACGCCGGAAGACTGCATCTTCACTTCATCGTCGTAGATTTCTTCCTTCATCAGAGGCTTGATACGTTTCCAGGACACCTGTGCCTTATGTACCGCATTGAATAGTTTTGCCGCACTGGAAGACTTCACGGCAAGCTTGGAAAAGCAGGCTAAAAATGTGGTAAATGCCGCCACATCCCATGCTCTCCAGCCGATCCCCAGCACGTTTCTGCTGCCAAAATACAGAATAAACAGCACACCGGTCATAGAAAGGATCCGGTACAGCGGCGGAAATGCTGTGCTCCAGATATTGGCACGGACAGCGGATTTCTCATAGGCGGTCAGGTTCTCCTCGTAGGCCTGCTGCCGCTCCTCCTCACAGCCATATACCCGGTAAGTCACCGCATTGGTCGCCCGGTCCAGTGTCGCTGCGCTTAAAGCTCCGGACTGTTCCTTATACACAGCACCGGTACGCTGTACATTGCGCTTCATTTTCTCCGCCACGACGAAGGACAGAGGCGGGAACAGAATACTGAGGATCGCCAGCCGCCAGTCATAGACCAACAGCATCACTGCATAGGCTGCCAGTGCCACACCGGTATCAAAGACCTCGGTGGTGAACTTCCGCATTCCCTCGACGCAGTCATCCACATCGAGGATGGCCTTGGTCATCACATTTCCGGCACCCTCTTCTTCCAGTTCCGCCCTGCTCTTGTGAACGAGGCTGTCGTAAAGAGTTTCTTTCATGTCTTTGTTAATATTATTGGCAAACCGCCGCACGTAAAATCGTTTGACATAACGGGCGATCTGCACGATGGCAATGGATATCACATACGCGATCACCAGTACCAGCATATCTGCATATTCCGCATTTTTTCCCAGAATGTCCACCAGACATCCCGTCATCCGGCCCTCGAACCACGGTCCCGCCAAAAGCCCCAGATTGTAGATCAGTCCTGAGACCGTTACCGCCAGCAGCGCAGGCCACTGGGTTTTGAAATAATATAGAATCTGATCCTTCTTCACTGCATTAGCCTTCGGTTTCATCCTCTTTTGCTCCTTCTTCCACACATTTCGCCACGTTGACAAATCCGGCCCGCCGTTCCTGCTTGGAACGCCAGTACAGCGTATCCAGTGTCTTGCAGAAGGCTTCCTTTTCCTCCTCCGGAAGTTCCGCCAGCAGCCATTCGTAAAATTTGCTCTCGATGGCAGCCTTGGAGTTTTTCAACTGCTCTGCTTTCTCCGTGGCATATAGCAGCTGGCTCCTGCCGTCCGCCGGATTGGGCTTTCGGTAGAGATACCCCTTGCTCTCCAGACTTGCCGCCCGCCTCGCCGCAGCGCCTTTGTCGATCTTCAACTGTTCCCGCACCGCCGCCTGCGTGATACCCGGGTTGTGCCGCACCAGATGGATAAAATCAAATTCCGCGGTTCCGATCCCGTCTTCCTTCATGGTCTGCACCGTAAATTTGCTCACTTCTCTTGCTATTTTCGTCATTTTTCGTTCTGTCGCATCCAAGGTTTTCGCCTCCCTGTTCTATATTCAAATAATAAAAAAGATGTACCTGCATCCAATTTGGATGATAGTACATCTTTTTTATTCTGTCAATCATTTTCCTGTAAGCATTTACATAAATAATTGTATATCGTTATGCCTTCAGAATCTCAGAAAGGTTCCTCTGGATTCCCTCCGCCACGTCCGGTTTATTCATGGAATAGACATGGACATGTTTCACACCGTTGGCCAGCAGATCGATGATCTGATCAGTGGCATAGGCGATTCCGGCCTGTTTCATGGCTTCCGGATTGTCCCCGAAACGATCCACGATATTCTTAAAACGCTCCGGCACATTACAGCCGGACAGCTTTACGGCATTTTTCACCTGCACACCTCGGGTGATGGGCATGATGCCGGGAACGATAGGCACGGTAATCCCCGCTTCTCTCACGCGGTACATGAAGTTGAAGAAGATGTTGTTGTCGAAGAACATCTGTGTTGTCAGATACTCGCATCCGGCATCCACCTTCGCCTTTAGCCCCTGAATATCCGCATTCTTATTGGCGGAATCGGGATGCACCTCCGGATAGCAGGCGCCACCTATGCAGAAATCTCCATTCTCTTTAATAAAACGCACCAGATCCGAGGCGTGGGTGAAATCGGGGAATACTTCTCCCTCATAATCCTTCGGCAGATCGCCACGCAGTGCCAGAATATTTTCAATACCTGCTGCCTTCATCTCCGTCAGGGCCGCACGGATGCTGTCGCGATCGGCGCAGACACAGGTCAGATGTGCCACAGTAGGCACATTGTATTTTTTCTGGATCTCCTGTGCCAGCGCGATGGTATGCCCCTTGGTACTGCCACCGGCGCCGTAAGTCACGCTCATATAAGCCGGCTGTAACGCCGCAATGCTTAAGGCTGCCGTCTCCACATTTTCAAAATCCGTGCTCTTCTTCGGAGGAAACACCTCGAAAGAAATCGTTGCTGTATCTTTGTTTAAAACGGCTCTGATCTTCATACTGTTCCTCCATAATCAGCCTTTATCGTCCCGTAAAAATATCGGCAGAAAGTCCTGTTTTTCCTCTTCCGCGGTCTCATTCTCCGCAATGATGTTCCGGATATTCTGCATCCGCTTATCCAGCGCTGCACTCTGCTGGGCACAGTCGTACAGTTCGTCTTTCAGGAACTTTGCCTGACTTTCCGGAATATTTTTCTTATATTGCAGCTTGTGTTCCAGGCTCGCCCAGAAATCCATGGCTATGGTACGGAACTGCACTTCCACATAAACCAGTTTCTTCGTGTTCTGTAAAAAGATCGGCACCTGCACGATCAGGTGAAGGCTGCGGTAGCCGCTCTCCTTAGGATTCTGGATATAATCCTTACGCTCGATCAGGGTAATATCATCCTGTCGTAAAAAGCTCTCTTCCAGCTCGTAAATATCATCCGGGAATGAACAGATGACCCGGACACCGGCGATGTCCCGGATATTCTCTTCGATGCCTTCCAGCGTCATGGGAATATTTTTCCGGCGGATCTTCCGCAGAATGCTGTCGTAGGACTTCACTCTGGTCTTGATGCCTTCAATGGGATTCCGGTCATATTCCAGAGAATACTCCTGATTCAATACTTTAAATTTCGTCTCCACCTCCATGATCGCACACTGATAGTAGGACATCAGTTCATCCATGGGGCGCTTGTTCTTCTCGATCAGATCCAGGAACTGGTCTGACAATATATGTTGCTTGAAAAATTTACCTCTGAGTGTATCCATTGTTTCTATTCCTCATTGCTCTGTTCCATATTAAATACGGTTTTATTATATACATTTCCGGGCTTTTCTGCAATAAAGCGGTAAAATTTACAAAAGAAAACAGCCCCGCCACTTTCAATGGCGACGGGACTGTCTGTCATATACTTAGATCGTAGATGCAATGATCTGCATCTTGCCCTGTAACTCTACCTTGCCGTAACCGTCGGGCAGGATCAGGTGATCGCCTTTTTTCAGACGGGTGCCGTTCAGAGTGCCTTCTCCTTCGACGACACTCATAAGAACGAAGGCCTTATCCTGCCAGGTCTCCACACGGTGCTCCACGTCAATGCGGTATACTGTGTAATAAGGGCAGTGGATCAGCTGTTGGATCGCATCCTCCTTCTTCTCCGTATGCACCACACTGTCGTCCGCGGATTTGGCGGGAACTGTAATCACGTCGATGCTCTGGGCGATGTGCAGCTGTCTGGGCTTGCCGTTGCTCAATCTGTCATAATCGTACACGCGATAGGTGATGTCACTGCTCTGCTGGGTCTCAAGGAGCAATGTACCGCCCTTGATGGCGTGTACGGTACCGGGATCGATCTGGATGAAATCGCCGGGCTTAATGGGGATCTCACGGATGAATTCCTTCCATCTGCCCTCATGAATCATTTTCTCCAGCTCTTCTTTGGTCTGGGCATTGTGTCCGACTACCAGCGTGGCATTCTCTTTACAATCCAGAATGAACCAGCACTCGGTCTTGCCCAGAGATCCGTTCTCATGTACCTTCGCATACTCATCATTTGGATGCACCTGAATACTGAGGTCATCCCTCGCATCAATGATCTTGATGAGCAGCGGGAAACGATCCATTCCCGTGTCACCGAACAGCTCGGGATGCTTCTCCCACAACTCGGACAGCTTCATCCCCTTATAGGCGCCACTTGCCACAGTACCGTCTCCGTTGGGATGGGCGCTGATGCCCCAGCACTCACCGATGTCATCCCCCTCAATAGGGTAACCGAACTCTCTGTTTAACCGGGTGCCTCCCCAGATGTTATGAGTGCATACCGGATTTAAAAATATAATATCTTTATTCATGTTTTCTGTTCCTGCTTTCTTCAATTTTGCCCCTCATATCCTCTTCTTTATACTAATAACTCTCTTGTCCGCTGTCAATCCTTCGTTTCCCTCACCCCGGATACGATCAATGACACCAGATAGAACTCTGCCCGGTCCTCTGCATGTGTCTCGGTAATTTCCACACATATCTGATGTTCTCCATAGGGCAGATGCTCCGCCACCGTAGTCAGCTGCATCTTGTCTCCCCAGGTCTCGTCAAAGGTTCCGTCCAGAACACATGCCGTCTGCGGATCTCCATCCACCACTGCCGTAGCGACGGGTGCCGGTCCGTCCTTCACCCTGCGATACTGCACGGCGGCACCGGTTCCCCGGAAAGTGAACTTTAAATAAGCTCCCTTTTCCCCGGCGATCCATCCGTTGCGGAAAATATCGGTGATCTCCCGCTGGGGCGTCATATCTTCCTCAAATCCGCTCTTCTCCGGCGTGGAATTGAAATATTGCAGTCTGCTGCAATGCTCATAGGAATTCTCGGTCAAAGGCTCCGGGAAGATCTCTTCCTTCTCTTCCGATTTATCGTGGATCACCTTTTCCAGGAAATTCGTGATCACAGAGGCCATCAGTTCATGCCCCAGATCATTGGGATGCAGAAAATCCGCCGTGATCTTCTCCACCGGCAGTCTGCCCGCTGCCACCGCGGGATAGATACTGTTCTGCATGCTCACACAGGGCAGTTCATAATATCTTCCGATCTGTGCATGATAATACGCCGCACTCTTCCCGGTATCGTAATAGACACTGTGTAAGAGCACCATGGCCGGATGACTGCTGCTGCCGTAGATCTGGCGTACCAGTCCTTCATAGGTCTCCCTGTCATGGGGTGTGCTGTGGTCATTCACGGAAAATTCCACCATTACCAGATCCGGCAGTCTGCGCAACAGGTCTTCCTGTACTCTTGCCGCACCAAACTGGGAATTGGTGGCTCCGATCCCGGCATTCACATAATCAAACTCCGCGTTCGGGAATATTTTGCGAAGCCAGGCCACTGTCCGCGCTGCATAGCATTTGTCCGCATCTGTAGCTGCAAATCCCTGTGTAATGGATCCGCCGATGAATCCCACCGTCAACCTCTCCCCTTTGGCTGCGCGGTTCAGGAATTTTTTTAGTCTCGTCAGGTTACCACGATTCAGAATGCCGGCCTCTTTATCAATGACATTGCCCGCACTTTTGCGGTTCTCGTAAATACTGTTCTCCAGGGTGCAATAGCGTTTTGCCTTGTTCTTCAGTGTCTTGCCGATCCGGAAGATCTCCTCCGGCCGATACCCCCTGGATTCCAGATAATAGATACCGCTGTAAAGCTTGATGGGAATATCCGGATACTTGTCACCGATCATGGCTTCGAACATGATCATAATGTGGCCGATCTTCTCCGCCGCAGCCTCCAGATTGTTGTCCAGAAGCAACAGGAATTCGTCCTTCTTCACATGACACACCATTTCCTGTCCCTTCAGGTGTTTGTGAATGTGTGTTCCCAGATGGAAGAGCAGACTGTTTTGCACTTCCTCACTCATCTTCTCGCAGATCTCGTCATAGTCCCGGATTCCCAGAAATACCGCCGCATACTGACCGCTCTGCCAGGGAAGAATCTGTTCCAGCTTCCCGGAGAAGCTCTCCGGAGTTTCGGTTCCCGCAATAGTCATTCCCTGATTTTCCGGTTCTCTCTCCGATCCGTTCCCTGCATATTCCTCCCGGTTCAGATAGCTCTCCATCATGCGGGTCATGGTGGACAGGATCTCGCATTCCGCCTCCGTCCACTGATGTCCTTCCATGCTGCTCTGGATCAGAGTCACCATGGACAGCTGATTCTCCTCATAAATGGGGATCATCAATCCGTTGTGATGCATGTAGAAGCTGTGTTCCTTAAAATATTTCTCCAGTTCCGGCCAGATACCCGTATAAAAATCCAGTGCAATGGGATCTTTTCGTTTGCTCCACTCATCATACACTTCCGCTTTCTGATCTCTGTAACGGATCAGTCCGAAATATTGCAGCTGGAAACGGATTCCCAACTCGAAAAAGATCTTCTTAAAAGCCGCCTTCAGGTTCTGCTCCGAAGACATCATGCGGAACGCATAGTCAAAGATGTCACGCTCGATAAAGATGTTCTTTTTACCGGCGTCCTCACGCTTGGCATCCCGGTCTGTTTCCTTTCGTCCGGAAGTATAATCCGCATAATTATAGTTCTTATCATATACGCTGAACGCATTTTTACCGCTGTGTTTTACCCGGTATAATGCCTGATCGGCCTTCTGATACAGTTCCTCATAGCTGGTGGCATCCTCCGGATACTGGGAGATCCCCATACTCAGCGTCACCCGTCTGCCGGACAGATGAATACGATCCGCCATCCTGGAGACCCGCTCCGCCGTCTCCACGGCATGCTGGCCCGCATTTTCCCCACGGCAGAAAATACAGAATTCATCCCCGCCGATGCGGCCCGCATAATCCTCCATTCCCGTACTCATTAACAGGGCATTGCCAATCTTGACCAGCACTTCGTCCCCGTACAGATGTCCGTAAGTATCATTGACGGATTTGAAATCATCAATGTCTATGATCAGAAAGGCTCCCTCTTCCTTTGCATCTGCCTGACGGATATATTTTTCCACCAGTTTCCGCATCTTCGCCTTATTGTACAGATCCGTCAGGGAGTCCCTCTCTGCCTTCTGCTCCAATAATTCCCGGTTCTTCTTCTCTTCCGTAATATCCAGAGTCTTACCCATGATTTTATAGGGCTTGTGATCCTTGTCAAACACCGGAATCCCTACATACCGGAACCAGACAAATACGGATTCGTCGCTGACCTGGCGGACTTCGTAGCAGATATGCTCATCTCCGCGGTCCATGGCCTCGCAAAAAGCATCAAACCTGCCCCAGTCATCAGGATGTACGAATCCCCAGCTGTGCATCTTCTCCTGATAATTGTCGATGACCATATTGGTTGTGCTCCATTTTCCCCCAAGTTTTCTGGAAAGCACATATTTCTTCGTTGCAATTTCATACTCCCACAGCGCACAGTCGGAATTATCCTCAGTGATTTTCCGTCTGATACGTTCTTCCGCCAGTTCCTGTTCCAGCCCTTCAATTCTGGTAAGCAGTTCCTCTTTTTCCATCATACGCTGTCTCCATAAGAATTTCATAAACAGAAGGACCCGCATTACGCGGGTCCTTTACTTCTACCTTCTGCCTTCTTCCGTATCACTTGTGCTGACCACGCTGTGTTCTTTGATATAGTCAACCACTTCATCAATGGTTGTGAATGCCAGTCCGACATAGCTGTCTGCTGCGCCATAGTAAATGGCGATCTTTCCGCTCTCGGAGTCATGAATGGTAGCGCAGGGGAAGCATACATTCGGTACGAATCCTCTCTCCTCATACCACTCTTCCGGAGTCAGAAGGAAATTCTCACAACGATATTTCACGATGGAAGGATTGTCGATATCCAGAATCGCTCCACCGATGGAATACACATAACCGTTACAGGTTCCGCTGACACCATGGTAGAACAGAAGCCATCCTTCGGAGGTCTCAATGGGAGCTGCGCCTCCACCGATCTTTAAGGACTCCCACCATTCGGAGGATTTGCCCATCACGTGTCTGTGCTTTCCCCAGTATACCATATCAGGACTCTCGCTGACAAATATATCTCCAAAAGGAGTGTGTCCGCTGTCGGAAGGACGGGACAGCATCATGAAATTGCCATGTACTTTTCTGGGGAACAGTACAGCGTTACGGTTGAAGGGAAGGAACGGATTCTCGATTCTTACGAAAGTCTTGAAATCCGTGGTCTTCGCAATACCGATGGCTGCACCGTAGAAATCCTGACACCAGATGATGTAATAGGTATCTTCCACCTTTACCAGTCTGGGATCGTATGCGTAGATCGGCATGAAAGGCTTGCCCTCTTCGTCTACAAAGGGAATCTTATTCTTGTCGAAATCCCAGTGAATGGCATCCTTACTGCGTCCTAAGTAGATATAAGGAATACCGTTGACCTGCTCTCCGCGGAATACGCCGATGAAATCGTCACCGTAAGGCATTACGGCACTGTTGAAGATTCTGGCTACTCCTTCTACGGGATTTCTGCCAATGATAGGGTTTTCGCTGTATCTCCATACCGGTGCTCCGGTATGGCCTTCGGGTTTATCCTGCCAGGGTACATTGGGTACGGCAGGGCTGATCATCTTTACTTTGCTCATATTGTCCTCATTTCTGCACTTTTATCGCGCCTCTTGTTTTAAATACTCCTCATTTTTGCGGATAAGTTCGCATCTCTGTGCCACACACTCCACGCTTCTTCCGGGATCGGAAGGGGTGTTGAATACATAATCCACAAGCTTATCTATGGTAGTAGTTGCCACATGCATACGGGTATCGCTGGATGCATAGTAGATAAAGACTTCCCCCTTCTCATTCGCGATAGCACCATTGGTAAATACTACGTTTGAAACATCTCCCACTCTCTCATCCCCTCTGGGGCCGATCAGCAGGCCGGAGGGCTCTGCGATCACTTTTGCCGGATCCTTTAAGTCCGTGGCAAAAGCATAAATGACGTAACGTAAACCGGCTGCGGTATTACGTACTCCATGTGCGATATGTATCCAACCTTTGTCTGTCTTGATGGGGGTAGCTCCCGCACCGTTCTTGGCTTCGGTGATGGTGTGATACTTCCGCAGGCTGGTCATACGCTCCTCGTCGATGACAGCATGGGTGATATCGTCGCACAGTCCGAAACCGATTCCTCCGCCGCTTCCGGTCTCGATGAAGTCATCCATCGGTCTGGTGTAGAAAGCATATTTGCCATCTACGAATTCCGGATGCAGCACTACATTTCTCTGCTGGGGGGAACGAAGGGTCTTCAGATTCTCCAGTCTCTCCCAGTGCTTTAAGTCCTTGGTTCTTACAATGCCGGCAGCTGCTACTGCTGCGGACAGATCATTTACGGAGGTATCCTTGCTCTCGGAGCAGAACACACCGTAGATATAACCGTCTTCATGCTTGGTAAGACGCATGTCGTAGACATTGGTCTCTTCCGGACAGGTATCATCCAGCAGGATAGGATAGTCCCAGAAACGGAAACCATCGACACCGTTGTCACTTTCTGCCACGCCGAAGAAAGACTTTCTGTCATTGCCCTCGATACGGGCTACCAGATAATACTTGCCGTTTAATTCAATGGCTCCGGAATTCATGACCGCATTGATACCCAGACGCTCCATGAAATAGGGATTGGTCTTGGGATTGAGATCATATCTCCAGGTCAGGGGAATATGTTCTCTGGTCAGAACCGGATATTCGTAACGGTCGTAAATACCGTTGTAGAAATCCGACTTTACATTTTTACGGGAAAGCAGCTTTTCCTGCTTCTCTTTTTCTACATAATATCGCTCTAACATCTCTTCATAACCTCCATGCACATCCTGCCGTTATGGTAGGGACATTTCCAAGGCTCCACGATGGGGCGGCCGGGATAGGGATTTCCTTCCGGATCCACTTCCCAGAACCATTCGGAACCGGATCTCTTATCAATCACATGATCTCTGATAAATGCCCATTCCTTCTCAGCGGCTTCCAGATACTCCGTCTTCTCCGGTTCTTTCTCATAGCCATTCAGGAAACCGATCACAGTCTCCGCCTGTACCCACCAGACTCTGTGTACATTCACGACACCTCTGTCACATTCGTTTGCCAGAGAGTGTCCGTCGAATGCCACCTTATAAATCTGTGCGGTCAGGTCTTTCGTGATGGCATACATCTTCTGGGTCAGTTCCGGATCATCCAGAACCTTGCAGCCTCTGTCGATCAGCCAGGCGGTCTCGATGTCGTGACCGTAGGAATGCAGATCCAGAATGGTATTGTAATGCTTATCAAAAAATACTTCCTGTCTGTGGAGCTTCGGATTATAAACCTTCTCAGCGAAGACCTCCATGATCCACAGAAGGCGTCTGCGCACCTTTTCATCACCGGATACCCGGTACAGTTCCGTATAGGCTTCGAAGACATGGAGCAGAGTGTTCATGGTCTTATCCGCCAGCACACCGTTCTCCGACAGTTTCTCGTTGGATTCGGGCTTAAAATCTCTGGTGAAAGCTTCCAGATATCCCACCTCATCCATACAGGTGGTCTCGATCAGGGCAAACAGCTTTTTTGCCAGTTCCAGAGCTTCCACATCCCCGCTGGCCTCATAGTAAGAGGACAGCGCATAGATGCAGAATGCCTGATTGTAGGTATGTTTTGTGGTATCCTTCGGGGTTCCGTCATAGTTTAAGGACCAGTAGATACCGCCATATTCTTTGTCCAGACAATGATCTTTCAGGAAAGCGTAGCCGTGCTTTGCTTCCTCCAACAGACTCTCGTCCTTCAACAATGTATATGCGTTGGAGAAAAACCAGGTGATCCTGCTGTTCAGGATACAGCCTTTTTCCGCTTTTTTATCCAGATTCAGATCGTAGTCCAGAAAACCGTAATAACCGCCGAACTCGTCATCCCGCATCCCTTTCCAGAAAGGAATGATTCCTTCGGTCAGATGCTTTTTGATCTCTTCTCTCATTTTCTTTGTTTCCGCATTTTTCATGTTCCACACGCTCCTTTATATTTAACCTTTGACAGCGCCGGAGGTGATTCCACTGTAGATCTGTTTCTGGCAGAGCAGGAATACGATCAGGGCAGGCAGCAGAGACATCAGTACACCTGCACAGATCAGATTGTATTTGCTTCCAAGAGGTCCGGTGAAGGTATACAGGGAGGTTGCAACCACACCGAGAGTCCTCTTGTCCTGCAGATACAGACTGGCGCAATAATATTCATTATACACGCCTACACCCTTTAATACCATAGATGTCACAATGGCAGGCTTCAGAAGCGGAAGAATGATCTTCCAGTAAATGGTAAAGTAGGAGGCTCCGTCGATAAATGCGGATTCGTCCAGCGATACCGAAATATTTTCCATGAACTGAATGAAGATGTAGATGGAGATAACATCCGTACCCATACTCATAATGATATAACCATACAGATGGTTGATAAATCCAAGGTTACTCATAATCTGGTATACAGATACCTGCATGGCAATTCCGGGAAGGAGGGTTGCGAACAGGAACAGGCTGCGGATCAGTCCGTTGCCGGGGAACTTGAAGCGGTTCAGCACATATGCAAGCTGTGTTCCCACCAAGACGGAGCCTAACAGTACAAATACCAGGATGATCGCTGAGTTCAGATATGCTCTGCCCATGTTGGCGCGGTTAAATGCGTCAATAAAGTTCTGGAAGTTCAGCCAGTTCTCCGGCAGGGTCATTACATTGGTGCTCTGGTACTCTGCATCGGTCTTGAACGCCGTGATGACGCAGGATACGATGGGCAAAAGTGCCACGAAGGAGAAGAATACCAGGCTGAAATACTTAATGATGATCCAGATTACAGCACCTGCGCTGTAATGTTTACGGTTGGTTTTCATCTTTGCCATCTTACACTGCCTCCTTCTTCCATCTTCTCTCTCTTCTGAGACGTTTTCTTCTGGTATATTCTTCATTGTCCGCATCAGAGCTTCTAAATACCAGTTTGAAGAAGAGCTTCTGTAAAATTGTTGCTGCAAAAATAATCAGTAACAGTACCACAGCCATGGCAGATGCCAGACCTACCTGCTGGTTGGTATGTGCGATCTTATCCATTAATACGAAGTAGGTTGCGGTTCCGCCGCCGCCCTTGGTGATAACGTAGGGAGGATCAAATGCACTCAGGGAACCTGTAATGGACAGGATCACGTTCAGAGTAACAATGGTCTTAATGCTGGGTAAGATAATATGTATAAACTGTTGGAATTTATTGGCACCGTCCAGCTCTGCCGCCTCGTACATCTCGGAGTCCACGGACATGATGGCACCGATGAAGAGTACCATGTTATTGCCGTAATAACGCCATACGGAGGAAGCTACCAGAGAGATATTGTTAACACTCTTGTCTTTCAGCCAGTACGGAAGACTTTCTAAGTTAAATCCACACCACTGTAATACCGTATCGAATACGAAGCCTCTGGTGTAGAAGAATTTGAAGATAAAACCGATGGCAATACCACTGATCAGGTAAGGGAAGAACATGAATCCCTTGAACATATTGCCGAACTTGGTCTTAAAGCTGAGGATCGTTGCCAGATACAATGCAAGTGCCAGCTGCACCATTGCTCCTGCCATATAATAAAGACTCAGCTTCAAAGCGCTGAAGCATTCATCTTTTTTAAATACATCAATGTAGTTCCGGAATCCTACAAACTGTCTTTTGTCTACCGGGGTAGCATATTTCATTTTATAAAAACTGAATTTTACCATCTCACCAAAAGGAAGATAGGTGAACACGAACAGCAAAAGCAGGGGAATGATCATGAAGGACAGGATGACGATGGTCTGTTGTCCGTTCCTGCTCTTTACCCATTTTTTCATGCTGAAGGGTTTTTTTGTTTTCTTCATTGTCTCTGCATTCATCGAAATACCTCCATACCCTTCTCTCTTAGATAAGAGGGAACCGGATAAAGGGTTCCCTCTCACTTCAGAAGATCAAGTTAGTTACTTAATGTTTACTGCCTGATGAAATTACTGAATCTCTACGCCACAGCTCTCCTGTGCGGAAGTCCATTCTTCGTTCCACTCGTCGATGATCTCATCGTAGGTCTTGGAACCGTCGGATGCACACTCAACCAGCTCCTGCATCTTGGTCTCACCGTTGTTGTTGATGTTCAGACCACTTTCAGCATTCAGCTCGTTTAACAGATCTTCTTCACCTTCCAGTGCAGGCTCAT
This sequence comes from uncultured Acetatifactor sp., assembly GCA_934436435.1. Classification (GTDB taxonomy): domain Bacteria; phylum Bacillota; class Clostridia; order Lachnospirales; family Lachnospiraceae; genus Acetatifactor. Next base: position 28,164 of record CAKSAN010000003.1, on the reverse strand, counting down.
CAACTACGAAGTCGATACCCTTGAATGCTGCATAGAAGTCCGGTAATCTGGTATCCTTGATAGCAACGGGAAGTCCGCCACAGTCATAGGAGAAGCCGGATTCTTCTGCCATGAACTTCACAAAGCACAGAGCTGCTGCCTTATTGTCCTCGGTAGTATTAGCGTTGATACCAAAGCTGTAGTCAGGGCCTACGGAAGCTGCCTGCTTACCACTGGTCAGGGTAATAGGGAACGGCATATAAGCGATATCGTCGCCGTTGTCACCAGCTTCTACCATCTGAGGAACTGCCCAGGAACCAAGAACCATGCAGGCGATCTGACCATTGTTGATCATACCCTTACAGCCTTCCCAGTCGGTGGTGGAGTAGTCTTCCTCGGTAAGGCCTTCCGCAACTGCATCATACATTACCTTGTATACGTTGTAAGCGCCTGTTCCGTCGCCGGGATCAGCAAAAGGATTTGCAGTATGTAATAATTTCTGGTTCATGTAGGTGCTGTCGCCGGTAGCACTGCCGCTGATAGCGGGATCCCACTGGCCGCCCATTGCCCAGCCTGCTGCGTAGTTGGTGTACAGAGGAATGATAGAACTGTCATACTCTTTGATCTGCTTTAATGCTGCAATGAAATCTTCGGGAGTCTTGGGCATCTCGGTGATTCCTGCTGCTTCGAATACTGCCTTGTTGTATACGATACCGCCGTTAACGCCTGCAGTGTAAGGAATACCATATACCACGCCTTCGTACATCTGGTTGTAGTAGTTCAACTGTCCATCCATCTCGGTAGTAGTTCCAAGAGGAAGGAAGTAGGTGCTTAAGTCAGCCTTGTCAACTGCGGGGATCATCATAACATCGCCCCAGTCACCACCCTGCAGACGAAGCAGCGTATCACTTGCATAGTCGGTGATACCTTCAATATCAACAGTGATGTTGGGATACATCTCGTTGAATGCATCAATGTAAGTCTGGTAAGGAACTGCTGCGCCATCCTCCAACAGGTCGGTACGGTTGGTCAGGACCTTAATGGTGGTGGTAATGTCGGTGTAATCCTCACCCAGAGTAATGTCTGCGTAATTCAGGCTGGTAACCTCTGCAGGTGCTGCAGCCTCGCTGGAAGCTTCTGCAGTTGCGGGAGTGGTGCTTGCTGCTGCGGAACTCTCAGCTGCGCCGCCGTTGTCTGTGCTTCCACATGCTGCCATAGACAGAGCCATGACTGATGCTGTGGAAAGAGCTAAAAACTTTTTCATCTTCATAAGAAATCCTCCTTGTTTTCCGAAGGAAAATCCGAGTCCTCTGACGAGGAGAGGATTTAGCCTCCTTAAAATTGTTGTTACATTTGATAGCGTTTACTGTTTTGTAACTTAATTTAATTATACATAATTATATTAATTAAGCATCAACTTTTCTTGTTTTTAATCTCTTATTCTTGTTGTTTTCGTTATTATCTTCTATTTTCACAAGTTTTGCGTACGCATTTTATACATATTGCACTACTAAATTAAGTATTTTTACTTAATTTAGTTTATTTTATTAACTAATTTTGCTTTTTCTGTTTTCTTTGTCGTTGAAACAGCTTAAATAATGGTTTATAATATATTCAGGCTAAATTAATTTTTGCGAAAATAAGCTTTTGGGAGGGTTATTATGAACATTTCCACCACTTTTCTCAATGCATTGAAGCGCACTTCTTCCGATATAGAAGGCCAGCGTTCCCCGGAAATTCTTCTGGGACAGCTTTATAATGTATCTCTGGAGGACAAAGGCTTCTTACTGCCTCTGGCCGGTGGGGAATTCCGCCTCTCCGATCCCTTTTATTATGAATGGAACCCGTTCCCCTCTTATCTGCTGCTCTACACCTTAGAGGGCAGCGCAGCACTTTCCACCCAGGGCAGCGAAGTGGTGCTGGATCATGAGCATCTGCTGTTTCTGGATTGCAGTCAGGGTTTTTCCCTGCACCTGCTACAGGGAAGATGGCGCTTTCAGATGTTTTTCTTAAGTGGACGGGAACTTTCTTCTTATTACAGCATATTTCAGGTTCATTTTTTCTGTTGTTATCCGATTCCCATCGGTTCCTGCGTCTCCCAGCGGATGCAGCAACTGACGAAATTTCCCTTTACCCCGGCTCCCGCAGAGCAGATGCAGCTTCACCGGGAGCTGACCGATATGTTCACGGAACTGGTACTGTCTGCCCTGTCCGTCTCCCGGGATGCCAGACCCATCCCCGCCTATCTGCTGTCCATGAAAGCGGATTTCGAGGAAAACTATGCGGAAAGCCACTCTCTGGAATACTTTGAGCAGACATTGGGCATCAGCCGCTACCGCCTGTGCCGGGAATTCTCCGCTGCCTTCCATATCTCCCCGCTCCAGTATCTTCAGGAGAAAAAAATAGAAGCAGCCAAATCACTGCTCCTGTCCACAGAGGATCCGATCCACGAGGTGGGATCCGCGGTAGGCATTGACAATACCAACCACTTCATCCACCTGTTTAAAAAACATACCGGTGTCACACCCTTCGTCTACCGGCAGAATGCGCCCCAATCTATACGTGAGATACGCTGTCCTTCAGTACCAGGCGGCCTTCCACCACAGTAACTCCGGGCTTGTAATTGTCACTGGTAATCTTCTTGATCATATTATGAATGGCTCTTCTGGCCATCTCTCCCATATCTACTTCATACGTCGTAATGCGGATGTCGCTGAGGCCGGGATACAGATAGTTATCAAAACCTACCACGGAAATCTCCTCCGGCACACGGTATCCGTTCTCTCTCAGCTTCTTGATGAGGAAGCTGGCGGTCAGATCACAGTTGCATACGAAGGCCGTGGGCATATCCTTGGGAAGCTGTAACATATTCACGGTATCGATCCTGCCGGTCTCAATGTGACGGTCATCCAGCACCCATTCCTTCTTCTGTTCCAATCCCAGCTCTAAAATGGCCTTCTGGTAACCGAAATACCGGTCCGTAATACTCTCCGTAGCCAGCAGGGTCCCCACATAAGCAATTTTGCGGTGTCCCATACGGTACAGATAATAGGTCAGCTCATAGGTCCCGTAATAGCTGTTGGAGATCACGGAATCGCTGGCTTCTCTACCGTTATAATAATCCAGATAGATCACAGGAATCCCGGCTTCCGTATTCAGATGCTGCAGATAAATATCCAGCATCTTACCGATGACAATGATGCCGTCCACCTTGCGCTCCTGCACCAGCTTCGGCATTCTGCCACTCTCTTCTTCCACCGATCCGATGACTTCCAGCATGGTAAAACATTCCTTGGCTGTCGCTCTGGTGGCTACCGACTGATACATCTGCCAGTAGAAGGATTCATACTTATCCAGAAATCTCTCAGAGATCAGTATCCCGATATTGTAGCTTTTCTGGTTCTGGCTCTTTCTTGCTGCGGATGGCTGCTGGTAGCCCAGTTCCTCTGCAATACTGCGGATCTTCTCCCGGACTTCCTCGCTGACACCCTTTTGTCCGGACAATGCCTTGGACACGGTCACTGTGCTGACTCCTACCCGTTCTGCGATATCTGCTAATTTTACTGCTTTTGCCATGATTCCGTACTCCTTATCGCTGTTTTTTATACATTTCCCGATAAATCGTCAATTTTACTTTCATATTAGATTTCTTAAAATCGTTTGTCAAGGCATGTCACTGCCTTAATTTTACACCTCGGTCAGGTGGATCAGCCTGCTGCGATAGTCTCCCCACAGAGGTGCCACCAGCAGTCCCGCCTGCATCAGCACATCACCGCCAAAGACTTCCCCTGTCTCCTCAATACGGTACTGCTTCTCCGGTGCCAGTCCTTTCAGGCGTATTCTTCTGCTGTGGAAGTTCGGCCGGGAAAGTACCTGTACATAGGTTACCAGTGCCTCTGTCCGATCCTTGGAGGCTACCATGTAACAGTCGTAGATTCCATTTTCCAGGAAAGAGGCGATCCGGTAATAATCCCCTCTGCGGATCAGATCGTTGTATTTGTGGTACATGGCGGTCTGTGCGGGAATCTGCTGTCTGTCCTCCTCCGGAATCTTCGTGATATCCAGTTCGTAGCCAAAGGTGCCTGCCAACGCCACATGCCCTCTGGTCTCGAAAGGTGTCACTCTGCCCACCGTATGATTCGGGCAGTCCGACACATGGGCGCCCATGGTGGACAGCGGATACAATAACATCGTTCCCTCCTGGATCTTCAGCCGCTCGATGGCATCCGTATCATCGGAGCACCAGATCTGCGGGCTGTAATACAACATACCGGGGTCGAATCTGGCTCCACCACCGGAGCAGTTCTCCAGAAGCAGATGCGGGAATTCCCGAAGCAGTCTCTCCTGCATTTCATATACGCCAAGCACATATCTGTGGTACAGCTCCCCCTGACGGTCTGCGGGCAGCTCCACGCTTCCAAGATCCGACAGCTGACGGTTCATATCCCATTTCACATATTCGATATTGGCGCTGTGCAGAACCGCCGCCACGCTTTCAAAGGCATGGTCTCTGACTTCCTTACGGGACAGATCCAGCACGTACTGGTTCCGGCATAAGCTGCCTGCCCGTCCCGGAATGGCGATAGCCCAGTCGGGATGCTCCCTGTACAGATCCGAATCCGGGGAGATCATCTCCGGTTCGAACCAGATACCAAACTTCATGCCCAGAGCATTGACCTGATCCACCAGAGACTTCAGGCCTCCCGGAAGCTTCTGCTCGTTGACCTTCCAGTCACCCAGGCTGGTGCTGTCATCGTTACGGTGTCCGAACCAGCCGTCGTCCATGACCAGCATCTCGATGCCAAGCTTTGATGCCTGCTCTGCAATCTTTAATAATTTATCGGTATTAAAATCAAAATACGTAGCTTCCCAGTTGTTGATCAGGATCGGGCGCTTTTTATCCCGGTATTCTCCACGGATCAGATGCTCGCGGTACATATCATGATAATGATGTGTCATACCGCTAAGTCCCTCCGAAGAATAAGTCATTACTACTTCGGGCGCAGCAAAGCTTTCTCCCTGCTCCAGCTTCCATACAAAATTCTCCGGATGGATCCCCATAGTCATACGGATGGAGTCGAACTGTGACAGCTCTGCCTGTGCCAGGAAATTACCGGAATATACAAAATGCATGCCATAGACTTCACCCGTATCCTGCGTCGCATTTTCCGACAGCAATGCAATAAACGGATGCTCCTGGTGGGAGGATTCTCCTCTGACAGACCCAACGCTCTGCTTACCATGCATCAGACTTCTCCTCTCCATCTGACGTTCTCTCCCCCAGGAACCATGCAAGGTAAGGATGTCATACTTTTCATCCGTGCAATCCAGATCCAGGCTGGCAGACATGACTTTCGTCAGATAAATCGGCTGCTCTGCCGTATTTTTCAGGATCACGCTGCGGGTGATCACATCTTCTTTTTCAAAAGTCGTATACAGCAGATCTGCGGCAAGACCGATGACCGGATCCGCCAGATGCAGGATCAGGGTGTCACAGTCCTCGTCTCCCGGGAAGGTGGAGGGCAGTCCGGGCAGTCCGGGCTTCTGTTTTACGATCTCGTGGGAGATATACTGTAGCTGCACTCCCACATGTCCCTGTGCCGTGCGTACGGAAATGGCGCTTTCTCTGTAATCTCCCAATCCATTCCCCGGATACTCCATGGGGAAGGAATCCAGGAAGGAAACACGCTCCCGGTTATTCTTAGACGGTACAAAGGGTGCTTCCCCGGTGCGCATCAGATATACCGGTGCCGGTGTGCCTTCGGTGTATTTCAGCTTTTTACCATAATATACATGCCCTACGAAGTTCTCCTGATCCACGACCGCCAGCAGGTAACTGCTGTGTTCCGTGTCCAGCCAGAAAGTTCTGTCCTGTTCTATATATCCGATTGCCATAATTTACCTCTTTTCTTAAAAAAGTTTTCTAAAACGAGAAACTGCTTTTGCAATATCAACGTCTTTCTTTCCTGATTTTTTTGGTAACAGTCCCGTCTATCCTCTGTGCTTTCTCCCAGCGTCCGTCACAACTGCAAAAAGACAAAGGGATCTTCTGCCCCGGTCTTTAAAAACTGCATCAGCATCAGTCCGCAGCGCATGGAGACCCGTTCCTCCCTGAGGATCCGAAGAGCCTCCTGTCTGTCCGCCAGAATCACCTGAATGTCCTCCGTGTTCTCCATCTGCTGTCCCACATTTTCCGTAACCGTTCCGAAAATCAGGCTGCCGCTTTCGTCCGTCAGTCCCTGTGCCAGAAAAAAGCCTCTGCGAAATGCCGGTTCCCCGCCTTCGTAGACTTCCATTTTCCAACCGGTCTCCTCGATCATTTCCCGACAGGCGGCTTCCGAAGCAGTCTCCCCCGGTTCGATCAGCCCCGCCGGGAGTTCATACAGACAGTCATTCACAGGATACCGGTATTGCCGTACCAGCACCAGCCGCTCTCCGTCCTCTGTCACCGCGTAGACCGCCATGCCTTCGGGGCGCATGCTGTGAGTTTTGTGTTTGATGTTATTTTCATCGTTGCGGGAAGCAAAATAATAATGAAACGGCGTTCCGTCCCGCCCCAGCGCATCAATGTGGTACAGATTTAAAAACGGATTGTCCGTAAGCTTTTCGATTCCGCGGTAATGCTTTTTATCATTTTCCAGCATCTAATACTTCCTCCAAAAGTGCCACTGCCAGTTCCGGATTCTTCATGCCGTCCGCCAGCCCCACGGCTGCGGTCTCCTGATACCAGCCGGTCTTTTTCACCCATTCGTTGTTCTCAAGCCGTATTCCCGCCACGATTGTCTCTCCCGTCATGGTATCTCTCACCGTGATCTGCTGCTCCTCGTATTCTGCCAACAAATCCTCCGGCAGATAATCCCTCAGATCCACCAGATAATCCGTGCCGCCCATAAGTTTCAAAAACTCCTCATCGGAGAAAAATACATCCACCGACCGGGTCATGAACAATACCTGAATCGTGCTGAGATTCGTGGAATCCACATCGGAATCCGAATTGGGATCGATCCAGATCGTATAGTTCAGGTTGACCACATCCCGTTTGGAAGTCACCCCATGTTCCCGCAGGAAATCCGTGAAATAATCCGGACCGGTAGCCTCGATCTGTTCTCCGTCCGTATTCACTGCCATGACTCCCATGACGAAGCTGGTCTTTGTGGCAAAATGCACGATCAGGAAGATAACGATAACGATTCCCGCCACCACACCTACGGTGATCCACAAATAATAATCTATAAAATACTGCCATTTTTCAGCAGGAGACAGTTCTTTCCATTGCTCTTTCTGCCGGATGCGATCTTCCTTTTCCAAGTTGCCGTCTCCCTTCTGTGCTCTGTTTTTTCAAACAGTATCCTGATAATACTATCATTTTTCTTTTTTCAGTATAGCAGACTAATTTAATCTTGTATATCTCTTTTTTTAATATATTTTAGGTTTGATTTTGTTAAAAATAAACAGAAAAAGCCCTGCCACGTACTTAATTCAGCATGGCAGAGCTTACAGTTCTCTATTTCTATGATCTGATAAAGCGGAGGAAACCGTTTTAGCGGTCCATCTCGGCGATACGTCCGGTGGACTTGTGCTCCTTGATAATTCCCTCGATCTCCTTCAGATCGGTGCACAGCAGGTCTCCGGGAATGGTATTCTTCAAAGCACTGATGGCATTACCGTATTCCAGTGCTCTCTGGTACTCGCCGGGATGTGCCAGCAGTCCGTACAGGACACCTGAGATATAAGCGTCACCGCTTCCGATACGGTCTACAACTTCGATATCGGTGTAAGGTGCTTCCTCATAATAAGTGTCATCCTTGGCGCTGTAAATAATAGAGCCAAAAGTATGGCGCTTCGGGCTATGTACGATACGCTGTGTGGAGGCCACGATGGAGATCGGGTATTCTTCCGTGAAGCTCTTCATAATGCTCTTGGCATCGCCTTCCTTCAGGAAGGTCAAACGTGCGGTATCTTCGGAGCAGAAGAAAATATCCACATAAGGCAGAATGGACTCGATGCATTCCTTCGCCTCGGCACCGGTCCACAGATTGCCGCGGAAATTAACGTCGAAGGAGATAATGGCTCCCTGTGCCTTAAAGCGCCTGATCATCTCAACGGCGGTAGCTCTCAGCTCCGGGCTGAGAGCCAGAGTGATGCCGCTGGTGTGGAAGCAGCGGGTATCGCTGTAGATCTTGTCATCATAGTCAGCTACGGTCAGCTTGTTAATCGAGGTATTCTTGCGGTCATATACAATACGGGGCTTTCTGGGGTAAGCGCCATTCTCATAGTAGTACACGCCCAGTCTGGCATCCTTGTCATCATCGTATACCAGATAGTCATCACTGACACCGCAGAGACGTACACGGTTCTTGATATATACGCCAAGGTCATTGGCCGGCAGCTTGGAGATGATACCGCAGCGCAGTCCCAGCATAGCCGCACCGGTGATGGCATTCAGTTCGGCGCCTCCGGCCTGTTTACTGAAGCTGTCGCCTCTGGTGATACGCTCGTTGTCGGGCGGTGATAATCTCAGCATGATCTCTCCCAGAGAGAGCAGGTCAAATTCCTTCTTCTCAGTCAGTTCCATAATATAAACTCCCATCTGCATTTTTGCCAAATGCTGTATTACAGTTTCTCCGGTATTCCTTACAACGCGCCGTTGAAACCCCTTACATTTTTTCTTTACATTTGTACTATAACACAAATACACGGCATCGGTAAAGGCACTATGCATTAATTAAAAATTTAACATAGCACATTGCTTGTCAATTAAAATAAGGCTTGTTATACTTGGAGTGTTCATATTATGCTTACTGTTATTTATAGAAAGGATTTTCGGATGAAACAGAAATCAATTTCTCTTCCTTCCTGGCTGCTCCCTCTGCTTCTGATGATGTTGGGCGGGGTTCTGCGACTGGTCTGTCTGGGAAATGTTCCCGGAGGCATTCATCAGGACGAAAGCTTCGTAGCCTGGAACGCCTTTGCCCTGCTCCACGAAGGAATGGATTCTGCCGGTCATGTCTGGCCGGTATATATGGCAGACTGGGGCGACGGCCACAGTGCCCTGTATGTCTGGCTGCTCATTCCCCTGCTGGCTGCAAACGGCGGACATATCAGCCCCGTTCTGAGCCGCCTGCCTCAGGCGGTGGTAAGTATTTTTACCCTCTGGACGGTCTATTGTCTGTTAAAGCGTATGTTTGACAAAAAGCTTGCCACCTGGGGGCTGTTTTTGCTAGCCATCTGTCCCTGGCATATCATGATGTCCCGCTGGGGTCTGGACGCCAATCTGGCTCCCGGTTTTCTGATCTTTGGCCTGTATTTCTTCGTCAGGGGCATGGAGGACAAACGTTTCCTTCCCGTGTCCGGACTTTTTTACGGTCTGAGTCTCTACTGTTATGCCGTCATATGGCCGATCGTTCCCCTGATCCTGCTGTTGCAGATCAGTTATGCGCTGGCTTTCCGGAAAATACGGATCAACCGGTACAGCGTAGGCGCTGCACTGATCCTGGGAATTCTGGCACTGCCGTTACTTTTGTTTGTCTGTGTAAATTCCGGGATCCTGCCAGAGATCACGCTGCCTTTTATGACCATTCCGAAAATGGGAGGCTATCGCGGTTCCGAGGTGGCTTTCTCCCTGTCAGGGATGTATCAGAATCTGCGGACAGCGCTGTCTCTGCTGTATCACCAGAATACCGGCACTCCCTATGACATTCTGCTGCCTTGGGGACTTTTCTACGATATCGGCCGCGTATTCATTGTGATTGGAGCCGTCTCGCTGTGTATCCGCGTTGGGAAGAGGCTGATACAGCGGACTTTTGCCTGGGAGACATTTCTACTGATCCAACTGATCGGTGGCGGCTTTAACTGCCTGATCGTGACTGCCATATTGCATCAGATCGACGCTTTGTATATTCCCCTTGTACTGTGTGAAGCCTGGGGTGTATACACGCTGTTACAGGCCCTGCAAAAGCTCCGGACTTATCTTGCCACTGCGGCTGCCACACTGCTTGCCCTGTGTTATTTGGTCTGTCTGATGCTGTTTCAGCGGGACTATTATACGGAATACCGCGAGCTGACGGATGCCTATTTTGCCAGGGGTGTAGGCCAATGCGTGGAATATGCCCTGCAGCAATGTGAGGAAACCGGCATCTCCACGATCTCCGTGGAAAAAGGGGCGCAATGGCCAAGGCTTCTCTTCTATACTGAGACCCTGCCGTCCCAGTACCTCGCCACCGTTACCTACGATGTGGCTCCGGCGCCTGCCGCCTTTACAACGTCGGACAATGTCCGGATCAACACCAGGATCAATTACGATACAATCAGTTCCGACAGTATTTATATTATTTATTACACGGACGAGGCCGTTTTCTCAGAGGACTTCACCTTGACACCTTTTTACGACTGGTATGTTGCGGTCCCTAAATAGCCTCCATGTAATCAAAATAGTCATCTTCGCTGGCAAATAAGATATATTCGTTCTCCACATATCCCATATATCCGCTGGCTGTCACATATCCTTTCATGAAAAATACCTCCTTATCAGAATCCCTTTGTTCTCTGTTCTGATAAGAAGGTATCATTTTTACAGTCCCATAAAACTCTCTTAATCTCCCTGCGCCGGCTCCGTTTCCAGCACCAGATCTTTCATTTCTTCCAGTAGTTCCTCTGTTTTGCCCATCAGAAGCTCCGCATCGGTCTCCACCAGTCCTGTTTTTTTGTATTTATAGGTGAAAAACGGATTGCCGTAGGCGGTAAAGCTCAGTTCATCCTTATGCTTTTTCAGAAAATCCGGTATCTTGCGGGGATCGATCTTCGCATCCGGACGGAAGTTGAAGGTGATACTCTCGTTCTTGCCCTTGATCTCCGTCATATCCAGGCCGTGGGCCGCCATACGGATCAGGGCGATCCGCAGCAGATTATCCACCGCCTTGGGGATGTTGCCGAACCGGTCTAACAGTTCATCCTTCATCTCATCCCGCTCTTTTATGGTCTCGATCCCGGCGATGCGCTTGTAAATATCCAGCTTCTGGGTCTCATTCACAATATATTCCGCCGGAATATAAGCATCCACATCCAGATCGATCACCGTGGTGAAATCCACCGTCGTATGGATACCTTTCAGATTCTGTACCGCTTCGTTCAGCATCTTGCAGTACAGATCGTAACCTACGGCCTCCATATGTCCGTGCTGGCTCATGCCCAACAGGTTGCCGGCACCGCGGATCTCCAGATCACGCATGGCGATCTTAAAGCCGCTGCCCAGATCCGTGAATTCCTTGATAGCCGCCAGCCGCTTCTCCGCCACCTCTTTTAACATCTTATCCCGCTTATACATCAGGAACGCGTAGGCATTCCGGTTGGAACGGCCCACACGGCCCCTGAGCTGGTACAACTGGGACAGCCCCAGATTGTCCGAATCATGGATGATCATGGTGTTTACATTGGAAATATCCAGTCCGGTCTCGATGATGGTGGTGGACACCAGCACATCGATCTCTCCGTTGATGAAATCGAACATGATACGCTCCAACTCGTGCTCCTTCATCTGTCCGTGGGCATAGGCCACGTTGGCTTCCGGCACCAGCTTTGCGATCTGTGCCGCAATGTCCGCGATGTTATTCACACGGTTGTAGACATAGTAGACCTGTCCGCCCCGGGCCATTTCCCGGACGATGGCCTCTCTGACCAGTTCGTCATTGTATTCGCAGACAAAGGTCTGGATCGGCAGACGGTCATTGGGGGCCTCCTCCAGCACACTCATATCCCGGATGCCGATCAGGCTCATATGCAGTGTCCGGGGAATGGGAGTTGCCGTCAGGGTCAGCACGTCCACATTCTCTTTTAATTTCTTGATCTTCTCCTTATGAGCCACACCGAAACGCTGTTCCTCGTCGATGATCAGCAGCCCCAGATCCCTGAACTTCACATCCGCCGACAGTACTCTGTGAGTGCCGATGACAATATCCACCATGCCCTTTTCCAGATCCTTTACCGTCTTTTTGATCTCCGACGGGGTGCGGAAACGGCTCATCAGTGCAATATTGATGGGGAAATCTTTCATTCTCTGCACAAAGGTGTTGTAATGCTGCTGTGCCAGAATGGTGGTGGGCACCAGATAGACCACCTGTTTGCCCTCCTGCACGGCCTTGAAGGCGGCACGGATGGCAATCTCGGTCTTGCCGTAACCCACATCTCCGCAGATCAGACGGTCCATGATCCGGTGGCTCTCCATGTCTGCCTTGGTATCCGCGATGGCATTCAGTTGATCCTCCGTCTCCTCGAAGGGGAACATTTCCTCGAATTCCCGCTGCCATACGGTATCCTTTCCAAAGGCATAGCCCTCGCTCTGCTGCCGGACCGCGTACAACTCCACCAGATCCTTCGCCACGGCGCTGACGGCACTGCGCACCTTCGTCTTGGTGTGCTCCCATTCCTTTCCGCCCAGCTTGTTCAGCTTCGGCTTCTTCGCTGCATCGGCGGAGGCATACTTCTGGATCACATCCAGTCCGGTGGCCAGAATGTACAGATTGCCGCCGTCCCGGTATTCGATCTTGAGGTAATCCTTGACGACCTTATCTACCTCTACCTTCTCGATGCCTTTGTATATTCCCAGTCCGTGGGTCTCATGCACCACGTAATCCCCGATCTTCAGGTCATTGAAATCGTTGATTTTCTGCCCCTGATAGAGCTTTTTCTTCTTTTTCTTACGCTTCTCCGCTCCGAAAATATCGCTTTCGGACAGCACCACGAATTTCAGCCAGGGATACTCAAAGCCCTTGTTCACATGACCGTAGTAAGTCAGGATCTCCCCGGGCTGCACCTCCCGCATGGGGTCTTCCGTGTATACCGCCGTCAGTCCGGCATCCTCTGTATTCCGCAGGTCCTCCGCCAGGCGTTTTGCTCTGGTACGGGAACCGGACAACAGCAGTACTCGGTAGCCGTTCTTTTTGTATTTTTTCAAATCCTTGACCAGTGCCTCAAAGCTGTTATTATACGGAGCAATGTTGCGGGCAGCAATATCCACATGCATTTCCGTCCGGAAATATCCGTATCTGGTCTCCATGGTTGCCAATGTCACCACAGCATTTCTCTCCAGGGTGGCTGCCACCTGTTCTCCGCTGTAGAGAATATTCATCTGTCCCGGCAGCACGTAACCCTTTCTGGCACGCTGTTCCATGCTCTCCCGGAATTCCAGCTCAATGGCATCCGCCTGCTCTTTCACCCTCGCCGGTTCGTCGATATAGAATACCAGAGAACGTCCTGCCATGTCCGCCAGCAGCTCCGGCATGGTCACTGTGTTTTCATAAAAATAGCGGATGTAGCCTTCCAGATTGATCTTGCTCTGAAATTCCAGCAGCTGTTCTTTTAATTCATTTACCTGTGTGGCAATCCTGTGGGCCTCCTCCGGCTGATGGGCATCCCGGAAGGTCTTTTCCTGTTTATTTGCTTCTTTTTCCAGCTTACTGATGCCCTTGCGGATCTGCTCTTCCGACAGAACGAATTCCGTGGCCGGGTAGACAGTGATGCTTTCCAGCTTCTCAATAGAACGTTGGCTTAAGATGTCGAAACTTCGGATGGACTCCACCTCATCTCCCCACAGTTCGATACGATAGGGATTCTCCTCCGTCAGATCAAAGATATCCACAATACCGCCACGGATGGAGAACTGCCCCGGGCTTTCCACCTGATAGGCCTTCTCATATCCCATGGCCACCAGCCGGGATGCCAGTTTACTCTCGTCCAGACTGCCGCCCCGCTCGGTGCGGATGATGTCCTTCTCCTCCCACAATACCTGTGGTGTCATCAGTGCCGCATAGGTAGTGACGATGGTGACGGGCTTTCCTTCCACGACTCTGCGCAGGGTCTTGATCCGCTCCTGTACCAGCTGATTACCGTGGATATCCGCCTGGAAAAAGATCAGGTCCTTGGCCGGATACAGCATGACATTTCTGTCATAAAAACGGTATTCCTCGTAGATCTCTTTGGCTTTCAAGTCATTATAAGTAACGATGACCTTGTATTTCAGGCCATCGCTGAGTCCGTAGATCATATGAAGTTTCTGGGAATCCACACAGCCGGACAGGGCTACGGTTCCTTTTCCCTGTCTGACGACTTTACGGATCTCGTCATATTCCGTCAGTTCTTTCAGTGGCGCAATCAGTGCCTGCATTTTATTTTCCTCTTACTATACAACCGTTACGCTTTCTTACTGTTAAAATGATTCATGGCTGCGTCCGCATTCTCGGTGATGATCATGCGGATGGCCTCTGCGGCAGTCTTCGCCGCCTCATCCATGACTTTACGTTCCTCTGCCGGGAAATGTCCCAGCACGTAATCCGCCAGATCGAAGTTCTTCGGCTTCTCTCCCACGCCCATGCGGACGCGGATAAAAGTATCATGCCCTAACATTTTGATGATATTCTTGAGGCCGTTGTGACCACCGGCACTGCCCTTTTTGCGGATGCGGATCTGTCCTACATCCAGGCTGATGTCGTCGGAGATCACGATCAGTTCCGCGGTATCGTCCACCTTGTAATAGTCCACGATCTCCCGGATGCTCTCGCCACTTAAGTTCATGAAGGTCTGAGGCTTCGCCAGGATCACCTTCTGCCCTGCCACGTAGCCCTTGCCGATCAGCGCCTTGTGCTTACTCTCCATAACAGCAATATTTTCTTCCTCTGCTAATCTGTCTATGACATCAAACCCGATATTATGTCTGGTATTTTCATATTCTTTGCCGGGATTCCCCAGCCCTGCGATGATATACATATGCTTCTCCTTATTTTCCGTCAATCAATGCATTATCTGTAACTTTTGCGAATAGTGGGCTGAATAGTTACCGTTATCTTATATAATCGCATTTTTGTGCTGAAAATGCAACCGCCCCCGGCATCAGATTTCAAATCTGTTGGCGGGAGCGGTGTATTTATTACTTTACGGGTATTTTCAGCTGCCAGCCGATGCGGATCCGATCCGGTGCGGTGATCAGCTTGTTATTCCATTTGATGATGTCTGCGATGGTACAGCCATATCTTCTGGCGATTGCCCAGAGGGAGTCACCGGGCTTGATAATATAAACGTCTGAATTGTTATTGTCCGTCCGAACTGCCGTGGTTCCTGTGGTTCTGCGCTGCGGAATCTTCAGTTTCCAGCCTATATGGATCCGGTTCGGATTCTTGATCAGATCGCTGTTGGCCGCCACGAGCTCGGCAACGGTGCAGCCGTATTTTCTGGCGATGGCTCCGAGGGTATCACCGCTTTTGATAGCGTAGTCCAGGGTTGCAGGGCCTGCAGACGCCTGCCCTGCGGTAGTGCTGTTACCGCTGTTGGAAACAGCAGGGGTATTGTCATCGTCATCATCGTCATCATCGTCGTCATCCGAACTGCTGTCACTGGTATCGGGTACAACAGGAGCCGGTGTATAGGACGGGGTATCCGGAGTATCGGAGCTGTCGGTCACATGATACAGCTCGATGTAGCCGCTCAGGGACGCATAGTTGGTATCCTCCGGAATGAAACGCCACAGATAGGACTTATTGGCTTCCACTACCGTGGTATCCGGCAGGGCATTGCCCCCATCGTCTATCCACTCCAGCCGTCCGTCTGTGGGATGCAGAGAGCCTCCACTGATTCTCAGATCTGCATCCTTTAAGG
Source organism: uncultured Acetatifactor sp. (assembly GCA_934436435.1). Lineage (GTDB taxonomy): Bacteria > Bacillota > Clostridia > Lachnospirales > Lachnospiraceae > Acetatifactor. The sequence goes on along the minus strand of CAKSAN010000003.1, from coordinate 12,543 downwards.
TCTTGCCATCGGTGGTGATTCCGGTGTAGCCCGGGATACCGGTGGAAGCCGCTTTCGTGATGGTGATGGTCACGGGTACGCTGGTGATCGCATTGTAATCATCGTCCCCGGCCTTGGTCGCCGTAACGGTGACAGTTCCCACTTTCGCAGGAATCAGCTTCCCGGCAGCATCGATACTTGCCTGACCATCCCCATTGGTTACCGTATAGGTCACATCTCCCGTGCCGGAGCCGCCATTGGTACCCAGCTGTAGGGTCTGGCCGAATTCCACGGTGATTCCGCCGGTAACGGCCAGCGCCGCCTGCTCTTCTTTATCCGTCAGCGTGATCTTCACATGGAAGGTGGTTGTCTCATAATTGGCAGACGTAACAGTCACGGGCAGAGTCACAGTATCGCCTGCGGCACCGCCTGACAGGGTGTAGGTCACCTTGCCGGTATCTGTGTCTACGTTCCAGTCCGTAATCGTCACGGAACCGGTCTTTTCTGCAGTACCACCCTTCGTAAAGACCAGGGTACCTGCGTCAACGGGCATACCGACATTTTTGATGGATGTCTCGCCTGTGGTCACATTATACTTCATGCTGACGGGGATATCTGCCAGCGTACGGACTGCTGCCTTGAGAATGGTTGGCGTAACCCGCCGCGTTATCCGCTTATAATTACTGCTCTCAGGAGTAAAAACAGCTGTATATGCTGTATTTGTGCCTGCGCTGGGAATCTCCAGACCGGAGAACTTCCAGGAGCCGGGTACTACGGTGTTATTCAGCCGTACTCTCAGTCCGTTAATCACGATATCCGAAATATTCGTACCGTAGACCGCCCTGGCCTCTGCCGTGCCCTCCACCGTCAGCTTGTCTGTCGCTGCAATGGTAAATGCTCTTTCAACGTTTCCTCCGTAATTGCCCCTTCCCGTGATGGTCAGCGTATATGTTCCTGCATCTGTGCCGGTGTTGCTGCTGACCGTATAGTCCTGACCCTCTGTCAGTTCTGTACCCTTGTATGTCACTTTGACCGCCGCTGTCAGCGGATCACCGGTGTACACAAGGGCATTTGCATTTGTGATCTCCACCTGCGTATTTTCGCTGTTCAGGCTTGCCGGGGTGATGGTAAGCTGAAAGTCCTTCAAGGGCGTCTGCCACTCGTAGGCGCCGTCCCAAATACCACCTCTATAAAGTCCGACAAGCACACAGATGATGTTATAGGTGTCACCGATTTTCAAATTGTTCCATCCTTCATTGTTACTGCCGTCGATTGTGACATCATAGTGGTAAACACCGCATTCATCAGGTATCACATATTTCTCGGGAGCTGTCAGTAAAGCCACCGTGCCGTCATCCTTCACAAGGTACCAGTAAAATTCCACTTGTCCGACTTCGCTGTCATTGGTCGTTACGGAGATTGCAAAGGGTATTTTATGTTCGCCGTATGCAACGGTACCGGTTCTGTCGCCGGTAACATTAATAATTTGGGCATTCTTCGCTGTTAATGTAAGTCCCTCGGAATACGCTACTACCTTTGTAGGATCTACCGTAATGTTGCCGTTCATCAGGGCATAGCCCTCCGGAAGCAAATGATAGACAGGGGCACTGCATTTAAGTCCTGCCACCTTGCCGCTCATAATTTTAATACCATCTTCTGCGCCATCTTTCACGGTCAGTTGACTAATATAGCAGCCATCCGTCATCATCAGCTCTGCACCACTCTCAACCGTCAGGCCTTGAAGCCCACCATTTGAACTCACTTTTTCTTTGCTGTCCCGGATTTCCAAAGAATATTTGGATGTCCCCGATAATGTGATATTACCGATTATGCGCTGACCACTCAGATCAAGCACTCCCGCTGCGTTTGGGAAGCTCCATGTTACTGTAGAAATATTGTACTTGGCACTCTCACCTTGTAACGCCAACATACCGCCCTTCGCCTGCCAGGCCTCCAGCGCTGTCGTCATATCAGTATAATCCACGCCATCCAATGTCGCCACCACGGTCTCTGTCGTATCGTCTGCCATTACCGCAATGCCGTCATTATTCATCAGGGGGGTAACATTCACGCCACCGAAGTTTGCCGAATTACCACTTACAGTATCTCCCACTGTATCCCTCTCCTGGGTACTATCCACAGCCATTACGGATACCTTGTCGCCAGGGGCAGGCACCACCATTTCGGCATTTCCCATCCCTTGCGCCAGCGCTGTCGCAGGCATCATGCCAAAGCACAGGGTAAATGCCAGAACGACACTCAATAACCTTTTCTTCATAAATGCACCTCCGTTAATCAGTAAACGCCATTTCCGCAGGGCTTCTGTTCGATTACAACGATCATTTCCACGCTATCCGATCCGTTCTGCGCCTCCGCACCGGAGTCCGCTTTCGTATCATATATCATATAATCTGCTGCGGATACTGTTACTTTTTACTGTAAGTTCATTATGAATTATAGCATATTTATCGAGTAATATCATTTCTCCTGCATGAATCGACCCAAATATGTCATGAATCGACCCTGCCCCTGATGCTCCAGGATCAGGAGGGGCCAGGATCAGGTCCAGGATCAGCCAAACTCAAATTAGTTATTTTGCACAAATTTCATTTTCGGGAAAACAGCCAAATTCCGCATAGCATATTTCGGTTCGCCTTTCGCTAAAATGGCTACATTTTCAGAACTTCCGGTATTATCTGAGGTGATACAAATGGGAAATTTAACGAAAGGTACATAAGATGGCAGAAACGAAAACACTAAAAAAGCAACCGCCCACTATGCCAAAGTACCGGTTGCTTTCTAAGTAACTATAAACTGAGGCGAACCGTTGCTGTACGGTAGCACTCTTTTTCTGCCTCTATATTAGCACGGGCATACTTTTGCGTCAACAGTTTTCGCATACTTTTAATGCTCCGAAAATGTATGGAATTGCCGGGGCTGACAGTATACTCAGCTTTTGTTCTATGTTATAATGGACAAGACAGGAGTGGATAAGAATGCGATTTGCACTGATCGAGGATCAGGCGGAGGAACGGAAGCGCGTCGACGACATGCTCTCCGAATTCTGCCGTGAACGAATGATTTCTTTTACAACGGACGTGTTTGCCAGTGGGGAGGAGTTTCTTGCCGCCTTTGTTCCCATGAATTACGATGTGGTGTTCATGGACATTTATATGGACGGAATGACGGGAATCGAGGCTGCGAAACAGATGCGCACGCAGGACTCCCATTCCTTTCTGGTTTTCCTCACCACCAGCCCGGAACACATGGGGGACGCCTTTTCCACCCACGCTTTTGATTATCTCTTAAAACCCATCCTGCAGGATGATTTCGTAAAATGTCTCAACGATATTTTGAAGCGATTGCCGAAGCAGGAAGATTCTTTTTCCTTTCTTTCCGGCGGCGTACAGGTACATCTTCTCTGCAGTGATATTTGTGTGCTGCGTTCCCAGGGCCACTCCACCATCATTGTGAGTGCGGATGGAATGGAATACCCGGTATCGAAATCCTTTGTCTCCTTCAGTACCCAGTTTGCGGATCGGGACAATTTTCTTCTGGTGAGCCGGGGCATTCTGGTCAATCTCGATCATGTGAGCGGGTTTACCGAGCAGGCATGTCTGCTGCAAAATGGCATGCGGGTTCCCATCACCCTCCGGAATCAAAAGCAGCTGGTCCAGATCTGGCGAAATTATGACTTTGCCAAACTCCATCAGGAGGCTGCGGAAAGGAGCCTGCGTCCATGACTTTTCTCTCTGAAATTTTGCAGTTTGCGGTACTGATCCCTGCCGCCATTCTCACCCTTCTTCCTTTGAAAAACAAGCTGCGGTTTTCCGTTCCCAAAGTTGCGGGGCTGATAGCTCTTGCGTTGGGATTCCTGATTCCTTTCTGCGGATGGATCGTGACAATAACGGGAATTCCCGTAAATTATATACTTTTTCCGGTAATGGCGGTACTGTATCTGTGCTACCACAAGGTTTCCACAGTGCCCATAAGCGTGGATCTGCCCATCTATCTTCTGGACATTGCATTGATGTCTTTTCCCGCAAATATCGCGGTTGCCATTGACTCCCGGATACATCCCACAGCATACCTGGCGGATTCCTGTATCGTTGCCAACGGGTGGCAGCTAGCAATCAGCTTTTTGTTCCTGTTGGTGTTTTCCTGGTTTTTCCGGCATATTCTGAGGTTTCTGGTAGACAATATCTCCTCGCCCAACGTATGGCTGGCCACCCTTCCGATCCCCCTGATCTTTACCTGTATGAATGTGATTATACAGCCCAAGTACTATGAGACCATGCATGTAAACCGGGTTTTCTCCTTTTACATCGGCTATCATTTCCTGGCGCTGATCCTGATTCTTACTATCTATATTATCTTTTATCAGGTGGCATTGAATCTGATCCGCAATGCGGAGAATACAGAGCGGATCAGGTTTCTGGAGATGCAGGAAAGCCAGTATCATGCACAGCAGCAGTACATCGCGGAGTCTGCCAGACTTCGCCACGACTTCCGGCAGCAGCTTCACAGTCTGGCAGAGATGGCGGTGGCCGGAAATTATGAGCAGTTGACGGAGCATCTTCTGGGATGTGTGGAGGAGCTTCCCAGACAGCCTGTGCATTATTGCGCCAATCTTCCGTTAAACGCCCTTTTTACCTACTATGCTTCCCTTATGGATGATGCACAGATCCGGCGGAACTGGAAAATCAGCCTCCCATCGGAGATGAATTTTACAATTACGGATATGGAGCTGTGCTCTCTTCTGGGAAATATTCTGGAAAATGTATGGCAGGGATGCCAGAGGGTACCGCCACAGGACCGCTACCACGAACTGACTGTATGCGTGAAGCATGAGACGAGCCTTTACATCGTGTCCTCCAACCGTTTTGACGGGCGGGTAAAAAAGGAAAACGGGGTGTACCTCTCCACCCGCAAAAACGGTTCCGGCATCGGACTTTCTTCCATTGCAACGATTGCCGAGCGGTACCGGGGAATTGCACAGTTTTCCAATACAGAAAATACCTTTATAATCGATGTGGTCATTGAATAATAATGAAAAGGGGCATATGATCATCGCAGATCGCCGGCAACAACTTCGGCGAAGTGCCGAAGTCCATCATTGACCCTCGCCTTTTGATATGCAATCCGCAATGAAATAAATTGTCGAAAAGTTTTGCCATTTGTAATCGCAAAACAAATTGATTTTTGGCGAGGATTGCGGTATACTATCTACAAACGGAGGTGGTCACGATGATTTACAGACCTTTGTATGTAGATAAGATTATGGCTTATGTGGATACACCATTTGTAAAAATTCTTACGGGAGTACGCCGCTGCGGTAAGTCAACGATCCTGAAAATGATTATGGAGCGATTGAAAACACAGCGGAATATCCCGGAGGAGCGCATTGTCAGCTGCCGCTATGACTCAATGGAATATGAGGATGTGACGGCGAAGCAGATGTACGCTGAATTGAAAGAGCGCCTTTCGCCTGTGGGAAAAACTTATCTGTTTCTTGACGAGGTGCAGGAAATCAAAGGCTGGGAAAAGGTCGTCAATTCGCTGGCATCCGACTTCGATGTTGATCTGTATGTGACAGGCTCCAACTCCCGTATGATGTCCTCTGAGATCTCGACCTATCTGACGGGGCGGTATGTATCTTTCCGCATCTTCACCTTATCCTTTAGCGAATACCTGATGTTCAAACGCCAATATACCGATGTGCTCGATCCCAAAGCCGAGCTTGCGAACTATGTGCGCTTGGGCGGTTTTCCTGCAACACACTTGCAGGCATACTCTCAGGATGAGATCTACACCATCGTGCAGGATATTTACAACTCCACGATTTTCTCGGATATTGTCAGGCGCAATCAGGTGAGAAAGGTTGACCAGTTGGAGCGAGTGGTCAAATATACCTTCAACAATGTCGGCAATACCTTCTCGGCAAAATCCATTTCGGATTATCTGAAAGCGGAACACCGTGCACTGGATAACGAAACGGTTTACAGCTACTTGGAGAAGCTGGAAAAGGCATATCTGCTCCACCGCTGCTCCCGCTTTGATTTGCAGGGTAAGGAAATCCTGAAAACGCAGGAAAAGTTCTATCTTGCGGATACCGCCCTGCGGTACAGTGTCCTTGGCTATAACGCTGACAGCGTGGCATCCAGCCTTGAAAATGTCGTGTACTTGGAGCTTTGCCGCAGAGGGTATACCGTTAATGTCGGTAAATTCGGAAGCGGCGAGATCGACTTTGTTGCAGTACGGCAAAATGAAAAGCTCTATGTGCAGGTGACGCAGGAGCTTCGTTCTCCAAAAACGGAAAAACGGGAATACGACCGTTTGCTGGAGATCCCCGATAACTACCCTAAATATGTTCTCACAACGGATGAGTTCTCAGGAGGAAACTACGAAGGCATCAAGACGATGCACATAGCGGACTTCCTGTTAAGCTCTGAATATTAAACGACAGAATCGTGAAATGCTCGCTTGGCAACAGGTTTCAGCATATCGGCAATAACGGGTGATCAACCGATTCTTCGATGAATGTTCTTCAAAGATTTTACGCGGATATTACATTACTTCGATATCAGAATTAACATGAAAAGTTTACAATATATAATGACTACGTATAGCAGTTTCTTGTTGTACTCGGCATCGCCTGCAACGCTATGTCGGGCACGGTCACAGGGTCAGAGGTACAGGAGTTTATGTCCGGACTGCTGATGGGACTGTCCGTTGCGGAAATCTTAACCGGAATCGTCATTGTCGGAAAGAGCATTTTGAAAAAGTAACAGCAGGTATTATTGACACCAACCCTTGTGAACTCTCTGATCTGCAGGAATGCAAGCTTACCGCCTAAAAAAGAGAAAACGGTGCAGCCCCAATTGTGGGGTTACACCGCATCCCTGCCAAAAAACATCCTTATGGGCTTTGGCTAATGAAGTGCCCCTTTTGCATGCCTTTCTTTCTCTTCTTTTCTTATCTTCTCTTTTTGGTTACAAGGATAACCGCGAGCACCCCGGCCGCTGCCGCCGCGCCAATGAGGAAAATCCACCATTCCATGGTGCTTCCTTCCTGCGCAGGCGTGGCAACGATGTCGGTGTCCGCCGGCTGCACATTGCCGGTCTCCGTATCCGCAGGCTCCTGTTCCACCGTCTTTGCATCCACCACGAGGATGTACTCGGATGCATGGGTAAAGGTAAGCGCTACGCCGCCATCCTCTCCGATCTCTTCCTCGCAGATAAATTCCATCTCACCCGTCTGTTCATTATAGTAATACAGGCTTGCATACAATCTGGCATTCTTCTGATCCATGTTCAGGGAAAGCACCGCCCGGAAGCCAAACTCACCGTCGTAAGACAGGCTTAAGCCGGTATAGAACCTCTCACCTGTAACATTGTTTATTACCGAAACAGGAATGTTGCCCTGTGCCTGCTCACCGTACTTCACGCCGAAGTCAATGTCCCGCACTCCTTCCGCTGTCACATCCTGACCGTTCACACTCCAGGTAATACCGTTGCCCATATCAAACACAACAGTAACATCTTCTCCGCGGATCAGATCAAACAGGCTGCCGGGCACCTCAGTGGTGCCGTTCATATCCACCGGGATCTCTTCTCCCGCAGGAGCCTGCTTTGCCTCCTCAAGGATGACATCCCAGCCTTCCCTGCCGTTCTCTCCCTTAAGGAAAGGCATTGTGTCCCGGCCGACATCTTCTGTGCCGGTGTCGTTTCTGTCCGTCATTCCGGGATTATTGTTTCCTGTACTGCCTGTATTTTTGCTTCCGGTGTCTGTGCTTTCCGTATCCGCGTTTCCAGTATCTTCACTTCCGGTATCTGTGTTTCCGCTATCTGTGTTTCCGGTATCTGCATTTCCGGTATCTGCGTTTCCGGTATCTTTACTTCCGGTATCTTCACTTCCTGCGTCAGTATTTCCTGTATCCGTGCTTCCGGAACCGCCGTCGCTAAGCTTCGCTATCGGCTCTGTATAGCTGTGTCCGCAGCCCCCGCAGGTATAGGTTCGGATACCTTCCTCCGCAGTCGTCGGCTGTTTTGTAATTACTGACGTATAGCTGTGTCCCTTTGCGGGAATTGCCGTGCCGCTCACTGTAATCTGATTACACTCTGTGCAGTAGGTGTCTCCGGTATAGCCCTCCTGACTACAGGTCGCTTCTGCTGCATTTTCTACTATCGTCTGTGGATGACTGCACACGGATCTTGTGATCTTCACGGCAACTGTTTCAATCTTATAATTGCCCTGATCCGCCCCCGTGTAAACTGCTGTCGCTGTCGTCTCCACACCAACACTCAGCGCAGTCTCAAGATCGCTGTCCTGCCATGCCCAGTTCTCTCTGTCCAGTGCCACATCCGACACCTTCTTACAATCAAACGCCACATTCATGGTATCGCCGGGCATATCAGGCGCATTTTCTGCCTTGTTCACCGTCAGCTTCATCTGCATCGTTACCGTTTCATAATTGCCGGTATCTGTGGGAGTAAATATTACCTCATATTCTGTCGTATTGCTGTCGGACACAGCAGGCTTGACGTCCGGTGTGCTCCATGCAAAAGTACCTGTCACTTCCGCATCCCCTCCGGTCAGCGAAGATACATTTCCCTTACCGTCGCCATACACAGCCTTTCCGCCGGTCAGCACAGACTCTCCGAGACTGTCTCCATAGGTAATCTCTGCCGTGGGAACCGTCTCTATATAAGGCTTTGCCTTCGCCACCGTCACATCGATCATCACGTTAAAGGGCATATAATTACCGTCGCTCGGCTCATAATGCACTTCATAGCTGTTTGTCCCTGCCGCAGGAACCTCGGTGGGATTTACCCATGACCATGTACCACCATACAATTTTGTATTCTTACCGCCAATTGTCCATGACAGGCTTGCCCCCCAGAGGCTTAAATCCGCCAGCGTCTGTGCCGGATCATAGACAATATTACTCTTTACCGGTCTCGGCTTTGAATCCACGTTAGGCTTCGCCTGATTCACCGTAATTCTCACAAAATCCGTCAATACGGCATATCTCTTATCCTCCGGCGTAAAAATCCATGTTGCTTTCTTGTCGTAATGGCTCGGCACCTTCGTTTCATCTTCCCATGCCAATGTGCCTTCCACAGTATTTCCATCTACATCCACAAACTCTACCGGCTCAAACTCCAGCGTGGAAAGGCTGTCGCCGTAGGTCATGACGCTGTTTTTCAGTGCAACCTTCTGCCCTTCCCCGACATACACATCCAGCTCGGGGCTCCATGTGACAGTAAGACTAATATCAGTTGTCCAATAGTTTTCAATGCATACCGTTAATATGACTGTTGCACTCGCACCCACATCATTTGTTAGAACCCGATAGGGCAGTATGCCGGTCTTGTCGTCATAGGCTGTCTTGTCGATCACCACCTTCTCATGAGGATTACTCACTCTTTCAATTTCTACCGCGCCGCAGTCCTCTGGCAGAAATGCCCGTATATCAAGCTCCGCATTCTGGTCGCGGTCGTAATAAAAGTTTTTGCTCGTTTTGAAATTGGACAAAAGCTTTTTATCTACTTGAATCGTAATCGTCTTCTTCGCCGCATTGTAATTCTGACTCTCCGGCAGATACGCTCTGACCTTTGCCGTTCCCGCTTTCAGAATCGTCACGGTGCCGTCTTCCGCAACGGTTACCACACCTTCTCCATCCGTCAGCTCGTACTGTATTGCCGACTCTGTATGGTTTGCCGTCGCATCGAGTCTGAATGAACCATCCCCATAGGTTTTGGTAACGCTGTCCACTCCGGTAAGCACTGTGTCCGCCCTTTTCACGGTCAGCGTACCGTGTTCGGCATAACCACCTGCCGCATCCTTGTAGTTCACGGATATTCTATACTTTTCATTTCCGGAAACTACCTTAAATCTATAATCACCGACATCCGAGGCTGCCGTCGCATCTGTCTCCAGTGTGAGGCTGTCCATGAATTCCCCTCTGGTATCCCCTGGCACCAGCTGATCCCAGTCAACCGTTACATCGTTTAGTTCAAGCTTCGGGTTCTCCTGCCCATAGGTTCTCTCCAGATTTGCCACAGCTACACGAAGGTATCTCTTTTCCACCTGCGGCGTTACCTTTACGGTCACACTGTCAAAGTTGCTGTCTGCAGGTGTAAAGGTCAGCTCATACTCTGCGGTTGTGCCCGGAACGGGATACTCCTCCGCATTGCTGTCCGTGATGCTCCAGGTACCCTCCAGGGCACTGCCCGCCGGATCCTCCGGGTTGATGACTGTTCCGCCGGAAATCGTAAATTCCTTAGCCTTCGTGCCGTAAATACCGCTTAATTTAGGCTCTGCAGACACGACCGGCATAATCTTCTTCCATGTCACCGTCGCCGCATTGCTGCGGAACGGATAACCGTCACAGGTGATCACACAGTAATAGGTCTGGCTCGTTCCCGCGCTCTGTCCCTGAAGGGTCAGTGTGGCTGACGTTGCACCGTCTACCGCCGTACCGGTGCTGCCCTCCGCGTCTGTGAGATACCACTGATAGGTCAGCTTCTTTTCCGACACAGCAGTCACGGTAAGTGTCTCCTGCCGTCCTGCCCATGCCGTCTTATCCTCCGGCTGCTGTGTAATCTGAGGCTCCGGAAGCTGCTCCACTTTCACGGCATAGGCAAACTTGTTTCCATTTAACGCTGCCTCATCCAGAATCCAGTCACCGGCGGAGCCATCGTCCTCCATCCGTCTAAAACCATAGCCCTCGGAAAGCAGATCCCGCAAAGTAGTTCCAGAACCCACTTGCACACTCATGCCATCGAACGGCTCCGCATGTCTCGACATATGGTAGCTGCCGCCCTTCAGGCTTAATGTTCCCGACTCATGGGACACTCCCTCAAAGCTGCCGTCAAGGATCGTGATTGTTCCACCCGCCACATACATGACCGATTCCATGGATGTCCCATCAATGGTCGTCTCGCCGCCAGATGTCGCCAGATTAAGACCATACAATGTTTTCTCCCATAAAATCTTTAAGTTCTTCTCCAGTCTCAGGCTGCCATCCGTAACATCCAAAACGTTACTTTTATCATAGCCTGTCAATGTTCCGTTTTCTATCGTTACTGCACCGCCGGCAATCTTAAAGAGAGTTCCCGACGTTCCGCTTTTGATATTGTGTCCGCCCAGATCCAGCGTTACCGTGCCATTTTGCAATTTGGCGCACTGCTCTCCAGTCGCAGTCACATCCGTGTAAAAATACACGGTATATTCCTTGCCGTCAACCAGCTTTTCCGTCTCGCTGCACAGGGTTTCCCACGACGTACAGTATACGTTTCCCTCCTCCGACCGGACAGCTGCCAGCACCTGTAAGCCACAGTTCCCACAGACCCCGGTGGTCTGATCCAGATCGGCATGTTTGCAATCCGCAATCAGTGCATTGCAGTACTTGCAGTACCCTTCCTCATATACATGTTCCGTACAGGAAGATACCTCCATTTTGCCTGAAAAGCCCTCCGCATCCAGTTCCGCTCTGGTATATCTGTTTCCGGTCTCCGGATCTTTCACCCCATAACCGTCCGGAAAGGCAGTGCTGCGCTTCAGATAAGACTCGCAGTTCAGTTTGCCGATGGTGCCGCCGGTAATGGCAAGGAGTTCTCCACCCGACCACTTTATTTCCTCCACGCTTCCCGAAGAAATCCTGCCGCTGCCATTAGCAACATCCAGAATTGCGATATCGGCTCCTTCTACGCATATGGTTGTATTATATCTATTTACCTGGGCAGTTCCTGTGACCCTGACGTTCTCCTTGAACACCGCTGTTTTTTTCGGCCAAACATAGACACCGCCGCCCCGCAGTTCCCCGCCAGCTTGTGAAGACATCACAATGAACGTATTACTTATTAACGCCAGAGAATAATCTTCCGGTGTCACCAGAGCATGCCCCGCCAGATCCAGTGTTATCGTGTCTGATTGATTACTTCCAATCATCCAATTAACACCCGCCAGATCTGCCTGGCAATCATTTAGCAGTGTCAGTGTTGCGTCAGAACCTTTTGGCAGTGCCGCCACTGCCTCCGACAGACATGTATAGTTTGTGGTGGTCTCACCTATGGTCAGACTGACCACATCATCCGCAGAACCGCTCTCCCCCGATAACGTTGCAATTCCGTATTGTCCGCCGGATGTATTATCTGCGGCTGTTCCGGAGTTCCCGCTCACGGTATCATTCCCTGCCGCTCCCTCAGTTACCGCTGCCCCCGGCTCGTCAGATGCCATTGTCACCGCTGTCGGTTCCTGTCCCGCCGCTGCCACTGTCAACACCGACGGTTCCACCGTACTACCGGCGATGAGCACCGCCAGCGCTACTGCCATGATTCTTTTCCACCCTCTGGTCTGCTTCTTCATATTCTTTCTGCCCGCTTTCCTTTGCTATCTCGGTTAAAAATAATAGTACTGATACTGTTTTCTATTCTATACGGATTCGCCTCCCCCGCGCAAGGCGGCTTGCACGAAACGACAGGCTGACTTGAAATATTAAATTCCAGTGCAAAGGTAAATTCCACCGTGCTTTTAAAAGTTGCCTGAAATCGAATGATT
>CAKSAN010000002.1 GCA_934436435.1 uncultured Acetatifactor sp. | reverse complement strand
CATTCGAAAATAAAATTTACAACAGGCCACGAAAGTGGCTTAAGATTGTCAAGGTACTTACTATGGAGCGTTTACGGTCAAAAAAATAAGTAATGAACTTTTTTGACTGTGTATAGTATGAGACTATTATTGCAGACGGAGGTGAAAGGAAAAAGATACCTGCTATGAAGTGGTTACAATATCTCAATTAGCTGAAGCCGACAAAATAGAAAAGGCTTTATTTGATAATCATTTTTCTATCGTATATTACAAAATCGAACATGAAAGATAATGTCAGAAAAAATTTAGTTATACTACCACTCTGGTAATTCGTCTTTCAGTGAGAATATTGGCGAATACAATCTCATATGCGCATTTTGTACAGCTCCTGTAAGCAATCAATGTCTTTATTTTTGTCAGGCATATAAGTTGCGTAAGAATTGCGTTTTTCCATATAATATGTTATGATGATTAGGAATTTTGAGTTTGAAAGTGAGGACGTTATGTTATTAGATGATAAATCCATTTTGATCACAGGTGGTACCGGCAGCTTTGGTAAAGCGTTTACCAAATATGTACTGGACCACTACAATCCCAAGAAGATCATCATTTATTCCCGTGATGAGTTTAAGCAGTTCATTATGCAGAATGAATTTAAACAGTATGCCGGTAAGCTTCGTTTCTTCATCGGTGATGTCAGAGACAAGGAGCGTCTGACCAGGGCATTGGAAGGTGTAGATTATGTCATTCATGCCGCTGCTTTGAAGCAGGTCCCCGCCTGCGAGTACAATCCCGCGGAGGCCATCAAAACCAATATCCACGGTGCGCAGAATGTTATTGATGCCGCACTGGATACCGGTGTTAAGAAAGTCGTTGCTCTGTCTACAGACAAGGCTGTGAATCCGGTAAACCTGTATGGCGGTACCAAACTGGTATCCGATAAGCTGTTCATCGCCGCCAACGCCTATGCCGGAAGCAAGGATATCTGCTTTTCCATCGTTCGTTACGGCAACGTGGCCGGAAGCCGTGGATCCGTTATTCCGTTCTTCCACAACATTATTAAGAACGGCGGTACCGAGCTTCCCATCACCGATTACCGCATGACCCGTTTCTGGATCAGCCTGCAGCAGGGTGTGGAACTGGTGATCAAGGCTCTGGAAGAATCCAAGGGCGGCGAGACTTTCATCTCCAAGATTCCTTCCTTCAAGATTACAGATTTGGCACAGGCAATGCTGCCCGGCTGTGAGATGCCGGAAGTCGGAATCCGCGAGGGCGAGAAGCTGCATGAGATCATGGTAACCGTGGAAGATTCCCTGAATACTTACGAATACGACAAGCATTTCATCGTATATCCCCAGATGGTATGGAGCGAGTCCAAGCGTGCCGTTCCTACCGGCAAGAGAGTAGCGGAAGGCTTCTCTTACAGTTCCGGGAATAATACCGAGTGGCTGAGTGTGGAACAGATTCGAGAATTGTTGAAGACGATTGATTTGGAGAAATAAATATGCAAGCTACCTTTATGATTGTTAGGTAATTTATAGAAGCAGAAATCCTCCTCTCACACATAAGAGGAGGATTTTTATACTCTTTTTCTACATTTCATCTATATATCGAAATGACTGTGGTGCAGCGCTAATGCCATAGTCTTTCAGTTTCTTTGGTTCACTATATTCTATAACATTTGTCAATTTATATGCAACAGCATGTTTTCGGCCTTCATATCTCTTAGTGCCATTCAAAATTTTTTCAACATATTGTGGGTTAATTGATAACAATATTGCGCACATTTTACTCACTCCGATTCATTCATTTTTTCTATCAAATCATGACGTACAATTCTCCTTTTGAATGCTGCATTATACGTCATTTGAATTGCCTTACAGTTTCCTCTTTTATACCAATAATGCAAGTCTGCTTTATCAAATACACTGTATTTACTTGCGTATTTATAAAAATCTTCAAAGCCATCAAATTCATCCTGCAGTTTTATATCCTCGACAACACAAATCGATGTTGCAACCGCCGAATATTCTGCGCTTTTTCCTTCCTCTGCAGTTCTATATAAGACCACCATATCCCCATGTTTTAGTTTTTCTACTCCATCCATTGTACATACATATATTTTATGTATTGAATTTGCATATATGACACGTCTGTTATTATATTTCTATTTTCGGTTGTTAAAATAGAATCCGGAAACATGATTGAATGATATCTGGGATAAATACTTAGTAAATACCTTTTCCCTGTTTTCCCCCCGTTCCTCCTCTAAAAAGTTTTTTGTAAGATTTTGTCGAAATTTGCCATGTATATAATAGAGGCAGTTAATAACATACATTTCATTTAAAAGATTGTGAGGTAAAAAATGCAATTTTACGTAAAAGGATATTTTGATTCTCATGGAATCCCCGAACAAACAATGGATATTTATCCACATGTTAAATTGGTAACAGACGATTATGATGATTTTGGTAACCAAACATTATTTAGAATGTACTTTAAAAGAAAAAAAGGTGCCAATTATCAATACATAGGTAAGGTTAAAATTCTTCATGAGTCCTACTATGTTGTTAGAGAACATATAGAGTATAGCTTTTGTAAGCTTGGTCCGGAATATTGTTCTTTGGGGCAAAGTATAGAATATTATCGTCGAGCTAAAGAATTGAATACAACTGAATTTGAATTCGGTAGGATGATATTGGCCGCACTAAACGACATTGCTATTTTTACTGATATCAAAAACAGATTCCGAGACCAAAATGGCATTATGAGCTCATTGATGAGAGAAAGTGAAGCTTTCCATGCCTATAAAATGGGCCATAATATATTCTGGGGAATATCATCCCATATTGAGCAACCCGTAGCATTTACTTACACTTATGATAATTCCACTGATAAAAAAGTGTATTTTGAGTTTAATGATAAATGTGGCTTACCTAATAGAATAAACGTGGTTGTTGGTAAGAACGGTACAGGAAAAACAAAAATGCTATCATCACTTGCAAGCATTTTGAGCGGTTATAATGCAGCGGAAAAATTATGTAATGTAGATCCTCGTCCCGAGTTTAGCAGATATATAGCTATATCATATAGTGCCTTTGATAATTTCGAAAAAGTTTTTAAAAAGGCTTATAGTAAAAAGGCAATTACACAAGAAAAAGCACACATTGTAGAACAATTAATTAAGCAACGAAATAAATGTAAAATAAGTGCCGAAAAGGACAAAGATTTTGAAATTCTATATAATTATTTTGAAAATGTGGTGAAATATATAGAAACCTTTGAACATGCAGAAGGTTTTCAAAATTATTTTGAACGACTACTACAGGGTGATGAATACGAAGAAGATATAATATCCGATAATCACATAGGAAGTTATGTATATTGTGGTTTAATACATGAAAACCGACTCATTTCAGAGGAAGAAATGTTTCAAGCATTTCAAAACAATTTATCAGAGATAATTAGAATGGGACGCATTTCTGACTGGCAAACTGTTATGCTTAATATATTCGATGGAACCAATGAATTAAATCTCATATTTGAGAGTGATACCATTTCAGCTGAGGAAATTATTGCAGAAAATTTTTATTCATTAAGTTCTGGTCAAAAAATAATGTTATACATTTTCACACAAGTGATTGTAAGTATAACCGAAGATGCCTTATTACTCATTGACGAGCCAGAGATTCATTTACACCCTAATGCAATATCAAACTTTATGAGAATGCTAAACATACTGTTAGAAAAATTCAATTCATTTGCTATTATTTCTACACATTCTCCTATTGTTTTGCAAGAAATACCTTCAAAATATGTACGGATATTTGACAACAATGAACTATATGATACCAAACTTTGGGATGAGTGCTTTGGCGAAAATATATCAAAAATCATTGCAAATGTATTTAATGTCCGATCTGACGAAAGCAATTACAAATCCTTTTTTAGAAACATGCAAAATAGCGGATTTAGTAAAAAAGAAATAGAGCATTTGTTTGATGATAATTTGAGTATGAATGCTGAATTATATTTAAATTTATTATACGGGAAAGAAGAATTATGAAAAAATTATCAGAACCAGATATAACATCAGCCATAGAATTACTTAACAATGCAATAAATAGGAAAAAAAATATTGACTACGGAACACGCCTTCAGGCAAAACAAGCATATATTAGTGCGAGATATACTATTTATGAAACAAATAAAAACGCATTAGAATATGTGACACACAGCAACATAACTAATGACGACGATAAAAAGGCAATACATACATCCTTTACATCTTCATTTGAAAAGAATATTAAAAATAATTCGCTAAAACTCGTTTATGAGGAATGTAGAGGTTATTGCCCTTCTTGTGGAATAGAAAAATTAGAAGAAGTGGATCACTATATGCCCAAGGAGCACTATCCAGAATTTACACTGTTTCCTTTAAATCTGATACCTATTTGTCCTAAATGCAATAGGAAAAAATCAGATAAATTTTTGGACGGTAACGGAAAAAGAATGTTTATAAATTTCTATACAGATGATATGGATAATTTAGACTTTTTAAACGTAAATATTATATTTGATCCGTCTGATGTAAAAAAGACTACTACAGTAAAATATACTACTGACTTTGCAAAGATAGACGACTCCTATTTACGTCAAATTGTTGCACACCATTATGACGAATTAAATTTAATAGAAAGATATGAAGATGCGGCCATTGATGAAATTTCAAGTTTAGAATCTATATACTCCAATTATATGGATGCAAATAAGGAAGCAGATGAAAATGAAGTCAAAAAAGCCGCCCAGATAACTGTTAGTGGTGCAGAAAATATGCGTTTAAAGCAAATTGGCAACAATGATTGGAAATATTTACTATTTAACAAATTGCTTGAAATTAAATATATAGATGCATTGATAATTGAGCTCTTTCAACATAATAGCAAATATTAATTCCTTTTGCGTGTATTTGCAAAATCAGTAAAGAAACAAAGAGTGAATCAGCTCCACCCATTTCTTTTCCCGCATGAAGTGATTCACTCTTTGTTATAATCATTATATTCTAAATCATTTACAGTACTTCGTCTGTCCAGCCTACATCCTCGCCATCTCCGCTATCTGAGGAATCATCGCCGGATCCGCTGTCTGAACTACTGCTGTCTGAACTACCGCTGTCTGAACTACCGCTGTCTGAACTACCGCTGTCTGAACTACCGCTGTCTGAGCTGCCGCTGTCTGAGCTGCCGCTATCGGAGCTGCCGCTGTCAGAAGATCCGCTATCGGAGCTGCCGCTGTCAGAAGATCCGCTATCGGGACTGCTGTTGTCATTGTTTATCGTCGGCTGCTGTGCCGGTACCGGCGTTACCGCAGGTGCAACAGTGGTTGTGGTATTGTAGGTCGGTTTTACCGTTTGTGCTGCGGTTTTCTCTGTTGTGCTCTGCACCTGGGACGCGGAGGCCAATGCTGCTCCCGCCAGAATACTCTGTTTTGCAAGGAGAGGCGAAATCTGCTCCGCACTGATGGTTCCGTTTTGCACTGCTTCCCGGTTCTGTGCGATCAATTCCTGCATTTTACTTCTGCCTGCCAGAACAGGATCGGCCTGCTGCAATTCTTCTACAGGTGCTACGTCCACCCATTGTCCGTTTTCATCCTGCTGCTGTAATATCCCATTCATAACTCGTACCGTCTGTACACTGCCTGCAGTAGCAGTTTCCTGTTGTCCCTGAACCACTTCTTCCGCCCACATGTCATTCTGCGCATCTGCAAGCTGTGTCTGAAGGTCCACAGTTATCTGCCAGAAATGATACACCGCTGCTGCCAGTACAAATACCAGTACCACCAGCACACAGGTAAGAACGATCCATACCGTATTTCTCTTACTTTTCATCTGTTGTAACTCCTTTTATTCTTGACTTCCTAATTTTCTACCGTGTCCACAATGTTTTTCAGGAACTGGTATCCTGAAGTCCCAGGTTTGAAATCTCCCCGATTCAAGATCTGTTTACAAACAGTATACATACTTCTGGACATCTCCGGTCCATAGATTACTACCCTGCTGCCACCATTCTCCATTACTGCATAAGGACGGAAAACATACGCCGTATCATAGCGCTGCGGCGGAAGTTTCGTTAAGACATTCGCGAAATAATCCCTCCCGTTGACCGTTCGAATCACCTTATTGAACACCTTACCGTTTTCCGTATAATAGGTTCTGCCTCCCTGCAGCTTATTGCTTCCATATATCATGGGATAGCTTGCATGAAGGTCGGGACGCATGATCAGTGTTCCCATCTCTGTGATCCGGTACCCTGCTAAACCCGAGTCACTAATCAGCTGTGCTTTTTTCACAGTATCTATACCGAAGGTGCACCGCAGACCAGTGTTTCCCGTATAACGTACCGAGAAACCATGATAGGAAAACAGATCCTCAAACTCCGGAATTGCTGTTGCAGTATAATAGTTGTCATTATAGGAAAGTCTCCAGACATACATGCCTGTCGGTATGCCAGATGTATTGTAACGACACATCAATGCAGTCTCTGCTGTCGTGCCCAGAGGGCCGGTACTTCCTATCGCCACCAGACGCTTCGATTCATCGTTCTGCCATGCCGTGCTGGTAAACTCCACGCCGTCAATATAAAGCTTTGCACTACTGTCATACCCGGCAGGAAGCGTAAGAACAACATTTCCACTTCCGATCTCTGGGGTGGGATCGGGTTCCGGTATTGGATCCGGATTGGGATCCGGCGTCCCCTCCACGGTCTTCATCTTGCGTACCGTTGTACAACTTGCCAGGGAAGAGGATGCTACATACAAGTTCTCTCCCCCGCAAAAGGCAGCAAAGGCATTCGCGTCACTGCTGATGGTATTGGCAAGTTCCGTCCATACTCCATCCTTCAGATATCTCGCCCGCAATACTGTTCCCTGATTCCAGATTATATAAGGAATCCCGTTTTTCACAATAACCTGAAATCCGGTAGACATATCAATGTCATTCAATGCCTGTTCTGTCCATGTGTTGCCATCCCAGGTCAGAAATACATTATTCTGTCCTCCATTTTTTGCTGCAATATAAACTGTATTTCCTACAACACAAGCCTCTGCCTGATGTACATTTGCCAGACTGTTGATCGTATAAATATCTGTCCAGGTACCGCTTGCCGGGTCATAGCATACGACTCTGCCTTTTGCAGCATTCCCGGTTGCCAGATAGTCACTATATACAGCATACCATTTCCCCTGTGTGGAAAAGGCCGTCGGATTGGCAATAGCACCACTCAATGCTGTGATTGCCGGCAATTCCTCCCCACTGCTTATATTTACAATACGCAATTTTTCCGAAGTATAAGAACGGATCCATACGTTTCCGTTTTCCGTCATAAATGCGGCTCTGTTCGGATAATATCCGGTATCATATGTATATACGGTATCCACTTTACCATCTGCATATCGTCCTACACTCAACGTTCCTGTTGTATCGATATAGAGCATATACACTTGCCCATCGGCGTAAAGCACATCATAAATATTGGAATTTAATGCGGGAATAGTTGCTACATTGTTCCAATTACTATCATTTTCAGACTGATATAATGCTGCCTGACCGTTATAATTTCCGGCAAGGTACAATCTGGCTCCATCTTCACTCCCGGATATTGCCGGGTACTGTAACCCGCTTACCTCCTGGCCCTGTTGTAGCCAATAGTCTTCATTTGCCAGTTCTGGGAACTCCACATGAAAAGTAACTGTTCCGTTTTCATAACGAACATTATTGATAACAATACCACTGTTGGAACCGTCATCGTAAAATATAGTATCCTGTGTGCAGGGGGCATTCATATCTGCGCTGCCCAGGGTCGGCCGGGATGCCGTACCGACTGCTGCTTTTCGCACCGAATTTACCGTTACTCCCGCATCATTTGTGTATGTCTCATAGGCTCCCCTGCTGTCCATCGTTCCGGGACGAAAAACATACATATAATTTTCTCCCGTAGCATTCGTGTAATCTGCCAATGCCGTATTTATACGATATACGATCAGTCCGGACTCCGGCAATGCATATTCGTATCCGCGGGTGCCATCCGACGCCAACTCTGTTTTTACACGATATTCCACCACAAAAAACTGTGAAGAAGATAGTTTCGTCTTCAATAAGTACGCTCTGGTTCCACTGCTGTTTTCCGCAGGCACCAGGGTATAATCTCCGCTCTGAGTAATCACAGGTGTATCCTCTTCCGGGATCCAGCCAAGGTCTTTTCTGGTGTAGACCAATGGATAATTCGCAGGTGTGGATACCTCTGCCATGTGATCCCAGATTCCCACCGGTTCCCCGAGGTCTCCTGTGGTACGATACAGGTCCGGTGCTCCCAGAGAGTGTAACAGTTCATGGGAAACTGTAGTATATCCCCAATCATATGCCTGTCCATCGGCAGTAATCCACAGACGTGTGGACGGTATCACATTATAAGATGCAACCAATTTCCCGAATAGTGTCCAGGCTCCCGCCCCATCTGATTTATGGGGATAATACGGACCACTTTTATCATCCTGCCCTGCTCCTACCTTTACCAGAAAAGTCACATTATCAATACACCCTTCCTGGTTTCCGGTATCCAGACCTGTAATATCTGCAATCTGTCCGCCCTGCCATAAGGCATTCACCTGATTTACTACTTCCGTAATAAATTCTGTCTCCGTATATTCCATACAGCTTTTCGTAAGTGTCACAGGAACAAAGGTATTGTTGTTATCCTGCGGAAAAAAGCTGTTAATAGCCACTTTTCCGTCAGAAATAGCAGAAATATAGGCATGTACACTGTTTACTGACTGTTTCGTGTAAATTGCCTCACAATTTTTATAATTTGTCTGGAAATATCCGGTATCCCCTGCAAAATCCACCATCAATACCAGATTTCCCACAGTTTGTTCCGCTGCCTCTACATGGACGGGCTTCCATAACAAGATACTGCATGCCAATAATACTATAGTTAATAAACTCTTTTTTATATGCGTCATAGGTAGCTCCTATCGTAAAATGTATCCGCTCTAATTCCAGATACTGCAGATTCCCAACTGCTCCGGTGTAAATGCGTCACTTGCGCTCTCTGCTGTTATGGTCAGATAATAGGTATTTTTTCCCTCCTGTCTGGAGGCATATGCCATCTGTCCCTCCTTGGCCAGATTCGCCGGAGTTGGCGTTGCGGGCTTTCCCTCCGCAGTAAAATCTCCCTCATAGGTGACCGCCTGAGAACTGCGATTGCGGAAGGCTTCAGCGGCTCCATTGCTTAGGTCTGCCGTGCCCATGTGCACTGTAAGTCTTCCCTCCGGTTGGTTATCTGCGGATAAAATACCTTCGTATTCTACATAAGCCCCGTCTGTCAGATTCAAGCTTTCACTGATAAAAGAACCCGTCTGCCCTGCTGCACATATATAATACCGGATTTCCGAATCCGTTGTCTGCATATAAAATTTTCTGCCATCCGCAAGCGGATACTCTATAGCAGTACAGTGCTGTCCCAATTCATCTGCCAGAACTGTCATTCTCCACTCTCCTGCATCTGTCGTTCCTGTGTAATTCCTCTGTCCGATCAGAAGATCAGACAGCATCACGGTATACCAGTCTTCCGTCAGGATGCTGTCTACCGCAGCCTCAGCATTTCCCTCCGCCATGGCATCCAACAGCCCCCCGGCCTTCTGCTGTATGTCTTCCGTATCCTGTGTCAGTTCCACCGTGATCTGAGCCAGTTGTGCCTGTCTCTCCGTGGTATAATCCAGGCGTTGCTCCCATTCCAGGGAGTCTCGCTGTGCCAACGGCCCTTCCTCGTCCGTTTCCTGCTTTACAGCTTCGGTGGGATTCTGTGTATTTTCCACGGATGCTTGAACCGTTTCTTCCGCCACTGTTAAAGGTTGGGAATCTTGTGTTCCGCAGGAAGTCAAAGTCAGAGGTAACAGCAGGGTAATCATCAATGTTGCTTGTAAAAGTTTCTTGTTTTTCATTGGAATTTTCTCTTTCTGTATTTTCATTTGTAATATTATATCGTCATATCATCCTCTGTTCCTTACCTCAAAATTTTCCAATATTCCACACACCACTGCCTTATTATGGATATATTCCTGCCATCTGTCCTGTTCGGTGAGTTCAAGAAAATTTATTTTCTTACCATAACCATATAATTGCCAAAAGTATAGGTATCAAAGTCATCCTCACTTGCCCCATCCTCCATCAACGACAGCGTATATACCTGCGCATAATTATAACAGGTCACTGCCTTTACATTCTTCCAGGAGTAATCTCCCTGCAGTACATCTGACAACTGTACGATATCTTTCCACTCTCCGTTGATATTGGAGAAGACCTGCGATCTTCCATGTGTCTCCAGCCAACATTCCGTTGCCAGATCCAATTCTTCATCTCCAAAAGCTGCTACGATCCGATCCTCTGCTCCTGTGTTATTCACAATACATTCAAAATACTCTGCTACCCATTCCCCGGTCTTTGCATAATCCCTTGCAGATCTGGCAGCTGTAGGAATCGTATTGCATAAAAGTACAAGCAACACCGCAAGATACACCTTACTCCGGAATATATCCTTATGAAAAATACGGTATCCCAGTAGCACAAATATGACAGCATATGCTATCACATAAGGGAACATATAACGCTCCCACATCCCGCTTTTCGCATGTGCCACTAATTGTACTCCCATGGCTCCGAACATAATCAGGCATAAACTGAGGTATTTCCATATATTATATCTTTCAATCAGTTGATAACATAAAAGCACCATGAACAGCAACACACCTGCAATCAATGTATCCCATCTCATATAGTCCAGTAAACTGGCCTGTATTCCCTGCAAATATTGCATTAATCCTGTTTCCTGATGGAATCCGGCATAGCTGACATGATCTACCCCGACTTTAAACAGAATCATATAGATATTAACCAACATGGCAAAAGGAATCACACCGTATGTTGCCGCATTTTCTTTGAGCAATCGAAGGAAACGTCCCTTCCTTCGTGTTCTTGCCCAGCTTTCGTCACATCCATCCCAGTACTCCAGCCATAGCTTTAGTGCCGGAAATACAGGCATAAACAGCGTAAAACTCTCCTTTACCAGTCCTGATAAAACAACAAAAACAATAATAGGTACATTATAAATCGCTTTTTTATATACTTTATGGTAATATTGTGCCGCAATCAGACATAAAGCCGCTGCACACAATAATACACCTGTACTTTCCTGATTTGCACTTCGATACCACGGTGTAAACTGAGTGCCCAGCATAATTACCATGGGGAAAGTTGCGCTTATTAGTCTGTCATGTCTTAAAAATCTGGCTGCTTCATATAATAAGGCAAAAGCCAGTATTCCTTTAAAAGCTGTCCATATATTCCATGCTGTCAAATTACTGCCAAACAGATATCCCGCTGTCACTCTTTCTACCCAGTAAAGCGGGCGGAATCTCCATCCCAGATCATTTATAATCCAGGATTTCATGGTAGTAAATAAAGGCTGCCTTTGTTCAGCAGCCTTTTCCAATCGAAGCAATTCATGATCATCCAGAAAATGATATCCAGACCATATCGTCCGAGCCACACAGAGAATTCCTGCTATCACTACAGTTCCAAGTAATAATCCTACCACTGCATCTACCCATGTCAGCTTTTTCTCTTTAATTATGTCCTTAACTTTGCCCATGTGTCCCTTACCTCAATCATCTGTCATTTCTATTATAAATCATATTTCTTCTTGTCATCCACACTGATATCCTTGCCAAGCTGCACTTCGATCACGCTCAGCTTGGTCTCTGCAATCAGGGTATGTTTGCAGCCCGCAGGCATTGTCACCACGTCTCCGGGGCGAACCATACGCTGCATGCCGTCTATGATGACGCTTCCCATACCGCTCATGACTGTCCATACTTCATCTCTATGCTCATGGCTGTGATAGTGGAGACTGTGGCTAGGTAACAGCTCTACTTTGATTGTCATGCTGTCATCCTGTACATCCAGTACCGTAAAGCTTCCCCATGACTTCTCTGCATACATTGCCTGTCCCGCCAGCTTGTCCACATACGGTTTGATCTGTGCACTCTGTTCCTTATCAGATACCAGAATTCCATCACCGCTGGCTGCAATAACCATACTCTTGCATCCCATGCACAAAATAGGAATGTTCAGTTCATTCACTACATGAGTATCTTCACAGGTATCATTCAAGGTAACATTTCCGACCGCATTGGAGCCCATCGCTTCCGTAAAAGTATTCCAGGTTCCAAGATCCTTCCAGGATCCCTTATAACGCAACACCTGAATACTCTTCTCCTGCTCAACGACGGCATAGTCGAAGCTGATCTTTTTCTGTTCTCCGTAATGCGCATACAGATCTTCATAATCCTTAAAATCCAGAAGTTCATGCGCCTTTTCCAATAAATAACTCAATTTGAACGCAAAAACCCCTCCGTTCCACAGGGCACCCTGCTCCAGATATTTCTTTGCGGTCTCTTCATCCGGCTTTTCCTTGAAGGTGCTTACCGCACTTACCTCATCTTTTGATTCCGGAATAATGTAACCGTACTTCTCACTGGGATAGGTCGGTTCGATTCCGAGCAGGCTCATGTTGGCCTTGCCTTCCCCAGCCAGTTCAGACAATCTCTTAAGCGCTTCAAAATAAGACTCTTCAACATAAGGATCTACCGGGCATACAATCACCGGCTCTGTCTCAGCCACATTCTTCACATCATGAAGGTAAGCCGCTGCTAAGCAGATAGCAGGAAAAGTATCTCTACGTTCCGGTTCCACACATACATTTACCTTATTCTCTAACTGATTCAGAATCATACTTACCTGCTTTTTGCCGGTAGCAATCGTGACCTGTGCATCCGCATCTACTGTGGTGATTTGGCGATACACGCGCTGTACCATGGACTCCATCTGTCCATCTTTGCCCTGTAATACCTTAATAAACTGTTTGGATCTCACATTATTAGACAAAGGCCAAAGTCTCTGTCCTGAACCACCTGAAAGCAAAATAATGTTCATTTGTCTTCTCTCTTTCTCTCTTATTCGTTATTGCCACTTCTAATTTCTAATCCAAGCTGCCCATTTCGCCCGATATTCTTCCGCAGACATTCCTTCATTATCCCGGAACATCTTCTGCATAGCAATCAGATCTCCGATTCCGGATTCCGTTACTACCTCATCCACCGGTTTAATACTGAAACGTAATAATTCTTTTGCTGCATTGAAACGGCGATTACTAATATATTCTTCCAGACTGATTCCAAAATGCCTTCTGAATTTGTCACTGAGTTCCGTTATATTCCCACCAAAGGATTCTTCCAGTTCCTCCAGTACCCTTGCATCGGCGTACTGCGCATTTACCTGCTCGCGAAGCTCATTGGCCATTGCTTTCTCTTCCTCACTGGCTACAGTGTCCAGATCCGCCACATTCTCTATGATCATGTTCAGCAAATGCTGTATCAATTCCGCACAGTATAATTCGGACTGCAAATTACGCTCTTTTTGCTTATCTAATAATTCTTTCAACAGGTCTTCCCATTTCTGGACATCCTTTACCTCAAATACATTTTCATCCTTATTATACCGCATGAACAGTTCATAATAGCCTCTTGCAGATCTTCCGTTAAAATGTACCCATGCAAGTTTCCATGCATCCTGTTCATCACTGATATGTTCAAAATGCTCCATACAGTCGATCAGTGCACAGCTTCCCTTCTGTACCTGATAATGCTTTCCCTTTACATCCAGGCTTCCTTTTCCATCCAGTACAATCAGAAAAAGAAATGAATCTAGGTTTTCACGAACACATCGGTGCGGCTTCAGGCTTCTCAGATTGCCGACCTCCTGAACATACAACAGGTTCTCTTTGGCAAAGGATCCCGGCGTATGCAGGCAGCGATCCGACTGTGACATTCCTCCTGTAGAAAATAAACTTTCTCGCTTAATCATAATTCCATCCTCCTACAAATGTGCACGCCAATAATCCAATGTCTCACGAATCGTCTGCTCAATAGAGATCTCCGGTTTCCACCCTGTTAGCGCATTAATCTTGGAAATATCCGCCTCAATGATCGGTACATCTACCGGGCGAAGTTTATTAGGATCTGTCTCCACCTGAATCGCAGCATCGGACATTGAAATAATCAGATCCAGAATGGCACGAATCTCCCGGGCATTACCACTGCCTATATTGTAGGTTTCTCCCGGAACTCCGGTCTGCACCAACTTTACATATGCCTTTACCACATCCCGCACATCCGTGAAGTCTCTCTTTGCAGCAAGATTGCCCACCTTCATCACCGGCTCACGCAATCCCTTTTCAATCTCAGCCACCTGTTTACAGAAATCAGACACTACAAACATCGGAGCCTGTCCCGGACCAATATGGTTAAATGCCCTTACCATCATAAGTTCCATATCATATGCCTTGGAATAAATGCTTCCGATCATATTCTGACAAGCCTTCGTCGCTGCATAAATATTACCGGGCCGAAGCAGATTCGTCTCTACAATCGGGGTCTCTCCCGGCTGAATATGGCCGTATTCTTCTCCGGAACCAATAAGCAGTACTCTCGGCTTGTAATACAACTCGCGAATCGCGTCCATTACATTCAGGCTTCCCTTAATATTGACATCTACCGTCAATCCCGGCTTTTTCCAGGCAAGTCCCACAGAACTTTGCGCTGCTAAATGAAAAATATAATCCGGCCGTACTTCAAAAAGCAGAGCAACAATTGCATCCTTATCCATAATATCCAGATCGTACACCTTCGCCGGAACCTCTTCCAGTACTTCATGAGGCAGTTTGGTAGCATATGCTTCTATATCATTCGCTACCATCTCATTGATTAAGTATTTTCCTACAAAACCTGCAGCACCTATTACTAATCCTTTTTTCATCTTTTACCCTCTTACCGAAAAAGGGATTCCCCATACAGAATCCCTTTTCTTATTCATCACTTATGCAGTTGCTCTCTTACTGCTGTGCAGCCTTCATTGCCTTTTCCTGCTTAGCACGCGCTCTGTCATGTTTTGCCATGATCTCTACCAGTTCCGCATAAGTCGTCTTCTGAGGATTCCATCCAAGTACCGTCTTAGCCTTGGTAGGATCACCCCACAGATTGTCCACATCGGTAGGACGGAACCATTCAGGATTTACACATACTACCATTTTGCCGGTAGCCTTGTCATATCCCTTCTCATCTACGCCGGTACCTTCCCAACGGATATCGATACCATTTGCCTTGAATGCACGCTCGGTAAAGTCTCTTACTGTATGCTGCTCACCGGTTGCAATAACGAAATCTTCCGGTGTATCATGCTGTAAGATCATCCACATACACTCTACATAGTCCTTGGCATAACCCCAGTCACGAAGAGAATCCATATTGCCCAGTTCCAGATGATCCTGTAATCCTTCTGCAATACGTCCTGCTGCCAGAGTAATCTTTCTGGTAACAAAGTTCTCACCACGTCTCTCTGACTCATGGTTAAATAAGATACCATTTACAGCGAACATGCCATAAGCTTCACGATATTCCTTGATGATCCAGAAGCCGTACTGCTTCGCTACTGCATACGGGCTGTAAGGATGGAAAGGAGTAGTCTCACGCTGGGGTACTTCCTCTACCTTACCGTACAGTTCAGAAGTAGATGCCTGATAAATCTTGGTCTGCTTAGCAAGTCCCAGGATTCTGACAGCCTCCAGAATTCTCAATACGCCGATAGCATCCACATCTCCAGAGTACTCGGGTACATCGAAAGATACCTGTACATGAGACTGGGCTGCCAGATTGTAAATCTCGTCCGGACGTACCTTTGCAATAATATTCGTAATGGAAGATGTATCAGACAAATCTCCATCATGTAATGTGATTGCGTGCTTCTCAATCAGATGATCAATTCTTGCAGTATTGGAAATAGAGGCACGACGGGTAATACCGTGTACTTCATATCCCTTCTCTAACAGAAACTCTGCCAAATAAGATCCATCCTGTCCTGTAATTCCTGTAATAAGTGCTTTTTTCATTATATAATTCCTTTCTTATATCTTTAAGATTTTTCATCTCTTAAAGGTAATTATTATCTAGCTACAGATGTTATTAGTATACAGCATATGCCTAAAGATTTCAAGACACACGCCTAAAATCGCCTAATTCTTAATGACATCATTGATTATATACCATTTATCTTTTATTTTCTCTCCTACATAACAGGAGAGTGCTGAAATCATAAGTGTTCCACTCACAT
Organism: uncultured Acetatifactor sp.; assembly: GCA_934436435.1. Taxonomy (GTDB): domain Bacteria; phylum Bacillota; class Clostridia; order Lachnospirales; family Lachnospiraceae; genus Acetatifactor. Next base: position 299,188 of record CAKSAN010000002.1, on the reverse strand, counting down.
ATATAATCCATATGATATGTGTTCCATAGTTCAAATTCAGCTTCAATAGTGTATCCATTATTTTTATAAAATACTGTACAGGATAATGCCACATATATATATGCAACGACCATCTTCCTAACAAAAGTAACGGATAACTTTCCATTATTTTTCTGAACCCTTGACATTCTATAGTACACCATATGATCATCGGGGCTAAAAACAACAGAAACAGCATTTGAATATCACCTAGCCACGCATACCCATTAATCCTTGTAACAATATATATTCCGAGCAGCACAAGCAGTGGTATGTAGCCTATTTGTTTCATTCTTTCTCTATGTTTTTCCCAAATTTCATAAAATAATACCCCCACAAGGAATCCTATGATCCCCCTGGCAATGGCACCATTAAGAATTGGGAAATTACAGCCTGCCTTAAATACAATTATTCCGCCTAACAATAATGTTGTATATAGCATCCTTCTTTTTGTAGATTGTTTATTATTGTAGGTGCATACATAGAATAAAGCATATAGAACCATTTCCACAGAAATGGACCATGCTGGGCCGTTAAACGTAAACACATTATCAGTAATGCCTGTTTGTATAAGAAAAAAATTCAAAAACCAATGATACACATCAAAGTTACCATATACAAAAGTGCTCTGTTCCAGCCATCCATACATTATTCCTTCGATTGTTACAACACATAATGTTACAAAGGACAATGGCCATAAATGTCGAACTCTACGGATAATATAATCTGCAAACGCCAATTCCCTCTTAATTATCGTTTCCTGGTAGCAATATGCCATCATAAAACCCGAAATAATGAAAAACAATTCTACCATCAGCCATCCGTAATCATATGACAATTGAAGTATTTTCTTAAAAGGTGATATCATGGTAAAGTGCTGATAATGCCAACAAAAAGCAACTATGCATGCTGCAATTCCTCTCAGTCCATCAACGGATCTTATGCGTTCTTTATCACCAACCTTCATCACTTGTATTCCTCTCTCAAAACACTCCCGCCACTTTCTATTTCTTTAATAATATCCACCTCTGCGCCTGTGATCCATTTGCCACAAATAATTGGATATTTGCTCCGTTGACCGTCTGGGCACCATCCAGATCTATGCACTTATTTCTATCGAGCGCTGTTACAATCTCATAACTTCCATCAGTTTGTTTTTTTATTATCCACTTCTGGGCTCTACTTCCATTCGACATAAACTGTTGAATATTCGTTCCGTTTTGCGTGCGTCCCCCGAATACATCCAACACTTTATTGCTTCCTGCATTCGTTATCGTCACATATCCCTTGGAATCATGACTGATTATCCATTTCTGTGATGACACTCCGCTTTCGGAATGTATCTGAACATTTGCCTCGTTGCTTTGTGAACTATTATAAACATCCATAACATACCCACTATCCACTATGGACTTGATCAGATAGGTTCCGTCTTCTATGTCATCCTTATGTTCTTCGGCCAGCTCATCCATCGTACTTTTCTTAGAAATGATCCACCTCTGTGCCGGAGACCCGTTTACCACAAATAATTGGATATTTGCTCCGTTGATTGTCTGGGCTCCGTCCAGATCTATGCACTTATTTCTATCAAGTGCTGTCACGATCTCATAGCTTCCATCATCCTGTTTTATCACTACCCACTTCTGGGCTCTACTTCCATTGGATACAAACTGTTGGATATTCGTTCCGTTTTGTGTACCTCCTCCGAATACGTCCAACACTTTATTGCTTCCTGCATTCGTTATCGTCACATATCCCTTGGAATCATGACTGATCGTCCATTTCTGTGATGACACTCCGCTTTCGGAATGTATCTGAACATTTGCCTCGTTGCTTTGTGAACTATTATAAACATCCATAACATACCCACTATCCACTATGGACTTGATCAGATAGGTTCCGTCTTCTATGTCATCCTTATGTTCTTCGGCCAGCTCATCCATCGTACTTTTCTTAGAAATGATCCACCTCTGTGCCGGAGACCCGTTTACCACAAATAATTGGATATTTGCTCCGTTGATTGTCTGGGCTCCGTCCAGATCTATGCACTTATTTCTATCAAGTGCTGTCACGATCTCATAGCTTCCATCATCCTGTTTTATCACTACCCACTTCTGGGCTCTACTTCCATTGGATACAAACTGTTGGATATTCGTTCCGTTTTGTGTACCTCCTCCGAATACGTCCAACACTTTATTGCTTCCTGCATTCGTTATCGTCACATATCCCTTGGAATCATGACTGATTATCCATTTCTGTGATGACACTCCGCTTTCGGAATGTATCTGAACATTTGCCTCGTTGCTTTGTGAACTATTATAAACATCCATAACATACCCACTATCCACTATGGACTTGATCAGATAGGTTCCGTCTTCTATGTCATCCTTATGTTCTTCGGCCAGCTCATCCATCGTACTTTTCTTAGAAATGATCCACCTCTGTGCCGGAGACCCGTTTACCACAAATAATTGGATATTTGCTCCGTTGATTGTCTGGGCTCCGTCCAGATCTATGCACTTATTTCTATCAAGTGCTGTCACGATCTCATAGCTTCCATCATCCTGTTTTATCACTACCCACTTCTGGGCTCTACTTCCATTGGATACAAACTGTTGGATATTCGTTCCGTTTTGTGTACCTCCTCCGAATACGTCCAACACTTTATTGCTTCCTGCATTCGTTATCGTCACATATCCCTTGGAATCATGACTGATCGTCCATTTCTGTGATGACACTCCGCTTTCGGAATGTATCTGAACATTTGCCTCGTTGCTTTGCGAACTATTATAAACATCCATAACATATCCGCTGTCTACCGTAGACTTGATCAGATAGGTTCCGTCTTCTATGTCATCCTTATGTTCTTCGGCCAACTCATCCATAGTAATGCCTTTATCATTTGATGTTAAAGCTTTTATGCAATAATTTCCAAATGGCCACGCATAATAATTTTTGCCGTTTGAAGAGTAAAAACTATCATTATGGGAAACCGCCGGGCATTCCCAAACAGTATCATCCCCATCTGCATAATTTATTCCTTGTTCATAGTCAATACCATTTTTATCAACTGATACAACTACCGAAAAATATGTTCCCGGCTCAAGCGTAACAGAATCATCAAGTTCTATCGTATAAATACCTGCATATGCTGTCTGCCCTACTGTTGTTGCCTGCTCCTGCTTCTCCCCACTTAATGGATCACTCTTACTTTTTAAATTTGTATAAACCTCTATCGTATATGCAATGTCTACCTTATGCGTAAATGATAACTGTACAGACTTTAGTGTCTCAGACTTCACTCCATCACTGTTCTGAACCTTAAATACATTTGCCGCCTTTGTATAATAGGAATCATAATATGTATTAAGTCCACCATCTAATTGATAATTATTATCATAATTGTCTACATTTTCAAAATCTAATACCCATGCTGAAGTAGAAAGTGATGCTGATTCATATGACATCCAAAAATAATTCACATAGGTTCCCCAACTGTTTCTAATCAACCACGCACCGTCACTTGATGGTTTACTTGTACCAGGAAAATTGTCTTTGGAAAAATCATCATTCCACCCTACTACCATAACAGCATGTCCACCACCACTGTAATCTGTATCATAGTATGTCCATAACTGTTTCTCACTATTCCAAAGCAAAGCCTGACTGTTATGAAGATACATAACACCAGCAGCCCCATGCTCCATTATACTTAATTTTACATCATCTGTATTTTCTTTTATGTTTATGATATATGCATTATTTAACAAAAACTTGTTGTGACTATATGCATACTCATCCGCCAAACCATTATTAGACACATTATATGCCTGATTATAAGGTACATCACTCTCACTTACAACACCACTCCATTGAGCCAAACGTCTGGTTGCGAATTCATAGTTTCCCCCATAATTCAGGAAATTGTAATTATTGCTATTATAAAATTTAGACTGATCCCCCTCAGTTCCACCTAACGGATCCAAAACAGAATTGAAATTATAATAAACCAGTTGTAATTCACTCAAATCAATTGCAGAATTTGCTATTCCCTTGTTGATCAGGTCAAATTCAGCTAATCCAATCGCTGAAAAGGCCCAACATGTACCATAAGGTGTCTGGTCTCGATTATCAGGATAGTCAGCAATTTCATTTTGAAATGATGACGGAATATTTGCATATAAACTAATTCCATTGTCATATACAGGTGTATTGTAATCCAATTCACTTGAAATATAACCGCCAATCATGTTGTCACTGATCTCCGCATATTTTAGTGCCCGGGAATTTTGCATTTCATCATAATCAGCATTCCCGTCAGATACACTTTTATCTGCAGATCCTCCCATTTCATCACTAGCATTTAAAATATCATCTGTGATGTCACTAACATTATCCTGTTCAGTGTCCTCTGTTTGATGTTCAATTGCAACGGTATCAAAATTGCCGTTTGCTTCCTGTGCGTGAACATAATTTACCTGCTCCAACAATAAAAAAAGGACTAAAACTACACTAATTTTTCTCTTCATTTCTTTAATCTGATCGTTTAGTTACCCGATTTTCCTTCCTGTAGGCCTATATCAAATGGAGACTGTACAACTTGTACAACTCTATTGTCTCTTTATTTCAATCCTATCAACTGTCAATCCTGCTACCGTCGTATACATTCTTAATTCCACATCATCACACTCTTTCCGAACTTTTACATTTTTGAGTGTCACACTTCCAGTGCCTGATATAAGATCCTCTTTTTTATTTTCTATTCCTCCAGATACAGAAAAGCTATCTGCCCAACCTAATACACTATTATCCGAATTCGTTTCGCCTTCAAGAGAATAATAAAATGTAATGTCATATACACCGACACCCATTTTTTTCCAAGGTCCATATATCAACATACCCTCATCAGTGGATGTAAATTTACCACTCTCGTCTGCCTCGAACCAAGAGGAGAAATGTCGGTCATTAACTTTTATCTCTTTTATACCATTGTCGGCATCTACGATGTCCCACCAAGCATCGACTTGGTTTTCAGCTCCGGAATCATTTATATAGGGCATAATATTTTTATCATAGATCATTACTCGAACCTCTGTTCCATCTACGATAATTTCCCTATTTGGTTCTCCAATAGCATCCACTATTGTATCACGAGTTATATTATCCCAGGAACTATTATCAAGTAATACAAAATTTGCATAATCCCATCTGCTGGTATCAAATGACAGCCATTTAAATTTTGTAAGATCAATCCAGTTACCCACAGGATTCACATATATGTTGCATCCTGATGCTAACGTTGTAATATTAGCCAGCCAAAATGTTCCATATCCCTGTTTTAAATTATTACTCTCCAATACTTCAACTACTCTCCCCCACGAATCATCCTTTTTTTCCTCATTTTCCTTATTTACGTTCATATTTGCAATGTTCAATCCTATAGTCACTATAACAAACGCTATAGTAGAAATAGCAATCCATTTTTGCGGTATACTTATATTTAATTTTTTAATCAGTTTCTCCCAGTCTACCTGCCCCACAAGAATTAAATAGGACGCAAATAAAAAGTACATAACTCTTGTGGAATATTCTGCCCCTTCCGAAAGAACCAAATAATTCGTAAATAGAAATATGCCACTCTGGACTACGATTATTATTAGTAAGAGCTGATTTAAATTTTTTTTCATCAGTTCTTGAAAATCTGCCACTATTCCTCCAATAGTAATAAGTAAAAGTAATAAATTAATAAAGCAAAAAATATTATCAATACTAATTTCTTTGGAAAAAATATCCGCATTAAAAATATATAAAATTTCTTCTATAAAATATGCTATCCTGTCAAAAAATTCTTCTTTTGAAACAAATGTTATACTATCTGCACTCCACGCAAGCTGAATTGCTCCTATTCTTTGTGCTATCATCTGCAAACATTTTTCTAGTACAACAACTCCAACAGTCAATCCAAGGTTAAATGCAATAGCTTTTTTATTCTGTGTTCCTCTCCAGCAAAGTTTGAAAATATAAAACAAAAGCAGGGGAAATATTATAAAATATAATGACAACGCATCCGAGAAAATTGCCAAAAGCATACCAATAATCGCTGCAATTATCCTCCAACCCCATTTTATATTTTCCTTCTCCATACTATCCGTTAAACATAATATAAAAGGTAAGCTTAGCAAAAGCACATCCAAATGTACTCCGCCAAAGGTCTTGTAGTCCTGATATACATAACAGCAAGAAAGGCACATTGCCAAAACGACTAATATCGAAAAATATTTTTTTAATCCAAGCTGTTTATTATATTTCAATATTATTCCAGTCACTGCCGCAATGAATATCCCCCATTCCAATGCTGGTATTAAATAAATTAAATGTATATTGTAACCTAAAATTCTTCCAAATATTCCATATATTAATGCCAAAAAATAAAATGTATTTGTAGCTCCATACCATCCATCAAGTAAAAAATTACCTGACATAATGTCTTTTCCTGCAATCGCATAATAAGCCAAATCTGAACTTATCTCGTCAAAATTTCCTGGAATTGCATAGTAAAAAAAAGCACCTACTATAAAGATAATCGTTACAATTAATACATCTATTCGCTTACTCGTATGAAAATTATCCTTCATAATAGTTTTTTTCCTTTCTGAATACCCAAAATCTTTGCAATAAATAATTTGCTACCATGGCAATTCCCGTTGCCAATATATAGGCAAGTATTTTTATTCCGCTTACCTTCAAAATCATTGCATTCACGGAAACATTAATAGCAATATTACACACCTGTGATGCTGAATATCTGAGAAGTTCTTTGCCCTTTTTACTCTCCCTTGCCGAAAAACTCCAAAACTTGTTCAGAAAATAGTTGACTATCATAGAACATATCATAGATACTGCTTTTCCTATGACAGCTCCAAGATAGTCTACTACAGTCATGTATATAACAAAATCAATTAGAGTACAACATCCGCCTACTATTAAAAATTTAATTATCGACTTATCCAAAAAAATTTTTTTTAATGTATTCCGCAAAACTATGCCCTCATTAATTATACCCGTACACTTGTACATACTGTGCCCCGGATGCCTTTGCTGCTTCCAGTCCGGTCTCTGAATCTTCAAATATGATAGTATTTTCTTTGTCAATTCCAGCTTTCAACATTGCTAAATGAAAGCACTCCGGATCCGGCTTTGTTTTTCTTACATCTTCTTGTGTAACAATCAAATCAAATTTTTCTGTTACCATAAATTTTTTCAATATGTCTGTTACATTCTTTAATGATGCCGTTGTCACCAGCGCTATGACATACTCTTTTTTTATAAGTTCAATTATATTAAACAAATGAATGTTTTTTCTTGCGTAAACTAATGAATCTGCATAAAGTTCCTTTTTCTTATCATGAATCTCTTTCATCTTTTCTTCAGACAAATTTTCAATAATTTGAGGCAAAAACACTTTATAATTATTGCCGTTGCAAAAGTCACAATAGTATTCATAATCTATGCATTCTTCAAATCCACACAATTTCAAAGCTTTACTATATGCTTGATAATTAACATTCTTTGTATCAAAAAGTGTTCCGTCCATATCAAATATGGCCAATTTATTTTTGTTCATGTTCGAACTCCCACACATCATTCAGTACAATCAATAGACCCGTATAGAAAACTACCGCCAGCTTTTCATTTTTTCTGATTTTATATGGCATCAATCGAAGCCAATGAATAATCTCATGATAATAGATACTAAGAACCTCTTCTCTTGAAAATCTTTCCATCAGGTATTTTTTATATCTACTGTAAATTTCTCCATAGGCCTCTGATTTCATCATGCTATAATTGACACTATCTTTATTAATAACTACTTCTTTAACCATCATCAGGAATTCATAATTACCATGCAATGATTGAAGCAATTTCGCATAATCCAAAAATGGTGAATCATGCACATTCCCGGTATTAGGGTCAATGAAATAATATGTCCTGGGCAAACATTTACCTTCAAATTCCTCCGGATTAATTTCTGAATTATCCAAAAGGCAAACAATATTCTCAATCGTTAAGTCGCCGTGAATATCCGAATATTTATCATTTTTGAAGATTTCCTGCATATGACCTTCACTAAGCATGTCCTTATAGAAGCCAATTGTCCGGAACGGAACTCCGTTAACCTTGATTTCTGAATTCTGCTCAAGTTTCGCAATATACTTATTATTTTGAAGAATAATACCAAGATTTTTGGAAACCTTGGTTTGAATGTATTTTTCTATCGTTGTTTCTTCAGCTGCTCTTGAATTTTTACTATGAAGACCTGAGCCGATTTCGTCAAGTGCTAATCTTATAATCCCCCAACTATATTCAACCGGCATGGTATGAATACATCGAAATAGGCCAATGGTGCTACTATAACTATGCATGTCATAGGTCACATAATTCTTTCCTTTTTTCTCTTCAACAATGACCGGCAGTGGTATATCTGATTGATGTTTTTTTATCCAGTCAATCTGCTCCTGGAGTTTTTCTCCATCTTCGTCAAATGCGTATTTTCTATAGTAAAGTTTCCCATCCGCTTTCATGGCAAGGACAGTTGATGCATTTGATCCGGCAGAATTATCTTCTACAATCGTTACATCCCTGTTTAAATCCAGATACGCCTGAATATGTTCTCTGTTTTCCTCCTCATAATATGTTTTTAAAAAAGCCAATCTGTCAGCCCGACTCATTTGCGGCAGAACTTTTTTCACATAAATCGCCGGTTTGGAAATTTTCTGCAAAATGAGAGAAATAAGCCAGCAAATCATAAGAGGCAGTAAAATGTATACAGCCCATATGGGTATGGTTTCAACATCAGAATTATAAATATTAAATTTTGAAAAGAGCATTTTAAATACTTCTGAAGTAGAATAGTCAAACCCTAGGCCTTGTAATACTTCTGCAAAAAAAGCATAAGAAGCTACATAGCCGGACCATATTCCAACAGAAAACAAGCAGAATTTAATCTTATCAATTTTGGTTATAATATCCTTAACAGATGCAATACATAAGTAGCTGACATACAGGATTCTAAATTCAATATTTTCATTAAAGATTCCCGCAATCAAAGATATTATTTTCTTAATATATTTTCTGAGCGCGAAACATACAGCCGTCAAAGGAATAATGATCACAAAAATTGTTCCATAAATGCGGGCAACTCTTAATAAATCATCTCCTCCTTTTCCGATAAGTGATAACCCAAAAAACATTATCCCAACTGTCAGTAGATCAACATACAAATCCGCTATAACTGTTGCCAGAGCCAGTGAATATCCGTTTTTCATCTTTCTTCCTGCCCAGCCTACGCGGAAAATATCTCCAATTCTAAACGGAAGAACTGCATTCACTGCATGCCCTACTGTCATAGCATTTAATAAGTTTGCTTCATCTGGGTCTTCATATACAGATATAAAAAGTCCCCATCGCTTTATTTTGAATATATGACCTATTACCACACACACAATAGCAGCGATAAAAAAAATTGTTGTCATCACATAAGCTCCCTGTAATGCTGATCTTTCTTTGCTTCTTCATATTCATCCGGTACTCCAAAAGAAACATGATAATCAGTCTTCATACTTTTAACAGTCTTCTTTTCCTCAAGCATCACATTATAAACGCCACTCATAAAATATTCAGCATAGTTACAGGCCTTTAAATATTTCTCAGATGCCGAGGAAAAAATATTCTTATTTTTAAAATAATAGCAACCGCAAATAGCCTCATTACTGATAACTTCTTTTTCAACAGTTCTGGTTACATTTCCCTTATCATCCTTACCAACAAAACTATACTTGTTCTCGTTGGATGTGAAAGTTAATAATATTCCATCCAATGTTTCATCAAAATTTTTCTCGCAAAACTCATTGAACTCGGTGCTCTTAAAAAGATGATCACAATCATTAAATAAAACAGGAAGATCATCCGTAACCCCCTCAATCCCCTTAAGGCAGGTGATTACTGCACCTTCAGTAACATCCTGTAATATATGAAGTCCGGCATTCGGAAATATAGACAAAATTTCCTGATCAATGTGGTACTTATCTATATGCTCCTGAAGAATGATAAAGTCCAACGATTCCAGTTCCACAAATTTTTCAATTGATCTGGTTGCCCAATAGAAAAATGGTTTGTCATATATTTTTATTAATGGTTTAGGAAAATCAAAGCCTTCTTTACTGAATCTGGATCCTCTTCCACCCATCGGCATAATGAGATGTATTTTTTTATTCATTCTTATCCTCCAAAGATGCTAACATCTTACATTCGGCATCAATTAGTCTGCTTAATCCTTCTTTCATAGAAATCTTGGGAACCCATCCGTATTTTTCCTTTGCATAGGAATTATCACACAGAGAATATTTATTGATCTCGTGATTCAATATGCTTTCTTTAATAGGATATTTTCCTTCAAATAATCCCGGATACTTCTCCCAATAGTGTGCATCACTTGCATAATCCGCCTTTATATTTTTTCCCATAATATCCTGTGCAAGTTGATACATCTCATTTACTGAATAGTTCTGATTGGTTGAAACATTCACAGCATCAAATCCTTCTGAATTCTGTACGGCTATGGCCAGTTCAATCAAATCATCCACATATACATAATCTCTCCTCTGTTCTCCCGTAGAATGAAAAACGGGCGTCCTTCCATAATACAATTCTCTAACCATATATGCCACAAATGGGGGTTGCTTTCTCAAGCAATCTACATGAGGACCATATACATTTGAAAATCTCAGACAAGTAACATTCATCCCATATGTATCACAAAAGGACTGTGCAAATCTTTCTGCCGCAAATTTAGTATTGGGATAAATCAAAGTCGGTGGATTAAACTTACTTTCCACCGTCGGAAACTCTGTTTCATTTTCATACATTGCATTTGTACTTGCCTGAATAACCTTCTTCACACCATACAGCCGCCCATTTTCCAACAAATTGACAAATCCATTAAGGTTAACATCAATTGCTTCTGTAGGATTCAGCTGGCAATCAGGCAACGGGGCAATACCGGCAATGTTATATATGTAGTCAACATCTCCACTCTCTAGTAAGGATTTTATGCCTTCTTTATCTCTAATGTCCATTTTAATAATTTCATTTCTAAAATCATGATCCTCAAAAATCAGATTATCTTCATGACCAAAAGAAAAGTTGTCAATTAAGAGCAGTTCTGCTCCATCCTTCCACAATCTATGTGCTAACTGCGAACCTATAAATCCTGCTGCACCTGTAATTAATACTTTCATTCTACTTTTTCTCCTCTCTTTATTTTTAAGCTATCTTTAAAAATCACTTTACTTTGTCTGATTTTTGATTTAAATCCATGATTCCATGAAGATTTTCCTGTTTCTCGTTTTAAAAGAACCACTTTAAATCGAATGACCTTATATCCCAATCTGACAGCTTCCTTATATACATATAACTCAATCGAAAAATCATTGGCCATATCATCAATCGGCACTTCATCTAATAAAGATCTGCTGAATATAACCGGTATCGCTCCAACGTCGTATATTTTTGCGCCAAAAAGACAACTGTTAAAAACAGATTGTCCGTTTGTAAAGAAAGTATCAAAAAATGATCGGTTAGTTCTCCTTCCCTTAAGGAACAATTTTTCGTCGGTTTCGTGTTTATTCAATTCCTCAAAGAATTGAACCAACTCTTCCGGTGGCATCTGAAGATCCGCATGTATCCACCCTATATAATCACCTGAAGCATTCTTCATTCCCTGCTGCAGTCCATATCCATAGCCTTGATTTTTAGCAACATATACCACTTTAATATTAGGATACTTTCCTTCTACACAATTTTGAAAGTATGCTTTGCTTCCGTCCCCAGAACCATTTTCTACTAAGATATATTCAAGATCGTATTTTTCCTGCAACGTTTGCAGCCGTTTTATAAGATTATCTATATTTTCTTTTTCATTATAACAAGGCACTATTATTGAAAACCTCATCTTGATTTCTCCATTCTTTTAAAATGTATATAGTTTTCTATGCATTGACAAAGCGAAGCTATAGCCGTTATCCCAATCAAATAAATTACCAACGCGACCCTATAATCTATATAATGCAAATACTTTACTATTAAATGGCTGATAACCAAGTGCAAGCAAAAAATCCAATAATTTATTGATCCCAACCATGATATAACTGCATTAACTGATTTCGAGTTGCACTCGTAGCAATTGCAATAAGATAAGCGTATAAATAATACAATTAAAAACAACTTAACAAAATCATTTGTATCAACTGCATATATTCTCATAAGAAAAAGAATTAATATCATCGCAAGCCATTTCACTATTGTTGCTAAAATTCTATAAGTACTTTTCTTTATATGTACTCCCTCATCCTTGCAATATTTAACATTTCCATATATAAATGCTCCCAAAGTCATCTCTGCAAAGCCTCTAAGAGTGCCTCCATATAGCCATCCCTCCCATGCGCCTTGAATACATATTGTTCCATAGGTAGCATATATGTGCGTTAAAATTATAATCGAGGCAATCGGAAAGACTCCCATCATCAGTCTTTCATTATATGAAAGCAGAAAATAAACTATATACATGACAAACACAAATGATGACATGTACCACATGCTTCTCAGATCGTATCCTACATTAGGACACAGGAAATGAAGAAAAACATATTGCCACTTAGTTTCCCACAAATGCTTCCCAAGCCATTGCATGGAAAAATAATTCTCGCTCCAATATATGGCTAATATGGCTCCTAATGAAATCAAGTATGCCGGATATAGTCTTCTTAATCTTCCAATAAAATACTTATTCGTCTGAACAACCGGTGATTCTGAACTTTTATGCTTATAATAGTGATGTGCTAAATAAAACCCACCTATCAAAAAGAAAAAGTCAACACCAAGTGCTCCTCCACCCAAGAAAATCCGCATATCTCCGACAAAATCCTCTCCAAAATGAAGTACTGCCACTGCAATTATCATCAAGTACCTCATTAGTTCTATACTAAGATTTTTGCCATCTTTTTTCATCACCATCGTCCTCATAAGTTTTTCCATATTTCTTCTATAGAATATACGAAATGAAAGTACTTGTAAAGTGAAAAGCACGGAATAAAGGGACTTGCTTTTTCTAAAGCTAATCCTCGCACTTTTCCTTTAACCATGTAAGTGTTTTTGAAATACCCAGTAATCCATCTATATCTGCTTCTTTTTGAGATAAACAATTTGCTAACTTGGTCAACGTCTCTTCCGTTATGGTCTGGCTGTTAGGCTGCTTCATGAAGTCATAATAGTCCTGTGCTGCTTTTTTAACATCCAGATTCTTACTTGCAAACTTTTCCGCCTTATCACGGATCTTCTCGCATTCATCAGGATCGTCTATACACTTTTGGATCGCATGATATATTTCATCTACTTCTTCCTCCTGTGTCATGTCAGCTACATTCCTAATCTTAATACACACATCGTCCGGAATTTCCGCAAAGCTTCCGATCTGATTTGTTATAACAATATTTCCTTTCGCCAAATTGCGAACCAAACTGGCACTGGTCTCTCCATTATAAGGATATCTCAAGTTCAAACATATATCTGTTGCCGAAATATATTCTTCAAATTCCTGTAAGGATGTATATCCGGTTACTTTTACATACTCCTGTAATCCTTCTCTATTTACAACCTCATAAAACTCATTTTTTAATTCGTCCGCAAGTTTCCCAACAAACACCATTTTTACGTTATGATATTCTTTTACTAATTTTCCCATGGCATTTAATATAGGAATTGCACGTTTTGTTTCATGAATATGTCCGAATGCAGCAACAAGGATCTCCTCTTTCCTGTATCCCTTGCCCTCTTTTAAATCCATCCGTTGATCTTGCGTAAGTGTTTTTTCTAAATTGACAAAACTCCATATTTGTCTGACATCCCGCGCAATATCTCTCTGCAAAAGTTTTTCTTTTGCATCTAAACTATGAACTATTATCTTTCTGGCATAATTGGTCACAATACCATTGAGTTCCCATTCTCTCATTCTATAACCGCATTGACCATTCTGTAAAGCATCCAGATATTCGGACACCTGATTTTCCGGATAATCCTCAAGTAAATATGTTCTATACTGTTTAAAATTATTTTTGCCTCCCCCAAGGGAGTCATGCAGCAGTACCCCATGCATGTTATAATCATGCAGAACTACTATACCCGGATATTTCTTTATAAACTCATACATGTATAAATGAAATGTAGAGTTTCCGACCTGATAGATGATATCTATATATTCATCTGCATGACTCTCAAATTGCTTATAAGAATATATAGTAACTCCATCCCCCAATTCAACCTGTGGTTCATATCCCTTATCAATGTATACATCTATATCACAGTAGTTTTTCAATGCCCGAAGAATATCTACACTATAATCTGAAATTCCGGACTGTTGCGGCGGAAGCGGTGAAAAAAAGGCAATTTTTTCCTTCTTATTATGTTCTTCTTCTGACTGTGTCACATCAACTTTTTTAATACTCTCAATTGATGCCAGAGCAACTTTTTCCCACTGGAAGTCTTGTAGTCTCTTCTCTCCCCGCTTAAGTAATTCTGTTAAATCGCATTCTGTCAGTGCATACTGTAATCCCCTTGTAATATCCTTAAGATCTTTCGGATCCACTATTACAGCTGCATCTCCTGCTATTTGCACAAGACTGGAATTATTGGAAGTAAGCACCGGGGTACCACACGCCCAGGCTTCTACAACCGGTAATCCAAAGCCCTCGTAAACAGAAGGGAATGCCATTAGTTTTGCAAGATTATACAGAACCAACAGTTCCCTGTCACTCACAAAATTAGTCAGTACCACTCTGTTTGTGACATTAAACTTTGTTGCTAATGCAGTATATCTTTCCACTGCCGGAGCTGATAATTTACATACAATAACAAGCTGGTATTTATCTATTATTTCACGCGGCAGTTTGCCATATGCCTCTATGAGCCCAGCCAGATTTTTTCTTTCATCATCTCCACCTGTACACATGACGTATTGATCCTTGATTTTAAATTTATCTAATATGGCTTTTTTTTCGTTTTCGGGCACCTCTATTTTCTTATATCTTTTGTCTACAGCCCCCCAAATTACACTTATCTTTTCTCTGTCAAATTTCAAGTACGAAATCAGATCATCCTTGACACTCTGGGAAATGACCTGAATCTCATCTACCCATCTTAGCATATCAATGCATCTCATATACCAGTTATAAGTTACCTTATCTGCAAGGTAATGATTTTTCATAACATACGGAATAATGTCATATATAATAGCCACAACTTTACAGTCGCTAAACCAATCCTTCTTATACATAACATTGTAACTGTCGAATGGACTGGTTATGCAAAAAACGTCTATCTCATTTTCCCTAATATACTTTCTAATAATCTCTCCGACAATATCCTCGAATTCCTTATTCTGTAATAAAATCCCTTCGGGACCGGCTGACAAGGCAAGTTCATTCAAATTTGAGGCATCTTCTAACGCATTTGCCAATTTATAGTCTGTCTCAAACATATTAAAGAAATAATATGTGTTCTCTCTGTCCAATTGTATCATCGTAGTAAACTGGCTGAGTGAATAATTACCTATCCCACGATTTTTACTCATTGGTCCCAATATTGCGGTAGCGTCAAATGCTATTCTCATTTTGAATTTCCTCCAGCCTTCTTTTGTTGATAAATATTGAATTAATACCCGTAAATGCGTATTCAAAATATCCGTTCTGATTCATAATATCTGCGATCAAATCCTGTCTTTTCCTGGTTGCAATAGTTGTACCATAATCAATTCTTTCAACAATTACAATAAGCGGCGCATATTTATTATAATCTAACGTCTGTAAAATACTTTCTTCCTGTCCTTCAATATCAATGCTTAATAATATAGGAGCCTTTGAAAAATATTTTTGCAAAATCTGATTTACTGTAATTGTATCTACAGTAATGGTTTCCTTTATATATAACTGAGGATTTTTTTCAATCATTTCATTTACAGCATCCATACTGGTACACGACAGACCATCCCCGCTCATAATATAAAATTGTAATGATTCATCCGAATGATTTGAAATACATTTATTCAGAATTACGTCTTCTGATCTATAAAACTTTAGTTCTCCAATGAGTTGCGGGTTTGCCTCGACCAAAACGCCTCTCATTCCCTTTTTGTAAAGCATATAAGTATTGCTTAATTGCTTTGCATGGTTGGCACCCAAATCCAGATAATACTCATCGGAAAGGTTAATGCCTAACACCATCAGCACATATTCCACTATAGTGTCTTCTCCGGACTGTGCCACAGACACTTTGTTCCAGAAGTCACTGTCAAACGGTTTAAACAAGTCTGCATTCTCGCGTTTGATCGTTTGCATATCCGAAATTACTTTTTCTGTCTCTTTTGACATACATTCGTACTTATCCGTATTCTGTTGAATATTACTTATTTCATTTGCTAGATCTTTTATTTCAACACTTTGTTTAGCATTATCTTGAATATACCCAACCAGCATTTTACGAAGTATTTCATTCTCATTTTGTAATTTCTCTATTTTTTTCTGTACTTCCTCTACTTTTTCCCTTGATTCCTCTGTTTTTTCCAAAAGTTCATCTATAAATGCCTGTGACTCTTCTGTTTTCTTAATAAAAGTCTCTATCTTATCATTTAACTCAGAATTCCTCTTTTGCAGTTCCTCCACTATCAGTAACTCCGTATTTGCTTTCTCTCTTTGTGCATTGTAAAACATGTGTATACAATATTGTGTACACAGTTCATTATATTTTGTCTGCTGTTTACAAATAGGCTCTATATACCAGAACAAAAGTTTACGTATTATTTTCTTTATAATAATTACGCATTTCGCAACGATTCCCTTTCGTTTTGATACCACCGGTCTGACAGAAGTAATATTTTGAGCATCAATTATACCATTTAAAAAATAGTACGCCTTATCTAATTCGTTAGCTGAATCACCAGGCCTTGTTTCTACCACCATTTCTTCACTTCTATGATTACTAAGTTTTTCAAATATTATTTTTTGAGTAATCTCGAAATTATTCATTTATTTATATCTCCCATTCTCTTTCAACAGAAAAAATTCCTGTGCTCTTGTCACTCGATAACACTGTAAATTCACAATATTGTCTATAAAAGTCCATCGGAGTCCCAGCTCCATCAACAACTGCAACATTCAAGCCATATCTCCCCTCCAGCAAGGGCAGTTTCTTTACATGACACTTAACGCAGCCTTCATCTGTAGTCAATTTCACAGGCACTCTGTCAATCGAAGTATTATTTCCCATAAGGCACTTGCCTTCCAAATCATAAAACCCTATGCCAAAAATATACTCCTCTAGTTTCTTATTAATTTTATAGAATATATGAATAGTAATATCCTCTCCGTTCTTTAAAACAGTAGTCTCATTTCCCTTTTCATTTATAATTGCCGCCTTCGTAATTTGAATATACTTCAATCCAAATCTGTTTGCACTAAAATCTATGCTCTCCGTCTCGTCCTTTACATCTGTATCAGCCTTTTCTGTTTGATTTGTTTCCTGCAAAGTTTCTTCCTCTGCAGTTGTCACATCTTCATCCGTTTCCTTCTCTGATTCTGCTGCCTCCTGTTGACGCCTTTCCTCCTTTTGAAGTTCTTCTAAACGTACTTCTCCCATATGTGACATGTACGCATCTACGACCTGAGTCGTTTTTCCCTGTTCCACGATTTTTCCATCATTAAGCCATATCGCCCTATCGCAAAAACGCTCTATCATGTTCGAATCATGTGAAACCATAATTATAGTCACACCGCTTGCCTTGATCTCCCTAAGCTTATTAAAACATTTCGCCTGAAAGTTAGTATCTCCTACTGCCAAAATTTCATCAATTAACAGGATGTCTGCATCTACACTAATGGCAACCGAAAATGCCAAACGCATGTACATTCCGGATGAATATGTTCTAACCGGATTATCAATAAATTCCTCCAGTTCCGAAAATTCGATTATGCTGTTCAAACGTTTTTCGGTCTCTTTTCTCGATAATCCGAAAATAGCTGCATTAATAAATATATTTTCTCGGCCGCTCATATCCGGATGAAATCCCGCACCTAACTCAATCAAGCTTGATACTCGACCCGCAATCTGAATAGAACCACTATTGGGATATATAATCTTAGACAATAACTTCAGAGTTGTACTCTTACCGCATCCATTACTTCCTATTAATCCAATAGATTCTCCCCTCTTAACTTCAAAAGAAATGCCTTTCAAGACATTTCGCATTTCAAATCTGTTTCTATTACGAAAAAGGATTCTTTCCTTTAACATTTTTCCCTTATCTGTATATATTTTGAAACTTTTTGTAACATCTTTTACCTCAATAACAACATCATTCTTCATCAAAGTTCCTCCGCAAATCCTTTTTGTAATTTACCATACACAATAAATCCAATTACAAAAGCAATAATTCCCACTCCCAATGCTTTAAAAATCATTACGATACTAGGTATATTTTGATAATATATTATTTCTCTATACGCATCCACGATCGGGGTCATAGGATTCAAATCCAAAACAGGATACAAGGCCTCCGGAACCCATTCCTTTGGATACATTACAGGTGTCAGGAACTGCCATGCCATAACTACAATGCCCAATATAAATTCCATATCCCTAAAATACACAGTCAGTGCAGACATTATAAATGCAATTCCCAATGCAAGCATATATTCCGTCAACATTACAATTGGTAAAACAGTTAATGCCATTACATTAATCTGAGCCTTTGTAAAGATCAACACAATAAACACTGCCAAGAAACTCAGCGCCATTGTTATAAAGGCTGTAGAAACATAGGAAATCGGCATTACTTCTCTGGGAAAATATATTTTTTTAACCATATCCTGTGCATCAATTACACATCTGGATCCTCCCACAATAGAAGTACTGAAAAAAATCCAGGGTATCAATGCTGACGCAAGAAAAATGTAATAATTTTCAGTTGTAATTTCTAATATATCAGAAAAAACAATATTATAAACCCATAACTGCAGCAGAGGGTTTATGAATATCCATAAAGTTCCCAGTAATGATCTTCGATATGTGGCATCCAAATCCTTTTTTATACTGGATATTATCATCTGTCTATATTTGTACAGTTCTCTAATCTTATTCATGCTTTCCCTCTATAACACCTCTGAAAACTTTTTCTCTAAGCATCCAAATACAATCCACCCTATTAAAAGTAATGCCAATCCCAAAATCAATCCGCTCATCATGTTACTCAGTTGCGGAACTTTACCATAATATAAAACGTCTCTATACGCTTCAACAATAGGTGTCATGGGGTTTAATCCAAAATACACCCTCATATGCTCAGGAATATCTTGAACCTCGTACATTACCGGTGTCAAAAACTGCCATAGCATCATTAATATACCAAGAATTTGCATCAAATCCTGAAAAAAGACCGAAATTGCCGAAACCAAAAATACTATACCCAGCGCCAAAATGGTCTCCACCAATATTATTACTGGCAATACCAGTAGGGCTTTGATACTTAATGGCTTTCTTGCAATAATCAGAACCGCAAAGACAACCACTAATGATAACAACATATTGACCAATTGACTAATAACCGTTGATATCGGTAATACTTCTCTGGGAAAGAATATCTTATTTATCATTCCCTTTTGGCTCCATATGCATCCTGCTCCAACCTGAACAGATGAACTAAAGAAAATCCATGGGACAAGTGCTACAAATAAAAACAAATAATAATCATCTTTTCCAGCCCTCATAATATACGAGAAGACTATAGTATAAATAATTAACTGAAAAAGTGGATTTATAAGTGTCCACAAAAAGCCAAGCACTGAACCTTTATATCTCCCACGCAGTTCTCGTCTCACCATGCTAAAAATCATTTCTTTATATGAAAAAACATTTTTCAGTCTTTGCATCTGTTCCTCCAATAAACATGCTATTTCTTTAATATGTCACTAACCAAATCTATACATTTTCTCCATGTAAACGGATTATAATCATTAATTTTCTCCTTTATCTTCTTATATTGACTTTCTTTTTCATTTAGTTTCACTGCCCCACACAACTCTTCCGCATTATCCTGTTCAAACCACACGCAATAATCCCCGCCGACTTCTCTTAATACCGGAACATCCGCCGCCAGCACCGGTGTTCCCCGTTGGATAGCCTCGATAATCGGCAGTCCGAACCCCTCCGTATAGCTGCAAAAAGCCAAGAATTTCGCATGTTGATACAAGTAGGCAATTGCCTTGTCATCCAAACCTTCAAAATGAAAAATTCTGCTTCCAAAATCAGGATGATTTTCAAGCCTTTGTTTGAACTCTTCCATATTCCAGCCCATATAGCCTGCCATAATGATATTATAGCCCATTTCTTTCAGGCCTTTATCATATGCCTCCAATAGAAGTTTATGATTCTTTCTTGGCTCTATGGTGCCTACCATGAGAATATATGGTCTGCCCTGTACTGCTTGGGCGACATGCTTCGGTACCTGCTCCTCGATGACGATCTCCTGTTTTGCGAAATCCGCCCCCAGTGGTACCACATGGCAGGTGGGCAGAGGTATTTCCAACCGCTCCGTAAGCTTCCGGAGTTCATCTACCGTTGCCTGTGCATTAACAATGATGTCATCCGCATATTGCAGATGTGCACCGATAAAATCCATGAAATTATATACTCCGCGTTCCAGACAGTACTGCGGATGGGTGATGGAGATAATATCATAAATATGTGCTACGATTCTCACACCCTGGTTTTTAAGAAGAGGCAAGAGCCAGCTTCTTTTCACCCGGCACATCCAGGCAGCATCCAAGTCGAAGAATACATCCCCTTCCTTGATGTCGGAAAATTCGATGCGCTCTTTCGTAATCATCTTATTTTTCACGCCTTTGCCGTATCGGTAATATTGGCAGAACGCATCATTGTCAATTCTATGGTATAGATTGTCTCTGGCATTGTAATGAAGGAGTACCACATTCTTCTGTTCCTTTTCGATCAGCCGAATGGCGATCTCCCTGGTGACTCGCTGAATGCCTGTCACAAAGGTAGCCAGCGTGAGCACACTGACATCAATATATATTTTCATAGGAACACCTTTCTGATGATCTGTTGTACCGGTTTGGGAAGTTTCTTACCGAATTCCCGCAGGTTTGATTTGTCTGTCAGTCCATACAACAATCCCAGGGTCTTATATCGGAATCCTCTTTTCTGCTCGAAGTACGGGTTGTCCATCAGCCGAATATGATTAATTGCCACCACACTGGAATTGGCCAGACACCCAAGTACCTCCTTTTGGAAGTCTTCGCATGGTAAGTGGTATTTCGTTTCCCAAAATGCTCTGGTTCTGTCGTCCGGCAGTCTCTTCAATGCTGCCACATACATAGCTTCCATAAATTCTTCATTGGACAACTGTAAATATCTGGATACACAAATATCCTGTGGATGCGATCCGACATCACACAGGAAAGTATTTTTGTTATACGGGAACTCCTTACCGGAGCGATTCATATTTTCATTTACAATATCATATATTTCTGCATATACAGATGTTGTCTGATGGTTGTGCATGAAAAACCTCTTATATTATTTCATTCTAAATCTATTATAGTATATACTGCTGTCACAGATATTGCAAACAAATTAGTCGTCTTGCACTGTTTTTTCCAAAACCTTCCTGTATTCCGCCACAATAGATTCCAGACTGTATTTTTCAAATAGTTCCTTTTTCCCCTCTCTTCGCTGCGCCTCCATAAGCTTTTCATTCCATTCATCGGGGTTAAACGGATCCTCTACATAGATTGCCTTGCCTTCCGTGACTTCCCTAAGGCAGGTTCGGTCTGTCATTACCACGTTTTTCCCCTTACGCATGGCTTCGATCGGCGGCATTCCAAAGCCTTCAAAAATGCTGGGGAACAGGAAGACATCACAGTTCTCGTACAGGCAGTCGCGCTCATCATCCGACACAAACCCAGTAAACACCAACATCTCCTCTATATCTAATTTGCCTACCAGTTCATGCATCTTACTGTCGTTGCCGCCCACTCCGCTGAGGACGAGTTTTTCTTCCGTTTCGCCTCTTTGTTTGCGAAACTGCATCATTTTAAGAACCGTCGACAGGTTTTTATGCGGCAGCATGGAACTTACGCAGTAGAAATACTTTCCCTGTTCCAGGCCGAATTTTTCCGCTATCTGTGAAAAGGAAATACCGGATTCCCGGGTCAAAATAGGCACATATACCGTTATCAGTTTATCTGATGCAACCGGATAATGTGTTGCAATATCTTCTTTGACATAGTCTGAAATTGCTATAATTCTGTCTGAAGTTCTGCAAGTCTTTCCCCATGCATATCTCAAAAATATTCTTTTTATAGTAGAAAAATGTTTTGGATAATGAATCGCCTGGAGATCCGCTATCACACTTACATACGGAATTTTGCTATGTGTTGTGGGTTTACTGTATACTGGAATGAGCATCACATCTACTCGTTCGCTAACAGCCGCTTTGTCAAGCTGTAGGTTCTCCCAAAGGATTCTCTTTATTTGATTGGCACTGTCCACCCGGCACTCGTGGATTTTGATACAACGATACTCTGTGTAATGTTGGAAGCTTCCCGCATTATCTCTGGCCACAAACAGAACATATTCATGCTGTGAAGCATATTGGGTAAACCCATCCAACAAATTCCGAATGAAACTTTCCGTCCCGCCGCAGATTCCTACGCGAACCCATAGCAGATCAATTCCTATTCTCATTTATTTTTCCTTCTCCGAAATTTAGTCAACCGCTTTCTTCACACCTATCCCAGCAGATACTTTGCCGCCTCAATAGCCACACACTCGATCAGGTACCATCTACTATACCCGTTGATTCGGTAGCAGTAGCGGTAGCGGTCCATGATCCGTTTCTTCGCCGCTTTCAGATCCTTGTGGTTGCTGGCGCCGCCCATATGGAAATTGGCCAGTACCTTGTCCACGGTGACGATCTTTTTCCCCAGCTTCCGCATCTGGAGGAAGAATCCATAATCGTCATGGATACCCAGCTGACGGAAGGGGTATTTCTTATAGCATTCCGCTTTCACGAAGGTCGTCGGGTGGTTCCAGTCTCTGGAGGTCTGGAACTTACGACTTCTGGCTCTTTTGACAAAGGTGCTGCCGTCCGCCTTGTGCATGCGGATGTTGGCATACATAAGGTCACAGCCTGTCTTTTGGAACGTCTCCACCGCTGTCTCCACGGCCTCCGGCTCATACCAGTCATCACTGTTGATAATGCCAATGATCTCTCCCGTGGCATTGCGGATTCCCTTATTCATGGCATCGTAGATGCCGCCGTCCGGCTCGCTGAGGATATGATAACGGATCCCTTTCTCCTCCAGCTGCGCCCGGTAGGATTCCGCGATCTCCAATGTATGATCCTTACTGGCACCATCGATGATCCAATATTCCATGTTGTGATAGGTCTGCGCCAGCACGGATTCTATCGTTGCCGCCAGTGTCCGTTCACTGTTGAAGGATACTGTGATAACGCTGACCAGTGGACTGTTACTCATAATGTTACCCTCTCTTCATTATAAAGCCAAAAAGTCCCATTACCATTTCCATGATAATATAGGACTTTTTGATTCCTACTCCACATAAATTGCATTCATAACCGTTGGGAAATCCGATACATCTATCGTAATTACTTTATCATACAGCAATCCTTTTACACGCTCCAGCCTAAATTTTATCGGATAAGAATCAAGATGATCCGACTTGGAAAACTGTTTTATTTTTTGTGTGATTCCATCCAGGCTTTTGCTGCTTGCTATATCTGTTTTGACATCTTCCGTTCCTTTGCTGTCATTATACACTACTATCAGTCGGCTTTCCTTTGCAAGATCATCCACATTCCCCCGATAGTTTAGATAGATAGCGAGTTGATACAAGCTGTCAAAAGCCTTTTCATGCAGTTCTCCCATACTATCTTTTCTCAAGTCTGCGGATTTTCTATTCTTAAATTCAATCAGGTTATAGTACTTCTTGCTTCGGTATAATGCATCACAGGATCTCGGTTTATTTCCCAGACGTACGCTTGCAGCTATTTGTTTTGATATTTCATCAAAATTGTCTGCCACATGTGTATCATTCACCAAATATACGACATTGTTCCTGTCAAAATCATCTTTGGATGTTTCCTTTAAAGTGCTTGTTATTTTTGTCTTATCATATTGTATATTCATAAGCACTTACAGTCCTTCCAACGGCTTATACATTGTCTGGTATACGATTTCTGTTTTCCCTGTAACATCCTCCGCAATGAATCTGCAATGGGATACTTCTTTCATAAAGTAATATCTTCCCATATCGGCAACTTCCTGCTCTGCTAATTTGGTCTCTATAGCCCGCATAAAGTACGGACTATGAGTATTTAATATAATCCGGATACCAAGTTCTTTATATAAAAGCACAAGGATCTCGGCAAATTTCACCTGCCATTCGGGATGCAGATTCACTTCCGGCTCATCAATCAAAAGTAATGAGTTCGAATCTAAGTATCCGTTGTCCAACAATTTCTGTATTGTAAGAATATTTTTTAATCCGGATGCTATATTAGGGCATAAAATAGGATCCTGTAAATCCTCTTCATGATAAGTAATCTCTCTGTTCGTTGTAGAAGATACTAATTCTCCGTGGGTCACCTCATTCATAATGCGGGAGCATATTTCCCTCACCTTATCTAATTCGTTGTATTTCTCAAGGGTCATCTCTCCCGTCACGGGCTTATACAACGCAGAAAAAGGGATTTTCGCATTGGATGCTGATACTCTTCTTCTGAACTGATTATTGATTACCATATCCAGCGAACTACCGGTCTCTATGTATACCGGCTTATTCATCAGAATCTGTGTTGCTGTACTTTCTGTTAATTTATTGTTTTGAAAGGCCGCTCTTGCTACCGACTTTCCGTATTCAAATTCTATTTCTGCCTGTGTATTCTGCCCCAGTGTGTTAAGCTGTCCGCTAAAGCACTGGGAAAACGCTCTTTCAATCACAAAACGTGCGTCGTCTTCAAAAGGTCTTCTGCGTATTTTGCTCAATTCACTGATCAAGTCCTCGTAACCGTCCTCTTCCGGTTGGATTCCTGCTCCCTGCAACAGCTTTGGCAGATTTTCATCCGTCAGATCTTCTATCGACAGCTTGGTCTGTTCCAATAGATTAAAAAAGTTGTCACTACATTCATCCCAAAACGGTACAGAATCGGTGCGTGATTTACTTTCCCATTCATCAATGATATTTTTAATACTGTTCTCTCTGCTTTGCAATACACTCTGATTCAATCGTCCAAATGCCTGGCTTGTTGCATACAGAGCTTTGCACACCGTACTTTTTCCCGTGCCGTTGTAACCGGATATTACTGAAATCCCCTTGATTTCTACTTCTGCGTGTTGCACTCTGGCGACATTGTTCAATATGATTTTCATTCTTTGTCTTATCCTTCCATCCATTCGGATACTACACTACTTTTTCATTATACCCAATATAATCATCCGTTTCAATGAATTCGTTCGAAACCATCCGCAGTTTATCCCACATTTCACCCATTTCTCTTATCAATTAGTTCATCTTGAAAGGAATATACTGCGATATGCATGACTTTTACATAAGATATGAATTAACATATTTCATTCATACCATATTCTCAATCTGTTTTCAAGTCTTTTTCTCTGTCAATCGTCAATGTTCCAAACGCTTTTCTTGCAAGTTTCCCCGGCTTTCCCGGAAGATAGAATGCCAATCGGACAAAAGGATTCAGCCAGGCTGCCGGAAGGATATGCCTTCCTGCCTTTTCCGCAAGTTCGAAGACCATGTCCGGTGTACTTCGATACTTTTCATCCTGTGGCCAGAAAAGCCCCTCTCCATCATTGTCCACCAGCGTTCTCAGATATTCCGCAAGATGTTCTATCTGAAGCACGCTGCGCTCATTATGATATGTGGGAAACAGGGGCAGTTTCTCTGCCAGCTTTACCAAAGTTTTGTAATTCCCCTTGCAGCCGGGGCCATAGATCATGGGGAGACGCAGGATTGCCAGTTTCGTCCTTCCTTCTGCATTGGCAAACAATGCCTGCAGCTTCTGTTCTGCCTTAAGCTTGCTGTCCCCGTAAAAGTTCGAGGGTGTCGGCTGAGTACACGCAGTGATCCTTACGGGTTTTCTGCTGTTGCTGCTGTCTCCGTAGACAATAATACTGCTAAGGTAGATATACTGCGCGGCTCCGTCGCCGATTACCTTTTCTGCAGCTTCACAGGCCAGTTCACAGTTCACCGTATAATATTCCTGTCTTTGTTCCTCCGACAGCGATGTGATATCCGCATGGGCTTTTCCCGTAACATTCAGGATACTGTCATATCCGCTCCAGTCTTCCTGCTGCCATGCCGTTCCCCGCAAGCTGACGGTATCCGCGATATATTGTCCGGAATATTTTGTTGTCAGATAATTGCGAAAAGAAGTGCCAATATAACTATTGGCACCCAGAATCAATATTTTTTTCATTTTTCGTTGGAATTCTCCTTATGCATACTCCCCGTTCCGCCTTCTACGACGCCATCCTGTCTCAGCACGCTTGCGAAAGTGCCGAAGAAGCAGCGAAGGTCCATAGCGAATCCGTATTTTGCCACGTATTCTCCATCCAGCTTTGCTTTTACGGGGATCTCCAGTTCGTCTCTGCCGTTGATCTGCGCCCATCCGGTCAGTCCCGGCAGCACATCATTGGCGCCGTATTTATCCCGTTCCTCGATCAGATCGTACTGATTCCACAATGCCGGTCTGGGTCCTACGATGCTCATATCTCCCTTGAAAATGTTGAAGATCTGGGGAAGTTCATCCAGGCTGGTCTTGCGCAGGAATTTTCCGGTCTTTGTAATATACTGTTCCGGATCGGCCAGCAGATGCGTCGGCATATCCTTCGGTGTATCAGTTCGCATGGTCCGGAATTTGTAGATCATAAAATGTTTTTTATGGATGCCTACTCGCTTCTGGCAGAACAGGATGGGGCCGGGGGAATCCAGCTTGATGGCAATGCATAGCACCAGAAGCAGCGGGAACAGAAACACGATCCCCAGTCCGCTCAATACAATATCGATCACTCTTTTTATAGGAGTATACATATCCTTATTCCTCCGTGGGATGATAAGTAGGTACGATCTTCATTACTTCCACGCGAATGTCACCGTCTTCATTCACCGCTTCCTGTTCCAGGATATCCAACTGTCTGCAGAATTCTTCTTCGTTGAATTCAATGGGCTTGCCAATAAAGATCATTTTATTGGCCGTTTCTTTCAGGCCCTCTTCGTTCATCAGAAGTTCTTCGTACATTTTTTCTCCGGGACGCAGGCCGGTAAATTTGATCTCGATATCCTCGTTGGGCTTATAGCCGGAGAGTTTGATCAGGTTCGTGGCCAGATCCAGGATCTTCACCGGTTCTCCCATGTTCAGCACGAAGATCTCTCCGCCTCTGGCATAGGCTCCCGCCTGCAATACCAGAGATACGGCCTCCGGTATGGTCATAAAATAGCGGATGATGTTGGGATCTGTTACCGTCACAGGACCGCCTGCGGCGATCTGCTGTTTGAACAGAGGAATCACACTGCCGTTGCTACCCAGTACGTTGCCGAAACGTACCGCAACAAAATTAGTATCTGTCGTATTGTTCATCATCTGAATGACCATTTCGCAGATTCTCTTGGATGCTCCCATGATATTGGTGGGATTGACCGCCTTATCCGTTGAGATCAGCACGAATTTCTTTACCCCACATCTGGCTGCGGCCTGTGCGGTCTTGTAGGTGCCGAATACGTTGTTCTTGATAGCCTCGTTGGGGCTGGTCTCCATGAGGGGCACATGCTTATGAGCCGCCGCATGATAAACAATATCCGGATGATAGGCTTCAAAAATTTTCTCTATCCGGGCAGTATTCCGCACCGATGCAATCAGTACTACCGGATTCAATTCCGGATATTTCCGCAACAATTCCTGCTGGATCTCATAGACACTGTTCTCATATATATCTAATATGATTAGTTGCTTCGGATGATGCGCAGCAATCTGTCTGCACAACTCACTGCCTATGGAACCACCGCCGCCGGTGACCAAAATCACCTTGTTGTGCACCGAATCCAATATTTCTTCGGTATTGATCTGAATGGGATCTCTTCCCAGAAGATCTTCGATCTCTACTTCCTTCAGCTTTGATACCGATACATCACCATTAATCAGCTGATAGATGCCGGGTAATGTACGAAGTTTGCAGCCAGTCTCTTTACAGATATCCAAAATGTCTCTGCGTACTTTATTGCTTGCAGAAGGAATAGCAAAAATAATTTCATCAATGCTGTATTGCCCCACCGCATCCACAATCTTGTCCCGTCCACCTACGATGGGCACACCGCGCAGGAACTTTCCGTGACAGCCGGGATTATCATCAATAATACATTTGATATTCATAGAAACGAACTGGCTGGATTCTGCTTCTTTTAAAATACTGTTTGCAGCTGCTCCACCGCCGATCAGCATCACATTGCTACCGGTTTTCTTCTGTCTCATATCTACCCGTTTCATATTAATGATACGCAAAATACGGTAACTGAAACGAATCCCACAGGTCATTGTAAACAGCAGGAACAGATAGATGATATAATAACTCCTCGGCATTTTCTGATTGGTAATATTACAAAACACCAGCTGTGCTGCCGACGCACAGCAGGTGGCGAACACAATATTCAGCATCTCTGTGGCACTGGCATAACGCCATACGCTTTTATACAGCTTCCAGATCACAAAGAACAGCAAGGTAAATGCAATGTTAAACGGAAGAATATATTCGAACTTCGTCATATATTCTTTCGGTATCGCATTAAACTGAAAATCAAAGCGAATATAAATTGCCGCAAAAGATGCAATAACGATGGACATCGTGTCCATGATCAACAATGCGATAATTCTGTTTACAGGAATTTTCAAAAAATTATTTTTCATAAACTAACGTTTGTCTCCAGCACAGGAATAAAAGTAACATGGTAAGAGCACTGCTTCCCCAGGAATATTCCAACATTCCAAACAAGAGCGGCACCAGCATAATAAAGATGCTGCCCGCGGCCACCACCGGCATCCCCTTCCGATAATATCTGCGAACCAGTTTAACAATGCTCCATATACACAGAATAATCATGCACAACACAGCAGGTATACCAAAATCGGTGGCAAATTGCAGATATATATTATGGGCATGTCCGATCCAATAAAAGTAGGTTAATTGGAATCCCTGATCTGACTGAGTATGTCCCCTGAGGTTTAGTTCTGCAAGATAATGACTATATATCGTCTTACGCACCAAAAAAGGATTCGTATATTCCTCCTCTGTTTTTAAAGCGGCATTTTTCTGCCGCAGTTCTTCCTGCGATACCGTTTCCTGTTGTTCCGCCGCAAACGCCTTCATTGCAAAAGGATATCTGCTGAAAATACCTTCTGTAATTTCTGTGGTTCTTCCGATAGCCGTTTCCAGTAGTTCATCCAGATCCACGTATTTTTCCGAATTCCATGGATCCCATGAATGTACCTTTTCTTCACTCCACTCTCCCCAAAACCACACGGGATGGTGAAATACCGGTGGCAGATATCTGGTCATCCCGAATACCAATGGGAACATTGTGCAAACACATGCCACTAAGAGCAATCCATTTCTGATATAATGCCTCCGGGCTTTTATTCCCTGATAGAAGCCAAGAAACAACAGCCCCAATATAAATGACACCATCCATGCCGTCCGACCGATGGTCATAAACAGAAAGGAATAAACTGTCCCTGCACCGAGCCAGTAATATACTCTCCAGAACTTGTGTTTGTTCTCTTTCGTTACATACAGTATTTTTCCAAACACGGCTGCCAGCACGATCAGATAAAACAGGCCATTCAGATTACAATTATTATAGATTCCCAGATACCTTACCTGATCATACGGTCGAAACACACAACAGTAACCCTGAAAAGCAAAAAAGGCCAAGATAACTCCGTTCATGATACCCTGAAATAAATCCTCTTGTTCATCTTCTGTAAAATCCGTAAGGTAGAAGCAGCCAAACATCAAAAAATAGCCAAACGGCCATAAGTAGTCACTTCTCGAAAAGATCATCAGGAGCATCATAACCAGCCACAACCCAAAGATTCCTTTATTCAATTTCGGATACCTTTTTTGAATAAATACAGTGATGACTGTGTAAATCACCACATATCCAAACAAAAGCACCTCTATGCCCAACATCACACGACTATTCCTGAAATACGCATATGGCTGTCCAAAAACGGTAAACAGAACCCCTGCCGTCAATCCAACCACAGTCCATATAATATAGGGGATTTTACAGGCCATAAATTCTTCCCGTTTATAGTGTGACATAATAATGACCGCCATCAGCACTCCTACCATATTACTGAAGGTCTCTATAATTCCATCTAGTCCGGAACCGGTTTTTGTTCTCTGATCAATCACACAGAAAAGGAAAAAGCAGATGGTATATAACATTCTCTTCTTTGACCATATATGAAATGTCTTCCCCTTAACTGTAAGTTCCATATTGTAATCCTCAGTTTCTATTTTTATTAAATACCCATAGAATTGCACACTCTTTTTTATTTTAATCAATTTATCCTATAAGTACAAGCTTTTATTCTCTGTCAATAACTGGACCTATCCCTTTACTGTTCCGTCACCACTTTCACGGATTCTTTTCCGTAATACTCTGCACAGGCTGTATTTACCCAAACATAGCCGTTCTCCGGTTGAAGATCTGTGTACATGATCAGTTCTACATGGTTCAATGGTGTGAACTCGGGATTTTTCACAGAATCATCTTTCAGTACTTTAATTCTTTCCTCCCAGCCGGCACCGTAGGCCTGTGCCCAACCGTTTCTCCACATACGATAAGCACGGTAGCTGACCGTACTGTCTACATTTCCGAACAAAACCGCTACTGCCAGAAATGCTCCGGTCACGGTACAATAACGTAGCAGATACTTCTGGAATAAAAGATCCGCTTTCTCTGCCCTTTCCGTCTTTACAATGCTTTTTGCGATCCATCCGCACCAATACATCACATTTGCCACCATCCACAGCACATAAAAATACCACAGAATAGCTCCCTGTCTGCCTCCGCCCATGGTTCCGTCCACGTAGATTGTAGCCGTCGCCTGGGAAGAATATATACCAAAAGACAGCAGGGTAAACAGGCCGGGGAACCGGAAATTATAGTTCATCTTCCGCACTGCTTTCCAGATAAAGGGAACCAGAAGCACCAATAACAGGAGAATCTTAAGGTTCGTCCAGCTGATGATGTTCATAAAGGTTCTCTGGAAAGAAAGTAAGATTGCCATCACCGGGGATGTTGCAGCGTTTCCGCCAAAATTACCGTTAAGTCTGTTCTGCGCCAGCGGTGATGTCACGCATTTCAAAAGGCTGAGAATCTCCAGTAATGCCACGATCCACGTCCGTCGAAAGGCATCCCTGCGGTATATCCAGAATAGGATCTCCAGGCAGATCAGCAGACACATGGTGGATACACTGGTGGCAAAGTTGTCGCCGCCCACCAATAGAGCCAGCAGGCATGCCAGAACCGTCAATACCACCTGTTTTACCTTGCTGTTATCTCCCATACCGATTTTCAGGCACAGTGCCAGAAGAACCAGAGACAGACTATATATGAAAGTATAATTCACAGCGCCGGTGTACCAGTAAAAGCTTTCCTCCGGGCAGGTGCAGTAAAGTATCTGAAGAATTGCCACGGGAATGCCGATCGGCAGAATAAACCATGCATTTTCCTTTGCCCGGTCTGCAATACACACCTTAAGAAGCAGCAGCTGGGACAAAATGATGGATCCAATCATCAGCCAGGGAGTGATCCGATAAAAATGCTCTCCCAGGACTCCCGGCTGCAGCGAAGCCAGAAAGATATTGGCAAATCTCGGTTCCCATGCGTTTTCGGTCATGGTTCGGACGATGGCATGAAAGGCACCGGTGAATCCTTCTCCCGCCTGTATTGCCTGGTAGACGTATTTTCCATAGGACCAGTCATCCCCGGAAGGGTAATCATATTTGGCCATGACCAGCACAGGCCATAGAATGACCGCCAATGCCAGCAGACACACAATATTGATTAATATCAGTTTTTTCTTTTCCGTTAATTTCATTTCTATCTGATTCCTTTTTCCTGATTCCTTTTTCATATATAGCTTATCATTCTACAGCAGATCCGGCGTCCAGTCCACATCCACGTCATTTCCACCGCTGTCTCCGCCGGAGTTGCCGCTATCGCCGCTGTCACTGCTGCCATTGTCGGTACTACCGCTGTCGGAACTGCCACTGTCAGAACTGCCGTTGTCGGAACTGCCACTATCAGAACTGCCGCTGTCGCTGCTGTTATTATCATTGCTGCTGCCACTGTCATCATCGTCATCATCATTATTCTGTACCGGTTCCGGTGTCGGCGCCGGTGTAGGTGCCGGCGTTGCCGCAGGTTTCGCTGTCACTGCGGGTTTCGCCGTGGCTGCTGGTTTCGCTGTGGCGGCAGGTTTCGTCGTAGGTGCCGGACTTGCTGTCACTGCAGGCTTCTGGATACTTCCGGAATTCTTATCTCCCGTACCGGTTCCACCTGTGACATTCTGCCCGCCATTGCCATCGGAAGTATTTCCGTTGACACCACCGGTGATGCTTCCTGTCATGTTGCCGGAATCTGTCCCTCCATGGTTCTCTTCGTACGCCACAAAAGGATCCTGTTTTTCCATTTCCTTCACATTACCGGCGCTGACCCAGTATTTTCCGTCAAACCACTGGATCTCTCCGTCAAAAATACGGATCTGAGGGGTTGCGCTGTCGGCCGCATCAGAACTGCCGGTAGTATTCCCGGCGTTTGCGGTATCCGTATTTCCTGTTGTATCATGCCCCGTCGTCATATCCGCTGTTACTTCATAAGAAGTATATTCCGGGCGGGTCTCCAGTCCGATCATCTCTCCTCCAAAACTATAGTCTGCTGCAGAAGCGTCTTCTCCGATCCCCTGCCACAGGCAGTTTTCTCCGGTGGCATCATACGCATAAAGAATAAGATCCATATATCCGGTTCCTTCCAGCAGTTTCTTCTTCATTTCCTCAGAAGGCTGTTCCGTCAGACTTTTGCCCTCTGCATCAAAGCTGCCGGTATAAGTGGCATATTCCATGCCTTCCCGGTTGCTCCAGAGAGAATATACATCCAGTGTACCTTCTCCCGGATGTATGTTGCAGGTATAATCCCCGGTAAGTATCCCGTTCTGCAGGGTACCCTGTTCATGGGTAACACTGCCGGTGGTGCTGTCCACACTCCAGGCTTCGAACATACCGTTCCATTGATCCATAGTCTCCGGCGCATCCGTCATAGGTGCTGTGGTGTCCGGAATCTCTGTTGCCGGGTCCGCCGTATCTGTTTCCATCGTATCCGGAGTCTCTGTGGCTCCGTCTCCGGTTCCGACCGGGGTCACTGTCACCAGCCGAATCGTTGTTCCCTCCTGGCTTAAGAAACGTTTGGCCTGATCCCCCATATACCATACTTTCGAAAAGCACTGTCCTTCTTCTGTGTATCCCACTTGCGCATAAAACAGCGTCTGGCCGTCCTGTTCCAGATAGTAGCTGCGCTGTCCTTCTTTCAATTTAGGCATCATGGTAGTGAACCAGTCGGCGCTGTCTATGAGGTTAATGCTCTCGTCCACATAATCCGTCAGTTCCAGATTGTTCCGCATTTCCTGCGCCCGGCTGCGGATCTCTTCAGTCTCCTCTTCCAGATTCACGCAGATTCCCTGCAGGGAAGCAAAGGCCTCCGCATCCTCATAAAGCCGATAGTCCTGTTCCAGCATATCCCGCTGTCTGCGGATATACCCTGCCCTGCTGTAGGCATCTGCCAATGCCAGATAATCTGCCTGCGTAAATTCTCCTTTATTGTATTCTGTTTCCAGATTGACAATCTCCAGTTCCAGATCCGAGAGCATCGGCTCTGCCTCCACCGGTGTCAATACCTCATTCGCATTCTCATCACTGCCGTCTCCGCAGGCTGCCAGGGAGGTTACTAACAGGGTACTCATAACCATTGCCAGAAGTCTTGTTGCTTTTCTTTTCATCTTTTTGTCCTATCTTTTTATCTAAATTCTGTTATCGGTCTCTTATGATCTTCCAGTGGCTGCACATACTGTCACTGTGCATCGCTGATCAGTTTGCGCAGGAACGTGTCCGCATCGGAACCCTGGGGATAGGTTCCCATATTCAACACCTGTTCTGCCAGAGAATAAATGCTCCGTGCCATCGCCGGTCCGTAGACCGTAATATCTCTGCCATCCTTGGTCAGAATAATGTATCCGCGGAACGCATATTCCACTTTGTACTGGCTGGCCGGCAATCCTACCAGTACAGAAGTATAACGGTATCTTCCGTTTACTGTCTCATAAATACTGTCCTGATGGGCGCCGCCTGCATCCGTTCCGTAGGCCAGTCCGCTGATGACCTTTTCCCCACCCTTGATCATGGGGTAACTTGCCCGGTTGGCATTGTTCATGACCAGAGTTCCGTATTCCTTCAAATAATAACCATTCACACCGTCTCCCAGCAGTCTCGCCCGAAGGTCTGTGCTGATGCCGGTCTTGAACCGGATTCCCGCTTTCCCGGTGATACGAATGGAAAAGCCGTGATAGGTCAGCAGATCCGCCAGATCCGGCTGTTCCGTAACCGCATAGGCATTGTTGCGGTATTCCAGTGTCCACACGTACATGCCGATGGGGGCGCCGTTCTCATTATAACGATAGACCACCGCAGCCTGGGCATTTCCGTCCGGCACGGTCACAATACGGCGATTGTTACGAACTTGCGGCGTATAGGGGATTCCGTCCACATAGATTGTGGAAGCATCATAGCCTGCGGGCACCTGCAATACCACATTGGTAGAAAATGTGGGCATCGGGCAGGGGCTTTCCGGCATATTTTCATAGACCGGAATCTTAAAGACAAAGGTGTTCTCCAAAGCTCCCGCACTTTCGTACAGCCTTTTCATGCTCAGTGCCTCACTGGTAGGTGCTGAGATATTCTGCATATATTGATGTGTATACACCGGATTGCTGGCGGTCGGCGACACATTGAATTTTTGCAGATACAGGGTGTCCTGCCCCTTTTTTATGTAATTTGCCGAAATGACATTGGCTCCGCCCAGGATAGACGCGTAGGCATTGTTCCAGTTATTGTTCCGGGCGTAGGTCAGTCCGTTGATGATCACCTGCTCATTGGTGCTGCCGCTGGCTGAGATATTAAAATAATTATAATATCCTTCGTAACCGGGATAGCTTCCGGAGATCAGCGGTGAGGTTCCCTGTCCCTGTTCCTGATACACTCTGGCTGCCAGATGGAAGGGGCTGACCTGCTGTTCTGCGCCGATCGCCCAGAAGATATGGGAAAATGTCATATCCGTCAGGGGCGCCGGACTGCCGCTGTTCATGAAAGTATTGTTCAAAAAAGACTCTACTGCCGCTTCCGTATGATAACTTTCGTTATACGTCAGCTGCTCAAACTGAAAAATAGCATTCTCCTGCAGGGAGTTTCTCGGATCCATATACAGCTTCAGAATATCCTCGGAAGCAAAGTACCAGTTGGGACTGTGCTGTCCTTCCTTGCAGTAGTCTCCATAGCTCTTATAGACCAGACTTTTTCCACCCTGAAGTTCATTGTTGATCACGGTCTGGAAATCCAATCCGGTATTCTGTCGCACGAAGGTCCAGTTCGGATGCTGCTGTTTCAGAGCTTCCAGTGCCGGCCGATAACTCTCAGGGAACTGTTCGATGTCCGCATAGACACCGGTTGCATTCTCTCCCGTCAGCATCACCGCCGCTCCGGGATTCATGCCATAAAGTTCTTCCCATTCCAGAAACCGCTCGTCAGAGCATGCCAGATATTCCCGGGGAATATATCCCTCATAGACCGTTCCGCTTACTTCTGCCGATACCCTTTCCCAGACCTGATACTCTTCGTCCACCGTCACACCCTGGATCTCCACCATCTGTCCGCTGGGAACGGTGACCACTGTTTCACTGTTGTTGTCTGCTTCCCCGCGGATCGCCAGATCGTCACACAGATAGACCAGTGCCATGATCTCCCGCTCTTGTACAATCTCTTCCAGCGCCGCGCCGGCCTCTTCGATCCATGCCCGGTCTTCCTCATCCAGTGCATGGCTCTGATAAGTATTTCCTTCATAAGTAAATAAGAATGCCGCCAGGAAAATTGCTCCCAGAAATGCTAATTTTCTCTTCATATAACTTAACCTGTTTCTTTCTACTCGATACGTTTCACTTTTTTGTGTAATACCCGGATCCCTTTCGGGGCAATGGCGAACAGTGTATGATAGCACTTGTTCTTTTTGGTGAGATAAGGATTTCTCATTGCTCTCCACCAGCCATGGCGCAGATTTTTCACGACGTTCCGGTAAAAATCGTTCCCCCGGGTCATCTGTGGGATGGGAATATGCAGCAGATAATCCAGCCGCTGAAATACGCCAAAGCGAAATGCGATCTCTGTCAGCTCCGGATATTTTCTCTCCACCAGAGCAAGCACCATATCCGCATTATCGATATTGTCCGCGAATACCCGGGAAAACCGGTTCTTATCACGGGTGTTGCTGTCGGGACGATAAAATACATGATACGCCTGTCCCGGGATACACGCAATCCCCGGAACCGTGTTTTTTTCACGGGTCAGCATATTCACCAGCAGATGAAAGTCTTCATTCAATGCTCCAATGGGGAATTTTTCTTCGGTAAACAGTTCCTTTTGCAGCAATTTGGTGCAAAAGGAGCAGTCTCCCCGGTG
Source organism: uncultured Acetatifactor sp. (assembly GCA_934436435.1). GTDB lineage: Bacteria > Bacillota > Clostridia > Lachnospirales > Lachnospiraceae > Acetatifactor. The sequence continues at coordinate 262,166 of CAKSAN010000002.1, read as the reverse complement.
CATCAGCAACTCCTTCAGGAAATCCTGTGCGGAAATCACCTGTGCCTGCGCTACCGGTTCGCAGATATTCGGTAATATATTGCCATCCTTATCAATCTCATCTCTGCCGACCTGCGCAACGGGCATCCGGGTATCCTCGATTGCCCGGTACAGGCGCTCATACATATCCGCATCCACGTAGTCATCGCTGTCCACAAATCCCACATACTCTCCTCTTGCCTGTTCCAGTCCGTAGTTGCGGGCTGAAGAAGGGCCGCCGTTTTCCTTATGAAAAACACGGATTCTCGCATCTCCCTCCGCCAGGCGGTCACACAATGCCGGAGTATCATCGGTGGATCCGTCATCGATCAGAAGGATCTCCAGATTCCGGTATGTCTGCTCTCGCAGGCTTTCCACACAGCGGGGCAGATACGGTATGATGTTGTATACCGGCACGATCACACTGATCAGCGGTTGATTGCTGGCATTACTGTTCACTGTTTATTCTCCTATACATATGTCTCTCCGGGATCACAGGGGCAGGGGAACAGGGGCCGTCCCTCCACAGTTCCGGAATCGCAGGAGCAACTGTCACCGTCCCTGCATTCTCTGTGACCTGTGTTTCACTTTTCGCCACTTCCCCCAGAAATCCCATTTCCCGACACAACCGTACCAGTCTCTCTGCGGCAGTGCGGGCATTCCATTCCACAGATATGGTCTGTTGGGCCGCTTCTCCCAGTCTTCTGCATTCTTCCGGAGCCCGAAGCAGATGTTCCACCGTCCGGAGCAATTCCTGTTCACAGCCGTCCCGATAGATCCGTCCGTTCCTGCCCTGATGGATCAGATAAGGTGCCGCTCCGATCATGTGATCCGCCACAACGGCACAACCGCTGTTCATAGCCTCATTCACTACGGCTCCCCAGCCTTCCTTGCGGTCACTGGTAACCAGATAGATCTGGGAGATCTCCATGGCTGCCCGTACTTCTTCCGGCCCAAGGTAGCCCGGGAATGTTATTTCTTCCGTCACCCCAAGTTCCTCTGCCAATCGGTGCACCTCATTTTCCAGTTCCCCACCGCCGATCATAGTGATATGAAAAGGAATCCCTTCCAGATGCTCTTTTAAATAAGCTGCTGTCTTCACCACCAGTTCCGGATGCTTCCAATCGATCATCCGGGCCGCCCAGAGAATACTGCCGGGCTTCTTACGGTCAAAGGGCTGTCCCGGTTCATAGGATCTGGCCTCGGGAAAATACCCGAACCGCAGCATCTTCTCCGGATAAGCATGGATCAGATGATAATCGCAGGGGACATAGGCTCCCGCACAGAGAAAATATACCGGTGCCTTACGGTATCTGGTATGATCCTTGTACTTTTGCAACAATCCTCTGGGAGAGATCGCTTTCCATTGTCCTTCCTTATATAAGCGCTCATTGTATCGGAAGACCGGTTTCCCGGCCGCCAGCCTCTCCTGAATATAACTCTCGTCGTCACACCCGCCGAAGATGACCACATCCGCCGCAAGCAGCAGCTTTCGCCAGTCTGCGGGGGGCATAGCTGCAGATTCCGTGTCGGAAACGTCCTTCTTCGCGTAACGCACATAGGGACGTCCCTCGGCCTGCCAGCCCATCTTTATCCGTTCCTCTTCCATAGGCTGTGTCTGGAGAAAACAGAAGCTCCCGTCCAACAATTCATACAAAGCATCGCAGAAGGAAAGCTGATGATGATTAAAATAGTTTGAGACAAATACCAGCTTCATTCTTTCCTCCCCGCTATATTTGCATAGATTTCCTGCAATTTTGCAAAATTCTGTTCTTTATCGTGGGTTTTTCTTGCATGTTCTCTTGCATTTTTGGAGTATTCCATCATTTTCTCCGGATCACTCCACATTTCGATAATGGAATTTGCCATGGAATTTACAAGATTTTCCAATTCTTCTGTTTTTATTCCTTTAGAATTGCATGTGTTATTTTTATTTTTAAAAGCCTCCGACATATTTCTGTTGTTTCCTGTCGTTTCCGTCAACCGATGACCTTCACACCACAGCCCATCTTTTCCACCGTCAAACAGACTGGGGATCCCTCCTACTTCCGTGCTGACGCAGGGTACTCCCAGAAGCATGGCTTCTCCCAGAGAATTCGGTGAATTTTCCAGGGAAGAGCAGCACAGGAACAGGTTGCTCTTCAGGAATCTTTCCTTCATCTCTTCTGCCGTCAGTCTGCCCAGAAAATGGATTCGGTCTTCCAGCTGTCCCTCCCGGATCAGTCGGCGCATATAATTTCCATATGCCGAAATCTTCAGCTTTTCCTTCAGCGTTCCATGAGCCGTCAGGTCATTTCCCGCCACATATACCTGTACTTCCGGGTATTTCTCGCGGATCCGCGGCAATGCCATCAGCAGATAGTGAAGCCCCTTCAATGGATAATCCCCCTGGCTGACGAAGATCGAATAAAGTTGACAGTTTTCCCGGCTCCATTCTCCCTCATAGAAGGATACACGCAGGGTCTCATTCATGGTATAATAGTGTGCCTTGGGATTCCAGCCCGTAGTCACGGTCCGGTCCCACGCGGTTCTTCCTGTGATATTACCCGCCAGCCCTATGGCCTCTCTCTCCATCCCGCCTCTGCGGGCGAATTTCTCCTGCTGGCTGCGCAGCGTATCCCGCTTCACCAGATCCCGGAAGGTTACTTTGCGGATCTCCGCCTCCGGCATGTCCGCAAAATAGGCCTCCGCACACAGTGTGCAGATTCCCTGAATGCCTAACAGGATTCTTTCTTTATGAGGATATACCCGGCAGACTGCCAGCGTATGCGGGTACTCCGTTCCAAAACAATGGATCACATCCGGTGCAAAGTCCTCTGTGATTCTGCGCAGTTCTTCCTCCAGCTCCGGCTGGTAACGATCGGGGTGTACCGTATCCTCGCGGAATCCGTAACAGGTGATATTGTATTCACCTATCATGTTGTTTTCCTGATTTTCTTCAGCATTCCCACCGCTGGTCGAAAGCGTGGCGTATGGATTCGTCTGGGGAACTGGCACCCGGAGTCTCCACGGTACTTCCGCATCTGCCGGTGCCGGGAACGCCACTGCCAGCTGGATTTCTCCATGATTCTCCGCAGCCACCTGTGTCAACAGCCCGGAAAGCCAGCCTTCCTTATTGGAAGCTTCTCTATGCAATGCTTCGGCAATCACCGGAAGCATGATATTGCAGACCCACAGTACTTTCATAAATTAAATCCTCTTTTAATTAAATATCCAATTCAGGTAGGGAAGCAATCGTATCTCTACGTTATACATGCCCCGCAGTAACATTGCAAAATACAATAGGTATGCCGCGATGACACCGACGATACACAAGGTACGGAACCAGCCCTTCTTAGCGTCTTTCAGTACTCCCGGAATCAGGAAGATCTGGGATTGGATCAGATAATATGCCACCCGGGACACCTCCGGTATAAAAGATCCGCAGGTATACAGCACCAGTCCTGCCAGATTCAGGTAGAAATAATAGCGGTTCCTGCGGTTGTTCCGAATGCTGCCCTTCCAATAGATTAGACACAGGACTAATATGGCAAGACATTTTGCAATATTTACATAGGACAACTGTCCGTTGTCAAACATGGAATCTTTATAGTAGGGATAGAACCGGAAAATAATGCTCCGATACACATCCTGCCCGAAGATCAATGACAGAAGGAGCAGTCCGCCCACCGCGTAGTGCCACTTTTTCAACCGGATCCGCGACAGCAGATCCACCACGATATAGGCTGGAACGACCAGCAATACCGATTTGTGGATCGTACAGCCCAGCAGTACCCAGAGAAGGAACTTTCCGTATTCCCCCCGCAGCACGTATTTCTGTGCATACATGGCCAGCGCCAGTGCAAAATAATAGCGTACCGAGTTCATACTATTAAAGTAAAAGCCCTGTGTCAATAGCAGGAACAGGGAAAATACATACCAGTCCGCCTGATCATGCAGGGATTTCAGGAAGAAGAATACCGTGATCAGAGAAAAAAAGCCGAAGATGGGCAGATAGGAACCCTCGCCGAAGATCAGATGGAAAAATTTCACCAGATACACGAAGCCCTTCTCATAAGAGACATGTCTCCCCTGATCGATCAGCTGAAAATTCAGCCAGTAGACCCAGTAGTCGCCGCCCACGGCGATCCGGCAGGCAGAAACTCCGGCCAGAAGACCGAAGATGGCAAACTCCGCCACTGTGTTGTGGGCCTGCTGTCTGTCCGGACCGCCAGTTACTGCCGACGGGCTGCCGGGAACATTTCCATTTCCGTGAAAGGTGCGTCTACCGTACAGCCGGGCTGCCGTGTATCCGCCATTCCGCACCAGAAAACCGAATGCTACCGTAATTGCTGTCAATATGATATATACCAGTGCACTCTTCTCCATGCGGAACCTCCTTTCTTTTTAATGCTTTCCCCTCGCATCGCGGATGCCTTCCCGCATCCACTGCTTTGCCTGCTTCAGGCTTACCTCCGTGCACAATTTTCCTCTATGGGCATAGAGAAAGCGCAGGGACAGTGGCCATTCCAGCCAGCCATACAGATAGTGATACAGCACCCCTCTGTCGTAGAAGAACTTCACATTATAGCCCTGAAACCATGTGGATTCCCCGGCCTCTTCTCTGCCGATGGTCACCGGTGCAGTATATACCCGGTATCCTTTCTTAATAAATTCCATCAGAAATAGGCTGTCCTCGCCGTTGCTGTATCTGGCGCCGCCACCGAACAACAAAGAATACATGATTCCCGACCGCAGCAGGCTGTCCCTGCGAACCGCAAAACTGACGGCGCCATAACGCCCGCAGTTATACCAGTGCACCCGCTTCCGCTCCGTGATATGGTATGTCCTCCGGTCTTCCGCCACCTCAATATTGAAAATGATCATGTCTGCCCGGGGATTTTGCTCAAATTCCGCAAGGATCGCCGCCTCATAGCCATCCTCATATACGATATCCTCATCCGAAAAAAGGCAGATGTCCCCTTCCGCCCGAAGGATGGCCTCATTCCGGCTTCTGCCGATGCCACGTTCCGGGAAGCTGTAGAAACGGATCCTTCCGTATCCATGAGATATCTGCATTTCCTCCTGCCCCAGTCTGTCACACTGATTGATAATCACTGCGTCCGACTCAAGGTTCATATGTTGTACTGTCTCCGGAAGAGAAGCATTCATCACCGATGCTAAAACTTCTACCTTCATTCCTGCTCCCCTCCGTGTTCTTCTGTCTGTATTGCTCCCGGCAGAAAATAATAGCTGCGGATCAGCTTTTCATCAGCATTCCATAAAAACGATCCGTTCACAGTGCAGTCCTGCGTGTGCAGATACTCCAACACTGCCTCCAGTCTCTTTCCTACCCGTTCTCCGGCAGGCACCGCCAGCAAAACCACATCTGCCTCCCGGAGTGCCGCTCCGCTTTCCGGGCACAATAAGGGGCTGGGTACTGCGATATATTCCACGGGCACCTCTTTTCCCATGCTGTTTATCTTGTCAGTCTTATCTTCTTTCGTCAGCCCGTGTATGCTTTCTATGATCTCCTGCGGATCCGCTTCCGGCAGCGCTCCACACACCGCCACGCGGCATTTGCCGCTTGTTCTGTTATCTCCGGGCTCATCCACACATTTTTTGTCATACGTCTTCACCAGTGTATAGACCAGATTCTCCGCAAATCCCACACTTTCCAATGTCCCCAGGCTGTTCAGTCCATAGCGTCTGCGAAGGGTCGCCGGCAGCCAGATGCTGTCCTCGGAGATCTCCACCAATAAGAAAATCACCACCGCAAAAAATAATGACACCACTGCTGCCAGTATCACAGCTCTCACCGGACGTACATCCGGCACAACAGCCTCCGCCTTATCCCCATGATCCAATACTTTGATCCGATCAATCTCTACGATGCTCTCTGCGAACTCCTCACACATGGCAGCTTCTGTTGCATGGGCCAGGGCAATGCTTTGCTCCGGATCCTGCGTCGTCGCCTGTGTCACCGGAATGCTGAAGTCCGAGGGCAGGGTTGCCGAAAGAGCCCCGATCCATTGCTCCCGGTCCATTGCCAGCACTTCTGCAGCTTTCGTATCGCCGGTCTCCGCTGCTTCCTGTAAATGCTTCTCCACGCCGTCCAGAAATTCTCCCGTATGGAGCAGACTGTTCCAGGTTGCCTCGTTAATATAGTAAGCCCCCGCCGCATTGGGGTTCTCCTTATATTCTACCTTATAAGTGGAAGAAGCCGCATACCCGGGATCGGGCTGCAGCAACACATTTTTCACATAATAACCGCCTCCGAACAGCAGCGTCCCCGCCGCCGTCACAGCCAGTATTTTCCATAAATTGCGGCATAGCCGCAGACACATCAGCCGCAGGTCGAAGGGCTCTTTCCCATAGCTTACTTCCATGCGTCTACCTCCCTGAATCGTCAGTCGTCATCCTTCTCGGCCCGTCCGTCGTACTCTGCTTTGAAAGCAGTCACCTGCTCACTCTCCACACCTTCGGTGCTGTCCGGCCAGAATAATACTTTCAGTGTCAGAAGCATTAATTTCAGATCCAGCCATACCGAATAGTTTTCAATATAAGTTAAATCCAGTTTTAATTTATCATAAGGAGAGGTATTGTATTTTCCGTATACCTGTGCGAATCCTGCCAGTCCGGCTTTTACTTTCATGCGAAAAGCAAACTCCGGCATAACCTCCAAATATTGGGCAATAATTTCAGGCCTCTCGGGTCTGGGGCCGATGAAAGACATATCCCCACGCAAGATATTGATCAGCTGCGGCAACTCGTCCAGTCTGCACTTACGGATCACCTTGCCTACTGGGGTAATGCGCTTGTCCCCCTTCTGTGCCAGTCGCGCTATGCCGTCCTTCTCCGCATCGGTGCGCATACTGCGGAACTTCATAATATAGAATTCCCGCTGTCCGATGGTACATCTCACCTGCTTGTACAATACCGGACCGCCGTCATACAGCTTGATGGCGATGGCCGTCAGCAGCATCAGCGGAGAGGTTACCACCAGAAGGATCAGGGAACAGATCACATCAATGGATCTCTTCACGAATCTCTGCTCCATGCTCAGAGAGTACTCTCTGGTCAGCAGGATCGGGGTATCAAACACATGCAGTTCCTCGGATCCCACTAAAATAACATCCGATATTTTTGGCATGACATATACTCTGATGGAATGGGCATAACAGAATTTCAGAAGTATATTACGGTCTTTCTCGTTGATGTCCCAGATCACTATGGCATTGATCTCACCGTTTTTGTAATTGTTCAGAATCTCACGGCACAACTCGTCCGTGCCTTTTTTAATATGCTCGCATTTTGTGATCTTGTATTTGTCCTTACGGCTCTCAAACTTATTGACAATATCTTCAATGGGACGATCACCGTGGATCAGAAGAAGTTCTCTGGGAGGGAAGGCCGTACGATAGATCTTGTTGGCAATGTTGGCATAGATGATCACCGCTATGATCTGCAAGACCACCATCAGCAAGAACATATCCGCCGGGAAAATGCTTCGCGCCATCATACACAGCTCCGCATAGATCAGCATATCCGCCATCAGCGTTGCGAACACCTGGGAAAAAATAATCTCCGTGTTCTTCATATATCCCAATCGCATACCGCCATAAGTCACCGAAAAAAAGATCAGAATAACACTGTAAATACCATTCTCCAGCAAAAATCCGCGATACCAGATTTTTTGCAGAGGATCTACCAGTTGGAACTGAAAGTGGAACTGCCACATATAAGCAAACAATCCGATTTCCAGCAGCAGGCAAAACGTTGAAAATCCTATATTGATCAGGCGTTTAAAGGATTCCCTTTTCCGCAGTTTATTTTCATAATAATTACCGTTTGTATTCAAAACAAACTCCTCCTATACTCTGCGTTTTACGGCGCGTACCGCCCAGAAGCAGAAATGCCAGACACTGTTCGGCACTGACATGCCTTCCGCCTTGCGGTACAGATTCCAGATCCTTCGCATGGCTTCCAGCTTATTCGATGACAGGGATTTCCCCGCTCTCCGATATTTTACCAAATTTTCATCCAAACCACAAGCCACATAACCTTCCCGCAGTATTCTCCACCACAGTGCAGTGTCCTCACTCTTGATCTGTGGCATCTGTAACTGTTCTTTCGACAGCTTTTCCATGTCAAACATGACGGTGCTGGTGAAGATCGTGGTATTTTTCAATGCTTCTTTATAAGTAATGGTCTCCGGAACATGGACAATCTTCCCGGTGCCCTTTGCGTTTTCATCAGCGAATTCATACCCGGTAAACACAAAAGCCGCCTTTCTCTCCTTCAGAAAAGCAAGTTCCTTTTCCAGCTTGTCCGGCACCCACAGATCATCCGCATCCAGATAAGCCAGATACCGTCCCTTTGCCTCATTGACTCCCAGGTTACGGGCTCTGGCCGCCCCCAGGTTCGTGGGATGGGTCAGCAGACGGATCCTGGTATCTCCGGTTCTCTGTATATACTCCTGAATCACCTCTCTGCTGCGATCCGGGCCACAATCCTCCACCAGCAACAGTTCCCAGTGAGGATATGTCTGTGCCCGCACACAGTCCATTGTCTCTTCTATATATCGTTCTGCCCGGTATACCGGCACCACAATACTGATCAAATCCTGTTCCATTGTCTTATTCCTTATATTTGCCTCTATTCATCCGATTTCACTGCACATCCGCAATCACGATCAGAAAATACCCGCCAAAAGGCTCCAATTTTTCTCCCAGTGTCTTCTGCAACGCCTGCTGCGCATCCTCTGACAGATTTCCCGGCAATAAAATGTAGTCTATACCGGCCGCTTCCGCTCTGTCAAGACATGCCGCAAAATCGATTTCCCGACCGGTGGACTCCGTACCGGTATTTTCCTCTTCGCCGGTTCGTTCCGTCCGCAGATACTCTGTCTCTCCGGTAGCTTCCAGATGGTTCATCCACAGGTACAGATCCTCCTGCCAGATTTCATTGGTATCATAGGAATAGCTTCCCAGAGAAGCGTCCCAGATGCTCCTTCCATACACGGGACGGATCTGTGCGCTGTAAGCTCTGGCTGCCGCCATGATCTCCTTCGGTGCCCACAGAGCAAATTCCCGGGTTCCTCTTTCAGAGTCACTGTATGCGGTCAGTTGTTCCAACGTCTCCCATGCCGATGTCTCCTGCTTCCGCTGCGGTACTCCTCCGGCGGCAAGTGCGGGAATCTGCGTTGTCTGCGTCCCGACCCATTCCGATACCGGATTCCCGCCCAGGAACAGGATTCCCAGTAAAATAACAGCGGCGATGACGTTTCGCAGAGTTCTCTCTTTTAACAGCTGATACAGAAAGTCCGCTGCCGCCCATGCGATCAGTGCCGTCTGCGGTACTGCCGCCCAGATCCATACATAAGAATAGAACGCCGTCTGGTATTTCAGCAGGATCAACGCCGTCACCGGACAGATACATCCCAGTGTTATCAATACTCCGTATAGGTACAACATGTTCCCGGGCTTTCCGTCACCGTATATGCCCCTCCAGGGAATCATTCCCTGTGTTTTTCCCCCTGTGTCTGCACTGGAAGCCCCATAGAGAACAAAGCCCAGATACAGAATCGCCAGCAGCAAAAATGCAGCAAATTTTCCATGTTGTGTGTAATCGGTCCAGCCCGTCAGGGCGGATTGCAGAAGTGTCATCATTCCGAATCCTCCTCTCCGGACTTAATGTCTTTCACCGATGCCTTCCTTTTTGGTCCCTGTCTGTTGGAAAGCAGCAAAAGCACTCCTCGCAGCGAAATCCACGCCGCCGTAATCAGCAGGCACACACCCCCGCCGTACAAGGTCCAGGTCATGCAGGCCTCGGCCAAAATGCAGAGGATCACTCCAAAATACCTTTTTTCCGCCAGACAGGCAAGAGCATACGGAATCAATACGACCGCCCGGATCGTCACTCCCCGGAATCCGCCGTAAAATACATCGAATCCGTCCATGCCCGGCATATATGCCCCTGTGCTGAACAGTATTCCCACGATCAGTAAAAACGTCCGTCTTTTTACGGAATTTTCCGGGAAAAGCACTCTTCCCAGACTTCCGTAAGCAGCATATCCCAATAGCAGCGTAATACAGGGAATCAGACGATACACCACATCCGCCGCTGCCATCCCCGTCCATCTGCAGATGGTTCCATACAGGGTCGGAAGACACAGTACTTTTAATCGAAGGGGCATTCCCAGAGTATAGGCCGTTCCCGTGAGAGGATTGACGGTATAGAAAGCATTCTCCGCAAGGAACGTATTGACGGTCTCCACAGTCATATCTCCATCCAGCCATGCCCGTTCTCCCGTCAGGATTCCCAAAATCTGCAACAGAATCAGGAAAGCAAGCACACCTGTAAGAATCCGTGTGCACGTTCCCCCACTTCTGCCGGCTGTATGGCTTCTCTCTGTTGTCATATGTTTTCTATCTGTCACCTGCTTTGCCTTGCGCCCGCTGATCCATTTCAGCAATCCCACTGCCAGCAGGAAAATCACCACTTCCGCCAGCAGCAGATCCGTTGCAGCCAAAAAAGACCACCCTAACAGGCAGCCTGCCAAATGGGCGACCTCCGTCAGCCCGATGATGATCAGGCTCCCCCCGATCAAAATATCCGATGTCCGAAAAGTCATTTTTTCTCCCATGCCTGCCTTTTTATCTCATGCAGGCTTTTGTACATCTTACCATATTTCCGCGGACTTGACAAATAGATCAACATAAAATGCCGCATACCGGAAACTTCCCCATTCCGGTACGCGGCATTATCAGTCTGCAAAAGAGAATACTGCATCTACATGATCAACTAACTCTCTCTGTTCCTAACAACCAAAAGTAATATGTTACATAGCCTTATAATCCAGTCGAATGTTATCGGCGATACGGGCGATGTACTCGCTGTTCGTAGGCCTTGTCCTTCCGGAGGCTACAGAATAGCCAAAAATCTTTTCGAATGTCTCTACATTTCCCCTGGACCAGGACACCTCAATAGCATTCCTGATCGCGCGCTCCACTTTCTGATCTGTGGTGCGAAAATGCTTCGCGATGGTGGGATACAGCAGCTTGGTAACGCTGCTTACTACCTCCATGTCTTTCCCTGACAAAATGATTGCATCACGCAAATAGTGATAACCCTTCAAGTGCGCCGGCACCCCTATCTCTAACATGATTTTGGTTACATATCTCTCTAAATCAGAATCTTTTACTGCAACAATATCCAAAACAAGTCCCCCTTTTTTACTTGTCGAGTATTGCTCCCCTACAGCGACTGATAGGGAAATAGTATCACAGTTGTCGATTTTTGAAAAGACTTTTTTCGTTAAAATGTAGTTAAGGAAGATTAAATTTTAAATTTCTTCCTTAACTAAATAAATCGGACGTCGCTTTACTTCCATATATGTCTTCGCCAGATACTGGCCCAGAATCCCCGTACAGAAGAACTGTACGCCACTGGTCATCAGGATAATACACACCAGGGAAGGCCATCCGGACACCGGATCACCGAAGATCAGTTTCCGCACAATAATAAATATGATCATCAAAAAGGCAATAAAACAAAACAGCACCCCCACAAAGGAAGCGATCAATAACGGTGCCGTGGAAAAAGCAGTGATACCATCCATGGAATATACCAGAAGCTTCCAGAAATTCCACTTGGTCTCCCCCTTGGCACGCTCTACATTCTCGTACTCCAGCCATTTGGTATGAAAGCCCACCCAGCCAAAAATGCCTTTGGTAAAACGATTATACTCTCGCATGGACAGGATCGCATCCACCATCTGTCTGGTCATCAGGCGATAATCTCTGGCTCCGTCCATCATTTCTGTCTTGGAGATCTTCTTCATCAGATGATAGAATCTTCTGGCAAAAAAGCTGCGAATCGGAGGCTCGCCCTTTCTGGTCACCCGGCGGGTCGCCACGGAATCATACCCCTGCCAGATCCATTCGAACATTTCCGGCAGCAGAGAAGGAGGATCCTGCAGATCCACATCCATCATTACCACGTAGTCTCCTTTGGATTTTTCCAGTCCCGCGAACATGGCGGCTTCTTTTCCGAAATTTCTGGAAAAAGAGACAATATGCACTCTGGAATCCCCCTCGATCAGCTTTTTCACCTCTCTGACGGTGCCGTCCCGGGAGCCGTCATCAATATAGAGCAGCTCCAGTTCTATATCTTTTTCCTTAAAAAAAGGGTCATTCTTCGTCAATTCCTGATAAAACAGGGCTACACTTTCTTCCTCGTTATAGCAGGGAACGATCACACTCAACAGACTCATTGTCTATCTCCTTATTTTCTGCGGTTATATAAAACTTTATATAACATTATACTATCCTCCCACACATCATTTCAAGGTCAACACTGTACTTTTTCCGCGTTTTGGATTATACTGAATCTGTATATGTCTTTTTTGCGAAATGCAGCATATAAGAAACGAGGTTATTTATGACTTTTTTTGAACAGTTTTTCAGTAATACAATTTTCCTGACGGCGGCCTGCGGCTGGCTGGTGGCACAGATTCTGAAGACGCTGATCCACCTGATTGTTTCCAAGAAGTTCGTTGCAGAGCGTCTGGTGGGAAGCGGTGGCATGCCCAGTTCTCATTCCGCTACCGTATGTGCTCTGGCAACCGCAGTCTGCTACGAGTACGGCGCCGGCAGCTTTGAATTTGCCATTTCCATGATTGTGGCGATCATCGTAATGTATGATGCCATGGGTGTGCGCAGGGAGACCGGTATTCAGGCACAGTTACTGAACGAAATGCTCACCGTATTTGAAGATATGGGACGCAGTGAGATCTCCGCCCACGATAAACTGAAAGAATTTGTGGGACATACCCCTCTGCAGGTATTGATGGGCGCACTGTTAGGTATTTTTTGCGGTGTCATCATTTACAGCTTCGTACTCTGATGATTGATCGAGGTGTAATTACATGTATAAATATAAATTTCAACGACAGTTCCTGCGGAAGGCAGCAACACTTCTGCTGACTGCCTCCATAGCACTTACCGGATGCGGACAGACCGGCAGTTCCGGCTCCGTGCTCAGCCCCATTCTCCCGGATAACAGCCCGGATACTTCCACAGTGTCTTCCGGAGAAAAGCTTCCGGATCCCGTAACAATCGTTGTGGAAGACGACTCGGTTCCCCCTCAAGAGGGAATGGTCCGCAGCCGGCTTACGAATGAGTGGGTGCCCGCCGATGTTGCCAGCACCCGCCCCATCGCCGTAATGATTCCCAATGAGGCTGCAGCGATCCCGCAATACAGTCTGTCCGATGCTTCCGTTATTTATGAAGCCAATGTAGAGAACCGCATGACCCGTATGATGGCAGTCTATGAGGGGTGGCAGGATCTGGACAAGATCGGCAATATCCGCAGTCTCCGTGATTATTATGCATACTGGGCTTTTGAATGGGATGCTTTCATCGTTCATTTCGGCGGTCCTTTTTTCATCAACGACCTGCTGGCCAAACCGGACACACAGGATATCGACGGCACCTCCGGCAGTGACGAAGCCGCTTTTTTCCGTACCACAGATCGTAATAGACCGCATAACGCTTACGCTTCAGGGGAAGGTTTGCGAACGGTGATCGACAAAAAGGGCTACAGCTTGGAATACCGTGGTCTCACCGATGAGAATCATTTCCGTTTCGCTTCCAAAGCGGAGCCGAATACTCTGGACCAGTACGGTGCCAAGGCAAAGGACGCCACCTACATCGATATGTCCGGATGTTATCCGCTGACCAGATGTTATTTCGAATTCAACGAGGATGACGGTCTTTATTACCGTTCCCAGCACCTGTCCGGCAGTACGGACGGTCCCCACATGGATGCCGCCACCGGTAAACAGCTGACTTTCAAAAATATTCTGGTGCAAAATACTTTTTATGAAGAATTGGGTGAAGGTTATCTGGCATTCCAGTGTCATGATACCACCAGAGACGGCTGGTTTTTCACCAACGGCAGAGGCATTCATGTGAACTGGGAGAAGACTTCCGATTACGGTGCCACACGTTATTACGATGACAACGGCGACGAGGTCCTGCTCAACACCGGCAAGACCATGATCTGTATTGTGGAAGACGGAGATTCCTTCACATTCCATTAATATCCATTCATATTCTTTCATAGAAATGGGAACTTAATTTGCTTTTGGCGTAAATAGCGTAAAAACAATGAATTCCGTACAAAAAAAGTTCCTGATTGAGAATTTTTTGTACGGAATTTCTTTTATTTGCCTACATAGCGGAAATAGAGTCTTTTAACAAGGTGAAATCTAATATTTTTGTATTTTTTTTGCAAATTTCTTCGTTTTTGATACAAACAGAACTCCCGGATTGGCAGAATGCCCTCGGCTATAAGATAATTACATTCGCGCATTTCACGTCATTGGCCAGATCATAGACTCTGCCGGTGGTAAGGCCCATTACTTTTGGACGCAAGACTGCGTTGGGAATATTTTCCACCACGCGGGCAGTCTCTCCGTTACTCAATGCCACGTCCGTGCCTACCGGATAGAGAATCACACTCTCCAGAAAGCACCGCATCACCGTAATATCCAGTTCTTCCGTCATGGACATGATCATTTCCACGGCATCCCTGGGAGAAAACGGCTTCTTATAGGGGCGTTCCGTCACCAAAGCATCATAGATATCCGACACAGAGATCAGCCGGGCAAACAGATCGATCTTATCCCCCGTAACCCCCATGGGATACCCTTTTCCGTTCATCTTCTCGTGGTGCTGCAATACTCCCATTTTAATCTCTTTGGACAGGTCTTCCTTGGGCTGAAGAATCCGATAACCATATACCGAATGCTGCTTCATAATGGCAAACTCTTCGTCCGACAGTCGTGATGCCTTGTTCAAGATCTCATTGGGCACCTTCGACTTGCCGATATCGTGCAGCAGCCCCGCAATACCGATCTCATAGACCTGTTTATCATCCAATCCGTATTTTCTTGCTACGATCATAGACATCGTGGCCACATCCACACTGTGCTTGAATGTGTACTCATCGCTGACCTTCAGCGCACCGATATCCACTGCAACCGCGTCATTATCCTCAATGGCCCGTAACAGATCCTCCGTAATGCTTCGGGATGCGTTGGTAAAATCCTTTGACTGGGTGTCCTGATACAAATACTGCACTCCCTGTGCCACACGGCTTCGCACGCTCTCGGAGATCTTCACCTTGGCAGGATCCTTTACTTTCATCTGGTCGTACTTCTTCTGTAACGGTTCAGAAAGTTCCTGCGGCTTGTCCGCATCCGCCGGCTTCTCATCCTCCGTCCCCTCACAGGTGTAGATTCCTGTAACTCCCATTTTCTTCAGCGCATCAATGTGAAAATCCTCCAGTCGGGTACGTCTGGCGATCAGCACGCGACCCGCACGGTCTATAATCGCCTGATCGATCATCATTCCCGGCTGCACGATACGCAGCGGAACATATTTCCTCCTGATCATCGGTCTCTTCCCCTTTCCGAATGATTTTGGTTCATACTTTATTATTGTACCATATCTTCATGAAATCTTAAAGATATCTGTCAAAAAGCTTAAAACTGCTTAAAAGACTTTTTATGAGGCATTCCTTTATACTCTACTATAGAAAAGACGGTTACTACGTCAAAAAAAGGTTCTGGTGGGATGAGAATAATGTTAAAAATAAATTTTTACACTCAAATTTATGCCTGCGGCCCCAAATTTGCAGGTTACGGAAAGGTGTGAGGACTACTATGAATACCACTACAAATTATCAGACTCCGGTGCAACGCCGACGCAAAATTTCCAGACAGGAGATGCTCCGCAGAAAACGTGCCATCCGCAGAAGAAAATGCATTGCCCGCTGTCTTCGGTTCTCCGTTGCCGTCATGCTGATCCTGGCCGCTGTCTCTTTCTGGCAGGATTACGGCAATGAAATCCTTCCTGCCGTCAATCATCTGTACTATCAGCTGACTGCCCGGTACGATCTTCCGGTCTCTCAATATGATTTTGCTTCACTGCGGGAAGAAAACGAGACAGCCCCGGCAGGAAGTCTTTCCTCCGCAACAGATGCCGACAGCATCACCGAAGCTCTGTCCGAACTTGCCCAAAACAATGCGGAGGCTGCGGATTTTGTGGCAGACTACCCCAACCGGCAGAATTATCTGGGGCAGTCCATTGACCTTACCTCCGATGTTCTCATTGGACAGGTTCCCCTGTTCCTGCAATGGGACAAACGCTGGGGCTATGAGTCCTACGGAGAGAGCATCATCGGTCTCGCCGGCTGCGGTCCTACCTGCCTGTCCATGGCCTATGTGTATTTTACCCGGGATCTGAACGGCACTCCCCGGGAGATTGCTTCCTACTGTACGAAAAACGGATATTACACCGAAAGCGGCACCAGCTGGTCTCTGTGGACCGACGGGCTTACAGCTCTTGGCCTGTCCGGCAAAGAATTACCTCTAAATGAAAATAGTATGAAAAAAGCCCTGGATCAGGGCAAGCTTATCGTATGCAGCATGCGACCGGGGGATTTCACCACCTCCGGCCACTATATTCTGCTCTATGATTATGATGACACCGGTTTTTGTGTCAAGGATCCCAACCGGGTAAGCAACAGCTCCCGCACCTGGGATTATGACACCCTGTCACCGCAGATCAAAAATCTGTGGACCATCAGCCCCACTGGTTTTTAACAATGTCCGCCAGGATCTTTGCCGTGCCGTCGATACCGAACCGGCTGCTGTCGATCATGAGGTCCTTATGGTCGAAGACACTCTGCCAGCCGGGAATGTAGGCTTTATGGTAACGATTTCTGGCCGCATCCACATCCCGCATCATCTTTTTTGCCGTCTGGGGATCCATCTGGAGATTCTCCACACAGTTTTTCAGTCTTGCCTCATCGGGAGCATAGACATACACATTCAAATGATTCGGAATATCCTCCAGAATGTAGTCCGCACATCGTCCCACAATGATGCAGGAGCCCTTGGCTGCGAAATCCCGGATGATATTTTTCTGGGTGTAGAAAATTTCATCCTTCAAGCTGGACATTCCCATACCCAGAGGATACTGTCTGCGGAAAAATGTGGACTTCATGCTCTCCTCTTCATTACTGATGACAGACACCGGAAGTCCCATACGCTTCGCCGTAGCCTCCACAATATCTCTGTCCATAAATTCGATCCCCAGCATTTCGGAAAGCTCCTTTGCAATGGATCTGCCCATACTGCCGAACTGTCTTGAAATCGTAATCACATACTGTTCCATACCACTACCATGCCTTTCCTACTTAGAATTTTCCATTTTAATCTGCCGTTACCCGTACGGGTTTCTTCCGCCGTTTCTGCATGGAGCGTACCACGCAGGACAGTGTGTAGTTGATAATAAAATAGATCAATGCCGCCACGCCAAACAGCACGAATACATCTGATACATTCACATTACCGGTACCATTGTAACGGCTGGCTGCGGAAAGCAGTTGTTTGGTCCTTGCCATTAGTTCGATGGTCGCCACATTTGCCAGATAGGACGAGTCCTTGATGGTGGTGATGACCTGGCTTAACAAGGTGGGAATAACATTCCGGTAAGCCTGAGGCAGGATAATGTAGATCATGACCTGCACCACATTGAAGCCCTGCGCATGACCGGCTTCAAACTGACCGTGGGCGATAGAGTTCAGGCCGCCGCGGATGATCTCTGCGATAACGGAAGAGGTAAACAGGATCAGGGCAACCGCCGCCTTAAACAGCAGTTTCGTCTCTACGGTGGTCAGTCCGAACAGTTTCCGGTTGAACAGCTCCGGACAGGGACAGAACACCAGACAGATAAAGATCCACAACAGTAACGGGGTATTTCGGAATACTTCTATGTATACGGTGGCGATAATACCGAATATTTTCGTCTTTTTACCTGTGCAGTAGTTTCTGCACAGAGCCAGTACCGAACCGATGACGATTCCCAGTACCACGGCAATCAGAGCAATGATCAGGGTAAATACCGTACCTTTTAAAATATAGGCCATAACGCCTTTCTGGCCCAGAATGGAAAAGCTTGCTTCCAGGTTACTCATTGTCCGTCACCGTCCCTTCTGTTCTCTGAAACGTCACCCGCTGGTCTCTTTTCTTCAGATGGATCTCCCAGACACTGGCTGTCTTGGAGAGAGGGTAACATATAACGAAAAATAACAGTCCGCTGACCAGATAGGCCGGAGCATAAGCCCCACCGGTATTTTCACCGGTGACAAAGCTGTAAGTCAGCGAGATCAGATCCGCTCCGCCGATAATGTATAGGCAGGAGGTGTTTTTGATCAGGTTCACGATCTGGTTTACCATAGGCGGCAGAATGATCTTGATACTCTGGGGGAGAATGATGTAATACATCCGCTCCACGTAAGTGAATCCCTGGGACACTGCCGCCTCGAACTGTCCCTTGGGAACGGCCTCAATGCCCGCACGTACCACTTCTGCCATATAGGCTCCGGTATATACGCCCAGTGCAACGATACCTGTCGGCAGGATTCCGATACTATGACCGGAAAAAGCCAATGCATAGTAGAAGAAACACAGCTGAAGCAAAATCGGTGTATTCTGCATGATCTCCACATATACTCTGCTGATGGCCTGCAATACTTTTTTTCCGCTGGTGGCCATCAGTCCGAAGATCACGCCCAGTGCCAGCGATAGCAGGATCGCGAAAAATGCTGTCTCCACAGTATTCAGAAGTCCTAACAGGAATGTGCTCCTGTACGCCCAGACCTTGCCCCAGGCTCTTGCTGAAATAATACCAGACATAGTGTTTCCTCCCGGTTACTTTTTCTTTCCACAGCGTCCTGCCGGACGCACAGTGTCTCGGCGGACGCTGTGGTATTACTGTTTCTTTTTACTCTAATCCATTCTCTGTGATCAGACTGTCAATGGTGCCGTCTGCCAGCCATCCCTGAACCAGTTCATCCACATAGGCGGAGAAGCCGGAACCCTTGGTGGTAGCCACGCCATATTCCTGAGGAGAGAATTTGTCATCAATGTAGGAACGTCCGTCGGTCTTGTAAATTGCCAGAATGGACTTATCTACGCAGAAGGCATCTACCTCACCGGCACTCAATGCAGTGGAGATAGCAGGATAATCATCATACTGCTGGAAAGAGATTCCGGTGGTCCACAGTGCGGGATCAAAGGTATCTGCATCAAATCCGGTACCGTCGATCAGTCCTGCATCGATCATAGCCTTTACCAGTGCCTTTGCGGAAGTGGATCCTGAGGATACACCAACCTTCTTGTCTACCAGATCTGCCAGGGAACTGATACCGCTCTTATCCTCTACCAGTACGGTTACATAATCGGTAAAATAGGGAGTGGAGAAATCCCAGCTCTGTTTTCTCTCATCGGTAATGGTAAAGGTAGCCAGTACACAATCGATATCACCGGAGTCCAGAAGCTCGGTTCTGGTCGCTGCGGTTACAGCGGTGAACTCTACATCCACGCCGAGGCTTTCTGCGATTTTTTCAGCCAGGCTGATCTCCAGCCCTGAATATTCACCGGTTAAGGTATCCTGGAAACCGAAGCCGACTACAGCATTTTTAACACCGACTCTTAATACACCACGATCTACGATGGCCTGTACGTCTGCTGCCAGTTCTCCGTCTGCTGCGGGAGCTTCTGCCGTTGCCGCTGCTGCAGTGCTTTCAGTAGTACTTGCTACTGTCTCGGAAGCGGGGGCATCGGCGCTTCCGCATCCGGTGAACAGGGTTGCCGTCATTGCCATTACTGCTGCCAGTGCAGTCCATTTTTTCAGATTTTTCATAATGTTTTCCTCCTTTAATTCCCTTTACTTTATATCTAAACACAGAGCCTTGTGACTGACCTGATGTAAATTGCGGCTCCGTGGTCAGACCTGTGAATGTTGTGTCTCGTCCTAGCGGATGATCTTGCCCAGGAACTGCTTGACACGTTCATTGGAAGGATTGTCGAAGAAATGATCCGGCGTGCCTTCCTCAATGATCTGTCCGTCCGCCATAAATACCACCCGGTCTGCCACCTGTCTGGCAAATCCCATCTCATGGGTAACGACCACCATGGTAATGTTCTCCTTGGCCAGCTTGATCATAACATCCAACACTTCCTGGATCGTCTCCGGATCCAGTGCGGAAGTCGGCTCGTCGAAGAGAATGATCTTCGTCTGTGCACACAGGGCTCTCGCAATGGCGATTCTCTGCTGCTGTCCGCCGGAAAGAGTGGTGGGATATACATGGGCCTTATCCCGCAGCCCTACCACATCCAGATAGTGGTAGGCCAGATCCTCGGCTTCCTTCTTACTCTTGTGATGCAGCTTCATGGGTGCTATTGTCAGATTCTTAAGTACCGTCATGTGCGGATACAGATTGAACTGCTGGAACACCATGGAGATAGACTCCCGTATGATCTTGGTCTTATTCGCATGGGTCAGCTTCTGTCCGTCGATATATACATGACCACTGGTAGGCTCCTCCAGGAAATTCATGCATCGCACGGTGGTGGACTTACCGGAACCGGAGGGTCCGATGATAACCAGCTTCTCGCCTTCTTTTACTTCCAGATTTACATTTTTCAGTACCTGGAGATCTCCGAAATTCTTACATACATTTTCCAGTCTGATCATTTTGCTCCTCCATTCTGCGTCCCGGGCAGGAATTTTTGATAACAGAAAAAGGCGCTTTTACCGGTCTGGTAAAAACGCCTTTGTTTTTATGGATTACATATTATACAGTTTCGTACGTTTTGTCAACACTTTTTTTATTTTATTCCTGCATGAGGTCCTTCAGAACCTCTTTTGCCTTCTCCAGCTGGTTGTCTACCGGGTCGTCACTATTGTAGTAAGCCTCCCCGTCAAACTCGCATTCCACATCGGGGGCAATACCGGTTCCATGGATATTGCGTCCGTTTGGTGTATAGTAAGCGCTGATGGTAATCTTGATGGCGGATCCGTCGGTAAAGGGCATAATCTGCTGCACAATTCCCTTGCCGAAGGTCGTGGTACCTACCAGTGTTCCGATACCGTAGTCCTGAATTGCTCCCGCCAGGATCTCGGAAGCACTGGCGCTGTTCATATCCACCAGTACCACCAGAGGCACTTCCAGAGGAGTCTTGCCGTCACAGGTATACTCTGTGCGCTTGCCTTCTTTATCTTCGGTATATACGATCATTCCTTCCGGAAGCAGCTTTCTCGCGATCCGAACCACCGCATCCAGACTTCCGCCGGGATTACCTCTCAGATCCAGGATCAGTCCCTCCATACCGGAACCCTTCACGGTCGCCAATGCATCCGTAAACTGATCAATGGTCACATCATCGAACTCCACGATCTGGATATATGCCATATTGTTATCCAGCATTTCGTATTTTACGGTAGGGCTCTCTACCTTGGCTCTCTCCACGGTAACGTGCAGATAATCCCCGGCCCCCTGTCTGACAATGGTCAGATCCACCGTGGTTCCCGCTTCGCCGCGGATCATATTCACCGCTTCCGTCAGAGTCTTGCCCGCGGTGGAGATGCCGTCTACTTCATAAATGATATCATTGGCACGTAAATCCACATCCGCTGCAGGAGCACCTTCGATCACGCCGCTGATCTTCGGCAGGCTGGTGTCAGAATCCATACTGACATAGGCACCGATACCGTAATAGATTCCCTGGGTCTGTTCGGTCAGTTCGTTCAGTTCCTCCGCTGTATAATACTCGGAATACGGATCATCCAGAGAGTCCATCAGGCCCCGGAACATACCGTCCTCCAACTGCTCATTTGTAACCTCGCTCAGGTAAAAATTCTCCTTCACGGTGTCTTCCAGCAATTGCAGTTTCTTGATGGTCTGTGCATTGACTGCGGAATCTTCCCCGTAGGATACCTGCGCTGACACATCATCCTTCATGGTCACGATGCTGTGGATCTGAAAAGCGATAAAGACGCCTCCCACGATCAGCAGCGTTGCCGCAAAGCCTACGATCAGGCCGCTGAGAAACAATCCCTTTTTCTCGCCGTTGTTTGCCCCCGAAGTTACCGTTGCCTGTTTTTCGGTGACAGTTTCCAATTCCTTATTTTCCTCCATAAATGCTCTCCTTTTATATTCCAGATTATTGTCGCAACACGCCTTTCTCCGTGCTTCGCACTCCCGAAAGGCTGCATACATTCGCATTCCGGGCTATCGCCCTACTTGCTCATGTATGTTTGATTGTCTAATAGACAGATCACCTTGCCTGCAAGCAGTCATGTGATCTGTCTATTGACAATCTATTGCGACAAGTAGTTCCAGGGTGAAGTGTAAGCTCCATCCTTACGCACGCTGAAATGCAGATGGTTACCGGTAGAACGGCCGGTAGAGCCCACCGCTGCGATGGTCTCACCTCTGACTACCACATCATCTTTGGATACATACAATGCGGAAGCATGCATGTAGATCGTATACAGTCCGCCACCGTGGTCGATCATCACGTAGTTGCCCATGGTGTTGCTGTAGGTGGCTGCCACCACCTGTCCGTCATAGGCTGCGTAGATGGCCGTGCCCTTCGGGGCCGCAAAATCCACACCGTTGTGGAACTGTTCGATTCCCAGTGTGGGATGGATGCGGTTGCCATAATCATCCGATATCCGGGTATAGGTCGCCAGAGGGAACTTAAACGTACCGCCGTCATAGGTCAGCACCGTACCGCTGGCTTCCAGAATCCTCTTTTTCTCTGCGGCGATGGCAGCTTCCAGTGCCGCGATCTCCGCATCCTGATCCGCAATGGACTGCTTGTATTCCTTGATCGCCTGTTCCTTGTTGGTAATGTCGGATTCGTAAGCAGTAATATCCCGGTTCTTCTGGTCGATCAGAGCCTCCATATTGGCCTGCTCCTGTTCCACGCCGGCTTTGGCTTCATCCAGAATAGCTTTCTCCGCCTCCAGTTCTTCCTTGCAGAGTTCGATATATTTGCGATTCTCCATGAAATCCTTCCACTGCTGCCTGTCATAGGCCATGACCAGATCCATGAAATCCGCCCGGTTCAGAAAATCACTGAAGCTTTCCGCCTTCAGCATCATATCGAGGATATAGGAATCCCCTTTCTCATACATAATTCTTATGCGGCGGATCATGGCATCTTTCTGATTTTCTTCTCTCTCCAGTGCTGCATCCAGTTCCGCCTGGGTCTGGGTGATCTCTTCTTCCTTCGCCGTGATCTTGTTTTTCAGATCCGCAATATTCTGTTCGATCTGGCTCAGATTCTTGTCCAGCTGCGCCACATAATTTTTCAGGTTCGTCTTCTGCGTCTCCAGATCCTTCTTAATCTGTTCCAGATTGCTCAGATTGCTTTTCATCTGTTCCCGTTCTTTTTCTGCCTGCTTGATCTGATCCTGTTTGTCCCGGATACTGTCAGAGGTAATGGACGACATACTGGTGGCATTCACCCGTAATCCCTGCATGCCGAAGGAAACTGTCAGGATCAGGCACAGTGCCAGGCACAGGAAACCTTTTTTCTTTTTATTCAATTTGATTTTGTCTCCATTCTTCACAAAACGTAACTATTCAGAACCCCCTTCGCAAAATCGCTCTTTCAGAGCTTTCCTTTTGCGAATGTGGTTACTTCGCCCTATAAATATTATCAAATGCTCTTACGAATGCAAGCATTCGACGCTCATTCGATAATATTTACATGGCTCTGAATAGTTACATAAAACATAGTCATGATGCGGTACGGATCTGCTCTCCGCCTGCATCATGACTAATAGGATTCGGGTTACCTGATGGAATTGCGTTTATACATGCAGATGCTTCCTTACCGTGGAAATACTTCCCAGGAAACCGATGCCCACACCCACACCCAGAGATACAGGGATCAGGAAATGGAACACCTCATCTACCGACAGGAAGTTCAAAAAGCCGCTGAGTACCATAAATCGGTTTGCCACATAGTTCAGTGCGTAATTATACAGGGAATAAATCAGTCCCAACGGTACCGCCGCACCGATCAGACCGATCAGCATACCCTCCAGCACGAAAGGTGCACGCACGAAGAAGTCTGTGGCTCCAATGTATTTCATAATGTTGATCTCCTCTGACCGGACGGAAATACCGATGGCTACGGTATTGCTGATCAGGAAGATGCTGACTGCCAACAGGATCACAATGATTCCCATGGACACATACGCAATCAGAAGATTCAGACCACTCAGGGTATTGGCTGTCATTTCGGAATAATTGACCTTCCGTACCTCAGGAATGGATTGGAGCCAGGTTACCAGTGCATCCTGCATAGATACGTCACTTAAGAAGATCTCATAAGTATCCTCCCCCGCCAACGGGTTCTCGGGGAAACCTTCCGCATAATCCTCGCCGAAATAATCCGGTCCAAAGGTCGCCCATGCCTGGTCTGCGGACTGGAACTGTACCTCAGATACTTCCGCACGTCTGGCAATATCCTGGCCGATCTCTTCGAGGCGCTGTTCGGAAGGGATCTGCCCCTCCGTATGACTCTCGCAGTTATCCATCTCACTGTGGAAAAATACGGTAACGGATACGCCCTCTTCCGCTGTCTTCAGGATATTCTGAAAATTGGCCACGATGGAATAGAACAGTCCAAAAAGAAACAGGCATGCGGATATCGTTGCAATAGATGCCAGAGAATACCACTTATTCCGAAAAATATTGGCAAATCCCTGCTTGATCGTATAAAAAAGTGTACTAATCTTCATCAATATACCCACCCTTCTCTTCATCACTGATGATCACACCTTTTTTCATGGTGATCACTCGTTTCTGCATGGCATTGACGATTTCGCGGTTATGGGTGACCACGACTACCGTGGTGCCGCTCTCGTTGATCTCCTCCAGTAGTTTCATGATCTCCCAGGAATTATTGGGATCCAGATTACCGGTGGGCTCATCCGCCAGCAGAACGGAAGGATTGTTCACCAGCGCTCTTGCCAGCGCAACACGCTGTTGTTCACCTCCGGAGAGCTGTTTGGTCTTGGCCTTATATTTGCCGGCCAGTCCCACTGTCGCCAGAATGGCGGGAACGTTCCTGCGGATCTCGCTCACGGGAGTCTCCACAATACGCTGTGCAAATGCTACGTTTTCATAGACGTTACGGTCATTCAGCAGGCGGAAATCCTGGAACACAACGCCTAAGTTACGACGGAAACGTGGAATCTGTCTGTGCTTTAATTTTGCCAGATCATTTCCCATAACATAAACACTGCCGCTGGTTGCTGTAAGCTCCCGCAGCAGTAATTTGATCAACGTGGATTTACCGGATCCGCTGTCACCTACAATAAATACAAATTCCCCTCTTCCGATGCTTAACGACACCCCGTTCAGTGCCGGAGAACCAGAGGAATAGGACTTGCTTACATTGTCCAGAAAAATAATTCCGTTTTCCTCAATGATCCGTTCTCTTTTCAGCCTTTGTGTTTCTTTTCTTGTCATTTTTTATATCATGCCTTTCTATTGCCCTGCCTGCCATATTGATTTCTTGCAGAGCCTCCATTCGCAAAAGCGCATCTGCGATGCTTACTTTTGCTCATTGAGGCTTTCTCGCCAAAGAAATAACGTCAAATGTTCTTACGAATGCAAGCATTCGACGTACATTTTCCGTTATTTCATGGCTCTGCAAGAAATCAATATTCATAAGTTTCCATATACTTCATATATTTTACGACCATCAGTGCGATCTTGAAGGTAATGGCATCTTCAAATACCCGCAGATCCAGTCCCGTACTCTTCTGTAACTTATCCAGACGATACACCAGTGTATTCCTGTGAATGAACAACTGTCTGGAGGTCTCTGACACATTCAGGCTGTTCTCGAAGAACTTGTAAATAGTCGTCAGGGTCTCCTCATCAAAATCATCCGGGCTCTTGCCGCCGAAGATCTCACGGATGAACATTTTGCACAGAGGGATGGGCAGCTGATAGATCAGACGGCCGATTCCCAATTCGCTGTACGCGATAATATCTCTCTCGTCAAAGAAGATCTTGCCTACATCCAGAGCCATCTTCGCCTCCTTGTAGGAACGGCTGACCTCCTTGATCTCATGTACGATGGTACCGTACGCGATACGAATCTCGCGGATGCCTTCCTTCAAAAGGGCTGCCTCCAATGCCTTGGCTGCCTTCTCGATCTCTTTACCGGTATCGGTCTCTGCGAATTCCTTCACCACGATCACATTGCTTTCGTCCACAGCAGTGATGAAATCCTTGCTGTTGGTGCCAAAATGAGCTCTGGACAATTCCAGCACATTATTGTCCTTGCCTCCCGCAGATTCCACGATCATAACCACTCTGGGCACATCGGTCTGGATATGCAGTTTCTTGGAGCGGCTGTAGATATCCACCAACAGCAGATTATCCAGCAACAGATTCTTGATAAAATTGTCTTTATCAAATCTCTCCTTATAGGCCACCAGCAGATTCTGGATCTGGAAAGCAACCATTTTGCCGATCATATAGACATCTTCACCGGTACCACCGGCTACCAGAATATACTCCAGCTGCTGCTCATCATAGATCTTGAAATACTGATACCCCTGGATCTCCTGGGAATCCGCCGGTGATGCGGCGAATTCCACCGCAGGCTTAGAGCAATTCCCCATATCCATGGTGGCAGCTACTTCCTTGCCGTCCACGTCCATGACACACAGTTCTACTCTGGCGATTCCTTTCAATCCTTCGATGGTGTTCTGTAAAATCTGATTTGATATCATCTTCTGCTCCTTCAGTCCCCAAACATAACTCTCTTTTGCTATAACCCCGAAAAAAATGATATGAGAGTTCATATCATATATAATACAAATTTACAAAAAAACTGGTAAAAATGCAATAGTTTTTTATGCATTTTTTAGTAAAAATGCTATTTTCTTTTTTTATAAGCGTAAAAAAAGAATTCGAAAACTAATTTTTCGAACTCTTTTTGTCTTAGCGTTTATTATATATTATTTCTGCGCTAAATCCGCAGATCGATATTGGCGCCTAGCTGAGGAGTTACACTCCTCTCCATTGCCGCAGAATCAATAATCTCCGCCACTGCCTGTCCCTGTGCTTCCTGGGTATCCATGGCCTTGCTGAGCACCGCTATCCCCACCTTGGTCTGTAGCTCACTGGAAGCCATTGACATTGATAATCTTGCAATATCCATGGTAACACCTCCTGTCTTCTTGCTTACTATAACACACTTTTCCCAATTTTTCCACCCTATCCGCGTACTCTGCGAATATTTTTCTCAGTGATCTGGATCCTGCCTTCTTTTAACAGATGTCCTACAGCCCGCTTGAACTCATTCTTGCTCATTCCGGTCTCGTGGGCAATGACCTCAGGTGCCGCTTTGTCATTGAAGGGCAGGGATCCCTCGTAACTGTCCAGCAGCTTCTCGATCTTCTCTGCATCCTTCTGAATCTGCAGGTAGGCTTTTTCCCGGATGCTCAAGGTCAATTTTCCGTCTTCTAACACTTTTGCCACTCTGGCGGTGACACTATCTCCGATCTTCAGTTCTGTATCTCCGAATAGTTCCTTCTTCGGGATCAGTCCTGAGAAGCAGTCATCCACTGCCACAAAGGCGCCGAAATTTCTGCTGATCTCATAGATTCTGCCGGTGACCTTATCATCCTTTTTGTATGGACTGTCCGTGCGCAGATGCTCGTAGACATTCATGGTGGCACACAGTCTGCCGCTCTTATCGATATAGAGAGACACCAGCACCTGATCTCCTGCCTTTACCTTGCGGGTCTGCTGCTTAAAAGGCAGGAACAGATCCTTCTCCAGTCCCCAGTCCAGAAAGGCCCCCACTTTTCCCACCTGTGCCACAGTCAACAATGCCACCTGGCCCAGACACAGTCTGGGAGTCCTTGTAGTGGCAATCATACGGTCGCTGGAATCCCGATACAGGAATACTTCCAGTTCGTCTCCGACCTTTGCTCCCTCCGGTACCTGTTTGGCCGGCAGGAGCACCTTGTCTTCCGGTGCTTCCTTCGTCGCCAGGTAGACTCCGAATTCTACTTTTTTCACTATTACCAGCCTCTGTTTTTCGCCTAATCTCAATTCCACGTTTTCTCCTGTTCTGACAGCCCGGGATCAGGATCACTGTCTCTGAAAGTCAACCGATACATAAGGTTTACCGTTTTCATCTTGTAAACAGATGATATATCCGTTCTCCGTCTGTACTACATAGGGATGCAGTACATCATCCAGAAATGCCTGTTTTTTATACTCTGCCCGCATCTGATGGATCATAAAGTCATCCGGCAGATACTCCATGGCAATGTTCACATATTGCCCGTTGTTGACATGATGATTGGTATCCAGGTGATGCTTTTTTACCACGACGGGTTCCAGTAATTCTCCGCCCTGAGGCACAGTGATCTTACGGGGTGCATAATCCATCTCCAGCTTTTCATCTATGCCGTACCCCTTCTGCATGGCTTCATTCACCATCACCGGTTTCCCGGTCCGAATATCCAACAGGCTCCACAGCGAATTGGCCTTCGCCAGATATTCCCCCTGCTCATCCAGCATGGCAAAATTACGATACCCCAGAAAAGCTTTCAATTCATAAGGCCGCGTCACGATCTTTACCTTATCCCCCAGCTTCGGATAGCGGTTCACTACGATCTGCCATGCCGAAAGCACCCAGACCTGACCGATCTCTTTCATATAATCAATTCCCAGTCCCACATCCTCAGAATGAAAGGTGGAACAGTCCTGAAAATAATTCAGTAACGCATCCAGAGTAAGCTTTCCCTCACTGTCTGTCTCACTGTAACGTATCCTGCCGTCAAATGCATACATACCGCTCTATCTCCTTTGCGGGGATCTTCCGCCGCATTCGTTCTTCTTACAGACTTCCCGTAATGTTCAATACGATCTCCGGGAACATCTGGATAATGATCATGGCAATCCAGAAAATACAGTAACACAGCATTCCCGGATTGCAGATCACGGTCTTGAATCTCTGTCCCTTTGCGATCTGTCCCGGCTCCACTGCCAGCTTCTTGCGGAATACAATGAACAATACGATTCCCGTAACCAGTACTGCCAGAATGAACAGTATATAGACAAAATAAAAAATCCAACCCGGCAGATACCTCATCATATAGTCCATAATAGCCTGAGAATCCGCACCGTTCATGACGATCTCCTGATATTCGTCCAGATGGATCGCCTTCAGCAGCAGCACACTGACTACGGCCCCCATGAAATTAATGCACATATGCAAGCCAATGGTCACTTTCAGATCCCCGGTCTTCACATATAAAAATGCCAGGAACAGTCCCAGTAAAAACGCGTAGGCGAACTGGTTCAGGTTGCCATGGAACAGTCCAAACATCAGACCGGACAAAACAATGGCTGTCCCCTGTCCGTATTTTGCGGTACGATCCACGATCAGTTTCCGAAAAACATATTCTTCCAGAATCGGCGCGCATATTACCATATAAAGAAATGTCACGATCATATTGGATTCGGTAGCATAGGTCATCAGCGCATTATCCACCGCTGATCCCTTTAATGCCCCTACTACAGTAGTAATCAGTGTACCCACCATATTACCGCAGTACATCAACGCAAAACACATGATCAGCGCCAGAATAAACTGCCCCGGCCGGATGTTCTTCTTCGCGGGCGCTTCCCCGGGCATTCGCTTTACCAGTGCGATCAAAATCGGCATTCCTACAAGATACAGCGGCATCACAGCCAGGATCAGGCTTATGGTGGTGTCCTCCAGCCATTCCGGCTTCACTGCTCCCACGATAGCCATCACTCCCATCTGTACCGCATAAATGACCAGTGTTCCGATCAGGAATCGAAACCCCAAGCCGGAAAAGCTTTTCTTCATACTCTTTTCATCCATTTTCTTTTCTCTCCCCTCATGGTTCATAATAGTATAAGCATAGCATAAATCCTTTGACTGTGAAACTATTTTTTCCACAGATTCGGGCAACTGCATAGGAAAAGGCTGCGCATTCTCAATATGCACAGCCTCTGCAATCATTTTCTATGGCGATCCCCTTATTCTCCCAGACCATTCTCTACGGCTTCTACCAGAGTCTTCAGAGCTTCTGCCTCATCCTCGCCCTCACATACGAATTCAATCTCGTCTCCGCATTTTACACAGGCCCCCAATACACTAAGTACGCTCTTGGCATTTGCGGTATTCTCGCGGAATTTGAAAGTGATCAGTGATTTGAACTGCATTGCCTCCTTGCACAGGATTCCGGCGGGGCGCAGATGAAGGCCCGTAGGATTCTTGATTACGACTTTCTGACTTACCATATAATAAACCCTCCAATATCTATATTATTCTGCATTATTTTCTTCTAGTATTATATGATTTTACTTTTCATTTACAGTTCTATCATAGCATGAATGAAAAGCATTCTCAAGGGCTTTTACCAGACAACTTTCGGAATCTGTCTGTCAGAACATAATGTCCTGAATCAGGTTGGCAAGTTTCTGTGCCTCTTCCTGGATCACCTGCTGATCCTTGCCTTCGATCATAACTCTTACCAGTGGCTCGGTTCCGGAAGGACGGATCAGGACGCGGCCCTCCCCGGCAAATTTTTCTTCCAGTTTCTGAATGGCAGCAGCGATCTCCGGATACTCCATGTATTTTTCTTTTTTATGATTTGCGACTTTTGCATTTACCAGCGCCTGCGGCAGAACTTCCATCACCTGTGACAGTTCGGACAGAGGCTTACCCGTGTCTACCATGACCTGTAACAGATGCAGTGCGCTGAGCAGTCCGTCTCCGGTGGTGTTTTCATCCAGGAAAATAATATGGCCGGACTGTTCTCCGCCAAGGCTTGCGCCGATCTCCTTCATGCGTTCCAATACATAACGGTCTCCTACCTTGGTCTTCTCCATATGAATATCGTTCTTCTCCGCCATCAGGAAGAATCCCAGATTACTCATGACGGTTGCCACGATGGTATCCTTTTTCAGAGTACCTTTACTCTTCATGTAATTGCCTACGATAGCCATGATCTGGTCACCGTCTACGATCTTACCGTTCTCATCCACCGCCAGCAATCTGTCCGCGTCGCCGTCAAAAGCCAGACCGACATTGGCCTTCTCATAAACTACTCTTGCCTGTAATTCTTCCATATGGGTAGAACCGCAATTGGCATTGATATTGGTACCGTCCGGATTGTTGTGGATGGCTACCACGCTGCCACCCAGTTCTTTCAGGCATTCTACGGAAGTGTAGAAAGATGCGCCCTCCGCACAGTCTACCACGATCTTCAGCCCAGTCAGATCTACATTGACCGCTCTCATGGCATGATTGATATATTCTTCT
Source organism: uncultured Acetatifactor sp. (assembly GCA_934436435.1). Taxonomy (GTDB): domain Bacteria; phylum Bacillota; class Clostridia; order Lachnospirales; family Lachnospiraceae; genus Acetatifactor. The sequence continues at coordinate 230,896 of CAKSAN010000002.1, read as the reverse complement.
CTGGCATCGGTACGATACTTGATCTTACCTACGCCGGGACCGATGGGAAATTTGATGCCGGGCATATTATTACGGATCAGTGCCTCGATTTCATCTTCCATGGCATCGGGAAGCTTATAGCCGTTGCCGTCGAAAAATTTGATACCGTTGAATTCCACCGGATTGTGGGAAGCGGAGATCACAACTCCCGCATCTACTTTGTATTTCTTCGTCAGATAGGCTACTGCCGGTGTAGGAATCACACCCACGTATACGCAGTTCGCACCCACCGAACAGGCACCTGCCATCAGAGCATTTGCCAGCATATCTCCGGATATTCTGGTATCACAGCCCACCATGATCGTAGGTTTATGCTCATTTTCCTTGGTAAGCACATAGGCCCCCGCCTGCCCCAGCTGCATTGCCAGCAGCGGAGTCAGTTCCTCATTGGCAACCCCGCGTACGCCATCTGTTCCAAACATTCTTGCCATGATAAAAACCTCTCATTCTATCTTAATTATTTATGTCTCTGCATTCTTCAGTCTGATATGAATGTTGACATCATTCTCTATGGTGACATCCTCCGACAGATTAAATGTCACAGGAATCACATAGCTTCCCGGCGTCATTTCTTCGACACCGTTGTCTTCCATCCATTTATTCAGATCCAGCACTCCTGTCACATTGCTGTCACGCAGGATACTGACATTTCTGGACAATCCGGATACCGTAATATCATAGGTATCTGCCACTGTGGTAATCTCCGCTTCCAGACCATCCGGTACGCCACTGATCGTAATATTCTCTGCCGGTACCGACAGATCCTTGGTCTCAACAGGCTCAATGTATACTGTTGCGGTAATCTTGCCGTCAAAGCTCTTATCCGCCAGTCTCACATTAGAAGGCAGGTAATCCTTCAGATTGATGATATCCACCAGATCACTGGACTGTCCCGTAATGTTCATGCGGTCTTCCGGTATGGTGATGGCAGATACTCCCACAAGCGTGGAGGGCGTTCCGGCAATCTTAACCGTGGTCAGACTGCTCTCCACTTCACCGGTGGCCATATAGCCATCCTCCGGTACTCCCATATATTCGATCTCTATGGGAACTTCTTTTGTTGCCAGTACTTCCACCGTCATATGTGCGGAATCTACGTTTTTCTTGACCGTTTCAAATGTCAGTTCATTGTCATCCGCATCATACAGCCTGATATCCACATTGGCAGACAGGCTGCTGGTGGAATCCGCCACATTGATGTCCACTCCCGCATGATCAATCTGCGAGATCGCAGACTTGGGTCCGGTCACTTCAATGTTGGTCTGATCCAGCGTCACATTGCCGATCATATAACCTTTTGCCACCTCTCCGATTGTCGTGCTTTCCAGTCTGATCCACTTACTGGTCTTATCTTCCACATTCAGGCGCACAGAGTCGTGATTGCCCTTGATTTCCACGGAATCATTACTGATATTCTCACAATAATAAGTAATTGCAATGGTATTAATATCCGTCAGTTTACTCATGTCCGCTTCCGCCACAATATCGCTTCTGCGCAGTTCTGACTTTACAATACTCTGGGGGCCGGTAACGGTTACCCTCACCAGATTGCTGTTATCCAGTACTTCGTATACTTTTCCTTTCTCATCCAACAGCTCAGTATTGACCAGTTTGACCTGAATATTGTTAAAGGTTACTGTATCCTTGGGGTCATAGATCTGTGCCACCAGAAACCACAGCACAAAGGCCAGCACCAGAGAAGCAAGTTTCAGTCCGAGATTACGTGTCAGTAATTTTTTCATTTCTTCTCACGGCTCCTTCCCTTCCAGATTCGCAGGTTCTTATGTTCCTCTCCGGTATTGTTCAGGATCTTATGCATTCTGTCGCGAAGAGTATCCGCATCCAGATTCCGCTCCAGTTCTCCTTCGTGTGCAACACTGATCTTACCCGTTTCCTCGGATACGATCACCGTCAAAGAATCTGTCACTTCCGAGATTCCCACTCCGGCACGGTGCCTGGTACCCAGTTCCTTGCTCAATCCCAGATTATCAGACAGCGGCAGATAGCAGGTCGCCGATGCCACCCGGTTGCCCCGTACAATCACAGCACCGTCATGCAGCGGAGTATTATGCTCGAAAATATTGATCAGAAGCTGGCTGGTAACAATACCGTCCACATCGATTCCCGTTCTCTCATAATCACGCAGAGAAACTTTTTGTTCGATTACGATCAACGCACCTGTCTTCACCTTGCCCATTTCCACACAGGCTTTGGTGATCTCATTGATGGTCTTCTCGGAAAAGCCCTCGTCCACCCGATGGTTGCTGTCAAAAGGCAACACGGAACTGATAATGTTCTTCTTTCCCAGTTCCTCCAATGCCTTTCGCAGTTCCGGCTGCAGCACCACTATCAGTGCTGTCACCGCAAAGCTCAAGACGTTCTGTGCCATCCACAGGATGGTCGTCATGCGGAAAAAATAAGCCAGCAGCAAAAAAATGAGGATGACAACCAGACCCTTGAGCAATACCCATGCCCGGGTCGTTTTCATCCACACTAACGCATAATACAGCAGTACCGCAATGATCAGGATCTCCACCACATCGCCGAAATCCATCGTTGTGCGATAACTGCTGAAATTCTTAATATATTCTGCCAGTTTATCCCCTAATTGCATTTTCCATTAATCCCTTCAGAACAATTCTTCATAATCATCGGAGTCATCCTGTTGGTTCATATGGTCGCCGCTTATGGTGACACTTCTGCCACCGGACATCTCATGTCCGCGATAACCGTTCTGTTGTCCGTAGGGAACTCCGTTTCTGGCGGGGGTACGCTCAGTCACCACACTTCTGGTCGTTCCTTCCATCGTTCTGCCGGTATTCGCCGCATTTCTGGAAGTCTGGCCTGCAGGTCTGCTACCCTGTCCGGAACCTCTGGTCTGCTGACCTGCCGGACGCCGCTGTGTATTAATCTTTTTCACTGTATTGGTCGGTGCCGCAACTGTCATCTTCGGCACTGCCTTTACATAATAATAATATTCATCATCTTCAAACTGTACCTTCTCGGTTCTGCTGTAATCCAGACAGAATCGGAAGAATTCTATGATCTTACACACAATCACTGTAACGACCGCACCCAACAGAGCGCTGACGATGGAGAGATTGGTGTCGTACATCAGATCTCCCACCAGCAGGATCAGCACTTCGATCATCACGCCGGCAATCATAGCTATCGTCCAGGAATGATCTACACTCATTCTCCGGATCAGATATACCACGATAACAGTGACGGCAAATGCAACGATCGTCACCAGCATTGCTTTATTTCCCAGCATTCCGTCGATCAGCAGCCGCAGTTTTGCGGTGGCTTCTTCTGCTCCCATGGAGTTGATCGTCGGAGCATTCGTGATCACTGTCTGGATCAGATAATAGACTACCACACCACAGCCCACAGACACACAGGATGCGGGAGTTCCGATCAGTCCCATTGCCACCGGCATCACATAGGGAAGTTTCATCATGCACAGAATCGGTGTCAGTACCACCACCAGAGCTTCCTTCGCCGTAAATCGCAGGAACAACAGATACAGCAGCAGGAAAATCACCAGTCCCACCGCCGCCGTCTCCAGCGAAAGCGCATACATGTGAAGCAGTGCAAACACCATTGCAAAAAATACCATAAATCCGTTGGGCAGGAAAGAGCACATCAGTGATACGATCAATACGATGGCCATGTTATCCAGCTTTGTCATATAGCCCATTTTGCCATTTATGATGCTCAGCACGATAAAGCTAAGCAGGAATTTGATCACCGGCAGAATAAAGGCTTCGTTTCTGCTGTAGATCTTTTTCAGATTTTCTCGTAGTTCCAGTAAAGCAGTCATATTTCCTCCAGATCAATCTGTTTGGGCCGTTTACTCATTGTAAATGGAATTCAACTTCTTCAGATTGTTATAATAGCATTTCAGGCTCTTTTTTGCCTTTGCATAGCGCAGAGAGCAGATCAGGTAAGATGCCGCTCCGTACACGACTACCGTTATTCCATAGTACAGCAGAACATTTCTTCCGAAACCGATCAGATCCATTTTGTAAATATCCTGCATAAAATTCTCAAAATCATAGAAAATGAACAGTGCAAAGCAGACCGCATAAGCAATGGTAGCACACAGGATGGATTTCAATACCTGTATTGCAATATAGTCACTGCGGAAATAGCGGCCGATGGCCATATTCTTCTTGCCTTCATTTTCTTCATAAGATGCCATTTGTGTCATCAGTATGACTTTTTCTTCGTTCAGCATAATTCCTCCGCCTGCAGATACCTACAGGTAACGCATTCTTTCTCCGTCTCTGGACGTTCTGGGGCTCTTCTGAGGTTCCGCCTGTTTCTTGGGCAGTACGCTTTGCAGATCCATAGCCATGTTGTATTTGCATTTTTCGCAGAATCTGCCGCAGCGGATCGGTGCTCCGCATTTTTCACAGCTCAGCATAATGCTGGAACCCTCAGTCAGCTCCAGTCTTTCTTCTCTCAGCCACTGTTGGATCTGGGACGGTTCCACGTCACAATGCTCTGACACATCCTGAATACCTACACCGGGATTATCACGAATGTATTCCTTCACTTCCTGAAATTTTTCTTCCATCTTTTCACGGCAGCGGGGGCACAGGAACGGTCCTGCCACATAATTAAAGATATGTCCGCACATCCTGCAATTTCTTACATTCATAGTATTTCACACCTTCCTGATCATAATCCGGACCCACAGGCCAGAGTAACGCAGTACACTTTTGACACTCCGTGTTCTTTTAACAATGCCGCGATCTCATCCAGGGTCGTACCTGTCGTATAAATATCATCTACCAGAATAATCCGGTCATATAATTTTACATCATTTCTGCCTATAATAAAAGCCTTTTTCAAATTATTTTGCCGTTCTGTGGGATTTAGTCTTTTCATGGGCACGGTATTTTTCACCCTTTTCACAAAATCCTCATCCACCGGCAGGTTCAGATTCCTGCCCAGCGCTCTTGCCAGACAGGCCGCCTGATTGTATCCTCTGTCTTTCCGTTTGCGGCGGTGCAGCGGCACCGGCACTATGACATCCGGACGGGCTTTTAGAATAAAATCCCCCAGATACCGCCCCATTTCTTCTCCGAAAAATTCACCGTATTCCTGTCTCCCGCCATATTTGAAGCGATAGATGGCCGGTGCCACGCACGTATATTCATACAGGGTCCTGGCCCTGTCGTATTTGTGTTCTCTCCGCCTACAGTCACTGCAAAATTCCCGTTCTTCGGACAGTTTTTTCCCGCATCGCATACACCATGGGGATGCCACCACCTTTAATTTCAGCAGACATTCCGGGCAGATTTTTTCGCCGAAAGGGTGTACGATCCCGTCACAGACGGGGCATCTTCGGGGAAACAGTAATTGCAATACCGTTTCTCCTGTTTTTTTCATCATTTTCACAGCTGTGTTTTGCAATCTCCGCAATCTCCGGCTCCTCGTTTTCCCGTTTACAGTGTCTCGTTTTCCGGCAGGCAGCAAATCTCCCGGATCCGTTGTTCCAGTGCCGTATATCTGCGGTTCTCACTGACATTTTCGATCATGTCCCGCACCGTTTCGCTGCTTCCCAGGATGGTAACACAGTTCCTTGCTCTCGTGATCCCGGTATACAGAAGATTTCGGTTAAACAGCATTCGGGGACCACCCAGAAGCGGTAAGATCACGGCAGGGTACTCGCTTCCCTGGGACTTGTGGATCGTAATGGCATAGGACAGCTCCAGTTCCTCCAATGCCGAGAACGGATAATTGACCCGTCTTCCGTCGTCGAATTCCACCAGCAATGTGGACATGGTCTCATTGATCTCCCGGATTCTTCCCATATCTCCGTTGAAGACTCCCATTCCTTTGTCGATGGGTATATTATAACGTCCGACGATCTCCCACTCTATCTGGTAATTATTTTTGATCTGCATGACCTTGTCACCTTCCCGGAAAATTGTATTACCGTAGGCATGCTCCTTCTTATGGGGATCCGCAGGATTCAGATAGCGCTGCAATATTTCATTCAGTGTTTCGCAGCCCAGACTTCCCTTACGCATGGGTGTCAGCACCTGAATGTCAAAAGAAGTAGCCCCCACATATTTCGGCAGCATATCCTGGATCAGCTGAATCATATGTTTATATATGACATTAACGTCATTTCTCTCCAGTAAAAAGAAATCTTTTGATTTATTGTCTAAAGCGATCTGTTCTCCCCGGTTGATACGATGAGCATTGACAACAATGTCACTTTGTCCGGCCTGACGGAAGATCTTCTCCAGAGTCACCATGGGGAATGCCTTGCTGTTCATAAGATCCCGAAGGACCTGTCCGGGGCCCACGCTGGGAAGCTGATCCACATCTCCCACCAGGATCAGTCGGGTTCCCGGAAGAATTGCTTTCAAAAGCGCCTGAAACAATTGAATATCCACCATGGACATTTCATCGATGATCACAACATCCGCTTCCAAGGGATTCTCCCGATTCCGCTCAAAATTCGCCTTTCTGGTATCGTCTTCCGACAATGCACTGTTCAGTTCCAAAAGCCGATGGATGGTCTTTGCCTCAAATCCGGTGGCTTCCGTCATTCTCTTGGCTGCTCGGCCCGTAGGAGCCGCCAGGAAAATATCCATACCTTCCGATTCAAAATAGCGGATGATCATATTGATGGTCGTCGTCTTACCGGTACCGGGGCCGCCGGACAGGATAAAGAGTCCGTTTTTGATACTTTCTTCCACTGCCCTCAGCTGCAGTTCATCCAGTTCCATGGACAGTTTTTCTGCCATTCGCTCCAGACGTTTCCGGATCGCCATATCCTGTGAAGGCAGATTCTCTGCTTCCACCATGGGGATATTCAGATTCCGCAGCATATTGGCGCAATTCAGTTCCGCATAGTAATAGGAGGCGGCAAATACAGCTTCTCCCTTTGCCACCAGTTTCCGGTCCATGATCAGATTATCCACCTGCGGACGGATATTCTCCTCTGCTACTCCCAACAGTTCTGAAGCCCTGCGTAGCAAAAGTTCCAACGGCAGGTAACAGTGCCCCTCGCCCACCGCCTGCAGCAGAGTATACAAAATACCGCTGCGGATTCTGTAATCCGAGTCCGTATGGATGCCGATCCTGCCGGCGATCTCGTCCGCAATACGAAATCCCACACCGCTGACATCTTCCGCCAGCCGATAGGGATTCTCCCGCATGACACTGTACATTTCCATTCCATAGGTATTATATATTTTTACCGCCAGAGTATTACTGATGCCATATTGCTGCAAATAGACCAGTGCTTCCCTGAGATCCTTTTTTTCTTCCATCTGGATGGCGATCTCCTGTGCCTTTCGCTCACTGATTCCCTTGACTTCCGCCAGCCGTTCCGGCTCTTCTTCTATGATCCGGAAGGTATCGTCACCGAATTTTTTCACGATTCTGGCAGCCAGTGCTTCTCCGACTCCCCGGATCGCTCCGGATCCCAGATACCGTTCCATTCCCACCCGGTCTGTGGGTGTCACCGTTTCATAGGTCTGGATCTTAAACTGGCGGCCGTATACCGGATGCTCTGTGTATTCTCCCTCCGCAGATATATTTTCGCCTTGCGTCAGTCCCTTACACATGCCGACGCAGGTAGTCTCTTCCCCCTCTGTGGACAATATCATTACCGTATATCCGTTTTCACTGTTTTGAAACACAATATGATCTACAAAACCTGTAATTGTCTCCATCTTTATTCCTCATAATATCCGCGAAATGTTCTGTTGGTATCTGGACCATTCTCTCCGAATCGGGAAGAGATCACCGCAGCTGCGGCGAAAGATAAAAAAAGATCAGGGCTGCCGGGAAAGGCAGCCCGAAGTAACTAATCAAGATTGTAATTACGTCTCATCTGTTCATAGAGCATCTGTGCCAGTCCCAGGCTGTTCTGCTCTGTAGATTCTGATGCTATCTGCTGTACCATCTCATCTTTATAGTAATCCATAAGCTGGGAATTCGAAGAGGAAGTACTCTCGCTCTGCGGGATGGTCTTCATCATTTCTTTGAACATCTGCTCCAGAAAATAAGCTTCGAATTGCTTGCAGGCATCCATAAGTTCATCGTCTGTTGCCTTGGTGTAATCAGCGCTGTTTAATTTATCCTGTAATTTGGAAGCCGTCTGGTTCGCCGCATTGGTGTAGGCGGTGCTGTCCAGGGCGGAACTGCCGTATAAAGAAGAGATATCCATAATTTATCCTTTCTAAATTCCACGGTAATGAGCAATGCATCTCGAAAACGCTTTGCGTTTCCTTCGATGTCGGGCATCCGCCCTATCAAACCGTAATCTGTCGATTCCGCCTGCAAGCAGTCGAATCGTCATCTTACGGTTTGACATTTCTCATTACCTACGCAGGTTATTCGCCTGTTGAAGCATCTCATCGGATGCTGTGATGGCTTTGGAGTTGAGTTCGTAAGCACGCTGTGCCACGATCATGTTAACCATCTCATCTACGACCTGTACATTGGAGTTCTCCAGGTATCCCTGAATGACACTGCTCTTCTCTACCGCCGTATTGGTTGCTTCGTTGATTGCCTGTCCGCTGGCTGCAGTCTGCTGATACAGGCTGTCTGCCAGGCGATCCAGCCCGTTCGGGTTGTTGAACTGGAATACACCGATGGTAATGCCGATGGGCTGAGGATTATTCTGTGCATCGGGATAGCACAGACTTCCATCCTTGCTTACCGTAACGTTACTCATAACATAGTTGCTTCCAAGGACAATGGGTCTGCCCTGAGTATCCAATACCGGAAGTCCGTCGGAAGTAGCCAGCATATTGCCGCCATTCGCTGCCAGCGTAAACTTCAGATTACCGTTTCTGGTATAGTAAGTGTTGCCGTCCGCACCCCGAACTGCAAAAAAGCCTTTACCATCGATGGCAAATGCGGTATCGCTGTCGGATGCCGTCAGGCTTCCCTCTCTGAACACGGAACTGATGGAAGCATTCCTTACACCCAGACCTACCTGTGCACTGCTGGGCTTGGTATCTCCGTTTGCGGAAGTGGTCTTCGTCTGGATGTTCTGATATAACAGGCTCTTAAATTCATTGACCTGTGTCTTGTAGCCCGTGGTATTTACGTTTGCCAGGTTGTTCGCAATCGTATCCACATTTGTCTGTTGTGCGATCATTCCGGTCGCTGCTGTCCATAAGCTTCTGACCATATGTAGTCTCCTCTCACACTGTGCCTTAGTCATCCATGACCTGATTTTCATCCTAAAAAAATATCACTGTAGTTATTATCGGCTGTTTTGGCCTATTACATTACTGCACTCTGCCAATCTGATTCACTGCCACATCCAAAGTATCATCAATGGTCTGAACCACCTTCTGGTTGGACTCATATGCTCTGGTAATGGAGATCAGATTTACCATCTCGGACACTACCTGTACATTTGCCATCTCCAGATAACCGGATTTTACCTGCGCGTTGGCAGCGATCGTTCTGGCTCCTTCAATGGGCTGGTAATAGGTCTCCCCGTATTTTTCCAGATAATCGTAGTCTTCGAAATCCGTTACCTGTATTCTGGCTACGGCCTGATCATTCTGATAGATCGTACCATCATCGGTGATCTTGGAATCGATCAGCGTATTGAGGCGGATTCGTCTGTTCTGGGTATCCAGGACATAATCGCCCTCTTCCGTTACCAGATAGCCGTCTTTGTTCAAAGTAAACTGTCCCGCACGGGTGTATTTGGTATCGGTCTCCCCTGCCTTATTGGTAAACTCAATGGCAAAAAAGCCGTCTCCTGCCAATGCCAGATCGTAGGTATTATCAGTAATCCTAAAAGATCCCTGGGAATAATCCGTATAATTCTCTCCGATCTTCACGCCGGGATTCTTGATGCCGATCCTCTGCACATTTCTCATGCCTACCGACTGATCCTTGATCTTCACTGTCAGCACATCATTGAAGGACTGGCTGGTGGAGCCTTCCTTCTTATAACCAACCGTAGAGGCGTTAGCCAGGTTGTTGGTCATAATATCCATTCTGTTCTGTTCGTTTATCATACCCGTATAGGCGGTGTATAATCCTTTAACCATTTGTATCCTCCACTTGTGTCCGCGATCCTTCGACAAATGTCCGGCATCCTGCCTTTTTCTTACTGTTTTTACTCTCTGTATCCTGCCAGGAACTCTACATATTTACCGGTTCCGATAGCAACTGCCGTCATGGGATCCTCTGCCGTCATGGTGTTGATACCCGTTTTGGCGGAGATCAGATCTTCCAGACCGCGCAGCAGGCTTCCGCCGCCGGTCAACACGATTCCTCTGTCTGCAATATCGGCTGCCAGTTCGGGGGGAGTCTTCTCCAATACGCTGTGAATCGTTTCCACGATCTGTGCGGTGGTCTCACGCAATGCTTCCTCGGTCTCCTCGGAAGATACCTTGACTGTCTTCGGCAGACCGGTCACAAGGTTACGTCCTCTGACATCCATATAATCCACTTCCGCTCTCTTGTAGCAGGAACCGATCTTGATCTTCAGATCCTCTGCGGTTCTCTCACCGATGAGCAGGTTGTGTTTCTTACGCATGTAACGAACAATGGCTTCATCAAAATCATCACCGGCGATCTTGATGGAAGCGCTGACTACGGTACCTCCCAGAGAGATTACAGCGATATCGGAAGTACCACCGCCGATATCCACAATCATATTACCGCAGGGCTTGGAAATATCGATTCCAGCACCGATAGCAGCTGCTATAGGCTCCTCAATGATGGAGACCTCTCTTGCACCTGCCTGATAAGTAGCGTCTTCTACGGCTTTCTTCTCTACTTCCGTAACGCCGCTGGGAACGCAGACCGCGATACGGGGCTTTCTGAAGGTTCTTTTACCCAGAGCTTTCTGGATAAAGTATTTCATCATTTTCTCGGTTACCGTATAGTCGGAGATAACACCCTGACGTAACGGTCTTACGGCTACGATGTTGCCGGGAGTTCTTCCCAGCATCAGTCTTGCATCCTCACCGATGGCTTTAATCTTATTCGTATCTCTATCAAAAGCTACAACAGAGGGCTCCTTTAATACGACGCCCTTTCCTCTGATGTATACCAGAATGCTGGCGGTACCTAAATCAATTCCGATATCTGTGCACTGCATCTTTTTATTACCCCTTTCCGATGGTATCTATCTATAAGTCTTGACTCTACACGCTATTTTAGTCATATACACCATATTATAACTGAATTTTTCCCATTTTCATAGGGGGTATTTCTTAAAATTTGATAACTATTCAGAGTTATCGTAGTTTCTTATCCTTCTCCAGCATCTTTTTCACATAGTAACCGGTGTAGGATTTTTTCACCTTGACGATCTCTTCCGGGGTTCCTTTGGCGATCACTGTACCGCCGCGGTCTCCGCCTTCCGGTCCCATATCGATGATATAATCCGCGGTCTTGATCACGTCCAGATTGTGTTCGATGACAACTACGGTGTTGCCGCCGTCCGCCAGTCTGTGCAGGATCTCCACCAGTTTGTGAACATCCTCAAAGTGCAGTCCTGTAGTGGGCTCATCCAGAATGTAAATGGTCTTACCGGTACTTCTTCTGGAGAGTTCGGTGGCCAGTTTGATACGCTGTGCTTCACCGCCGGACAGGGTCGTAGAGGGCTGCCCCAGCTTCACATAGGAAAGTCCCACATCATACAGCGTCTCGATCTTTCTGCGGATATACGGTACATTTTCGAAGAAAGGCAGTGCCTCTTCCACCGTCATGTCCAACACGTCAAAAATACTCTTGCCCTTATATTTTACATCCAGAGTCTCACGATTATAACGTTTTCCGCCACAGACTTCACAGGGAACATAGACATCCGGCAGGAAATGCATCTCGATCTTGATGATACCGTCGCCGCCGCAGGCCTCACATCTGCCGCCTTTTACATTGAAGCTGAAACGTCCCTTACTGTAACCCTTGGCCTTGGCATCCGCCGTAGAAGCAAACAGATCACGGATCAGATCAAAGACACCGGTATAGGTGGCCGGGTTGGATCTGGGGGTACGGCCGATGGGGGACTGGTCGATATTGATGACCTTGTCCAGCTGTTCCACACCCTCGATTCCCTTGTGTCTGCCGGGGATGCAGCGGGCACGGTTCAGTTCTCTTGCCAGATGCTTGTAGAGGATCTCGTTCACCAGAGAACTTTTTCCGGAGCCGGAGACACCGGTGACACAGGTCATCACGCCCAGAGGGATCTCCACATCCACATTTTTCAGATTATTTTCCTGTGCCCCCAATACTTTGATCCAGCCGGTAGGGGTACGTCTGGTCTCCGGTACCGGAATCCTTTTTTTACCGCTGAGGTACTGTCCCGTAATGGATTCCGGGATCTGCATGATCTCTTCCGCCGTACCGCAGGCGATGACCTCACCGCCGTGGGAGCCGGCTCCCGGTCCGATGTCTACAATATAATCTGCTGCCAGCATGGTATCCTCATCGTGTTCTACCACGACCAGAGTGTTGCCAAGATCCCGCAGGTTCTTCAGGGTATTCAGGAGTTTATCGTTATCTCTCTGGTGCAGTCCGATACTGGGCTCATCAAGAATATAGCATACCCCCACCAGTCCGGAACCGATCTGGGTCGCCAGACGGATTCTCTGTGCTTCGCCGCCGGACAGGGTTGCTGTGGCTCTGGCCAGAGACAGATATTCCAGTCCCACATCCACCAGGAATCCTACTCTGGCACGAATCTCCTTCAGCACACGTTCACCGATGAACTGCTGCTGTTTCGTCAGCGTCATGGTATCTAAAAATTTTTGCAGATCACGGATGGACATGGAAGTGATCTCATAGATATTCTTGTCACATACAGTAACCGCCAGGGATTCCTTCTTCAGCCGCATTCCCTTACATTCCTTACAGGGGGTGATACGCATGAAGGTTTCATATTCCTGTTTGCTGCTCTCTGAGGCCGTCTCACGATAACGACGCTCCACATTTTTGATCAGGCCTTCGAAGGCTACCGGATACACACCGCTGCCACGCTGGCCGGTATAGTGCACCATAACTTCCCTTCCGTTCGTTCCGTGGATCAGGATATCATGAATCTTCTGGGGATACTTTTCGAAGGGAGTATCCAGATCAAAATCATATTCCTTAGCCAATGCCCGCAAAATAGCATTGGTAAAGCTGGACTTATCCGCGCAGGACTGCCAGCCCATGACCGTAATGGCACCCTCATTGATGCTGAGTCTCTTGTCCGGAATCATCAGATCCTCATCAAACTCCATCTTGTATCCCAGTCCGAAACATACCGGGCAGGCACCGAAGGGATTATTGAAGGAAAAGCTTCGGGGCTCCACCTCGCTGACACTGATACCGCAGTCCGGACAGGAAAAGCTCTGGCTGAAAGTCACCGTCTCGCCACCGATCACATCCACCACCAGCAGCCCTTCCGCCAGCTCCAGCACATTTTCAATGGAGTCTGTCAGTCGGCGCTGGATGCCGTCCTTTACCACCAGACGGTCTACCACGATGTCGATGTTGTGCTTGATATTTTTATCCAGCTTGATCTCTTCCGTCAGTTCATACATGCTGCCGTCGATCCGTACCCGGACATAACCGCTTCTCTTGGCCCGTTCCAGCACCTTGGCGTGTTCGCCCTTGCGCCCTCTGACCACGGGTGCCAGCAGCTGAATCTTCGTGCCTTCTCCCATGTTCATAATCTGATCCACCATCTGGTCTACGGTCTGTTTGGTGATCTCCCTGCCACACTTCGGGCAATGAGGAATACCGATCCTTGCATACAGCAGACGGAAATAGTCATAGATCTCCGTCACCGTACCCACGGTAGAACGAGGGTTACGGTTGGTGGATTTCTGATCAATGGAGATGGCGGGCGACAGGCCTTCAATGCTTTCCACATTGGGCTTCTCCATCTGCCCAAGGAACTGTCTCGCGTAGGAAGACAGGGATTCCATGTAGCGTCGCTGTCCCTCCGCATAGATGGTGTCAAATGCCAGAGAGGATTTTCCGGAACCGGACATACCGGTCAATACCACCAGCTCATTCCTGGGAATGTCCACATTAATGTTTTTCAGATTATGTTCATTGGCGCCGCGGATCTTAATATATTCCCGGGGGCGCATTTTCTTTGCTTCTTCCATCGTCTTGCCTTTCTTATTCCATTTTATCATCCAACTATGCGGAACACATTCGCAAAATCGCGTCTTTAACGCTTTCCTTTTGCGAATGTGTTTTACTCGCTATATAAATACAGTCTAATATCCTTACAAATGCAAGCATTCGACGTATATTAGTCTGTATTTAAATAGCTCCGCATAGTTATCATCTTGTCACGCAGTTCTGCCGCCGCCTCGAAGTTCAGATCTGCGGCTGCCTTCTGCATCTTCTTCTGAATCTCGCCAATCAGCTTCTCCAGTTCCTTCTTCGTCATGGATTCGGGATCCTTCTCGAAGCGTACTTCCTCCTTGGCGATCACCTTGGAGATGCTGATGAGATCACGCACCGCCTTTTTGATGGTCTGAGGGGTAATGCCGTGCTCTTCATTATACTTCATCTGGATCTCTCGACGTCTGTTAGTCTCGTCCAATGCTTCCCGCATGGAATCCGTAATGGTATCCGCATACATGATGACATGTCCTTCCGCATTACGGGCTGCACGGCCGATGGTCTGGATCAGGGAGGTCGCACTACGCAGGAATCCTTCCTTATCCGCATCCAGAATTGCCACCAGTGTGATCTCCGGAATGTCCAGTCCCTCTCGTAACAGGTTGATACCTACCAACACGTCGAAAACATCCAGACGCATGTCCCGGATGATCTGGGCACGTTCCAGTGTATCAATATCGGAATGCAGATATTTTACCCGGATACCAACTTCCTTCATATAATCCGTAAGATCCTCCGCCATCCGCTTGGTCAGGGTGGTAATCAGTACCTTATGGTGCTGTGCGATCTCCTTATTGACCTCTCCGATCAGATCATCGATCTGTCCTTCTACCGGACGTACCTGTACTTCCGGATCCAGCAGTCCTGTAGGACGGATGATCTGTTCTGTCCGCAACAGTTCATGCTCCTTCTCATAATCGGAAGGGGTGGCGGATACGAACATCATCTGATCGATATGGGATTCAAATTCTTCAAAATTCAGCGGCCGGTTGTCCAGTGCGGAGGGCAGACGGAAGCCGTAATCCACCAGCGTCTGTTTTCTCGAACGGTCTCCGGCGTACATGCCACGGATCTGAGGAATCGTCATATGAGACTCATCCACGATGATCAGAAAATCATCCGGGAAGAAATCCAGCAGTGTCATGGGCGGTGCTCCCGCGGGAAGTCCGTTCAGATGTCTGGAATAGTTCTCAATGCCGGAACAGAAACCAGTCTCACGGAGCATCTCAATATCGAAATTCGTCCGCTCGGCAATCCGCTGAGCTTCGATCAGTTTGTCTTCTCCCTTGAAAAACTGTACCCGTTCCTTCATCTCTTCTTCAATATTGTCACAGGCCGCCTTGATCTTCTCCTGAGATACCACATAATGGGATGCCGGGAAGATTGCCACATGGTTCAGTTCCGCATGGATCTTCCCCGTAAGAGGCTCCACCTCTGCGATCCGGTCGATCTCGTCCCCGAAGAACTCGATCCGGATCAGATAATCACCACCCTGTGCCGGATAGACCTCCACCACATCTCCTCTGACGCGGAAGGTGGCACGCTGGATGTCCATATCGTTACGGTTGTACTGGATGTCAATCAGTTCCCGCAATACTTCATCCCGGTCCTTCACCATGCCGGGGCGCAGAGACACGATCAGATCCTGATACTCGTCGGGGCTTCCCAGACCGTAGATGCAGGATACGCTGGCCACCACCACCACATCTCTGCGTTCCGCCAGAGAAGCCGTCGCCGACAGACGCAGCTTATCGATCTCATCATTAATGGAAGAATCCTTGGCAATATAAGTGTCCGAAGACGGCACATAAGCCTCCGGCTGATAATAATCGTAATAGGAAACAAAATATTCCACCGCATTCTCCGGGAAAAATTCCTTCATTTCCCCATAAAGCTGCCCGGCCAGTGTCTTGTTATGAGCAATGATCAGGGTCGGCTTGTTCAGCGCCTGAATCACGTTGGCCATGGTAAACGTCTTACCGGAACCGGTGACACCCAGCAGCGTCTCAAACTGATTGCCCTGCCGGAAGCCTTCCACCAGTTCGGCAATGGCCTGTGGCTGGTCGCCGGTAGGCTGATATTCGGAATGCAATTTGAATTGTGAGGGTTCGTTAGAATGATTCATAATACCTCTCCGTATCCATCTGTCTGCAAGTCTTTCTGTTTTTATTTTTTCACGTTACGCAGAGATTATAGCAAATTTTTTTTTAAAAGTACAGATGAAATCGAAAATATGTTCGGATATTCCTTATAGATTTTATAACGACAAATATGAGCAGGTCAAAAAAGGATCTGCTCATACCTGTAAATCTTCCATGTATTGTTTTGCCCGTCACAAAATTCTCTACACAATAAACCGTTCCACATTCTGCTGGAGTCTGTCCGCAGCGATTCTTGCCGCTTCTGCCTTTTCCTTGATGTCGTTGGCTTTTTCTACAACTACGCCTGTCTTATCTGCAATATCCGTGGTTCCGGATGCCCCCTCGGTAGCTGCCTTGCTGACTTCGTTGATTGCCTCCATGACTCCGCTGATAGATGCCAGCAGTTCTTCCGAGGATGCAGAGAAATCGGTTACCAGTCCGTCGATCCGTCCTGCATCATTGCTGTAGGAGTCCGCCATATCGGAAAATGCTGCAAAGCTGTCGGCAACATCCGTTCCAACGAATCCCAGAAGCCTATGTGTTCCTTCTGCCAGATTGTTTACGGCATCCATCACATTCTTGGTCACATCCTGGATATGTGCAACGGTTGCCTTGGACTGTTCTGCCAGTACACGGATCTCCTCTGCCACCACAGCAAATCCTTTACCGGCCTCTCCCGCCCGGGCTGCCTCAATAGATGCATTCAGTGCCAGCAGATTCGTCTGCCCCGTGATCTGCATAATGGATTCTGCCAGAACACCGATCTGGTTAACCACCTTAATGTCCTCCAGTGCTTTGGTCAGTCCCTCGTTGATTTCTGCATGAATAGCCTTGGTGTGCTGGTCATTCTGTGAAATATCCTTCTTAATTCCTACCGCACGCTCACGGATTGCATCCGCTTCGGTGGCACCATCCTGGGAACGTGTGGCAATATTTTTCGCTGCACTCTCTATTTCATGGGACATAGCGTTGATCTCTTCGGAAGATGCCGCTGTCTCCTCCATTCCGGCTGCCAAATCCTCCGTAGTAGCAGATACATCTTTGATCTGCTCCTCCAGCGCCTGGATATTGTTATCAATATTCTGTACCATATTGTTGATATCAGTGGCCTGCTCTTTAACCTGGCCGATCAGACTGCCCATCTCTGTTCTCATAGACTCCAGAGAGACTGCCAGCCGTCCGAAGTCATCACGACGTTTCAAAAGCTTATCTCCCATGGACTTTGAGAAATCTCCCTGCTCCATCACACCGATAGATGCCACACATTTTTTAAGCGGCTGGACAATGTTGATAATAATGAAGACCAGAAAGGCAATTACGACAGCACCTTCTATAACAGTCGATACAATGAACATAGTCAGTCTTCCTGTCACATAACCGGAAAATTCATCACTTACTGTGGTAATTCTGTCATCAATATAGTCGGTGTAATTGCCTGTGCCGATGACCCACTGGAACGGTTCAAACGCTTTGCTGTAGGAACGCTTGGGAGAGGATTCGGTCTCTCCCTCCTTGGGGAATACATAATCTACATAACCGCCGTCCGGCTCCTGGCCCACACGTATGATCTCTTTTACCATCTGATACCCATTGGCATCCCTGGTCTCCATACGGTTCGTACCCTCTGTTGCACTTCCGAGCAATACCACATTGGTTCCATCATACTGATCTACCCAGAAATATCCGGACAACAAAAATACCTCAGTAGATTTCTCTACTGAGGTATTATCCGCAGGTCAACTCCTGCTTCGCAGGGCTACAAGGATTCGAACCTTGAAATGACGGAGTCAGAGTCCGTTGCCTTACCGTTTGGCGATAGCCCTATGTCGTTTACTTGATGTATTATACATGATGTGTTTTCATTTTGCAATACCTAATTTAAAATAATTTTAAAAAAGTATATGAAATTAGAACAATTCCTGTAGGATCATCGAGTAAACACTGTAATATAGGGATAATCCTTCCTCTCCGTGGGCTGAAAATCCTGCATCAGCCAGTTCCAGATAAAGTTGTCATCCCCCTCCTGGGCAATATCTCCGTAGCAGCTCTCAAATACTACCACATCCGGATAACGATCCGGATTGGTCTCCCAGTAATCCAGCAGGCGCTCATCGTAAATCATGGAGCAGATGGTGTCGGGAGATGCCTGTTTATGTTCCCCAAGCATACAATAGAACTGGGAGGGTCCCACGTACAGCACTGTACTGCCGTCCGGCACTGCCTCAGGCCATACCTCAAGATTATTGTTATAACGGTATGCGGTCATATAATCCGTGAGGATTCCGGCCCGCAATCCCTCTCTGTTGATGCCACGCACGTTCCGGATTACAGAAGCATGGTATTCCTGAGATCCCAGAATCAGATACGTATAGGAAAATGCATTCCCCAGTACCAGACACAGGCACAGGATCTGCAACGCCTTTTTCCCCCACGCAGCGGTCTTTTGCCAGTAGCATCCCACACATGCCAGGCCGAATTCCGCTCCCATGATCAGATAAGTGACCAGAAGCATCGGTCTCCAGTTCGAGAGCACCAGCACTGAAAAATAATTAACAAACACCAGCAGCAACAGTTCATAAAACAGTTTTTCTGTCTTGTCTCTGCGCAAATACACATATCCTCCCGCCAAAGACAATGACATTAACAGAAGCTGCGGATAAATTGCATTAAACGGGCTGAACAACCAGAACCAGATCTGGATCAGGAATACCAGTACAAAAAACAACATTCCCGGAGTCTGTAACAGCTTCGGAAGCTGTTTCTTCAAAACCTTTTCCGTAAACAGACGAATTCCCCAGGAAGCCAGCAGGGCACACAGGAGAATCAGGGCAATCTCTCCCAGACTCGTGCTCCAGCCCAGCAGCTTTTCTCCCACGATGGTCTGATGAGAGCCCTCTCCCAGAATTTCTCCTGCCATTTCCAGCATCTTCTGCGGGGTCATATAGCTTAAGAGATACGTAAACATTGCCGCCGCACTCAGCACGCAGGGCAGTACATAGGCACAAATTTCCTTCCATTTTTTCCCGGATTTTTGCACAAACAGAAAAACCAGACAGCCCAAAAATACCAGTACCATACTGGGATATGCCAGCACGTCACAGGTCATAAAGATTCCGGCAAGTACCAGATACCGCAGCTTTCCTTCCACCCGGCTGCCTTCAGGATCTTTTGTTCCAAAATATCTCAAAAGACACAGCACCATGAGTGCGAAGAACCAGTTGTGCAGGTTCGAATACTCCGGAATAAAAACAGACTTCGGTGTTGTCAAATAATAGAGAAGTCCCATCAGTGCCGCCACTGTCTCGTCGATCTGCGGCACTGTCTTCCGGATCGTCTTATATAAGAAGACACTGACTCCTGCCTGGATCGGGAAAAATACGATCCGCAAAAACAGGTTCAGATAATCCACTCCGCCGGTCAGCATCACAAACAATTTGATAAAAACCGCTGTAAAAATGGCAGAAGTCTGATGTGGCTCCCACATCTCCAGCAGCAGCCGGTCTCCCATGGCAAGGCGGTACCCCACCATAATGCCATAGCCTTCATCCGTGTCTGCACCGACAAATAGATTTTTTAGCGTATATGCAATGATTGCAAGAAAACAAATAACTTTCCAGATTTTTCTACTTTTCACTGTGTTTTTCATCATGCAATTATCATAACACAGGATTTTCCGCATAGCAACGCAAGAAACATACATAAATGCAAAACGAGGCTCACCGTTTTCGCGGTAAGCCTCGCCTTATTCAACACAATGAGAGAAACGTATTATGGTATTTGCAATGCTGTTTATACTTCAAAGATCAGATCACCATAGGTAGGTACCGGCCATACCTTCTTGTCGACCATCATCTCCAGTTCATCGACAGGAGCTCTCAGGTCATCCATTGCGGTATGTACCACATCTTTATAGAAGAAAGCAAGCTTCTTGGGATCTTCGATGCCTGCTGCCTCGGCCAGCTTATCCTCCAGAGAGGTCTCTGCAGCCTGTGCCTCAGCCAGCTTCTCGGAAACGCTCTTCAGCACAGTGGTCTGTACGGTGGCGTCAGCGCCTGCACTCTTAACAGCCAGTACGGTATCAGCCAGAGTCTTGGTATACTCCATAACTGCGGGAATATACTGCTTCTTCGCCATATCTACCATGGTCAGTGCTTCGATATTGATAGTTTTGGAGTAGGTCTCATACAGAACCTCCTCACGGGATTCCAGCTCAGCCTTGGTGAAGATACCGAACTTCTCGAACAGCTTGATAGATTTTTCGGTGGTCAGAGTCTCGGAAGCTTCTACCATGGACTTAATGTTGGGAAGTCCTCTTCTGGCTGCCTCTTCTACCCATTCCTCGGAATAGCCGTTGCCGTTGAAGATGATTCTCTGATGCTCGGTGAGGTACTTCTTGATCAGATCATGCACAGCAACATCAAAGTCATCTGCCTTCTCCAGAATATCTGCGGCCTCACAGAAAGCTTCCGCAACAATAGCATTCAGAGTGGTGTTGGGGCTTGCGATGGAATCTGAACTACCTACCATACGGAACTCGAACTTGTTGCCGGTGAAAGCAAACGGTGAAGTTCTGTTACGGTCGGTAGCATCCTTATCCAGATCCGGCAGTGTGGATACACCGGTCAGCAGCTTACCGCCCTGGATGGAATGGGTAGCGTCACCGGTCTCAACCAGCTGCTTTACCACATCCTCCAGCTGTTCGCCCAGGAACACGGAAATGATGGCAGGGGGTGCCTCATTAGCTCCCAATCTGTGATCGTTGCCGACATCGGATGCACTCTGACGAAGCAGATCTGCATGGGTATCTACGGCTTTCAGGATACAAGCCAGTACTAACAGGAACTGGATGTTCTCGTTGGGGGTGTCGCCGGGATCCAGAAGGTTCACACCATTATCGGTTCCCAGGGACCAGTTGTTATGTTTACCGGAACCGTTCACTCCGGCGAAAGGCTTCTCATGCAGCAGACAGGTCATACCGTGACGACCGGCTACTTTCTTCATGGTCTCCATCACCAGCTGGTTGTGATCTACTGCAATGTTGGCAGTCTCATAAATGGGTGCCAGCTCGTGCTGTGCGGGAGCTACTTCGTTGTGCTGTGTCTTAGCGGTTACTCCCAGCTTCCACAGTTCAATGTTCAAATCCTTCATGAAGGAACCGATTCTCTCACGGATAGTTCCGAAGTAGTGATCCTCCAGTTCCTGTCCCTTGGGTGCAGGTGCACCGAACAGGGTACGTCCGGCGAAGATCAGGTCTTCACGCTTTAAGTATTTATCTCTGTCTACCAGGAAATATTCCTGCTCCGGTCCTACACTTGCCACGACCTTGGTAGCTTCCGTGTTGCCGAACAGTCTTACAATACGAAGTGCCTGGGTGCTGATTGCTTCCATGGAACGGAGAAGCGGTGTCTTCTTATCCAGTGCCTCACCCTTGTAAGAGCAGAAAGCAGTGGGAATGCAAAGGATCACACCGGTTGCATCCTCTTTCAGGAATGCGGGGGAGGTAATATCCCATGCGGTATAGCCTCTTGCCTCGAAGGTTGCTCTTAATCCGCCGGAGGGGAAAGAAGATGCATCGGGCTCGCCCTTGATCAGTTCCTTACCGGAGAACTCCATGATCATCTTGCCGTACTCATCGGGATGAGTTACGAAAGCATCATGCTTCTCTGCCGTGATACCGGTCAGCGGCTGGAACCAGTGGGTATAATGGGTTGCACCGTTCTCGACGGCCCAGTCCTTCATTGCTTTTGCTACAACATCTGCGGTAGCCAGGGACAGCTCTCCGCCATGATCAATGATCTTCTTCACTTCTTTGTAGACATTCTTGGGTAATCTTTCCCGCATCTTACCCAGAGTGAATACCTTACTGCCAAAGATTTCTTCCACATTTAACACTTCACTCATCTTCGTTTCCTCCTTATTCTGGCTATTTTTCATGCTTCCTGCGACCATTCTGTGCTGACTATTCAGAACCTCCATTCGCAAAATCGTCTCTACGAGACTTTCCTTTTGCTCATTGAGGTTACTTCGCCGAATAAATATTGATACATATTTTTACGAATGCAAGCATTCGACAAATATGTTCAATATTTACGGCTCTGAATAGTCACAAAAAAAGGCGCTACACTTCCCAGTGTAAACGCCTTCGTTTCGCATTGAAAAATATTCACTTGTGAGGATCGCTCCTCTATGGCTCATTACTATACAACAGATTTTTTTTAAATGCAATACCCTTTTTTAAAAAATTTTAATATTGCATCCAAAACGACCTCTCAAGCGCCCTATACCTCAAACAACAGGTCAGCGTAAGTCGGGAACGGCCAGTACTGCTTATCTACCAGCTTCTCCAGTTCATCCGCAGGTTTTCTCAGGGCATTCATTGCCACCATGACCCTATCGTGATAGCAGAACGCCTGCTCCTTGCCTCTGGGCATAGCTGAGGCTTTCTTCTCTTCTTCCAGAAGTGTCTCAGATGCCTTCTCCATCTCCGTCAGTTTCTGGGTGATCTGTTGTAACATGCGGGTAGGAACATAAGTGTCTCCGCCTGCCTCTGTGATGGCAATGACAGCATCTGCCAGCGAT
This sequence comes from uncultured Acetatifactor sp., assembly GCA_934436435.1. Taxonomy (GTDB): domain Bacteria; phylum Bacillota; class Clostridia; order Lachnospirales; family Lachnospiraceae; genus Acetatifactor. The sequence continues at coordinate 207,998 of CAKSAN010000002.1, read as the reverse complement.
TTGCTGTACTTCATGACCGCGGGGATGATCTGCTTGTTCGCCATATCCACCATAGTCAGTGCCTCGATGTTGATGGTCTTTGCATAGGTCTCGTACAATACTTCCGCACGGGAACGCAGCTCTGCTTCCGTGAAAATGCCAAACTTTTCAAACAAATGAATGGCCTTGGGTGTGGTCAGGGTATCTACTGCAGCTACCATGGACGGAATATTGGGCAGTCCTCTTCTGGCTGCTTCCTCTTCCCATTCTTTGGCATAACCGTTGCCGTTGAAGATGATACGCTGATGCTCGGTCATATATTCCTTAATCAGATCATGAACCGCCATATCGAAATCTTCCGCACCTTCCAGACGGTCTGCCGCTTCGCAGAAGGCCTCTGCCACGATGGCATTCAGGGTGGTGTTGGGACTTCCGATGGAATCCTCGCTTCCCACCATACGGAATTCGAATTTATTACCTGTAAAGGCAAACGGTGAAGTACGGTTTCTGTCCGTTGCATCCTTTACAAAATCAGGTAATGTGGATACTCCGGTACGGAGCACACCGCCCTCTTTCAAATTGTCGGCCTTACCGGTCTCTACCAGCTGTGCCACTACGTCCTCCAGCTGTTCACCCAGGAAGATAGAGATAATGGCAGGAGGGGCCTCATAACCGCCCAGTCTGTGATCGTTACCTACATTGGATGCACTCTGACGTAACAGATCCGCATGGGTATCCACTGCCTTCATGATACATGCCAGTACCAGCAGGAACTGGATATTTTCATTGGGGGTCTGTCCCGGCTCCAGAAGGTTCACACCGTTATCTGTAGTGATGGACCAGTTGTTATGCTTACCGGAACCGTTCACTCCGGCAAAGGGCTTCTCATGCAGCATGCAGCGCAGGCCGTGCTTGCCCGCCACACGCTTCAGGGTCTCCATCACCAGCTGGTTGTGATCTACTGCCACATTGGCGGATTCGTAGATGGGCGCCACCTCGTGCTGTGCGGGAGCTGCCTCGTTATGCTGGGTCTTGGAGGTCACGCCCAGCTTCCACAGCTCGATATTCACGTCGTGCATGAAACCGCCGATCCGCTCACGGATAACACCAAAATAGTGGTCATCCATCTCCTGTCCCTTGGGGGCAGGGGCGCCAAACAGGGTGCGTCCGGCAAAAATAATATCTTCACGCTGTAAAGCCTTGGCGGAATCTACCAGGAAATATTCCTGTTCTGCTCCAACAGAGGGCAGCACTTTGGTAGCTTCCGTATTGCCAAACAAACGGACGATACGGATTGCCTGCCTGCTCAAGGCTTCCATGGAACGAAGCAACGGTGTTTTCTTATCCAGCGCTTCGCCTTTATAAGAACAGAAGGCTGTAGGGATACAAAGGGTCGGACCGGTAGCGGTCTCCTTGATAAACGCAGGGGAAGTGATATCCCATGTGGTGTAACCTCTTGCCTCAAAGGTGGCACGTAAGCCACCGGAGGGGAAAGAAGACGCATCGGGCTCTCCCTTGATCAGTTCTTTACCGGAGAATTCCATGATCATCCGGCCATCCTCATCGGGATGTGTTACAAAAGCATCATGCTTCTCCGCGGTAATGCCGGTCAGTGGCTGGAACCAGTGGGTATAATGGGTCGCCCCGTTCTCAATGGCCCAATCCTTCATGGCGCTTGCCACTACATCCGCAGTTGCCAGGGAAAGTTCTCCTCCCTGATCCATGATTTTCTTCACTTCTTTGTAAGTGCTCCTGGGGAGTCTCTCTTTCATCTTGCCCAGAGTAAATACCTTGCTGGCAAAAAGCTCCTCTACATTCAATTCTTCGCGCATGTCCCTACTTCCCTTCGGTATACTATAGAATAATATCGATTACAGTGTACAACATGTGCGTTATAGTGGTCAATTATTATTTTCCCGGTTTTCGTGATAAGTTTTTCCAAAAATAAGCTATACTCAAAACACTTCCCAGCAGAATTCCGGGCATCTGATTGTACAGCTGTCTTCCGCTGGCTTCCCAGAACATTAAAAAGACAACGATACCAATGAATCCCAGTTGACAGATCATCAACATTACCGGAGGTTCCTGATCTCTGATGATATTGCGAAGGCTTAAGATCATCCCGATCAACAACAGTACATACATAGACACCAGATAGCAGAAGCAATACTGACAAGTCCGCCAATAATATTTTCCCCAGGGAGAAAACATTTCCCAGAGCAGGGTTCCGTCATTCTGCTCCACGTTCAGAAACGCGCTGGCCCCCATATTTCCATTACCGAAATTATAGCCTGCTTTTTTGCGAAGGTGTTCCGGATTCAGGAATTCCGACCGGTTTTCCCGGATATATTCCATACTGTATTGCTGCTTTTCCTGTCGGGTGGAAAATTCATACATACGATCCACAAATTCCGTGTTATTGGTCCAGGAGCCATCTTCTTTCATTCCCAGTGCCACCCAGCTGACTACCGGGTTGGCCGTAACGGCTGCTTTTCTGGTGATCTCATAGGTATTCGCCCAAATATGTACGACCGTTCCCAGAACCACCGCAGATATTCCGAACAATAACACTATGCGCCGGTCCACAGACACTTTCTGCCACAGAAGGATCACCGCGCACGCGATCAGCGGTATGACTGCCGTGATCTTCCATACGCCTGCCAGCACTGCCACGGCTGCCGCAATCACCGTCCACAGAATTCGAATTTGCTTTTTCCGACATGTTCCCGCTTTTTTCAGAAAAGCCAGTGCCAGAATTCCCATGCCAAAGCTCATGGAATCCGTATAAAATGCAGCGGTCATCTCCCACAGCGGAAGCAGGAGTACAAAGGTCAGCAGGATCGGGAACCTCCAACGGGTATCCCCGTCCCGTTCCGCAAGGTAGCCGCAGGCACACGCCACCAGAAGCACCAGAATAACGTTCCGCAGCAAAACAAAATAAAAGGGAAAAACGTCCATCGTCAATGCCATGCGAAACAAAACGGAAAGCAGTAGCATCGGTTTCAGATTATTTGAATAGGTCAAAAAATAATTGGTGTTTTCCAGATCTTTTCCGGTTGCCAGATTCATAGCATCCTGATACACATACATATAATCCACCAACGTATTCTCATTCCCCCTACGGCTCAGAGAGACCAGATAGAGCAGCATGCCAAACAGAATCAGGGCCGCCATGTACAGAGAATTCCGACGGCCGGTCACGGCATATATTTTGTTCCATAACGCACCTGCAAAAAGCAGTATTACCGTACCTGCCGTCACCCCGAGGATCATCTGCCATGAGATCAGATGATTTTCCGGATATCTGAGTACCGTGCCCAGCAGTAATAACATGACAAGGATGAGGATACTATAAGCACCTATAGTCACTCCCTTATGAATCCCGCCTTTTCTTTTCATCAAGTGTTACCTCCGGTTACACGTTCTCATGCATTGTTCTTCTGGCGCAGGAGATCAAATTTCTCCGGCATTTCGGACAACTTTATCCACAGTACCTGTTTGGGATGGGGTGCGCTGTCCACACTTTCTCCCTCCTCGGTGTACATAGCTTCCACCGTCACCGGTACATTGGTGCCGTCGGGTTTCATGATCTCAACGGAATCTCCCACACAGAATTTGTTCCGCTGTTCGATCCGGCACAGAGAGTCCTTCACCGCTTCCACGATCCCCAGATAAATATATTCGTTCACATAGGTGTTGTTATCGTAGATCTGGGTGTTCTCATCGGGCTTGCCGAAATAAAATCCCGTCGTAAACTGTCTGTAGGTACACTTGGAGATCTCCGCCTTGTACCAGTCCATATTTTTCTCATACAATTCCGGATCTTCAAAATAGTCATCAATGGCCTTCCGGTAGGTTCTGGCTACCGTCGCCACATACAATGCGGTCTTCATGCGGCCTTCGATCTTAAGGCTGTCGATCCCTGCCTCCACCAGCTCCGGAATATGCTCGATCATGCACAGATCCTTGGAATTAAAAATATAGGTTCCCCGCTCATTCTCATAGACCGGCAGATATTCCCCGGGTCGGGTCTCCTCCACCACCGCATATTTCCAACGGCAGGGATGGGTGCAGGCACCTCTGTTGGCATCTCTTCCGGTGAAAAAGTTGCTCAGCAGACATCTGCCGGAATAAGAGATACACATTGCCCCATGCACAAAGCTCTCGATCTCCATCTCCGCCGGTATTTTTTCTCGGATGCCTTTGATCTCCATCAGGGACAGTTCTCTGGCCGATACCACTCTCTTCGCACCCAGTTTCCACCAGAACAGGTAGGTCTCGTAGTTGGTATTGTTGGCCTGGGTGGAAATGTGTACTTCCACCTGGGGCCATACTTCCCTGGCGATCATGAACATACCCGGATCGGAAATGATCAGTGCGTCCGGCTGTTCCGGTTTCATATCCCGCAGCTCGGCAAAATATTTTCCGGCTCCTTCGAGGTCATAGTTGTGCGCCAGAATATTAGCTGTCACATAGACCTTCACTCCATGGGCATGGGCGAAAGCCACTCCCTCCGCCATCTCTTCGCTGCTGAAATTTTTCGCCTTGGCCCGAAGACCAAAAGCCTCACCGCCGATATACACAGCATCTGCGCCAAAAATAACAGCTGTTTTTAATACCTCCAGGCTGCTGGCCGGGATCAAAAGTTCCGGTTTTTTATATGTCATTTTGTTTTTCCTCTTTCTTCGTACTCAGTGTCACTCCATCCCCCACCGGCAGGATCACGGTCTCCAGCCCCGGGTGATGCTTTAATTCATACAGGTATTCCCGCATTCTGGCGTGAATAGTCCGGTTTCTTCTGGTTACAGCAAAGCGGGATTCTATAATGTCGCCGTCCTGCAATACATTGTCCGAGATCAGCAGGCCGCCGGGGGCTAGCAGGCGTAAAATATCCGGCAGGAAATGAATATACTGTCCCTTTGCCGCATCCATGAAGATCACATCATAGGTACCTTCCAGTTCCCGCAGGATCTCCGTGGCATCCCCTTCCAGCAAGGTGATCCGGTCTTCCCGTCCCGCTTTCCGGAAATTTTCTTTTGCAATGGGGATCCTCTTCTCGTATTTTTCTATGGTCGTGATATGACAATCCTCCGGGGCATATTCACTCATCAGTAACGCAGAAAAGCCGATAGCAGTCCCGACTTCCAGGATGCTCTTCGGCTTTGTAAAATTCAGCAAAAACTTTAACAGACTTTGCATGGACCTGCGTATGATGGGAACCTGTGTCTCCAGAGCGAATTTTTCAATCTCATTCAGCCACACAGGATTCCCGCTGTCCAGGGAATCGATAAACGCAGACATTCTCTCATCTATGATCATACTTTCCCTCATGTCTTTCAATAGCCTGCGGCCTGATCCTGTCCGTCTCCGGTAACCGCACTGCCGTTATCTATGGTCTCCACTGTCTCTTCCGTCGTACTTTCCGTCTGTCCGGCCATGACTTCCATCATTTCTTCTGCGGTCATGGCGGTGCTCAGCTCGTAGGTTCCGGGCTTCCAGTCTTGTTTATACTCGGATAACAGATACTGTAGTGCAAACAGTTTACCGTCTCTTACCAGTCCTTTTTCCTGCAACGTGGTACCGATCTCTGTCGCAGACATATCGGAAGTCAGGGTCACAGTGACCTTGCGGCCCTCTCCGGTGGAGATCGCAGGCTCCGTGAAAATACGATAACCGTAGTCATAGCATGTAGATGCTCCGGTATAGATCAGATATACCACGATCACCGCAAACATCACTTTTAAAATAGCACCCAATACGACCCCCGCCAAATTTGCTGCTTTCATGTTTTCTGTCCTTTCTTACAAGTGCTTCACATTTCGAACCATGCTCACTCAAAATGCACCTGATCGGTAACATAGAGGCCGATCTCCTGCATCATACGGCAGAAATCCAGTTCCGCCGCCAGGAAATCGGATACCAGGGGATTCTCACGAAACGCCTCATTCTCCCGGGTAAACTGATCGATCTTGTCAAAATTAGTGTCCTTATTGGTCTGTAATTCAAAGTTCCGCGCCCGGAAATCATCGATCTGTCTCTTAAGCTCCGGCTGCTCCTTCACACGTTCCAGCTGTCTCCGATACTCCAGATAAACATCTGTATTGCGAATCGCCTGTACCATCTGTTCTACGGCCTGATTTACATTTTCGTCCGATGTGATCTTCATCTGTCCACGACCTTTCCAGCAATCGCTAATACTACACTTCCATAATGATCGGAAGGATCATGGGGCGTCTCTTGGTCTTCTTCCACACATAATCGCTAAGTACATCCTTGGTGGTAGTCTTCAGCTTGCCCCAGTCTGTGATTCCCTTATCCAGGCACGCCTGTAACGCATCATCTACGGTATGTCTGGCTTCCTCAATCAGTTCATCGGATTCCTTCACATATACAAAACCTCTGGATACAATATCGGGACCGGCTACCAGTTCTCCGCTGGCTCTGTCCAGACTCATAACCACGATCATAATACCATCTTCTGCCAGATGTTGTCTATCTCTCAGTACCACATTTCCGACATCGCCGACTCCCAGACCGTCCACAAGGATGGCACCTACAGGAACTCTGCCGTTTACCTTCGCCTGTTCCTCGCTGACTTCCAGCACATCTCCGGAAGACAGGATAAAGATATTGTCCTTACTGATACCCAGACTCTCTGCGATCTTCGCCTGTGCCTTCAGATGCTTGTATTCTCCGTGCACGGGTACTGCGTACTTCGGATGGATCAGAGTGTAAATCAGCTTGATCTCTTCCTGACAGGCATGTCCGGATACATGAGCATCCTGGAAAATAACGTCTGCGCCCTTGCGGAGCAGCTCGTTGATGATCTTGGTGACGGACTTCTCATTGCCCGGGATAGGGTTGGAGGAGAAGATTACCGTATCTCCCGCACCGATAGTGATCTTACGGTGCATATTGTTGGCCATACGGGACAGGGCTGCCATGCTTTCCCCCTGACTTCCGGTGGTAATGATAACCTGCTGCTCGTCCGGATAGTTCTTCATCTGATCCAGATCTACCAGTGTATTCTCGGGAATGCTGATACACTCCAGCTTAATGGCGGTATCCAGAATATTCACCATGCTGCGGCCTTCCACAGCTACCTTACGACCGAACTTGTAGGCTGTATTGATGATCTGCTGTACACGGTCCACATTGGATGCGAAAGTCGCCACGAAAATTCTGGTGTTCTTATGTTCTTCAAATAAAGTATCAAAGGTCTTACCCACTGTTTTCTCGGAAGGGGTAAAGCCGGGACGCTCTGCGTTGGTGGAGTCACACATCAGTGCCAGTACGCCCTTTTTGCCAATCTCGGCAAAACGCTGTAAATCGATGGCATCTCCGTAGACCGGGGTATAATCTACCTTGAAGTCTCCGGTATGCACCACAATACCTGCAGGGGAATAAATTGCCAGTGCTGCGGCATCTACGATACTGTGATTCGTCTTGATGAATTCCACCCGGAAATCACCCAGATTGATGGACTGTCCGAACTTCACCACTTTACGCTTGGTCTTCTTCATGAGATTGTGCTCGGTCAGCTTGTTCTCAATGATGCCCATGGTCAGACGGGTGGCGTAGATAGGTACATTAATATCCCGAAGTACATAGGGCAGCGCTCCGATATGATCCTCATGTCCGTGGGTAATGACAAAGCCCTTTACCTTGTCGATATTATCCTTCAGATAAGTCACATCCGGAATGACCAGATCGATTCCCAGCATATCATCCGCAGGGAAAGACAGACCACAGTCCACCACAATAATACTGTCCTCATACTGGAAGGCAGTAATGTTCATACCAATCTGTTCCAGGCCTCCCAAAGGAATGATCTTCAGACCTGAAACGCTACTATTCTCTTTTTTCTTTTTCAACGAAATTACCTCCAAATTCTATACGTCTATACATCTAGCTTCGTGTATGTATCTCAGCAATAGAATGGGATATTACGCTCTGCAAACAAAGATCTGCGATTCCTCGTCCGCTTCTCCGGCTCTCTTCCCGAAAACTCCCGTGAAAATCAGACACCCCAGATCTTACGATTCCATCAAAATAACGGTTGTTTTCATGCCTTCCGTGTATTCCCTGTCACTTTTAGCACAAAACCATTATATGCTGAAACCGGCAAAGCATCCTGTATCCCTCTCTGCCAATCATACAAATCCTATATAAATATAAGACCGTCCTTCTCACAGGACCGCCTGTATTTATCTAAAATTAAATTAAATCAATGTCCTCTAGCATATCCGCAAATACACCGGATACTGCTTCCAGTTCTTCATCATCGGAGACAACATCATAAATGCTCTCTTCTTCGCCATCCTGAGACATATCCTTCAGGATCAGGGCGTCTCCGTCACCCTCTTCCACGTCGGTCACCAGAATATAATTGTGTCCACCGATTCTGGTCTGTTCCAGTACATAAAATTCTACAGGTTCTTCGCCCTCGGGGCGAAATGTGATCTTTTCCAGTTTACTCATTCCAATTCCTTTTTCTTCTCATTGTTCCTGCGATCCAGATATCCCTGCAGGATCAGGGTAGCCGCGATCATATCCACATAATCCTTGCGATTCTCACGACGGATCCCCGCTTCCATCATTGCCTTGTCCGCAGCCACGGTAGTCAGTCTCTCATCCCAGAAATATACCGGAAGACCGGTCCTGCGCTCCAGCTTCTCCTTGAACTCTTTGGTCAGCTCCACACGGACACCCTCGGTATCGTTCATGTTCTTGGGAAGCCCCAGTACAATCTCTTCCACTTCATTTTCCACGATCAACTCTTCAATTCTGGCCAATGTCTGCCGTAATTTATTCTCTTCTTTGCGGCGAATGATTTCTACCCCTTGTGCTGTCAGCAGCAGGCTGTCACTGATTGCCACGCCCACGGTACGTGAGCCGAAATCCAAACCCATGATACGCATGTGGGTCCTCCTGATAGTTGTAATTATTTCCAGTGTTTGGTCCGGATATACTCTGTGAGCAATTCTTCTACCAACTCGTCCCTCTCCACCTTCATAATCAGGCTGCGGGCGTTCTTGTGGCTGGTAATATAAGTGGGATCTCCGCTCATAATATAACCTACGATCTGGTTCACAGGGTTGTATCCCTTCTCTGTCAGTGCCTCATATACGGTAGAAAGCACCAGCTTCACGCCGGTCTCAGGTTCTGTCTCTACCTTGAAGTATTGTGTATTTCCTAAGTCCTGCATATAATCCTCTTTTTTCTGCCTATGGCAAATTTCGCCCTTCGGGCAAATTTTTCCGTTATGCCTTATATTACCGCATTTACTTTGAAAATTCAAGAGGTGATAACAACAGAATCTCATCTGTCAGGAATCCCTGCACTCTGCCCCGCAGCACAGTATTTGTCAGGATATTTTTATTCTCCTGTGCCGGAACCGCCATCTTCACATAGTCTTTGGTGTGTCCCAGCAGGTATTCTGTTCCGCTGATCTCCTTGGTCTCCTCCAGAAGTACTTCCGCCTCCTGTCCCACATAGTGGGCACGGAACTGCTTCGACTGTTCCTTCTCCATGGCCAGAAGCTCCGCACTTCTGGCGGTCTTCACGGGATCCGGCACCTGCTCAGGCATCACGGCGGCTCTGGTTCCGGCACGCTTCGAATATTTGAAAATATGCATTTCAAAGAACCGGATCCGGTCCAGAAATGCTTTCGTCTCAGCAAATTCCTCTTCCGTCTCTCCCGGGAAGCCCACGATAACGTCCGTGGTGATGGCCGGATGGTCAAATACCTTGCGAAGCAACTCTACACTCTCCGCATATTCCTCGGAAGTATATTTGCGGTTCATGCGGCGCAGAGTGGCATCACATCCACTCTGTAAAGACAGATGGAAATGGGGACACAGCTTCGGCAGAATCGCCATTCTTGCCGCGGTCTCCTCCGTGACGATACGGGGTTCCAGAGAGCCGATACGGATGCGCTCGATGCCTTCAATATCATGGATCCGTTCCAGCAGATCGATCAGCTTACTGCTGCCGGAATAATCTCTTCTTTCCTCATCTTCTTTTAATACGGAGACACTTTCTCCCCGTTTCCAGGCCTCCTCGTCGAAGTCAATGCCGTAGGAACTGATGTGGATGCCCGTCAGTACGATCTCCCGGTAGCCTGCCTGTGCCATGCCGGTGATCTCCCGGATGATGTCTTCCGCTCTGCGGCTGCGGACTCTGCCTCTCGCATAGGGGATGACACAGTAGGAGCAGAACTGGTTGCAGCCGTCCTGGATCTTGATATAGGCACGGGTATGCTCCGCGGTATGCTTCAACGTCATTTCTTCGTATTCCGCGGTATGGTTGATGTCGATGACTGTGGTATCATGCAGGGTCTTGTCCACGCCTTGTCTGGCATTTCCCCCGTTCTCCGCCACTGCATCTTCCCGTTCCAGATCCTGTAAATACTCTTCCAGAATGGAAGCCAGATCTTTCTTGCGGTTGTTGCCGATGGCAAGGTCGATACAGGGATCCTGCTCCACATCCTCTCTGCCGGTCTGCACATAGCAGCCCACGGCCACCACCAGAGCCGCCGGATTTTTCTGTTTTGCCCGGTGGAGCATCTGTCTGCTTTTCCGGTCTGCAATATTGGTAACTGTGCAGGTATTTACAATATAAATATCTGCGATTTCATCAAATGGTACAATAGTATAACCTTTTTCTTGTAACATTTGTTGCATTACTTCTATTTCATAGGAATTAACCTTACATCCGAGGTTGTGTAATGCTACACTTTTCATAGGATTCCTCACTTTTTTTGTATTGTTTTCGTCTTGACTTTTGGCCGTCCACCCATTAATATGAAGTCAGAAGGTATGACACACATTAAGGAGGTAGTCAACATGAAGACAGTTCAGATTTCTTTAAATTCTATTGATAAGGTAAAATCTTTCGTAAACGATATTACTAAGTTCGATTATGATTTCGATCTTGTATCCGGCAGATACGTAATTGATGCAAAGTCCATCATGGGTATCTTCAGCCTGGATCTTTCCAAGCCTATCGACCTGAACATCCATGCAGAGGATGGCGCTGATGAGGTTCTGGAAGTATTAAAGCCTTATCTGGTTTAAGTTACCGATTCGGAAGTCCGAATACATAACGACAATTTAAAAATGCCTTGAGAGTCGCAATCCTCTCAAGGCATTTTTCTTGCTTCTCTTTTACGCTTCCGCAATGATCAGTTCTTTGGTCTCCAGTGCGGTCTTCACCAGTTCATCGATCTTCTCATCCAGATTGTGTTCATGTCTGCGGATCACTTTCACGTTGGGTTTCGTCACAGGGTGCTTTGCCACAAAGATGGTACAGCAGTCTTCGTAGGGCAGGATGGAAGTCTCATAAGTGCCAATCTTCTCAGATACTTCCACGATGTCCTGCTTGTCGAAGCCGATCAGCGGACGATATACCGGCAGTTCACAGACTTCATTGGTAGCGATCAGGGAATTCATGGTCTGGGATGCTACCTGACCAATACTCTCACCGGTGATCAGACCCAGACACTCGGTCTCCTTCGCGATCTGCTCCGCGATGCGCATCATATAGCGGCGCATGATAATGGTCAGTTCCTCATGAGGACATTTCTCATAAATATATAACTGAATATCGGTAAAGTTGATCACATGCAGGTAGATCGGGCCGGTATAACGGGCAACGATCTTCGCCAGATCCACGACCTTCTGCTTGGCACGTTCGCTGGTGTAGGGCGGTGCATGGAAATATACCGCATCGATCTTGACACCTCTCTTGGCGATCATATAGCCTGCCACGGGAGAGTCGATACCACCGGACAAAAGCAGCATTCCCTTGCCGCCGGTACCTACGGGCATGCCTCCGGGACCGGGCAGGATTACGGAGTAGATATAGATTTCTTCACGGATCTCGATGTTCAGCATGATATCGGGATGGTGTACATCCACCTTCATGTTGGGATATGCGCTCAGAATAGCCTCCCCCATATCCATATTGATGGTCATGGAATCCTTGGGGTAATTTTTTCTGGCACGTCTCGCTGCCACCTTGAAGGTCTGGTTACAGTCGGGGTATACCTTTGCAATGTAGTCGATCACGGTCTCGCACAGCTTCTCGAAGCCCTCGTCCTGTACATGGACTACCGGACAAATGCCGGAGATTCCAAAGACTCTCTGCAAATGTGCCACAACTTCATCATAGTCAAATTCTGACTCTGCATCTACGAAAATACGACCCTGTGTCTTGTGTACCAGAAATTCTCCCTCACACTTTTTCAGGGCATATTTGATCTGGCGTACCAGAGCATCTTCGAACAGGTAACGGTTTTTCCCTTTAATGCCGATCTCGGCATACTTTATCAAAAATGATGTAAACACGTTCGTTTCCTTTCTGAGTGTTTCTCAAATCGCTTATCTGCGACTGTATCTGCGTAACATAGGTATTATATTGTACAATGCCTGAAGACATACGTCAATCTCTTCTTCCGTGGTAAATACGGAAAAGCTGAACCGTATGGTGGAATCCAGCAGGGATTTGTCGACACCGATGGCTTTCAGTGTGGCAGAAGGCTGCGGCTTGTGGGCGGAGCAGGCACTTCCGGCGGAGACATAGATTCCCTTGTCTTCCAGTGCATGCAACAGTACTTCACTCCGGACTCCCGCAAAGGACACGCTGACGATATGTGCCGCCGTACCTTCTCCGTAAGGGGCATCCGGCAAAAGTCCGTTGACCTTCACCTGATCCAGTCTTTCCACGCCTTCGATAAATCTCCGCTTACAGGCGCAGAGTCTCGCATGGTCTTCATCAAAATGACTATAGAGCATTTCCGCCGCTTTGGCAAGTCCTGCGATGCCGGGAACATTTTCCGTGCCGGAGCGGAGGTTCTGCTGCTGGCCGCCGCCGAATACGATGGGCTGGATCTTCACCCGGTCACCTACATATAACAGACCGACGCCCTTGGGGCCGTGGATCTTGTGCCCGCTGACGGACAGCAGATCAATGTGCATCTTCTTGGGATAGATCCGGGATTTTCCGAATCCCTGTACCGCGTCCACATGGAACAGTGTATCGGGGTTCATCTGTTTGATCAGCGCTCCCGCCTCTTCAATGGGCTGAAGGGCACCGATCTCGTTATTGGTGTGCATAATGGATACCAGAATGGTCTCCGGAGTCATGGCTCTGCGAAGATCTTCCAGCCGGATGCGTCCGCAGGAATCCACCGGCAGATACGTGACACGGTATCCCTGGCTCTCCAGATACCGCATGGTCTGTAAGATCGCGGGATGCTCCACCTGTGTTGTGATCAGATGATTGCCTCTGCGGCAATTCGCCAGAGCGCACCCGATCAGCGCCATATTGTCCGATTCCGTTCCGCCGGAGGTAAACAAAAGCTCTCTCTCCTCCACCTTCAGAATCCTTGCCAAGGTCTCCTTGGCATAGCGGAGGTATTTCTCTGCCTCCACTCCCTTCATATGCAGGCTGGAGGGATTGCCGTAATCTTCACACATGATCTTCGTCATCAACTCAGCTACTTCCGGAAATGTCCTTGTGGTAGCGGAATTGTCCAAATAGACTTCCATTCTCTTCTTCTCCTTGCTATCTATCTCTTCAGTAACTATTCAGCGCCCTATTCGCAAAATCGCCTCTTCAAGGCTTTCCTTTTGCTCATAGAGGCTACCTCGCCAACCAAATATTGCAGAGGGCTTTTACAAATGCAAGCATTTGACAACCCTCTGGCAATATTTAATGGCTCTGAATAGTTACTATATTCTTCTTATGATTAAAATATGCCGCAGGCAGGCGCTCTGTGCTGTCCGACGTCTAATTTTCCAGCTGATACATCAGCCATGCGATGGTTGTGAATCCTGCTGTTTCCGTCCGCAGGATCCGTTTTCCCAGAGTGATGGGCTGAATGCCCGCCTCTGTGGCAAGCTGTATTTCCTCCGGATCAAACCCACCTTCCGGGCCGATAAAAATAGCGATCTGCTGGCCGGGTCTGGCACTTTCGATGAGCTGCTTCGTCTGCTCCATGCCTTCCGCCAGTTCGTAGGGTACCAGTTTCAGGTCCATTCCGGATGCCATTTTCACCGCCTGTGCATAACTCATAACCGGTGCCACCTCAGGGATCACACCCCGTTTGCTCTGCTTGGCTGCCGCCTCCGCAATACCCTGCCAGCGCTTAATCTTCGCTTCCGCTTTTTTCTCATCCAGTTTCACCACGCAGCGTTTCATGGCCACAGGAATCACCTGAAAGGCGCCCAGTTCCACGGCCTTCTGAATAATGAGTTCCATCTTGTCCGCCTTGGGCAGTCCCTGAAACAGATAGATCTTCGCCGGAAGCTCCACGCCGTCCTCTTTAATAAAACGCAGTTCCAGACGGACACAGTCCTCTTCCAGGGAAAGGATTCCACAGCGATATTCCTTTCCGTCGATCCCGTTGCTGACCGCCACTTCCTCGTCGGGACGCATCCGCAGTACATTTTTAATATGGTTGACATCGGTTCCTCGGATGATGACGCTTTTTGCTGCCACATCGATCTGCTCCGGTTCTACAAAAAACTGATACATAAAAACTCCTGTTTTAAGCTCTTAATTCTTTCTTGCGGTAACGCTGACCCATTCTCCCTGATAGGTTACTTCCAGTACTTCCAGTCCTGCGGCTTTCACAGCTTCCACCACGGTCTGTTCCTTGTCATCGATGATGCCTGAGGTAATGTAGATACCACCCTTTTTCAGCTGATGCACGATCACGGGAGTCAGAGGCACCAGTACATCTGCCAGAATATTGGCCACGACGATATCATAGCACTCGTACCCCACCTTGTCCTGCACTTCTTTATCCGTAATGATGTTACCGATCATCATGTCGAACTGTGCGGGATCAATGCCGTTGACTTCGCAGTTCTGAGCTACGGCTTCCACCGCACAGATATCCAGATCGGTTCCCACAGCATGTTTTGCACCGAACATCAGGGACAGGATCGCCAGAATACCGCTGCCGGTTCCCACATCCAGAAGCTCTGTCTCGGGAGTAATGAACTTGCGCAGCTGGCGGATACACAACTGTGTGGTCTCGTGCATGCCGGTGCCGAATGCGGTGCCGGGGTCGATATGCAGTACCATCTTATCGGTATCTTCCGGTTTGATGTTCTCCCAGGAAGGGATGACCAGAATGTCATCAATATAGAACTGATGGAAATACTGTTTCCAGTTGTTGATCCAGTCGATATCCTCGGTCTCATCCACTGCAACGGAGCCTTCTCCGATGTCCATAAACTGTCGTAAATCCTCCAGCTCCCGCTTCACATCGGCAAGCACAGCCTCGGTGGTGGTCTTTTCCCCGGCCACTTCCAGACTGCCGTCCTCTTTCTCCTCTACAAAAAAGCTTAAGTAAGCAATGCCGTCATCCTCCGGTCCGTCGGGCAAAATGTCCACGAACATCTGCTCCTTCTCCATGGCGGTCAGAGGCACCTTGTCCTCGATCTGCGCGCCTTCCAGTCCCAGATCATACAAAGTACTGATAATAATATCTTCCGCTTCCGTCACGGTCTTTATTCTGAATTTTACCCACTTCATGTTGTGATTCCTTTCTGTTTTGGTTATCTTATATCATTAATCCTGTCTTTTCCTTGCTCTTTTCGATCATGTGGTTCAGCTTGCGGAACGGGGGCTCCAGTGCCAGTCCCAGCAATAACGCCAGGATCAGGAACAGTGCCATCTTTCCCACATTGATCCAGTAATCCACTCCATACATTCCCGCAATGCATTCCTTGAAGGCTTTCATGCCGAACTGGAACGGCAGGAACGGGTAGATCCACTGGAATACCTTCGGCAGTGCCTCTATGGGGAAGGTTCCGCCGCTTCCGGCTACCTGAATGACCATGACCACGATGGCCAGTGCCTCTCCCACATTGCCAAAGGCAAAGGTCACAGAGTACATAAAGCAACTGAAGGCCGCACTGGCCACGGCTGCCGCCAGCCAGTACAGAAACTTATGCTGGCACTGGATCTCAATATAATAGAGATTGCCCAGGATCGTAAGCAGTGTCTGCGCCTGTCCCATCAGGAAAAACAGCAGATATCTGCCAAAGTATCTCTCGTAAGTCTTGTAGTGATCTCCCGGATCAATGGGCTTTACGCCCACATGGATGATCGCCACCAGGAACAATGCTCCCACCCAGATCGCCAGAATCGTGTAAAAGGGCGATGCCGCAGATCCGTAATGATCCACCGGATAGACGGGTACCGTCTCCAGTTTGACCGGAGAAGATACGAACTCTGCCACCGATGCCGGATCGGTAGCCATGGCATTTAGAATATCTTCATAGGAATCCGCTCCGGTGATCCGTTTTATATTATCCGCTATTTTGCTGACCTTGTCCAGCAGTTCCTGGGCGATCACCAGAGAATCCTGCAAGCTTACATTGCCTTCCTGTAAGGTCTGCTGATACTCTTTCAGAATATCTGAGATCTCATCCATATTCACATCCGTGCCGTTCATCATTGCTGCGGCATTCAGGAATGCCTGCTGCATGGATTTTCCGGTAGCCCGGAAGGAAGGTCTGACATTATTATTGTAGTCGTTTAACAGATCATTCAGCTGCTTGTCGCAGATTCGGATCTGTTCCCGGATCTGGGCCCGCAGCGTATTGATGTCGGTGTCTACCTGACCTTTGCTGTTCTGCAGTTGTTTCAGATCCGCTTCAATATTTTTGAGGGACTGATTGATCTCCTGGATCTGGGCATCCTGTCCGGTGATCAGGCTCCCCAGAACATCCATATTGGCCTGCATGCCCTGTACCAGTCCGATGGCCATGCCCAGTCCGGTATCTGTGGTGCTTCCCACATTGTTACTGCCCATCTGATCTAATAATCCATCGGAAAAGATCGACAGATACTGCAAGGCTTCCGTCACCATGTCCATACTGCTGCTCACCATGTCTCCCATGACATCCACCGCATCCACGCTGGAATTGATCATGGTCTGCATGCCGATCATGGTATTCCGGCCATTTTCCAGAATATTATCCATATCCGGCAGCATATTCTGACTGGTGGACATGATCATCTCCGCAGAGCTCATAATGCTCTGGAAGGACTGTAGCATGACCACATAGTCCTGCAGTTGTGCCTGCACGGAATCCAGAGATTCCTCCACACTGGCCTGTCCGCCGGCATTCACCACAGAAAGTGCATTTCCCGCTTTCATCACCGCTTCTGCCACGGTACTGATAAAGGTGGCGTTTACCTGCTCCTGTACGGCATTTTTTGCCTTTCCCGTGATCTTGGGGGCAATGCCGTTCTTTTTCTCGTTTTCATAATAATAGATGGTGGGATGATCCACTTCACCGTCCAGAAATCCCAGCATTTCCTGTGTAAAATTCTCCGGAATGATCAGCGCCGCATAATAATCACTGTTCTTCACACCTTCCAGCGCTTCCTCCGTAGTCTCCGGAAATACCCAGCCGATAGTAGTGTTGGCTTCCAGTGCTTCCAGCACGCTGTCTCCCACATTCAGAGAAAGTCCCATGATCTCCGCTCCGGCATCATCTGAGGCCACGGCCACCTTCAACTGACTGGTGGCTGCCGGTTCATAGGGATCCCAGTTGGAAAAAATATTGAACCAGGCATACAATGCCGGGAGGATGCTAAGTCCCATGATGATGACTACTGCCACCACGTTATTACTGATCCGACGGATGTCAGTGGTAAATATTTTCCAGATGTTTCGCATACTATTCGCCATCCTCCCCGTTTTCTGTTTCGTCTTCCGTTTCCTCTTCTGCGGTCTCGGCCGGAGAATTCAATCCCTCACCGATCAGTTTCCGGGTCTCCCGGATGATCTGTGCCGCCCGGTCAAAGTCCTTCGGAGTCAGCGCTTCGATGTCTCCCTCTTCCCCTTTCAGTTCCATGATCTTTTCCTGCAAATTGTAGTCCATATACTCCACAACGATCAGGTAGATCGACAAAGCGAACAGGGATACAATCCACAGAATCAGGAAGATCACCTTATTACTGCCGGTCATAAACAGCAGTGCCAGGAAAAACAGGGGCACGATCCAGATACATTTCAGACCGATTTTTATTCTTTTTCTGTTCTTCTCATGAAGGGCCTGCTCGTAGTTCAGTACCTTCTGAAAAATTTCTTCGTAATCTCTCTCCATGAATTTTCCTTTCTACCTATTCAGAACTTCATTCACAAAATCGCTCCTGCGGGGGCGTTTGCATGGCTCCGAATAGGCATCACATGAGTTCTGTATCTTCCATGCGCTCTTCCACAAAATGGTTTAGCTTCACAAACGGGATCCGGATCACTAATCCGATCAGCAGTCCTTCGATCATAAACAGGATCAGCTTCGCCAACGCTTCCATATAAGCAGTACCGTACATTCCCGCAAGTGCTTCTCTCATTGCCCGGATGGCATAGGGGAAGGGGAAAAATATGTAGATCTTCTGGTAGGTATCCGGCAACAGCTCGATGGGGAAGGTTCCACTGGATCCCGCGATCTGCAATACCATGACAATGACACAGACGGCCTTACCCACATCTCCGAAAGCCAGTGTCAACGAGTAGATCAGCAAAGAAAATGCCGTCGCCGTGAAACTTGCCGCCAGGAAAAACAGCCCCGGCTCCACAATGTTGACTTTTAACAGCCATAGATCCCCTGCCACAATGATCGCTGCCTGGATCTGAGCCAGCAATAAGAACAACAGATATCTGCCGAAATACAGCTGATAGCTCTGTACATTTTCAAGTCCCTTAGGAGATGCCTTTACCTTCACCAGAGCCACCAGAATCGTGGAGCCTACCCAGATGGCCAGTGTGGAATAGAACGGTGTCATGGCGGAACCATAGGTTGCCACCGGATACATGGCGATAGTTTCCATTGTCACGGGAGATGCGAAATATGCCCCCAGACTGTCCGGATCTCCACCCAGAAAGCGCACCAGCATATCCATCATTTCCTCTTCCGAAGCCCCATCCATTTTCTCCGTCAGTTCCGTAATCTTGGCACTGATATTGTCTACCACATCCTTGATCTGTCCCAGACTCTCACTGGTTCCGGTCACAGTGTCACCCACACCTTCCATGACAACACCCACATTTTTCACGGTGTTGCTCAGGGTATTTACCAGATTCGTTACCTGGTCCAGAGAATCTGACATATTTGTCAGAACCTTCTGCATCTGTGGGACCAGATTATTCTTATAGATGCCCTGCATATTGCTTACAGACGTTTCACAACTGTCAATGGCACTCTTCAAATTATTCATGGCATTATTGACATTGACCTTTGCCTTTTCTGCAGCCAGGTCGTCCGTAGACTCCAATACACTACCCACTACGGTATTCATCAGATCCAGTTCCTTCTGCATGGCCTTCAGGGCTTCGATGGCCGCATCCGTTGCCGCACCGCCGATATTACCGCCAATATTGCCACCGGCAGCCGCATTGCCATCTGAGACACTTTCCAGTTTCTGTTGAATGAGTGCTGCCAGCAGGGTATTTACCTCACCGTTCAGAGTATTGGTATCCCTTGCCACCCGGTTCAGATCTCTTGTCATCTGTGCAGTATCATCCGCCAGTTTGCTCTCGTCCAGTGCTTTTTTGATACTTTCCAGAGAGTTGTTGATATTGCTCATGGAGGTATCGATATTGTTGCTGAAATTGCCCAGGGTATCTCTGGTAGAAGACAGATTCTGACTGCTCTGGTTCAGGCTGGCTGTAGTATTGTCCAGCTTCCTCTGCATGGCAGGAATCTCATAATTCACATGGGTGATCGCCGCCTCCAGCCGTGCATTGCCGGCCTGGAAGGAATCGATCATGGCACTGTATTCCTTCAGGTTGTCGTTCAGCTCCTCCAGTTTGGAAGCGAACTCTTCCACATAGCTGTCCCCCTGCATCTGATCCGACAACGTATTACTTTCCTCGAATACGGTAGTGGCAGCCACTTTGATAAAGGTCTCATTAATGGTATTCTGCAAGGTTCCTGCCACTGTATCCGTGATCTTGGTGGCAATGGCGTTGCTCTTCTGATTCTGGTAATAGATCAGCGCGGGATTTTCGAAATCATCGGAAAATACATTGTACATACTATAGGTAAATTGATCCGTAATGACGATGGCCGCATAATAGGTTCCCGCTTCCACGCCTTCCCGTGCCTCTTCCTCGGTATCCAGGAAGATCCATTTTACACTGGTGTTGGAATGCAGGCTGTCCAGTACGGATTCTCCCATATTTACCACCGAGCCGTCTTTCAGCGTATAATCCTGATCCAGAGATACTACCGCCACGGGAATTCCTCCGGTATTCGCATAGGGATCCCAGTTGGCAAAAATATTAAACCACGCATACAGTGACGGTATCACGCACAACCCAATAATAATGATCAGGGCAAAGGGTTGTTTCACCAGTTTTTTCAAATCTCCGGTAAAAATTTTCCAAATATTTTTCATTTAACCTCTAACGACTCCTCATCCGTGTCCACGCTATTTGTTTTTGTCTTTTCTCTCCGATCCGCCGCTTCACACAGTCCCAGCACCAGAAAGAAAAACGGCGCATTCAGCACCTGCTGAAAGCTGATCAGGGAATGTATCCCGTAGGTAAGCAGTAATAATACTGCGAGAAAATTCCTCCTATAGGTTCGCAGCGCCGTTATAAAAACAGCGGCATAGGCTGCCACTCCCAGCAGTCCCATATTGATCAGTGTGGTAAGCCACTCATTATGAGCATTGGTGAAAACAGAACCATTAAAATATCCTTTATCAAAAAGTACGGTACCTCCGGGCAGCAATTCTCCCAGATATTCTGCAAAACAATCCGGTCCGGCCCCCAACAGCTTCTGATGCAGATTACCTTCCCGGAAACCGGTCCACGCCATCTGCCACAGCCTTCCCCGGCGGTTGCCCCATTCCGCAAAATCCATTCCGGAGATGCGATGCAAATACCATACCGCAATCCCTGCTGCCGCTGCCAGTACGCCGCAAAATACGCATTTTTGCAATATTCTCTTTTTATCTGCCGGGATCCTGTGATAAATACCGCAAAATACCAGACAAAGCAGCACGAAGGGAATCCATCCCTGCCACACTGCCAGCTTTTTAGCAATTCCGTCCTGTAGCAGAATATAATAAGTCCCCAGACTTTTCATCCAGCCTCCCCAGCTTCTTACTCCCACAGCCGATGCCGCAAGTAAAAGTAAATAAGGCTCCCAGGACATCTGTTTCCGGTTCTCCCAAAAGCACAGACCGATGGCTACACACGCCACGATCACTCCGCTATCGCTCCCCTGCAAAAGCAGAAGCATGACCGCTGGCACATTACATATTCCCCATACAATTCTCAGGGTTCTCTTTTCTTCCGTTACAGCCTGTTGGAATAGCGCCAGGGAAAAAGGAAACATGACACTGTAATAGCCATTGAGCCAATTACTGTTACCCAGTGTGGCAATCATATGGGTATATTCCCAGTCTCCCACCACATATCCCTTTAGCAGTCCCAGCGGATCATATCCAAGTTTCTGAAACAGGCCGATCAGGGTAACGGCCACAAAGGCCGCTTCTCCCAGAAATAATGCCTGTCTGCATTGTTCTCCGTACTTCGCCGCCAGCAAAAATCCGCCGGTCATAAGGCAGATCGTGACAGCCCCCATATACCATTCCCGCTCTCCGTTCCAGGCGGTGCTGCCATAGGGACTGCATATCGCGGAGATCACGGCAGCCAGTGCGTACAGACATACCGATGTTGTCACGGCATGCTCCCGACACCTTCCGGCCAGCTCTCTCGCTGTTCCCCGCAAGCCCCTTCCGGATCCGTGGCCGTTCTTTGTCCACCATCCGCTGATGGCTGCCAGCAGTTCCGTCACCAGCCAGACGCCGATGCAGAGCAGGGAAATATTACGGTACAGGTAGTATTTGGTATCACCCAGCTTATAATACCCATTCCATGGAATATAGTAAAGAGGCAACACCACGAGAATGGCAGCCATGTAGATCTGACATACGATTTTCAGAAATTCCTCTCTCCGATTCTCCATCCCCTGTAGGCTCCTTTGCGTCACAGACTGCATAACTACTTGAATTGTAAGCGTTTCTACTCATTCTGTCAAACCGTTCGCCCCAACATAATTTCAAAATTGTATTCAAAATGATTGTCAATAAAAAAGCAACCCTCATTGGGGTAAGGGCACGCAGACTCTAAGCAGCCGTCGGTACTTAGCGAAGGTACTTTCTTCGCTTATGTACCGCTACGGTCTGCGTCCGAAGTGGAAACGGGTCTGCGGTCCTTAGCCCCAATGCGGGCTGCGGATAATTTCATTTACCTGATTTTACTTCCAAAACTTTTTCTTTTTGCCGTCCTTGGGATCTTTCTCCTTGGTCTCGCCCTCTCCCTGTCCGGTGGCATTTTTCACCGCATTCAGGGAATCACCGGTCAGAGCATCGAACTGCTTCAGCAGTTCCTTTGCTTCCGGCTTCAGCTTATTGGGAGTCTGCACCACCAGCGTTACATAGTGGTCACCGCGGACATCCTTGTTCCTCCAGGAAGGAACACCCTTACCGCGCAGGCGGATCTTGGTGTCAGTCTGGGTTCCGGCCTTTACATCATATACTACCTTGCCGTCTACGGTATCGATCAATACTTCGCCGCCCAATGCCGCTACTGCAAAGGAAATGGGAACGGTAGAGAAAATGTCGAAATCCTGTCTCTGGAAAATCGGATGACGTTCTACGATCACTTCTACCAGTACATCACCTCTGGGACCTCCGTTAATGCCGGGCTCGCCCAGTCCGGGCATACGGGTGGACTGTCCGTTATCAATACCTGCGGGAATATCCACCGCATAACGCTTCTTCATAGGGATGTATCCGGTACCACGGCAATCCGGGCACTTCTCCTTGATCACCTTACCGGTACCCTGACAGTCAGGACAGGTCTGTACATTACGCACTGTGCCGAAGAAGGACTGCTGGGTAAATACCACCTGCCCCTTACCACCACACTTGGTACAGGTCTCGGGGCTGGTTCCCGGCTTCGCACCGGAACCGTTACAGGTCTTACAGGTCTCCTTCACCGTAAGGTCGATCTCTTTCTTACAGCCGAAGACTGCTTCATCAAAAGTGATATGAACGCTGGTACGGATATTGGCACCCTTCATAGGGCCGTTATTTCTGGCACCTCTGCTTCTTCCGCCGCCGAATAGATCTCCGAAGATGTCTCCGAAAATATCTCCGAAATCAGCACCGCTGAAATCAAACCCACCGGCACCGCCGCCGGCTCCTTCAAATGCAGCATGACCATACTGATCATACTGGCGTCTCTTTTCGGGATCACTCAGCACGGCATAAGCCTCGGAAGCCTCTTTGAATTTCTGTTCTGCATCCTTGTCTCCGGGGTTCATGTCGGGATGGTATTTTTTCGCCAGTACCCGGTATGCTTTTTTGATTGCAGCGTCATCTGCGTTCTTATCTACACCGAGGACCTCGTAATAGTCTCTCTTCTGCTCTGCCATTTTTACACCTCTGTCACATAAATCTGAAAACGGTTATGCACAGGGCACGCTTTCGCATACCCTGTGCCCCTGTTATTTGCAATCACTGTTACACAGCATTTACTGTTATACCACGATTTGCCTTATTTGTGAAGCTTATTTATACTTCTCTGAAATCTCCGTCGATGACATCATCGTCTGCGGAAGATCCTGCATTGCCGCCGGCCTGTGCATTCATGTCGGGGCCTGCTGCACCCTGAGCGCCCTGCTGTGCCTGTGCAGCCTGCTCATACATCTTGGTGAATACAGACTGTGCACTCTGGGTCAGTTTCTCTTTTGCAGCCTTCAGTTCATCTACATCGCTGTCGCTCATCTCCTGGTCCTTGGTTCTCTCCAGAATTGCCTTAACAGCTTCCAGATCAGCCTGTACCTGAGTCTTGTCGCTCTCGGGAACCTTGTCGCCTACTTCGTTCAGAGCCTTCTCGGTCTGGAATACGAAGGAGTCAGCCTCATTTCTAGCCTCGATAGCTTCCTTACGCTTCTTGTCCTGTGCCTCGAACTCAGCTGCTTCCTTGACAGCCTTCTCGATATCGGAATCGGACATGTTGGAACCAGCGGTGATGGTAATGTGCTGTTCCTTGCCGGTACCCAGATCCTTAGCGGATACATTTACAATACCGTTGGCATCGATATCGAAGGTAACCTCGATCTGAGGGATTCCTCTGGGAGCGGGTGCGATACCGTCCAGACGGAACTGTCCCAGGGACTTGTTATCTTTTGCGAACTGACGCTCACCCTGTACTACGTTGATATCTACAGCGGTCTGATTATCGGCTGCGGTAGAGAAGATCTGGCTCTTCTTGGTAGGAATGGTCGTATTTCTCTCGATCAGTCTGGTAGCGACACCACCCATGGTCTCGATGGACAGGGACAGAGGAGTTACATCCAGCAACAGGATGTCACCGGCACCTGCATCACCGGCAAGCTTACCACCCTGAATGGAAGCACCGATTGCTACGCACTCATCGGGGTTCAGAGACTTACTGGGCTCTTTACCGGTCAGGGCTCTTACCTTATCCTGTACCGCAGGAATACGTGTAGAACCACCTACCAGCAGTACCTGACCCAGATCGGAATAATTCAGGCCCGCGTCCTTCATAGCGTTCTGTACGGGAACTGCGGTCTTGTCAACCAGATCTCTGGTCAGTTCATCAAACTTCGCACGAGTCAGGTTCATATCAAAATGCTTGGGTCCTTCTGCGGTTGCGGTAATGAAAGGAAGGTTGATGTTGGTGGTCATTGCGCTGGACAGCTCTTTCTTAGCCTTCTCAGCTGCTTCCTTCAATCTCTGCATAGCCATCTTATCACCGGACAGGTCCACGCCTTCTGCCTTCTTGAACTCGTCTAACATCCACTGGATGATCTTGTTATCGAAATCATCACCGCCGAGGTGTGTATCACCGTTGGTAGCCAGTACTTCAATGACACCGTCACCGATCTCAATGATAGATACATCGAAAGTACCACCACCAAGGTCGTATACCATGATCTTCTGCTCTTTCTCATTGTCCAGGCCATAAGCAAGTGCTGCTGCGGTAGGCTCGTTGATGATACGCTTTACATCCAGACCTGCGATCTTACCGGCATCCTTGGTAGCCTGACGCTGAGCATCGTTGAAGTATGCGGGAACTGTGATAACTGCCTCGGTAACCTTCTCACCCAGATAGCTCTCTGCATCTGCTTTCAGCTTCTGCAGAATCATTGCTGAGATCTGCTGAGGGGAGTATTTCTTGCCGTCAATGGTACGGCCGCGATCGGTACCCATATCTCTCTTAATGGAAGAAATGGTCTTCTCTGCGTTGGTAACTGCCTGACGCTTTGCAGGCTCGCCGACCAGTCTCTCACCGGTCTTGGTAAATGCTACAACAGAGGGTGTGGTTCTTGCGCCTTCTGTATTTGCGATAACGGTGGGCTTACCACCTTCCATAACAGCTACACAGCTGTTGGTTGTACCCAAGTCAATACCAATAATCTTACTCATAATATTTTCCTCCTGTTTTTACTCTTTCTTGTTTGCATTTTATGGTTTCTATATCTAAAAATATGTGATAGCTGATTTATTGAACAACTCCTACCATGCTGTGTCTTACGACCATGTCATGGTATGTGTAACCCTTCTGAAGTTCCTGGGCTACCACACCGGATTCATACTCATCGCTCTCCACCTGCATGACTGCGTTGTGAAGGTTCGGATCAAATTCCTGTCCGACAGCTTCGATGGGTTTCACACCGATGTTCTCAAGTTCTGACATCAACTGCTTGTAGATGCGGTTCATACCGTCTACAAAAGGATCTTCTTTGGATTCTTCGGGAACCGTTGCCAGGCCTCTTTCAAAATTGTCCACCACCGGAAGGATCTTCTCGATCACGCTCTTGGCGCCGGTATCGAACATGGCCTGCTTTTCTTTGTCGGTTCTCTTACGGAAGTTCTCGAACTCCGCCATCTGACGTTTTACTCTGTCTTCCAGCTGATCGATCTTCTCCTTGTAGGAATCTTCTTTCTTGTTCAGCTTTGCCTGTTTCTTTGCTGCCTTTTTGTCTTCCTTGCTTTCAGGCTCTTCTTTTTCAATTTCTTTTTCGGCCTCTTCTTCCTTCAGCTCTTCGGCTTCCGAAAGATCCTGTTCCATTTCTTCTTCTAATATTTCCTTTTCCTGTTCTGCCATTCTTACTTTCCTTTCTGGAATCTGTCTATTCTTTGCGGTAAAGGTCATCCAGCTGGTTCTGCACCGTTCGCAGGGTTCCGATGACCTTGTCATAATCCATTCTCTTGGGACCTATGATTCCTATGGTTCCCTTCATGCCTTCACCCAATTCATAAGTAGCTGTGACAACACTGCAATCTTTCATGCCCTGTACCGGTGTCTCATCTCCGATGTACACCTGAATACCGGTGCTGCCCTCATCTGCCAGAGATTCCTGAATCAGACCGCCCAGCTGCTGTTTTTCTTCGAAGGCATTGATCAGTTCGCTTGCTTTGGACTGATCTGCCAGTTCCGGATACCGGAAAATATTGTTGGCACCGCTGGTGTAGATCTCCAGGTCTTCATCTGCCTTGATGGCATCTGCCACAGCATCGATCACCTCACTGACGATCTCACTGTGGATTCCGGCCTGTTGTTTCATCGCTGCGATCATTCCTAAGTTAATCTCCTCCATGGATAATCCATTGAGGTGGGTGTTCAACAGAATGTTCAGCTTCAGCAATGTCTCATCATCCAGTTCCTGATTCACCGCCAGGATATTGTTCTTGATCACATTGCCTTCGGCAACGATGACTGCCAGGATCTGTCCGGCATCTACCCGGGACAGCTGGATGAACTTTACCTTGTTGCGATGTACCTGCGGAGCACTGATCATGGTGGCGTACTGTGTGTTTTGAGCCAGGGTCTTCACTACCTGCTTTAACAGGTTCTCCAGCTTATCCTGTCTCTCCAGAAGCATATCCTTCATCTCATTGACTTCCTGCTCTCTGGTAGCCATCATGGTATCCACATAGAAGCGATATCCCTTATCGGAAGGAATTCTTCCTGCGGAAGTGTGCGGCTGTATGATATAACCCATCTCTTCCAGATCCGCCATCTCGTTCCGGATGGTTGCCGAGCTTAAATTCAGATCCGTGTATTTTGAAATGGTCCTGCTGCCTACCGGCTCTCCCGTTTCCAAGTAGTTCCGGATAATGGCTTGCAATATAATTGTTTTTCTGTCATCCAATTGCATTCCATCACTCCCTTTGGGATTATTAGCACTCATCTAAAAGGAGTGCTAACATCTTCTTACCCTAAAATAGCACTATAGGGTATTATTGTCAACTGATTTTCCGGAAAATAATTCTAAACAAAGTATTAAAAAATAGCTATTCAGAGCCTCATTCGCAAAACCGCCTCTGCGAGGCTTTCCTTTTGCTCATTGAGATGACTTCGTCAAATAAATATGGCCAGAAACTCTTACGAATGCGAGCATCCGACGAGTATCTGACCATATTTAACGGCTCTGAACAGTTACAAAAAAGGACCGGTACTATTTCAGTACCAGTCCTGTCTCCAGATATATGGGGAGTGCCCGTACATATACCATATCTATTGTGCCTCCGACAAGAATCAGAAAGCATATTGCAATCCCTGTGTTCACAAGCCACCGGGGAAAGGTTCTACCTTTGATCTTCAATTCCGAAAGCTTCTGGATTCCTTTTACCATGTAATACATCAGCGGGATCAGTGCCGGGAGAAGGTAACGTCCCTGATTCTGGTAATCCGTGGTGTATGCATAATAAATGGTCAGAAACGTCGGCATAAAAATGCAATACAACATATTGATATGGAAGAACCATTCTCTTCCGGATATTTTGCGACGCTTCTTATAACAGATCACATACAGAAGGCTTCCCACGGTGCCCAGAGTAAAAAATACTTTATACGCCCGGTACAGCCAGATGCTTCCATAGATCGACATGGAACCGAATGCCGCCACAAAACTGTGAAACAGTCCGGACAATGTGTAGCGTTCCCGGAACATTTCCAGCACCGTATACCCCATGGACTGATAAGTCTGCATCGTCAGCGGATTGACACTCTCTACCGCATATTGGATCGCCATCTTTTCCCGGGTAGCCAGTCCCAGCAGATCTCCCTCCAGAACAATGTAGCTACGGATGAACCACCAGCTGATCCCCAAAAGCACCACTCCTGCGATCAGAAAACCATACTTTAACATATTCTTCCAGTCATAAGAATAGCCGCTTTCCTTTTTTCGCAAAAAGAACAGCAGAAAGAGTAAAATGCAGCTTACTATATATCCGTAGGCATTATAATAAGAAAGTGCGCATAGAATAATACCTCCGCTCATCCACAGGCTGTTGCGGACATTGATGCCGTCCTGATAGACACAGATCAGCGCATATACCATCATGGCCGTAGACAACATGCAGCAGGAATCGGTGTTCACATAGGTGTGCAGGAACAGTCCTTCCGGCAGGTAGGTCACGGCAAAGCAGAACATCCAGCGGAATCTGTCATCCCAAAACACTCTTTTCCCAATAAAGTATACCACCACTGCCATCAGCAGGCCAAAGGTTACATTCACCAGTCTTGCGGTATAGAGCAGCGCTACCTCAGATTCCGTAAACAGGTTCACAAAACGCATGAGATACCCCTGTACGATATAAGGGAACACGTTATACAGAGCATAGGAAAATCCATAGGCGGGGATCCGCACCTCTTCCTCCCATCCCGTAGGAATCTTTCCGTATTTACAGATAAACTGCGGAATCAGGTATCTCGCATGTTCATCCGGAGGATTCCCGAACAGGGGAGGAGTATTGGCCAGCGGCTGCAGCAGAGCGACCGTAAGTGCCAGAGCCAGAAACCCCAGCAGATATAATGTAAAAATAATCTTTTCTGATTTTTTCTGCATTCTGTCATCCTTTAACATTTTTATAGATACAAAGACCCCAAAGTGATTATTTCAACTTTGGGGCCTGATCACAAGTATTCTTACGAATGCAAGCATTCGACGTATACTTTGCTCATTTTATCTGACTCTGGATAATTATATGTAGAAGCTTCCGGTGATCTCTTTGTTCATTACATAATAAACCATGTTCTCTTCGGGCTTTACATACAGCTCTACACTGTTCAGATCAGCCGCATTCTGCTTCAGATCGTATTTCCATACATCCTTGGCGATCTTCATCAGATCTTCCTGAGAGTAGGACTTGCCGCCGAACTGCACGCTGATCTCGCTCTTTAACTCTGCCTTCTTGGCTGCGGGCTTCTTCGCGGGTGCTGCTTTCTTAGCGGTCTCCTTCTTTACTGTCTCCTTCTTGGCTGCAGGCTTCTTCGCCTCTGCCTTTACGGGTGCTTTTACAGGTGCCTTCTCAGGTGCCTTTTCCTCTGCCTTCGCTACAGGTGCCTTCTCAGCTTCCTTCACAGCGGCCACGTTTTCTGTCTTAACTGGAGTTGTCGGTGCTGCTTTCTTCACTTCTGCCTTAGGCGCTTCCACCTTTGCTGTTACAGGTGCTACAGTTTTCTTAACTACTGCCATGTTACCGTCTCCCTTCTGTACGAATCATGTACATAAAATAAATTTTTCAATCTCCTCCCAAGTGCCGGATTCCGGCGCTTGCTAAGGGTAGTTTATTCCATTTCCCTATAATTGTCAACTATTATGCAAATACAAGGAAATACAGTAATACTACAATACCCAGTACAATACGATACCATCCAAAGACTTTAAAGTCATGCTTTTTGATATATCCCATCAGAAAACGAAGTACGAACAGGGATACAATGAAGGAAACCACCGTGCCGATCAACAGGCAGGCCAGTTCCATTCCTGTAAATGCAAAACCGAATTTCACCACCTTCAGAAGGCTTGCTCCGAACATGACGGGAATCGCCAGGAAAAAAGTAAATTCTGCCGCTACCGTTCTGGAAACACCGATGACAATAGCTCCCAGGATCGTTGCTCCGGAGCGGGAAGTTCCGGGCAGTGCCGCCGCAACCAACTGGCACAGGCCGATGATCAGCGCATCTCTGTAGGCCAGCTCCGACAGCTCTGTCGTGGTAGGAACACGATTTTTGTTCCAGTTCTCAATGACGATGAACAATACACCGACCAATACCAGCATAACTGCCACCACGATGACCTGAACCGTCACACCACTGCTTCCGATCTCCTTTTTGAAGGCCTCGCTCACCGCATCATCAAATAACAGTCCGTAAACGACCGCAGGGATGCATGCCACCACGATCTTCACCCACATCCAGAAAGCGTCCATACTCAATGCCACGTTTCCCACTGTGAAATCTTTTTTGGATCTTACGATGCCGCCCTTTTTCGACTGTTGGTTTTTCTTCAGATAAAAAGGCCAGATCTTGTTCCAGAACAGAACAACTACCGCCAGAATAGCTCCCAGCTGAATGACCACATCGAACATATCGAAGAATCCCTCACTGGTCTGCTGAAAGGGAATCAGTCGTTCCACCAGGATCAGATGTCCGGTGCTGCTGATGGGCAGCCATTCGGTAATACCTTCCACGATACCGTAGATAATTGCTTTGATAATTTCTAACATTTCTTTTCTCTCTACACTTTCTTTTTAATTTGTAACTATTTCTCCAGATAAGCCAGCAGGTCTTCATAACAGGCCTCTGCTTCCCGGTATCCCTCTTCGTATAAGGCGATCAGTTTGTCTTTGTCCTTCTCGATACGGCCCACGTCACTTTTCTTCTGGGGTCTGATCACAAAGGCCTGACCTTTTTTCTCCTGTCTCTCGATATAGTCCAGACACTCGTTATAGCGGATATGTCTGTCCGCCATGAGTTTATATACTTTAGGATATTTCAGGTATCTGAGTTTTATGAGTGCCAACTGCGACGCAGACGCGGGCTTTCTTACGAAGCCCACCTCTTTGGTCATGACCACAATGTTCTTGCGGTTACCGTCCAGGATGGATTTCTCCAGAGGGATCGCATCGCTGATGCCGCCATCCAGATAGGTTTTTCCATCAATTTTCACATTCCTTGCCACTAACGGCAGGGATGCGGAAGCCCGGATCTTGTCAATATCCTTGCGGATATCCCGGACTCTCAGATACTCCGGCTCTCCCGTCTCGATGTTGGTCACTACGCTGTAGGCCTTACCCGGATATTTTGCAAAGGTCTCATAGTCATACGGATACAGATAATCCGGAATCAGGTGATAACAGAAATCCACATTGAACAAATCTCCGCTGGTCACCAGACTTTCCAGACTGCAATACCTTCTGGTGTCCAGATAGTCTATACTGACGCTCAGTGCCCTCCCTTTCTGTCTGGACAGATAACTGCACATATGACATGCCCCGGCAGATACTCCGTAGATATGGGAAAAATCAATTCCCTTTTCGGTAAAAAAGTCCAGTACGCCGGCGGTGTATACGCCCTTCATTCCGCCGCCTTCCAATACCAGTCCTGCCTGATACATATACTCTCCTTTCTGCTTCCGCATTCACTCCATGCAACTATTTAGAACCCCATTCGCTTCCGGCAACTATCTAGAACCCCATTCGCAAAATCGCATCTGCGATGCTTTTCTGAATAACAAGTTCTCTTGTTATTTGCTCATGTGGTTATTTCGTCACATCAGCATATCGAAAAACTCATTCGTGCAAGCACGATTCGCTTTTCGATACACTGCGTGACTCTAGATAGTTGCATACTCTGTCTTCACAAACTTACGCAAAGCCTCCAGGGATCTCTCTACTTTCTCAGTGTCCACACAGTAAGCCATCCGGAAATATCCCGGTGCACCAAAGGTGTCGCCCGGTACCAGGATCAGATCATATTTCAATGCTTTCTGGCTGAATACCTTGGCATCCTCTTCCAGTGCCTTCGGAAAAATATAGAAGGTTCCACCGGGCTTCACGCAGGTGAAACCCAGATCGGTCAATTCCTTATAAAGGATATTCATGTTCGTCTCATAGACAGACAGCTCCGCTGTTTTATCCAGTACCTGTGCCACCGCCAGCTGGATAATGGACGGAGGACAGTTATGTCCGATACCACGGGAGATCTGTCCGCACATATTGATCATGGTCTCCGCTTCCTCGCAGGCAGGGTTCACCGCCACGTAACCGATACGCTCTCCCGGCAGGGACAGGGATTTAGAGAAGGAGTAACACATGATGGTATTGTCATAAAAATAAGACACGCAGGGATGATCCACTCCTTCAAATACGATCTCGCGATAAGGTTCGTCGGAGATCAGATAAATAATATGCCCGTACTTTTTTGATTTTTCCTTCAGGACATCCGCCAGTCTCTGTAAGGTAGGTGTGGAATATACCACGCCGGAAGGGTTGTTGGGGGTATTGATCAATACGGCCTTGACCTTCTCCGTCAGCATTTCCTCAAATGCCTCAAAATTGATCTGAAAGGTCTCCAGATTGGGCGGAACGACCTTAAGTACGGCTCCCGTAAGATCCACATAAGGATGATACTCCGGGAAAAACGGAGCAAATGTCAGGATCTCATCTCCCGGCTCCGTCACCAGTCGAAATGCATGTGCCAACGCTCCGGCCGCCCCCGATGCCATGAAAATATGCTCCTTGCGGTAGGGAAGACCGAATCTCTGCTCCAGATTTTCCGCAATGGCTTCTCTTACACTGGTGATGCCGAGACTGGGACTGTAACCATGCAATTCCAGGGGCTCTCTGGTGGCCAGCATATGGATCATTCGATCCGTAAATTCTCTGGGAACCGGAACGGAAGGATTTCCCAGACTATAGTCGAATACATTTTCATATCCGATCTCCTGGCCTCTCGCCGTAGCGAATTCCGAAAGCTGCCGGATCACAGATTTTCCGGACAACATGTCTTTGTATTTCTGTACTAACATACTATGCTCTCCTATCTGCGCTGTCTGCGCCCTTTATTTGATCTCGTAACTATTCAGATCCCCACCTTGGAATAATTACTTAATTTCTATAAATTTATCCTTGGACTTTTCCGTGGACAGGCAAATCGTGTCTCTTCCGCATTTTTTTGCCTTATAGAGAAGATCATCTGCCCGCGAAGTAAAGTCCCACTCCCGGTTGTTGCCTGTCGGAATTTTTGCAAACACTCCCTGGCTGACTGACACATATTTACTGCAATTGCTGCATTCATGAGGAATTTTTAATTTGCGTACCTCCCGCAGAATATCTTCCGATACCCTTCGTATTTCTTCCACTGTCATTCCGGTATACAAAATCATGAATTCGTCTCCTCCATATCTGGCGCAGAAGACTTTTCCCGGAACCTGTTGTTTCCGCAGGACACCCGCAACGGCTTTCAGGCATTGATCCCCTGCCAGATGACCATAATGATCATTGTACTCTTTGAAGAAGTCAATGTCCATCAGTTCCACGCCCATGATCTCCTTTTGCTCATAGGTATGTTCAAAGCTGTTGGTAAGATATTCATGTAAAAAGGTCCGGTTCGCCAATCCCGTCAGTTCATCATGCAGAGCAAGACTCTCCAGTTTCCGGTTGGAAGCTTTCATATTCGTCCAATCCAACGTAACGTTTTTCAGCCGGTCCTGCAATTCCATGACATTGATCAGTGCTTCTCTGTTTTCCTGCTGGTATTTTTCATAAATCACAAAATACTGTCTGGTGTACTCGGTATATTCCCGGGTAAGCCCCTTTTCCCGGAGCAGTCCGCTCTTAAACGGATACAGATCCAGAAAAATATTGTAATGGTCCTCTATATGCTTTTCATCAATAATTTCTATCAGTCGTTCCAGAAGATCCTCTGTAGGCATAAACGCCAGAATTCCCGCCAGAACCACCAGATCGTCCTGAATCTCTTCGAATTTCTCTGCATCTTCCAACTGCTTCAGCAGATCCTGTGCCAGACGGTTGGCCTCTTCCGGTCGGCCCTGCAAAATTTCACAGGGAATCTGGTACATTTCCACATTGATTGTAGAATAATAACTCTCCGGATCCTCCTGTAAAAGCTTTTGTATCTCGTTCCACAACTGTAATGCTTCGTCCACTTCCTGTTGATACATATGGCAGCAGCCGCACTCGATCATGCAGTTAATCCGGTTAAACTTCAGGTAATAGGTCTTTTCTGCTTTTGCATAGCATTCCAGTGCCTTACGGTAATGTCGGATTGCCTCCTGCCGCAGACGCATTCGCACCAGTGTGTAGGCGATATTGCTCTCTGCCATACCCTGTATGTAGTGAAAATGATATTTCTCCGCATATTGCAGACAGTTATAATAGGAACTTAAGGCAACCATCCGGTTGTTTTTCCGGTCAGACACCGCTCCCATCATATTATAAGCCCTGGCCAGCAATTCATACGTTTTAGAATTTTTCAGATAGCCGATGCTCTCTGACAGGCTCTGCATGGTGCTTTCATACTGATCGTTCTGCCAGTAATATTCCGCAAGATAATACAGCCCCAGTCCCGACAGTTTCTGGGAACCGGTATCTGCCGCATATTCCATTACCTTCTGACAGGTCTCATAATCCAGATATTTGCCGCCCTCTCTGCTTCGAATCGTTTCGTTTATGAAATTTTGGACGGTCTGTGGTAAGCCCTTTAAATCCATGCCGTTTCCTTTCCGGAATTCCCAAGTTGTCTGTTGTGGGCAGTTATTATGTTCTAATTAGTTATCATACCACAGTGCTTTGACACTTTACAAGATTGCTCCGTCAAAAATGTATTCTGTCTATGAAAAATTTAGAGTTTCTTTAGGATTCATTCAGTTTTCATCCTCTGCCCAGGCCAGCGCGCATTTCACGGCACGATGCCAGCCCCTTAACAGTTTTTGACGGGATTCATCGTCCATCTCCGGTGCAAAAGATGCTCCGATCTGCCAGTTTTCCCGGATCTCGTCACGGTTTTTCCAATAGCCTACGGCAAGTCCTGCCAGATAAGCCGCTCCCAGAGCCGTGGTCTCAATGCAGGCCGGACGACGCACCTGGGTGTTTACGATATCCGCCTGGAACTGCATGAGGAAATCGTTGGCGCTGGCACCGCCGTCTACCTTCAGGCTCTTTAAGTCGATCCCGCTGTCCTTCTCCATGGCCTCCAGTACATCCGCCGTCTGATAGGCGATGGATTCCAGTGTAGCCCGGATGAAATGCTCCTTGGTACAGCCTCTGGTAATGCCTACGATGGTTCCTCTGGCATACTGATTCCAGTAAGGGGCTCCCATTCCCGCAAAAGCCGGAACGATGTAAACACCTGCGGTATCCGGTACATGTTCCGCATATTCCTGAGACTGGGCGGCGGTCTTTAACATCCGCATGCTGTCACGAAGCCACTGGATTCCGGCACCGGCTACGAACACGCTGCCTTCCAGTGCATATTCCACATTTTTCGAGGTGCTGGCCGCAATGGTGGTCAGCAGACCGGAACGGGAGGTAATGGCTTCGTGTCCGGTATTCATTAATAAGAAGCAGCCGGTTCCGTAGGTATTTTTCACTTCTCCCTGTTCAAAACAGCATTGTCCGAACAGTGCCGCCTGCTGGTCTCCCGCCGCTCCGGCAATGGGGATCTCACCGCCCAGAACGGAGGCATCGGTCCTGCCATAGATCTCACTGGAACAGCAGACTCTGGGAAGCAGACTCTCCGGAATATGAAAACGCTTCAGAATCTCCTGATCCCAGCAGAGATTATGAATGTCGAAAAGCATCGTACGGGATGCATTGGTATAGTCCGTTACATGTACGGCACCCTTGGTCAGATTCCAGATGAGCCAGGTATCCACGGTTCCGAAAAGAAGTTCTCCCCGCTCCGCCCGTTCTCTGACTCCGGGGACATTGTTCAGAATCCAGGCGATCTTCGATGCACTGAAGTAAGCATCGGGAATCAGTCCGGTCTTCTCCCGGATGACCTGATCAAAGCCGTCCTTCTTCAGTTCCTCGATCATATCGGAAGTCCGGCGGCACTGCCATACGATGGCATTGTACACAGGTTCCCCCGTATTTTTGTCCCAGAGTATTGTCGTTTCACGCTGGTTGGTGATACCGATGGCTTCGATCTGATCATCGGTAATGCCTAAGACTGCCATACTCTCGATAGCCACTCCCAGCTGGGAAGACCAGATCTCCATAGGGTTATGTTCTACCCAGCCGGGCTGGGGATAGATCTGTGTGAATTCTTTCTGCGCCATGGAGCAGATGTTGCCCTGTTTATCGAACAGGATGCAGCGGGAACTGGTGGTTCCCTGATCCAGCGCCATGATATATGTCTTTTTCTGTGTGTTATGTGTATCTCCCATTGTGTTATGTAACCTCCCGTTGTTCGTTCCGGGCTCTGCCCATAACATATCCCAATCAGGTCATTGAGATATATTGTGCCTATTGCCCTAAATATACTCTATACTCAATATTTCTATACTCTGTTACCCGCGAAATGATCTCGTCGCCACAATATTGACACCCGTGTCAGCTATATTTTCCACAATGACATCCCCTACATGAATGGGAGCCGTCGCAGTGACATCTGCCAGTGCTTTCATGCAGTCGTTGATCCTGCCCTTGGGAATATCCGATGCGGTCTTCACAGATACCACAG
The DNA here is from genome assembly GCA_934436435.1 of uncultured Acetatifactor sp. Lineage (GTDB taxonomy): Bacteria > Bacillota > Clostridia > Lachnospirales > Lachnospiraceae > Acetatifactor. The sequence continues at coordinate 171,445 of CAKSAN010000002.1, read as the reverse complement.
TGTCCGGATACCCTTCCACTCGCACGGTGGAGGTAACGATCCGGGTCGGATTGGTCACTTCCTTTTCTCCGTAGGCTGCCCCTCTGGGACAGCGGTTGCCGGTCACAGTAACACTGTTGTCAGCTGCTATGGTCACAGTCAGGGCACAGCCCACCGGGCAACAGATACAGGTCAGTTCTCTCTGCGTTGTATTCTTCTCTGCCATCGTCTCACCCTCTTTTCTGCCGGATATATTCCACAGCATATTTTCCTGCCTTTTCCGCTTCTGCGGATACATGATCTACCAGTTCATGTACGTGGAGCACATTGCCGCAGGCAAAGACTCCGGGAATACTGCATTCCAGATTCTCGCCTGCCACCGGGCCTCCGGTCTTGTCATCCATATCGGCACCTAAGCCTCTGGTCAGTTCATTCTCCGGGATCAGTCCGCAGGACAACAGTAAGGTGTCACAGGGAACATCCCACTCGGAACCGGGAATGGGTCTTCCGTTGTCATCCACTTTCGTCAGAGTCACGCCTTCTACACGGTCTTTGCCGTGGATCTTCGCTACCGTGGTATTCAGGTACAGAGGGATGTTGAAATCATCCAGACACTGTACGATATTACGCTTCAGGCCGCCGCTCTGGGGACGAAGTTCCGCCACACACTGTACTTTGGCACCTTCCAGCACCATACGTCTCGCCATGATAAGTCCGATGTCTCCGGAACCCAGGATCACCACGCATTTACCGGGCATACGTCCTCGGATATTCACATAATACTGTGCAGTTCCGGCACTGTAGATGCCCGCCGGTCTGCTGCCGGGAATGTTCAGTGCCCCGCGGGAGCGCTCCCTGCATCCCATAGCCAGAATCACGGTCTCTGTCTCAATCTCCAGCAGTCCGTCTTCTTTGTTCATGGCGGTGACTTTTTTACGTCCGTCCGGAAGCAGTGCAGTATTGGTTACCATAGTATTCAGCAGATAGGGAATCTGCGCTTCTTCCGCCATATCGATATAACGTTCCGCATATTCCGGTCCGGTCAGTTCTTCTTTGAAGGTATGCAGTCCGAAACCGTTGTGGATACACTGGTTCAGAATGCCTCCCAGTTCCCTGTCTCGCTCCAGGATCAGTACTTTTTCACAGCCCGCTTTTCTTGCGGACAGCGCAGCCGCCAGTCCCGCAGGACCTCCTCCGATGATCACAATGTCTTCTGTACGTTTACTCATGGAGCGCCTCCTTTCCGACAGGCTCCTGCGGTCTCTTCCATATTCCACCTTCTCCGGGTGCCGTCTCTTTATTTTTGCCGACGAGAAGTTCGGAGCCGGTTCCTTCTTTGGTGATCTGTGCCGGATCCAGATGCAGTTCTCTGGACAGGATCTCCAGAGTCTTCGGAGAACAGAATCCCGCCTGACATCTGCCCATACCGGCTCTGGTGCGGCGTTTGACACCATCCAGTGTCGTCGCTCCCACCGGCCGGTGAATGGCTTCCAGAATCTCTCCTTCCGTTACCAGTTCGCAGCGACAGATCACATTGGCAAAGGCCGGATTTTCCCGGATCAGAGCTTCTCTTTCCTCTTCCGTGGCCAGTGCCATGCTGGGAATGCCTTTCCGTGTATCGACAAAATCCGTTTTTCGCTCAGCGGGGTAAATATTCTCAACAATCTGTGCCACATATTCGCCGATGGCCGGTGCGCTGGTAAGCCCCGGGGATTCGATGCCCGCCACGTCGATGAAGCCGGGATGTCCTGCTGCCTCTTGGATGAGGAAATCCGATTTCTCCGCAAGGTCTTCATGCACCAGATGAGCACGCAGTCCGGCAAAAGAGGTGATGGTCTGTCTGCCATCCAGTGCATCCACACTGTTGCTTCCCATATTCAGGACCTTCGCCAGTCCTTCCTCCGTAGTGTCCACATCTTCCTTGTCGGGAATGTCATCTGCGGTAGGACCTACCAACAGGTTTCCGTGAGCCGTAGGGGTGACAAGAATGCCTTTTCCCATTTTGGAGGGGAGCTGGAAGATGGTGGAATTCACCAGATCTCCGCAATTTTTATCCATAAGCCGGTACTCACCTCTTCTGGGCACAATGCGGATCTTGTCTTCGCAGACCATGTTATGGATCTCATCCGCATAGACACCCGCAGCGTTGATAACGATCGGTGCAAGGAACATCTCGCCGTCCGCCTGTACCTGATACATCCGTCCCTCTTTTTCCGGAGGGTTCTCACTCCATACCGGTCTCTGTTCCACAATGGATGTCACCTTATGGTCACGATAGAACTCCACGCCGTTCTCCGCCGCGTTCTCTGCCAGCGCAATGTTCAGTCCGAAAGGACAAACGATACCGCCGGTGGGGGCATACAGGGCTCCCACAATGTCACGGGATACCTTAGGCTCCATGGCCCATACCTCCTCCGGGGACAGGATTTTCAGTCCTTTTACCCCATTCTCTATGCCACGCTGATACAGTTCTTCCAGACCGGACATGACATCCTCTTCGAAGCACAGCACCAGAGAACCGTTCCTGCGGAACGGGAAGTCCAGCTTCTTTGACAGTTCCTTCATCATTTCGTTACCCCGGACATTTAACTTTGCCTTAAGGGTTCCCGGTACTGCATCATACCCTGCATGCACGATACCGCTGTTGGCCTTGGAAGTGCCCTCGCAGACATCACTCTTTGCCTCCAGTACAGCGATCTTACGTTTCCCCCTCGCCAGTTCTCTGGCAATGGCACAGCCGCTGACTCCGGCACCGATGACGATCACATCATAATCCTTCATAACTTCGCCCTGCCTTTCTGTTTTTTGCCATAGCTCTTTGCTATTTATTTTACCATATCCGCTGAAAAAACACGACTGAAACGTGGCAACACTCTCTATGAAAATGTAGTCAAAAAGACCGGACGGTGATTTTTCACCGTCCGGTCTCGTATACTTCTATATTATTCTTCTATAATAGCATATCCCATGCTTCCCAGCTTTCCGTTTTCATAGGACTCGCTCAAAAGTACCGTGCCCTTTCCCAGATACTTCTGCAGACCAGCCTCCGCATTGCCGTTATTGAGGCAGACGGTGAGCTTACGGTCTTCCCAGGTTCTCTGATAGATATAGGTTCCATCCTCATTCATATGACGCAGTTGATAGTCCCCATAAATTAATTCCTCATGTCCCCTGCGGATGGCAATCAGCCGGCGGAAGAAATCATCCCCACCGTCCTGCACCTTTTCCCAGGGCATAGGACCCCGCAGCGTTGCCTCGCTGTTGCCGTCCATTCCCAGTTCATCCCCATAGAACACACAGGGAATTCCCGGAGAGGTGAACAGGAATACCTCTGCCAGTCGGAATCTCCTCAGATCCCCCTCACAATACGACAGGAACCGGTTGACATCATGACTGTCCAGCAGATTCAGCTGTCCCCGCAGGGTCCCGGTACGATACCGCAGGAGCATCTTCACGATCCGGTCATGAAATTCCTCTGCTGTGATTTTTCGCAATGCGAAGAAATCCCGGCAATTTTTTCGGAAGTCATAATTCATGGTAGAGTCAAACATGTCTCCGTTCAGCCAGGTCTCGGAACTTTCCCAGATCTCGCCGATCATAACGCTCTCCGGGTTCTCCTCGTGCGCCGCCCTGCGAAAATCCCTCCAGAACCCACGATCCACTTCATTTGCCACATCCAGTCTCCATCCGTCCACCCGGAACTCACGGATCCAGTAGCGGCATACTTCCATAAAATAAGCTCTTTCCTCAGGGTTGGAGGAATTCAGCTTCGGCATTTTCCGCTCATAGGCAAAGCAGCTGTATCCGGGCTTTTCCTCTTCCGTCTCAGGGCGGATCACAGGGTATTGCAGCCGATAAAACCAGTCGGCATATTCCGAGGCTTTTCCCTTTTCCACCACATCACTGAACTGCGGGAAATACCAGCTGCAATGATTGAACACACCGTCAATGACAATATGCATTCCTCTGCCATGAATGTCCTCTACCAGTTCCCGGAACTCTTCGTCTGTCCCCAGATCAGGAGATACATGAAAATAATCCAACAAATCGTACTTATGGTATTCCCCCGCTGTAAAGATCGGATTCAGATAGATACAGTTAAATCCCAGGTTCTGAATATAATCCAGGTTCTCCCGGATTCCCCGTATCGTTCCACCCAGACGGCTTTTTAATCGGATACCGTCTTTCCATTCCATCTCTTTTCCCTTCTTCGCAATATTGCGGTGTCCGGTGGCAAAGCTATCCGGGAAAATATTATAGACCACGGCTTCCCGGAACCATTTTGGTTCTTCACAGATCTCCTCTCTGCGAATAAATGGGTACTGGTAAAATTCGCTTCTCTCAGTCGGAAGATATTCTGCACAGATATCCGCATAATAAAATCTTGTATCTTCCCTGTCCTTTAATTCAAAATAATAGCATACCCTGTCATAGGGTGTTTCGAAGGTAGCGTCATAATAATCAAAGTGAAGATCCGACAGAATCTTTTTCATATTCACCGCCGTAAATACGATAGGATCACTGGGTTGCACCCGATCTCCGTACCACAGGATGCATTCTGTCAAATTGTCCTTCGCTACCCGGATGCGGATCGTAAGATTCATCTCACTGTTTGCAAATGCATACTGCGAAAGCGGTATATGTAAAATTGCTTTTTGTAAAATCATAAGTTCCTCCTGCTTTTAGCCCTTAACACCTCCCGAAGACAGTCCCGATACCATATATTTCTGCACCAGGAAAAACAGGATCAATACAGGAAGTGTTGTCAAAATTGCTGCTGCCGAAAAAAGCGGCCAGTTACGTGTATAATCTGTAGTCTGGAGAGAATACAATCCCACTGCCAGCGTATTTTTCTCCGCCCCCGACAAGAAAACCGTGCTGAAAATATACTCATTCCACACATAGATCACCACAAGTACAGAAGAGATGATAATGCTGGGTCTTGCCAGCGGCATGACGATTCTCGTGATCAGCTGCCTGTCATTCACACCGTCGATCCGCGCCGCGTCCTCTATTGCCTCGGGAATACTGTCAAAATATCCCTTCATATTCCAAAAAACAAAGATCGCCATACTGCCCGCATAGATAAACACCAGACCTGTGTAGGAATTCAACAGATTCATGATCCTGATGATGCGATAAATGGCAAACATAGAGAGGATAGCGGGAAAAGCATTCAGCACCAGCAGAATATGCAAAGTTCTCTTCCTCCCGGCGAACCGCATCCTGGAAAAAACATAGGCTGCCGGCACTGCCACCAGCATTGTCAAAAAGACCGTCATTACGCTTAACAGCAGACTGTTCACAAACCATCTGCCGAAAGGTCTTTCCGTCAGAATCACCATATAATTGTCCATGGTGACTGTCTTCGGCAATATATGGAATTCCGTGGAAATAATGCTGTTGCTTCCACTGATGGAAATACTGAATGCATACAGGATAGGGATCAGCGTCAGAAAACAAAGCAAAATAAATCCGATATTCAGTAATGTCAGCTTTACTCTTTCTCTCAACTTTTTTCCGGTCATGTTCCCCTCACTGTTCCGAGATTGAAAACTCTCTTCGATTCATCGTCTTATAGAGCACCAGTATGATCAAAAATACAAGAAATGCTACAGCGGATGAGTATCCATAGTTGCTGGTAATAAATGCTTTTTCATATACATAAGTGATCACGGTGTTGATGTCCGCGCCGGTCTTGGAACCTGTCTGCATCGTCATCAGATACACAATGTCAAACTGTTTGAATGCCGTAAAAGCAGCCATAATGATCACCGGCATCAGGATCGGAAGAATCTGTGGAATTGTTACATAAAAATGCTTTTTCCAGAAACCCGCACCGTCCAGTTCCGCGCTTTCATATATATTCCGGTCAATGCTCTGCATAGCTCCGTCCATCATGGTGAACATATACGGAACTCCCAGCCACAGGTTCACCACCAGACAGCTGATGAATGCCATACTGTTTGTGGACAGAAAATTCACCGGCTTACCGCCGATCTGTTTCAGGATCTGATTAAACAGTCCGAATTCCGTATTAAAAATTCCCATGCGCCACAACAGAATCGACACATATGCAGGCATTGCCCAGGGCACGATCAACAATGTCTTGTAGACCCTTCTGAGCTTCAGTCCCTTTGCATTCAACCCGACGGCAATGAAAAAGCCAAAGGCAAGCTGTAATGCCATACTGGATACCGTCCATAAAAGTGTCCTTAAAAAAGCAGGAAGAAATCCGGAATCAAAAGTCAGCAATGCCTTTTTGTAATTGTCCAATCCGACAAAATGATAATCCTTCCAATGATAAATACTCATATTGGTAAAAGATATTTCTACGGTATACAATAAGGGAACTACGATCATCAACCCTACTATGACAAGAAACGGCATACTGTAGATCCACGCTTTCTTCTTTCCTCGTTTCATCCTGCTTTTCACTCCTTACCTGTCGTTACCGTCCGCCAATTACTGCATTGCAGAAATCTGTTCCAACGCTTCCTTCTGGTGTGCGTCGCAAGCGGTCTGCGCATCTTCTCCGCGCTTATTTACTGCTGCCAGCAGATCATCCGTCACTGACCACATCACATCCATTTCCGGAATGTTCGGCATGGGCACTACATTGTTCGACATGGTCTTCAGTGCCATGATCATCTCATCTTCTGCCACAGATGCATCTTCATAGGATCTGCTGTTGGCAGGAGCACAGCTTGCGGCATTTGCCAATGCCACACCGGTCTCCCCGGATCCCAGCACTTTCAATACCTCAGCCAATGCTTCCTTTTTCGTCTCTGCTGCATGCTTCAGCACATGGACGCCCTGTACTCCTGAGAAAGGAGTCAGAGAAGAGCCATTGGGCAGGATCGGCATCGGAGCAATTCCCAGGTTAATACCGGCTTCCTTGATGCCCGGCACCAGCCAGGGCCCCCCGATGGTACTGGCTGCTTTACCCTCGGTAAACAGTGTTGTCACAGTATTGTATTCTCCATCCGCAGGCATATAAGGCACAAATTCCTTATGATATTCCATCGCCTCTACCGTCTGGGGCAGGTTCAATCCCGGCTCTCTGTTCTCATTGATCAGATAACCGCCAAATCCCTGGATCCACGCTGCCGCATTATAGGAAGTGGAGTGCTGTTCTACGAATACATACTGATCCGCAGTCGTCCCGCTTTTCATAAGCTCCAGCAGTTCATCTGTGGTCGCAGGTGCATTCTCCATCAGATCTTTATTGTACATAAACAATAATGCTTCATAATACAGCGGCAACTGATATTTCTGCCCCTGATACTCTCCGGCGCTTAACGTCATGGGAATAAAATCCGCCAGTTCATCTTCCGACAGGATATCTGTGATCGGTGCCAGAATATCCATCTGTGCAAAGGTTCCTACTTTATCATGTGCCCACAGATACATATCCGGTGCACTCTCCGGATCGTCACCCACCAGCTTCAGCGCATCCGACATATTTTCTTTTCGCTCAAATGTGACAACGATCTCCGGTGCCAACGCATCCACCTGTTTCTGTAAGGTATCGGCGATCGTGGCATCCGCACAGTGCCACACGGTGATATTCACCGGTTCTGCCTGCTCTGTGACAGTCTGTGTATTTTCAGTTCCTGTCGTTGTGCTGCTCTCTGTATTTGCGGTTGCCTCGGATCCACATCCACTTAACATGGATACTACTAAAAATGAACTCAGCAACATTGCGATTTTTCTCTTCATAGCTTCCTCCTTTTAATAAAACGTTTTTCTACTTTTATAAAACACAGCGCTATGTTTGAAAAGTATTGAATCTTCAATGCGAATTCGATATACTAAAAATAGCAGACCGCTTGCAAAATAGCAACGAAACAGCCCATAAAAAATGCACAATTTACGCAAACGTTTTACTATTGGAGGAATACCTGATGTCAGCAACGATCAAAGATGTGGCCAAAAAAGCCAATGTGTCTATTTCCACAGTCAGCAGAGTGCTAAGCAACCAAATGCATGTCTCTTCTTCTACTTACAAGAGAATTCAGGATGCAGTTGCCGAACTGAATTATATTCCGAATTCTTCTGCGGTATCCTTAGTCAAAAAAAGCAGCATGACTATCCTCTATGCCGACAGCTTTTACAAAGGGCGTCCTTACGAGAACCCCCATATGTTCGACATTATATCGGGTTCTTCTCACGAAGTACGCAGAAAAGGATACTTCCTCGGTCTGCTGGACCTGGACCGTTCCAAAGAAAAAGCGGAAGAACAGATCATAACTGCCATTCAGTCCAAAAAGGCTGATGGCATTCTGATTAACGGCTATTACGTAACTCCAGCCATCGAAAAGGTACTGCTGGCCACCGATTTTCCTCATGTCTGTATCGGAAAACCGTCCTTTGACTCCATGCTGTCCTGGATCGACACCAATCACTCTCTGTCTTCCAATCTGGCAATCACGCACCTGGTCTCCCTGGGGCATAAAAAAATTGCCTTCGTCGGAGGTTCCGACAAAGACAATATTTATAAAGACCGTTTTCTTGGGTATCGTCTGTCTCTGGAGCGCAACAGTCTCTCCCCGCAGGATGCTTATGTCATTCCCACCTCTTCCAATCTCGAAGAGATCATACGGCGCACCACTGAACTTCTGCGGCTGCCGGAGCCTCCCGACAGCATTTTGTGTTTCAACAGCCTGATCGCCGTCGGGGTCATCCAGGCTATCAGACAGTGTCATCTGCGCATTCCGGAAGATATCTCCATCGTGTCCTTTGACAACTACCCCTATGCGCCTCTGGTCACTCCGTCACTTACCGTAGTGGATATTGATATGTACAGTCTTGGTACCCGTGCCGGAGCCTCTTTGCTGAAAAAAATACAAAATCCGGAGATGTTAATTCAGACGTATACCGCGCTCCCCCATCTGATCCAGCGGGACAGCACAACGTCGCAATCAAAAGATATTATTCTTTGAAATCCACCAAGGCTCCGCCTCTGATCTCCACGCACCTATCGCTGTTCAACTGTAACCACACGCTGCAGGCGCTGGGATTATATACCCTTTTGTAATCTGCGGAAAACTGCAAACGCTTCGCCGCATCCATGTAGTCAATGATCTCGATATTGGTGGCATACCAGATATCATCTCTGCCACCCATGTATTTACAGAAGTTCTCGATTACCTCCCAGTTGTCATTGTTGTCGAACTCATAACTGTGGCCCCAGACATACATAAGTTTCAGGTACTGCTTCTTCTGGAAATCAGCAAAAAATTCAGCATACTCCATCAGCTTCGGATCGTTATGATGGCAGGTGGCATGCCACTCCAGGGGATCCTTGGGCAGGGCAAAATCCGGAACGGTCTCTACGACTCTGGCATAAGCCACACCCAGCTGACGATACAGCTGTTTGATCTCCTCGCTGTAAGATCCATTGGGATACGCATGTCCTCTGATGATCCGGCCGGTCCATTTTTCCAGGCCTTTGCGATCTTCCAACAGTTCCTCCGCCACTTCCACCAGCGGGCATCTCTCAATGGTGGGATGGGTCATGGTATGGGTTGCGATCTCATGCCCGTCGTATAATCCCTCCATTTCCTCAAAGGTCATACGGGGCCGCTCTCCGACCTGTCCGTAGTTCAGATTGAAGGTTGCCTTGATCCCATATTTATTAAAAATACCGATTAGTCGCTTGTCCTGTATCTTACCGTCATCATAACTCATGGTCAGTGCTTTGGCTTTTCCACCCGGGAAACAGGTATATACTTTCATTTCATTCATCCTCTCGTATTATTCACTTTATTACATGAGGCGTAAGCGCCTGTAAAGCTATGATATTACCTTATACCAAATTTTGCAAGAATTATGTCGCCGGTGTTAAAAATCAGCAAATATTAATATAATCCTCTTTAAAGTCGACAATAACTATGGTAAAATATAACAAAAATACTCGAAATAGGGGGGGTAATTTCTTATGAAATCATTAGCCCAAAAGCTAAGTCTTCTTTTTGCAGGTGTCGTACTCTTAACCTGCGTCATCCTGATCGGAACGACCATGATCCTGTTCCGGCAGATAGAGCCCAAAATGGAAAACGTCCTGTACGAAAACACTTTGGACTCCTACAAGACAGAAGTGAAATCCGAAGTGCAATCTGCTGTCAGTGTCGTTTCTTATTACTATGAATTGAGTAAGTCCGGCAAAATGTCCGAGGCAGATGCACAGGCAGCTGCCCTGGAAACTCTCCGCAATCTCCGTTACGGGGATGACCAGAGTGGTTATTTCTGGGTGGACGGTACGGACTACACTCTGGTGATGCATCCGATCCTGCCGGATCAGGAAGGCAATAACCGTTATGACCTGACAGATAAAAATGGCGTCAAGATCATTCAGGAAATCATGAAATCCGCACAGGCCGGCGGAGGCTTCAATGAATTTTATTTTACCAAATCCGACGGTGTGACTGTAGCTCCCAAGGTAGCCTATAGTGAACCCTTTAATGAATGGAACTGGGTGATCACCACCGGTATCTACGCTGACGATATCGAAGGTATCGTAGCTTCTTCCGACGGCATTCAGGAGATCCTCTCCATCTTCAGCGGGGCTTCCGCCGCACTGATCGCAATGGGTGTCGTACTTGCATTGATAATGCTTGTCATCTCTTACCTCATCATCCTTCGTCTGGTAAAGATGATCAATAAGGTCAAAGAAAACTTAAAGGCCGTATCCGAAGGTGATCTGACCACGAGCTTAAGTCCCAAATACGAGAACCGCAAGGATGAACTGGGACAGATGGTTGCCCATACCAATCTGGTGATCCGCACTTTCCATGGAAGCATATCCGCCGCAAAAGAGACCGCACATGTGGTAAGCAACAACAGTAATCAGATCAAATCCATGACCGAGTCCGCACTGGATGCCACCAACCAGGTAGCCCGCACCATTGAAAACGTAGCTGCCGATGCCACAAAGCAGGCCGGTGCCATCAGTGATGTGGTACAGCATATCTCCAATATGTCCGAGGATACCCAGAGTATGAGTGCGTCCCTGGGTAATATCGAAGAATATGCTGCCCGCCTGAACAGCGACAGCAACCAGATGAAAGAAAAGATGGAACTGATGAGCAAGGGAAGTACCGTGATGACCACACAGGTCTCCAACATTGCAGACAAGATCAGCGAGACCAACGCCTCCATTCAGCAGATGGCCGCTATTCTGGATGCCATTCAGGAGATCGCGGAACAGACGAATCTGTTGGCCCTCAACGCTTCCATCGAGGCTGCCAGAGCCGGAGAAGCCGGACGAGGTTTTGCGGTGGTTGCCGACAGCATCAAATCCCTGGCTGAGAATACTACCGTGGAACTGGGCAATATCAAGAACATTATCGATAACCTGACAACGAACTTCGGGGAATGCTCCAACTACATCACCGAAGTCGTAACCAGCAACCAGGACAACGTAACCTATACGGATGAAGTAATCTCTTCCTTTGGGGATCTGTTTGATGGTATCTCCTCCACCAGCGAGAAGGTCAAGAGTATCAGCGAACTTACCGTTGATATGAGTCAGCTGATGCAGTCTATTACGGATCAGATCGACAATATTCAGAGAAGCGCGGAAAGCACCGCTGCCGCTACCGAGGAGGTCACTGCTTCTTCCGAGGAGCTGACCGCTCTCATGAGCACCGTTTCCGAGAACTGCAATACCATGACATCCCATTCCGATGACCTGGTACAGGATCTGAGTAAATTCAAAGTGGAGTAAACGGTTCCTCCGTTCTCTGCTATGTAAAATAAAAAGAACTTCCCTGCGAAGGCAAAAACGCAGAGAAGTTCTTTTTTACTTATAGACTTTATTATAAACTGTCACACTACGGGCAGAAGTAATGCCATCACCGGCAATATTATAATACTCAGAACCGTGGAACAGACTACCATTCCCGCAGCCAGATCCTCATCATGTCCGAACTGCACAGCAAACACGGAAGTAATTGCCGCACAGGGACATGCCTCCAGCAAAAGAGCCACTGCCACTACGATTCCGTGCAGAGAAAATAAGTAACACAGTCCCAGACAGCATACCGGTAATCAACATGGAGATCGGTGTATTCATGTTTCCGATATAAGCTAACGGCGACTGAATCACAGAAGGTACCGGAATCCGGCACAGATAGATCACCAGTCCCAGCACTACCGCATACAACACCGGATTCGTCAGCACTGCTTTCGCTACCTTTTTCATATCGGGCTGACCGCTTACCACCGCATAACCTATGGTCCATAACAAAATGTTAAATACCGTGACATACACGCTGGCATACATTAATCCCTCATCACCGAAAATAGCCTGGATCAGTGGAAATCCCATATAAGCCGCATTGGAAAACATGGTTCCGAATCGCAGGATTGCCAGATTCCTGCCAATTCCCGGGATCAGAGCCGTTATCAGAAAAGTAAAAACGATACCAACCAGCAGGAACAGAGTGCTATAGCCCAGCGCTTTCCCAAGATTCCCTACGATCTTGGGATCAAATTCCATCATATAGGAATTCAAAACCATTGCAGGTACTACCAGCTGAACCAGCAAATTGGACAGTATCCTCTTATTCTCCAGCTGCAAGACTCCCGTCTTCACTACAACAATACCCGTCAATATCAGAAAAAATAATACAATTACCTGTTTTGCGGTGATTAATGCCAATTCCATAATCGTCTCTCCAAACTACTCCTGTCAGGCCAAGATCTCTTCGATCCTGCGTCTCTCCTCTTCACTGAAGGCACTTGCATGTACAATGCCGATATTATCCAGAATCTGGGAAGGTCTGGATGCACCGATCAGGACACTGGTGATGTCTCCGTCCCTTAAGATCCAGGACAATGCCATCTGTGCCAGGGTCTGCCCTCTCTGGGCTGCCAGTTCATTCAGGGCACGGATCTTCTTCAACGTCTCTTCCACAATGACAGTCTCTTTGAGGAATCTGCCATCGGTACGGATGCGGCTGTCTTCAGGAATACCATGCAGATAACGGTCGGTCAGAAGTCCCTGCGCCAGAGGACTGAAAGTGATGATTCCAATACCGTGGGCTGCCGCATAATCTTTCAGTCCGTCCTTCTCGATATCTCTTACGAACATGGAATATTTTCTCTGATTGATAATGAACGGAGTTCCCAGTTCTTTGAACAATTCTGCTGCCGCAATGGTCTGTTCCTTATTGTAATTGGAGATTCCCACATACAATGCCTTACCGGATCTGACGATACCGTCCAGTGCCCGCACAGTCTCCTCCAGCGGGGTGTTGGGATCCGGTCTGTGATGATAATAAATATCCACATAATCCAGTCCCATACGTTTCAGACTCTGGTCCAGACTGGCTACCAGATATTTTTTGCTGCCCCAGTTACCATAAGGGCCGGGCCACATATCATAACCGGCCTTCGTGGAAATGACCAGTTCGTCACGATACACTCCCAGATCTTTTTTCAGGATACGGCCGAAATTCTCTTCTGCCGCACCATATACCGGTCCGTAGTTGTTCGCCAGATCAAAATGGGTGATGCCATGGTCAAAAGCAGTGTGACACATGTCCAGCATGTTGTCAAAATTACCGTTGGAACCGAAATTGTGCCACAATCCCAGAGATACTGCCGGAAGCAGCAATCCGCTGGCTCCGCAGCGATTGTACTTCATTTCTTCATATCTTTTTTCATCTGCCTGATACATAGAATCCTCCTTGTTTTCCGAAGGAAAATCCGAGTCCTCTGACGAGGAGAGGATTTATACCTTCATCTTGTTATAAAACATCTATTGTAAACATTATTATAAATTTATTGTCATCCTGTTTCTATGCAAATTTTATAGAATAAAGTGCAATATCTTACTATTTCTTTTTTCGTACCACGATCTTCAGGCGGCTGAAAAACAGATAATACACAATAAATGCAATGCTGGTCACCGTCCAGGTCAGAGGATAGCTGAATACTATGGTAATGATGTCATTTTTCAGAGGTACGGCCGTCAGGATCCATACCACACGCAGCGCACAGACTCCCAGACAACAGATCACCATAGGGATCCAGCTGTCGCCTATGCCTCGCAGCGTACCGGACAAGATTTCGATGGCAATATAGGTAAAATAAGTGGGCACCAGAAAATGCAGGACCTGCTCCCCAATGACTACGACCTGCGCATCCGTAGTAAACAGCCTATAACAAATCGAAGCATAATTATAGAGGATCACAGACAGCAACACGGTAGCCGCCGCAGTAATGCCCATACAGGTACGGACACCCTTATGTACACGGTCCATTTTTCCCGCTCCGTAATTCTGTCCCACAAACGTGGTAATGGAGATGCCAAACGCATTAACGATCATCCAGAAGAGACTGTCGATCTTACTGTAGGCCGTCCATGCCGCTACGGTATCCGTCCCCAGTGCATTTACACTGGACTGGATCAGAATATTGGATGAAGTATACATCACCGACTGCAATCCGGCCGGAAGTCCGATCCGGATGATCCGACGGAACATCCGTACATCAAAGCGGATCTTTTTCAGTTCCAGACGATGCATATCCTGGGTTCTCATCAGAACCCATAATACCAGCACGGCACTGAGAGCCTGTGACAGGATCGTTGCCAGTGCGGCACCCGCCACTCCCATGTGCAGACCGATGACAAATACAATGTCCAGCACGATATTCGCCAGACAGCTGGCTATCAGGAAATACAACGGCCTTCGGGAATCTCCCACGGCCCGCAGAATGCCCGCTCCCATATTGTAGATCAGGTTCCCGATGACCCCCAGAAAATAGATCCGGATATAGGTCGTCGCCGGTCCCAGGACATCTGCCGGTGTCGCCATGGCCCGCAGCGCTGCCGGCGCCGCTGTAACGCCCACGATCATCATACCAACACCCGCCACCAGACTGAACGCAATGGAGGTATGTACGGCATAGCCCACCATCTCGCTGCGTTTCGCCCCATAATATTGGGAAATAATGACTGTAGCACCACTGGACAGTCCCACGAAGAATCCCACCAGCAGCTGGATCAGTGTACCGGTTCCGCCGCCCACGGCCGACAAAGCCTCTTTTCCGACAAAACGTCCTACGATCACTGCATCCGCTGCATTATATAATTGCTGAAAAAAAGTCCCGAAAAGAATAGGGAAAAAGAACAGGAGCAGCTGTTGCCAGATGACTCCCGTTACGATCTTGTTCTCTTTCTCTGCGTTTTTTTCCGTCTGTTCCTGTATCTCTTTTGTATTTGCTTCCATATGATAATGCTTCCTCTGAAAATCTGTAATGCTACGTTGATAGTATCATTTCCACAGTCCCTTTTCAAGAGGATAATCTTATCCACATTTTAAGACAGGAAAAGCCCCGGGTGGTGGAAGCACCCGGGGCTCCTGTCTGCACCCGGATGAGTCGCAGCATCCGGGCACAGCCCTATGTATATACCAAATTGAGGGATTAGATAAAAGCTAAGTTAGATAATGCCTACGAATTATAACCCTGGCATTATTACTCTACATCCTGCAGAGCTGCGAAATCTTCTTCGCCGGTACGAACCTTTACTACCTTATCTACATTGTATACAAAGATCTTGCCATCGCCGATATGTCCGGTGTACAGAGCCTTCTTGGCAGCCTCGATCACCGTTTCCACAGGGATCTTGCTGACAACGACTTCTACCTTCACCTTAGGAAGCAGCGTGGCATCCATCTCAACTCCACGATACATTTCACCGGCACCCTTCTGGATACCACAGCCCATAACCTGTGTCATGGTCATACCGGTCACGCCCAGATCATTCAGTGCCTTTTTCAGAACTTCAAACCGTGCAAGCTTTGCAATGACAACCACCTTGTAAATACCACTGACTGTTGCAATCGGTGCGCTTGCCACCTTAACGGAAGCATTCTTCTGGAAGTCGGTTGCCTTCTCGTAATCAGCCACACCCAGATCGGTGTTCTCATTGACATCCATGGTCATAGCGCTGGTATCCATGATACTGAAGCCTGCATATGCGGAAGGAAGGCCATGCTCGCTGGAATCCAGACCGATGATTTCTTCTTCCTGGGAAACACGAAGTCCGAAGATCTTCTTAATTACAAGGAATGCAATGGTAATAGTAACAGCAGTCCATGCTGCGGTTGTAAACATACCTAAAAGCTGAATTCCCAACTGATGGAAACCGCCGCCGTAGAAAAGTCCCTTTCCTGCGATCTGGTTTGCACCAAAGGTAACACCGTCACCAATTCCTCTTGCAAATGCAGGAGCGGTATCGGTAGCAAAGAGACCTACTGCAATGGTACCCCAGATACCATTCATGAAATGTACTGCAACAGCACCTACAGGGTCATCAACATGAAGCTTGTTGTCTAAGAGCCATACACCAAATACTACCAACAGACCGGAAACAGCACCGATTACGATGGCACCGAAAGCATCTACTACATCACAGGGAGCAGTGATTGCTACCAGACCTGCCAGAGAAGCATTCAGACACATGGATACATCGGGCTTTCCGTATTTGATCCAGGTAAAGATCATACATACTACGGTTGCTACGGAAGGAGCGATGGTGGTGGTTACAAATACCGCACCCAGCTCATCGATAGAGGTTGCTGCCGCACCGTTGAAACCATACCAACCAAGCCACAGGATAAATACACCGAGGCAGCCAATGGGAAGGTTATGTCCGGGGAAAGCATTTACCTTGGTAACCTTGCCGTCCTTATCCTTTACGAACTTACCGATACGGGGACCTACCATTGCCGCACCGATCAGTGCACAGATACCGCCGACCATGTGAATACAGTTGGAACCGGCAAAATCATGGAAGCCCATCTGTGCCAGCCAGCCGCCGCCCCAGGTCCAGTGTGCTTCAATGGGATAGATCACTGCGGAGATCACTGCAGAGTACACACAGTAGGACAGGAATCTGGTTCTCTCTGCCATGGAACCGGATACAATGGTTGCCGTGGTAGCACAGAATACTAAGTTAAATACGAAGTTAGACCAGTCAAAATTTGCATAATTTGTAAAAATATCAAAGCCGGGTTTTCCGATCAGTCCTACCAGATCCTCACCCAAAAACAATCCGAAGCCGATCAGGATGAACATTACCGTACCGATACAGAAATCCATCAGGTTTTTCATCAGGATATTACCGGCATTCTTGGCTCTGGTAAATCCCGTCTCCACCATTGCGAATCCGGCCTGCATCCAGAATACGAATGCTGCGCCGATCAGGAACCAGACGCCATACACTTCACCAGTGATTGCGCTCATAATTTCTTCTGTCATAACATTTTCCTCCTCGTTTACAAAATTAAATGCGATACTATGGTCCCTCTTCGAAGCCCCATTGCATCGCATCCTTTGGGTATAGCAGCTGTTGCTGTTTTCCACACACCCTTACGCTATTTTTGTCCGGCCACGCGCGTTGTGATACCGCCAAACAAAGAAGGCACTACAGTTTTTATTCTGTAGCGCCTTTGCTATGGTGTGAGTATAGCACCATGGTTTTTTAGTGTCAACCCGTTTTTTATATTTTTTTAATTTTTTTGCATTTCCGCGTTTACAACCGTTTTATCAGTCTCTGATAGGTGATTCCCTGCAGCTGGATCTGCCATAACCCGGCAAATCCCAATTTCCGCGCCAAATGCAGTGACGCCTCATTTTGTGGCATTACCAGCATCTGTACCTGTTCAAACTCCAGTTCATCTCTGCCATACTCCAACAGGGCTCTGCATACTTCCGTTGCATAACCCTGTCTCTGCCAGGGAACGCCGATGGCGAATCCCAGTTCCGGATTCTCGTACCCCTCCCGACGGGAGAATCCCGCCCTGCCGATCACCTGTCCGGTGGTTTTATCACAGATCGTCCATACACCGTAATTGTAAAAATAATACATATTTTCCGTATAATCTCTCAGATAAGCCTCTTCCTTCTCCCTCTCCGGATAAAGCCCCTCCGTATATTGCGTCATGGAGGGCTCTGCATAGATCTCATAGAGGGCATCCAGATCCTCCACGCAGGTCTCCCGGACAAGGCACCGCTTTGTAGTCAGAATATCCCACGGAATTCCCGCATATCTACGGTAGACTTTCTCCAGGTAATTATAGTCCAATGTTCCTAACTCTTCGCAGGCATAGCGCACTCCTATGAAATTCTGATCTCGGTTATCCTCATTTAACAACGCCAGTACCGGGCAGCCCGCGGCCAATAGTTCCTGCGCCCGCCGTCCGCTGTCCGTGATCCAGAGGGCTCCCGCAGACACGCTGCTTCCCGGATTCCTGATGGGATTCTCCTGTGTATCCAATAATACCTGTCGTAAAAAATACATCCGCAACAATTCTCCTCTTTACCTTTTTAACGGAATCAACTAAAATATAGATATTATTTTAATCCATTTTTTTGGAAAAAGAAAGGAAACTATTATGGCAAAGAATCCTATTGTTACCATTACCATGAAAGACGGCGGTGTGATCAAATGTGAGCTCTATCCCGAAGTTGCACCCGAATCCGTTAACAATTTCATCAGTCTGATCAACAAGCATTTTTACGATGGTCTGATCTTCCACCGCGTGATCCGCGGCTTCATGATCCAGGGCGGATGTCCCGACGGCACCGGCATGGGCGGCCCCGGTTACAGCATCAAGGGTGAATTCGCTGCCAACGGCGTAACCAACGATCTGAAGCATACCGAAGGTGTTCTGTCCATGGCAAGAGCCATGCATCCCGATTCCGCAGGAAGCCAGTTCTTCATCATGCACAAGACCAGCCCTCATCTGGATGGCTCCTATGCCGCTTTCGGTAAAGTCATCGAGGGTATGGATGTTGTAAACAAGATTGCTGAGACCCGCACCGATTACAGTGACCGTCCTCTGGAGGATCAGGTAATGGAAAGCGTTACCGTTGATACCTTCGGCGAGACCTATCCCGAACCCAACAAACTGGACAGATAATTTAAACGTTCCACACAACTATTCAGAACTCCATTCGCAAAATCGCATCTTCGATGCTTCCCTTTTGCTCATGAGGTTACTTCGTCAAATAAATACGCCTCACTGACTTACGAATACAAGTATTCGACGTACAGTGGGGCGTATTTACTTGTCTCTGAATAGTTGTTCATATTTTGTTTACAAATCCTTCAAGGAATCTTCAATTCCACAACACGTTTTGGACATTTCTGTTTCATATACTATAACCATAGAAACAAACAAAACAACAACTTAAGCACACAACAGTTTCTTGTTTAAAAAACTTTTTCATAATAAATGCCAAGGATTAAAGTCCTTGGCATCCTCCCTTTCTAGGGGTATTTTTGTAACTATTCAGAGAAAAAAAGCATCGCAGAAGCGATTTTGCGAATGAGGCTCTGGATAGTTATTTTTTCTCTGGTCGCTGGAGCCGCAACAAAAAAGTCTCCCGCATCACTGCGAGAGACTTTCTATATTTCCCTATATTTATTCCAGAATTATTCAGCCTTACCAACAGATCCGAACAGTTCCATCTTCTCCTTAACAGTAGCCTTGATAGCTTCTGCGCCGGGAGCCAGGAGCTTACGAGGGTCAAAGCCCTTGCCTTCCAGATCCTTACCAGCCTCGATGTACTTACGGGTAGCATCAGCAAATGCCAGCTGGCACTCGGTGTTAACGTTGATCTTGGATACGCCAAGGTCGATAGCTTTCTTGATCTGATCTGCGGGGATTCCGGTACCACCGTGCAGAACCAGAGGAAGCTCACCGGTCAGCTCCTGTACAGCTGCCAGAGTCTCGAAACTTAAGCCCTTCCAGTTAGCGGGGTATTTACCATGGATGTTACCAATACCTGCTGCCAGGAAGTCAACACCCAGATCAGCGATAGCCTTGCACTCCTTAGGATCAGCGCACTCGCCCATACCGATAACGCCGTCTTCCTCACCACCGATAGAACCAACTTCTGCCTCGATGGAAAGTCCCTTGCTGTGAGCAGCCTTAACCAGCTCAGTGGTCTTCTCTACGTTCTCTGCGATAGGATAGTGAGAACCATCAAACATGATGGAAGAGAAACCTGCTTCAATACACTTATAGCAGCCCTCGAAAGAGCCATGATCCAGATGCAGGGCAACGGGAACATCAATGTCCAGATCCTTTAACAGTCCGTTTACCATACCAACGACTACATCATAACCGCCCATATACTTGCCGGCACCCTCGGATACACCCAGGATAACGGGGGAACGAAGTTCCTTAGCGGTGAGCAGGATGGACTTTGTCCACTCCAGATTGTTGATGTTGAACTGACCTACTGCATAGTGGCCTGCTTTTGCTTTTTTGAGCATTTCTGTTGCGGATACTAACATTTTAATACCTCCATTTTATATACTCATTCTTGTTACGATATACGAAATGTTATACATTCGTAAAAGCGCACGATAAAATCGTGCTTTTCACTGCTACGCAGTTTATTTTACTCATGTATAAGCAGTGATTCTATCGAATCACTTTATAAATAAAATAATCTGTTCCTTACATGCAAGCATGTCGAATCAGCTTATTTTATTTATAGCATTTCGAATAATCACTTTGTGACTATCCAAACTATAGCACATTCTTTTCAAAAAGGGAACAGCTTATTGTTAAATTTTTACCAAATTTTGTAATTTTGTAACTATTCAGAGCCACCCTTATGATTCGACCCGAATATCCAGGCCCCGGCAGATGTCCTCAATCACGACTTTCGTGTGAGTTCCTCCATATTCTCCGTCCAATGTCCAGGGCAGCGGTTCCGTGGAAGTGATCTCCAGTTTTGAGGTCCGGAAACAGTACATGGCATCGGTATCAATATCGCGGTTCAGCAGGGATACCATAATATTATTCAATTCCATGGGATTCTTGGGACGTTTGATCAACGTTACTTCGAACACGCCGTCATCCAGCTTTACATTTTTACCGGTAATGCGTTTGAATCCACCTACGGACACGGAATTTGTCACCATGCCGAAGATAAAATCGTCCACGATGGTCGTATCCTCATAAGTGATCCTCATGGGGTAGGAACGGATCGCAGGCAGGCGTTTCATACCCTCCAGCAGATATGCCATATGCCCCAATACGTTCTTCATATCCTGTCCGGTCTCATAGGAGACATCCGTGAACAGCCCAAATGCTGCAATGTAGACAAATACATCCTGATTAAAGGATCCCACGTCGCAGGCAAAATCATTCCCGTTTACAATATTTTCCGCCGCTCTCACCATATTTTTCGGCAGTCCCAGACTTCCCCCGAAATCGTTGGTACTTCCGGCCGGAATATAACCAATGGGCGTACGGAAGCCACTGCGGATCATACCGGTGACTACTTCATCCAATGTACCGTCTCCGCCGCTGCACACTACAATATCGTAATCCCTGCTGCGTGTTCTGGTCTTCTCCATGGCATCCTCACTTTTCTGTGTGGGATATACCGTGATCTCATAGCCGCCCTTTGTGAACACATCCAGAATGTCCGCCAGTTTATTGCGGATCTGCGCCTTTCCGGCTTTCGGATTGTAGATAAATAACATCTTCTTCATAAATACTGCCCTCAAGATATACAAAACGGGACTAACAGAATACTCCATCAGCCCCGCTCCTCGTCGTGTTTTGTTTTTAAGCCACCTGACCGCTTAAAAACTTTTCAATGTTGTCCACAGCGGTCTGCTCATCTGCACCCTCTGCAGTTACTGTAAGCTTTTCGCCTGTACAAAGTCCCAGACTCATCATACCCATAATGCTTTTGGCATTGATGCGCTTATCGTCTACTTCAAAATAAATGTTGCTTTCGTACTTGCTGGCTTCCTGTACTAACAGTGCCACCGGTCTTGCGTCCAGACCGTCTTCCAGTCTGACCGTAATGCTCCTTTTTGTCATAATCTTCCTCCTCTTTACGTCCTAATTCTATCTGCTAACTCGCTGAGTTTGCGTAATCTGTGGTTCACACCGGACTTTCCCACCGGCGGATCCAGGTATTCTCCCAGTTCCTTCAGCGGTGCATCCGGATTCTCCAGCCTGACTTCCGCCATCTGGCTTAGGGGTTCGGGCAGATTCTCCAGTCCGTAGTGATCCCGGATATAAATAATATCCTCTATCTGTCTGGTCGCCGCAGTTACCGTTTTGGTAATGTTGGCGGTCTCACAGTTCACCCTTCGGTTCACAGAATTGCGCATTTCCTTCACAATTCTCAGGTTCTCCAGCTTCATTAAGGCAACAGGTGCCTCACATACGTTCAGAAGATCCACAATGCCGGATCCTTCCTTCAGATAGACCACGTAATACTTCTTCCGAAGCACAATCTTGGCTTCTATGTCAAATCCCTGTATCACACTCTGTAGTTGTCTGGCTTTATCCTCATCGGTGCATACAAATTCCAGGTGATAACTCTTCTGCGGGTCGCTCATAGAACCAATGCAGAGAAAAGCTCCTCTTAAAAATGCCCTTTGACAGCAGGAATTTTTGATCAGCAGGGGGCTCACGGGCTCCGACAGATCTCCGATCTTATCGATCACATTCCGCATTTGTTCCTCGCTGATTTTAACATCAGTATCTATATTATATGTTTTTTTCAATAATGTAAAGCCTTTTCTGACAACCGCTTCGTTTTCTGTCTGAAAACCGATCATAAAATCGCCTTCCGCAGAGCGTCCGTATTGTCCGCTGAAGTTCATGAGCGCCGCCAGTTCCGCAATCTGGCAATGTCTCGCCGGACTGATATGCTTCGCCAGTTCTTCCTTTACCTCACTCGAAAATGACATGTCAGATTCCTTCTCTGGGCACATCACGGTGATACAGCTTAATACCGTAATGGCCTTCCGCTTTCATACGTTCGTACAGCTTGTTCGCCAGAGTAACACTTCTGTGCTTACCGCCGGTACAGCCGATGGCAATAACCAGACGGTATTTGCCTTCTTTGATATAGTTCGGAATCAGGAACTGGAGCATATCCGTCAGCTTGTCCAGAAAGATTCCGGTCTCCGGAAAGCCCATCACATAATCCTGCACCGCTTTGTCATTACCGGTCTGCGGCTTCAATTCTTCTATATAATACGGGTTGGGTAAAAACCTCACATCAAAGACCAGATCTGCATCCGCGGGGATCCCATGCTTAAATCCGAAGGACATGACTGTTACCATAAGACTATTGTATTCTTCGTTCTGTACAAAAATACGGTCTAACTCTTCCTTCAGTTCTCTGACTAACAGATTGGAGGTATCGATGACATAATCCGAGTTCTTGCGGATCGTCTCCAGGATCTTGCGCTCCTTGTGAATACCGTCCTCCACTCTGCCGTCTGCGGCAAGAGGGTGCACACGCCTAGTCTCCTTATACCGTTTTATCAGAGCGGCATCATCGGAGTCCATAAACAAAATCTCGAATTTGTAGCCTTTTTCCTTTAATTGTTCCAAAATACGGGTAGCATCCGTGAAATTCTGATCCGCCCGGACATCCAGTCCCAATGCGACCTTACTGATCTCGCTTCCCGGCATGGCAATCAGTTCCACGAACTTCTCCACCAGAGATACCGGCAGATTATCCACGCAATAAAAGCCGGCATCCTCCAAAAGCTTTAGTGCCGTTCTCTTTCCTCCGCCACTCATACCTGTTACTACTACAAATCTCATATGCACCTCGTTATTCTATCGTAACTATTCAGAACCCCATTCGCAAAATCGCTCTTCCAGAGCTTACTTTTTGCGAATGTGGTTACTTCGCCATATAAATCATGTCAAATGTTCTTACGAATGCAGGCATTCAACGTATATGTGACATGATTTACACGGCTCTGAATAGTTACATTCTGTCCATTACAGGAATTTGATCTCGGGCTCCAGATCTACGTGAAAACGTTCTTTCACTCTTCTCTGAACCTCCCAGATCACATCTTTTACATCTTCTGCGGTGGCATTGCCGGTGTTGACAATGAATCCGCAATGCTTCTCCGATACCTTTGCGCCTCCCACGGAGTATCCCCGAAGGCCTGCTTCCATGATCAGCTGTCCCGCAAAATGCCCCTCGGGGCGTTTAAAGATGCTGCCCGCGCTGGGATATTCCAAAGGCTGTTTTTCTCTGCGGCGGAGCGCCAGTTCCGCCATTTTTGCTTCGATCTGCTCCGGATCTCCGGGTTGCAGACGGAAAGTCACTTTGGTGACCACAAAGGGCTGGTTCTGGATCACACTGGTACGATAACCGAACTCCATAGTACTGTTATCCAACTCCATGATCTCACCGTTGCGGTTGACTACCGTTACGGTAGTCACCACCTGGCTCATCTCTCCGCCATAGGCTCCGGCATTCATCACGGCTCCGCCGCCGATGGTACCGGGAATCCCCGCCGCAAATTCCAGCCCCGTCAGGCTATGCTCCTTTGCCGCTTTCGCCACCTGGCTCATCAGGGCCCCGGCCTCTGCCTCCAGGTAGCAATCCTTCACTTCGATCTTACTCATATGCCGGCCGACCACCAGGACAATTCCCGCATATCCGTTATCACTTACCAACAGGTTGCTTCCGTTGCCGATCACGGTATAGGAAACATCCACCAGACGAAGGTATTTCTGCACTCTGCAAAGCTGTTCCTCGTTTTCCAGGCAGACCATACAGTCCGCCGGTCCCCCGATCCGGAAGGTCGTATGCAATTTCATCGGTTCCTGTAGCAGAATTTTATCTGCCGGTACAATTTCTTTTAATGCTTCTATCACTGCTGCACTTATCATGTCAGGCTGCTCTTTCTTTTTGTTATAATTATGCCGCTAAAGCCTACTTTAATACCAGTGCCGCCGCGCCATAGATTCCGGCATCATTTCCCAGCGTTGCCAATGCGAATTTGGCCTGCTTACAGGGGCCGAAAGCACATCTCTTATAAGAAGGCTCTATGTACCGGAATAAAATATCTCCGGCCTTGGATACACCGCCGCCGATAACGAAGATCTGGGGATCCACAACATTGGCTACAGCTGCCAGACCCTTGCCCAGATATTCTCCGAACTGTTCTGCGATCTCAACGGCTACCTTGTCTCCTGCCTTCACCGCATCAAATACGGTCTTCGCAGAGATTTCACCGTTTCTTAGAACACTGGGAGCATCATCCTTTGCCAGGCGTCTGTTAGCCAGGCGGGTAACTCCGGTGGCGGATGCATATTGCTCCAGACAGCCCTTGTTCTTACAGCCGCAGACCTCTGTCTCGTTATCTTCAATGTGAATATGTCCGATCTCACCGCCGGCACCGTTAGTACCGGTAAGGATCTTTCCATCAATGATAATGCCACCGCCGACACCGGTTCCCAGGGTAACTGCTACCAGATTGGAATAACCTTTTCCGCCGCCCTGCCACATCTCACCCAGGGCTGCCACATTGGCATCATTCCCTGCTTTCACAGTTACCGGCAAGTCCAGTTCTTTTTTCAGGGTCTCGGCCAGATCGAAAGGTCCCCATCCGATATTGACCGCACCGTTGACCATATAGCCGTCAGCATTGACCGCGCCGGGGGCACCGATTCCCACCCCCACCAGCTCTGCTGCGGTGATGTTCTTCTCCTGCATCTTGTTTTTAATGGATGCTGCGATATCCGGCAATACCTTTTCTCCGCCGTTATCCTTGACTGTGGGAATCTCCCATTTGTCCAGCACCTGTCCTTCGTCATTGAAAAGTCCTAATTTAACTGTGGTTCCTCCTACATCTACTCCAAATGCATACTTACTCATCATCTTCGTCCTCCTCACGTCTTTTTGCCAGGGAATTCTGTACACGGGTGTACAGTTCCTTCGCTGCATTATAGCCCATCTTCTTCTGACGATGGTTGATTGCCGCGGTCTCACAGATGACCGCCAGGTTACGTCCGGGACGGATCGGAATGTTGTGACATACTACCTTATTCCCCAGATATTCGGTATAGTTCTCTTCCAGTCCCAGTCTGTCGTATTCTTTGTCCTTATCCCAGTCTTCCAGTCGGATGACCAGATCGATGGTCTGTGTATCTTTTACAGACAATGCACCGAACAGTGCCTTGACATCCACGATGCCGATACCGCGCAGTTCAATAAAGTGCTTCGTGATATCCGGTGCAGAACCTACCAACGTGTCATCACTGACTTTACGGAGTTCTACCACATCGTCGGTTACCAGACGATGGCCTCTTCGGATCAGCTCCAATGCTGCCTCGGACTTACCGATGCCGCTCTCCCCGGTGATCAGAACACCTTCACCGTAGACATCCACCAGCACGCCGTGCACAGAGATACAGGGCGCCAGCTTGACATTTAGCCACCGGATAATCTCGGACATAAAGTCAGAAGTGGATTTTTTCGTAGACAATATCGGAATCTGATGCCGGATCGCTGTCTCCAGGAAAATGGGATCCGGCTTCAGGTCACGGCTGAACACGATACAGGGAATATCATAAGCCATCAGCTTCTCATACGCTTCCCTGCGGGCCTCGTCCGTCAAACCTTCCATATAAGTATATTCCACAAATCCGACGATCTGCAGTCTGGTAGCATCAAAATGCTCGAAGTATCCGGCCAGCTGCAATGCCGGACGGTTAATATCCGGCTGTGTGATCTTCACGTGCTTCACATCGATCTCCGGTGTGAGATTTTCCAGTTTCATTTTCTCAATAACGCGGGTCAAACTTACACTTGCCATACTAATCTCCATACCTTTCCGCGGAAACCTGCCCCATACACTTTCTCTTGAAGGTTACCCGCCTCATTCATTGTATAACATAAAACTAACTATTCAATAGTTATCATTGTACCACAGGCGGGCGCTTCTGTGAAGCAAAAAAGGCCACAATCTCCTGCGCTGTGCGCTCGTTCATTTCGGGAATTTCCATCAGTTCTTCCACTGTCGCCTGCCGGATCTCCTCCAGCGACTTAAAGTGCCGCATCAGAGCCTTTCTCCGGGCCGGACCCACACCCGGGATGTCATCCAGCACAGATTTCACCTGGGTCTTGCTGCGCAGGGATCTGTGATACTCGATGGCAAAACGGTGAGCCTCGTCCTGGATCCGGGTGATCAGCTTAAACCCTTCGGAATGGGTATCGATGGGAAGCTCAATGTTATGATAATACAGGCCTCTGGTGCGATGGTTGTCATCCTTGACCATACCGCAGACCGGAATATCGATCCCCAGTTCTTCCAGTACGGACAGAGCGATATTCACCTGTCCGCGGCCGCCGTCCATCAGGATCAGATCCGGGAACTTCGTGAAGCTGCCATATTCCTGATCCATCTCCTGTTCTTCCAGTTCTTTGCTCTCTTCCATGCCGTGACGGAACCGTCTTGTCAGCACCTCCCGCATGCAGGCATAATCATCCGGGCCGGAGACGCTCTTGATCTTGAATTTACGATAATCGCTGCGCTTGGGTTTTCCTTTTTCGTAGACCACCATGGATCCTACATTTTCGAAGCCGTTGATATTGGAAATATCGTAGGCTTCCATCCGGGCCGTGCCGTTCAGCGGCAGTTTCAACAGATCCGAGATCTCCTTCACCGCACCAATGGTACGGCCTTCTTCGCGCTTCAGCTTCTCTCTGTCCTGAGACAATACCAGTTTTGCATTCTGGGCCGCCAGTTCCACCAGTTTTTCTTTGCTGCCGATCTTGGGCACCTTCAGGTAGACCCGGCTGCCTTTTCGTTCGGACAGCCATTTCTCGATGAGCTCCGCATCCTCGATCTCATATTGCAGCATCAGTTCTCTGGGGATAAAAGGTGTCCCCGCATAAAATTGTTTCACAAAATCCTGTAAGATCGCCGGTTTGTTATTTTCCGGCACATGTGTCATATAATAATGTTCTCTGCCGATCAGCTTACCGTCCCGGACAAAAAATACCTGTACCACTGCCTCGGTCTCATCCTGATACAGAGCAAGAATGTCCTTGTCTTCGCCCACACCCTCCGTGATCTTCTGCTTCTGGGATACCTGTCTTACACTGGAAAGCAGATCTCTGTATCTGGCCGCTTCTTCGAATTCCAGTCCCTCCGCAGCCTTGTTCATCTTCTCTTCCAGAGCCTTCAGGATTGGGCTGTAATTACCGTTCAGGAATTCCAGTGCTCCCGCTACCTGCTGTCGATATTCCTCCTTGCTCACATACCCCTGACAGGGCGCCAGACATTGCTTGATATGATAGTTCAGACAGGGGCGCTCCAGTCCGGTATCTCTGGGCAGCACCCGGTTGCAGGTACGCAGCTGGTACAGCTTGTTCAGCAGTTCGATAGTATCTTTCACCGCTGCGGCACTGGTATAGGGGCCGAAATAGCGGGATTTATCCTTTTTCATGGTGCGGGAAAACAGGATCCTCGGATAGTCCTCTCCCACTGTCACCTTGATATAAGGGTACGTCTTATCGTCCTTCAGCAGAGTGTTGTATTTCGGAGAATTCTCTTTGATCAGATTGTTCTCCAGCACCAGCGCCTCCAGCTCGGAATCCGTCACAATATATTCAAACCGGGCAATCAGCGACACCATCTGGTCGATGGCGGGGCCTCTGCCGATATTTTCACGAAAATAAGACCTTACACGATTGTGCAGGTTGATCGCTTTTCCCACATACAAAATGACATCCTTGTCATCCCGCATGATATACACCCCCGGCTTGCGGGGAAGCTTTTTTAATTCCTCTTCAACGTTGAACATAAATATTTCCTCACCTGTTTCTATCATACCGATTCTGTCAAAAAATACAACAAGTGATTTTTATCCTGTGCAAAACAAAAGCGGTGTCTGCCAGCAACTGCAAACACCGCATAGGAAAGGTAATATATGGTATCAGCCTTTTACGCTGCCACTTGTCAGACCTGCCACAAAGAATTTCTGGCAGCAGATAAACACGATAAGTATGGGTAAAAGACTAAATACTGACAATGCAAAGACATAGCCCCACTGTGTAAATTGATGTTCTCCGAAAAATCCCGAAACAGCAATCGGCATCGTCCGTTTCAGATTATCGTTCAAGACCGTATTCGCCCATGGGAATTCTTCCCATGCTGTCAAAAAGTTGAAAATAGATACGGAAGCGATTCCCGGTTTGGCAAGCGGTATAATAATCCTTCCGAATACAGTAAAAACACTTCCACCATCCATGTAGGTTGCCTCATCCAGTTCCCTTGGAATTCCTTCCACAAAGCCTTTTATCATAAATGTGGAATAAGGAATGGTCCAGGCTGCATAAAAGGGAACCAGTCCCGCAAGGGAATTGATCACACGTAATTTTACCGCCAGTTCATACTGGGGAACGATCAGCGTCAGTCCCGGAACGATCATGGTCAGAACAATGAATCCAAACAGGAAGTTTTTCCCCGGAAAGTCAAATCTTGCAATGACATATCCCAGTGCCGATGCAATAGCTGCCGCAATTAACACCGATGCCACAGATACACACATACTGTTTAGGAAGTTACGATAAAATTTTCCCTGTCCCAATATGTACCGGTAATTTTCCAGAGTCACCTCATCCAACGCCGGTAAAAAGCGGGGCGGATATTCGTACAATGCCCCGTTCGGCTTTAAAGATGTACTGATCATATAGACCATGGGAAGTACAACAATAATCAATCCGGCAATTAATATAAAGTGAAGAAATATCTGTATCCACGTTTTTCTTTTCATATCCACACCTGCCTGTCTTATTGGTCTTTCTGCTGCATGAGTTTAAACTGTATTACAGCAAGAATCGCAAGCACTACTGTTGTAATAAAGGACAATGCTGCAGCATAACCAAATTTTCCCGTACTGAATGCTTTGTGATACATCCATGTCAAAATGACATCTGTCTGATGTCCCGGTTCGCCACCGGTTATCATCTTGATGGAGGTAAACACATTAAATCCGCCGATCGTCAGCATTACCAGCGCAAATAAAATGGTCCCCCGGATGCTCGGTATTGTAACATTCCACATCTTATCCCATGCCGTGGCTCCGTCGATGGCGGCCGCTTCATAGAGGTCTGCGGGCACTGTCTGCAACGCTGCAAGGAACACTACCATGTTCCAGCCAATTCCTTTCCAT
This sequence comes from uncultured Acetatifactor sp., assembly GCA_934436435.1. Lineage (GTDB taxonomy): Bacteria > Bacillota > Clostridia > Lachnospirales > Lachnospiraceae > Acetatifactor. The sequence continues at coordinate 141,464 of CAKSAN010000002.1, read as the reverse complement.
ATTCCCAGTAACATGGCTACGGTCATACCGCCCCATCTGGTATCCAGCCATCTTACGTTTGCACTGGTAATATGTACTACATTCATCAGGAAATAGTTTAATAATCCTTCTGTATTAAACACATATTTGAAAATCAGAGATGCTACTACCCACGACGTGATTACGGGCAAATAATACATTACACGATACCCGACTTTAAAACGTGTAATCTGATTCAGCAAAAGCGCAACCAAAAATCCAGCCAGCATCTGTCCGGGCACAGTCACAAGCGTATATACCAATGAATTTATAAAAACAGTCCGGAAGTATTCGTCTCCCAATACTTCCTTGTAATTTTCCAGGCCAATAAAGCGGTGACTCAGCATACTGCCAAAGTCCCATTCAAAAAAACTCATGATGAACAATTTCAAAATAGGGTAGATCGTGAAAATTCCAAATACAAGTAACCCGGGTAAAAGTAATAGTCCAATCTGTATTTTGCTTTTCCGTGATGTCTTCATAGAAATACCTCTTTTACAGTTGGGACAGCACCTGTCGGCGCTGCCCCGGACTGCTATTTGACTTTATACATATGGCAAGTTATAATTAATATTATTCCGCAAGGAGTTCATCAAAACGCTGTGCAAGCTTATCCATAGCTTCCTGTGCTGTTTTCTTTCCGTTCATTACATCCGTAACTGCGACAGATAATTCGCTGTCCATTTCGGACCAGCAGGCTACGGTAGGACGGGATTTTGCCGTTTTGATGGCTTCCAGGAACGGTGCATAATCTGCTGCTTTTACCGTATCGCTTTCCAGTGCTTCCTTGTTGACAGGGATCTGACCGCATTTTGCCATTTCCTCTTCTGCAAATTCACTGGTCATAAACTTCATGAATTTCCATGCAGCATCTTTATTGGCACTGTTAAACATGGCAATGTCTTCGCCACCCAGAACAGATATGGATCCGGCATCGCCCGCAGGCATTTCTGTAGTTGCATATTCAAAATCAGGATAAGATCCCTGCATTTCCGCAACTTTCCAGGGGCCTTCCAGAAGCATCATGTATCTACCGGTTCCGAAACCATCTGTCATAGGAATGTCACCCGCATTCCATCCCGTGATTGCACCTGCCTGATACAGTTCCGCAAGCGTTTCGATTGCCTTTACTGTCTCCGGACTGTTGATATAACCGGATGCCTTTGTTTCCTCTTCATTGGTAATGGATCCACCCATGCTCCAGATGAACGGGCAGAGGTTCCAACCTGCCAGTGCGGGTTCATCATATCCCCATACCTGTTGACCATTTGCATTGGTTCCTGCTAATTTCTTAGCAGCATCCACAAATTCATCCATGGTTTTGGGATCCTCAATACCTGCATCCTTGAAAGCCTGCACATTATAGAAGAGAATCTTGGTATTGGTGTTAAGTGCAAGTCCGTAAAAATGACCATCCACTTTTGCTGTACTCATGGCACTTTCCAATAAACCACCGGAGACATCGTTAAAGTCGGACATCTCTTCATCCAGTGCTGTCAGAATTCCCATTTTCTGAAATTCAGGAACCCATGCACTATCCAGTCTGGCTACATCCGGTAACGTGTTTGACTGTGCACTGATCAGAATTTTCTGATGCAGATCTGCCCATTCATGAGATACTGCATTTACCTTAATTCCCGGATTTTCTTTTTCAAATTCCGGAATCAGTACATTCATCAGGGTTTCATTCTCGGCTGACTGTGCGCTATAGTGATGCCAGAAATTGATGGTAACTTCTTCCTGCGAAGCAATTTCTGTGGCCGCAGGAACCTCTGCTGTTGCTGATACCTGACTCTCTGAGCCGGTTTCAGATTCTACTGGTGATTCTCCACATCCTGTTAAGGCTGCCAGGCTCATTACGGTTGTGAGTAGAATTGCCAGTAATTTTTTGTTTTTCTTCACCTTCATCATTGTAAACATCCTCCTATTGTTTTTTGCCCGAGTTCGATGAACTCATTATGACTTTCACAGAATAGGGCTCCATTTGCAACGTAATTTTGCCCTTGTATTCTGTTATGTCCTCATTTAGAAATTCCGAGTCTCCGATATTTTCCTCTTGCAGCAACTCCCCGGAAAGTACTTCTGCAAAAACGCCTTTTTCCAAAACCGGACATTCTATTCTACAGTCATCGATTCCTTTATGTAGAATTACATAACAGCTTCCAGTCTCATCCTTGCGCACAAATCCGTAGGTATCTGTCGTTTCGTCTGCAACAATGCTTCTGAAGCTTCCGGATCGGATGCAGCTATAATCCTTTCGTAACTGTATCATTTTCCGATACCAGTTCCTCATATCTTTATCTGCATTCTCTCCCCATTCCATGCATCTTCGGCAATCCGGATCATTGTCTCCTGTCATTCCAGCCTCATCGCCGTAGTAAATTGCCGGAGAACCCGGAAACAGCATTTGAAGTGCTACTGCCAGTTTCAGAAGCTTTTTATCTTCCTGACACAGATATAGGAAGCGTTCCGTATCATGACTGTCGATCAGATTATACAGAAGACTGTCTGTCTCGTCTTTATAATAGGCCAGCATATGGTTCAGCCTGCTGTCAAACTCTGTTACGGAAATCGACTTTTCTGCTATGTAGTCTCTGACGGCATCCCGGAATACATAATTCATCACGGAATCCATCTGATTGCCTCGCAGCATCTTTCCGGCGTATCCCCAGGTCTCACCCAGCAAAATTTTGTCCGGATATTTTTCCTTTATCCGTATTCGTGCTTCTTCCCATACGGAAGGGTCTACTTCATCCGCCACATCCAGTCGCCAGCCATCGATCCCATAATGATCGATCCAGTGCATCATTACCTTCAGAATAAATTCCCTGACCTCCGGATTGGAGGTATCAAGCTTAGGCATCCACTTATAGGCTCCGACGCATTCATAATTGTGATGACTCGGTTCCACCGGATAATGATTGATATGAAACCATTTTACATAACGGGATTTTTCCTGTTTTTCCAAAACATCCTGAAACGGCTCAAAATGAACTCCCGTATGATTAAATACTCCATCCAGGACGATTCGGATTCCCTGACTGTGACACGTACCTACAAGTTCTCTGAATGTCTCTTCTGTACCGAACTGGGAATCTATCTTGAAATAGTCCGTGGTTGCATATTTATGATTAAAATCTCCTTCAAATATGGGATTTAAGTATATGCACTCTATTCCCAGTTCCTTCAGATAAGGAACCTTTTGAATGATCCCCTGCAAGTCTCCACCCATATGATGTTCTCTGTCAGGTAATGTCCCCCAGGGTTTACATCCTTCCGGATCATTTCCACGATCGCCATTCCAAAACCTCTCGGGAAATATCTGGTAATAAATAACTCCCTTGGCCCATTCCGGGAAAGTAATAACATCCGTTCCATTGACATACAAATATTCAAAGAAACCGATCTTCGGAAGTTCCTGCTGCACACCATTTGCCGTATAATACACAGTAGTTCCGCTTCTGTCCGTCAGTTCAAAATAATATTTCTGATAACGCGCAATCTGGTGAAATATTATTTCCCCCTGAAAGTAATCAAACAACTCATCTCTGTAACGACACTTCAATTCCTGTTTCTTTTGGTTCTCCGGTTTTGTTCTGTCCCAGTAAACCAACATACATTTCGATATATCCTTTTTTGCACTGCGAATCTTGAATACCAATTCATTTCGCTTTACAGGATATATATACTCTTCCGTATTGAAATGCTGGATTGCTTCTCTTTTCACTTCTTCCGCTTTTCTCCTTTCATTGTAGATTCCCTCTCAATAATTCTGGTGGAAAGTAATACCTCCTTTCTGTCCTGTCCCGGATTCTGAATAATGGAAAACAAAATATTGGCTGCTTCTTCCCCCAACTTATAAGTATCAATATCCACTACCGTGAGGGGAGGATCCATGTATTCTGCCAGAGGATAATTATCAAATGTAATAATTCCTATATTTCCGGGAACATCCAGCTTTTTCTTTTTCAGGAACTTCAAAGTCTCATAGGCCACTACATTATTGGTACATATAATGCTGTCAATATCCTCACAATGATCCAGCATATTTTGCAAAGCTTCATCGATCTGACTGCTCTCCGTTCCACATTCCACAATAAAGTTCTCCGTTACATCTGTATTCATCAATGCAGTCGCCGACTGAAATCCCTGAATTCTCTTTCTTTCAAACATTGTGATTCGATTTTCCACAAGCAGGATCGTCTTCTTATAACCCGCCTGATGCAGATAATTTACAGCATCCTCCGCTCCCTGTTTGTTATCCATATCTATCCAGTGAATATCATCTCTTACATTATCCGGCTCTCCCAGAACAATAAACGGAAAATGGCTGCTGATCAAAAGATCCACCAGTTCCTCCGTCGCAGCAGAAACAGGAAGTATAATTCCGTCTATTTTTTTCTCTAAGATCAAATTCTTGACAGCACTGTTATTTTCTTTGTCGAAGTCACTGGTAATCAACAGGTTGAACCCTCTCTGCTGTGTTACCGCTTCGATTGCCGAAACACTCCGGATAAAAAAGGCGTTCGAGAAAGCATCACTGTTACCGGCATCAATCACCAGCCCTATTGTAAAAGTGCTTCCGTTTACAAGACTTCTGGCCAGACTGTTGGGATGATAATCCAGTTCTCTCATGGCATCTTTAATTTTTTGTCTGGTTTCCTCTGAAATACTGGCAGTTCCGTTAATCACTCTGGATACTGTCGATGGATTTACTCCCACTTTCTTTGCTATGTCCTTAATTGTTGCTGGCATTTCGTCCTCACCCGTTTTCTATGATTGTTATTCTCTTGTTATGCAAACGTTTGCACGCTCTTCTAAAAAAATAATGCAAACGTTTGCATTGGTTATGTCTTGATAATAGCACTCCGGTATCCGGTTTGTCAATATCCTACTTAAATAAATTTGGATTATTATGGTTCCCGCATTCGTCCATGCCCATTCGCAGATGCTGCGCATCAGCTCATGGACGGCTTTCGCCGTATAAAAACAAAAATAAGAGCCATTTGCCGTAAGCAAGCTTCCGCAAATGGCTCTTATTTTTATTTTTGCATGGACGTTGGTGCTATACCATCATGAACCCCTTAGCCTTCAGGCAGAGCTCTACTTCCTCGGGATCGGCGGTGTGAAGGATCATAACAGGGGTAGAGGAATCACGGTTAAAGGACAGGTAGGTGTAGTCCACATTGACATTGCTGTCTAAGAGAGCCGTCAGCAGATTGTTCAATGCGCCGGGTTTATCCTCGATCTCTACTGCCAGAACATCTACGAAACGACAAAGATAGCCTTTCGCCGCCAGAACCTCTTTTGCCTTTTCGGGATCGGATACGACCATACGGTTAATGCCATACTCAGAACCGTCGTTGGTAACGGAACCCCAGATATTGATGCCTGCTTCGTACAGCGCATTGGTCATGGCCCGCAGGGCTCCTTTTTTATTTTCAGCGTAAATGGATAACTGTTTTAACATTTTGATAATACCTCCTCGTTACGATCTGGCTGTCGGTGCAGCCTGTCCGGAAAGCTCCCGGCACTTTATTATGATAAAGCATTCGTGGGAAATAATCAACTATGAATTCCCCAAAAACTCTCCACACAGATTCATCGGAATCTCTTCGGAGAGTTTTTATTTTGCTTACTTTAATTTTTCACTTACGAAAGGGTTCCGTGGGAGAACAATCCTACCGATCCCTGGGGAGGATCCTTGGGATCCTTCGGTTCTTCGGAAACATCCGGTTTCTGTTCTCCGGATTCTTCCGCGGGCTTTTCCTGTCCGGAAGTCTCCTCCTGTGCAGGCTCCTTCGCCGCATCCGGTGCAGAGGCGGTCTGCTCCTTCGCCTCTTCCTTCTTCTCTTCCTCCGGATCGGGTAATCCCTTCTCTCTGCGGAAGATCTCCATGAACTCCTTACCGGTAATGGTCTCGCGCTCGATCAGGAACGCTGCCAGCTTATCCATCAATTCACGATTCTCACGCAGCATCTGCAATGCCTGATCATAGCTTTCCTTGATCATGGCAACCACTTCTTCGTCAATGGCGGCCGCAGTCTCATCACTACAGTTCAAAGCGGTTCTTCCCTCCAGATACTGGCTTTCTACAGTAGCCAGACCGACGAGGCCGAAACGCTTGCTCATACCGTAACGGGTGATCATATTGCGGGCGATAGCGGTGGCCTTCTCAATATCGTTGGCGGCGCCTGTGGTCACGGTATCGAATACCACTTCCTCCGCGGCACGTCCGCCCACCAGACCTACCAGCATATCCCGAAGCTCTGCCTCGGTGTTAAGGTATTTTTCCTCCTCAGGTACCTGCATAACATAGCCCAGCGCACCCATAGTACGGGGCACAATGGTGATCTTCTGTACCGGCTCGGAATTTTTCTGTAGGGCACTAATCAGTGCATGGCCCACTTCATGGTAGGATACTATGCGACGCTCCTCTTTGCTCATGATGCGGTCTTTCTTCTCCTTACCTACCAGCACCTGTTCCACAGCTGCGAACAGATCCTTCTGGCTTACGAATTCTCTGCCTTCCTTGACAGCATTGATAGCCGCCTCATTGATCATATTGGCCAGATCCGAACCTACCGCTCCGCTGGTGGCCAGTGCAATGGCATCCAGGTCTACGGTCTCATCCATTTTCACATCCTTGGCGTGTACCTTCAGGATCTCCACGCGACCCTTGAGATCCGGCTTATCCACGATGATACGGCGGTCAAAACGGCCGGGGCGCAACAGCGCCTTGTCCAGAATCTCAGGACGGTTCGTAGCACCCAGGATCAGGATACCCTTGGAACTGTCAAAACCATCCATCTCGGACAGCAGCTGGTTCAAAGTCTGTTCCCGCTCCTCATTGCCTCCGCCGTATTTGGAATCACGACTGCGGCCGATAGCATCGATCTCATCGATAAATACGATACAGGGCGCATTCTTGGTGGCTTCTTTAAACAGGTCGCGGACACGGCTGGCACCCACACCTACATACAATTCAATAAAATCAGAACCTGTCAGGGAGAAGAACGGTACATGAGCCTCTCCTGCCACAGCCTTGGCCAGCAGAGTCTTACCGGTTCCGGGAGGACCTACTAACAGTGCTCCCTTGGGAAGCTTTGCACCGATCTTGGAATATTTCTGGGGATTGTGCAGGAAGTCCACGACCTCCACCAGAGATTCCTTTGCCTCATCCTCACCGGCCACATCCTTGAAGGTAACTCCGGTCTCCTTCTGTACATATACCTTGGCATTGCTCTTGCCAACTCCCATGGGACCGCCGCTGCCGCCCATTCTCCGGAACAGGAACCCTGCCACGATCCAGATCAGCACCACCGGAAGTACTACGGTAATCAGAATCTCCATCAGAAAATTGGAGGTATTACTGGTTACGCGGTTGCCTTCCACATCATGCTCCTGCAATCTGGCTGTCAAAGTATCCAGATCCTCCATCAGCATGGTATAATATACTGTCTGGGGCTGTGTAACCTTCTGAGTGATCCCGTAGAAGTTGATATAACTGCCGGGCTCCGGTGTGGCCGCTGCTTCCTGCTTCAGCTGCACGGTCACAACGCCGCTTTCCTTATTCACTTCTACCGCAGCTACTCTGTCCGCATCCAGATCCTTCAGGAAATCCGTATAGGATACCTCTGTCCCGGTATTGGTGCCGAAGAAGGCATTATACAGCATCAATACTACAATTACCGTCATCAGACCCGACAGGATCATCATCAGGATACTGGGACGTCTCGGCGGGCGATTGCCATTTCCCCCGTTGCCGTTATTGCCATTGCCCTGATTGTTCCCATTGCCGTTAGCTCCGTTGCCATTTCCCCCATTACCGGGGCCATAGCCGTTATTGTATGACTCAATTAATCTTCTCATGTCATCTCCATTTTCTATATTTTATAGGCTGTTACTTTTCCAACTGCTTCAAGCTCACAGCTTAATTTCTGAGCAATCACATCTATTATAGAGATAACCTGTGGATAAATCAATAGTTCAAATATGAAAAAAGTCTGAACAACCTTTAGAAATGACAAATACCCGGGAACCGTATTTTCTACGGTTTCCGGGTATCTGTCTGCAACAAACAACTCACAACAACCAATTATAAACTTACGCCCTTCAGAATGACCTGACGGCGGTTTAAAGCCATATCCGCAATTACAATATTGGCAAATTTGCCAACTTCCAGTGATCCGATCCTGCTTTCCGCCCCGATGCTGACTGCCGGATTGATGGTGGCTGCCCGGATAGCCTGCTCCTTCGGTACTCCCATCTCCACTGCCTTGCGCATGCAGTCATACAGGTTCGTGGCGCTTCCCGCAATGGTTCCGTCCGCCAATGTTGCCAGCGGTCCGCGCACCGTAACGTCCTGACCGCCCAGCGTATACTGTCCGTCCTCCATGCCTACGGCACGCATACTGTCACTGATGAGGATCATGCGGTGTGCACCGAACAGGCGGAAGGTATTCCGCACCATACAGGGATGAATATGGATGCCGTCGCAGATCAGTTCCGGCATGACCTCCGGGTCGTCGGCTGCGGCTCCCACCACTGCCGGTTCTCTGTGAGTCGGTATAGGCATGGCATTGTACAGGTGGGTAATGTGTTTTGCCCCGGCCTGTATTGCCTTGACAGCCGTGTCATAATCCGACATGGTATGTGCTATGGAGAAATGGAACTCATTCCCCAGCTCCCGGATACAGTCGATGGCACCTTCCGTCTCCGGTGCGATGGATACCAGTTTTACCAGTCCCTTTGCACATTTCTGCAATTCCTTCAGCACGTCCGCACTGGGAGGAATAACGTATTCTTCCTTCTGTGCTCCCTTTTTGGCCTTATTGATAAAGGGTCCTTCCAGGTGAACTCCCACCAGACTGTCCGGTTTATCTTCCGACACTTCTGTCAGGATCTGTTTCAACTGTTCTACCGGCAATGTCATGGTGGCGGGACAGATACTGGTGATTCCGTGGCTGTTCTCATAAGCCTCGATCGCCCGGAAGGCCTCCTTCGTCCCGTCGCAGAAGTCGTATCCCGCCGCACCGTGAAAATGGACATCCACCAGTCCGGGCAGCACCAGCGTCTCCCGCTCTGCCTCGCTTAACTCACTCTCCGTGCAGAAGTCCACTTCTGCGATCCGGTCTCCTTCGATACAGATCCGGCCCGGCCGGAACTCATACTCTGCGGTATATAGGAATCCTTTTACTTCTTTTATATGTTTTGCACCTTCTGCCATTTTTCCTTCCTCCCCAGATTAACCGAGACAGGCTTCGTCGCCCACTAAGATCACATTGTCATGAAGCTGTAAGACCGAAGCGGGAACCTGGGGACAGATTGGTCCCTGAAATGCTTTCTTTACGATCTCTTTTTTGTCTGCCCCGCAGGCCATGATCAGGATCATCTTCGCCTGCATGATGGACTGGATGCCCATGGTGTATGCCTGTTTGGGAACCTCATCTTCCGAATCGAAGAATCTGGCGTTCGCCTCGATGGTACTCTCGCTCAGATCCACACAGTGGGTCGTTTTGGAGAACTCCTCCGCAGGCTCATTAAATCCGATATGTCCGTTATGTCCCAGTCCCAAAAGCTGCAGATCGATGCCGCCGGTGCTCTCCAGTCTGGCATCGTATTCCCCGCAAGCCTGCGCGGGATCTTTTTTCCCGTCGGGAACATTGGTGTTTTCCTTTTTTATATTTACATGATCAAAGAGCTGATGGTTCATGAAGTAGCGGTATCCATTGGGATTTTCCTCATCCAGCCCTCTGTATTCATCCAGGTTTATGGTCTTCACCTGAGAGAAATCCAGCTCTCCGGCTTCGTATTTCGCGATCAGCCGCTGATAGGCGCCGATGGGCGTGGAGCCCGTTGCCAGTCCCAGTACGCTGTCCGGCTTTAATAAAATCTGTGCGGCAATCAGGTCTGCCGCCAGTGTGGATGCTTCCTCATAATTCTTCGCACAATAAACTCTCATATTCGTCTCCTTCTGCACGCTTTCCAAAACCATGCATAAGGAACTCTCATAGACGGTTACAGGCTCAGCTCAAGGTATTTCGATACTCATTGGCTGAGATTCCTTCCAGCTTTTTGAATACCCGGGAGAAATGGGCCAGATCCTGGAATCCCACTTCTTCTGCGATATCATAGATCCTGCGGGAAGGATCCTGCAACAGTTCCTTAGCTTCCGCAATACGTGCTTTGTTCAGGGCTACAGAAAAATTCTCGCCCGTATGCTTATTTAACAGCTTGCTTAAATGCCACTGGCTCACATAACAGTGATCCGCCACATCTGCCAGCTGGATCCGTTCTCTGGAATGTTCTTTGATATATTCCAGTGCTTTTGTCACGACAAAATTGTTGGCTTCGCTATTGTACAGTACGGTATCTCCCTCTGTTTCCTCCGTGTTCTCCACCGCCTCGTCTTCGATGGGGAACAGTTTCAGCTTCGCCGTCATGTTTTCGATAGCTTCGTACAGCTCATCCATCTTGGATGGCTTCAGCAGGAAGGCCGACACCCCGAGCCGGATAGCTTCCTGCGCATATGTAAATTCACGATACCCCGTAAGAATCGATATCTGCATGTACGGAAATTCTGATTTCAGACCGGCGATCATGGTCAGACCGTCCATTTTCGGCATACTGATGTCGGAGATGACGATGGCAGGCTTTTCCCTGCGGATCACTTCCATCCCTTCAATTCCGTTATAGCCGAATCCTACGACCTTACAGTTCCAGCGTTCCCAGGGAATACTCCGGGACAGCCCTTCCACGATCAGCGGTTCATCATCAATAATTACCACCTTGTACATAGCAGCACCTCTCATTAGCTTTTATAACAATATTCTACCCCTTAACGGCACCTGCTGTCATTCCTTTTATGATATATTTTTGTAAGAAAATATACACGATTACGACCGGCACGACTACCAGTGTAACGGCTGCTGCCATCAGTCCGTAGTTCGTTCCCTCCTGGCTGGTCAGCTCGTTCAGCAGTCTTGTGATGGTGCGCATCTCCGGACGTCTCAGGAAGAACATCTGGGTAAACAGATCGTTATAGCTCCACAGGAAAGCGAAGATCGCTACAGTAGCGAAAGACGGTTTCGTCAGTGGCATAATGACCTTGAAGTAGATCTGGAAAGCATTGCAGCCTTCCATGTATGCCGCTTCTTCCAGTTCCAGCGGCAGGCTCTTCATGTAACCGGACAGCACCACGATGGAGAAGGCCAGATTCCCGGCCACCTGCGGCAGGATCACGGACAACATGGTCAGTCCCCAGCTGCTGGTATTCACGATGCCCCAGGAGGTCTCCATGGAGAACACCGGGATGATGGTGGCGAATACCGGGAACATCATGGCGGATACTACCATGGAATACAGGAAGTTGCTTCCCCGGAAGCAGTATCTTGCCAGCGCGTAAGCTGCCATTCCTGCCAGAAGGATCACAAGCAGTGACACCATCAGGGAAATGAAAATACTGTTGCGGTAGGCTCCGAAGATATTCAGATTGCCGAATGCCTTGCGGTAATTGGCTGTAGTGAACAGATCCCCTACCGGGAGGGAGAAGGAGTCTGCCAGAATCTTATCCTTCGCCTTGAAAGAGTTCTGGATGACCCAGACGATGGGATAGATCGTTGTAAAAGCCCAGATGCTCAGGAAAAGGTATACCAATATGGATCCGACGGATATTTTTTTCTTCATGGCTTTCCCTCCTAGTAATCTTTTTCTTTGAAGATGGCATTTACCACCTTAGCCAGTACAATGCCGAGTACTACGATCAGTACTGCCAGTGCGGAGCCATAGTCAACATTTTTGGTCTCCATGGTGTGATAATACATATAGGTTCCGGTAAGGAAGGTGCTCTTTAAGGGCATTCCCTTCGGGAACATGGTCCAGGGCAGATCAAATACCTTTAAAGCTCCGGTGACTGCCAGGACGCTGCAGGTGCAGATCACATTGTGTAACAACGGTATGGATATGTATCTTACCTTCTGGAAGGTAGACGCACCGTCGATTCTTGCCGCTTCGTACAGTTCGTCCGAGATATTATTCAGTCCCGTGATCAGGATCACAAAGTAGAATCCTACATACTGCCACATGACGGGCAGCATCATGGTGAAAAGTGCGATACCTTCGCCTTTCCAGTCCGTCAGTCCCACCTTGCCGAGCTTTTCCAGGATCTGGTTCAGCATACCCTTGTCATACAGGAAGATCAGGTTGAACAACAGGCCAAGTGCGGTAGCGGAAATCACGATGGGGAAGAAGTATACAGTCTTGAAAAAGTGTTTCCCGTGTGCAATATTATCTACCATCAATGCCAGGATGATAGCGATTCCCACCTGTCCCACCAGAGTTACCAGCATCATGATCAGTGTGTTTTTTAAGGAGATCCAAACCACTTCATCGTGGAACATTTCCACGTAGTTGCTGTACCAGGGATCCAGGAAACCTTCACCGCTGCTTCCCAGCTGTCGTATATTCTGAAAACTGTTCCAAATATTCTGTAAGAAAGGGTAATACAAATAAACGATCATGAAAAGAAAGACGGGGATCAGAAAGATTATTGCCGGTTTCTTATTCTTGTATATACTTGCTCCCATATGCTTCCTCCATTCACTTTCCTGTTGAAATCAGCCGGAGGTTTGTATCCCCCGGCTGAACAAGAAATCTGTTTTGTTTTACTGCTGTGCGTGATACAGCTTCAGGCCTTCTGCTACGGCCTCGGTTGCATCCAGCTTGCCGGTTACGATCTCAGGCATACCGTCGAAAGTGGTCACACGACAGTCACCCATGAAGATGTCCTGTACGGCTCCGGTCAGGGAAGTAACGCCGGACATCATATCCATAGCTTCGATCTGTAATGCGTTGAACTGGCTCTGATCTACATCAGGCGTGTTCTTCAGAGCGCTTGCGGTATGCTGTGCGAATACAGGTACCAGCTCATCGGAAGTCATATAACTTACGAAATCAACCGCTGCTGCTCTCTTGTCGGGATCATCCCATGCTTTTCTGGTGATGTAGTAACCCATGGACAGACCGCCGATTAAATCGGTTGCTTTTCTGTCACCATTGCCGGGTACATAAGTAACGGTAAAGTTAGCCAGCTTGTCAGCATCCAGAGTAGAAGCATCATCAGGATCGGACTGGCAGGCATTGACAATACCGCCAACCTTCCAGGAGCCATCAATCAGGAATGCAGCCTTGCCGTCTACGAACATGGCGAAGGTCTCGTCATCGGTAGCGGATAAGGTATTGTCCGGGAAATATCCCAGTTCATACAGTTCCTTAATGTCCAGCATACCGTCTACCCAGGAGGAAGCATTTTCGATGCTGTCGGGAACCTGTACATGATTTGCGGGAGTGTCATGATTGAAGATTGCGTACTCCCACCAGTAATGAGGAATGTTGCCTAAAGCTGCGGCGATCGGAGTATATCCTGCGTCCTTGATCTTCTGGCAGTCTTCCTTGAACTTGTCCATGGTATAATCGGCACCGGGCACTTCCACGCCTGCGGCATCCAGGACTTCCTTGTTCACGAACATTGCCTCCCAGTAACCGTTTACGGGAACTGCGTATTTCTTGCCATCTACCAGAGAGTCTGCGATCAGATCATCGTTCATGTTGCTTGCGTAATCAGGATACTCTGCACGGATCTCATCCATAGGAACTACCTTGTCGGCTTCGATGAAGCTGTTGGCATCTGCTCCGTTGAAGAAGAACAGTACGTCGGGCTCGGAACCCGTCTCAAAGTCAGTGGTTACTCTGGTCTTAAAGGTCTCATCGGAAGTAGCGGATGTATCTGCTACGGTGTTGCCGGTCTCAGCGCACCATGCCTTTACGGCGTTCTTGAAATTCTGTGCGTTGCCATCTTCACCGGCGAAGGTGGTGGTTACATTCAGTTCTACCGCTTTTCCTGCGGCGGTGGTTCCCTCGGAACCTGTTGTGCTTTCTGTTTTTGTGCCGGTCGTCTCTACGCCCCCGTCGGACGGCTGGCTGCCACATGCTGCAAGTGAAAAAATCATGGTTCCTGCCAGCATTGCTGCAATAAATCGTTTCATACACTATACCTCCCAAATTTTGTTTTCCAGATGTTGTTCATCTGTTGTAACTATATAATAGTATGAATGGGGGAAAATCAAAATTGTTGCCCTTGGCTTTTTTTGCCTATTATTGTTGTCTTCCTTCATCAATTTTGACCAAAATTGTACTGACCGTATGATTATTTTTGTTATTAGTGATGAACAATCCACATTCCGGTCCGTACATCATGCGAAGTCTTTGGTCAACATTACGGATTCCAAGGCTGACACGATGTTCCTTTTGTGGATCCGGTTCCTCATTTAGCAGCTTATGGATCTTGGCCTGGTCTTCCTCGCTTAAGGCACGGTTATTCTCGATCTCAATGCACATCAGGTCCTCCCGTTTCCGATACAGGCGGATGACCAGTTCTCCCTCTCTGGTGATACTCATGCCGTGCTCAATGGCATTCTCCGCGATAGGCTGCACGATCAGCCGGGGGATCTTGTAGTTCAGCAGACTTTCGTCAATCTCCTTCCGACAGGAGAACTTTTCTCCGTACCGCTGGGTAATGATATAGAGATAGGCATCCACATACTCCATCTCCTCCGCCACGGTGTTGTAAGGATCCGCCTTCCGGTTCATGGTAGCTTCCAGCATAGTGGACAGGGCCTCGATCATCTGGCTGACACGCAGATTGCCGTTCAGTCTGGCCTCCCAGTTGATGATCTCCAGCGTATTGTTCAGAAAATGGGGATTGATCTGGGACTGTAATGCCATGATTCTGGCATCCCGCAGGGCGATCTCCTCCCGGTAGATCTTGTCAAACTGTTCTTTCAACTGGGATGACATGTAGTTGAAGGACTCTTCCATATGGTAAAATTCTTCACTGCCTGCCATGTTCTCGATCTGGGTGCCGTACTCTCCTGTCCGCACCACATCAAATACTTTGATCAGATCCTGCACCGGCTTATTCACCCATTTGTTCAGGAAATTATAAATCAACAGTACTAGCGGCAGAGCAAACACCGCCAGGATCGCATATACATAGCGGATCGTGGTGATCTCCGCATAGATCGCCGACTTGTCCAGCTCTATGACGCAATCCAACGTGGAATGATACAGTTGCAGTCTCTTATAGACATAGGGGTTCTGCGCATCCTTCACATGGTCTACAAAGCAGTCCTTCTCCGCCAGCCGGTTCTGCTGTTCCTCTCCGTAAGGTATGTCCACATTGTCTCCCAGACTGAGGCTGTAGGTTCCGTCCAGATAAACAGCGGCATTTTCGTAGCCCCAGACACTTTCCAGACTTTCCATCAGGGATTCTTCATTCAGTTCGATAGCCAGAATTGCAAAGGGGTGGAACTTGGAATCCACCAGATTACGGATCATATACAGTCGTCCGCCATAGCTGCGCAGCTCTGTCCGGGTATCCAGCGCATCCATCTCTTCCAACAGGTCTTTTGCCACATAGGTCTTGAAATAGGTAATATCGCGATAGGTTCCGCTGGTGCTGTTATTGTAAGTGTAATAGATCTCATCGGGATATTCCCGGAAAACCAGATTTACGGACCGGCAGTTCTGGTTGAACATATACTGCTGTTCCAGAAAGGTGAATACGGTGGTCTGAAAATCCCGCCTGCTGCCGCCGTCCTGATAAGTCAGATAGGCTTCCCGGATCACATTCAGATAGGACGCATTCTTGGAAGCCGTCTCGCTCTCTCCCAGCTGCAATTCCATGATCTCCGCCGCTTTTTCCATGGAAGTCGTCACGGATCTCTCGATCTGGGTATGTACCTTCTGCGTCGCCATGTTACTCATAATGCCGTTGGTCAGAAGCAGCGGCAGAAACCAGCCGAATAACAGCAAAAAAAGCATGCTCCAGAGCAGGGATCTTCTTTTGCATGTTTTCTCTTTTGTTTTCATATTCATCATCCTCATATCTTTCAATAGCCTGCAATCTTTGAGCCACCGGCACAAAATTGCGTGTGAAAAATTTATTTTTCACACTGCCCCGTCCACAATTCTCTTAAAAGATGATAACATAGTATCCGCTATGTTACCATCTTTTTAGCTAAATTATGACAATCTCTTTACTACTTGAGTAATAAGTAATCTTCAAATAATTCGCAGAGTTTCTTCGCATCCTCTGCCTCCGGCATCTCGCAGAAGATACGCAGCAGGGGCTCTGTACCGGAGAAGCGGATGGAGATCCAGCCACCGTTTTTCAGGTAAAGTTTTACGCCGTCCAGATAAGACACCTGCTCCACTTCATAAGGAATCTCCGGCAGCTTTTTCTCTTCTAACAGATGCTTCTGGATCGCTTCCTTTTTCTCCTGGCTGAAACGGTAATCTCTCTCTTCCAGTGCCAGTTTTCCGTACTGCGCATGGATCTCTTCCATAATCTCGGAGAGCTTTTTGCCGGTAACTGCCAGCATTTCCACCAGCAATGCGGAGGCATAGACACCGTCCTTGCCCTTAATATGTCCGCGGACCGTCAGACCACCGGAGGACTCTCCGCCGATGACTGCGTCTGTTGCATACATTTTTGCAGAGATATGTTTGAAACCTACGGGAACCTCATAGCATTTCTCACCGAAGCTCTCCGCTACACGATCCAGCATATGGGTGGTGCAGATATTGCGGACCACGGGACCGTGCCAGCCCTTGTATTTCATCAGGTAATAATACAGCAGTACCAGAATGTCGTTGGGATGCAGGAAGTTGCCCTTTTCGTCAATGACACCGATACGGTCCGCATCACCGTCGGTAGCGATTCCCATATCGCATTTTCTGTCCAGCACGTAGTTCTGTAAGGTCCTGAGCGTGTCTGCCGTCGGTGCGGGCAGTTTACCACCAAACAACGTGTCATGACGCTCGTGAATGGTCTCCACTTCGCATCTGGCGGTCATCAGTACGGTTTTGATGGAAGTCTCGCTGACACCGTACATGGGGTCCAGTGCCACACGAAGTCCGGCTTCCCGGATGGCATCCATGTCCACGGCCGCGATAATGCTGTCCAGATACTCATTTAACGGATAGATTTCCTCGATCAGTCCTGCTTCCAATGCCTTCTGGTAATCCATCTCTTCCACCGGAAGATCCGTCACTTCATTGATAAACTGTTCGATCTCCATGGTCTGCTTCTCATCCGCATCTCTGCCGCCATAGGTGAATACCTTGACGCCGTTGTAGATGGCGGGATTATGGCTGGCGGTAATCATCATGCCGTAATGATAGTCATGCTTCATCACATAGTACATTACCAGAGGAGTAGGCACGGACTTATTGATAAGCTTCGTGCGGATCCCCTCCGCCGCAAATACCATTGCCGCCCACTGCATGGCTTCTTTCGACAGGAAACGTCTGTCATAGCCGATGACCATTCCAGTGTTCTCCACACCTTCCTTTTTCATCTTGTCGCAAAGAGCTTTGGACAGAATCTGAATGTTCTCCTTTGTAAAATCTTCTCCGATGATGGCTCGGAAACCACCGGTACCAAATTTGATCATAATGCTGCCTCCTTATACTTTATCTATCTTAATTTTTTGTTCTACCCGTTTTGTTTTCAATTACATCACTACCAGGACTTCGTGTTCCGTGCCTGCGCGGAATACGGGCACCTTACCCACCTTGCGTCCGTCTACCAGAATCTCCTTTACTCCATGCATGACCTTGCTGTGGTTCTCTACCTTAATGCGGTAGGTGGCACCTCTCCATCTTCTGGTCACCCGGAAGCCCTCCCAGTCTGCCGGGATGCAGGGATCGATGATCAGACAGTCATAGTCCGGACGGATACCCAGCATATAGCGGGTAGCGCTGAAGTAGGACCAGCCGCCGCTGCCTGTCATAAAGGGATGTCTTGCTCTGCCGTAGGCCGTGTGATCTTTGCCTGCAATGAACTGACAGTAGGAATAAGGTTCGGATTCCCGGATCTCGATCTTGTCATTCTGCCAGTAAGGACACAGGGCATCGTAGAATTTCATGGCCAGATCTCCTCTGCCGCAGACACAGGCAGCCGCCCATGCCCAGGGATTCGGATGGGAGAAAATGGCTCCGTTCTCTTTCAGTCCCGGATACACTCTCGTTACAAATCCGATGTCGTCATCGGGCTTCGTATAGGAAGGGGTATTCAGCAGCAGTCCGTAGGGTGTATACAGATATTCGTCGATAGTCCCCAACGTCTTTGCACTCTTCTCTGCATCTGCCACACCGGACAGGATCGCCCAGGCATTGGACTCCAGATGCACCTTGCCTTCTACATCTTCCTTGCAGCCGATCTTTTTCCCGTTCTTCGTGATGCCGCGGATATACCAGTCGCCGTCCCACAATACAGCATCGCAGGCTGCCTTCACCTTGTTGGCCAACTGATGATAATGCTTCGCATCCTCTCTCTCCCCGAGGATCTCCGCCAGCGTGATAAAATGCTGCAATGCCCAGTAGTGCAGGAAGCTTACCATGGCACTCTCACCGCCGCCCAGGTTCAGGCAGTCGTTCCAGTCCGCCCGAAGCCCCTTGCAGATACCGTCGTCGCCGACCTGCTCCGCGCTGAAATCCAGAATCCGCTTCAGGTGTTCGTATACACTCTCCGTTGCCTTGTTCCCCAATACATAGGTGTCGGCATAAGTGAACTCTTTCCTTGCAAAATCCAGATCTCCGGTCTCTTTTATGTACTCTACCACCGCGCCTACCAGCCACAGGGCATCATCTGAGCAGGCGTCCTTGATTCCATGGATCATGCTCTGTTTATCCGGCTCCGGGATTACCGTTGGTGACTGGAACGGTTTGTCCCCGGTCTTTTCTTCGAACCATTCCGGCGAAAACAGGTGCAGACCATAACCGGTAGTAGTCAGACCCTTTAACAGCTGCTCGATCCTCTCCCGGCACTTGTCCGGATTGGAATGGGGAATCGTCATGGCATCCTGTGCCGTATCCCGGTAGCCCAGTCCCACCCGGCCTCCGACTTCGATGAAGGAAGCGAAGCGGGAGAACATGACGTTAATTTCCGACTGGTAGAGCGTCCAGGTATTGATCAGAGTGTTCATGCCCTCGTTGGGAGTCTGGATCTGCAGTGCATCGTATTTCTGTTCCCAGTAAGCTGCCAGATCGGTGTAAACCTCGTCCACTCTTTTCAGATCGCTGTATTTTGCCCGGATCCGTCTGCCCTCTTCACGGTTGCCCTCTCCCAGCATGATCACAAAGCGGATTTCTTCGCCGGGCTGTAATTTGAAGTTCTTCTGTAAGCTGCCGCAATGATTGCCGCCAAGTTCTGTGGAACCACCCAAAGTTCCTTTTTCCACCCCTGCCGGATGGTCTTCATTTCCATAGACTCCGAGGAATTTCTCTCTGACACAGTCATAGCCGTCCGGCGTAAAGCTGGCGGTAAGATACTGATACCCTTTTTCCTCGTAGAACAAGTCTTCCTCGATGATGCCGTCTTCATAGGAAGAGCCGGCACAGTACAGGCTCATTTGGAAATTCTGGTTGTCGATCATAATGTGATGAAAGGAAAATTCCATGTAGGTAAATAAGGAAAGATCCCTGACCGCATCCGTGGTATTTTTCACCCTTACGTCCCACAGAAGTACATTTTCCCCGCGGGGAATGACCATGGTCTGTGAGGATGCCAGCCCGTCATATTCGCTCTCGTAGACGGTGTAAGACAAGCCGTGGCGGCAACGGTATTTTGCCTCGGATAAGTCTTTTGCTACCGGCTGCCAGGAGATGGAATGGTAATCCTTTTTCTCATTGTCTCTGATGTATACATAGAATCCCGGCCGGTCCATGGGTACCCCATTTCCACGGAAACGGCTGATCCTGTGATACTCGGGAGTCTTGTAGAACAGATAACCTCCCGCCGTGTGATTGATGACCGCCGCCATGTCCTCGACACCCAGATAGTTTGTCCAGGAACAGGGCAGAGCCACGTTGTCGATGACGTATTCTCTTTTTTCATTATCAAAATAGCCGTATTGCAAAACGCGTCCCTCCCGTATATAGTTTTTTGCTTTTTCAGAACTTTTTTGTTCTGTTTTATTGTAATTTCATTATAGAAAAGGAGCGCTTTGTTTAAAATTGCTCATTATGTGATTATTTGCTTAAAATTGTTAGATATAATAATGATTTCCAAAAAAAATTTTACTTTTCAGTAGCTTTTTGGGAAACACTAAACTATAATAGAACATCATGGGATTTTAGTTTCAAAGATCCGTAGGGAAAGGTGTCAGCAATGTACAAAATAGGTTTTGACAACGACAAATACCTCAGCATGCAGTCTGAAAAGATCAAGGAGCGCATCGCAAAATTCGGTGGCAAACTGTATCTGGAATTCGGCGGCAAGCTGTTCGACGATTATCACGCATCCCGCGTATTGCCCGGTTTCCATCCGGACAGCAAGATCAACATGCTGGCACAGCTGAAGGATGAAGCAGAGATCGTCATCGTCATCAATGCGGCGGATATTGAAAAAAATAAAGTCCGTTCCGATCTGGGCATCACCTATGATCTGGACGTGTTACGTCTGATCGATGCTTTCCGCGGCTACGGCCTGTATGTCGGCAGCGTGTGTCTGACCCGCTTCGCCGGACAGCCCAGTGCCATTGCTTATCAGAAAAAACTGGAGTCTTTGGGAATGAAGGTGTACCGCCATTATTCCATTCCCGGATATCCTTCCAATATTCCGTTCATCGTAAGCGACGAAGGCTACGGTAAGAATGATTATATTGAAACCACCCGTTCTCTGGTCGTGGTAACTGCTCCCGGACCCGGAAGCGGCAAAATGGCTACCTGTCTCTCCCAGCTGTACCATGAATACAAGAGAGGCATCAAGGCCGGTTATGCCAAGTATGAGACTTTTCCGATCTGGAACATTCCGTTAAAGCATCCGGTAAACCTTGCTTATGAAGCCGCTACCGCAGACCTGAACGATGTCAATATGATCGATCCGTTCCATCTGGAGGCTTACGGCGAGACCACGATCAATTACAATCGTGACGTGGAGATCTTCCCCGTAGTCAGCGCTATGTTCGAGAAGATCATGGGCAGCTGCCCTTACAAGTCTCCTACTGACATGGGTGTCAATATGGCAGGCTTCGGTATCGTAGACGACGAAGCAGTCCGCGATGCCGCAAAACAGGAAATCATCCGCCGCTACTACAATACTCTGTGCCAGAAGCGTCAGGGTACCGCCGGTGACGATCAGATACTGAAGCTTGAGCTTCTCATGAAGCAGGCCGGTGTCACCATCGACGATCGTGCAGTAGTCAGCGCAGCCAATATCAAAGCAGAGACCACCGGGGAACCGGCAGCTGCGATCCAGCTTCCGGACGGCAGAGTCCTCACCGGACGTACCAGTACTCTGCTGGGTGCTTCTTCCGCATTGTTGCTGAATGCCCTGAAGGCTCTGGCCGGCATTCCGGACGAAGTACAGCTGATCTCACCCACCGCCATCGGACCGATCCAGGATCTTAAGGTTCATTATCTGGGGAACCGCAATCCCAGACTGCATACGGATGAGACGCTGATCGCTCTTTCCATCTGTGCTGCTACGGATGATACCGCGAAGGCTGCTGTGGAGCAGTTGAAGAACCTGAAGGGTTCCGAAGTGCACTCCAGCGTGATTCTGTCCCAGATCGACATGAATACCTTCCGCAAATTAGGTGTGAATCTGACATGCGAACCTCATTATCAGAACCAGAAGCTTTATCACAACTAAACAGTTTGTCATTTTACTATAAATCATGGCAGTTATTGAGCGAAGGCGCTCCCCAAGGGGTGTCTCTCGCTCTTTTTATTTTATAAATTGTTTCTTGTATATCAAAGGAGGAGAAAATTATGGCAGTAAAGTACGTGTTTGTGACCGGAGGAGTCGTATCCGGTCTTGGAAAAGGAATTACCGCAGCTTCCCTGGGAAGACTGTTGAAGGCAAGAGGTTACAAGGTAACCATGCAGAAATTCGACCCTTATATCAATATTGATCCCGGCACCATGAACCCTATTCAGCACGGAGAAGTATTCGTCACAGAGGATGGCACGGAGACCGATCTGGATCTGGGACATTACGAGCGTTTCATTGATGAGAATCTGGATAAGAATTCCAACGTTACCACCGGTAAGGTATACTGGTCCGTATTGCAGAAGGAGCGCCGCGGCGACTACGGCGGAGGCACCGTACAGGTCATTCCTCATATCACCAACGAGATCAAGAGCCGTTTCTACCGCAATTTTACAGATGACGAGACCCGCATCGCCATCATCGAGGTCGGCGGTACGGTAGGTGATATCGAGAGCCAGCCTTTTCTGGAGTCGATTCGTCAGTTCCAGCATGAGGTGGGCCATGACAATGCCATCCTGATCCATGTAACCCTGATTCCCTATCTGAGTGCTTCTCAGGAATTGAAGACCAAGCCCACGCAGGCCAGTGTCAAGGATCTACAGGGCATGGGTATCCAGCCGGACATCATCGTCTGCCGAAGCGAGCATCCTCTGGATCAGTCCATCAAGGACAAGATCGCGCTGTTCTGTAATGTACCCCAGAGTCATGTATTGCAGAATCTGGATGTGGAATATCTGTATGAGGCTCCTCTGGCCATGGAAAAAGAGCATCTGGCACAGGTAGCCTGCGAATGCCTGCATCTGGATTGTCCGGAACCGGATCTGACAGACTGGAAGAAGATGGTAGAGGATCTGCGTCATCCCACCGACGAGGTGCAGGTGGCTCTGGTCGGAAAATATGTCTCCCTGCATGATGCTTATATCAGTGTCGTGGAGGCTCTGAAGCATGGCGGTATCACGAATCATGCAACCGTACATATCAAGTGGATCGATTCCGAGACTGTAACGCCGGAAAACGTGGAAGAACTGTTAGGTGACTGCAACGGTGTTCTGGTGCCCGGCGGCTTCGGTTCCCGCGGTATCGAGGGCAAGATTCTGGCTATTCAGTATGCGAGAACTCATGGGGTTCCTTTCTTGGGACTGTGTCTGGGAATGCAGCTGACGATCGTGGAATATGCAAGAAATGTTATCGGCTATGCGGATGCCCACAGTGTGGAACTGGATCCCAACACCACACATCCTGTGATCGCCCTGATGCCGGACCAGAACGGTGTGGAAGATATCGGCGGTACCTTAAGACTGGGCGCATACCCCTGTGTACTGGACAAGGACTCCCGTGCTTACCAGCTCTACGGTCAGGAGAATATCTCAGAGAGACATCGTCATCGTTATGAGGTCAACAACGACTACCGTGCTGTCCTCACCGAGAACGGCCTGCGTCTTTCCGGTCTGTCCCCCGACGGACGTATCGTGGAAATGTGTGAGCTCACCGAGCATCCCTTCTTCGTAGCCACCCAGGGACACCCCGAGCTCAAGTCCAGACCCAATAGACCCCATCCCCTGTTTAAGGGATTCGTGGAAGCGGCCTTGAAGAATAAGCACCAGAAATAAGATTGACAGCGCTCTATGCTGACAATCTTATGAATAGCGTGGCTCATTGCGGATGGCAGTTTTAAACCAACCGAACGCCCACGGTAGATATGTCAGGGGCACAAACTCTTATACTTCCAAGATTGTACCCTCTCCGTCAAGAGTTGTGGGCACAGGGCGACTTACCTTCTTGTGCTGTGCCCATTTTAAAGCAGACTGTGGGCACAAAGCGACGTGTTTTCTTCCACTGTACCTATTTTAAAACAAAGGAAGGGCATAGCCGACGACTTTATCGTTGCTGTGCCCTTTCCTTGGAAATACATATATTTATTTCATTGACTTTCTATCTACTTTTTATCATTTTTCAAATACATTAGAATCCCATGTATAACTCTGCCAAGGCATCCTCCTATCACCATCCCGGCCATCGTGATTCCCAGTATTTCCTCGTATCGGAATCTGTTTGCTGCAAATGCCCATACGCATGCCGCGACACCGCACAAAACGATCAATCCGATATAGATATTTTTTATACTTCTGTCCTCACCCGAACTGTTGGACAGCTTCGTGTCATTTCCTACCAGTTCATCAATGCTTATGTCAAATTCCTTCGATAAGAGGATTAATTGCTCCGGGTTCGGAGCTGTTTCTCCTAATTCCCAGTTTGATATGGTCTGTCTTGTAACATTGATTTTTTCTGCCAGCTTCTCCTGCGAAATCCCCTTCCTTTTTCTTAAGGTCTGAATATTGTTTCCCAACTGCATCCGTTACCCTCCTTTCGCATGAAGTATAGCATGCTATCGCCATGCAGTGCTATCAACATCACCGGGAATTTACGCAAAGAAACTTAACATTTCCGCAAACCACAGATTTTCTACCGGTTTCTCCGGTATCCGGCCTCGTCCACGTATTCCGGGTGTTCTTTCACATAAGGGTCTCTGTCGCCGCAGACGGTGTAGTCACATTTGCAGCCGTTAGAGCAGGTGGTCTTACGAACCAGCTTCGCGTGGATCAGCTCCATGGCCGCAAAGTCCGGATTACACAGGGCTGGCATCACTTCCAGCAGGCCATATTTCTTTGCGAATTCCGCTACGGGACATTCCGTAAATTCGTAATAGATCGGCCCTTCTTTGTCATACGGTGCCACATTCATGTGGAAGTCGCCCCATTTATCACATTGCTTCTTCGCATTCTGAAAAGAATTATACATCATTTTTTTGAAAAACGGCTTGTTGCAGTCCACGACCTTCAGCTTATTCAGCATCCGAAATGCCGGAAGAAACAGTTCTCCCTCCATCTCTTCGATCTCCGCAAGACTTGTAACTTCCTTGCAGACCACATAATATGCCATCAGTGCCACACAGTCATAATTGCCTCCGGCGCCGTTATGGAAATTCTTTTTCCCTCCAAGATCCGTGCGCCAGTCAGAGAGAAATTCTACATATTGCAGCTGTACTTTCTCCCAGACAGTCTCCTGCTGTTCCGCGGGATAATGCAACGCGATCTTCTCCCGGATCTGCTTTTTACAGGGCTTGGAATAGATCACATGAATGTTTCGATCAAATTGCAGTTCACTGTCTTTCATTGGTTTCTCCCATCATTATTAACATTCTTCATCACCCAGGCAAATGCCTTCGCCGTCCGCAGCCCCGGATCCCGGAAATGATTCCCCGGATTCCATTCCAGCGTACTACGTGTCCCGTACTGTTGCAGCCACGCATGTACCTCCCGGATGCAGTCACCGACAGTTGCCATGACAGGATTCCTCGTCTTTTCCTCTTTGTCCCCAAGACTTAAGTAAGCTGCCCGGCTCTTATTCTCATGCTCCTTCATGTAGGACAGAAAACCGGGGAACCACACCGAAGGCGATGCCGCTGCTATGCCCGCAAACCGGTCTGTCTGATAAGATGCCCACAGAGAAAACAGACCGGCAAGAGAATATCCGCCGAGATAATAAATTTTATTTTCCTCCGGGCACAACTGCAAAATTTCTTCCAATAATGCGGCTGCACCCTCTCCAAAGTCTTCATTTCCGAATACCGCAGGCGCTTTCCACGGAGACAGATCGCGGTTCCAGTCATCCACTTTCACCGCGATCAGTTGAAAATCCAGTGCTGTCAGCTTCCGGATCTGCTCCACTTCTTCCTCTGTCTCCGGCAGATCATGATCTCCCACGGGCTGGATCAGAACAATGGGCGCCTCCGGATTTCCGTACTTATATGTAGTCATGCCGTCCTCTTTTCTTACCAATCATCACTCTATCGAATGAGTTTTACGATTCTCTGTCTGTTATATCGCTGCATGATCACAAACAGCATGTCAAACACGGCCGCAAGGATCGATGTAATAATAAATGCAGAATATCCGCCCAGCCAGAGGCCTGCCAGAATCGGTGCAAAGCTCAGCACTACGATCGTCTCATGCCCCAGTTCCGCCTGACATGTGGCCTGCGCTATTTCATCCCATGTGTGCTGTCTCGGATCAAACAGGCTGGGATTATATGTCGGCATGTGATTCTTCCATTTTTTCACACGCAGTTTTTCATATAGTTTCATTTCGAATTTGCTTACCTGATACCATCGTTTTCTGTAATCCGCCCTGTTATGCATGATGGAGTTGTAGATAAAAGCTACCACCCACCGCATGATAAAATGGTAAGTGGTGGTTCCAAAGGTAATAGCAAGGGTAAGCAGAATCTCCAGAGAAGTCCTCTTATATAAAATCCCGGTGGCAATGGTCGCCAGCAGAAACACAACCGGTAATATCTTTAATAATTTAACCATATATCCTCTTTTTACGAACGCTCCTTCCTTCTGCTTACCAGAAATCCGGCTTCATCCTTTACAATCTCGTATTCTTTTGCCATAGGATTTTCCGAGCCTACCACACAGTAATCACATAGGTCGGCGTTGCCACAGGTACCACAACGGATCAACGTTCCATGCACCTGCTCCATTGCCCAGTAGTCGGAATTGCAGAACAGGGGAAGTATATATAACAGGTTATGCTGCTTCGCAAACTCCGCATTCGGGCACTGGGTAAAATGATACCTCGCCGCATGATGCTCCTTATCATAGGGTTCCGGCACATTACAGAAGCCCGCCGGATACTGTGCATAGGCGGTGGCATCCTTTTTGGCGGTTTTCTGAAAAATCCTATTGATCAGCCACATATCGAAGCTCCGGTTCAGATCAAAGATCTTCCCTAATTTTACAAAGCTGCCCATAAACAGGTTCGTGACAAATTCCTGTATCTCCTCTATGGGCGGCTGATCCGGCAGAAGCGGATACAGGGAAAAGATCAGAAGCGCTCCATAAGTGGCAAGTGCATGACTTGCCTTTTTCCCACCGTAATCCGGAATCTCTTCCAGATATTTATTATATTGTGCGCTGGTCTTCTCCCAGATCTCTGCCCCCTGCGTGGCTCCGTAGCGGTTGTTCAGCCATCCTTATAGGCCGGATAGGTGCAGGTCAGTTTCCCCGCATAATCCAGTCTCACCGTAACGTCGATCTCGTTCTCCGGGTAAAGATAAATAACCGGCTTCGCATCAGCTTCTTTCTCGCAATCCTCCCGACAGCCGGTAAGACAACAGACACAAGATAAGGCCACCAACATGGCAAGCAAATGCTTTCGACTTAATTTTCCCATAGGCTTTCCCTCTCTCTGAATTTTCTCCGGTACTAATTTTCCTTTTTGTATCCATTTTAAAACATTGTATATATCCGTGCAATAGCAGACAGGCTGCCTGTTCAGACGGTGATTTCAATCTGGTTCCCCTCGATGGCAACGATGCAGCTTTCATAATAGCCGTCTCCCGTGGTTCGAGGTCCACTAACGATTTCATACCCGTCTGCCTTCAGCTCTGCGGCTAAAATGTCCACTTTTTCCTTGCTTCCCACACTGAAGGCAATATGCGCATATCCGGTACGAGAAAGTTCTTTGGGCATATCTGCCATTTCCGGTTTATTCATAATTTCAAGTCTTGCATCACCATCAAATGAGAGAAAATAGGAACGGAAATTCGTCTTGGGATTATGGTATCCTTCGTTTGATTTCGCGCCCAAATACTTTATGAAAAATTTTTTGGTTTCTTCCAGATCATTTACATAGAGTGCGATGTGTTCTATCTTCATATTATTTCCCCTTCTCTTTTTTCATCTTATATAATTCTTCTGTCGCAAGTCTTGTCCTGGCCACAACATTTTCTCCGTACTTCGGGAAGCAGTAATACTGTATCTGTACATCCCCGATGCTGATCATGTCTCCGTTCTCATACCAGTAAAAATCAGAGTAGAGGCTGTCGGAAAGGAGCATCACCGCAATTTCCTCTCTATATCACATTGAAAAAATCTTCATCGCCGGTATTTACCCATTTCATAAATGCAAACCATTTTCTTCCGTAAGGCGCCTTTTTCCGTACGTAAATTGCATATCCTATTAAAATTACGCTTGCTGCAACCATCCACAGTACAAGTCCTATCGCAAAGATATTACCTATTTTCTCATATTCTTTTTGTGAAATAACTGCCTGCAACTGGTTGTTGTCGTCCAACAGTAAGATCAGCGAACGTTGTTCCGGAAAATCCGAATCCAGATTTATTCCCAATGTGGAAACATCGTAACGATAAGATTCCCCTCTGGTATATTGAACGGTTGTCGCGTCTGCCCTTACACCCGTTACCCACTGCGTTGCGTTATGTGCTTCCAACAGGGCATTCCGTTTTTCATCAGATACATACTTGCTTATTGCAGCAATGCTGCCCCCGACAGCCATAGCAATGAATATCCACAGAAGGCTGTGTGTTATCATTTTTTTAAAGTTATTGACGACTTTTTTATAGGTCTCACTGTCTAAATTACTTTTTCCATAATCTAAAGCTTTGCCGATTTCATACCAGTTAACTGCTGCGGCAAATTCCAGTCCCACATTACTCATATCTTTTCACAAGCCTTTCTCCCGCTATTTCTATGCAGTACACCACCTCTAAAATTTGAAAAACATCAGACCGTAACCTCATATCCCGCTGTTTCCAGAATTTCCAGTCCTTTTTGGTAATTTTCTTCTTTTACCAGAACATAGTCCGTATTATAAGTGGATACCGCAAAAATCGAAATGTTGTTATCTGCCAGAATCTCAGCGATCTTAGACAATATTCCAATGAGGGAAAAATCCAAAACACCCTGAATACAAAAAGCTTTCCAACCGTCATCACGCTGAATTACATTTGCCGGTACTTCGTCTGTAATACATACCAGCGATTTTTCTTCATCCGTTTTTCCGATAAAGCAGTACTCGGAATCTAAATTTACAAGGGCATAATCCTCTACCTGACATACGGAAAAATCCTGCGGAATCTTTTTTATCTTCACAATAATGCCTCCATATATTGAAAATTAAAGCTACTCCTCTTTCAAAATATTTATCCCAAATATTTTTCCAGACATACTAACTGCACATTAGGGATCCCGTTAAATACGCACTCCACGATTCCGACTTCTTCATATCCCAGGCGCTGATACAGCGTTCTTGCTCTCGTATTCCGCGCATTTGTATCCATACGCAGCGCAATACAGCCATGCTGTTTTGCGTAATCTTCATAATAAGCTACAAACGCGCTTCCATAGCCCTTGTTCTTTTCAGATGGGTCAACTACCAGCGCATGAAGCACCATAACTTCATTTTCCTTTACTCTATGTTTCCATGCTGCATATTTATATTCATCCACCTGAACTTGATTAATCACAGCTGCCGCTACAATATTACCTTCATCCACCATAACAAACAAATCATTTCTGTTCAAGGCGTCCTCTGCTGTTTTTCTGGTCGGATAAACCGTTCGAATCCATCCGATGGTAACCAACCCCTTTTCCTCGCTGTCATGTATCTTTTCATATATTTTCTCAATGCTGTCAATATCCGATTTCTTCGCTTTTCGTATTTCCATCACTGTCTCCTCTGTAGAATCTCTTCAAATATCCGGTCAATCTCCTGCCAGTTTATACATCTCACAAATCTGTCATTTGGAAGTTCTGCCTGCCTATTCCACGGACGGTCGAACACAGCTACTATACAATGATCAAAATGCAAAACATGCTCAAACGCAGCCGGGGAATCCTCTACTGCAAAATCAAAGGTCATGCTGTAAAGTTCCTCTAATGTCATATTGTATCTATAGTCCTGTTTCTCTGTTTCGCGGCCATATTTGTCTACACAAAACAGGAGAACTCTTTCCAAGTGATGTTCGTCAAGCCATCTTCTCGATGGTTCGTAGGAATTAAATGGCCTTCCGGTAATGATAAAAGCCTCGTGGCCATGATCAATCCACTTATTAATAACCTCGGAAGCCCCCGAGGTCTCCCCATAATTCAGCAGATTTTCCGGCAAATGTCCCGCCTTCATTAATGCTTCATACTGCTCGTCATTTAAATCAAATGATTTCTGCAAATTAAAAAATTGAACCTGCCGGTAAGGAACATCAATGCCGAACATTTCATTTGCGATTTTCGTAAAATATTTTGCGGTTTCACATAGTACATCATCAAAATCTATATAGATTTTCATTGCTTTTTTCTCCTGGTAACTCTGTATTACTCTTCCAATAGATTTTTAAACACCATTGTGATTTCTGACTCTCCCCTATGGTTCCATTGAAACTTAACATCATTTCCCAACTTCGGTATTTCGTTAATGTCACCCGCCAATTTTGCGGGAATGAGTTTTTCCCAATAACGTACATTATATATATCATTTTCTACAGATTCAACCACACCCAAATGTTGCTCAAAAATCTGCAGAAAACCGTCCTTAACTTTTACTTTGCGGTACTTTGGAAACTCTTCGCTAATTCTAAGCAACGCTGCTTCATCACCCAGCTTTTCAAAATCAGAACTTTCAATTAGCTTTCCTCTAATTAATGAAAAATCATTATTTAACGGTAACACCATTATTTCATCAAAAGATTTTCCTCTGGCATCTGTAATTTTATATTTGGAAGCTCTCTCAAATCCGAAACGCGGATAATAATAAGGTTCACCAATAATTACAATTCCAGCTATTCCATGTTTTTTTGCCAGTTTTATTGTTTCACGCATAAGCGCTCCGCCAATGTCGTTTCCTTCCCATGTTGGTTCCACTGCTAATGGTCCAAATGTAGCAATTTCATGCTTAATATCCCCGTCTACGATCCACGCTTTTGTGTAATATACAGCTCCGACAATCTGCCCGTCAATTTCTGCAATTCGACTTATTTCCGGTATGTAGTCCTGAGAATCACGAATAATACGAGTCAATAAATGCTCTGTGCATCCGGGCCAATATTTATTCCAAAAACTTCTCATTATCATTAATTCCGTTTTTTTATAATCTTCTTCGGTCTCTTGTCTAATGATTAAATTATTTATCATTGTATCCTTTTCCACTCTACAGACTTCATTTTTCTAATCATTTAAAACCAAAAATGTTTAGCGCATATTCCATACTTGTTCTATCGCCCAATTTTGCATTTCCAGATACATTTTCCCTCTAAGGTCTTCGTATTTAATCCATCTAAATACATGATCCTGCTCCCTCTATACATTCCCGAATTATACACTGCTTATCCGTTTCGCCACTGTCAATTCCACCACCCAGTAGGAAGAACCCCTTAGGGGTTTCTACAACACCTATCTCTTCACCCTTTATAGGAATGATATAAGCACCTTTTCTTTCCAAATAAACCGTATTTTCTTCTTTTCCAAAAATCCCTTTCTTCAAAAAGACATCATATTCTTTTTTGAAGTCTCTGCTATCATTCATGATTGCCACCCTCCCAAATTCTAATTTTTTTGATTCATTAAATAAGATTTTTACATCAAAATGTTTTCCAACATTTTTCTTTTAAAAAATCACTTATTACATCTATACTTTCACCTTCATAAAAGTCAACTAACTTTTGCTTAAACTCAGGTACATGCACCTCGGGAATAACCAGAAAACCTTGTCCGTGTGATATTAAGTAATGATTAGCAAAAATCACTGATGCTCTCTTATTTCCGTCAATAAAGATTTGCGTCTTCATGCAATACATACACAAGTTTATTGCTATTTCAATTTCATCAACTTCAGAGTTAATAATTTCTGTTATTCTTTCTTTTACTATCGATTCAATAGGTATTGGAGGAATATATGTGCTTCCGCCAATTTTTACCGGAACACCTCGTATTTTCCCACCATCATTAAAAAATCCTTCATTAACCAATTTAGCAATATGACACAATAAATAATAATCTGTATTTGCCTGTGCAACATCAGAATCCAAAATAAACTCCCATGCATGTTTCAGATTCAAAATCTTTTGAATATCATTGGCCGTCATCCCGTTTACAGTACCATTATCAATAATATCCTCCGTCTGGGGATACGATGTTGCAACACCCTCCAATATAGCCTGATCATATATATTGGACTTCATGTTTGCTCTCGCAAAATCAAGGTTTTGAAGAACCCTATTACTTAAACCATTTGCTTCATAACCTAATTCGGCAAGCCTCTTTTCTACTTTACGTAATGATTTTTTTAATTCCCTCAGTTCCTTGGCATTACGTAAAAGCAATTGATAAAGATCTTCAGAATATACATCTACATATGTCGATGTCAACCTACTTCCGACACGTTTTCTCATATATAAATATTTTCTGCTTGCAGTTTCTTTTACTTCAGGATTTCCATCATATGGTATTAATTTAATTCTAGCCTGAATATCAGCTTTGTCCTGCAGTAATATTTGAATTTCATTAAATGAATTCATACTATCACTCCTTTTAGGGAACTTTTATATATTATTATAGTGTAGAAATTCCCTATTCTCAATATAATTTAGGGAACTTTTTCATCTACTCACCAAAAAAAAGTTCCCTAAATTATCAATTTTAATTATTTACCGACAAACTTGGATCTATCGCTGTATTCTTTATGAAAACAGCCTGACAAATTTACCTCCCCAACTCCCGAATTACTTCTTTACAACAACCCACTTTCCATCCTCAATGACATATTGGAATTCCGTCAATCCAGCATTCAGCATTACTTCTATCAAGTCCCCGAAATTCTCAACTAAATTGACTTTGGAAAGTTCCTTCTCCTCTATCCAGTGCATGGTTCCTTCCTCGGAACTGCGTAGGTCTCCCTCAAATTCCTCTGTTTCAAAGAGGAAAACGATATAGCGCCCTTCTTCCAGTGGGAATTGTTTAACTCCGCATAGATGTGGATGCCTGATCGTTAATCCGGTTTCCTCCTGCATTTCTCTTATCACCGCATCCACGATGGATTCCCCCGGCTCGATATGACCTCCCGGAAGTGTATATCCCTTCCAGTCATTTTTTATTCTGTCCTGTAACAAGTATTTACCGTTTTTATGTATTAAGCATAAAACGGTAAGTTCGACACTTTCTGTTTTCATCTGCTTTCCCCATACTACAGTTTATATTGCATAAAATTGCCGTTATGAACAAATCCAAAATCTGAATATAGTTTGACACCCATATCAGATGCTGTAATTTGGATGGTTCCACATCCATATTCTCTAGCATCATTTACGACACGGGACAGCAGTTCCTTTGCTATACCTTTTCTTCTATAATCTGGATTCGTATACATACTGGACAACAATCCCAGCTTTCCACTGGGACAGCCGAAATATGGCGGTTTCTCCACAAATGACATGCCACTTGTTCCAATAATATTTTCGCCATCAAAAGCAAGCCATGATACAAATGTTCCATCTGCCATATGTCGAATATAATATTCTTTCAATGCAGGGACCAAATCAACCTCTTCCCTGGCCCCTTCCTCTCTGAGTTGGTTTATTCTCATATCAATAAATGTACTCAATTCTTTTTCTGTAAGTCTTTTGTATTCTATTTTCACGTAATTCATCCCCTTCTATAAAAGGTTGCCCCATCCCTGTAAGTCAACCTCGCCCGTTGCCCAGGCATCTAACTGTTCTTTTGTATAATCCTCTGCATTCACACTGTGAACGGTCTGATAAAACAAATCTGCCAGCTGCTCACAGTCAGCAGATTTATATTCTCGAAGTTGCATTTTTATTCTCCATATTATTTGCATGTTATCTTTATGGCAGATGGTGGGAGTTGCACCCACAAGTTGCCGCAGATACCCCATTCAATATCAATCCCGCATCCGCAACTGCGTTACTTTTTCGCCACATCTACCAAATCCAAGAAACTATCCTTCCTAGGCCTTTTTCTCTATAACTCATTGAGCGATTCCTTCCCAGCAATAATCGTCTTTATCTCTTCTATTGTTTTATCCGTAGCAGCGGCAATCTGTTCCGGCGAAAGACCGTTCTTATACATTTTTGCAATAATTTCTGCATGACCCGCTCTACGTCCTTCTTCCAGCCCTTCTCTGCGTCCGATTGCAATACCCTCTTCCTTAACTCCCTGACTCAAATTACACATGGTGCTCATATCCTTTCTGAAACTCTCTTCTATAGGAATATCATATTCATTTCCAATAATGTCCAGTTTCTCATCTACAGTAAGCTCTCTGGACAATAATGCTCCCAGCAGACGATGTAACTCGTAGGTTTCATCATGTTCCGGCAGTTCCTTTGCAAGACCTATCATAATGATATTCAATAGATCCAGATTGCCCTTCCATTCATAAGAACCGATCAGGTCCTCCTTCGTAAGATGAATATGGCTCATGGTGTTTTCCTCCATATTCATACAGATCCAAATGGAATAGACACATTT
The DNA here is from genome assembly GCA_934436435.1 of uncultured Acetatifactor sp. Classification (GTDB taxonomy): domain Bacteria; phylum Bacillota; class Clostridia; order Lachnospirales; family Lachnospiraceae; genus Acetatifactor. The sequence continues at coordinate 107,264 of CAKSAN010000002.1, read as the reverse complement.
GATGTCATCGTAACTCGAATTCTCAAAATCACGTTCCTTCTATGAGGAAATCAGTCTGCTCACATAGAAGACTGCCCGGTTCAGAATCTCATATTCGCCTGGTTCATCCTTTTGCGCTTCCACATTGATGATGATCTGCGAAAGGCCATCCTTCATCCGCACATAGAATACAATGTCAAAACGCACCAGTCCTTCGTTCACTTCCTGATTTTCCGTGTTAAAACTAACAATCCGCTTTCCATTCTGAAAATGAACTGCATTCGTCAGTCCCGGTTCCACCGGCACTGCACTGATGTAAGGGCTTCCCTCTATAAGCGCTGCGACCTCCAGCGGATCCATTCCTTTAAATTTATCCACGGTCTTCACCAGTATCCGCGCCAGAATAATCTTATGTGCTATCAGGCGTTTCGCGCTGTTATCATATTGTGCGTCTCTGTCTGTTGCCATTACTGCATTTTTTAATTCCGTATTCAATGGTTTCCTCCTTTTGTGTCAGGTAATCATAGATACCGCCGGAAATAAAAGGATTTCGCCATATCTACATTATAACTTACCTGTTTTTCTGATACAACTGATTTTCTGTGTGGGTTTTTGCCTCTCTGTTCTTCCTGAAGAGGCGGCGGACTTTCTTAACAAAAGTCTCAGACATCAGCTTCCGCTGATAAAGAAATTTTCATAAGTGACATGTACTTATAAGGGGAGTATATCTTATAATTTTTAAATAGGCAATAAATATATTTTATATTATGTGCATTTCCTCAATGCTTTTTATATTAATATCGTGCTCATATTCAAAAATAGCGATTTGCACTACTCTTTTTGCAAAATCGCTATCTTTATCAAGTCGAGAAACTGGATTTTTCCCTTCCAGACATGAACCGTAATTTACTCAAAACAAAAGGCCAACATCTGCTCCATACATATAGATTCTCAGGATTCCCAGAATAATCAGATGCGCGGGATAATAAATATAAAAGAACCATTTCAGCCATTTTGTCTTTCCGCGCTCACCGTTATACATACGCAGAAAAGGATAAACGAGAATGACGCCAAGACAAATAACACAATACGCTTTGCTTACGAAGAAGAACGATACTATCGCGTAAATAGCGACCCATCCCATCATGGAAATCATCTGTTTTGACAGGTTGCTGCGATATTTATTGATCTGAAGTATTGCAAGTACCGCTATGCAGCTCCAGTCCGCAGGAAAAGCGCTCCAGATCAGCACAAAAATAATAGCAGTTTTCAATTTGCTGTTCAGCTTCTCTGTTTTTAAATCGTTAAGCCACATGACCACTACTGCGATAAAAAGCGGATACATCACGCTTGTCTGATTGAATATGCCTGTCTTGAACGGGATGATGTTGATTCCGAATGCAAAACAATATGCGAAATGGGAGACGACCGCAAACAGTCCCAGTCGGAATATGTATTTTCCGATATTTCTGGTATGATGATATCCTTCTGCTATAAAAAACCACATAATTGGCGCTGTCAGGCGTCCAATTAAATGCATAGCCATTGGGAGTGCCTCTACCGGGAAGCCCGGATAAAACAGATCCGTGAAATGATCTATCGTCATTGCAATAATGGCAATAAGTTTCAAGTGGTTTGAATTCAATCTTTTTTCCATACTCCCCCCAAATTCTGAGTTCTCTGCCTCTTCATTACATAATTCATCAATGTGACTGTAACCACACCATACACCAAAATACCGATATATCACGGAGCCGAGATCAACGCATACAATCCGGGATGGGTAACTTCTTTACAGCACCCCTCTTCCGCCCGCAATGACATATTGAAATTCAATGACGAAAAGTAGAATTCTGGTATGTACTACGTTTCCTTAAATTTTTTCTTATATCCGCAGTCACAATAGGGTCCGCCGGAAGCAAGAGTGTATTCCCTGACAAAATTTGTGACACCACCTGCCTCGCTCATGGTGTAGTCAAATCGGCACATGGCAGGGATCAGTTCGGCAAGCCCCAATTCTTTCATAAGTGTACAGATTCCACAGGTAGTAAATCTGGCCTCGTAGCCACTGCCATCTTCATACTCATAGAAGTCCATATTCCATGAATAGGGATTTCTGTCACCCGCCTTGAGCTTTGCCGTATTTTTCATGGACTGGATGTCCGCTTCCGAATACTTTTTCTTCCCGGTCCTGCGGCAAAACCACCGCACCAGCCCGGTCATCATGGTATCCTTATAATACTCTGTTGCATCCTCAACGCTTGGCAGCGCCGGCATATTCAGGAAAAATGCAGACAGCATCGCACAGTTCACAATGTTCATCTTGAACCGGTCTTCCTTCTCGAACTCCGGGAGTTTCTCGATGATCTCCCGGTACTTCTTCTTTGCAGATGCGGTAATTTTCTTACTTTCCTGCCCGTCATACTTCAGAATCTCTGTAAGATTCCTCTGAAAAGATTTGTGAAAAACCACCCACATTGCCATCGGCAGACCTGCGTACTTCATACAACTTCTCCCTTCTGTAAAAATAAACTTACCACGTTTCCCGCCTATTCTTCTGTATTTCCCGCCTTGCTGTGTTTATGTCGCTTGCGTACTTCTCTGGCATGATCTCTGCGGGCGGCGATAGCCTCCGCATCTTCTTTGGTAATGAGTTTCGTGGTCTTCACAATGTATACCCCGCCATCATAGGCCTTGCGCACCCGGATCTTGCCCTTGAGATAACCATGCTTCTCGCAGTAGGCCACACAATAATAATGCCTGCCGTTGGCGCTGAACCATTTGATCTGCTTGCGCAGATTTCGGTGACAGAGATAGCATTTGCTGGACACGACCTCCTTGTCCGCAAAGGCTTCTGTCTTATCCTTAAATTCTCTGGAAATATATTTTACATAAGTGTCAAACTGTGCCTTGACCTCGTCCTTACGCTCCTTCGGCGGGCAGAACGTATCATAAGACAGATTTACCAACACTTCCGGATGCTCTTCCAGTATCCGGATCAGGATCTTTGCCGTATAGTAGGCATCGCTGAATGCACGGTGAAACGGAATGTCCTTTTCAATGTTCAGAAAATCAATAGCATATTCCAGATTTCTACGGATCTTGCGTTCCTCGTAAGCAATGGCAAAAAGTTTCTGCACATCCAAGAACGGAATCGGTCCCGGTGCCAGAAGAGGCATCTCATAGTAGGCCATGTTCCGCTGTAGTTCTGTGAGATCCAGTGTTCCCCAGGTACAGAACAGATGATCCTCCTGCCCGCACCAGTCCACGAAATCTCCTCCAACTTCCGGAAAAGGCCTCCCTCGCTCCAACTCCTGCATCTGAATATGGATTAGTTTGTTGGTGATCTTGTGCATCTCATGGTAGACCTGCGGCTTGACCAGTTCATTGAACTCACTGATCATGGCACGCTCCTTATTCAATTTGATCGCACCGATCTCAATGATTTCAAAAGGAAGCTTCTCTACAGCATCCTCTTTGCCGGTGTTACTCTGATTCCATTCCAGATCCAGAACGATATATTCCATGCGTTCCTCCCTATCTATAGTCATTTATTGTTTATAATTCTGGCAGTGCAATATCCAATACTTCTTCGTGCCAGCAGTGCTCTCCCTCTCTGACATCATGGATCGGATACTTTTCCTTTCCATACAGGTAGTAAGCCTTCCGCACGATATCCAGCTGCTCCGTCACATTCACCAGTCCTCTGGGGCCGTTCAGATGGTCACCCCTGCAGGACTGAACTGCCAGCGGTCTCGGTGCAATCAGAGATGCAATATCCCCCATATCAAAGTGTTCCCACAGATGGGGAACATAATTACAGCTGCAATTCCCGTTGAGTAACAGCAGTGCATCCCGATAACCGTAGAGATACCCGCTGATAATACACTTTTTCACACGGTCATCCAGTGCGGAGATCCACAGCGTCTGCATACCTCCGCCGGAAAATCCCACAACGCCCAGATCCTCGGTATCCCATTCGCCGCGCTCGTAGACATAATCGATCAGCCGGGAAGCATCCCAGGTACACATGCCTGCCACGGTCTCGCCCAGCGGTTCCGCCATATGCGCCAGCTGAAAACAGGTGCTGGTCAGGAAAGATTTCTCATCCGTTCCTTTCTGCAAGGCCTCATCCCTGCGTTCCCCGAAGCCCCTGCAATCCGGGCAGATCGCCACATAGCCCCGCTTTGCCAACTGCATGCCATAATCATAATGGTAGAACTCGATCATTCGCTTTACCGCGGGAATGTCATCCCGTCCTGCCACACTGAATTTACCCGCGCCCTGATGGCCCGGAAGAGCAAGAAAACATTTCTGCTTTCCCTCTCCCTGCTTCGGCGGAATCAGGATATACATGGGCATATACACTTCCGGTTCTACCTGAATGATCACTTTTTCCCGCCGGATGCCGTTTTCCAGTTCCACGATTTCTTCCACACAGGGTTCGAGATCGCAGGTCTCCATGTATTTCCATCCCAGAAGTTCTTTCAATGTCTCTCTGGAGGTCTCCTTCCAGGCTTCCCATTCTTCTCTGGTGGATCCGGTGAAAGCATTCTGTCTTGCATATTTATCAAATTTCTTCTGCATTCCCTTCAGACTTCCGTAAAAATGCGGAATCTGAAGGATCGCATCTGTCTGTTCCATGGCTCCTTACTCCTCTGATCTGTCATTTACCATTCTCTGCCCTGTGCGTGCAGCCCGTCTTCTGCATCTCCCGCGAACAGGCTTTCCAGCCAGGTATGCGCCAGTTCGATCCAGCAAGCGCATTCCTCCTGTACAGCTCTGCCGTCATTGGTCTCCGTCAGCTTGTTGGCCAGTGCCAGTCCATGGGCTCCCTTTTCATACATATGGAATTCCGTGGGGACTCCGGTCCTGCGAAGGGCGCTGACGAACAACAGGGAATTCTCCACCGGTACGGACTGATCTGCAAAAGTGTGCCAGATAAAAGTCTTCGGTACTTTATCCGTTACCTGTTTTTCCAGAGACAGCTTTTCTCCCAGTTCTTCCTGTCTGCTGCCCAACAGATTTTCAAAGGATCCTCTGTGGGCAAACTCTCCGGAAGTAATGACCGGGTAGCATAACAGCAGTCCGTCCGGACGCAGCAGGTCATGCTCGGAAGCGGAAAGGCCCTGACTCTCTGCCAGAAAATCCTCATCCCAGAACACTCCAAGGCTGGCTGCCAGATGCCCCCCAGCGGAACATCCTTCCACCACGATCTTGTGGGGATCAATATGCCACTCTTCCGCATGCTCCCGCAGGAACTTAATGCTGTAAGCCAGTTCTTTTAAAGAAGTGGGATATTCCGCCGGCGCGCAGGAATAACGCAGCACTGCCGCATGGTATCCCATGGCCAGAAATTTCAATGCCATAGGCTCTGCCTCTCTGTCTGAGGTTCTGGTGTAGCCGCCTCCCGGGCACAGCAGGATCAAAGGTCTGTCGTTAATAGCCAGAGCGTCGGAATCATCCTGAATATAAGTAATCAGTTTTGCTCCCGGCAGGGAGCCTTCCTGAGACATTTCAAAAGTATTGTAAATCATCTCTTTTCCTCATTTCCGAGCATTTTTATATAAATTACAGAAAAAACAAGACGCAGACCCTGTAGCAATACTACCGGCCTGCGTCTGCATTTGCCTTATAAAAATTATCTTAGTATGCTCTACCCCAGTATACCATCTTTTTCGCAGGTTTTCCACAACATACGCAGGTATCTGCGATCTGTTCCTGTTCAAAAGGCATGCAGCGGCTGGTAACAGCAAGCTTTTCCTTGATCTTGTCTTCACATTCCTGGCATCCGCACCACATAGCCTTGACGAATCCGGACTTTTCGTTGAAAATCTGCTCGAACTCCTCCATGTTGTGTGCCACGTAAGTATGGCTGTCACGGTGTGCTCTTGCTCTCTCCAGCATCTCCTTCTGCATGGTATCGAGGATCTCTGCTGCCTTGGTCTCCAGATCCTCCAGAGCGACTTCGATCTTCTCTCTGGTATCACGACGGCAGATCACGCACTTGCCTGCCTCGATGTCCTTGGGGCCGATCTCCACACGGATGGGATAACCTCTCATCTCAGCCTCTGCGAACTTGAAGCCGGGAGTCTTGTCGCTGTCGTCTACCTTGACACGGAAATCTTTTGCCAGACGGTCTCTCAGCTCATAAGCCTTGTCGAGAACGCCTTCCTTCTTCTGCATAACAGGTACGATGCAGATCTGGATGGGAGCGATGCGGGGAGGCATTACCAGTCCCTCGTTGTCGCCGTGTACCATGATCATGGCACCGATGACACGGGTGGTCATACCCCAGGAAGTCTGATGTACATATTTTAAAGTGTTGTCCTTGTCAGCAAACTGGATACCGAAAGCCTTGGCAAAGCCGTCACCGAAGTTGTGGCTGGTGCCGGACTGCAGAGCCTTGCCGTCGTGCATCAGAGCTTCTACGGTATAGGTTGCCACTGCACCTGCGAACTTCTCCTTCTCGGTCTTCTGACCCTTGATCACGGGAATGGCCAGTACTTCCTCCAGGAAGTTTGCATATACATTCAGCATCTGAATGGTTCTTGCCTCTGCCTCTTCCTCGGTAGCATGTGCGGTATGTCCCTCCTGCCACAGGAACTCTCTGGAACGCAGGAAAGGTCTGGTCTCCTTCTCCCAACGTACTACGGAACACCACTGGTTATATACCTTGGGCAGATCTCTGTAGGAATGGATGTCATTCTTGTAGAAATCACAGAACAGCGTCTCGGAAGTAGGTCTGACACAAAGTCTCTCAGGAAGTTCGTTCAGTCCGCCATGGGTAACCCATGCCACTTCGGGAGCAAAGCCCTCTACATGATCCTTCTCCTTATCCAACAGGGACTCGGGGATAAACATGGGAAGATATACATTCTGTACACCGGTCTCCTTAAAGCGTGCATCCAGTTCCTTCTGGATCAACTCCCAGATGGCATAGCCTGCAGGCTTGATGACCATACATCCCTTTACGCTGGTGTAATCGCACAGCTCTGCTTTCTTCACTACATCGGTATACCACTGGGCGAAATCTTCTTCCATGGAAGTAATCGCTTCTACCATTTTCTTGTCTGCCATTTTCTCTCTCCTTTTCTTTTTCTGCAAATAATTGCTTTTTAATACGATCTACGGAAACGAAAAACGCCGGGTCATCGCTCCCGAAAAAGGGACCGATCACTCGGCGGTACCACCCTGATTGATACAAATACGTATCCTGCTCTGACACCGTTAACGCCGGTTCTACGCTGTGCTTCGCCGTTCCAAACAGCCTGAATGGCTTTCCCGTCTCGCACAGGACTCCAAGGGAGGTTTCCGATCCTCTGTCATAAGGGGTTCCCAGCCGCACGCTGCCGTGTCTTTCCCCTCTCTCTGGGATGCATTCCGATCGTACTGATCCTTTTCATCGTCATTGTCGTATGCAAGTAATTGTAGTGCATACTTCCGGGATTTGTCAAGGTTCTTTCCCTATTTTAATCCCAATTGTTCCCGGATGCTGTCTGCTGCGATGTTCCAGCCACCCATTTCTTCGTATGCCGCATCCATTTTCTCCTTTTCTCTGGCAGCGCGTTCTGTATCTCCGGTCTCCAGATATGCCTTGTACATGGAAGCCGCCTCAAAATATGCCGCCACGCCGTAGCATTCCTTTTTGCTTTCAGGCAACAGACCTCCGTACATCTCATCCTGGTGATAGTTCTCTATCAGATAAGCGTAATTTTCATTGCTTATATTGTTTTCCATCCACCGGGTCTGCACAGGACGGGAAAAGGCATCGTGTAATTGCCGGAACATATAGATGGCGCCACCGAACAATACCAGACACAGTGCAACGATCACCAGATTCATAACAAGCAGCGCCCCGCTCTGTTTCTGTGCCTGCTTTAACTTATTCTTCAGATTTACCATAACCCATCACCTCGCCTTTTTCTTCCAGAAATACGATCTTCTTTGCATTGGACATCGTGCCGAAATTCTCTGCCTCTTCCGGTGTCATGTCGAAATACGTCTGCAACAGCATCTTCACATTCGTTTCCATCCGCAAAATGGCTTCCTTCTTCTCCTCAGGCAGTTCCTGATATTGTTTTTCCATATACTCATTGTCCACGGGATGCAGAATCTTTTCCAGTCTCTCATAATAATTCGCTATATCTTCATACAGGCCGGGAAGTCTGGAAGCACTGTAGGAATTAATAGTAACCGCCTTCATCAGGCTTTCGTAAATGTAACGGTAATCCAGGCTGGCCTCAATGAGCAGGCGGTAATCCTTATAACTTTCATTGTCGCCATACGCCCGAATGTAATGTCTGTCACAAAAGGCAGAAAATCTTATGTAATCCTCATCTTCCAGATACTGTTCCATCTGTTTCAAATAGCTGCTCTGCCGGATTTCGGAGTCCCACTGCATCCACTTTCTGTGAATGCTCCAGCTGTGGGTGGCTACCGTAAAAACAATCACACATAAGATGACCAGCACCGTGATAATTACGGTATGTGACATGATTTCGGTATTTTTCTCTGCCACTTCGTAGACATTGCTTTTGGTATCTTCAAAGTTGTTCTTGTAATGCTCCATGTCTTTGACATGCTGCTCTGCTTCTTCGTTCGGTCTTCCGCAATGAGGACAATAGGCCTGTTCCAGTGTCAGGTTGCCCCCGCAATATTTACATTTCATCATGCTGTTTGCGATCCTTTCCCCTTAGTTGTGGTTCTTGATATATTCTTTACAATCGTCATAATTGGGATAACCATAATTATTTCTAAGAGTATCCGTAAATTGCTTTTCCTCTTCTGCGGTAAAGGTATAGCGCCCTTCCATACTGTTCAGGGTCTCTTCCACATAGGGGCGGATATACTCTTTATCTTTCTCTGTCAGAATGATCTCGCTGTAGTCCATTCCCCGCATCATCCAATAGTCATCCAGAAGCAGTGCCTGCTGATATTCATTCAAAGTCTCCCCACTCTGCTCCAGCGCCAGATACTCCCTGGCATCCCGGCAACTCATGAGCCAGCGGAAAATACCACTGTGTTCCCACCGATCTATGGTTCTGTTCTCTTCGATGGCCTGCTCATAAAAATCCATCAGTGCTTCCAGATCCTTCTCCTGATATAAGCGGTCCAGTATGGGAAAATTTTCTTTTTGCCACTGATAATCCGCCTTGGCATCCCTTTGCTCTATATATCGTCCCCGCAAGAACATAATTGCTGCAAAAGCCGCCGCCAGCACCGCAACTACGATAAATATCTTAACTACAAATTTCTGTTTCTTTTTCAGCTTTTCCTTCAGTTCCCGCTCCGGTACCTGTTCCAGCTGCTGCATATCCTGCCGCATGCCTTCCAGTCTCCCCAGATACTCCGCTTCGGCGCCCTTATAATTCAGGCTTCCGCAATAGGGGCATTTCGGAAGGGTATCATCAAATTCCGCTCCGCAGGAACTGCAAATAATCTTTTTTATTGTGGTATCTGCCATACAAATCCTCATGTCTTTCCACAACCCACAAACTTTGGACCGTCGGCGCAAAGCTGCTTATTGTTCACAATCATTACTAATATACAACACAAAAATGCCACGTGCAATGCAGAATCACTTTTTGCACACATCTTGAGGTTTTTGTATCTTTCCTGTAAAATAAGCTCTGTGGAAGGATCTGCCTGTGTTTCAAAGCTTGCAGGCTGCTGAAAGGAATGGGATTCATATGTACGAGAACAGCTTTCTGGACCCGGCCTATATCACGCCGGAAGAACAGCAGATTTTAAACGGAGCTCTCTCCGTTCAAAAGAATCTCTACACCAGCAAAAAAGATTTTGTGGTGGAGAGCGATAAATTTTTAGAGCATTCCGAAGATGACATTACTTTACGGCGGCATACCCGTTTCGTGGATTTTCCGAAGCATAAACATGATTACGTGGAGATTTTCTATTGTCTCTCCGGTTCCGTCACGCATGTCATAAATGAGGAAGAGATCTGCCTACGCCCCGGAGAACTGTTATTCATGAACCAGCATATCGAACATGCAGTGATTGCCTGCGGTCAGGAAGATCTGGGCATCAATATCATTATCCGCCCGGCCTATTTCCAGAATATCCTCACATTGATCAACAAGGATAACATTCTGGCGGATTTTATCATCAATGCCCTAGAAGGTGACAGTTGTGTCGGTCAGTATCTGTACTTTACCGTCTCCGACAATCCCTGTATCCAGAACCTGATCCATAATGCCGTATTCCTGCTCTTGCAGCAGCCTCAGAACTGGCATAAACTCTCCGAGCATACCTTTGCTCTTCTGTTCATGCATATTTTAAGCAATGCGGAAAATATTTTATTGGATCAGAAGGATGAACAGAGCAACGTCCTGATGGTGGTGGTACGCAGATACCTGGCTGATCATTACGATACCGGAACCCTTCACGAGCTGGCGGCACAGGTCGGATATACTCCCTCTTCCCTGAGCCGTATGATCAAAAAATATTCCGGCACCACCTTCAAGGAAATACAGACAAAGCAGCGTATGCGGGTCGCTATGAATCAGCTGTCCCACACTACGCTGCCGGTGTCTGAGATTGCCCTGTCCGTAGGCTATGAAAATCAGAACTTTTTCTACAAACAGTTCAAAAAAATGTATGATATGACACCGAATGAGGCGCGTTTAAAATCACACCGATAGTGTCATGCATTCACAAGATAACGGTTCGAGGCTCCTCTGTGAGTTCCCCGGATCGTTATTTTTCGTATAAAAACTCTTCGGGAAGGGTCACACCGAAATCCTTTGCCAGATGACGGAAATCGTCGGGGGTGATGGTCTGTCTCTTATTGGGCTGCATGGACAGCATCTTCACCAGGATCTCTGCGGACTTTTCTACGGTATGCATCAGACCGAAGGTCAGGTCGAAATCCTTGCCTGCGGCGAAGGTTCCGTGATGTGCCCAGATCGCCAGATCGTATTTCTTCATCAGTTCGGAGGTTGCTACCGCGATCTCCCTGCCGCCCGGTACCATCCAGGGCACAACACCCACACCATCCGGGAATACTACGGGACACTCAGTTGCCATCTCCCACAGTTCTCTGGTAAATACCTTATCCTCCAGAGGCAGGACGAAGGTCAACGCAATAATGTTGGTGGTGTGTGCATGATATACCACACGGTAATCGGGATCCTGTAATTTCTTCACTTCCAGATTCATCAGGTGGCTGGGAAGCTCGGAGGTAGGTCTGCCGCCGTTTACCAGTCCCCATACGATACGGTAATTCTCACCCTTGTCATCCAGTTCGATCATGCAGATGGAATCTTCCGGCTTGATGCTGACATTACGGAAGTATTTGCCGCTGCCGGTCACCAGAAAATACTCTCCTGCCAGTGCGGGAACGGTGGTACCGATGGGCTGGAACTCCTTCGGCTCAAAGTTCTCCTTTACCAGTTCTACCTCTTCCGGCTTCACACGGTAAGACAGGTTGCCGCCATTACGCTCATGCCAGCCCTGCTGCCATCCGTCATCCGCCATTCTGATAAATCCCTGTACAAATTCTGCATCTAAAAATTTCATGTTAATACCTAACCTTTCCGTTGCCTGTGAACTCCCGCCCACAGGCATATTTTTTCAAACTGTAATTATTCAGCACCCCATTCGCAAAATCGCTTTTTCAGAGTTCGCTTTTTGCTCCTGTGATTACTTCGCCATATTTACACAAATGCCCTTACCGTGTGATCACATCTACCGGTACATTCAATATTTTAGCAACCTTCAGGATCGTATCGATATGTCTTCCGGCTGCCGCTGCCATATGATGGGTAGGGCCTGCCTCACTCCAGCGGTTCACGAACTCTCTGCAAGGGATTGAGAATTTGGTACGCATATTGGTATCGCCGAAGGTGAAGATCGGTCCGGGCTGGTTCTCGCCCTCTGCCACAACGAACTTGAAGTTGCCATCCTTATCCTGTGTGATAGCCAGATAGGTTACAGGGCCTACAGGGGGATAGAACTGTGTCAGATAGCCGCCGCCTACCTTACCATGGAATACTTTTACGATCTTCATGGTGGGCTTATGTGCCAGAGAGATGTCCGCATCGCCGGATCCGGAATGGCCGATGATGCAGATGTCCTCATTGAAATCAATGGAGTACATCTCGGACAGCTGTCCCATACCGGAAATGGTTTTCAAAATGGACATTGCCATGGCAACTTTCATGTCACCTTCTACCGCACATGCGGTGCCCTGCTTGATCAGCATGGAAAATGCGGGGATCAGCATGGAATCCAGTTTTCCGGCCACACCCTGTGCCTTGCCTGCATAGTGGGAAGCAATCATGCTTAAGTCTTCATCCTTCGCCCACTGCTCAAATGCAAGCACATGCTTTGCCATATCCATAATGTCTTCATCATCTGCGGTAGCGCCGCCTTCTACTTCGAAAGTATCGATGATGTCCTGTGCCTTTGCCTTAACAGCCTCGGTATCGGTAATGTCATCCGCAATGGCCCACATATCTTCCCAGTCGAACTGCTTGGTATACAGACCCATTCTGTTGTACAGGTTGGTCTCGTCGATATAGAGGTCCATCATGCCGGGATAAGGACGGCCGATCTGGGCGATATTGGTCTGACGGAAACGTCTGCGGACCTGCGCTGCTTTACACCAGTCGGCGATCTGCGCTGCCACCTCGGGGTCACCGCCTTCTACCACACCGGTGATCACGGCATGTCTCTTGCCTGCACGCTCCAGGTCTGCCACGGCCTCGCCTACGGCGCCGCAGGCATACAGGTCGCCCAGCCAGATGGGAATATCGGTGTTCGCATAATCCGGAGCCAGCTTTTTCTGCACATTGATACATACTACGGGTACATCCAGATCGCGGATCGCAGGAAGTACATTATAGGAAGTTGCGTAGGTCAGGAGCTGTAAAAATACCAGATCCACATCTGCGGCACGGAACTTGTCGCCTGCTGCCATAGCCTGTTCCTTGGTGGTCACCATGCCGCCGTCAATGATGTCTACGGTATCGGGGATCGTCTTCTTGAAATCCTCATACTGCGCCTCAAAATTGGGCACCAGCTGAGGAAACTGGGGCAGATATGCTCCCAAAGCGATGGAAAATACACCGATCTTTGCCTTTGTGTTTACTAACATTTATGATTTCCTCCTTTTATAAGGTCATTTTATGGTTCATCCCGCGTCATTCACGGAGTCAGGTTATCACGCTTTCCGTTACCTGTGACCACCTTTGCTCCTGCATTGACGCTCCATTCATGAATCTGTTCGTTATTTTGCCGGAGCGAATGTCCTGATCTCGAAAGATCCCCGGACACATTTTCTGGCACTCTTCAGGTCTGCCAGTTCTTCCGTATGGATCATCTGCGCCAGAAGGTTGCCGATGGCCGTTGCCTCACCGGGGCCTGCATATACGGTCTTGCCCGTAGCATCCGCCGTCAGCTGGTTCAGATATGCGGCATTGGAACCGCCGCCGATGATATGGATGCTGTCGTAGGTTCTGCCTGCGATCTTCTCCAGACCGCTTACCGTCTCTCCGTAGGACTGCGCCAGACTGCGATATACCACGGATGCCAGTTCTCCCACGGTCTCCGGCACCGGCTGTCCCGTCTTCTGACAGTACTGTTTGATGGCTTCCACCATGCTGTCCGGAGAAAGGAAGCTCTGATCGTTCACATCCACTCTGGAAGAGAATTCCTTACTTTCCTCCGCCATGTCGCACAGCTGTGCAAAAGAGTAAGCGTCCTTATATTCGTGTCTTACGGACTGGATCATCCACAATCCCATGATATTTTTCAGGAAGCGGAACCGGTGGTCGTAGCCACCCTCGTTGGTAAAGTTGGCTGCTGCCGCATCCTCGTTGATAATGGGTTTTAATGACTCGATTCCCATAAGAGACCAGGTTCCCGAACTAATGTAGATGCCGTCCCCCTCTGTCTGAGGTACTGCCATTACAGCAGATGCGGTGTCATGGCTTCCGCACAGCACCACCTCCAGATCGAAACCGACTTCCTTCTGAATCTCCGGAAGTAACTGTCCTACTTTCGTTCCGGGCATCTGCAACGGCAGGAAGATCTCCTCCGGATAGCCCAGCTTCCGGATCAGCTCCTTATCCCACTGGAAAGTCTCAGGATCTACCAGCTGTGTGGTGGAGCCATTGGTATATTCCGATAATTTATTGCCTGTCAGACGGAAGCCGAAATAATCCGGCAGCATAAGAAGGGTCTTCGCCTGCTGTAACAGTTCCGGAGTCTGCTGTTTTACCGCCATCAGCTGATAAACGGTGTTGAAGATCTGCTTCTGGATACCGGTTCTGGCATACAGCTCTGTCTCCGGCAGAATCTTCGCGGTCTCTGCGTCCATGTCGTCCGTCCGATGGTCACGGTAGCCGTAGGTATCCCCCAGAATCTGATCCTTTTCGTCTAACAGCACATAATCCACAGCCCAGGTGTCAATGGCCATGCTCACCGGGATCTTTCCCAGCTCTTTGCATTTTTTCATGCCGGCAGCGATCTCTCCGAACAGCCGCTCCACATCCCATAGAAGCTTGCCGTCCCTATGATCCATGCCGTTCTCAAAACGGTAGATCTCTTCCAGCTCTATTTTGCCGTTCTCCAGATGTCCCAGAATATGTCGTCCGCTGGAAGCACCGATATCCACGGCCAGATAATATTTTCCCATAAGATATCCACAGCCTCCCTTATCTGAAACTGAACACCTGTGTCAGAAGCGGCTGTGCTCCGGTGACAGGATCTTTTTCCATGATCAGAATATCTTTCATATATTCATCCCATTTTTTCACCACGTCGCTCTCCGCCTGTACCTTTGCGGCATAATTGACGCCTTTTTCACATTCATAATAGCCGAACAGTTCCTCGCCCTGCATCCAGATGGAGTAATTCACGATTCCCGCGTTTGCCAGAACTTCCTTCATCTCCGGCCAGATATTGTCATGTCTCTTCTTATATTCCTCCTGCATTCCCGGTACAATTTTTCCCCGCCATGCGTATTTTTCCATACTTACCACCATACCTTTCTTCGTATTCCGATGCATCCTTTCGGGCGGACGGACCGCCCTTTTACGCTGATTCTGTATTTATTGTAGTCTTGCGCTGTTGATTTCGAAATGACATTATTTGCTCCGGGCACTGTCCGTTTTTGCCCAAGTTGTGAAAAAGTACCGTCATTTCCGGCGTGCAAAATAGATAGAACTTGTGTTATTATGGGTAATCATAGAGAAAGAGAGTTTTCCATGGAGCGAACACTTACCTATATTGCGGACAATTCCATAGCGCCCCTGCCGGTCAGCCGTTTTCTGAAGCAGAAGGGCTTCTCCTCACAGAATCTGGTGCAGCTAAAAAAGAACCCTGATGCCGTACTGGCAAACGGGGTTCCTTGCTTTATGAATCATGTTCTGCAGCCGGGTGATACCCTGACGCTGCATATCCGGGAAGAGCGTTCCTCGGAAAAAATTCCTCCGGTGGATCTGCCGTTAGATATTGTCTACGAAGATGCGGATCTCATGGTGATCAACAAACCGGCCGGCATGCCGATCCACCCTTCCATGAACAATTATTATAATTCCATGGCCAACGCTCTGGCGTATTATTTCGAGCAGCAGAACTGTCCCTTTGTCTTCCGCTGTATCAATCGTCTGGACAGGGATACCTCCGGCCTGACCATCGTAGCGAAGCATTATGTCAGCGCCGGAATGCTGTCTGCTATGATCGCCAACAAAGCGGCTTCCGGCATCACCCGGGAATATCTTGCCATTGTGAAAGGCTCGGTTCAGCCGCCGGAAGGGACCATCACAGCGCCGTTGGGCCGTAAGGAAGGCTCTATCATCGAACGCACCGTGGATTTCGAGAAGGGAGAATCCGCTGTTACCCATTACAAAGTTCTGGACGAAAAAAACGGGCACAGCCTAGTCTCTCTCATCTTAGAGACCGGCCGCACCCATCAGATACGGATCCATATGAAATATCTGGGTTATCCCCTGATCGGAGATTATCTGTACCATCCGGATATGGAGCACATACGGCGTCAGGCGCTGCACGCGTGGAAGCTCTCCTTCCGCCATCCCATCAACGGGGAAACACTTGCCTTTACCGCGCCGCTGCCGGAGGATATGGCGGCGGTATTACACCCGTAGTTTTTTCAGTGCTTTTTCCCGGATCAGACATTCTCCATGCTCTTCCAGGTATCTTATCTTCTGTTCGTCTGCGGCATACAGTCCGGCGAATTCCATGGCCTGAATGCAGGCTCTGCTGTAACGCTCGTAGGAAGCGCTGCCCTTCTGCACATAGACATAACAAGTGCCGTCCTCCATCCGGTAAAGGGTACTGTTGATCCGCAGGTTCGTCGGTAATACAGCGGCGTATTCGATCACTCTGCCGATATTGCGGAACGCAAAAATTGCGAACTGAGGCTTTGCCGCTTCCCCGGCCTTTCCTCTACTCTTCTTTTTCCCGGCACTTTTCGCAGCTTCCTCCCGGGCCTGTTTTTCCAAAGTGGCACCGATCTCCGCTTTCTTTTCCTCGAAGACCCGTTTCATCTCCTGTAAGGCCTGCAACAGCTGCGTCCCGTTTTTATTCTCCAACGGTTCCTTCTCGGAGAATACCAGTACCAGTCCCTCATCCGGCAGCATCATGATCTGTAGATCAAATGCATACTTCGGCGGCTTATAGCCTACCTCTTCCTCTGCCTGCTCGATGATCTCCTGTACCACCTCTTTGGCCTTGTCACTGCGGGTCACAAAATCTTTATAATCAATATCGTACTCTTCCAGCTCCTCGTTGGAAAGAAAGCACTTTACGGTCTTGTCATCAATACGTTCTATTTTCATAGCCATCACCTCTTACTGTTATATGTATGATAGCATAAAAATGTTGTGATTTCCACTATCCAAATTTAAACAATAGAATCATATCCAATCTGCGCAAAAGGGCACAGCAATCCCTTTTCGCCTTTCATGTACCCTCGCCGTCCAAGATAATGGGCACCAAATGGCTTGTTCTGATTCTCTGTACCCTCTCCTCCAAAATAATTGGGCACTGACGGCTTGTTCTGATTCTCTGTACCCTTTCCTCCAAAATAATTGGGCACTGACGGCTTGTTCTGATTCTCTGTACCCTCTCCTCCAAAATAATTGGGCACTGACGGCTTGTTCTGATTCTCTGTACCCTTTCCTCCAAAATAATTGGGCACTGACGGCTTGTTCTGATTCTCTGTACCCTCTCCTCCAAAATAATTGGGCACTGATAGCTTACATCAGCTATCTGTGCCCATTACTCAACTTAAGATAATTCCTGCGGAATGGCTGCCTGAAATCAACGAGGCTCGAAACTATAATAATATAATAATCAGATGACTTCCGCATCCACTCTGGTGACGATTTCCTGTGTTCCTTTGTGAATGTGGTATTTCACTGCGGGGATCTTGGTCTTGGTGTAGAGCAGGTTGGTGTTGGGGTCTACGGTGATCATGTGACCCACGGGCGGCTTATCTGCTAACTCGTTGGCCTGCACATTCTCACCCGGTACCGCACTGACGGTACAACTGCTAAATTCATTGCTGGCCTGGGCGGATACACCGTCCACCTTTTCTGCGAAGCCAACCTCTTCAAAATCACCTCTGCTGACAGCAAATCCGCAGTCATATGCCACACACTCAATCTCACTGGTGATCTTGTGCACTCTGGTGTGGCCTCCGGCATCCGGGGTGATCGTGGTCTCTACCGTGATGCCCGGATAAGGACTCCACTTCGACCACACTCCGGTCTCCGTGATCTTCGATGCCTCGCAGATCCGGCGCACATAGACATAACCGTCGATCCAGAATGCCAGCATGTTGTCCGGCGCATTCTCATGCAGTTCATAGCAGGACTTTGCCACGCTGATGCTGAACCGGGTATCGTAGGCAAACTTTCCATATTTTGCAACGATCTGTCCGTGTCCGTTGGGGCTGTAGACACCCGGAGCAAATGCGGTGGTGTGATTGCCGTAATGGTAGACAAACAGGTCTGCGTATTTCTGAGGACAAGCCGGTGCCAGCTTCGGCAGGGGTGCTTCCTCTGCACTCCAGAAGGGATGATCGTCGGGAAGCAGCAAAAAAGCAAATACTTTCATGCCCCAGTAAGGGGAGCCGGGAGCATTGTACCGCTCCGCCATGGTCAGATTCGGATAACCGTAGCCGATAGTCAGCACATGATCTCTGTCGAAGATTGGGCGCTTCAGCCAGTTGCGCAGATGTCTTGCGATCAGGCCTTTCATCACGGGAACAGGGAACGGCTCCAGTCCTGCCAGCAGGCAGACACTGAAAAAGCTTACCTGTGAAAAGCGATAAGTCAGGGATCTGCCGAAAGGAATGGCCTCGCCCTCTTCATCGAACCAGTAGATAAACTGCTTTGCGAATTCCATGGCTCTCGCCTTGTATTTCTTCGCCCGCTCCGGATCGTCCTTTTCCATGATCACGGCATAGATCAGGCTGTAGAAATGAATGGCAAAGGAAATATAATAGTCCTTCTGTCCGGAATCTCCGTCCTGATACCAGCCCTCGCCCAGATAGAAAGTCTCCAGTCCTTCCAGATATTCCTCCAGCATCTCGGGGCTGTACCGGCGTCCCACCTTTTTCATGGCGATATTCACCAGTACGGCAAAGAGAATCCAGTTGCAGACCGGCAGGGGATGCTCATTGATCTTATTTAAGTAATTGCAGAGATTTTCCTTCTGCTCTTCCGTGAGGGGATCCCATACCACCTCGGGAGCGAACATAATGCCGTAGGAAATGGCTGCCATCTCCACGAATCTCTGATCAAAGGAAGTGCATTCTCCCCAGTATTCCGGATTCTTCTCATCGGTTCCGGCAGTGAGACCCTTGCGGTAGATCTCTTCAAATTCCGGCTCTTTTCCGCCGCCTGCCCAGAAGGGCACCAGTCCCCATAAGGGTCTGGAAAATGCCTCCATCCATGTGGCACCGATGTCATAATGTGCCATGGTAACGCCCAGCGTCAGTCTCGCCTTTTCCTCACTGTAATAAGGCTTTAGCGGCTCTAAGATAGATAACATACAATCCTGAAAATCTTTTTTGGTATGTAAATTCATTTTACCAGTATTCCCTCCAGTCTTTTAACAGTCTGGTCAGTGCCTCCATGTAGAAGTAATCTCCCCAGGAGTTGCACTCGTCCACGCCATAATGATTACAGGTATTATAAGGGGAATGGTTGGAATAGGTGCTGTGCAGCACCAGTCCGTTGGATTCCTTCGGATCCTTTACGGCATAATTGTCATAGACAGACCGCATGATCTGTTTTGCCAACGTAATATAATGCTCTGCCTCTTCCGGCTCCAGATATTTCGCCATTTCCAGCATACCGCAGGCGGCAATGGATGCTGAGGAAGAATCTCTCGGCTGGTCATCCCCGTCGGTGAACTCCAGATCCCAGTAGGGCACCAGATCCTTCGGCAGATGTTCCAGAAAATACTCTGTTACATGCCGGAACAGGTCGATATATTCTTTTCTTCCGGTATAACGATAAGCCAGTGCCATACCGTAGACGCCCCAGGCCTGACCTCTCGCCCAGGCGGAACCGTCGCGATAGCCCTGACAGGTGGCACCATGATCCGGTGCTCCCGTCTTCATATCGAAGAAGAAAGTATGCCATGTGGAATAATCCTCACGAATCACATTGGCCACTGCCGTATGGATGTGCTTCTCAGCGATGTCACGGTATTTCGGATCCCCCGTCTCATCGGATGCCCAGTACAACAGAGGCAGATTCAACAGGCAGTCAATGATCAGACGATAATTCTCCGGAGCATCCATGGGTCCCCAGGCCTGAATGAATTCGCCTATGGGATGATAACGGGTGATGAGCTGGTCTGCTGCCTTGATAGCCGCTTCCCTGCCCTCCTTGCTGCCGACCAGCTTATACGCTGCCACGCAGGAAGGGGAATACAGAAATCCCATATCGTGATGGTCTACTTCGATCTTATTGTCAATACGGTCCAAAAAGCTCTTTACCTGAACCTCGCCCGCTTTTTTCAGGCGCTCGTCCTGTGAATATTCGTAAGCCAGCCAGATCTCTCCGGTCCAGAACCCGCAGGTCCAGTAGTTATTCGGAATAGGCTGGTAGAAACCGTTCTCACTGTAAGCCTTCTGGAACTGGTCGGTAAATTCCGGCAGATCCCGGATCACCTGCTCGGTAGAGAACTGCAATGCATCTTTGATCTCCGCATCTGTGATCTGCGGATAGTTCTTTTCGTCAAATGTTATCATAATTTTTCCCTTTTCTGTAACTATTCAGAGCCATGCAAAACTGTGTTCTGCGAATGCTCGCATTCAGGCAGATAAACAGTTTTATATGGCGAGGTAACCACATGAGCAAAAGTAAAGCCTCATAGAGGTGATTTTGCGAATGGGGTTCTGAATAGTTACCCTTTCTTTATCACACAAGCCTGTGACATGGAACCGGCACAGGCTTGTGAAAATACATTGTTATCCCTTCAGTCCTGTAGAAGCAACGCCCTCTACAAAGTATTTCTGTAATACCAGGAACACGATCAGTACCGGGATCAGTGACAATACCGATCCTGCCATGATCAGACCGTAATCGGAAGAGTACTGACTGATGAACATTTTCAATCCCAACTGAATGGTCTTCTTCTCCTGACTCTTCAAATAGATCAGGGGTCCCAGATAGTCGTTCCAGGTAGCCACGAAGGTGAAGATCGTCAGTGTGGACAATGCCGGTTTCGACAACGGCAGCATAATGCTGGCGTAGATCCGGTACTCACTCATACCATCAATTCTGGCGGCTTCGCACAGATCATCGGGAATGCCTTCATAGAACTGCTTCATCATGAATACACCGAAAGCGGAGAACGCCTGCAGGCAGATCATCGCAAGAAGCTTATCGTTCAGCCCCATTCTTCTCATCATGATGAACTGAGGTACCATGTATACCTGCCAGGGCATTGCGATGGTAGCAATGTATGCCAGGAACAGTCCGTTCTTATGACGGAAGTCCAGCTTTGCAAAAGAATATGCTGCAAAACTACTGGTCAGTAACTGTAAAAATGTTACGATCAATGTTAAGTATACCGTATTACCCACGAATCTGCCAAAAGGAATCTTCGTCCAGATCTTCACGTAGTTATCCCATTTGGGATTGGCGGGGATCCATACAAACGGATTCATCTGGAATACTTCTCTGTCGCTCTTAATGGATGCGGAAAGCATCCACAGGAAAGGAATAATCATGACCACTGCGATCAGAATCAGAATCGCATATACGATCACTTTGCCCAAAACGGCTTTTTTATGTGCTGATTTCATAATCTGTGCGCCTCCTAACATTTTACCCTGCCGTACACTTCGATCTGACTCAGTGCCGGGAAGGGGGATGGATCTTCTGCTTTGATCAGGTTACAAAGCTCCAGCCAGGTGATCTCTTTCTCGGGGATCGGCAGTACATGTGCTCTGTTGCTTTTCTCTAAGGAGAACTCCTGCTCCGTGCCGTCGGAGAATCTTATCGTTACCTGCTGCCACCAGTTGTCATGGGGAAAATCGGATCTGGTGTACAGCACGATCTTGTCTGCCAGTACCGGTCTGCCAAAATCCAGCTTCATGGCAGCGTCATCCTGCATGTTGATGCCCCAGGATTCGTAGGGCCATTCTCCATGGGAGCGGTTCGCCCGGACACCGTCGATGGCGTTTTTCGCCGCGAATACGCTCTCGCCTCTGGTCTCCACATTGGCTGTGGCGTGGGGATAACAGGGCACATCCCTATGCTGGTCCGCCGGATTTAATGCCAGATTCCGGTAGGCTGTAATCTCATCTTCTCTTGCCACTTCCGCATAGAGATAATGCTTGTTGCCGGTAAATACCTTGGGGGACATGCTGATCCTTTTTTCTCCGAAGGGGACATAATAGGATACATTGTCGGTTATGTACACGAAAGCATCTCCCAGTGCGTCATCCACCTGTAAATGTACATGTATATTTTTCTCATCGGTCTCCAGTACGATCCGGTCACCCTCTTCATAGGTATGGGTGCAGACCAGATCCACGAAGTCCTCACCACTGCTGACGCAGATGGTGTTGCTGTCCTTATCGAGAACCTTCAAAGCCAAGATTGCCATTATGCTTTCTCCCTCTTTGCCTGACCGCGGAACTGGATGATCGTTACGAACAGTACCATCAGGAACAGTACCATTGCTACAGAACTGGAGTAGCCCAGATCCCAGTCAATAAATGCTTTCTGATAGATGTAGTATACGAGAACGGTTGCTGAGGTGGTAAGTTCTCCGCTTCCGCCGCCTGCCAGCATGATAGCGATATCGTAAACCTTAAAGCAGTTGATAGTCAGCATGACTACTACGAAGAATGTCGTGGAAGACAACTGCGGCCAGGTGACATAACGGAACTTCTGCCAGGTATTCGCACCATCCAGGCTGGCTGCTTCATACAGTTCGGAGGAGATACCCTGTAAACCTGCCAGATAGATGACCATGTAGTAGCCCATGTATTTCCATACGCTGAACAGGATCATGGAGAACAGTACCAGTCCACCGGTGAACCACTGGGGAAGCTGATCCTGCGGCACGTTGAAGACATTCAGCAGAATGTTGTTCACAGGTCCCTTGGAGGGATGGAACAGCATTTTCCATACTGCGGTGATTGCTACCAGAGATGCTACATATGGGAAAAAGGAAAGGGTTCTGAAAATGCCTCTTCCTATTACTTTCTGATTTAACACGATAGCCAGTGCCAGGGATGCGATCATGGTCAGAGGCACGGTACCGACACAATAAATAATGGTGTTTTTAAATGCTGCGATAAAGAAGGTATCTTTCCACAGTCTTGTAAAGTTGCTTAAGCCTGCCCACTGGATCGGATTACTTCCGTCCCACTTCATAAAAGCAAGGGCAAAGGCAAAAATAATGGGGATCAGGGTAAATACGCAGAAACCGATAAAGTTAGGTGCAATAAAGGAGTAGGCCACCAGATCTCTTTTGGTTTGACGGCTTAATTTCCGCATAACAATTCTCCTTTCAAACGCTTTTTGTGTCATCTTTTGCGTCTTTTTTTGATAAGAAAGGGGTCGTAGGTACGACCCCTGTATCTTATTCAACATTCAATACTTTATAAGGAAGATCTTACTTACTGAGCCTGGATATCAGCTACTGCCTTGTTCATTGCTGCAATACCGTCATCAATGCTCATCTCACCGGTCATGATACTTCCATGATAGGAATCCAGAACGGAGTTGATCTCGGATACGTTGGGAGCGTAAGGAACTTCCAGGTACAGGTTGGATACGGTCAGAGCCTCTTTGCTGGCTTCATCGGTGGGGAATCCTTCCAGACCGGAGATCATGCCTACTACTTCGTCAGTCATCAGTGCAGGGAAGTTACCGCTGGAAGCCATAACTGCTGCGCCTTCTTCACCGCTTACCCACTTAACGAATTCCCAGGATGCATCGGGAGTATCACTTGCGGTGGTAACTGCCAGACCGGTAATGGTACCCAGAGTAGAACCGGGCTCTACGCCTTCAGCATGAGGATACTTAACGATGCCCCAGTTGCCGCACAGGCTGGAATCATACTCGCCGGACTGTAAATTGGAGATCATGGTTGCGATGAACCAGGAACCCATGTTCAACATAGCTACATCTCCACCGGAGAATGCTGCGGAATAATGTAAACCTTCGGTCTTCAGATCAGTGTACTTTCTGCATACGCCGTCAGCTTCCTGATTCAGAACCATTTCATAATAAGGCTTGAAGAAATCGTAGTTGCCATCCAGGATGGTGTGCTTGCCGTCCAGAACGCCGAAGAGCTGAACTGCACTTCTCCAGGTGTGGTAATGAGCACCGTATACCTGGGAACCAAAGGTGGTATCAGTCATCTCTCTTGCCAGAGCATCGTACTCTTCAAAGGTCATATCGTTGGTAGGATAAGCAACACCCTTGGCGTCGAACAGATCCTTGTTGTAGAACAGTACCCAGAAGTCATTTCTGAAAGGCAGTTCATACAGGCTTCCGTCTACAGTTACCTGGTCGGTAACACCTGCGTATTTGCTTAAGTCTACGCCATCCTTGGAGATGTAATCATCCAGAGAGAGGATGGATCCCTTCTGTACCAGTGTTGCGTATCCGGGTACATCCTTGATGGTTACCACATCGAAATCGGATCCGCTGCCGGAAAGCTCGGTTGCCAGAACGGTCATGTAATCGGTAGAACCAAGGTCAACCATTTCAATGGTCACACCGGGATGAGATGCTTCATATGCTTCCTTAATGTCACCCCAGTACTGTGTGGTCTCCTGATCCCAGATTGCCCACTTTAAAGTAACTTCTTCTGCGGGTGCTGCTTCGGTGGAAGCTGCTGCCGTAGATTCTGTAGTTGTTGCTGCGGGTGCCTCACCGGTGGAAGCTGTTGTGCTGCCGTTGTCGGAACTGCCGCATCCTGCAAGCATGGTAGTCATCATTGCTGCTGTCAGTACTAAACTTAATACTTTCTTTTTCATGTAAACCCTCCTGTTAATTTTGATACTGTGTTACGTGTGCCCCGGTTCCGTTTTGTATCGGTTCCTTGACTGTAACTAAAGTATAACGAAAAAGACTGTGACATAACATGGAAAAATTTATAATTATATTCACAATTTTTCATAATTTGTTCACATTTTTTCTGAAAGTGCTTTCTAAAAATGTATTTTTTTATTTTAACATGCACTTTTTTTAGCATCTTGTTTTTTTAACTACCGTTTTTCTCCTGTTATGTTATACTAAATGCATGAAAAAGACTGTTTCTCACTCTAAAAGCATACGAAACCGCATATTACTATTCACTCTGAGCGCGACCCTGGGAATGTGCCTTTTGATCAGCCTGTTCAGCTACTATATTTTCCAACACTACTTACAGAACACACTGATCCAGTCTACCGAGACCAGCCTGCGGCTGTTATCGGAATCCATGGATTCCAGTATCAATGATGTCTACCGTCTGGTACGCTACTGTCAGACGGATTCCGGCATTGCCAAATACATTGAGCACAATCCGAATCCCGGATCGGTATTGTCGGTATCTACCTATGATTCTTTCAGCGAAGAATGCAGCCGGAACGGTGCCTCCAATTATATGCCGCGAATAGCCATTGTCTCTCAGGAACATTACCTGCAGGTGGTAGCAGCCACCTACTCTTCTACGACGAACCTGTCCGAACAGGTTCCGCTTCTTCCCTATTATGAAGAGTTACTGACAGCGGAGGACTATGATTTTTCGACCGGTATCATTGCAGATCCTTTTCACCGGGCCGGACGTAAGGTGCTGCCCATCATTCGTCCCATTACTTATCAGTACAATAACAAACAGGCCGGCTACTTATTTATAGAAGTGTCTACGGATCTGTTCACCGTTCCGTTAAAAGATTACAGTTGTCCGGAGGACAGTTACCTCTATCTGACGATTGCCGATCATACTTATATTTTTGAAGATAACGGCCTGCGGGAGTTTACACCGGACTACAGTCTGAAAGAAGATATGACCAATTATTCTCTCACCGGAGACACCCGGATCTCCCGGATCCACAGTAATGCCAGGGGAGAACAGATCCTGGTCACCGCCTCTCTGGATATGCCCGACTGCTACCTAAGTCAGAGCATTTCCCACGCGGAAAGAACCAATCAGGCAGTTCTCTTCGTTGGGATCCTGGCCTGTATCCTGATCGGTATCCTGTCCATCGGTATCGTTCTGATGCTCCTGATGAACCGTATGATCACCGTCCCCGTGTCCCATCTGCAATCCCGCATGGTGCGGATCGCCGGAGGCGATTTCTCCAGAGATCCTTCCATCGAATGGGATCACGAACTGGGAGACATCGGCCGGGGGATCAATGATCTGTCGGAAAATGTATGTCAGCTCATGGAGCGACGCTTAGAAGATGAAAAACAGAAACAGGATCTGGAATACAAAATGCTGCAAAGCCAGATCAACCCCCATTTCCTGTATAACACACTGAATTCCATCAAATGGATGGCAACCATACAGGGGGCTAACGGCATCTCAGAGATGACGACTTCCCTGTCCCGGTTGCTGAAAAGTATCTCCAAAGGTACCAGTCTGGTTATCGACATTCGGGAAGAGTTGTCTCTGCTTAAGAATTATTTTACCATCCAGAGTTACCGCTACGGCGGCACCATTACCATGGATATTCAGGTAGACGATGAAACCTTATACAACAGCCAGATCATTAAATTCACGTTGCAGCCACTGGTGGAAAATGCAATCTTCCACGGCATCGAACCCAAGGGCTGTGCCGGGCACATTCAGATCCATGTAGGTTATGAGACCCCTGACACCACCGACAGGATCCGCATCGATGTGACGGACGACGGTGTCGGTATGACTGCGGAAAAGGCTGCACAGGTCTTAAGTTCCAACGATGACAGCTCGGCGGATTTCTTCCGGGAGATCGGTGTCAGCAATGTACACAAGCGCCTGCAATATCAATTCGGTGCGGAATACGGCATTACCATAGAAAGCAAAGAAGGCGAATACACCACCATGTCCATTCATATTCCCAATCGCCCTCTGGATCACAATCAATAAGAAGCCCGGTGCGAAAATAAATTTTTACACACAATATATGCCTGCGACCCGGGAGTGCAGGTTACCGAAAGATATGAGGAATTGTATGTATCAGTTATTAATTGTAGATGACGAGCCTCTGGTTCAGGCGGGAATCCGTTCCATGCTGAACTGGAATGAAATGAATATTGAGATCTGTGGCACTGCCATGAACGGTCAGGCGGCCCTTAAAATCGTCGAAGAGAAATCACCGGATATTGTGATCACCGATATCAAAATGCCGGTGATGAGCGGTCTGGAACTGGCAAAAGTATGCAGAGAACGCTACGGGGACAACTGCCCTTATTTTATCATCCTTACCAGTTACGAGGATTTCCAGATGGCAAGGGATGCCCTGGCTTATCAGGTCTCCGATTATCTGGTGAAGCTGGAACTGACACCTGAGGTATTAAAAAACGCCATTGACCGGGTGCTTTCCCAGATCTCCCAGTCCCGTAAAAAACAACTTTCCTCCGTAAATATCCACCCTTTTTACGACAAATTCCTGATCAGTCTGCTACATGACCTGTTCGAATCCGAAGAACAGTTTCGACTGCAGAGCCGGGACCTGAATCTGAATTTCGATTACGGTGCCTACATCTGCTGCTACGGCGAGATCCTCAGTCCCCAGGCCGACCAGTTGTCTGCGGAACAACAGATCTCTCTGTTCACCACTTCCCTGCAAATGATCCGGGAACTGGGCGGGAAATATCTGCCGCTTTACGCGCTGTCTTTGGATCTGCGGCATTTTGCGCTGATCTTCTGCTTTGCGGATCCCTCGGATACCGATGATTATGTGGAAAGCCTCACGGACATTCTGCAAAGCATCAGTGACACCCTGCAAAATTATTATAATGTTACCCTGCGCTGCGGTATCGGTCTGCCGGTGCAGACCCCCGGCACGATCTGTGATTCCTACCAGTATGCAAGACAGATCTTTCAGAACACGGACGCCAACACTTCCATCGTTGCTTTTGAAACCGACCATTCCCGGGAAAGTGCCAGGAATTCCTTTAATATCAGCCTGTTCAAGAATGACCTCACCCGGGCCTTCGAGGAATATGATCCGGATATCCTGAAGAACACGATTCAGACCCTCTGCGATCTGTTCCGGGATCATCCGGGACATTATGTGCAGGCGCTGGATGCCGCCGGCAATATCCTGTATCTGTCCATTTCCCTGCTACAGGACGGAGAATCCACGGTCTCCGGCTTCTTCGCCGAGGATCCGGACGGCTACCGTTCCCTGTATAAGCAGTCCAACGTGGATCATGTGATCCAGTGGCTGCAGGCATTCTGCGATAAGCTGTGCGAACTGTTCCAGACCCGCCGAAAGGACTACAAGAATCATATCGTAACCAATGTCCGGAAATACATTAACGAGCATGTGAGCGAACGGCTGTCCCTGAACGAAGTGGCCGCAGTCTTCGGCATCAGCCCGAACTATTTAAGCCAGCTGTTCAGCAAATACAATGACACCGGCTTCAGCGAATATATCAATATCTGCAAGGTCACGGAAGCCAAACGTTTATTGGAAGTGGAAAACATGAAAGTCTATGAAGTCGCAGAAGCTCTGGGCTTTGAGAGTGCTTTTTATTTCAGCAAGGTATTCAAGCGGGTGGAAGGTGTCTCTCCCACGGAATATGTGAACAGTAAGTTCAGTTAGATACTATTGCGGACTGTCTGATACTATGGACTATGAATATGGAAGGGTATGGTTATGGAAATGAATTCGCAAAGTGTAAATATAGAAAAACATTTTTGGGAAACGGCAAAGAGCTTTCAGGGAGAATGTCGTCCTTTTCGACCTTTTCCGAAGACCGCAGACCGGGAGGCTTACGAAGCATTCCCGTCGGTTCTGAAGGAACGGTTGATACAGGCCGGAGAAGCGAAGCTGGGCTATGAATTTCCCGTGATCCGAGCCACGGATTATATGCGTTTCAAAAAAGATGGCGACCGCGCCGCCTTCGAGGCGCTCTATTTCGGCAAACGCAATGCCCTGAATGACCTGATCCAGGCCGAATGTGTGGAGCATCAGGGACGTTTTCTGGACAATATCCTCAATGGGATTTACTCTATCTGCGAAGAGACCGCCTGGCAGCTTCCGGCCCACAATTCCTATATCCGGGATACCCCGCAGCTGATCCTGCCAGATGTCACAAGACCCGTCATGGATCTGTTCGCCTGCGAGACAGGAGCACTGCTGGCCTGTGCGGCTTATCTGTTAGAAGAGGAATTCAATGCCGTCAGCCCTTTTGTACTGACCTGCATTGAGGACAATTTAAAACGTAGGATTCTGCTGCCCTATCTGACTGCCCATTTCTGGTGGATGGGGCAGGGGGACGAGCCCATGTGTAACTGGACGGTATGGTGTACACAGAATGTGTTGCTGACCACGTTTCTGATGCCTTGGAGTACGGGGATGTCCTCCCTGCTGGCTGCTCCGGTACGTGCTCTTTGCGGGGATGCTCCGCTGTTCCTGCCGGAAGGAACGCCTGACAAAGTTGTCACATTACAGGCAATTCTGTGTAAAGCCGCAGAAAGCTGCGATTATTTTCTCAAGGACTACGGCACCGACGGTTGCTGTGAAGAGGGAGCCCAGTACTATCGTCACGCCGGCTTATGTCTGTACGGCGCCATGACCGTATTGAACACCGTTACTGGCGGACATTTTGCCTCCCTGTTCCAGTGGGACAAAGTGAAAAATATCGCAGCCTATATTCTGAATGTGCATGTGGACGATAAATATTATTTTAATTTTGCCGACTGTTCTCCCATCGCCGGGCGCGCCGGAGTGCGGGAATACCTCTTCGGCAAAGCCACCGGGCAGGAGGATCTGTGCCTGTTTGCCGCAAAAGATTTTCAGGCGGGACAAGGGCAGCTTATCACCGATGAAGTTAATGGTGGAAATCTGTTCTATCGGATGCAGACCGCATTTCATTATGAAGAACTGATGCAGCAGGATACTTCCTCCACCCTTTCCCATCGGGATGTCTATTATCCCAGCGTGGGACTGTTCCTTGTTCATTCCGATGCTCTGGATCTGGCAGTCAAAGCCGGAGACAACGCCGACAGCCACAATCATAACGATACCGGAAGCATTACCTTATACAAAAACGGACAGCCGGTTCTGGCGGACATTGGTGTGGAGACCTACACCCGGAAGACCTTCTCTCCCAGACGCTACGAGATCTGGACCATGCAGTCCGGCTATCACAACCTGCCTACGATCTGTGGTACAGATCAGAAGGACGGCGAAGAATACCGTGCAGAAAATGTGGTTACGAAACTGACCGGAGACGAACCTTCTATTTCCATGGAACTGGCCGCTGCCTATCCCTCTGCACAAGCTATTGTGCCGGATCTGACCTATGTCCGGAAGGTGACATTAAAAAAGTCCTCCAACACTGTCGTATTGGAAGACCACACGAATGCAGAGGATGTTGTACTTAATTTTATTACTTATGAGAAACCCATCGTTCTATCTGCCGGAGAAATCGCCATCGGAGATGCGGTTGCCGCTTTTGAGGGAGCAGTTCTATCCGCTATGGAGACTTTGCCCATCATGGACGCCCGGCTGAAAACAGCATGGGATCACGATCTGTACCGGATCCGGCTGCAGGGTAATGGTTCCGACTTCCGAATGACTGTCCGGTAGAGGAGCCTTAGGTTCCTCTCACGGAATGTTTATTCTTATACATCTCGTCATCTGCCCGTTTTATGGTATTTTCCAGAGTTTCTCCCGTCTTGCGAAAGGCTCCGCCGATTGCAAGGCGGCAGTAAAACTCTGCCGTGACATCCGATAAGTTACCTCTCTCATCTCCATACATCGTGCTTACCAGTTCCCGCACTTTTTCTTCTGTACAGTCTCTGATCAGCATTACGAATTCATCACCGCCGATACGGAAACCGCTTGCCCGCTCCGAGAGATATCCCCGGATGAATTCTGCCGCTTTCAGGATCACAGCATCACCCTTTTCATGTCCAAAGGTGTCATTCATCCTTTTCAGATTATCAATATCGAAATAGAGCACCCCTATGGTGCTGTCATCCTGTAGTTCTCTTAACTGCTCCTTATAATATCTCTTATTATATAGCTGCGTCATGCTGTCATGATTGCTGTTCCAGTCAGCAATGGCAAGCTGCGCACCGGACGCAATGATATCATGCTCCATCTTCTTCATAGACTCGCATAACCGCTCCAGTTCATCTCCTGTTGTAATGTTCATCCGGCTGATAGGAGATTCCTTACCATCCTGCAAAACAGCGCCGGAATAGCTGGAGGCCGCTATAGACATGGCATTTAAGGGTTCCAGCACACTGTGCTGCATAAACCGGATCAGACAGATCCCGAAAAATACGGTGGTCGCCGTAACAATGAGCGTGATATACCCTAAATAGGTCAGCTGTTCCATTCTGACATTTTCCGTGGAAATACCCACAATAATATAAGCAACCGGAATGTTGTAGGAGGAATTCAACGGAATATAATAATCACTTCTGCCATTATATTCTAACGGTTCTATTTCCCTGCATGCGATCAGATCGTCTTTTACTGACTCCTGTATCATATCATAAGGGCGGATATCCCCTAAGAATGCGCCGTTTTCCGTCAGATCCGTATCATATACATAGCAGCCCCCGCCATCGGTAAAATTCATCACGCTGATCTGCAGCACATTTTCATTGGTGTTTTTATAATCGATCAGTTTATTCCATACTTCGTAATAAGCAGTATTCCTTCGCCGATTGCCAAGATACCCTGTCACACTGTCTCCGTCTACCACCAGACGACAGGTATTGGCCACCGTCTGTGCCAGAGAATCCGTGTAATCCCGGTTAACATTCATATAATTGACGTAGTTTACCAATATAAAGCTTACGTTCATAATGCACGCTACGATAACAATTGCCAGAACAATTTTATATTTTAATGATTTTTTCATTTGCAATCCTCAGAAATCAATACTTTCTCTGATCTATATAGTCAGCCGCATTTTCATAGGTATAGATGTTTTCCTCGGTGTTATAGATTTTCTTCACCTCTCTGCCGGCTTCCAGTTCCTCAATGACCGTCTCCACCGTGGATGCCAGCAGTGGATTACATTCCACGGATGCATGCAATTTTCCGGCAATCATATTTTCAAAGCTTTCATGCAGAGCGTCAAAGGAGATCATAATAATGTCACCTTTCGGTCCATAACTCATTTCGTTACGGTCCAGAGCCTTCATTGCACCGAATATCATGTTATCATTTTCCGAAATGATCACATCAATATCCTTCACCTTTCCTTGACTGAGAAGATTTTCCATATAGGTCTGACCTTCTCCCTGGGTAAAGTTGGCACATCCCCGGTTTACGATCGTCCAGTTCGGATGTTCCTCCACTCCCTGTAAAATACCGTTGGTTCTCCCGATGGCGGCGGTGGCTCCTTCAGTTCCCTCCAGTAAAACAATATTTATGGGTTCCTCTTCCCGTCCCTGCTCTGCTAAATATTGTTCCAGCCACTCTACGGCTTTCTGTCCTTCCTCTTCGAAATCCGAACCGATCCAGGATACATATTCCTCCTCATCTACCGCAATTTTACGATCCGCTACAATGACAGGGATTCCCGCTTCTTTCGCGGCATGTACGGCATCCTCCCATCCGGTCTCCACAATGGGCTGCAGGATAATGTAATCTACCTTCTGCTGAATCAGGTCGTACATGGCCTTTACCTGGCGTTCCGAGTTGGAATTGCCGTCAATGTAGATCAGGTCATAGCCTCTTTCTTCTGTAAAGGTATTCAGATAATCGTTGGTATTGGCATCTCTCCAGTCGGATTCTTTTCCTGTCTGTATCATTCCTACCCGGATGAGTCCGTCATTATACCCCGGAGCTGCTCCCCGGATCAGTTCCTGCGTTTTGTCGGTCCGTTCGGTTCCGCAGCCGATCAGTCCCAGACAAAGCATCAGAACACAAGTCACAGCAACTAATTTTTTCTTCACGCAACCACCCCTGGTTCTTTCGTTATCGTTAATTTTTACCGCTATTTTCTCTTTTTCCGGATCATGCTCTCTTAACCCTTATGGTACCATTTTCCTGTAAGGGGTGCAATCGTTTTTACCAATTCCAAAACTTTTTTTTAAGCCTGAGACTTCTTCTTATCAGAAGTTCTCAGGCTTTTGCTATATTACTATTCTACTGGATTGCACTCAGATCAAATTTGCATGCCACGCTTTCCGCTTTTCCACAATATTTTAGGCGGTTTTTGTACACTTTTCCAACATATTTTTAATGCTATTTGTACATTTTTCTATAGTAATACCCATATTATTGACTTTCTGTATATTATATGTTAATGTCATTTTGTAAAATTTCTTATGACCGTTCGGTCACTTTTCCCATTTTATTTTTATTTGTAAATTTTTTGCATTTGGCAATATGGGATATATTCCATATACTAAGGAGGTAATATGACAAAACCCCTAAAAGGGAACTAGAGCTGGCAAAATCAAGAAAAAATGAATACATAGAAAGGACGCTTAGCAAATGAGTGATTTATCTGTATTTCTCAATGAACAAATGAACGATCTGGAATTTGTGCAGGAATATAATGCACTTCAGCCGGAAAGGGAAGCTATCCGCTCTATGATCGAAGCCCGGAAATCTCAGAATCTCACGCAAAAACAATTAGCCGAACTTACCGGAATCGATCAGGGTGATATCAGTAAATTGGAAAATGGATTGCGAAATCCTACCATTCAACTGTTAAAGCGCATTGCCGACAGCATGAATATGACCTTAAAAATTGAGTTTGTCCCCAAGCAGCAGGATCGTAAGAAGATATAATGATGGTACAACCTCTGTCATTGTGATATGATGGTACATGACAATGTTCGACAAAGTTTGACGAAAGAGGTGTCCTTATGGTAATATCCTGGTTATCCCTGTTCTGGCTGTTTTTCTTCTATTCCTTTATTGGATGGTGTATCGAGGTATGTGCTGCCGCGGTGCAGCACCGGAAATTCGTGAATCGTGGTTTCGTGGCCGGGCCGCTGTGTCCGATCTACGGTTTCGGTGCCGTATTGTTCGAGATCTTCCTGCCGGAACTTACCGCTTCACCGTTCTTCCTGTTCCTGGGTGGCTTTGTGCTGGCCTCTCTGTTGGAATATTTCACGGGAATGTTCTTCGAAAAGGTCTATAAAAAGAAGCTGTGGGATTATTCCCGTTTTCGTTATAATGTGGGCGGTTACATCTGTCTGCCGTTTTCTCTGTTGTGGGGCGTTTTAAGCGTTGTTACGGTCATGTTCACGGATCCGTTGCTGTGCAGGCTGTTTGACCGCATCCCCCACGTTCTCTCCGTAGTGCTCCTTCTGGTACTGGGAGGACTGCTGCTGTTGGATGCCGCCGGTTCCGCTCTGTCCACGGTAAGCTTACAGGTACAGGCAAAACACCGGGCGGAAATCGTATCGGAAAAACAGACAGCCCGACTGGATCAGATCACGGAGAGTCTGGGGCAAACTTCCCGTTTCCTGGAAAATGCCATGACCCGCCACATCCAGAAGCGTCTGCAAAAGTCCTATCCCGCCATCAATCTGGAAACTCTGATCAAGGAACGGACAGAGCGCAAAAAGTCCACTGTTTTTGCTGAAGGCTGCAGTTTTTATAAACTTTTTTCCCTGTTTTTCATCGGTGCATTTTTAGGGGATATTACAGAAACGATCTTCTGCCGCATCACCGCAGGAGTCTGGATGAGCCGCAGCAGTGTGATTTATGGGCCTTTCAGTATCGTATGGGGACTGGGCTGTGCCTTCCTTACCCTGCTGCTCTATCGCTACCGCAATAAGAGTGACGGAACCATCTTTCTGGCCGGAACCCTGTTAGGCGGCGCCTACGAATATATCTGCAGTGTCTTCACGGAAATGGTCTTCGGTACCATTTTCTGGGATTACAGCGGATTTGCCTTTAACCTTGGGGGACGTATTAATTTATTGTATTGCTTTTTCTGGGGCATTGCTGCTGTGGTCTGGCTGAAACTGATCTATCCGAAGCTGTCCGACTGGATCGAAAAGATTCCGAAGAAACCCGGCACGATCCTCTGTAATATATTAATCGTATTCATGATTGCCAATATGCTGATTTCCGCTTTGGCGCTTGCCCGATACACCGAGCGTAACGACGCTTCCTATTCGGTGGAGACCACAGAACTCAACGGATTACAACAATTTTTAGATGACCATTACCCGGATGCCCGGATGGAACGCATCTATCCGAACGCTAAGATGGTAAATTAAATGAATGAAATGAACGACGGGAGACCACAGGATTATGCAGATCGATGACTTGACAGCAGGATTATCCCTTAGCTTTCTGATTAACTTAAATACCGAACAGCTTCAATTCGAATCCCGGATTCTTGAAGTATATCCCCACAGGCATACTTTGCTGGCCGAAGGGGTATTTGCGGATGACAAAATTATATCTTTCCGGGGAAAGGGACTCGTGGTAGACCTTATTGTCACAATTCCCGAAGAGAAGCCACAACTGTTTAAAAACGTCACTACCAATGTAGTAAAACGATCCGACGGGACACTTTGCTATACCGTTTTCACCATTGCCGGAAGCAAGACCTACAACCGCAGACAAAGCTACCGCTGTTACGTCGGCATCGAGTCCTCGATCCAATGCGGACTGAACCGCGCAGCTCATGATGCCATTATTAAGGACATCAGCTGCAACGGATTTTCTGTTGTCACCAGGGAAGATTTGCAGTTGAACGTCAATCAGACCATCCATACGGTATTAAATGACCATATGGAAGACTCCACCGAGACCTTCAACTTTCATCTCTACGGTCTTGTAGCCCGAAAACAGGAACTGGAAAACGGACTGTTTCTCTACGGCTGCCGCCTGAACAACCCCGTCCCGGGCCTGGAACAGTATATCGTGAAAAAGGAACGGGCCGTGCTTCGGAAGAGACAGTTATCCTGATATTTTATATGACACAAAAAGACCGCTGCCCTCACGGGCAACGGCCTTCTTCCTTTGCAAAGGGTTATCCTTCGATAGCGATGTATTTGTTGGTCTCTACGGCAGGCTTTGCTTCCTTCTTAGGAACATTCAGGGTCAGGATACCATGTTTGAACTCGCCCTTGATATCCTCCTGGGTCAGATTGTCGCCTACATAGAAGCTACGCTGGCAGGCACCGGCATAACGCTCCTTACGGATGTACTTACCGGACTTCTTCTCCTGCTCATCCTCGTCCAGACCCTTGGCAG
Organism: uncultured Acetatifactor sp.; assembly: GCA_934436435.1. GTDB lineage: Bacteria > Bacillota > Clostridia > Lachnospirales > Lachnospiraceae > Acetatifactor. The sequence goes on along the minus strand of CAKSAN010000002.1, from coordinate 71,416 downwards.
CCTCGATGGTCAGATAACCATCCTCCAGAGATACCTTGATCTCATCTTTCTTGAAGCCGGGCAGATCAACGATCAGTTCATAGCCGTTATCGGTCTCCTTAATATCGGTCTTCATTACATTGTGTGCATGTCTGCCATACAGTTTCTTCTCTATCTGATTCTCTGCTCTGTTGTCAAAGAAAGGTACATCATCGAAAAAGTCATCAAATAAGTTCTCTCCAAAAATGCTAGGTAATAACATAAGTCATCTCTCCTTTTCTATTAAACATATGTCTGTATCTGCGATACATCTTACCTTTTCCATCCTCCGGCAACTACCGGAGAATTTCGGAACCGGTCAGAGGTTCTTCGATCAATCTCTTGATCTTTCTTCCTCTCCCTTGTTCTAGTTGTACTATAACACGCATATATTAGTATGTCAATTAAGGAAAAATTATATAATTATAAATTAAAAATAAACTGTAAAAAGGACCGAAGCACTGCGATCTACAGTACTCCGATCCTTATTTTCACAGGCAATATCGCCGATCTTACTTATCCTTTGCAGTAAAGAATACGAAGAACACATCTCCCTCAGTGTCATTGGAGAACTGCTCCAGATAAGAAATGGAATAATCCTTGGAATCTTCCGGTACTTCAAATACCAGCAGACCGGTTCTCTCTTCATTGACAGCCAGATCATACTCCTCCGGTAGCTGCTCATCACTTACGGTGTTGCCATAGTAGGTGATAGGTGCATCGTATGCGTCATCATTATCATCGTCACCCCACTGTACCTGGAAATCGGTATCATACATGGTAACAGTAGAACGGTCGGTGTTCTTAACAGTTACTTCTGCCACCAACAGCTTGTTGCCTTCGGAAGGAGTATACCCTTCGTACTCGTTGCAGGTGTATGCACTGTTTACGGAATAGTTGAAGAAGTAAGTCTTCATAACATCTCCGATACGTCCTTCCGCATAACCGTCATCATCTGCGGTTACAACACCGCTGTTGCCTAAAGAGCCGCCTGCAATGTTCTGAATTGCACTGTCTACAGGACCACAGCCTACCAGACTGAATGCCAACATGGTTGCTACAATAATTCCAGCAAATTTTTTCATTTTTTTCCCTCTCATAACCTGTTATTTTACATGCAATTACCTGCATGCTCCGCCAGTATATCACACAAAATGACAGATTGCAACGCTTTATCACGCTACTTTGTGAATGTAAGCGCTTACTCACGGGTCAGACGCAGGATCACTTCTCTGTGTTCCGGATATTTTTCCAGTAAATCCTTCCGGTCAAACAGTTCAAATTCTTCATATCTAAAACAGGGGGAAACCATACAACCCACCAGACTGAAGCCCTTTTCCTCCATGGCAGACCCGAAGATCATTCCCTTCGGAACCAGCACCTGTGGGACTTCTCCCTTCTCCAGATCCAGCCCCAGCTTTGCTGCTGTGAGTTTTCCGGCCTCATCGATCATATAGATGGTCAATGCGTTACCGTCATGGTAATACCACACCTCATCCGATTTCAGCCGATGAAAATGGGACACTTCCCCCTTCGCCAACATAAAGTAAATACTGCTCCACAGGTTCCTCTCTTCTTTTTCCAACAGGCATTCCTTGAAATAACCGCCCTCCACATGGGGCTCCATTTCCAGATGCTCTATATAATATTCCGCTGAATGCTTCATACTCTTATTCCTCCGGCTATTTTCTTTTCTACCAAATTAGTGTATACTATGCAGAGAAAAAGCGCAATTATTAACCTGAAAGATTGTGCGGAATGGAGAATATCATGGAAAAAATAGCCAGCTTTACCATTGACCATATCAAGCTTCAGCCCGGTGTCTATGTATCCCGCAAGGATCACATCGGTGCGGAAGTCATCACCACCTTTGACCTGCGTATGACCAGCCCCAACGAAGAGCCTGTAATGAATACCGCAGAAGTACACACCATCGAGCATCTGGGTGCCACTTTCCTGCGCAATCATCCGGAATACAAGGACAAGACCGTCTACTTCGGTCCCATGGGATGCCGTACCGGCTTCTACCTGCTGCTGGCCGGAGATCTCTCTTCGAAAGATATCGTTCCCCTGATGGTGGAAATGTTTGAGTTCATCCGGGATTACAAGGGTGAGGTACCCGGTTCTTCTCCCAAAGACTGCGGCAACTATCTGGACATGAATCTGGGCATGGCCAACTATCTGGCAAAACGCTATCTGGATAATGTGCTGTACGGCATCGACGACAGCCGTCTGGTATATCCGGAATGAAATGATGCCAGGGTTAAAAGGTCTAAGCCCACATGAGCTCGCTCATAAGTGGGTGAAAGACCTTGGAACCCGCCCCCGATATGAGCATAAAAGTGAGATGATAATCTCACGATATGCGAACATCGGGGTAGGATTGTGGGAGTGCGTAGCACGGAACAATCCGTAGGCATCATAGAATTTGATTATTTTAAGAAAGAACAGGAAAACACACATGAAAAAAATCGGAATCATCGGTGCCATGGAGCTAGAAGTAGAGACTCTCAAAGCCCACATGACCACCACCAATATCACTACCAAGGCAAATATGGAATTTCACGAGGGTACCCTGAACGGCACTCCCGTAGTCATCGTCCGCAGCGGTGTCGGCAAAGTCAATGCCGCTCTCTGCGTACAGATCCTGGCAGATCTTTTTCAGGTCACCGCCATCATCAATACCGGTGTGGCAGGCTCTCTGAACGCCGCTCTGGACATCGGAGATATCCTGATCTCCAAGGATGCCCTGCACCATGATGTGGATGCCACCATTTTCGGTTACAAGCCCGGAGAGGTTCCCCAGTTAGGCTGCCGGGAGTTTCTTGCAGATGAGCATCTTATTGAGGTGGCTGTCAGCACCTGTCAGGAGGTCAATCCGGACATTCACGTTCATACCGGACGTGTGGTCAGCGGAGATCAGTTTATTTCCAGCAAAGAGGTCAAGAACCGCCTGATCAAAGAGTTTCAGGGGGATTGTGCCGAGATGGAAGGAGCTTCCATTGCCCACGGCGCTTACCTGAACGGTATTCCCTTTGTCATCATCCGTGCCATTTCCGACAAAGCGGATGACAGTGCCGAGATGGATTATCCTACCTTTGAAAAGGCCGCAGCTCTGCACTCCGCCAAGCTGGTAGAGGCTATGATGCCTCGGATCTGATCCGGGCTGCTGTCCTGTGGATCGAAAATAATGCCTGCTGCACAGACTTTGCAGGTAATAGAAAGGCATGCGTATTAACATGAAAAAAGAAAAGAAATATATCGAATATATCTTAAAACAGGCCGAAGCCCTGCTGGCCATCGACAGTCCTTCCGGCTTCACCGAAAAGGTAACGGACTATCTCTGCGAAGAGTACAAACGCCTCGGCTACAAACCGGTCAAGACCAAAAAGGGCGGCGTTCTCGTAGAGATCGGCGGTAAAGGCAACGCGGTTCTGACCATGGCCCACGTAGACACGCTGGGCGGCATGGTGGCAGAGATCAAGAGCAACGGATGTCTCCGTCTGACCAAGGTCGGCGGTTTAAACGCCAACAATATCGAGACCGAGAACTGCCGTATCTATACACTGGACGGCAAAGTATACGAAGGCACCGTACAGCTGACGGATGCTTCCATCCACGTCAACGGCGATTACCAGAAATCCGAGCGTACTTTTGATTCCGTGGAAGTCCTGCTGGATGAAAAGGTTTCCTCCAAGGAAGAGGTCAAGGCGCTGGGCATCGAGAACGGTTCCTTCGTCTGCATGGATCCCCGTACCCGCATCACCGAATCCGGTTACATCAAGAGCCGTTTTCTGGATGACAAGCTCAGCACCGCTATTCTGCTGGGCTTCGCAAAATATGTAAAAGACGAGGATCTGAAGCTGTCCCGCAAGGTCTACCAGCATATCACCGTCTTTGAGGAAGTGGGCCACGGTGCCTGCGCTTCCGCTCCGGAGGATGTGGAAGAGCTGCTGTCCGTAGATATGGGCTGCGTCGGAGAGGGGCTGGAATGCACGGATCGTCAGGTGTCCATCTGCGTCAAGGACGGCCACGGACCTTATCATTATGATGTGGTCAAAGGGCTGATTCAGGCCGCAAAAGACAATCATATCGACTACGCCGCCGATGTCTACCCCTACTACGGCTCCGATGCCGATGCCGCATTAAGCGCCGGTATTGACGCCAGACACGGCCTCATCGGCCCCGGAGTATATGCTTCCCACGGCTACGAACGTTCCCACAAGGATGCCGTTGCCGCGACACTGGAATTGTTGAAGGCTTATCTGGCATAGGAATTTTATCAAACCGAAAAAGCAGCCCGGATACTGACAGATTTTCTGCCGCTTCCGGACTGCTTTTATGTTTCTTTTTCATAAATATCTCTATAACTTATTTGTTCTCTTCCGCTTCGCCGTCTTTTTTCTTGTTAAATACAAACAGCTTACTGAAGACATAGTTGCCAATGATGACCAGAACCGCGGAGATCACGGTTGCCACCAACAGATTTACACCAATTGCGGTCAGCACCTGCATCACTACCATATCCAGGATCAGCGTGGATACTCTGGAAAGTACGAATTTCGGTGCCTCAGACAGCATCGGAGCATTGCTCTTGAATACAAACTTACGGTTGGTAAAATATGCGAAAATGACGCCCGCCGTCCAGTTGATAATACTTAATACAATGTTCTGGAAGGGTGTGGGGTACATTGTGTTGTCAAATAACAGGAAGTTTGCCAGGAATTTTGCTGCCCAGGATACGACCGTGGTCAGTCCGCCTACGATCAGGTATGCGATGATCTCTTCATACTTGATCCACAGTGCCTTTATCTTTTCTACCATATTGTTCCTCATTTCTCTGTACTAAGGTTAACAAAACTATTCAGAACCCCATTCGCAAAATCGCCTCTACGATGCTTTCTTGAATAACATACTTGTATGTTATTTGCTCATGGTGGTTACTTCGCCCTATAAATAGTCTCAAATGTTCTTACGAATGCAAGCATTCGACGCTCATTCGAGACTATTTACATGGCTCTGAATAGTTAACTACAAATAACAAATATACACAAATATCCCCTTAAATGCAAGCATTCCGAAGACATTTGTGTATATCTCAATCACTATTTATGAAATTCCATGCCGTCACGCAGCCTATAAATTCACTACATTCCGGTTCTCGCCGCGCAAAAACGCCTTGATATTCTCATAGACACCCTGCACGCAGCGGGTTCTTGCTTCCACACTGGCCCATGCCAGGTGCGGTGTGATGATCAGCTTACTACTGTCCTTCAGTTTGCTCAACGGATTGGACAGCTCCAGAGGCTCTTTCTCCAGTACATCCAGACCTGCTGCCTGAATTTCTCCCGCCACCAGTGCTTCATAGAGATCCGTATTATTCACCACGGGGCCTCTTGCCACATTGATGAGGATCGCCGTTTTCTTCATTTTCCGGAGAGCTACCTTGTCAATAAAATTGCGGGACAGGTCGCTCAGCGGACAATGCAGGGACAGGAAATCACTCTCTCTTAACAGAGTCTCCTTGTCCACCTGCGGATAATCCGTACAGGTGCTCTTACCGGTGATGGAATAGAAGATTACCTTACAGCCGAAAGCGGTTGCGATGGCCGCTGCTCTCCTGCCGATATTCCCCATTCCTACAATGCCCCAGGTCTTGCCTTCCAATTCATAAAAAGGCCGGTCAAAATTGGAAAAGCGATCCTGTGCACTGTAAGCACCGGACTTCACATAAGTGTCATAATACGGAAGCTTCTGGCTTAGAGCCAGTGCCAACGTAAAGGTATGCTGCGCTACCATAGCAGTGGAATAATCCACCACATTGGCCACCTTGATCCCTCTGGACTTACAATATTCCAGATCACAGTTGTCATATCCGGTGGCAAGCTCACAGATCAGCTTCACATTGGGACAGTCCTTCAGGGATTCTTCCCGCATGGGTGCCTTGTTGCAGACGATGACATCCGCATCTCCCACACGCTCTGCTACTTCTGCCGCGGTAACCGTGTTGGGGTAGCTGGTCACTTCTCCCAACTCGTGAAAGCAGTCCACCGGCACATCCGTGCCGGCGCTGTTTCTCTCCAGTAAAACAATTTTCATGCTTCGTACCTTTCCGATCTTTGAGATTACTGTAATCTCTTCAACAGTTCTTCTCTCTGTGCCTCGTATCCAGGCTTGCCGAGCAGTGCGAACATGTTCTTCTTGTAGCTCTCTACACCGGGCTGATTGAAAGGATTTACGCCCAGCAGATAACCACTGACACCACAGGCGAACTCAAAGAAGTAGAACAGTTCACCCAGGTAGAACTCGTTTACCTCGGGAACGGTTACCATGAAGTTGGGCACCTGTCCGTCGGTATGTGCCAGAATGGTTCCGTTCATAGCGCTCTTATTTACGAAATCAACGGTCTTGCCTGCCAGATAGTTCAGACCATCCAGATCTACAGGCTCCTCGCCGATGGTAAGCTCCTCTCTCGGAGTGTCAATATTGATAACGGTCTCGAACATTACGCGGGAACCGTCCTGAATGAACTGACCCATGGAATGTAAATCGGTGGTCAGATCCACGCTTGCAGGGAACAGACCTTTGTTGTCCTTACCTTCACTTTCACCAAACAGCTGCTTCCACCACTCACTTACATAGTGAACAGCGGGCTCATAGTTCGCCAGGATCTCAACGCTCTTACCCTTGCGCAGTAAGATGTTACGCAGAGCCGCATACTGTAAAGCATCGTTCTCTTCGAAAGCATTCTCCAGTGCACGCTTTCTTCCGCTGGCTGCACCTTCCATCAGTTTGTCGATATCAGCACCGCTGACAGCGATAGGCAGCAGACCTACAGCGGTCAGTACGGAGAAACGTCCTCCTACATCATCGGGTACTACGAAGGTCTCATAGCCTTCCTCATCGGACAGATGCTTTAAGCTTCCCTTTGCCTTGTCGGTGGTAGCGTAAATTCTCTCTGCCGCACCCTTCTTGCCGTATTTTGCCTCCAGCTTCTCCTTGAAGACACGGAAAGCGATAGCGGGCTCGGTAGTGGTACCGGACTTGGAAATCATGTTGATGGAAAAATCTCTGTCACCTACCACATCCATCAGGTGCTTCAGATAGGTGGAGCTGATGGAGTTACCGCAGAAGTAGATCTCCGGAGTCTTACGTACACTCTTATCCAGCACATTGTAGAAGCTGTGGCTTAAGAACTCAATCGCCGCTCTGGCTCCCAGATAAGAACCGCCGATGCCGATGACTAACAGTACGTCGGAATCACTCTGGATCTTCTTTGCTGCTGCCTTGATGCGGGCGAACTCTTCCTTGTCGTAATCTACGGGAAGGTCGATCCATCCCAGAAAATCATTGCCTGCGCCGCTCTTGGATACCAGAGTCTCCTTCGCATCCAGGGTAAGCTTCTTCATGTAACCGATCTCTTCCTCAGAGATAAAAGAGCCGGCCTTGGAATAATCAAATGTAACTTGTTTGCTCATAATGCTCCTCCTTATATCTTTCAGATATATCACGCATTCTTGCGTTACTTACTTAAAAAATCCGTTTTTATTTTAACAAAGTTACATACTATTTTCAAGCTATATCTCTGTATCCTGAGAATGTTTTCCGAATTCTTCCAAACCTCTGCTGTTTTTTTCGTTATACCGTAAGCAATTCCTGAAGCAATGCCTGCAATTCTTCCTCCGTGACTCTGGCGGGATCCTCCTGCTCTACAGACGCTTTGTCCTCCGTCTTTTCGGCCATGGCATTTTCTGCGGAAAATGCTTCTCTGTCGGAACTGTCTGCCGCTTCCTCCGGCTGTGCCGCCCTGCTGCGGATCGGCATCAGCTCCACCGTCCGTCTGCCGGAGGCCTGCCTTCTGCCTCTCGCTTTTCCGGCACCTGCGATCTCCTCTCCCAGACTTCCCGGACCATAGAGTCTCTCATAATCCTGCTCCGTGACGGAGATCCTGCCCGACAGGTGATTCTCCAGATAATCAATGAGGTTCGTCTTCAATACCCTGCGTTTTCCCTTGATATCTACCATGGCTGACAGGGAAAAATACAGATACAATCCCAGGAAACTCACTACATAAAAAGGCAGGATCTCTCCCAGCATCCTTCCATCCATGATCCCCTTACAGATTCCGACACCGGCAAACACAATAGAAAACAACATGCACTGGCCGGACAAATGGTACCATGCATCAAATGACAAATGACCAAAGGCCAGACGATTCAGGAACTTGTCCACAAACACCGGAATGTTTGACACACCGCCGTTTAACTGATAGCAATTTGCGAATTTGACTTTACATTGTTTCAACAGGCGGTTGTTTGTCGTCGCCATATTATCCGTCTCTTTTATCATCGTATGGTAGAATCCTGCCAGAAGCAGCCGCACCAGAATGCTAAGGCCCAAAAACACCAGGATTCCGGCCGTGATCACCTTTTCTTCTTTGAAAATCGTAAACATAAACCTGCGCTCCTTTCTATCGCTTCCTTAAAGTATAACGTATAGGAGTCTTATTTTGTACGGTTTTTCATCGTCATTCTTCTACGTTGTCAGACAGAAAAAGTATATCTTTTACATTTTTTATAACAAGAAAACCTTGCGCACATTATTGTATAAATGTCGGAAATCTGCTATAATCACTCCTTAGAAATTCAGTTTAAAAAGGATGGTTTTACACATGATATACAAGACAAAGGGTACTTGTTCCACTTCGATCGACGTAGAATTAAAGGATGGTGTCATTGATTCCGTAAAATTTACCGGCGGATGCAACGGTAATCTGCAGGGAATCAGTGCCCTGGTAAGAGGAATGAAGCCGGAAGAGGCCATCAGCCGCCTCAAAGGTATTCGCTGCGGTTTCAAGCCTACCTCCTGTCCTGACCAGCTGGCACACGCTCTGGAAGAAATGATTGCAAAATAATCTCACCGACAAAAAGAGGTTTATTTATGAAAAAGATCGTATTGACCGGCGGCGGAACTGCCGGACACGTAACACCCAATATTGCTTTATTACCGGCACTGCAGGCAGCCGGCTATGAAATCGCCTATGTCGGTTCCTATGAAGGGATCGAGAAAAAGCTGATCGCCGACTTCAATATCCCCTACACGGGAATCTCTACGGGCAAATTCCGCAGATACCTGGATCCGAAGAACTTTTCGGATCCCTTCCGTGTTATGAAAGGATTTGTGGAAGCAAGAAATTATCTGAAAAATTATCAGCCGGACGTGGTCTTCTCCAAGGGCGGCTTCGTCAGCGTCCCGGTAGTCCGTGCCGCAGCTTCCCTACATATTCCCTGTATCATCCACGAATCGGATATGACACCGGGACTGGCCAACAAGCTGTGCATTCCCGTAGCGGAAAAGGTATGCTGCAATTTTCCGGAGACTATGAAGAAAATTCCGGCAGACAAAGCCGTCCTCACCGGTTCTCCTATTCGTGCTGAACTGGCTCAGGGCAGTAAGCTGGCAGGACTTAATATGTGTGGATTCACCGCCAACAAGCCCGTGATTATGGTCATTGGCGGAAGTCTGGGGGCCGCCAATGTAAACAAGGCCGTCCGCGATGCTCTGCCAAAGCTGTTGGTGGATTTCCAGGTGGTGCATCTCTGCGGCAAAGACAAGATCGACAACCTGCTGTTGAATACCCCCGGATACAAACAGTTCGAATATATCAAGTCGGAATTAAAGGACATTTTCGCCATGGCGGATGTGGTGATCTCCCGCGCCGGAGCCAATGCCATCTGCGAGCTTCTGGCGCTGAAGAAGCCCAACATTCTGATTCCCCTGCCTGCTACCAGCAGCCGCGGGGACCAGCTGTTGAACGCCGCTTCCTTCGAGGCACAGGGCTATTCCATCGTGCTGGATGAGGATGATATTACGACGAATCTGCTGGTTGACAAGGTACACGAACTGTACTTCAACCGCCAGAAATATGTAGAAGCCATGGGACGCAGCCACCAGATGGACGCCATTAACACCATCATGGCGCTGATCAATGAGGCCGCCAGTAAGAGTAATAAAAAATAGGAAGTTAGTGAAATACCGCCCGAGTTGTTTTAGAGGCTTCTTGGGCGGTATTTTTTTGCTACTTTGCTTCGTTTTTACCCCACATTTTTCGGCTTTTACCGCTTGAATTTGAAAATAATATGCTCAGGCGGTATTTACCGATCTTTTTCTGCATATTTTTGCAAGAAAATACCGCCTGTGATACGAAGTATTATGCCGAGGCGGTAAAAGAAAGAATATTTTCCTGGATTTTGCTCAAAAATTACCGCTTGGATTTCAAAAAACATTTCCAAGCGGTATTGCTATTTTTGCTATGCTGACTTCCCAGTTATTTTCGGTTCCACAGTCTCAATAGCTGTTCGCGAATCGGCGCATAGTGTTCTCCGATCAGCCCGAAGTCCATTTCCTTATAAGTCCATACGGCGCAGCCGATGCCGAACTGTCGGAATACGGCATCCACATCCTGAAACCAGCGCAGGGTATCTTCTACAGGTGCCTGATCAATAACGCCAAATTCTCCACAATACAAAGCCACTCCCGCATTTTTTGCGACAGTGATCGCCTCCATCACCATCTCTGTGATGAATTCTGTTCCCATGGTCTCTGATTGTGCCTTGCAGACTACCTCTCCCTGATAGCCGATGGGCAGAGACTTTGTACGATAATAGTTCATTGCTTCCGGATAATAAATGTCTTCCGTCTGGCTGATGGTCGGTACCCAGTGTGCCTTCTGATGAGTGAACAACAACGGCTCATAGAAATGGAAAGTGAACAATATATTTTCATCCTTGGGTTTCTCTAACAATTTCAGAGTTTTCACACTGTTCCACTGAATTCCACCATAGATAATGATTGTGTCTCTGGCAACTTTGCGGATTGCACTCACGGTCTCTGTAATCAAGCAGTTCCAAGCTTCTGCGTTCTCCTGTTCTACAACCTCATTCAATAATTCAAACGCTACATTCGTCTCATTGGCATAATGTTCCGCAATTTTGATCCACAGATCCAAAAAGCGTTTCTGCACCATCCTATTTGTAAACAAAGTATTCTTTTCCTTATCTCCGGCATTATTAAAGTCATATCCATAAGCTTTATGCAGATCCAGTACGATGTCCAGCCCCTGCCGTTTACACCATTCCACTGTTCTGGTCACATAAGTAAACCCCTCTTCTCTGATTCTTCCAAAATCATCTTCCAATACTTCATAATCGATTGCCAGACGCACATGGTCAAATCCCATGGATGCAATCTTCCGGATATCTTCCTCCTGAATAAATGTGTCATAATGTTCTGTACTGTGTTCGCACTGGGATAAATAACCTCCCAGATTAATGCCTCTCTGTAATTTCATGTGTTTGCCCTCCTGATTTCTCCCATAGCTGCTTTTGCATTCTTACATTTCTACCTTCCACTTTAACATACTGCTTTTGTAAAAACTTTTATATCTTTTTTGTGTTATTTTTGTTGTTTTCATGCTATATTGTACATATAACCAGTAAATTTCTCAAATCGGAAAGGCATTCCCATGAACATACGCCAGGAACTCTTCTATCAACAATATGTCCGCAGGGAGTCAGAACCCTTTCGCGCCCCCTACGAGCCGGAATTGGAATTCTATAATTATGTCAAACAGGGAAATACAGAAAAAGTAAGAGAATTGTGTCAAGAATCTTTTCAGGAAAAGAAAGGGCTTGGTATCCTCTCGGATTCTTCTCTGCAAAATCTGAAATACCACTTTGCCATCACTGCTGCCCTGCTGGCCAGATATTGCATCGAAAGCGGCATGGAAGTCACAGAAGCCTACGATCTCAGCGACTACTACATTCGCAAAGCGGATCGGATGCACTCTGAAAGAGACATTTCCGGGCTTCATCCCGTTATGTGTCTGGACTATGCTTCTCATATGGAAAAGCTACACAGACGCAGAGCCTGTTCCCGTCCTATTGCCCTGTGTCTTGAATATATTTACGATCATCTGCATACCCGTATCACCGTTTCCGCGCTGGCCTCGTATGTCGGTCTGTCCCCCAGCTATTTAAGCCATCTGTTTGCAAAAGAAATGAGTTCCTCTGTCAGTTCCTATATTCAGGATAAAAAAATAGAGACCGCTCAGAATATGCTTTGCTATTCCGATCATGCGATCTCTGTTATTTCTTCTACACTGGCTTTTCCCAGTCAGAGCTATTTTTCAGCGCTTTTCAGGAAAAAGACCGGAAAAACACCGAGGCAGTACCGCGCAGAGTACTTCCGGCTCTCACTGATCCCCCCAAAACCGTAAATAGTTTTTCATCAAAAGTGTTGCTATCCCGGGGGGTGCCGCTACAATATCCCCTGTTTTTTCATTTCCGAAGTCTCTGCCCTTATAATCGCGTACACAGCCTCCGGCTTCTCTGACCAGCAGCATTCCCGCTGCATAATCCCATATTTTCAGCTTTTGCTCCAAATATCCGTCCAGCCTGCCGCAGGCTACATATGCAAGATCCCTTGCCGCCGATCCGCTTCTCCGGATATCCTGACTATCCTTAAAAACAGCCCGGAACAGTTCAAAATTCTTCTCTGCCAGCTGTTTATAATAAGGCGATGTTCCAATGGCGATCAGACATTGCTCCATGGATTCTGCCTTACTTACATGAATTGGCTGTCCGTTGCAGAAACTGCCCTTCCCTTTTTCCGCCATAAAAAGTTCTTTCATGTAAGGGTCATAGATCATCCCCAGAATCACTGTTCCCTGCTCCATCAACGCCAGAGATATGACACTTGCATGATAATCATGGATCAGATTCGTGGTTCCGTCCACCGGATCCAGAATCCAAAGCATTCCGTTCATATCGATTTCTTCATTGTTTTTTTCTTCACTTAAAAACTGGATCTGCGGGTATTTCTGTTCCAATTGTGTCCGAATATACTGTTGCACCGTGTAGTCTACTTCTGTCACATAATCCGCCACACCCTTAGCTTTGGTATGTCCTGCCGCAGTCCTGTCCTGAAATAAATCTCCTGCCTTGCGGAGAAGTTCTTTCAACTCGTTTACATCCACATTGACCATTTCCATTGTCCCTCTTTGTCTGCTTATCTTTCATAGGATACCTGCAAGGCTCCCTCTTTCGTAATCTGAAACAGAACTGCCCGATGGGGCTCCACGCCATCCGTATAAGGCATCATTTCCAGACAATCACTATAATAAGCCGGAACTCCGGCTTGTGCAAGCATATGAAGTATTTCCGGGGCTCCGCTGTCATATCTCCGGTCACTGGATACGCACAGTACCGCATAGCAGGGGTCTATTGCCTCCAGAATATCGGGATCTATACTGTTCTTCTGTCCATGGTGTCCTAATTTGAATACATCCGCGGCTATGTCTTTCCTGCATTCGCCATACCCGTTTTTCTCCGTATCCCCCGTCAGCAAAAAGGTCTTGCCCGCGCAGGTTATGTGTAATAGCAGACTGACACTGTTCATATACCGGTCCATCTGTGGCAGTGCTTCCCTGTTCCCTTCCTGATACAATGCCTTAAACAGACCAGTCTCTCTGTCCAATGCCTTTTCTGACGGCCCCAGTACTTTTACATAGACCCCTGCTGCCAGACACAGATTTCTATACAGGGTCTTATCCGGTGTCATCTGTACGACTCTTCCGCCATTGCTTTCCACCAGAATGCACAACTTTTGAAAATCATTCAGTGCTGCTATAAATTTATTCTCCGAATCTGTCCGTCCCTCTATGGAAAGCTGCTTCATAATAGCGATGATATTCTTGGGGATCGGCTGCCACAATACCCTTGGAGGCCACTTCCCGGCAGCCGGCAAAAGACCACAGGTGTGATCTTCATGAATATGCGTGCATACCATGACATCAATATGCTCTATTCCCCTTTGCTCCATATAATCGGCTACCCGGATCCTGCCTGTGGAAGCATCGGCATACTCGAAATTTTCGTTGCTTCCCCCATCAATCAGCATTACAAATCTGCCATCTCTGCAGTCCTTGTCGGGTACCTCGATCAGAATGGCATCCCCGTTGCCCACATTGACAAATGTTACCTGTCCTATCCAGTCAGTCATATCATTTCATCGCTTTCTTAATATATAAACTGCTCAATATCAATACAAATACAGTCATTACGATTGCACAGGCACTTGCAAAACCGAATTTCAGGGTTTTGATCCCATAGGTATACATGAACTGTGTAATGGTAGTGGTTGTGTTGGCCGGTCCGCCACCTGTCAGAATGTTTACTTTCTCGAACAGTCGGAAGGTATCAATGGTGCGAAGCATGGCACATAAAGCAATTCCGTTTCCGATATTCGGCAGCGTAATATGCCAGAAGCGCTGCATGGCATCCGCCCCGTCAATACTGGCCGCCTGATACTGTGTTTCCGGTACTCCCTGCAGATGCGCATAAATCAGCAAAAATGCAAACGGTACATTCTGCCACACATCGATCAAGAGCAGCATACCAAATGCCGTTTTGGTATCATAGAACCAGTTATATACCGGCAGACCCAGCGATGTAAAAACCTGAGTTACGATTCCGTAATTGGGAGACAGCATCATTCTCCAGATCAGTGCTACCGTAACTGCCGGAAGCAGGTAGGGCAAAAGAAGCAATGTTCTGACTACCTTTTGTCCCTTCTTCAGACTTTTCACAAAAAGGGCGATTAAAAGTCCAAATCCTACTTCCAGAATCACTGCCAGCAACGTAAATTTTACGGTATTCCATACGGCCTGGCGGAAATACATATTTTGGAATAGAGCCAGATAGTTTGCAGCTCCCGTAAGAGGGTGTGTCCCCTTTAAATAATTATAATCCGTGAAACTGTAATATATGGTAAAAATAACCGGATATATGGTCATTACCAGAAGAAAGATCAGCGTCGGTGCCGTCATCTGATAAGCAAATATTCCTTTTCCCTTACTTCCTGTCGTTACTCTGCTCATTGTAGGTATTTCCAAAGCCTTTCTATTATAATTATTGTATAATTATTGCAGCTGTATGATTACTGCATCAGTGCTTCCAGCTGTGTCTGTGCATCATTCAGTCCCTGCTCTACCGTCTTGGTTCCTGCCATAATATTGCCCATCTCGGCACCAAGAATGTTGGTAAACTCTGTCCACTCTGCGATGGCAGGTCTGTATACGCCATTTTCCAATGCTTTGCATACGGTCTCCAGATGAGGATAATCCTTTAATACTTCTTCATTGGTCAGGCAGCTGTATCTGCAGGGAACACCGCCGTTAGCAACGCTCTCCAACTGTACCTGCGGATCCATAATATACTGTAATAAAGCAAGTGCAAGGTCAGGATGAGGGCTGTTGGCAGGAATGCCAATGGTCCAGGTACCATATTCAGAGGTGTTGAAAGCCTTCGCTCCGTCCTTGGCGGTAGAAGGGCTTACCATGTAATTTGCTGCGCTGTCTGCACTGGGTACATACCAGCCGGGCCAGCCGATGGCAAGTGTTGCGGAACCATTGTCTACTGCAGCAGTTACATCATCCTTTGACATGGCAGCTCCGGTGCCGATCAGTTCCAGATAATAGTTCATTGCCTGGGTAAATTCCGGTGTATTTACCGTGGGCTGATTGTTTTCATCTACTACCCAGCCACCGTTTGCCAGAAGGATCGGAAGGAAATCGGATACAATATTGTCTCCGGTATCTCCTCTGTATGCGAATCCATTGATACCTGCGTCCTTAGAACTCTTCGCTACCTTCAGCATATCTTCCAGTGTCGTAATGTCCTCAGGCTTATAACCTGCTGCCTCAACATTTGCTTTGTTGTAAAGCATAACGGTAACATTACCAAAATACGGTGCCAGATAAATGTCTTCTCCCACCATACAGATCTTCGTGGTATTCGGAATGATATCCTCATCAAAGCTGTATCCCATTTCGGACAGATTGGCCAATACCTTGTTCTCGGTAAATTCTGCCATCCAGCTGCCGTCTACCATACACAGATCATATGTACCTGTTGCATTTGCAGCATCCAGTGCGATACCGGTATGCAGGTCATCAAAAGACATTTCCAATACTTCGATCTTGCAATTATTCTCTTCCTCAAACTTGGGTAATGCTGCCTTGATGACATCCGCATAAGAACCACCTCTTAAAATAATGGTCATGTCTGTGGCCTTGCCGGAATTGTCCGCCTGTGTGCTCTCTGCCTGCTGACTGCTCTCCTGCACTGTTGTGTTCTCACCGGTTGTCGCTGCTGCCGCAGTACTCTGGCCGCTGCCGCAGGCTGTCATGGAAAGAACCATTGCCATACTTGTTGCTGCCGCAATCATTTTTTTCATTTTCATACGTTTTTCTCCTCTTTTTTCCTGATAATAGTTACTTTATTCTTTCACAGCACCACTTGATAAGCCACTGATCAGGTAGTTCTGTGCAAAGACCACAAAAAGTGCTACCGGCAGGAAGGAACTAACACCTCCTGCTGCCACAAGACCGAAATTGGTCACGTTATCCTCTGTGTTCAATACTGCCAAAGCCAGAGGAACCGTATAATTGGAAGGGGATCTGGTCAATATTACGCTGTAGGTATATTCATTCCACGCATACATAAAGGACAACATGGAAATTGCCGCGATTCCCGGAAGCACCAGCGGCATTACCAGTCTGGTAAAAAGCTGCCACTCCGTAGCGCCATCCATCTTACCGCTTTCTTCTACCTCCTCCGGCAATTCTTCAAAGAAACTGATCATGAACCAGATAACCAGCGGAATGTTGATCAACATGCAGGACAGGATGATGGGAAAGCGGGTACCCATCAGGTTCCATTTTGTAAACATGGTATATAAGGGAATGACAAAGGCTACCGGCGGAAGCACTCTCACAAGAAGTACCCAGTAAGTAAGAGGCTTCTTCATTCCAAATCTGAAGCGTTTTCTTGATAAAATGTAGGCCGTCGTCAATCCCAGTATCAGGGAAAGGATCAATGCCCCTCCTGCATTGATCAAACTGTTATAGAGAGCCGTGCCAAAGCCTTTTTGCGTAAACAATTCCACAAAATGCTCCGCCGTCAGCTGATGCGGTATCAGCCCTGCTCCCGTACTGGTCTCTGCCGTGGGGCGTATTGCCATCAGCAGAAGCCAGTAGATCGGAAACAGTGCGACAAATAAAAGAACTGCCAGGCAAATGCCCTTTATTACAAATCTTATCCGCTGTTTAATCAAAAGTCTTCTGCGAATCTGCTCCTTCCCCCGGCTGATTCTTTCGTTATAAGTCCAGTTCGATACTGCTATTCCTGTAGCTTCCATCGTATTTTTTCCTTTCTACATTTCTCTTCTGATTCGCAGATTCCAAAATCTTTTTTCGAGAGATATCTGTCCTCTTGATGTTGATTATTCTATAGGGGCTTCGTAAAATTCATAATCTGTTTTCTGTAAATTGTTGGTAAAAAAAGAACGACCGGCATTCTTTCCGGTCGCACCTTTTTTATTGTTTATATTCGAATTGTTCTATAGTTCCGGGAGTCAGCTTAGCTTCATACTCTCGATAATCCAGCCCTCTTTTTCCATATGATATTCACTGCCGCAGTAAGGGCATCTTCTCTGTCTCACGGCATCAAAACTTCCTCCGCAGCCTTCACAGTGTACGGAAGTAATGGAAAAGCCCGGAGCCTCCTGCCTGGTTATATCACGGCTCACCACTACATCGATGCAGTCACCTTTTTTTACCACCCGTCCGTTCTGCTCGCTGTAATTTACCCACCAGGTACGCAGGAATAATTGAAGCTTATCACCCTCCCGGTTCATCTTATTGAGCACCGTTCCGTTGGTGTAGGTCATTTCCAGAATATCTGCAAAGCGGGCATCCCTTGCTCCTCCCCGGTAACAGGCCAGTTCCTCCGGCTGTTCCGCAAAAACAGCCATACGGATAAGGGCTACCAGCTGTCCTTCAAACTTATCATAGGAAAACGCAGGGTCATATTCCTTCAAGGCGTTTGTAATCTTACCCTTCGTCTGGGCCAGTTTCACAAGCGGTACGCTTTTTTGCCCATCCCTGTCAAACCGGGCGCCAATCATCCGGATACATCCTATAATATAGCCGGTAAATCCACCAAAAATTAAAGTAACCAAAAAGGTAGATACCAAATAGCCCGGTATTTCCCCCGGTGTCTCCCTCGTCGCGATACCCGCAAGCCCGAAAACAAGATAGAATACCAGCATCGTTACCGCCATAGTATTTCGAAAGATCATTTTCATATTGGCAATGGACTCGCTTCTTAAGAAATACAGGTTCACCACTCTGGGGAATAAATCCGTAATTTTAAATCTGGTTCCACAGTAACGGCAGCCCTCTTCCAACCCGCTTACCGGGCTTAAAGAACCGCAGTTCGGGCACGTTAAGGTAATCTTCTCCGTCTGCTCATCATTGGGGGTATGGGCAATGACTTCATACATAACCTGATCCACTTCTCTCTGATAAAGTGTTCCCTGCGCATTGGTAAAAGCCATTTTCCGGTGAATATTCTCATAGGTCATATCCGTTGTATACCAAAGAGATTTTCTGGAAAGAGTGGCCGTGCCAAAGCCGGTTCCTTTTACCGGCATGATACTGTCATGCATCTGTATGCCTTTTTTCTTAAGCCTTTCTCTCTGCAGCTTCAAATAGTAGGCCGTATCCCCGTCGCAGCACTTCGGCACCTGTCCGCCCTGCTGCCAGCTGTTAAGTTCTATGGCAAATTTATCGTATATGCCTCTGCCATCATCCCACATCGGTACAAATGCTTTAAAGGCTTTATCTTCTTTTATGTATTGCAGAACAAACCGTATGCCAAAGGCGGCGCACACAATACCGATGATCCCAAATATCATTTTGAATATCGTGGGAAACTCCGTAAGCAGCGTGGATAGGGCGGTAATGCCCACCACTGTCAGAACCGCTCCCCCGAATAAAATACTTCCCTTGGGCTCTGTTACCACTTCTCTCTCCTGTGTTTTTATATCTGGAAATATTCCCATCCTTCTCCTCCGTTCTGCCCGTCATTCCGGCCACTATGTTATCTGCCGACATCACTTTGCTGCTTATCTGGGAGTTATCGCCTTATATCAACATTACAATAAGTCCAACAATGGGTGCAAATACAAGTCCAATGATCATGCCTCTTACACTGCCTTTGAAATGAAACCAAACCGCCGATCTGTCAAACGGACTTACCCCGGCCATCTTGTAAAATTTATCAAACGGTGCCAGTAAAATATCCACCACCAGAAAATCATACCAGTCAACCACCAGCCACAAAAAATATGCTGTCACAGCGGCTTTTAAGAAGGTCTCAATACCGTTGATAAATCGCAGGACAAGGGCAAATAAAACCGCATAAATCGAAATTGCTATTACTTTGCGAAGTATGTCGCTCCTTTTGGCAGGCGGTTTCTCCCCAACGATATGCAAATCGCGCAGCTTTTCTGTCACAACGGGAGGATAATCATTTGTAAAAATTTCTCTCCGCCTCGCACATAATATCTCCAACGCAACAGTAAATAAAACACAGGCAGCAATACATTCCACCACAAAAACCATATATGCATCTTCTTGTTAAAATTTGATTTTGTTTATGTTAGTTCGTTCTAACTTATATCATTATAGCACATATATGGTCTACCGTCATGGCAAGAATCGCAACGTACTGGGTTCCTTCCGCAGAGAAATTTTTTCAGATCGCCCAAGGTCTCGCAGCCGCTCTTTTCACGCATGGATGCAAGAAGCTTTTTGACATAGCTGTACGAATAGAACAGCTTGTCGCATATTTCCTTGCCGTTATACCCCTTTAGGATAAGCTCGGCGACCTTACATTCTGTTTCAGTAAAATCAACTGTCGGCAGTTCTGAGGACAATGTCACGGGTTCGGACTTTTTCAGTAGATTGCTGATTCTTGCGAGCAGTATTTTCTGCGAAAACGGCTTCTTGATATAATCCGCGGCGCCAAGCTGAAGGCCCTTCAGTTCGTCCTCCTCATCCGACATTCCTGTGACAAATACAACAGGAATGTTTTTGCATTGCGGCATTTCATATATCTGCTGTATGACACTGTATCCGTCTATATCAGGCATCTTTACGTCAAGCAGGATAAGGTCGGGCAGAGTATTTTCCAACAATGCATTCAGGGCTTCCCTGCCACTCGAATATAAACTGATGGAGTAATTTACCCCCAGCAAAACAGCGGCATTTTTGAGAAGCACCTTATCGTCATCCACTACCATGATACGTTTTTTATCAGTCATCATTCTTTTTCCTTTCCATATAACGGTCAAAAAGCGTTTCCGCACTGACAAAATCAAGTTCATCGACAAACTCCGCGATATAGGTCAGATCGCGTATATTTTTTTCGTCCGCTTCGCTCTCAATAAGCCGCTTAAGATCGTTCTGGGTATCAAGCCAGATGTGTTCTTCGAGACCTTTCTTTATCTGCATTTCAAGGCTTTTGTCACTTACATTTTCGGCGGAAGGGGAAAGTACATTGTCCGGCACTTCTGAAATCAGCCGTTTCATTCCCTCAGCCGCCCGTTCCCATTCAAACAGAAGCAGATCACGCGCATGTGCGGCGTATTCATAATCACCGCAGCCGAGCTTCTTTTCAAGCTCCCTGGCCATTTCATAAAGCGGAAGTGCACCGATGCCCTTTGCCGCGGATTTGAGGGAATGAATTTCAAATATAAGGTCCTCGCTGTTGCTGTCGAACATATTCTCCAGCCTTTCATGGCTGTGATCATAGCCGTCTGCAAAAATTTCCGCGAGGTTGCAGAAGCTGGTAATATTTCCGCTCAGATAGCTTAAGCCCGAGTCAAGGCTGATGTCGTATTTTTCCAGAAGCCCCGACAGTCTGTAGAATTCCCCGTTTGAAAGCACATTTTCCGACGCGCCGCTGAGTATCAGCTTATCCGCAGGAAGCAGGGAAATCAGCGCTTTTTCAAGATTGTGCCAGCTGACAGGCTTTGCGAGATAGGCACAAAATCCGGCGGAGAGGAACTTCTCCTCCGAGCCCGAGAGCGCCTCGGCTGTGAGCGCAATGACAGGAACATCCTCGGGCAGTCCGTATTCACGCATCCTGCGGAGCGTCTGTATTCCGTCCATCACCGGCATCATATAATCAAGAAGAATCAGATTGTAATCCGTGTTTTTAATTGCTTCTGCCGCCGTCTTTCCGTCGGATGCCGTGTCAACGGTTATCATGGTACGTTCTAAGAGCATACTTATCACGCGCAGATTTTCGGCATTGTCGTCAACGGCAAGTATGCGGCATTCCGGTGCAAAAAAGCTGTCGGAGCAGTTCTTTTCGTTTACCGTGAGCGAGATTTCACCGATCGGAGTACTGTCGCATATTTTCTGCAATATTTCGATTCCGAAGGTGCTGCCCTTTCCCTCCGTACTGTCTGCGATGAGCCGTCCGCCCATATTGTCTGCGAGATCCTTCGATATGGCAAGCCCGAGCCCCGTCCCCTCAACGGCACATTCAACAGCATTTTTTCCCCTTCCGAAAACCTCAAAGATATGTTCAAGCTCTGCTTCGGGTATGCCTATGCCGGTGTCGGAAACGGTGATGCGCAGGAGAACCTTTTCCCTGTCCTCAGCGGCAGAAACGGTTTCGGCAAAAAGCGTCACGCTGCCGGAATCCGTATATTTTACCGCGTTGGAAATAAAATTCGTTATGATCTGTCTGATATGGTTCTTATCCCCCTCAAGCATCGACATCATGTCGAGAGAAATATCCGCAACAAAGGCCAGTCCCTTTTTTCCGCAAAGCTCACTTCCCATGGAAGCCAGCTCCGAGATGAGCGAATCGGTGCGATAGGGTCTGGACTCAATTACCATCTTCCCTGACTCGATCTGGGTAACGTCGAGGATATTGTTGATAATGGAGAGCAACAGATCGCCCGCACTCTGGATTTTTGAGGTATAGTCAAGTATTTCCCTATGATCCGTGGAGCGGGTGATAAGCTCGTTCATTCCGAGGATAACGTTGATCGGCGTTCTGATCTCGTGGCTCATATTGGCAAGAAAAATCCCTTTTGCCTTGCTGCTGCGCTGTACCTCTGCCATTGCCTTGTTGTACATCCGTATCTGGAAGAACATCGCCGCGCCGAGAGCTGCCGAGGAGATGCAGATGCCCACGACAACATCGGTGACGATGCCCCTTTTATCGGGAAAAGCGGAAACAAGCTGCGGATAACGATAGGCAGCGACACAGCACAGGGCATAGATAATGATTTCGGCAGCAGCACAGATAACACCGGCTTTGCCCTCCAGCATGAACAGTGTGAAAACCGTCGCAAATACGAAAAAGCAGGGCATTCCGCTGTTATACCCGCCCGCGGTGAAGAACATGATCGGGAAAAGCAGCATAAACACAAACGTGACAGTTATTATGTAGCAGGGCTTGTAATTGCCCGTTTCACCCGAATAGACGAGCAGCGCCGCGGAAAGAAGCGCGGATGTCATCAGCACGACACTGTTCAGGGCGGATGCCCCGTTTATCAGTGAAATGATAAATATCATGATGCTCACAGTGAAGCCTGTTATCGCCAGAAGATTAAATATTCTGATTCGGAAATTCAGTTCCGGTGAAAAAAATAATTCCTTTAACTTTTTAAGCATTATGCGCCCCCCGTTTTGATGCTATTATAGCGCACGCAAATTTGCTTCGCAATGGTATTGGCGCAGGAGTGTCCCTGAGAGACATTGTATCTGCCTGCTGTATACCATATGATAGGTGTGAAATCATGAAAATCATGAGTGGGAGGAAAGATACTATGAAAAAGAACAAAAAGCTCGTAAGTTTATTGGTACTTGCAGTGCTGAGCCTGACTTTGCTGACAGGCTGCGGCGAAAAGAAATGGCCCATGCAGGTTACAGTGGTGAACCGTACTACCTGCCCGATCGCGGACATCCGGCTCAGCCTTGCTTCGGAGGAAGACTGGGGACCTAACCGGATCGAAACAGTGCTGGAGGAGGGAGAGCGCGTTGAGATCGATCTGGGCGAGTACACGGAGGAGGAGCTGAACGCCGGCTTCATTTTACAGTTCTACGGTGAAGATGACGAGCCTGTCAACCCGGATTATGAGGCGAGTAATCCTTTTTTCTTTGACAACGGAGACTATTTCATCCTGGCACCGGCGGACATCAGTGTCGCAGTATTCATGGACACCGGCTATGACGCGGCGGAGTATGACCAGAAGATCATGGAACTTTATGATTCGGAGGACGACGGACGCGGAGACCTGATTCCTGACGAAGGGGAGGAAGAGGATGGACGCGGAGACCTGATTTCCGATGAAGAGACGGAGGATGGCGGGACGGTTCCGGTCCTGATTGGCGGACTGCCCTTTACCAACATGGAGAATATACAGGCCGATAACAACTCCGATGGCACCTATTACTATGCGGACATCACCGAGGACGGGCAGATCATCGTGGTAAATACAGTGCAGGAAAGCAGTTTGCAGGCGGACACACAGAATTTGGAGGATTACCTGACTGCCTGTGCTCTGGCGCTTGCCGAAGCGGAAGACTATGAAATCCAGACAGCATATGAGGACGACAGCCTCTCGGCAAATATGAGCTATCCCGTCTATGTGATCTCCTATCTTGCGGGAGGCGGCGAGGATATACGGCAGTGGACGGTTTTTGCGATGGATACGGACAGCTATACTTACCTTTACGGCTTTTGCGCTACTTTAGACGGGGCGGAAGGCATGGAGGAGGTTTACCAGAATATTTTCATGAATCTGTATCTGTCGGATGAAGCCATGCAGTAACCTATATTTCAGTGTCGGCTACGGAAAGGATGTATTTGTATGAAGATAAAACAATTATTTTTTTGCATGATAGCTTGCGTGATGCTGACGGGCTGTTCAGGAAATTCAGCCGGCGATATGACAGATCCCTCCACAATTACAGCGGAGGTTCTCTATCTGTATGATGTGAGAAATGGCGCTGTTCTGGCAGGAGAACAAAACTCGGATAGCGGCGAGGACGGTTTCTGGCTGCCTCTTTCCAAAGATGTCTATGCGGAGTTTCAGGATCCCGAAGTGGTCGGCGGGTGGCGTCCCGAGCAGTATTTTAATACACGACAGCTGGAGAAGGGGTTCAAAAACGGAAAGATTGCTGTCGATTCAAAATTTACATGGACGGTCGGCAGCGACGGCAGTATCGTCAGCCTTCTTGAAGAAAACTACTACGAAAACAATGATGTAACAAACTGAAGGGGGAAAATCATATGCCATTCTGGCTTGCATTGCTTCTTCTGCCGCTCTCAGCGGCAGGAGTGGTTTTATCGGCGGTATTGTTAAAGAAAAAGCCAATAAAAATACTCGGAATCATACTTTTTTCAATTATTTTTGCACTCATGCTGCTCTACATGATACTGGTATTGATACTGGTGTTCAGGGAGGACGATCCCTACGATGACCCCGATCCGAACGCTCAGTTCGTCGCGCAGATAGAGAACATGACAGATAACGGTGACAACACCTATACCTATGACGACGGAGAGACATCCCTCACCTTTGAAAAAATATCCGTTGAAGATGCGGAGAATGCGATGGAAGAAGCTTCGTCCGACGGTTCGGTCTTAAACGGGGAAAGCAACGGTCGTGACTGGACGGTTGTGACCGATGAGGAGGGAAATCCCCAGACGGTCTATGTGACCACCGGCGACATAGCCGTTTCTGCAAAGGTGAACAAGACCTCCAAGGAAGCGGGCGCGGAATATACGGCGTCAACCGCAGCTGTGCTGGTGACGGATAAAAGCAAATCCCGCACGGACAGCGCATCCTTTTACATTGAAGAGGCAGACTGCCTATTGTACTATCCGGCACAGCTCACGGTTTTCTCAGATAAGGACGGAAAATATACCTTCCGCGATGATAAGAGCGGCGCTGTACTGAAAGTAACGCTTTCCGAAAACGAATACTCCTCCATGGCAGAGGTGGAAGGCTTTATTAAAAACTCAGAAAACAGCTATGTCCTTGCATACGGCTCAGACTGGTTTACATCCGAGATCCGGGAGAACGACAAGGTCAGCTTTACCTATAGCGGACTGGGCAGCAAATACGTCGTCGATGCGGAATTAATCTATTCCGAAAAGGACAAAGATGTTTTTGACAAACTGCAAAAGCTCGTAAAATGCTGCTTTGTCGGCGATGGCGTGTGGAGAAGCGGGGCCTCGGGGGAGGGCTATTCCAAGGATAAGACCACTCCGTACAGCGATAAATTCAGCAGAGAGCTTGCCTCGTTTTACAGCGAGAAGTATGGTGTCATACTCCTGTATCCCGAAATTTTCTCTGAGATTGAGAAGACGGACGAATATATATTTATTACAGACCCTGTAACGGGTGCGGAGATCACACTTTTCGGCGATTCGGACTGTATTCCGCTGAGCGACTGGGCGGAGGTTTATGGCTTTGATGAAAGCTTTATCGACGGTGAGCGCAGGGTAAAGGCAAGCGATATGGCAGGCGGAAGATACGGTGTCATGTATCTCACCGATAAAAAAAATGTATGCGCTGTACTTACCTATCCCGAAAAATATGCGTGGGTATATGAGGAGTTCGAGGAGAAATTCACGATCGTTGCATCAGGCTCCGAGATACGCAATATTGAAATGCAGACGGTTTTCATCGAGGAGTACGGTGCCCTTATCACCATGCCGCTGCAATTCGTGGAGACGTCTTTCTATGACGGCGTTGTACGCTACAGGGATGAGCTTAACGGAATGGAGATGTCGGTTTCCTTCGATTATCTCACCTCAGATAAGGAACGGAAAAATCTTTTCGCCTGCTTTGATGTTATTGCGGCTGACGAGGATATTTTTATCGGTGACAGCTATGTCAGGTGGCTTTCAAACAGCGGTTTTTTCTACGGTGCGAGGGGCAGCAATATGAAAGCGCTCATGCAGATAGACGCACCGAATGCCGAAAAAGCATACGAAAGCACGCTCCCGCTGTTCAGCGTGGAATTTGTTACGGAGGACAGCAAGGAGGAAACGAAAGCGCAGCGGCTTGCCAAAGAGATCGCGGATGCCCGGAACATGTCCGATCCCCCGGAGGAAGAGGAGACGAATAGTGCGGAGGAGATCACATACCCGAATAAGTATCTGATTTATAACCCGGAATCGGACTATACCTATGCTTCGGCTGACGGCGAATACTGGTACAGTTTTGAAAAGGAATATATCGAAACCCATGGCTTTGAGCCGGAAGGTGTTTATTTTGAAGAACAGAAGGAGCTTGTGATTCATATTCTCGATATTCTCCGGTACAATCACTACGACATAGATAAGCTCACGCGGGAATATTACAAGGAAAAGGGCAACACCATCTATCTGGAAGAGGGAATGCTGATTTCACTGACGGAAGACACTGAGCTTGCGATGTACTTTGCCTATAAATGTACGCCGGAAAAGGATTCCGATCTGGGCGTCGGCATTCCGTCTGTGCTTGAAGAAATATGTAACATACTGGACATCGAAAAGCCCGATTATGTCCGCGACAAGGGCGATTCCGCTGATCCGGAGCCTTCGACGGCCTCTGAAGCCGAGGCAACACCTGAGCCGGCTGAAACGTCGTCCGAAGCCGTGACAGCATCGTCTGACCCTGACCGCTATAGGATCAGTGGGGCTGCAAATCACGATGCGGAATACGGCTACGACAGCAAGATGGCGGATACCATTGACAAGATACTTACAAGGTATGACGAGAACGATATTGCCGCATATATCGCTAATGTCTACGGCGACGAAACGCTTGTAGGGATCACAGAAGAGATGTATATGGGCAAGTATGACGTTGAGTACGGTTATACGACGACCCTCGTCTATATCCTGTCGAACTATCCCAATGATCCGGTGGTGAGCACCTTGGCAAAGGGGAAAGCTCTGTCCAACCAGCAGATTTACAGTTACTTTTCTGTCTATGACGATTATGGCACAGGCTGGGGCGAGCCCGATAGCTATTTAGAGCCTGTCTGGAGAATCAATGACAGGAGCGAGCTTGGTGAATTTGAACTTCTGACCAACACGGAGCTATGCGGCGATATTTATGACTATTACGGCGATGTGTTGCTTTTCCTTACCTACTCCTCGAATCACGGGGAAACCGTGCCGTTCTGGGTCGATGGCTGGGAAAATGAGCCGAAGAAGGCTTCTTATTGCCGTGACTTTATCGTGCCGAAGGCGATAAACTTTATTGACGAATATTGCAGCGGCACTGACGACTTCATAATGGATTGCCTCAGTGCAGATGCACAGGTCGTAACCTTCAACGCGGACGGAAAGAAGCTTTCGGGTATCAAATTTACTGCCCACACAATTGTTTTCGACGGTGATGACACATCGTTTGACACAATGGAATTTTATCTTGATATAAAAACGGGTGCGCTCTATCAGATCACTTCGGGCAGGACTGTAAAAGTCTGCGACAGCATTCTTGGTTAGAGGAGAACACGATATCTTATTTTCAAAAGCCGCCTGATCACCGGGCGGCTCCCCTTCAAATATTATTATATCCAAAAGGGAAGCTTTTCTCTATAGATTTTTCAAAACCAGAGAAATCCCGGACAATATCAGCAATATGGACGTCATCTTTTTGACAAGCTTTTCCTCCATGTGATCGCTGCATTTTATCCCGACAGCCAGGCCCAGTAATGCAAAGGGAATCAGCAGCAACGCTAATCTCACGGTATCCATTGTAAGCAGCCCGAGAGCACTATACAGAATCAACCGAAAAATATTATCCGCAATGAACACGGCACTGATATTTGCCTTAAAGGCGCTTCCGTCCTCCGTTACGCGGTTGACATAAGCCGCCAGCAAGGCTCCCACGCCAAATAATCCGCACAGAACACCAGCTGCCACACCGATGATCACCAGCACCAGCCGGGAGGATTTGACTTTTTTCCTGCTGTATTCCCGGGAAAGCATCTCCGCCCCCAGCGCGGTCACCACGATGCCGAATACCAGCTTGATGGCTCTGGCATCCACATTTTTCAGCAAAAAAGCTCCGGGGATGCTGCCCGCCAGCACCAGTGCCGCCAGAGGAAGATAGACCTTCGGGTCAAGACTTTTCCTGTTTTTCCATGTGAGGATCAGATTTGCAGGACACCCCAACAATAAATCAATAGGGGAAATGTTGGCGTTCGCTGTCCCAAAGCTCAAAATCGAAGTAAAGATCAATGTGTTCGCAAAACCGCACAGGCCCTTGATGAAATAAGAGACTGCCGCGGCAATGATCCATAAGTACATGGTGAATTCCGCTCCCTATAATCTAAATTTTACCATCTTTATCTTCCTTGAATATTCCAATTGGTACTATCTCTGAATACTCTAATTTTAAAAGATTGTATTCCTTTAAATTATCAAATATTTCCTCTACATCCTTCTCAAAAACATTCTTAGTTATTCTATATTCACTCATCTTGTTTCACCTTTCACTTAATAACAGCATTCATACAAATTCCAATTTGTCGTTGTATCACTTCTTCCGGCGTTATAACCCTTCCATGTCCAGATCCACTATTAACTTTTCAATTTTCCGTTCTTTTAGAAGATAGCACATGTAGACAGGAAGATATACCACGGCTCCCTCCTGTTCCACATTTGCTGCCGATAAAACATATGCCTTCTCAATATGATAATCGGGAATTTTCATAAAGTTATCCAAGGCTCTGTGTGCCTTGTAAGCTTTCCCGGATTTCACCTCAATGGGAACCACTTTCCCTCCCATTTCGATCAGAACATCCAGTTCCCCTATATTCTTCTTTTTGCAGAAATAGGGTTCCAGACCATTGGCCGTTAATTGCTGTGCCACAGCATTTTCAAAGTGAGCGCCGTTATTTACTTCGCTGTTTTTATTGATCAGTTCCAGTTTGGTTTCCGCCGGATATGCGCTGGTGAGCAATCCGGTGTCATTGGAAAAAAGCCGGAACACATTACTGCTCTTGCTCGCTTTGAGAGGAATAACGGGGGCTTCCACGTTATACACCGGCAACGCGACTCCGGCATCTTTCAGCCATAAAAAGCTGTTTTCATATCTGTCAAACTTTAACTCTTTATCCAGCATTGTAAATATAAATTTTTTATTCTGTTTGTTCAGTTCTGCCGGAATGATATCATAAATAGATATCAATTTCAGTTTTTTATCTTCACTCTCATATTGAGAGAAATCCTCTTTGTATAGTGCAACGATATCCCGTTGTACTTTATCCACTTCCCGGATATCTTTTGTGGCAATATAGGTTTTTACCGCATCCGGCATGCCTCCGACAATAAGATAGATAAAAAACAGCGACAATAGCTTCTGATGTATGAACTCATCCACGGGCTGACATGTTTCAAATTTCTCTTTCAACATTTCCAAAGTTGTTTTTGACACATTATTCGCTATCATGAATTCTTCAAAGTCCATAGGATACATTCTCAAAACAGTTAAATATCCCACCGGAACCGACGCTATTCCCTTAAGTTCTACTCCTAATAAGGATCCGCTCATTACATATTTGAAGCTGCCTTCTTCTACAAGGAACTTTATTTTTGTCACTATTTCCGGACATTTCTGTAT
Source organism: uncultured Acetatifactor sp. (assembly GCA_934436435.1). Lineage (GTDB taxonomy): Bacteria > Bacillota > Clostridia > Lachnospirales > Lachnospiraceae > Acetatifactor. The sequence goes on along the minus strand of CAKSAN010000002.1, from coordinate 41,839 downwards.
CTCGTCAAAAAAGACGATCGTTTCCTGTGGCTTGCAATCTTCTGGCATAATCAATTTCAATTTCACCAGAAACTCATTCGCACTCATTTTTACATTGAGGTAATCCACCAGATCCGGCTGATCTATAAAATTAACTTCAAACTTGTGATATCCGCTTTTGGCAATTTCCTCTCTTATAAGCCAGGTCTTTCCAATCTGTCTGGCTCCTGTCACCAATAATGCTTTATCAGAACTTTTCAACCATTCTTCTATGATAATGGAGTCTTTTCTATACATAAATTTCCTCCTCCCTTTTTAACAATATCTCTTTTGCCCCGTTTTTTCAATATAATTTATAAAATTTTGCCCCGTTTTTCTAATTTTATTATATACATTTTGCCCCGTTTTTATCACCTCACCAAATTGCGGTCCTTTTACATACATAAAAATGCCCAGATCGGGATTTTAAATCCAATCTGAGCAATAACTTGCTATCTCTAATTTGGCAAACTAGAAGTTACAAGTGCCTATAATTTACAAATCATAATATATTCTACATCATTTTCATCAATAATTTCAAATCCTATCTTCCTATACATACGGACAGCATAATTCATCTTTTGAACTGATAATGATGCTTGTTTATATCCTTCTACGGACAAGAAGCATCCCTCGCTTTCAGCCTGGTCAATACCGATTTGTTAATTTGTTTTATTATAGCACATGTAAACCCCTTCACAATAAAAAAAGAGCAACCGAATTTTCTCGATTACTCTCTGTCAGTCTTTTGTTAGTTTCTCGTTATCATTCAAATAGAACATACCGTTTTCCCCATAAGCTTACCACTCGCTACATTTCAGGTGCTTACCACTCAGACTTACCACTTTTCTCACCACTTTGAATCACGATTTTGTGATATTTTGCGATACTTTACGAGGTTTTCTCTGTAAACATCAAATGCCTTCAATCCCTTATAAATCAAGCATTTCCACCACTTTCCGGTCATTACTTCTCATCAACAACCTGAAAAATGTAGAACTTAAGGTAATAGCTCTCATCCGCAGCCCACAGGATCGGGTGATCCGGGCCCTGGGTCTTGAACTCTACCTGACGGAGGCGTTTGTGGGCACCGTGGGAGGCTTCGCGGATGGTCTTGGCGAAGAGTTCGGGATCCATGAAGTGGGAGCAGGAGCAGGTCACAAGGAAGCCTCCGTCCTTCACCAGCTTCAGGCCGCGGAGATTGATCTCGCGGTAGCCTTTTACTGCATTTTTAATGGAATTGCGGGACTTGGTAAATGCGGGAGGGTCCAGAATCACCACATCGTACTTCTCGCCCTGTGCTTCCAGTTCCGGCAATAATTCAAATACATCAGCACACTGGAAACGCACGGTATTCTCCAATCCGTTCAGTTTTGCATTCTCTGTGGCCTGATCCACAGCCAGCTGGGAAGCATCCACGCCCAGAACACTCTTCGCTCCGGCGATTCCCGCATTCAGTGCAAAGGAGCCGGTATGGGTAAAGCAGTCCAGTACTTTCTTGTCCTTGCAGAAGCGGTGAATTGCGGCACGGTTGTTCTTCTGGTCGAGGAAAAATCCGGTCTTCTGTCCATCCTCCACGTCTACCATGTAGTGAACACCGTTCTCCACGATCTCTACCTTGGTGTCAAAGGGTTCCCCGATAAATCCCTTGTAGCGTTCCATGCCTTCCTGCAAACGCACCTTGGCATCGCTTCTCTCGTAAACACCGCGGATGGCAATTCCGTCCTCTGCCAACACTTTTTTCAATGCATCTATGATGACAAGCTTCCACTTATCAATTCCCAATGCCAGAGATTCCACGACCAGTACATCCGAAAATTTATCGATCACGATACCCGGCAGGAAATCCGCCTCTCCGAAGATCAAACGGCAGCTGGAGGTGTCAATGGTCTCCTTGCGGTAATTCCAGGCATCCCGTACTCTCTGTTCGAAAAAAGCCTCGTCGATCACCGTATCTTTTCTGCGGGCCAGCAGGCGGATCGTGATCTTGGAATTGGTATTGATATAGCCATATCCCATGAAATAGCCGTCAAAATCATGGATAGCTATAATATCACCATTCTCAAAATCTCCCATGATGGATGCGATCTCATTGTCATAGACCCACATTCCTCCGGCCTTCAGAGTTCTACCCTCTCCTTTTTTCAATGTAACGATTGTATTATACATAGAATTTCCTCTCTAATTTCGTGATTTTATCGTTTTTGCAACTTTTTCTTCTATCATATTCGTTTTTTGCTTGACAATCAATGGGTTTTTATTTATTATTTTAATGTTGACGCGATTCGTGTTAACAAAATCGTCGCGTGGCTCAGTTTGGTAGAGCGCTGCGTTCGGGACGCAGAGGTCGCAAGTTCGAATCTTGTCGCGACGACTAAAAATAAGCTTCCACATTTGTGGGAGCTTATTTTTGTCTGCCTCAATATATTGAACTTATGACCTTTATCGGACTGAACACACCGTTCGGGCCCGGACCGACCGGAGCGGAGCGGAGACCGCAAGTTCGCCGCCTTCCAATACCTATCGAGTGCAGATCTTCACGAGGTCCGGGGGACCTCAGTCTGAACCGACCTCCATACATTTCCCCCAATTCCCAATATCACAAACACTGTGGAAATGTTCATCACTTGCTGAAAACTAAACATATTATTCACCGTATAGGCCAGCACACAAAATCCACAGGCTCCCACCAGCGCCGATTTTTTCCCCGCGTGTAAAAAATTACGGATCACGGAAATCATCATTCCGGCATAGCTGACCAGCCCCAGCACTCCCGTATTTACCAAGATTGTCAGCCATTCATTGTGCGCATTCGTTAGACGATTCCCATAAAATCGCTCATTCACCATATTTTGCAGATCTGCACTGCCTTCATTGGCCAGGAAAGAATACATGCAGTCCGGCCCCACACCGAAGATCTTATGTAAGAAATCCGCTTCCCAGAAGCATCTGGCACCTGCTGCCCAAGTTGCTCCTCTCGCACTGCCCCAGTCACTGTTGAACGTTAACCAATTTATCAGTTCCGGATCTGTTACATTTCCCGTGAGTGCTCCACCCAATACCGTATTGATCAAAATCAGCAACAGCCCAAGCACTATAATAGCCGGCACTGCAATTGCAATGCCACGGTATATCCTTCTCCATACCTTCTCGGAATAACGCTGCGCTCTGCCCATTCTGTGTACAACCCATAACATTGTTGCCGACACAATTGTCATAATGATGCTTACTGCGGAAAAAGTCAGCACATCCGTAATACCCTCCTGTATCAGTTCCCTGGAAAATACATTACAGACTCTCAACGCATAAGTAACCAGACACGCCCCGGAAAACAGTGTCATTATCTGCCAGAAACATTCCATTTTTACGCTGTCCGCCACCGACATGCCAAACAGTACAAACATCACCACGGCAAAAGTCACGATTCCGCTGCTGCTGCCCTGAGTCGCCAGAGAGGCAAAGCCAATGGCCACATACACCATCAATACCCATTTCTTCCAGGTAAAATGCTCTTCCATCCGCCACAGCAGATACACACCGCCAAACAGTACCGTTACCAGATAACCGCAATACCAGTTAATATTTCCCACGGTAGAGATAAAAGAGGAATTGATGATTTCCTTATCTACAAGGCATAACTGGAATTTATTCATGTATCCCAGGAAAAAAACAATTGCCGACACCGGTAATATCAGCGCCACGATCCAGTCTTTTCTCTGCCACATTCTTGAAACCATAAAATAAACAATGATCGCTCCCAGCTGCATCCACATCCCCATACGCCAGGATGCCGTCCCCCACAGTGCTTCCTCCCGATATCGGGTAAACACATAAGACAGTACTACGGAAATTCCGTAAAGAGCAGCGAATTTGTCCGTGATGCCCAGACTCTTCCAAAGGCTTCCCGGAATTGCCCGAAGCTCCGGCAACTCTTTCTTCTGCGCCGCCGTGACAAGCCGAAAGATCAACCACAGCAGAAACAGGGGAAGCAGTCCTTTCCCCGCGTAGGTCAGTGTCTTGATAAAAAAGTTCTCTTTGTCCGTTCCGATCTGTGCATATCCCCTGTTATAAAGCGGCAGCACCACCAGTGTTACACACAGGTAAATGCTGATGCCTATATCACAGAGGGCACCGCTGAATTTGCAAAGTGTCTCTGCCACTGATTCCACTTCTTTTTTTCCGCCTGTATTTTTTGCCATAGATTTTACCCTTCCAAAGCTTCCTTCGTCGTATTACCTTTATGATAACTTTCGTTGCCTCTTTCGTCAACCGTTTCTCATTTCCTATCCTCACACATCTGCTGACGGTCATACATCCGGATCAGACTGTGCCAGGTCTCATAGATGAGCACAAATCCCAACGGCCCCTTAATGATCCCCCAGACACCAAACAGCCGGATTCCCGCATACAGCGACACCAACACGGCTATGGGAGACACTCCTATTTTCCTGCCGATGAGGCGGGGTTCCATGACTTCCCGCAGGAAAATGCAGACCACATACAATACGCCGCAGACCAGTGCCCTGCCCCAGCTCCCTTCCAACAGCTGAAAAATTCCCAACGGCACCAGTACCACACCCGTCCCAATGAAAGGCAGTGCATCCAGAATCCCCGCCAGAATCCCCCACAGGATCCCGTGCCGGATCCCCGCAATTCCCAGCGTCAGAGCTGCGGTTGCGGCAATCGTGGTCATAATGATCCCCTGTGCTTTTACAAAAGTGGCAATATAACGGACGATCCCGCAGATCACCTCCAACAGTACATGACAGGCTTCCTGATCCAGCAGACGGTTCATAATGCCGTCGTAGTCCTTCGCCAGCAGCACAGAGGCGATCAGAAATGTCACCAGAAATCCTCCCAGTTCCGCAAACCACTGCACATACTGCATGGATTGTGACAGCATTCCCGGCAGAATATTTTCCTCCAGGGAATCCAGTCCTTCCTGCAATCTGCCGCTGACAGTAGTTTCCAGATAGGCGGCATCCACACCGATGATCTCCCCCACGCTGCGGCACAGTCCCCGGACCACCTCCAGCCACTCCTGTTCCCGCAGTTCCAGATTTCCGATCCATACCGGCAGGCTGCCCAGCACCCAGGACACCAGAACCCAGAGGAGCCCTGCCAGTAATACCGTTGCCACGATCAGAAGTACTATGGCGCTGAGGGGTCTGGGAAAATGCAGTCTCTGGTTCATCCGCTTCATCGTGGGGCCGAAGATCGTGACGAACAGCATCGCCAACAGCACAGGTGCCGACAGTGGTGTCAGATATTGCAGAAAAAAATAGACTGCTCCCGTTACCAGAAGCAGTACTATCATCTTTTTTCCTATAATGTTTTTTCCAAATTCTCCCCAGTCCATTCCGCACACTTCCTTTTTTGAAATTAGTGTGTGCCGGACTGCTTTTTTTATCCCGCGGAGAAGTCCTCAAAAATAAATTTTTCAAATGCCGGGTTCTGCGGTTTCACCCGGAATGACATCTTTTTGCCGGAAACGGGATGGCAAAATTCCAGAAAATACGCGCAAAGTGCCACTCCGCGATAAGACCGGTTTCCCACCGTAACACCCGCCGTGGCATTCCCATATTTGGTATCTCCCAACAGGGGCCATCCGGCATTGGCAAACTGTACGCGGATCTGGTGAAACCGCCCGGTCTCAATGCAGACATCCGCCAGCGACAGCGGCATTGGCTGCTCCATTTTCTCCAAAATGCGATAGTGCAGTTTTGCGATCTTCGCGTCCGGGAAATTCTTCTCTCTGCCGGTGACTGCCACTGCCACATTACCTTCTTTCCGCAGATAATCCACAAGCTCCCCTTCCGAGGCATCAGGATATCCACAGAGTACCGCATAATACTGTTTATTCAATGTGCCCGCCGACAATTGTTTCGTCAGAACTGCTGCCGACTTTTTCTCTTTGGCGAATACCAACACGCCCTCCACCGGCTGATCCAGCCTGTGGATCACCGCCAGATACGGCTCTCCCCGTCCGGGTCCGGCCTGTTTCGCCAGATAGGACTTCAGCTCACTGACCACATCTGCCTGTCCGATCCGGGCAGACTGTACCGCCAGTCCCGTCGGTTTGCGGATCACCAGTATACTGTTGTCTTCGTATAATATCTCTGTTCTCATTTTCGCAGCCCCTTGGGATAATGGTTCTTCATGATGCCCCCGGCCAGTTTCCCCCAGCCCAGACTGATGCCGTCCACGCAGATCAGATACCAGCCCTTCTCGCCCTCCGCGGAAAAGGTCTGCCCCTTCAAATAAGCAGCCGCTTCCTCCACGGACAGATTCCATACATGCTTTACATCCTCCGGGCACAGCGCCAGTGCCAGCGCATGGGCCGGTTCGAAGCGGTTCTTTTTCAGTGTTCCCAGATGCAGTCCCGGACGCAGTACTTTCAGGCCCTTCACCCCGGGCATTCTCTCCGGCATACGGTACAGATTATCGCCAAACGCCAGAAATCCCTCTCCCGCGGTACACATTCCCGATTCCGCGATCTGCTTTTCCGAAAAAGTCTCTTTTGCAAAGGCAAAATAATCTGCCCAGTCCTTTGTAAGGTTCTTTGCGGGGATTCCTTTTTCCGTTCCCGTTGCGCACACCGGCCGATACCCCTGTGGAAGTTCCCCTTTTTTCTGTAATACCGCGGCGTAATGACCTTCGCCGTTCAGTTTATGAGGCCACAGGCGCAAGGTACCCTCGATTCCCGGCGCCGGATTCTCCACACAACCCGGAATACCGTCACAGCCCTCCGGAATCCCCAGTGCCTTTTTATCAATGGGAACGATCTCGAACTCCTCATGTCTTGCAAGGAACCGGCTGATGCTGCCTTCATTTTCCGCAGGGGCAAAGGTACAGGTAGAATACACCAGTCTGCCGCCGGGCACCAGCATCCGGGCGGCGCATTCCAGAATACCGTCCTGTCTGTCCGCACAGAGCTGTACATTCTCCGGGCTCCACTCCTCGCAGGCCACCTCATTTTTCCGGAACATTCCTTCTCCGGAACAGGGCGCGTCCACCAGAATCCGGTCAAAATATTCCTCGAAGACATCTGCCAGATGCTCCGGTGTCTCATTCAACACGCAGGCATTACGAATTCCCATGCGCTCCACGTTCTCCGACAGGATCTTCGCTCTGGCCGGATGGATCTCGTTGGTCACGAGCAGCCCTCCTCCCATCGCCGATGCGATCTGGGTACTTTTTCCTCCGGGTGCCGCACACAGATCCAGAATCCGCTCTCCGGGCTGTGGTGACAGTAGTGTCACCGGTGCCATGGCACTGGGTTCCTGAATATAATAGAGCCCCGCCTCATGCCAGGGATGTTTCCCGGGCTGATCCTCTTTTGTGTAGTAATAGCCGTTCTCCGCCCAGGGAACCGGCTGTAAATGAAAAGTCTGTTGTATTTTTTCTTCTATGACAGTACTGTCATTTGTCCTCCCGGACTCCTTCTGCAATTTCAAAGGATTGAGGCGCAGTGCCTGATATTTTTCATGGTCAAAACTTGTCAGGAACTCCTCGTATTCCGATCCCAAAAGTCCCTGCATTCTCTCTAAAAACGCCTGTGGAAGCATGGATTTCCTCCATTTCTGTAATCTGTTCCCATTAACTGTATCACAGGTCCTATTTGCGGGCAATCATTTCTTGCCAACCGGAACTTACACAACTATAATATTTGTTGTAAGTGCTGGTTTTTATTAAGGTTCTAAAAGGTAACCCATCGTTTTTATTTTCAGTATTTTCAATAAGAAAAGAGGTTATTATGTCTATTTTCAAGAAAACACTAAGCTGTGCCGTTCTGGCGGCTCTGAGTACCTGTGCACTGGCCGGCTGCGGAAAACAGAATGCGGCCAATGAAACCACAGCGCCCTCCTCTGAGGCACCTTCCGCTGCCATCACAGAGACGGTTTCCGAAAGTACCGCTGCCTCCGAACAGACATCGGTTCCCGAAACATCCGAAACCCAGCCCGCGGAATCCGAAAACGTAACTCCCGAAACGACCTCCGTGGATGCCTCCACTCCTTACGGACAGCATGGCGCTCTCCATGTGGAAAACGGAAAGCTGACGGACGACAGCGGCAACACTGTCCAGCTTTATGGCATGTCCACTCACGGAATCGCCTGGTTCCCCCAGTATATCAATTATGATTCCTTCCGTACTCTGCGGGATGACTGGAACACCAACTGTATCCGTCTCGCCATGTATACGGCGGAATACGGCGGCTATTGTGCCGGTGGAGACAAAGAGCAGCTGAAACAGCTGGTAAAGGACGGCGTATCCTACGCTACAGAGCTGGGAATGTACGTGATCGTGGACTGGCATATTTTGAGTGACTGTGATCCGAATCAGAACAAAGATGAGGCAATCGCCTTTTTCCGGGAAATGACAGAGGCTTTTGCCGACAACGACAATGTGCTCTATGAGATCTGTAATGAGCCCAACGGCGGAACTTCCTGGGACAGCATCAAGTCCTATGCGGAAGAGGTCATCCCGGTGATCCGGGCCCAGAAGCCGGATGCTGTGATCCTCGTGGGCACTCCTACCTGGAGTCAGGAGATCGACAAGGCTGCCGCTTCTCCGCTGGATGACAGCAATGTAATGTATACGCTGCATTTCTACGCAGGCACCCATAAAGACGACCTGCGCAGCCGCTTAGAGACCTGTGTTCAGAACGGGCTTCCGGTATTTGTCAGCGAATTCGGCATGTGTGATGCCTCCGGCAATGGTGCCAATGATTTTGATTCCACCACCAAATGGCTGGATCTGCTGAACAAGTATCAGATCAGCTTCTGTTGCTGGAATCTCGCCAATAAGGACGAGAGCAGCAGTGTCTTCAAGGCTTCCAGCACCACGTTGTCCGACTGGACCGATGAGGATTTCAATGAATCCGGCCGCTGGATCCGTGACTACTTCCGCGGCATGCCGCAGAAATAGCCACTTAGCATATTTTTACAATAATTCTTCGTCATAAACCGCTCTGCCGCCACCGATGAATTTCGGTCTGGTGCGGGCGCATACCACATGGGCGTCTCCGATCTGTCCGGACCGGAGGCGCACCGGTACTGCCACATCTCTCAGATGCATTCCGATCAAAGTATCCCCGATATCCATTCCTGCTGCCGCCTGAATATGTTCTACAGCCACCGGATGTTCGAACGCTTTATACGCTGCGGTAGCAAAAGATCCACCCGCCTTGGGCTGAGGTACCACATTTACCATAGGATAACCGTATTTTACCGCGGCCTCTTTTTCCAGAATCAATGCGCGGTTCAGATGCTCACAACACTGAGCGGCCAGATATACCCCGGCTTCCTGTGTCGCCTGATAGATCCCCCCGAAGACCATCTCCGCCAGCTCCGGACTGGAATAAGTGCCGATAGCAGCTCCTCCCACCTCACTGGTGGAACACCCTACCACGAACAGTTCTCCCTGCTCCAGCTTTGCCTTTTCCAGAATCTCCTTGGCAGCTAAATAAGCCTCTTCTGCAATGATTGTCATATCTTCTGTCATGACGAATACCTCCCAGATTATTTTTTATAGTTATTGCCATCCTTTCTGCCTTTTCCGGCAGACAGTCTGTTTTCTATAGTTACAGCAGACAGTTTTCCAATACCAATATCACTAAGAAAACAATATTTGCCAATGTAAACCATCCAAAATACTTCTTTTTCTCGCCCGGGATCTGTCTGACCACCTGTTTATAAGAGATCAGACTGGCCATGGATGCGATCAGCGTTCCCAGACCCCCCAGATTCGTCCCGATGATCAGCGCCGTTATGTTTTCCGTAAAACCGGATAACAACAGGGCCGCCGGAACATTACTGATCACCTGACTGGCGATCACCGCCGTCATCACTTCCCTGCCCCCAATGATCTTCTGTAAAAATTCACAAAACGCCGGCATTCTTCCCATGTTTCCTATGAAAATAAAGAATCCCACGAAGGTCAGTAAGAGGGAATAATCCACTTTTCCCATGGTTTCCCGGTCCAGAATAAGAACCATCAAGATTACAATTCCCAGCGTCAGCGGATAAGGAACGATATGGGCCACTGTCAGCAGGCAAAGCGCAAACAACAGCAAATAGCCCGGAAGCAGATATTTCTTTTGTTCCACCCTCTCATCCTCCGGCAGAGACACGTCTGTTCCCCGGACTTCGATCCCGCTTCGTTTTGCCACAATCGCCCCACAACTCACCAGCAAAAACAAAGACAGCAACGAATACGGCAACATTAAAAGTACAAACGATCCTGCATCCATCCGGGCTTTTCCATATAAATACAGGTTCTGCGGATTTCCGATCGGTGTCAGCATGCTTCCCAGATTTGCCGCGATCGTCTGAAGAACGATCACCGGCACTGCCAGTTTTTTCACGGAATCCTCGCCCGACAGCCGCAGCACGATAAATGTAAACGGTACAAATGTGATCAATGCCACATCATTGGTAATGATCATGCTGAAAAAGAAGCACAAAAGCACCAGCACTTCCACCAGCTGCATTGTATTCTGCGTATGCCGCAACAGTGTTTTCGCAATGTTGCGAAAAACACCCAGTTTCTGCAATCCTGCCATTACCGTCATCAGGCAAAACAAAACAGAAAGTGTGCGAAAATCAATATATCCCGCATACTCCCCGTCCGGCGGGATCATCACCGCAGACACTATTGCCAACAGGACCGCTACGGTCAGAACCGTCTCTCTTTTTATAAATTCAACCAGTTTATTCTTTACTTTCATACTCTTATGTTCCTTTGCCCCGCATCTCACAAAAATATTTTACAGGAATATAGTAAAATTAAGAATATTTTCTACGGAGTGTGTTATGTCGGTTCTTCCCTCTCTGCTCTTCGGCATCTCTGCCAGTCTGGATGCCCTTCTGGTAGGTACTGCACTCGGTCTCCAAAAAGTTCCCCTGCCTGCCAGACATAATCTGCTGATCAGCACAGTCACCCTGATTGGAACTGTGATCTCTATAAGTCTCGGCAACCTCCTGTTACCCCTTTTTCCCGCAGGAATCGGTACCCGGATCGGAAGCAGTGTCCTGATCCTTTTTGGGCTTTATTATGTTGGAAAATGGCTGCTTTCGAAATGGCACTGTCGTTCTTCCCACAACAGCAATCTGTGTCAGGAGAAGAAAAAATTTGCCGAACACCGGGAATTGTCCCTGTCGCAGACAGTTGCACTGGGGTGCGCCCTCTCCATGAATAACATCGGGATCGGTTTCTCCGCCAGTATTACCGGACTTCCCTTTCTTCCGGCCTCAATATCTACCTTTTTCTGCTCGTTTGGCTTCCTGTCTCTCGGAAGTCGTCTGGGTCGTTCTGCCTTGCTGCAACAGGCCGGGGAATATACAGATCCTATCTCCGGACTATTGCTGATCCTATTAGGGCTGTGTCAATTATACCACTGATCTGCATAGTTCCGAAAAACCTGGGGAATCTATCTGAATAATACCATATACCTGTTTTGCAGTCTATGCAAGTTATCAGAAAGGATTCCCCATTATGGCACAGCGTTCCTTATCCAAGAATTTATCCAAAAATATAGCACTTCTTCACACTTTGCTGCCTCTGGACAACAGCTTCGACCTGGTCACCCGGGATCTGAAGCTGGGGAATACACCGGCTTTCTGGTTGGGCGTTAACGGTTTCTGTAAAATGGAGATCCTCCAGCAAATCTTTTCGGATCTACAGGATCCTCTCTATACACTGGATTCAGAGATCCGGGATCTCCCCCGCTATGTGCAGAGCAAACTCGGCTATGCCCAGGTGTCCCTGACTTCCTCCATGGATGAAATTCTGCAAAATGTCCTCAGCGGCCCGTCGGTTCTTCTGGTGGATGGATTCACACAGGCCGTGATCATAGATGTCCGCACTTATCCTGTCCGCAGTATCTCCGAGCCTGACACTGAGCGGATCACCAGAGGCGCCCGGGATGGTTTTGTGGAGACGCTGCTGTTCAATACCAACCTGATCCGCCGCAGGGTGCGCTCCCCGAAACTTACCTTCTCCATCTGTTCGCTGGGTACGGAAAGCCGTACGGATGTAGCCATCGCCTATCTGGCGGATCAGGTGAATGAGGAACTGTTGGATGCCTTAAAGCAAAAGCTCTCACAGCTTAAGATCACTTCCCTGACCATGGGTAGTAAAAGTCTGGAGGAGCTCCTGATCAAAAAACGCTGGTGGAATCCTCTGCCCAGCATCCAGCTGACGGAACGGCCCGATGTGGCCTGTAGCTATCTGTGTGAGGGGCATATTCTGCTCATCGTGGACAACTCTCCTGCCGTCCTGCTGCTTCCCGGCACTATCTTTCAGTTTACCCAGAGCCCGGAGGACTATTATAACAATCCCCTGACCGGCACCTACTTCCGTATGATACGCTTCCTGTGTATCCCGGTCAGCCTCCTGCTCCTGCCGGTATTTTTACTTCTCGCCGCCTATTATCCGGAACTCACCGCACAGTTGCAGCTTACTCCGGTCAGCGACCTGTCGCCCTTCCGGCTCTTTTTCTATGTCCTGGCGGTGGAGTTCCTGCTGGATCTCTTCAAGTACTCAGCCTCTCTCAGCTCCAGCCGTGTCTCCGGTGCTCTGTCCATTGTAGGCGGTCTTCTGATTGGTGACATTGCTGTCAGTCTTAACTGGGCCTCCACAGAAGTCCTCTTCTATGCTGCTGTCACCATGCTGGCAAATCTGTCTCTCTCCAGTATCGAATTTGCCGATGCCCTGCGGATCTACCGCATTCTTCTGGTAGTCACAACAGGACTCTGGGGATTGCCGGGATTTATCATTGGTGTGACGCTTGTGTCATTCTCTGTTTTTACCACACCGACCTTTGCAGGCTTCAGTTATTTCTGGCCCTTATTCCCCTTTAACGGCCCCGCACTTCGAAGCCTCCTCTTCCGCCGCCCCACCTACAAGGCCCAACCCAGTAAGATCTGGTCCCGTGGGCATGTGCACCACACCAAATAGACACTATAGCGCGAACCGGAGCGGAGACATCGAACCTCTAAGCCTTAGAATAGAACCCCAAATATAAGCGCGAGACGGCGCACGAGGTCCCGTGGACCTCGGCCTGCGCGGACCGGAGCGGAGCGGAGACATCGAACCTTCGAGCCCAGGATTGGGCTCGAAAATAAAAAGGAGCGATGCTTTACGCATCACTCCTTTTTATTTATAAGCGCGAGACGGGGATCGAACCCGCGACCCCCTCCTTGGCAAGGAGGTGCTCCACCGCTGAGCCACTCGCGCATATTGTACAGGTCAAAACCTGTATCTTGAAGGTATGAAATTAATTGTATAGGCATTCATCCGCAATCTTATGAATGTCTGCTGTGTCTTACAGCAAAGACTATATTACATGATGAATGCCAAACTGTCAAGCAAATTATAGAAATTTTTCGTAAAATTCATAATAATTCAGCCATGAGCACGTCATTTCTTATTTATCTGTGGTCAAATGGCTGTACTCTCCCTTACGGTTATAGGAATCCGTCAGATAGCTTTCATCCGTAAGAATACACTCGATCTCCCGGTCGTCTTCTTTATATTGACTTCTTTTCCGCAGATCTTCTTTGGTATGCTGCTGCTTCGTCTGTAGGAAATCTCCGGTATGGGATCCCAGGAACCGCCCCGGCAGCCGATCCATCAGCTTTCTGGCCACCTTCTGTACCTGATAACGCACTTTCTCAAAAGGATTGGACGGCATGGCATCCTTTGTTTCCACCGGATGAAAATAAGTATGGGTAGCCGCCGTCTCCATCGCTGCCTTGTTCAATGTAGTCTTTACGCCCACTGAATTTCCTGTAACCAGGGTCTCCTGACCCGCAATATGGGCACCGTTTCCGTTTTTCTGCGAAGTTACCGCATCACTTTCTTCCTTGCTGTCGCCCCAGATCTTCTGTAAAAGCTGTTTTCCGCCACTACCGATATTCTGCACCCAGGACAACAGATTCCCCGTAGAATCCTCCTGCAACACTTCCGCTGCATTCTGTGCTGCCTGTTCGGCACCGGCTCTGGCACCCATGCTGCCCGTGTCCGTATTTGCCGTATGTTCATGAAGACACCCTGTCACCTGATGGGAATACGTGTCATGTCCGCTTCCAATTCCACCGACCTGCATAAGCACCTCCGTTTCTGCTTCCCGGGTCAACCTGTTCTATAATATATATCGGAAGTATCATTTGTTTTATACAGTCGTAGCACGATTTATAGTAATAAAAAAGGAAACTCCTGATTTCAAAAGCTTCCCTGGCAAAAAAATAGAGCGGGTGATGGGAATCGAATTCTATACCCACCCGAAAAACACTGATAAATAGGAGGCTTTCAGCGCTTCGTCCCCAATCGTACCGAAATCGTACCGCGCAAAATAGTGCTGATATATGTAAAAGGGTGTCACCATTAATGACACCCTTTTACATTATAAATCATCTACAGTCACGCATTTTATTTCCGCAAACTGCTTTAATTGTTTATCATTCGTAAGGAAAAGATCACACCCGGTTACACAAGCAGTTGCCAGTTGCAAAGCATCCATTGCTTTAAAATTCTTATACTGTGCCCGGATCTGTGCAGCTTTCTTCGCTATCTCCTGATCCACTTCTGCTATTTCCATGTCCAACGTATCGACCAGTCGATGGAAGCTGTCTATATATGACATCTTCTGATTGCGATATGGAAACACAAAGTATTCCGCCATTGTAATTACGGAAGTCAGAAACTCTTTGTCTTCCCGGTATCCTTCTTCAAAAAAACGTTTCATATTGTCAAAATATTGAGGATTATTGCTATCCTTTTCGATGAAATATATGAAAGGTGCAGTATCCAGGAACACCTTACTATAATCGGTCATCCGCACGCATCTCCTTCATGTATTCATCGACATTGCATCCTCTTTCACTGGGAACCACAAAACCGTCCCAATCAACAGATGGCTTTCTCTTTTTCTTCTGTGGCTGTCCTAACAGTGTCACAATAACGTCTGTGCCATCATACTCGTGTATATCATCATCAATAATAACTACATTTCCCTGTATTCTGCCTTTAACTGCTGCTAACATGGTGACACCTCCTGTCTATATTCTTTATATATAGTATACCATAAGAAGATTCTTTTTCTACTTAAATAAAAATAAATTCTTTACTCAAAAAAGAAACCCTTGATTCCAAAGGTTTTCTTAACAAAAAAAAGAGCGGGTGATGGGAATCGAACCCACGTATCCAGCTTGGAAGGCTGGTGTTCTACCATTGAACTACACCCGCATGTTTATATATGAAGCAGGGCGGCCATTTAGGAAATGGTGTCCTGCGAAAATGCCCAGAACCGGAATCGAACCAGTGACACGAGGATTTTCAGTCCTCTGCTCTACCAACTGAGCTATCTGGGCCCGCGACTTAATCCTTCTTGCAATCCTGATTCATGACTGCTCTGCGTCACAACAATCGTAGTCTACACAAATTTTATTCAAATGTCAAGTACTTGGCGAAAAAAAATTTAAATTTTTGCAACAATTCCTCTATATTCTACAAATGATACGGTTAAAAACCTTCCTTTGCCCCGTACCATTGCAACAACAGTTCCACCACGCGGTTATAGCTGACCATGCCATCCGACACACCATTCAGTTTTAACGAGGCGTTGGTCAGCGTATCTGAGACACTGTCCACTGTCTCCGTATTTACCACAGCTTTCCCGTTGATCCTCTCCCATTCCGCATCCGTGACAAAGATATTATCCTCCCGGACCTGCTGCAGCACCTGTAACGGATGCACCGTCTCCCCGGCTGCCGCATAACTCTCAGGATCCGCCTGCCTCGTCTTATACAGATCGTTTGCCACATAATTCAGTACACTCAAATATCCTGCATACTGGAAAGTGCTGTCGTCCGATTCCACGCAGGCCAGAAATGCAATAAAATTGGCCTCATCCTCATAAATATACCCCCGGATATGCGCCAGTTCATGACACATGGTGGCCGGTTTTTTCATGATACCCATGACATCATTGTAATTCGCCTCCATGGAGAACGGGAAATAATAGCCACACATATACATCTGGCACATAAAATCCGAGAAAAACATAGGCTTAGGTCTGGGATAATAGCCATCCAGCTGCTTGTAAGTTTTCCCCAGTCTCTGCATAACATCAATGGCTTTATCCTCCATATCCACCGTCTTTCCCCGGCTGTCCACACCTCCGGAGTACACCACAGCACCGCTGTCATCCCGCTCCATTTCCTTACTCAACGCATTACAATGCGCCACAATATCATTATAGATCCGCAGCAGTTCCTCTGTACGTTCCTGTTGGGTCTGTTCTCCGGTTCCTTCCTCCTCACCGAAATATTTCTCCGAAAACGCAGAGCCATGATAGATCATGGTGCAATTCAGGGTCATAATGGTAAATACGACCAACAATGTCCAAGCAAAAAATCGAAAATATCCTTTCACGATCCGCCGACACTTTTCCGAATGTCTGCACCGGGGAAACAGCATGCTGCCTCCCGACAAAATTGCCAGAAGTATCACCAGAAGCCCTGCCACGATCATCCATTCGCCTACAGAAAAAGGGAAGATCCCTGTGATCCTGCCGTAAGTATTGATCCAAATGGGGAAAATATAAGCAATATAAGCATCGCTGAGAGTCCTGCTGTTCCAGGCAATGACCTGTAACAGCAGAAGTACTGCAACGATGCTTAGATAGATGCGAAAACTTTTCTTATACGGTTTCTTTTTCTCCATGACGCTCCTTAAGCGGCCTCTTTTTTTCCTACTTTGATCCTTGTCTTCTTCCAGATGCCACAATGGTACAGCAGATACAGGATCAGAGAAGAAATGCCATTACTGATCACCACGGAGTACCAGACACTGCGTACGCCCATATGCAGAACGCTTTCGCAGAACCACAGTGTCAGGAAGCGGAATACCCACAGTCTGGTCACGTCGATAGCCATAGTCACTTCCGTATGGCCGGTTCCCTGGAACAATCCTGAAGTCGTATTGTATACGCCGTTCGTAAAGCACCAGAATGCCATAACGCTTAAGAAGTCTGCCGCCATGCCCACGACTTCCGCATCTTTGGAAAAGATCCTGACGATTGCCGTAGAGATCATATCTCTTGATAAGATCATACCACCTATGAATAAAAATACAACCGATATCCACATGGAAAAACGGTATCCCTTTTCCGCCCGTTCCGGCTGCTTCGCACCCATATTCTGTCCTACGATGGTGGCCGTTGCAGAGCCGATGGCATTGGATGGTAATGTAATCAATCCGTTGACCTTGTTGCCGATACCGTAAGCTGCCATTGCCTCAGTTCCGTAGACAAATACATTTTTACTCATCAGCAGAAAACCCAGCTGCATAGTACTTCCACCAATGGCGGTAGGAAGACCGATCTTAAGGATCATTCCCAGTTTTTCCTTTTGTAAACACATGTATTTTCGATTCAGACAGATGTCATTCTCCTGCCTGCACAGGAGCCCAAAAGCCACCATGGCAGGAACCGCTTTCGCCAGCAACGTCGCCAGTGCTGCTCCTGCCGTACCCATATTAAGAACAATCATAAAAAACGGATCCAGAAACAGATTCAGCGTGATGCCTCCCAGATTCAGAAACATGGGCCGCACCGCATCTCCCTGGGCCTGATGTACGGCGGAAAAAATGTTGACCATATACAAAAAGGGCATATCCCAGATGACCACCCGCAGGTACACTCTGGCATAATATGCAGTTCCGCCATCGGCTCCCAACCACGTCACGATGGCAGGCGTCCCCAGAAAACACAACGTGGCACAGACCGCCGCAAATACCATGGCACAGACAAAGATCTGGTTTGCCATGGATCTTGCATCCTCTTTTTCCCCGGCACCAATGTACTGCGCAATGAGAACTGCACCGGCCACCGTGATCCCGCTGCCGAAGTTGGTAATAATATTCTGCATGGGAGTCACCAGATTGATGGCCGCCAGCTGTTCCGTACCGATCTTCCCCAGCCAATAAGTATCCGTCAGGTTATACATGGTCTGCAAAAAGCTATTGATCACCACGGGAACCGCCAGAGACAAAATTGCTCTGATCAGGTTTCCGTGCAATATGAGATCCGGATTATATTTTTTAGCCGTTTTCATTACTATCACCCCTAAACCGTGCTTGCTTTCAGTCTGTCATAATTTAAGTTGTATTATACGGCAATTTTTCAGTGTTTTCTATGATGTTTTTAGGATTGTGACGATTGAAATACTTGTTTTTTGTTATAAGTAAAAAGGACATTTGCCATACCAAAAAATCCCTCCCGCGACACATGTCTGCGGAAGGGATCTTATTTCGGTGTTTTTTCTGTCTGAATTATTTAATGACAACGTTGTTCCAGCCGTCGGAAGGAATCAGAGAAATATAGGTCTTACCGGTATTGACCTCGATCTCCTGACCGGTCTGCACGTCATAGTAATGAGTAATAGCATTCTCGGAAGACTTGGTCCAGGTAACCTCGATTGCCTTACCCTTGGTGATGTAGTATCCGGAGCGGCCGGAATCAATAGCATTGTAGATCAGGTAGCCTTCGCCCAGATCAGCAAAGGTGGTATCCTGCAAAATAACGTTCTCGAAGGTCAGCTGTGCATCGTTGCTGGCATCCTTATATGCAGAACCGTATTCATAATAATCATAAGTTCCGGTCTCTTCGTTGTATTTCAGAGTAGAACCATTGTGCTTAAAGGGAAGTTCAATGGTAGTTGCGCTGATAGCGTCGCTTCTGTCATCAAAGGTAACTCCGCCTGTTGCAAATTTGAAATGAGGCCCCTGATAATACTCATTGTAAGTGGTGGTATAGTGGGAATTTGCAAAACGCTGCTGCAAGCCGCCATAGGTCTCACCCTTCTGACTGTTGGTATACTTATCATAAGTAATATACTCTGTAAACTCCCTTGCCTTACCGTTGCTGAAACGTGCGAATCCACCGCTGAAGTTGGCGGAATAATCTCTTGCTACCCATTCATTGATAAAGTAAGGGCCGCCATCGTGACAGAGAACTGCGTTCCACTCTGCTGCCAGCATGAAATTGGTGGAACGTGCACTACGGATACTGCCCAGCTGTTCGATCTTCTGCCAGTCCTTAATCACTACCATGAAACGGGTAATTCTGTCGTTCAAAGTACTGTTCATGATCTCATATACAATATCTGCATCTGCCGTGCCGAAATGAGGCAGTGCGGTTTTCTCGTTGTCTACCATTACTGCAATGGGGCGCTGATCCTTCAGGTCCTCATCGATCCACTCATTGGTAAGTTCACTGCGGTAAGTATGTTCCGGTCCCACTTCATCTGCGGGTGCTTCCGTCACTGTAGGCAGTTGTTCTACTTCTTTGGTTTCACCTGCAATAGGCTCTGCCTCTATTGTCTGGATCGGAGAAGAGATAGGCTCTGTATTTCCACATCCTGTCAAAACGCCTACTGCAATTAAAATTGCTGCAAGTACTTTCTTTTTCATGAATGTTTCCTTTCATCTGTTTGTTCTATTCTGCCGTTCAATCGGCACTCTAGAATACATTGTATCTCTAATGTCCTATATTTGTCCATTCTTTCCGGCAAATTAGATGTAGAAAAAATTTTCCTTTTTTCTGCATAATGCCGAAAATTCTTAAGATTTTCTTGAGATTGCAGCTTTTTCCCGCTGTAGCTCCAGATACAAATGCCGCAATGTCCAGATCCGATTCGCAGAAGTCAGAACGGCCTTATAATCCACCGCCACTTCCTCTCTGCGAAGTTCAAACAGAAGCTTATCCAGCCGTTTCTCACGAAGTCCGCAAAAGAGCAACAGGCTTGGTTCCGTACCTTCCGGATCCCCTTCCGGGATCGTCCGACCCTGTGCCAGATCTTCCAACAGACTGTCTCCGCCCGGTCGTTCCAGCCTTGTCATATTCATTTTCAAACGATTGGCAACATTCCGCACCTTACGTTCCGTCGCATCATCTCCATGAATCAACAGAATTTTTTCCATGCTCTGTTATTTATCCTTTTCCATCGCTTTTTTACGCACTACTTCCTCAAACTGATCAATGGGTACCGGCTTGGAATAATAGTATCCCTGATGCCAGGTAGCTCCGAACTGCTCGATATAGTCGCTGACTTCTTTATTCTCGATACCTTCGATACAGGTCTCGATATTGGTGCGCTTCGCATAATCCACAATAGATTGCACCATCGCCTGGTTCTGTGGCTTTTTCCGGATGTCCCGGATAAAGCTCATATCTACCTTCAGTTCATCAAATGGCAGATCCAATGCCAGACTTAAGGAACTGTTGCCGGTTCCGAAATCATCCAATGCGACCTTAATCCCCTGGGAATGGAAAAATTCCACCTCTCCCCGCAGGAAATTAATATCCAGATCTCTGCATCGCTCTGTCAGCTCCAGACAGAGTTCTTCCGACTTTGCCCCGGTCTCTTTTAAAATATTCATAACGGCAGCCCGGAACTCCCTGCGCTCCAGCTGTGCCGCTGCAACGTTGACATTGACAAAAAATCCCGGCACTTCCTTGCGAAGCTTCTGCACATCGGTCAGTGCCGTCCTCAGGATCCAGTTCCCCAGATCAAATATACAGGGATCCTGTTCCAGCCATTCCATAAACGCACCGGGTGATACCAGGCCGTAAGGCTCCAGTTCCCAGCGAATCAACGCTTCCATGCCACGGATCTTCCCTGTCCGGGTATCTGCGATAGGCTGGTAAAACATGCGAAAGCCCTCGAAATTATGAGTGGCACACTGATGGATCACCCCGATCAGTTCAAACTGGTTCTCATCACTGCCGCAGACTTCATCATTGAAAATGACCAGTTCACCGTGATGCTCACTGCGGGAATGATTCATGGCATAAGTCAACCGGCTGCGGATCGCATTGGTCTCCTTCATATACGGCTCAATAAAAATAGCACCCGCGGATACTTTCAGAGGAATCCGCTTCCCTTCCACCGTCATATTTTCAAAAGATTCCACAATACGGTCATACATCTGCTGTAATTCGTCTCTCGTGATCTTCTTAAAACTGATAACGAATTTGGCTCCTGAGAGGCGATACACATAACCTGTTCCCTGGAACAGGCGGATCAGTTCCTGTGCCACATTGTTCAGGATCTTATCGGAAAAAGCAGCTCCATACATGACATTGATATGACTGAACCGATCCAGTCCCAGCTTCAGCAATGCAGATTGTTTGTTTTCCGCCAGAAGAGCCTCGATCTCCCGGTTTAATGCCGGCTCTGTATGCAATCCTGTCGTGGAATCCACCTCTTCCGAGATTCCGGAATTGCTGTATCGGATCACAATGACAAAGGGCTTTCCTTCCCCGTCATATAACATTCTTGCCATGGCACTGATCCGGTTATACGTACTGCCGTCCTTGATCCGGTACTCCCAGGGCTCATCCAGGTTCTCTCCGGCCACTCTCTCCCGGAATCCTCTGCGGAATTCTTCAAGATCATCCGGATGAATGGGTTTCTGGGATTTCTCAGTTCCCCGAAGGGTATAATTTTGTGTCATACCAAAATAATCCATAGCCTTCTCAGACCACCATGTGATGCCGGTCCGCAGATTGGTTATGGATATATAAGACTTTTTGGACAAAGATGTGATCGCCTTCACAATATCCGGAAAACGGATATCTACCTCTGACCAGAATCTCTGTTCATCATATTCGTTCATACCATTGTCTTTCGTAAAGGCCCCCTCCTGGCATTTTCATTCTGTATGCCCACAGCCTGACTCCTGAATTTGGATTCCCATTATCTATGTATGAATTATAGCATATCATGGAAACGTTTACGATAGTGCAATTTATATAAATTTTCTATAAAATCCTTGTATTTTTGTTGACTTCAAATGCTTTCTGTAATACCATAGCTTAAACGTATTACTTCAAATTTGAACTATTCATATTTGTAGAATTTATAATGTATTGGTTTATACTGTTTTTAGGAAGGAGTGAAAAACTGTGAATTCCAACGTTGAATTTGTCAGGAAGTTCAATCTGGCTTACAATGCCATGTGCAAACCGCTGTGCCAACAGCTGAAACTGCCCCAGACCGCTTTTGACATTCTCATGTTCTTTGGCAACAATCCGGAATACCGGACCGCCAGTGATGTGGTGGAGATGCGCAGGATCAAAGCAAACCTCGTCTCCGTCAATGTGGATAAGCTGGTGAAGGAAGGCTATCTGGAGCGCAGAGAAGCTCCGGACGACCGCCGCAAGATCCTGCTGTTCTGTACGGAAAAAGCTCAGGATGTCATTGAAAAAGGCCGTATGATACAAGGGATCTTCAAGGACACCCTGTTCGACGGCACCGATGAACAGAGCAAAGAGATCTTTTTTCACATGCTCCATGTCATGGAAGAAAATATGGACAATATCCTGAAAGGAGAGCAATAAAATGCAGATTCTCATCACCATTCTTGTCACCTTTTTCGCCGGAATGGGGGCCGGTCTCGGTACCGGTTTCGCCGGTATGAGCGCCGCCGCAGTCATCAGCCCCATGCTGATCACTTTCCTCGGCATGGATCCCTATATGGCCGTGGGTATTGCATTGTCCTCGGACGTCCTGGCCAGTGCAGTATCCGCCTACACTTATTCAAAAAATAAGAATCTCGACGTGAAAAACGGGCTGATCATGATGGGCAGCGTGCTGGTCTTCACCGTCGTCGGCAGCTATGTCTCCAGCCTGGTACCCTCATCGACGATGGGGAATTTCTCCGTGTTCATGACATTTCTCCTGGGTATCAAATTTATCGTCCGGCCTGTCATGACGACCAAAGAAGCCATGCAGGGCGTCTCCGCGAAAAAAAGAGCTCTCCAGTCTGTGGTCTGCGGTACGCTGATCGGCTTTATCTGCGGTTTCATCGGTGCCGGTGGCGGCATGATGATGCTGTTGATCCTGACTTCCGTTCTCGGCTATGAACTGAAGACCGCTGTAGGAACCAGTGTCTTTATTATGACCTTTACCGCCCTGACCGGTGCGGTATCCCATTTCGCTATCGGTGGTATGCCAGACCCGACCGTGTGGATCCTGTGCGTCATATTCACACTGATCTGGGCTCAGCTGGCCGCACTGTTCGCCAACAAAGCCACGCCCAAAACCCTGAACCGTGTCACCGGTGTGATTCTGGTGGTTCTGGGCATTGCGGTAATGTGTTTTAACCTGTTAGCCTAATTGATTTCCCATACCTTGTATATTTTCCGGCGGAGTGATAGTTTTATTATTACTCCGCTGATTTTTTATAATATCATGAATTTCCACCAAATTCTCTGCAAAGCAGATTCCTTCCTGCCGTTCCGGTGAGGACAGTCCCATTTCTGTCATATGCTGAAGTAATGTCTTTAATCCGTCATAATAACCGTTAAGATTATAAAGGATGCAAGGGGCATCCAGATGTTTCAGAGACACTTTGGACATCACCTCTGCGATCTCTTCCAGCGTCCCGGTTCCTCCCGGGAAGGCAATAAATGCATCTCCCAGCTCGATCATCTTCGTCTTACGCTCTGTCATATCCTTCGTGACGATCAGCTCCGTGATCTCGTCATACTGATATTCCATATCAATGAAAAACTGCGGTTCCACACCGATGACTTCCCCACTTGCCAGCAGCACACTTTCCGCCAGTTCTCCCATGAGACCGGACTTGGAACCACCGTAGATCAGGCGGTTGCCGCTGTCTCCGATCCAGGCACCAAGTTCCCGCACCGCCGTTTTCAGTGCCGGATCCTTGCCTTCATTTGCTCCCAGATATACTGTAATGTTCATGTTCTCTCTCCTTTTCATCTATCCGTTATCCTTCATCCCGGCCAGAATGTACACGGTGTCGCCGTTATTTACCTTATGGTTCCATCTTTTTACAATCTCTGTATGTATATTCCTTCACTTTGGCAAGCTCTTCGTCTGCTTTTAATCCATATGCTTCCATACACTTTTTTAAATACGGCAGATCCACCTGTACAATATTATGCTCCTGATAATACTCCGGCTCGAATTTTTCAGGCGGGGTTCCATAGAGTTTATCATACTCTTTATATTTTTCTAACGCATCATCTTCATTCAGGATCTCCAGTTTTCTGTCATGGACATAGATTCCCAGACGAATGCCCGCTTTAAAATTCCTATCCAATGCGCTCACGCTATCATAGGATCCCGGTGTTTCATCACACCATGTAACTGCAATGATCAGATCCAGATAAGGAAATGCAAAAAGCTTATTGTACCATTCTTCTATGAAGTCACTGACCGTCGGAAATTTTTGTGTAATGCCATTCGTTCCCACCGTGCCATCCGTATGGATCCAGCCATACCCAGTCGGATAATGATTCTTCATAATGAGCCAGTTATCAAAATTCAGGCATTCTACAAATTCATCATCATTTCCTATGGCTTCTATTTCAGAGCTGAAAAAATTATCGGTTCTTCGGATGAGATCAAATGCCTGCTCCCGTGTTACCGGTACCCCCCTCATTCGATAATAAGGTCTGCGGACACCTTCGATGGCATTAACCGACTCGTCTTCGGTAATAGCGATCTCTATTTCCGAATGTTTTTCAAAAAGCTCTTTTGACAGCATATAAGTCACGGTGTCGGCGGCAATATCTCTGCCTGCTTCTATTGCTCCGTAGAGAAATATTTCCTGCAGGCCGTCAATATATGCATTTCCGGCTTCATCCCTGTATACAACTGCTCCATAATATTTTTGCAAATAATCAAATATTGTCATTTCTTTTCCTCTTTTGCTCATTATATCATTACGTTCTTTTTTTGTCTTTGACGATTTCATCTTGTATGCAAAGGCTCCATCCGTTTTCACCGGACAGGGCATGGCTGCGGATTGCTTTTTTCCCGGATTCTGTGCTATAGTAATGTCAGTTAAACGAGGCTAACCTACGAGGAGGCATTTCTTATGAGAAACGAAGATTCTTTCAAAGTTAAAAAACTGTTACTCTACGGTATGATAGGCGCGGTTCTGACGATGATCGGGGACTGTCTGCTGCTGGGCGTGGATTCCGTCGGTGCCGTCGGCGCATTAGGACAATACATCCTTGCCGCCGAGAAAATAAGCTATACCCGCATCGGTCTGGCCGGTTCCTTCGGATTTGCAGGCATTCCCGTGACTGCTTTCGGATTCTATGCTCTGTACGAATTGATGGAAGATAAGACAAGTGCTCTCGCACGGGTATATAAGTCTTCTGTCTATGGGTTCGTTGCTTTCGGCGGTGCCATACATATCATCTGCTGCTATCTCGTCACCGGAATGAAAAAAGCTCTCGAGACCGGAACCGGTCAGGAGAGCATGTTATCTGTTATTCTGGCGGAACAGGGCGGATATGTGGTTCCCTGCTTTGTTATCTTTATGGCTTTTTATTTTGCCAATGTGATCACACTGATCCTGATCATCGCAAAGGGAAAAACACTGCTTCCCCGCTGGATGTGGCTTATCAACCCGTTTGCGTTTAAGATCCTGTTAAATCTTCTGGGGAAAATGAGTACCTCCGCTTTCTGGAACGGAATCGCCTGCTCCAATATGAGCCTGGGGGCCCTGATCATCTTCCTTGCATGGATGCTGGTACTGCTGCGCCGCCAATAGGGGGCGCAGTGGTGTTTCTTTTCGAGGATACCGTTATTTACAAATGTATTCGAGAATATCTACACAGCCCTTGATGCCAAAAATTCCTCGATTCAATACAATATCCTTATCCGTTTCCTGCCGCCATTTTCCATTGGAATAATAGCGGTAAAACTCTTCTCTGGCAGTGTCCATCTTTCTTACGGTCTTACCGGCCTCTTCTGCTGAGATGCCGTATTTTTCCTTAATGATTCCTACGCGTACATCATACGGAGCCGTAATAAATACTTTCAGGCAGTCTGCCCTATCGCGCAGGATATAATCAGCCATCCGGCCTACAATAATGCAGGAACCCTTTTCTACAAGCTGCATAATCAAATTGGTCTCTTCCCTAAATAAACGGTCCGACTCAATATCCTGCGACATTAAGAAATAATGGCTGATAATCTTTTTGGATATTTGTTCATCCAGCGTTGCCGCATGATTCAGTTCAAGATTACTTTTTCTGGCCGCCATCTCCAACAGATCTTTATCATATAAAGGAATATTCAGGCGTTCTGACAGTTCCTTTCCGATTTCATGACCTTCTGCTCCAAATGACCTGCAGATTGTGATGATTTTTTTATTCATACACATGCCTCCACAAACGCTCGGAATATTTTCTTTGCAGTATCATCTTTCTGATAGATGAATTCCGGGTGCCACTGAATTCCCCATAGGAATTTTTCATCCGGTGCATAAATTCCCTCTACCAGACCATCTTCTGATACCGCCATGACTTCAAACCCTTTTCCCACACTTCGGACTCCCTGGTGGTGATAGCTGTTCACCCGAAGGGTCTTCTGCTGCAACAGTGCATACAACGGAGTATCTTCTGTAATTTCCACCTCATGTACCGTTCTGTCGTAGGGTGCCGTCATATGATGGTCAATTACTTTTGTTCCCGAAAACTGTTGTGGAAGATCCTGATACAAAGTTCCCCCGGCGAGAACATTCAACAGCTGAATTCCCCGGCATATGCCAAGAATGGGTTTCTCTTTTTCCTTTGCCATTCTATATATTTTCTCTTCCAGCACATCTCTCTCCGGACAGCAGACCCCACATGCCGGAATCGGTTCTTCCCCATACATTCGAGGATTTACATCATGACCACCTGTAAAAAGATACCCATCGATCAAAGTATCCAGTTGTTCAAGGTCTTCCATCCGGGGTTGCAGCGGCAAAATCACAGGGATTCCACCGGCATCTCTGACGCCGTCAAGATATCCCGGCACCATCCAGATACTGTCTTTTTCTTCATCCCACAGAGGAATCACTCCAATCACAGGTTTTCGAGCACTAGTTGTATCTTTCATCATTACTTATCACCTCTATAGTACTTTATTTAAGAAATCAATCGTTCTTTTTTCCTTCGGGTGCTTAAATATCTCTTCCGGTGTTCCTTCCTCCACAATATAGCCATCATCCATAAAAATAACCCGATCTGCGACTTCCCTGGCAAATCCCATTTCATGTGTAACTATCACCATCGTCATGCCATCCTCAGCCAGCTGCTTCATAACCTCCAGCACCTCGCCTACCATCTCCGGATCCAGCGCACTTGTCGGTTCGTCAAAAAGCATAATATCCGGATTCATTTCCAATGCCCTTGCAATAGCGCATCTCTGTTTCTGCCCGCCTGACAGTTGACTGGGAAACGCCTTTGCTTTCTCCTTTAATCCCACTCTGTCAAGCAACTGATATGCTTTCTCCTCTGCCTGCTGTTTTGACATTTTTTTAAGTTCTATGGGTGCCAGCGTGATATTATCCAGAATATTTAAATTTGAAAATAAATTAAAATGCTGGAATACCATTCCAATACTTTCTCTTAGCTTATTGATATTCAGATTTTTATTTTCCAAATTTTGATGATTGACCCAGATTTCTCCGCCGTTGCTTTTCTCCAGACGATTCAGGCAGCGAAGAAACGTACTTTTCCCGGAACCGGAAGGGCCAATCAGACACAGTACTTCACCTTCTGCTACTTCTATATCAATTTTCTTCAATACTTCTATTTCGCCGTAGCATTTACGCAGACCCTTTACCACGATTTTACTTTCTGCCATATACAATCTTCCTTTCCACTATCTTGGCAAATTTTGCAAGAATTGTGCATACCACCAAATAGAACAAAGCTACCACCAACCATACTGACATTACCATGGATGCTGCATTCGCAGCTATAATTTTACCGTTCTGTGTCAGTTCACGGATGCCGATAATCGAAATGAGGGATGTATCCTTCAGAGTAATAATGAATTGATTAATCATGGACGGCAGCATCGTCAGAAACGCCTGTGGTAAAACAACACGCCGCATTGCCTTAAAATAAGGCAGGCCAAGACTCCTTGCAGCTTCCATCTGTCCTTTGTCCACGGACTGGATGCCTCCGCGTATGATCTCAGCCATATACGCTCCCGCATTCAAGCTCAGTGCTACCACACCGGCGGTAAAAGGTCCTCCGATATTTGCCCAGGAAAACCCCAATGGCTTTAACGACTGTGCCAGACCATAATAAATGATAAAGGTCTGAACCAACAGCGGTGTCCCTCGGATGATATCGATGTAAATTGCGGAAATAAACTCCAGCGCTTTGAATCCGGATACTGTAAACAATCCAAAAATAATTCCCAGGACCAATGCTAACAGAATGGCCACTGCAGCCAGTTCCAATGTCATCAGCAATGCCTCCCCAAAAGTGGGGAGGTTTTTAATCAGTGTGTTTACAAATTCCATAGGCTACTCCTTTTCTCCGGCAAATGCTTATTTGGAGATATAAGTATTGATAATCTCATCGTATTTTCCGCTTTCCTTCAAATTTGCCAGACCCTTGTTCAGCATTTCTACCAGTTCGGGATTTTCACCCTTCAATGTTGCGATACCATAGGAAGAACCTCTTTCCATAGGAAGCGGCATTGACAATCCAAGACCTCTGTTGATCTCATATCCCAGTACCGGATAATCATCAAATACGGCTGCGGAAGTTCCCGCCAGAACATCCTGGAACATGGTAGCCGAGTCTTCAAACTGGGCAATGGTAAAACCATACTGATCGGCAATGGATTCAGCAAAGGCACATCCTTCGGCGCCGATTTTTGCTGCCACCTGTTTGCCTGCCAGATCCTCGTAACTGTTAATATCCGATCCGGCTAACACACCCATACCTACACCGGAATCAAAATAGGCATCTGAGAAATCGTACTTTTCTTTTCTCTCATCTGTAATAGACATTCCGGCAATAACAGCATCTACTTCGCCTGCCTCCAATGCCGTCACTGCTGCTGAAAATCCTACATATTCCAGTTCATATTCAAATCCCTGATCCTCTGCGATCGCTTTCAGAAGATCCAGGTCAATTCCAACCATTTTCCCCTCGTCGTTTTCAAATTCAAAAGGAGCAAAGGTTGTATCGGTTGCTACTTTGTATATCTTTTTTTCATCGCTCTTTGAGCCGCAGCCACACATGGTTGCCATCATTACAGTTGTGAGAAATAATGCCATCATTCTTTTTTTCATAATCATATCCTCCTTATCTGTAAAAAGAAAAAGACGTCCGAAAGAATGCTCTTTCTTACGTCTTTGTAATTTATGAATCTACCTTACTTCCTGCACCTTACCCATTGTCAACTACTTATTTTTATAAATTTTTTAAAAAAGGTGGGGTGCACACCATCTTTTTAGTCCCCTATTTTTTCCGGGCTTCATAATAGTATTGGATCAGTCTCTCCCCATCCTGATGGCACGCAAATGAATATTTATTATATGTCTGTAAAGAAACTGCCACCTCTGTAGATTGTATGGCATACCCACCTTCTTCATAAGTATGCAGCATCTTTTTCGCATCCAATGCTATGGGAGAACATTCCGGATAATACTTGGACACCTGATGCACAGACTTACTGTTTCCGTCGAATCCGAACAATGCTCCGAGAATTACTGCTGTCTGCTTCAAATATCGGCGATATTCCTGTAGAAAACTTCGTTGTTTATAGATAAACTGCTCATTGGAACCGTAAAAATCCAATAATATGTCCACACAGCCGTCCTTTATAGGGAAGTGATCCGAATCGTCAGCAATAAACAAGATATTAAGGTCTAACTGTAACATTTCAATCAGCTGCTTGTACATCTTAAGCATTTCCGGATACCGGTCTGTAATAATATACAGACAATCTTTCTCTACATTCTGAATACAGTTGTATAGAAAGAAGTATCCATTTATGTTCGTCTCCATTACGATCTTTCCTTTGGTATCCAGTTCTGTCAGACGATTATACACAAAATCGCTGCTTTTCTGAAATCCCGTTACGAATTCTTCCCCGACGTTGCGGTAAAGGCCACGCTTCAGATCCGGCCGGTCGTACTTGCCTGTGTATCTGTTCCCCGTATCTACTATGCCGCCCGTAATCAGAGCATGATATCCACAGCTGCAGATCAGTTCTCCTTCGTCCACACAATTATTTGAAATTTGTGCATTCTGTACCATTAGCTGTCTTCCGCAGTGAGGACAATACAAATAGGATAGCGCAATCAATGGAACACCCATTGCTTTTGCCTTGGCGTTTTTACGTGTAGCGTATTTCGCCAATTCCTGATCCACCGTATCATAAGCCTCCTGCAAAATACTTATTTCCTTATGCAAATCCTGCTTTTTCTGATTTAATATGTCTTCATATGCCTGGATCGTATCCGGTTCAATGAAATTGGATAATCTTCGAAGTGTAAGAATTGCCTGCATTTCACGAATACTGAATTGCATTTGCTTCATCTTCTGTATGAATTGCATATCTTCATATTCCCGATCCGTGAAGTTCATTTGTGCTCCCTTTTTGAAGGGAATCAGAAGGCCTTTTTCCACATAATAACGTACCGTATCTTTAGATACCCCACATACTTTCGCCAATTCACCAATCTTCATGTCCTTTTCTCCCAGACTTTGAAGCAGTCTACTCTTAGTGTACTCATGATCATAAATAAAAACAACAACAGAATGTACATTCCCGCTGATTTGCAGGAATTAAAGGGATTACCGGAACACTGACTTAACATGCTTTTCCCAGTCCTTTTCTGTTAGCACCTCTAAAGGCAGCAATCTCTGTGGACCGTTTTCATCCTCTTCATATCCCCAAGAGTATCCCACCAGAAATTCCAGTTTATTTCCATTCATCCGGGAAGGCAAATCCACCAGATAGGTATATGCAGTCCATTTCAAGTGATTACATCCAGCCAAATTACAACAGGGAGCATCAAATATTTCTGCTGGATATCCGTATGCAAAATACGGATTCCCTTTTTTCAGATTTTCGTCACTCACATCTATGGAAAACTCTATGTTTTCCCCATGGTTTTCAATTCTTTCCACAAATTGAATAAACCCACAGGATCTCCGGTAGCCGGTCGCATTCATCTGTTCAAAATAACCATGCATTACCGGATAGCCGGTACAGCATATTTTATCCAACGGAAATCCTTGCAATGCGTCGTACCCTATTGCCTTAGGGTCTGTCCCTTGCGTATATTCCACTGTAAGATTTTCATTGATTCCGTGAAGTGTAAAAGGAATTGTTATTCTGCCCTTGATTGCCTGAAACAATTCTTCATGCGTCATTCTTTCATCAGAATCTTCTGCCAACCGATCTGCTTCATCTAATGCTTGTTCTACATCATAAGTTTCTTTTCGGTTTTCTGTATGTTTCCTTAAGCTGCCTGCCAAAGAACTCTCCCCTCCTTCTGTACATTCTGATAAAACGGCAAAACATTTCCCCATTTTTCCATGTTTTCTTCCTGAATATCAATAATAGAAAATACTCTGTCATATCGAAGATCTAATTCTGCAGACCAACAAATGAACCGTTCCTTTGTTGCATCATCCATTTCATTTTTTACAATAATTGCAATATCAATATCGCTTTCGCCTGTATTCTCATTTCTGGCAACAGATCCATACAATATGATTGCTAAAATCTTATCTGAAAAAATCTCTACTAATCCTTGGGTCAAGTCCTCTTTCATTGTATTTGTCAGCATAATATCACCTCATCTTCGACCTGAGAATACATTACTGTTATTTATACATGATTATATCCCAGCTTTTTATTATTCACAATAAAAATAAGAGAAACACGGCACTTCTACCGTGTTCCTCTCATCAATCAGGTGTGTTAATGTCCCGATTGATACAAAACCATCTACCCTCATAGGCGGAGCTTTCGAATGGATATAAGTGCCATAAAAGCGCTGTTAGACTGACGGAAGATTTTTACAAACAATTACAAACAACTTTTCCCTATAACGAAAATAGGAGAAACGCTGTAAAATCAACGTTTCTCCTACTCTCTCATTCATGCTGGTGGCCGGACTTGAACCGGCACGGGGTTGCCCCCGAGGGATTTTAAGTCCTAGACCAGCAATACCATCTTTACGACACGAATAGAAATAACCGGAATACAATATCCCCTTATATATCCATTCTATCAACAATTTTGTGCAAAATCCCCCGAAATATCATAGTTCCAAACTGAGTTGAAAAAATGCCTTTCAAATTACATTTGGAGGGATACTATCCGAATTTTGTTTGGGACTGTGCCATATCAGTTTCAGTTCACTGCCATGACAAATATTGAGGAGGATGTCAATCATGGATTACCAAATTGAAATTAAACAAATCGTGGATTACCCACGCTGTCGTATTTACAGAAGCTTTTTTAGAGATCTTATGGAAGATAGGAACATCCGGACAAACGGAAGTTCCTATCTTTTTTATTACATGGTCCTTTGCTCGTTTGCGAACTTCAGAAGCTCCAACAGGCGCATTGAGGGAATCTCCTATTTAATCAGTCCCGGAGAATGGATCTGCACACTTTCGGATCTCTCCGAATGGTTTCGTGTCCGTTTCCAGCATCAGGCACTGGCAATACTCGACTATCTCCAAGCTGAACATTACATCTCCTACTGTAAGCTGGCCCGCGGAAATCTTATCAAGTTTACTATTTCTGACTGGAAAGAGAATAACACTTGGCTGGAATATAACTATCCGTGTGCGAAAGACATAGGGTTTTTCTTTTTCCCGATTTCCATTGCACACGAACTAATCAGTCTTGGACGCTGTTCAGAAATGGACATCGTACTGGATCTGTGGCTCCATGCCATTTACAACGATACCCAGATCCAGGGATCGGACATCGGACCAGTCGTATATTTTCGTAACTCCACTAAAAATCCACTCATAAGCTATTCTGATCTCTCTTCGAGATGGGGGATATCCAAGGCTTCGGTCAGTAGGCTTTTGAATAAACTGCAGGGAATCGGCTACTTATCACTGGTATCCTTTAGCGGCAGGCACGGTAGTGTCATCTACTTGTGCAATTACCTATCCACCATGTTCGCGGTCAGCGACGTAATGATTGATAAAGAGGAGGTCTCTATGACATTCAAAGTACCTATTCATCTACCTGATGACAATTCCATCCTTGAGAACACTTCCATCCGGGATGAGCAGATTGTTATTGATACGTCCGTAAACAGCGTTTCAGACGAGGTCTCTAGCGTTTCAGAATCGCACATTCGCGCAGTCATCAAAAAAGTGGCGGGAATCCTTGCTACACAAGGGCTTTCCTGTTGTGAATGTCCCAAAACAGTATATAAATTATATAGCTTATCAGACTGCAAGGGATCTGAATTAAATTACTATCCCATTAAGCACCCGGATCAATGAGGTCATCGGACAATATATCACAAACGGCAGGGCTGATGACATCGACCATATCCCTGCCATGGAATTTGCCTCCCCTGCATCCATTGACTTTACGCACTCCGGATATCTTTTTATGGATGGCATTTACCACGCTTATCTCCTGATCCCAAGTTTCGGGTACCGGGCTCAGGTGTGCGCCGGATGGATTTCCCTCCTTGTCAATGCCGGAGAAGGAATAGATGTAGACCTTTTCTTTGACAGACAGCCTAAAGATAAGATCCAGCAAAAGTTAGGACAGCAGCTTCGTATCAACCGTTCCAAAATAAAGGATACTTCCGACACCAACTCTGATTTTGATGATCTGAATAGCGCCATCCGCTCAGGATACTTTCTAAAGGAAGGTCTTGCCAACGAGGACTTTTATTACCTGAACATCTTAATCACCATTACCGGAGAAAGTGTGGAGGAACTGGAATGGCGCATTGCAGAGATGAAAAAGTTACTGCTGTCCCAGGATATGGATGTTCTTACCTGCAGTTTCCGTCAGGAACAGGCTTTTTTGTCCTCTCTCCCCATTGTCCGTCTTGAAAAAAGTCTGTTTGAAAAATCAAAGCGTAATGTACTAACAAGCGGAATTGCCAGCTGCTATCCCTTCACTTCGTATGAAATGTGCGATGACAATGGGATCTTACTGGGGGTGAACAAACACAATAATTCCCTTATTATTGTGGACATTTTCAACTCACGGATCTACAAAAATGCAAATATGGCAATCCTTGGTACCTCCGGAGCCGGGAAAACCTTTACCTTACAGCTCATGGCACTTCGGATGCGAAGAAAAAATATCCAGGTATTCATCATCGCTCCCCTGAAAGGACATGAGTTTCGCAGAGCCTGCAACAACATTGGTGGAGAATTTATCCAGATCAGCCCTGCCTCCAAAAACTGTATAAATATCATGGAAATCCGAAAAATTGATTCCTCTGCAAATGATCTGATTGACGGTTCTTCCCAGGATAAGTCCTTACTTGCAGCCAAGATCCAGAAGCTCCATATTTTCTTCTCGCTCCTGATTCCGGATATGAGCCATGAGGAAAGACAGCTTTTGGATGAATCCTTGATCCAGACCTATAACAAAAAGGGCATCACTCACAATAATGACAGTCTCTGCGATCCCAAAGATCCTTCGCATTACAAGGAAATGCCGGTACTTGAGGATGTCTACAATATCCTGATCGAGAATGCCGATACCAGGAGACTTGCAAATATTATGAACAGGCTTGTGCATGGATCTGCTTCCACTTTTAACCAGCAGACCAACGTAAGCCTCGAAAA
Organism: uncultured Acetatifactor sp.; assembly: GCA_934436435.1. Classification (GTDB taxonomy): domain Bacteria; phylum Bacillota; class Clostridia; order Lachnospirales; family Lachnospiraceae; genus Acetatifactor. The sequence goes on along the minus strand of CAKSAN010000002.1, from coordinate 7,172 downwards.
CAAATATACCGTACTGGATATCTCAGAGCTTACCGGGGATCTGCCTACGGTCGGGATGTTCGTTGCCTTAGATTATGTCTGGGATAAAGCCAAAGAAGACCGTACTGCGGAAAAAGCCATCTTCATTGATGAGGTATGGCAGCTTATCGGTTCTGCGTCCAACCACCTCGCGGCAGAATTTGTCGTTGAGATTTTCAAGATCATCCGTGGCTACGGCGGATCTGCGATCTGCGCCACCCAGGATTTAAACGACTTCTTTTCCATGGAAGACGGCAAATACGGAAAAGGAATCATCAACAACTCCAAGACCAAGATCATCTTAAATCTGGAAGATGAGGAGGCCATCCGTGTGCAGAATATCCTGCACCTGTCAGAAGCAGAAACCATGGCAATCACCCATTTTGAACGCGGCAACGGCCTGATCTCTACCAACAACAATAACGTGACCGTGGAGTTCAAGGCATCCGAGCTCGAAAAAGAGCTGATCACCACCGACAGAGAAGAGTTAAAACGGCTGTTGGAACGGGAGAAACAACGGCACCATTTACCCGATGCCGGTTAATACGTATATATTACATATTTAATATGTAGAAACAAAATCACGATAATACGTATTTAGTACATACAGAATACGTATAAACACAAAGGAGAGACCATGCATCAGATATATCAGCAGGAAGAAAACATTCTTTCAAAACTTAACAGTCTGCTTGCCATGTACCGCTGTCTGCATTTTTCGCAGCTATGCCGCATTTTCCCAGAGCTTTCCATAACACAGCTTAACCTTCTGTTAAAGAGGCTTGTGCGAAAGGGTCGGATCTTTCTGGATTCCAAAAAGGACCTGGTCTATTATGCCGGTATCACTGAAGCAAACCCTGCCATTCTCTCTTCCTTCTGGGTACTTTTGGATTTTTACCCGGAAGTCAACTACCACACAGTTTCTGACTATCCGGTAACGCTTAGTTTTACTGCCACGGATGATTGTTTCGATGTGATATTCATTCCCTTGGAAAAGGAACAGATCCTTAACCAGGCACTTTCTTTCTACAAAGAGGGATACCCTAAGCGCATCGTTGTCGTCGAAAATGTAACACAAATATCTCTACTGTCCATTCCCGGTACCATTGGATACTGCACGGTATCGGGAGAGGGACAGATTACCTATTATACCTCTAAGGAGTAATTATTTCATGGATCGACCTACTTATTTAACCAAACTTGCTTCCATTGAACAGGAACTACCAAAACTTGCAAACACCCTGAATGCCATGAAGATCACAGATACCGTATCCTACGGAAAAATCTATGAGGAACTCAGCCTGGATGCTGCACAGCGAGCAGAAAAAATCACCTGTTCCTTGCGAAGTCTTATCTTTGCAGCAAACCTGGTGTCCAAACCGATGCTTCTTAAAAAAGCAGCGGACATCCAGGGAATCACCATTACACTCTCTAGTGGAATCGTTCAGGTCACGCTTCCGGGGCTCATGCCAAAGAAAGCTAAGTATTCTAACACAGCGTACCTGACGGATCCTTTATATACTGCGTTTGAGCTTTATGTAAAGGAGCATCCTCTTCCACACTTTAAGGACTGTGTAGTAAGTTTTTTGCATATCTATGATGCCTCACTGTCCGCAAAAAGAGTACGGGACTATGACAATCTGGATTCCCAGGAATGCAAGCGGATACTGGATACTGTCGCCTGTTTCTTACTTACCGATGACAGCGGTATTTTTTGTGATACTTTCCATAGAACAGAATTTGGCAATAAAGATGCTACCATTCTCACCATCATGGAAAAAGAACAGTTCCCGGAATGGCTTTTGGAGCAGAAAAATGCGCAAAATAACCTGTCGGATTTTTAGTTCTTTTCCACCTGTAAAAATCCGATACAGATAAGCTGACCGCGCATTCGCGCTGTTGTGGGCTTTCTTGTGCCTAACCCACTTCCGGTTTTACCGGAGTTTCAGTCTGGTATGGTAAAATCTGCGCACTACAACTACAAAAAGGAGATCTCCATGGACACTTCATCAAAAGCGTATAAACTGCTGTCCCTGATCGCCATATCCGGGGAGTGCAGTAAAGATGTATACCCTTTTTTATACCTAACGGACAGCTACAACGAAAAGCTGATGACCAGATTAAAGAGTGACGGTCTTATCAAGATCCATTATAAGGATAAGCTACGCGGTATCCGATTAACCCGCCGCGGAAAAGATCTACTACTCTCCCTGTCCCCTGAACGGTTCTCCAATAATCTTACGGACAACAGTGAAACCAACCGCCCAAGAAGTGATCTGCCAAGGAGACTCAGACTTCAGCAGGCTTCTATCGCCTATGCCATGCTGCAATGCGCAGGAATCCCTGTGTATCCCGAGGAAAAACCGGCTCTATTTTCCGGGAACCCGCAAGATTCTGCCAAATTTGCGCTTCCGCTCTTTTACACAGCCAGGGAATGGAAAGAGCTGGGGGCAGAAACCATCAAGATCAACAATTCCAGATCTCTGGGAATCCTCTTATGTGAGGATGCCCTGTATGTTCTCTACTTTACCGGCGACCACCCGATCAAATGGGAATACCGGACGGAGCTTAGACTAAAAGCTTTCCTAAACTATCACCTGAAGCAGGATATATTTGCGGGACTATGCCAAAAGAATACGGATTATCCTATCAAAGCAATCTTTCTTGGGAGTCCCATGGATAGTGCCAGAATACTCATGGAGAGTAATGGTGGATTCCAGAAAAGCTACTTTTACCTCGATGGAAGTTTTGACTTTATGCACTTTCTTCCAGTTTCCATGGAAGGAATAACTATGCTTAAGCTCCTGAGCAGCCCTACGCTTCAAAGCACACTGAATACCCTGCTTCTTTCAGATCTGGAACCTGTAAATCCGGATCTTGGGCTCATCCATGATGCCATAAAGGGAACCACTCCGGTTCTCTTATCCTACAATTTTGATATGCTCCGGCTCTCCAGATTTAAGACCGCGCTGTCTTTTCACGAGATTACCGGGCACCTCATCTGCTTCGACTTCCAAAAAGATACTTTGCAGTCTTATTTTGGAGACCTTGCAACCATAGAAACTATTGATCTTGTAAAAAATAAGCTTTCCGATTCCAAAGAGGATCTCCCGGACAGTCTCCTGATAGATCCTACCAAGGAAGAATTTACGGATGCACCGGTCAGAAAGGAGGAAAGCACAAATGGAGCGTCTGAATGACCTTTTCTTTTCCTCGAAGGCATCGGATGGGCTTACCTATGAACAGATCCTTACGGATGTCCAGAGATTCGTCACACAGAATCACGCAGATACCCTATCAAACGAAGGGAATCCAGAGGAAGCCAGGAAGTTACTGAAGGATTACATATTACAATATGTACAGAACCGCTCTTATCACGTAGATGGACAGACAACAGAAGAACTGGTAGACCGTCTCTACGAAGATATGGCCGGCATTTCTTTTCTGAAGAAATGGATCTATAAGCCCGGCGTAGAGGAAGTAAACATCAATGCCTATGATGATATCGAAGTCATTACCAGTGGCGGACATTCGGAAAAAATTCCTGACCGCTTTCCTTCTCCCCAGGCTGCCATCGACGTGACCAGAAGACTCCTTAACACCTGCGGCATGGTAATTGATGATACCATGCCTTCTGTCATTGGGTTCCTCGATAAAAATATCCGTATCTCCGTAGACAAGACTCCTATCGTGGATCCGGAAGTCGGCATCAATGCCTCCATCCGAATTGTAAACCAACAGTCCGTATCCAAGGATAAGCTTATCGCCTCCGGTTCCGCCACAGAAGAGATGCTTGATTTCCTCACCTGCTGTATCCGTTATGGGGTATCCGTCTGCATCTCCGGCAGCACCGGATCCGGGAAAACTACCCTTATGAGCTGGCTCTTATCCATGGTGCCAAACAACAGACGGCTCATTACCATTGAGGAAGGCAGTAGAGAATTTGATTTGATCAAGCGGGATGCCGAGGGGCACGCCATCAACAGTGTGGTCCACTTACTTACCCGTCCCAGTGAAAATCCTGCTCTGGATATCGACCAGGATCTTTTGTTAGAGCGTGTTCTTCGTAAGCATCCGGACGTGATTGGGGTTGGGGAAATGCGTTCCGCCAAAGAAGCTTTGTCCGTCGCGGAAAGCTCCCGAACCGGTCACACGGTAGTTACCACCATCCATAGTAATTCCGCGGAGTCCACCTACCGTCGTATGATGACACTGGCAAAGCGAAAGTACAATATGGCTGACGAAATCCTGATGCAGATCATGGTGGAAGCCTATCCGATCGTAGTTTTTACAAAGCAGCTCGAAGACGGTTCCAGACGTACCATGCAGATCATTGAAGGGGAAGATTATAAGGATGGGGAACTCATCTTCCATCCCTTATACCAGTTTGATGTCACCGACAATATCACAGATGCATATGGCAACATCACCGTCATTGGCTCCCACAAAAAGCTTGGCGGCATCTCGGATAACTTAAAGCGCCGGATGTTAGACAACGGGGTTCCCGCCGGGAAACTAAAACCATTTTTACCGGATGCCCCATGCAAAGAAGGAGGAAAGTAACGTGTACTGGACCCAGATAATTATCTTTTTATTACTATTAAGTTCCCTGTTTTCCCTGTTCGGTGTCCGTTTCTCAGATTTTCTTCAGGTATTCTCCCCCAGCAGGAAGAGCACTCTGAGAGATGACATGGACATTCTCCTTGGAAAACCTGCCAACCACCATGTGAAAGTCGCATAAGGGGGGGAATAGACATGATGACCGAAAATGAAAAACAGTTAGTGGAGGGACACTTATATCTTATCAGGAACATTATTCTTAATACCATAGGCATGAACAAAAATACGGAGGAACTAGAATACAATGACCTATACCAGACCGGCTGTGAGGCACTCTGCCATGCAGCTATCCAGTACAAACAGGATAAAGGCGCATCCTTTCCCACATATGCATCCATTGTGATCCGGCACGCACTGCTCTCCCAGTGTAGAAAGGCATCCAAATGGCAGGGAATCATCGTTTCTTTGGACGCCCCGCTATCTGATGACAAAGAGCTCACACTTTCAGATGTGCTGAAGGATCCAAACGATCAGGCATTTTCCGATCTGGAAACCCGGCTCATGTTAAGGGCTTATGAAAATAACCAGACAGAACCTGCCAGGAAGCACCTGGAAATGTTCCTGTTAAACCGCCTCTGTGGGTACAACATCTCTGAGCTTGCCGCTTACTATAAGGTAAGCCACAGTGTCGTTTCCACCGGGATCTTCAGGGCAAAGCAGAAACTGCGGATCTACTATTTTTTATCAGCATAAAAAACTTTAGAGGAGTGACAAAAACTATGATTAGACTTTACACTGCTGTTGGAACCTTCAAATTCAATAAACATGGACTTCCCACCATTGTCTGTGCAGACAGGGAATATGGTCTGACTTCCATGGAACTTGTATTATGGTCCTGTCTTTCTTTCCGGATCTTAACCTATGATGAACTGCGAAAGGAGTTTTATGAAAAAGAAAGAGAACTCCATGTCCTTAGTGAGGAAGAGTTCGACCAGTATCTAAACAGACTTTTACAGCGAAAGCTTGTAGTCTGCGGGGAAGATTATGTGGGCGTGGATGCACTCTATGCTCTGATCGGCCACCTGCAGCTTCAGGCGGTGCCAAACAGCATTCCTGTCAAGCTGCTTACTTTTGTGAAACTCCTCTTATCCCGCAAGGTGTCGCTTAAAACTGCTTTGTGTATTTTCCATTCTGTCCGGTTGGATCCTTTAGAATCACAGGTCATGCAGCTATTAAAAAACCAGGATCTGTCTGCTGCAGAAGTTATCCTGTGCAATGAAAATCACATTTCTCATCTGAAGGATTCCACTGCCCTCATGGAAGCACTCTATAACGATGAGGAGACAGACTATAACACCCTGGTGACAAGTGCAAGAACAAGCTCTTCCCGGATTCCTGTGCTGTCTGCCATTGCAAACCTGTATCTGAAGCAGCAGATTATTCTTCAGCAGATTTAACCTTTCATCATCATTACTGTATTTATTCTTTACTATATGGAATAATATATGTATAATTATATCAAAGAATTGATATGAAAGGAGTTTTCCAATGATTATTAAAGCTTCCGCAACACTACGAAATGACTATGGCTCTATTTCCACTTTAGCAAAAGAAACCAAGGAGCCTATTTATATTACTAAGAATGGGGAAGGGGATCTTGTTCTGATGAGTATTGATGCCTTTGAAAAAAGGGAACAGACACTGCAGCTACGTGCAAAGGTCTTACAAGCCGAGCAGGAACGCATAGACGGTGCTCCTACCCTCAGTGTATCCGAAGCGAGAAAACAACTCAGGGAGCGCATGAAAAATGTATAATGTTGAAATTCTTCCCTCTGCCTGGGAAGATCTGAAATCTATTGAAGACTACTATGCCATTCAATTTGATGTGGATACTGCCATAAAGGTATCCGACAGCATCTTAGATGCTATTGAGCGTTTGGAATCATTTCCAGATTCTGGTTCCATGACACCGGATCCATGGTTAAATAAACAGGGGTACCGCATGATCATTTGCAAAAAACACGTAGCTATTTATCGTAAGATCAGCGAAACTATATTTATTTATCGCATAGCTGATACTCAGACACAGTATAATCGGCTGTTTTATTAGAATGGGAGAAACAAGATGCAAAAATCCTCTGATTCTGGCGCTCAAAAACAAAAGCAATTAGAACTGTACGAGCAATTGACTAAATTAGAACAACTAAGAGAATCTGGAATTGCTGATATTCCAGCCAAAGCTGCTTCTGCTAAGCTCAGATTCTCATTAAAAGGATAATACCTTCTTCCGCTGCTGGATTCCTATAATAAAGCTATTTTCTTTCAGTTTGTATTCCAGGTAAAGATAATGAAAAATCCGTTAAAATTGATTACATAATTGATAATCGCCAGAATTATGGAGAATTTCTTTTCTAACCGACGTCTTTTGATTTTAGCTCATATCGTTGTAAAAATCTCATATCTCTTGTATTATAATTATAAGACGTTAACAAATCGAAGTTTGTAAGGAACAGAAACTTTGAATTTTACGCACTATTAACTTTTGGATATAAAGTGCCGATATTACAGATATAGAAACGGATTTCTGTATCAAT
>CAKSAN010000001.1 GCA_934436435.1 uncultured Acetatifactor sp. | reverse complement strand
AGCAATGTGTTCAGCTGACATTTACTAATCGGTCGAGGGCTTGACCAAAGGTTTTGGATAGGAAAGAGGATGTAAGTTAAGGTATAGAGATTCAGGTTTCAGTGTTCGGTTTTGAAGGAATAAACAGAAGAACGATAGTAATAAGCTATCGTTTTTTTTATGCATTAATTTCAGATAATTGTTTCTTTTTTGAAAAAATATGTTATAATTAACAAGGAACGTAGTAAAAAGCTGCATTGCAGACTTGCGAAAATATATGAAATAAAGAACAAAAGTAACGGGAAGGGCACGGGAGCAAGTATGGATACTAAGATTTTACTTGAAAATGGAACAAATGAGTTAGAGATTCTGGAATTTACTTTGGCGGGCAATTCTTATGGAATCAATGTTGCCAAGATCAAAGAGATCATTACCTATCAGCCGGTGACACCGGTTCCCAATTCACATCCCAGTATTGAGGGTATTTTTATGCCGAGAGATACTATGATCACCGCCATTGATCTGAAGAATTGTCTGGGACGCGGAGAATCCGAGAAAAAGGGATTATTTATTGTTACCAATTTTAATAAACTGGACATTGCATTCCATGTAGAGTCTGTACTGGGTATTCACAGAGTAAGCTGGAGAGATATTATTAAGCCGGACATCACAATTTCTGCAGCAGATGAGAGTGTTGCTACCGGTATTATCAAGAAGAATGATAAACTGATCATTATTCTGGACTTCGAGAAGATTGTATCCGATATCAATCCGGAGACCGGACTGAAGATGTCGGAACTGTCCGAATTGGGCCAGCGTACCAGAAGTTCTGTCCCTATTCTGATTGCAGAGGATTCTCCCCTGTTGAATAAGTTGATTGTAGACTCTTTGAAGTCAGCCGGTTATGTGAACCTGATCCACACGGAGAATGGTCAGAAGGCATATGATGTTATTACACAGTGCAAGGAAGATGGCACACTGGATCAGCATGTTCGTTGTATCATTACTGATATTGAAATGCCGGAGATGGACGGTCACAGACTGACCAAACTGGTGAAGAGTGACGATGCTACCAAGGATATTCCCATTATTATTTTCTCCTCTCTGGTCAATGATGACATGAAGAGAAAGGGAGAGGCTCTGGGAGCAGATGCACAGCTTTCCAAGCCGGAGATCGGTAATCTGGTAAGAATCGTGGACGAACTTGTAGCGGAGAAGCATTTAGACAGATAGTACGTTTAGAGAAGCAAAAAGGCTGGGATAGTCCCAGCCTTTTTCTATAATACAGGATATAAAGAGATGGAAGAGAAAAAGAAGGAAATTCTTCGGAAAATAGAAGAAGCGGAATATGTGCTGGTGGGATTGGGGCAGGATTTCGATATGGAGTTTCTGTTGCAGACAAGAGAGGACTACAGCCGCATCCGGGAACAGTTGCAGCAAAATAACGCGCTGTGGCTTCTGCCTTATGCAGAGGCACAATTCCGAAGACAGTATTTGCCGGAGATGGAAGAGGAGATCACACAGGGATTGCAGAATCTGGCGAAGATACTGGAGAAAAAGAGTTATTTTGTGGTATCTTCTTCTACGAACCGCATTCTGCGGGAGATTCCCTGGAAAAAAATGTTGTTAAAAAAGGATAGATTTGTGGCCCCCTGTGGAGACTGGACAAAAAAACAGTGCCCGGATGGCTGTGAAGAGGGGATTGGTCCGTTGACAGAGAAAGATCGGGAGACATTGCAACAATGGTTTGAACATTTGCAAAAGGGCGGATTTTCTGTGCCGTCTCTCGGGAAATGTCCGAAATGCGGAAAAGAACTGGTGCTTAATAATGTCTATGCCGGGCGGTATGACGAAAAGGGATATTTGGAAAATTGGACGGAATACCAGAAGTGGCTGCAGAATACCCTGAATCACAAAATGGTATTATTGGAGATCGGGGAAGGGAACCGTTTCCCCACGATTATACGGACTCCTTTCGAGAGAATTGCATTGTTTCAACAAAAGGCGGATCTATATTATATCGAAGGGGAACAAAATCCCATTGCCTGGCTGCTTAGCCTGTGTTAAACTGAACATGCTAGTACATGTGAGAAAGCGGAGGAATAACAGATGCCTTCACAGGAGGAATACCTGGATAATTTATTAAAAGGAATTGGAACGGAAAATATGGAAACGGAAGAGAACACCCCCCATATTGACATGAGCGATATGGACGATTTGTTGCAGTCTGCATTGGATGCCCACAAGGCTGATGCAGCAGAGCCGTCAGAGTCAGAAGAGGAAGAAGACCGGCCTGCAGCGGAAGATACGCCGATCCATCCGGAGGAGACGGCAGAGATGTCTGAGGATGAGATCAACAGACTGTTACAGGAGAGTCAGGAACAGTCGGAAAACATACCGCAGCAGCAAAGTTCCGATACCAACGATGATCTGATCAAAATGTTGGAAAGTGCGGATGACGAGGGACTATCGAATCTTCTGGATCAGGTGACACCGGAGCCTGCCCTGCCGGAGGATGGGGCAGAACAGCCGGAAGAGGGCGACGGTAAGCGCGGGAAAAAGAGAAAGAAGAAAGAAAAGGCGAAAAAGCCGGGATTTTTTGATCGTTTCAAGAAGAAATCCAAAGGAGAACCCCAGACAATGTCCGACGAGGCAGAGGCAGTTCCCAGTGACGGGGAGGATACCGCATCGGAAATCCCTGCCGGTGTACCTGAGGATCTTGCGGATCTGGCTTCCCTGACAGAAGCGACACCGAATGCAGATACAGCGCCCCTCCAGACAGAAGGCACGGTAGCTGCGGACAATACCGCTGACACCACTGAATCGAGCGGCCTGGATGATGATCTGGATGCTTTATTGTCGGGGGCATTTCCACAGCAGCCGGATAGCGCGGATGGGGTGTCTGAAGAGCCGGAGTCTGCGGATGTAATGGATATTCTGAAGGCTGCAGGAGCAGACATTGTAGACGGACCGGAACAGAAAAAAGAGAAAAAAGGAATTTTTGCCAAAATATTAGACCTGTTTACGGAAGAGGATGAGGAGGAAGAGGAAGCGGATCAGCTTCAGCTTTCCGATGAGAATAAGAAGATCCTCCAGGAGATGGACAAGGGCGGCAAGAAAAAGAAGGGCAAAAAAGAGAAAAAGCCCAAGAAGGAAAAACAGCCCAAGCCAAAGAAACCGGTGAAGGAAAAGAAGAAAAAGGAGAAGCCGGAAAAGGAAGACAAACCGGCAGTACCTGAGAAAAAGCTTTCTCCGAAGAAGGTCATCCCCATTGTAGTGGTTTGTATTTCCCTGGGTGCAGTGATCCTGCTGTTAGGGAACTTCCTGGGGGATTATACAGCAAAGCGCAGCGGCAGAGAGGCTTATTATGCCGGAGATTACCAGACCTGCTACCAGAATCTGTCCGGCAAGGAATTGGATGAGACAGAGCAGGTGATGTACAGTCAGTCCGAGAGTATTCTGACGATCCGGATGTGGCTGCGGGAATATGAGGTATTCGTAAACGAAGGCTCCGAGCTGGAGGCACTGGATAGTCTGCTTCAGGCAGTTCGGGATTATCCGACGCTGTTAAGCTATGCGACGCAGTGGAATGCACAGGATGAGGTAAGTCCGGCATTTCAGGATATTTTGAATATCCTGTCCCAGAAGTATCAGTTAAGTCAGGAAGAAGCACAGCGGATCGCTGATATTTCGGACAATGTGGAATACACGAAAAATGTAATGCTGGTTCTGCAAAAACTGGGACTGGGATCCTGGGAGTTTCCCACAGGAACCGTGACAGAGGAAACACCTGCACCGAACACGGAGGAGGCACCCGCACAGCTGCCGGATCCTCTCCCGGAAGAAAAGGAGATACAGCAATGATCGCAGTGCTCGACTATGACGCTGGCAATATTAAGAGTGTGGAAAAAGCGTTGATTTTTCTGGGGGAAGAGGTAAAGATCACCAGAGACAAAGAGGTGATTCTGTCCGCGGATGGTGTGATCCTGCCGGGCGTGGGCGCGTTCGGTGATGCCATGGAGAAACTGCATCAGTACGGACTGGTGGAAGTCATCCGGGAAGTGACGGATCGGCAGATCCCGTTTCTGGGAATCTGTCTGGGTTTACAGCTGATGTTTGAGAGCAGTGAGGAGACACCGGGAGTAGAGGGACTGCATCTGCTGGACGGCAGGATCCGCAGAATTCCGGCGGCACCGGGATTGAAGATTCCCCATATCGGCTGGAATGATCTTACATTTCCCAATGAGGGACGACTTTTCCGGGGCGTGGAAGAACACTCCTATGTGTATTTTGTACATTCCTATTATCTGGAAGCAGCAGACCCTTCGATTGTCACCGCTACTACGGAATATGGCACTCTGATACATGCCTCCGTGGAAAAGGGCAACATCTTCGCCTGCCAGTTCCATCCGGAGAAAAGTTCCCGGGTAGGTCTTAAGATTTTACAGAATTTTGTAGAGATTACCCGCGCGTTCCATGAAGAAAACCAGCAGGGAGGAAGATAAGATGCATACCAAGAGAGTAATTCCCTGCCTGGATGTAAAGGATGGCAGAGTAGTAAAGGGCGTAAATTTCGTGAATTTCCGGGATGCCGGAGATCCTTCTGAGGTAGCGGCAGCCTATGATGCAGCCGGTGCGGACGAAGTGGTATTTTTGGATATTACAGCTTCCGCGGACAGCAGAGCAACGCAGCTTGAGTGGGTGCGGAAGGTAGCCAGCAAGGTATTTATTCCCTTCACCGTAGGCGGCGGAATCCGTACCGTGGATGATTTCAAAGCAATTTTAAGAGAGGGTGCGGACAAGATCTCTGTAAATTCCGCGGCTATTATGAACCCACAGCTCATCAGCGATGCGGCAGAGAAGTTCGGCAGCCAGTGTGTGGTTGTTGCCATTGATGCCAAGAAGCGTGCAGACGGCAGCGGCTGGAATATTTATAAAAACGGCGGTCGTGTGGATATGGGCATGGATGCTGTGGAATGGGCGAGAACCGCAGAGAAGATGGGAGCCGGAGAGATCCTGCTGACCAGCATGGACGGTGACGGCACGAAGGAAGGCTACGATCTGGCCCTGACCAGAGCCGTGGCGGAAAGCGTAAGCATCCCGGTCATCGCCTCCGGCGGCGCGGGACAGCTGTCTCACTTCTATGATGCGCTGACAGAGGGAAAGGCAGAGGCAGTTCTGGCGGCATCTCTGTTCCATTACAAAGAGCTGGAGATCCGGCAGGTGAAGGAATATCTGCGGGAGAAGGGAATCAGTGTCCGTCTCTAGGGACGACAGGGAGGATTTGATTATGGCAATGATCACAAATGACTGGCTGACGGCTTTGAACGGAGAATTTCATAAGCCCTATTACAGACAGCTTTTTGAATTTGTCAAAAATGAATACAACACCACAGTGGTATTTCCCCCGGCGGATGATATTTTCAATGCGTTTCATCTGACACCGTTAAGTAAGGTGAAAGTAGTGATATTAGGGCAGGATCCGTACCACAATGTAGGACAGGCCCACGGGCTGTGCTTCTCGGTGAAGCCGGATGTGGAGATTCCTCCTTCCCTGGTGAATATCTATCAGGAGCTTCACGATGATCTGGGCTGTTATATTCCCAACAACGGTTATCTTGTAAAATGGGCCCAGCAGGGTGTTCTGATGCTCAATACGGTACTTACGGTGCGGGCACATATGGCCAATTCCCACCACGGAAAAGGTTGGGAAGAGTTCACGGATGCAGCCATCCGGGCACTGAATGCACAGGATCGCCCCATCGTGTTTATTCTGTGGGGCAGACCGGCACAGATGAAAAAAAGCATGCTGAACAATCCCAATCACCTGATCCTGGAGGCACCCCATCCCAGTCCCCTGTCTGCCTACCGCGGTTTCTTCGGCAGCAGACCCTTCAGCAAGACCAACAACTTCCTGAAGGAACACGGCGTGGAGCCCATCGACTGGCAGATTGAGAATGTGTAAATGGAAAGTCAGTGAAATAAATATATGTATTTCCATGGAAAGGGCACAGCAACGATAAATTCGATGTCTGTGCCCTTCCTTTTGTTTAAAAATGGGTACAATGCAAGAGAACGCGTCGCGCTGTGCCCACAGCTTGTTTTAAAATGGGCACAGTACAAGAAGGTGAGCTGCGCTGTGCCCACGGTTTGTTCTAAAATGGGCACAGCACAAGGGAATAAGTCTATCTGTGCCCGCAGCCTGTTTTAAAATGGGCACAGTACAAGGAGATAAGCCACTCTGTGCCCACAACTCTTGACGGAGAGGGTACAATCTTGGAATTATAAGAGTTTGTGCCCCTGACATATCCAACGTGGGCGTTCGCCCGGTTTAAAACTGCCATCCGCAATGAGCCACGCTATTCATAAGATTGTCAGCATAGAGCGCTGTCAATCTTATTTCATATCGCGGCGTTCGCCGCATCACGGCATAAGTAAAGACAGCGATTTGTGCGCAAGCACCCATCGCTGTCTTCACTATACCTATGCGCGGCTCATTGCTCGCGTAACTTTCCAGTTCCTTTACTGACATCTTTTCTCAATAATCATTTCCCCTATTGACAAAATAAGGAATCCTTACTATAGTGTTCCTGTAAAGAACTACTAAAAGGAGCGCCTATGGAAGAAGCGGCAATCATAGAACAACTTACCCTGTTCGGACTGAGCAGGCAGGAGGCTGCCATTTACCTGTGTCTTCTTCAAAATGAAGAACTGACAGGCTATGAGGTGGCGAAGCTGACGGGAATTTCCAGATCCAATGTTTATAATGGGCTGGCGTCCTTAGTCGAGCATGGCGCCGCTTATGTGATCGAGGGTGCTTCCTCCAAATATCTTGCGGTAGCATTATCTGAGTTCTGCGATAACCGGATCCGGTATCTGCGGAAAGCGAAGGATCGTCTGGTGGAGGATGGCCCCCGGAAAAATTTACCCAGAGAAGGCTATATCACCATCGAAGGCAATGACCACATCCGTGACAAGATCCGGCACATGATCCTGGGGGCGGAGAAACGTATCTACTTTTCGGCCACGGGAGAATTTCTGGAGCAATGGTCGGAGGAGATCCGGGAGCTGGTCCGGGCACAGAAAAAAGTGGTGCTGATCTCGGAGGACAACAGAGAGCCTTTTCCGGAAGACGCGGAATTAAAGGCCGGAATCATAGGGTACCTCGTGCCGGAGCATTTCAGGGAGCCGGAGGAAGAGGAACAGCAGATGGACCAGATCCGTCTCATCATAGATTCCGAGTACATCCTTACCGGCACAGTGACAGGGAAGAGCAGTGATGCCTGTCTCTACAGCGGACAGAAGAATTTCGTCAGAGTCTTCAAGGACGCCATGCGCAATGAGATCGCGCTGATCAAAATCGCAAATAATTAAAAGCGGACAACATTTTTTCCCCTGTGGAAGAAGGGAAAAGGTGTTCTAAATAAAAAGAAAAAAGAAAGGGATAGAAAAATGAGTATCAGAGTCGCAATTTTAGGTTATGGTAATTTAGGAAGAGGAATGGAATGCGCAGTAAAGCAGAACGATGACATGGAGCTGGTGGCTGTATTCACCAGAAGAGATCCTGCCACCGTAAAGACCTTAACGGATGTAAAGGTATACAATGTGGATCAGCTGCTGTCCATGCAGGACAAGATCGATGTCTTGGTACTGTGCGGAGGTTCCGCAACCGATCTGCCCAAGCAGACCGCAGAATATGCAAAATATTTTAACGTGGTAGACAGCTTTGATACCCACGCGAAGATCCCCGAGCATTTCTCACAGGTAGATGCCGCAGCAAAGGAAGGCGGCAAGGTAGCTATGATCTCTGTAGGCTGGGATCCCGGTATGTTCTCCCTGAACAGACTGTATGCCAATGCCATTTTAAGAGACGGCAGTGATTACACCTTCTGGGGCAAGGGTGTCAGTCAGGGGCATTCCGATGCCATCCGCCGTATCCCCGGCGTCAAGGATGCCAAGCAGTATACCATTCCCGTAGAATCCGCACTGGAAGCTGTCAGAAACTGTGAGAATCCGGTACTGACCACCAGACAGAAGCATACCAGAGAGTGTTTCGTGGTAGCGGAAGAGGGCGCAGACAAGGCACAGATCGAGGAACAGATCAAGAACATGCCCAACTATTTCGCAGATTACGATACCACCGTACATTTCATCACCGAGGAAGAGTTACAGAGAAACCATGCAGGCATTCCTCATGGAGGATTTGTACTGCGTACCGGCAGGACCGGCTTAAACGGTGAGCACAATCATGTGATCGAGTACAGCTTGAAGCTGGATTCCAACCCGGAGTTCACCTCCTGCGTACTGACCGCTTATGCAAGAGCTGCTTACCGTATGAATCAGGAAGGCCAGAAGGGCTGCAAGACCGTATTTGATGTGGCACCTGCTTATCTGAGCACTCTGACTCCGGAAGAGATGAGAAGCACTTTATTGTAAATAAAAATAGACGCAGAGGAGATACTTATGGAAAAAAAGGCATTTGTTACCAAAGAAATGATCGAAAAGATCGCAGAAAAATATCCCACACCGTTTCATATCTACGATGAAAAGGGAATCCGTGAGAATGCGAAAGCACTGAAAGAGGCATTCGCATGGAACAAGGGCTACAAGGAGTTCTTTGCGGTAAAGGCAACTCCCAATCCTTTTCTGATCAACATCTTAAGGGATTACGGCTGCGGATGTGACTGCTCCTCCCTGACAGAACTGATGCTCAGCAATGCCATGGGCGTAAAGGGAGAGGACATTATGTTCTCCTCCAACGATACACCGGCCCACGAGTTCGAATATGCGGCAAAGATCGGTGCCACCATCAATCTGGATGACATCACCCATATCGATTTCCTGGAGAAAACCATCGGTTATCTGCCCAAGACCCTGAGCTGCCGTTACAACCCCGGCGGATATTTTTCCATCAGCAATAACATCATGGACAATCCCGGGGATGCCAAGTATGGTTTTACCACGGAGCAGATGTTCGAGGGCTATAAGATCCTGAAGGCAAAGGGAGTGGAGAATTTCGGTATTCATTCTTTCCTGGCCAGCAACACGGTAACAAATGACTATTATCCGACACTGGCAAGGGAGCTGTTCGAACTGGCAGTGAAGCTGAAAGAAGAGACCGGTGCTCATATCACCTTCATCAATCTGTCCGGTGGTATCGGCATTCCTTACCGTCCGGATCAGGAGCCGAACGACATCAGAGTCATCGGTGAGGGCGTGCGCAAGGTATATGAGGAGGTTCTGGTACCTGCGGGTATGGGCGATGTGGCTATCTACACAGAGCTTGGCCGTTACATGATGGCGCCTTACGGACATCTGGTGACTCAGGTCATCCATGAGAAGCACACCCACAAGGAGTACGTCGGTGTGGATGCCTGTGCCGTGAACCTGATGCGCCCCGCCATGTATGGTGCTTACCATCATATTACCGTGCTGGGCAAGGAAAACGAGCCCTGCGACCACAAGTATGATGTGACAGGTTCTTTGTGCGAGAACAACGATAAGTTTGCCATCGACCGGATGCTGCCAAAGATCGACATCGGTGATTATATTGCCATCCACGACACCGGTGCGCACGGTTTTGCCATGGGTTACAATTACAACGGCAAGCTGAAATCCGCAGAGCTTCTGCTGAAGGAGGACGGCAGCGTGGAGCTGATCCGCCGCGCCGAGACTCCGAGAGACTACTTTGCAACTTTTGATTGCTTTGATATTTATAACAAGATCGACTTCGACGCGTAGCACGAAGAAATCGTTTAGGTATAGTATATAGGAGGATACGAGCAATGAAATATCCGAAAAATATACAGCGGGGAGGGACCATCGGATTCGTGGCCCCTTCTTTTGGCTGTCAGATAGAACCTTATTACAGTGCCTTTGGCAATGCCCAGAAGAAATTCCGGGAAATGGGCTATCAGTTACAGTTAGGCCCCAACTGTTACGCCGGGGAAGGCATCGGCATCAGCAATACCCCCGAAAAATGCGGACAGGAGCTGACGGATTATTATTGCAGCCTGGAGAATGACTGCCTGATCTCCTGTGGCGGCGGAGAGCTGATGTGTGAGACCATGAGCCATGTGGATTTTGAACGTCTGCGGGCAGCGGATCCCAAGTGGTATCTGGGCTATTCCGACAATACCAATATGACCTATCTGCTGGCAACGATCTGTGATACCGCCTCCGTCTACGGACCCTGTGCGGCCGCTTTCGGCATGGAGCCCTGGCATGATTCTCTGAAGGATGCCTTCGGGATACTGACCGGAGAGACCACAGAAGTACATGGGTATGACAAATGGGAAAAAGAATCCCTGAAAAATGAAGAACAGCCGTTGCTGCCGTATAACACCACGGAACCCAGAGCGCTGAAAAAGTATCTTGGCAGACAGGCAGCGGGAGAAGGACAGGAGATCCGCTTTTGTGGCAGATTATTGGGCGGCTGCATGGACTGTCTGGTGAATCTGCTGGGAACCCGGTTTGACAAAACGCAGGACTTCCTGGAAAAATATAAAGAAGACGGTATTATCTGGTTTCTGGAATCCTGTGATCTGAATGTCTTTGCTATCCGCAGAGCTATGTGGCAGATGGAGGAAGCCGGGTGGTTCCAGTATGTCAGGGGATTTCTGATCGGAAGGCCCTTGTGCTTTGGGCAGGAGATGATGGGACTGGATCAGTATCAGGCGGTCCTGGCCGTGGCGGGAGAGAAGAATGTCCCTGTGATCATGGATGTGGATCTGGGACATCTGGCACCCATGATGCCCATTGTCACCGGAAGCTATGCAGACGTGCGGGTGCAGGGCAACGATATTACCATCCGCTATGATTATTGGTAAAAGGTATGGATTTTCATAAAAAGCACAGAAATAAGAAAAGGCTCATCCCAAGCGGGAGAGCCTTTTCGTGCGTTCACGGGACGATCTATTCGTCGAAAACGATATTAGCAGCCAAAATTAAAGTAGCCGCAGAATGCATTCAACCACTGAGAACAGTTAATGAATTTGAAACACATACTTTCTTCCTCCTTTTCCTGTTGCCTGGTGTTCGGTTACCTGTGTTAGCTAAGCACAAATGAATTGTAACAATTTTGTAACAATTAATCCATAGGAGATGATTGGCAAAAAAATAGAAAAAGCAGGAAATGAGTTTTTTAGACAAAAATATAATAAAAAATTATAATAATATGAAAAAAAGAAAGCGCAGAACCAAATCGGTTCTGCGCTGACTGCCGGCAATGGGACTTGAACCCATACGGTGTTGCCACCAACAGATTTTGAGTCTGCCTCGTCTGCCATTCCGACACGCCGGCATTCAAACACTCACAACAGAAATTATCTTATCATAGATTAAAAAAGTTGACAAGACTTTTTTTCCGGAATCTATATACTATTTTTCTAGTCTTTTTCCACAAGATGTTGTATAGTAGAAATGTATGAGTATACGGGAACGCAACCTGTAGAACTGTTTTGGGATATGGTGGAAGCATGAATTGCAAAGAATTTGAAAAAAATATTCCTGATTTCATTGCGGGAAAACTGGATTTTCAGACCCTGGAGGAATTCGGGGAGCATATGAAGGAATGCCCGGGCTGTAAGGAGGAACTGGTGATTCAGTTTCTGGTGACGGAAGGCATGCAGCGCCTGGAGGACGGCGATGCCTTTGACTTACAGAAGGAACTGGAAGTACGGCTTGCGGAGGCAAAGCGCAAGGTGAGATTTCATATGGCTTTTATGAAAACAGGAGCCGCACTGGAAGTGCTGGTAGTGATCTTTTTGATGGGATTTTTAGGCTGGATCATTTCGTAATAAAACAGACAAAACAGGATAGGATAGAGGGATTATGAGTCAGAAACTGGTATTGATCGACGGACACAGCATATTGAACCGGGCCTTTTATGGAGTGCCGGATTTAAGCAATGCCGAAGGATTGCATACGAATGCTATTTATGGTTTTTTAAATATCATGTTCAAAATTCTGGAGGAGGAAAAGCCGGAGTATCTGGCGGTGGCTTTTGACGTTCATGCACCGACTTTCCGCCACAAAATGTACGAAGCCTATAAGGGGACGAGAAAGCCCATGCCGGAGGAACTGCGGGAGCAGGTGCCTGTCATGAAGGAAGTCCTGAAAGCCATGCACATTACCATCATGGAGCAGGCGGGACTGGAGGCGGACGACATTCTGGGGACGCTGGCGAAGAAAGCGGAGCAGGCCGGAATGGAAGTGTCACTGGTCTCCGGAGACAGAGACCTGTTGCAGATCGCCACGGATCATATTAAGATCCGCATTCCGAAGACGAAGCAGGGCAGGACGGAGATCGAGGATTATTATGCCGCAGATGTGCAGGCGGCCTATCAGGTGACACCGCTACAGTTCATCGAACTGAAGGCACTGATGGGAGATACCGCCGACAATATTCCCGGTGTGCCGAAGGTGGGAGAGAAAACCGCACAGGCACTGATGGTGGAGTACGGCTCCTTAGACAATATTTATGCCCACGTGGAAGAGATCTCGAAAAAAAGTATCCGAGAATCTTTGATCGAACACAAGGATCTGGCGGATCTGAGCAAGACGCTGGCGACCATCAAGACCGACTGTGAATTGCAGTTAGATTACGAGCAGGCAAAGGCGGAAGGTTTCTATACACCGGAAGCCTACACCCTGTGCAAGCGTCTGGAATTCAAAAATTTGTTGGGAAGATTTGAGAAGGATGCCGCCGCCAATGACAGTAAGATCGCGGAGAGCTTCCGACAGATCGAAGAGAAAAAAGAATTTATACGATATCTGAAAAAAGCGCAGAAACAGTCTCAGATCGGTCTGTGGCTGATCACGGAGCCCGTGACGGCGAATACGAAGAAGGAAGAACTGCTGGGAGTGGCGGTGTCGGTATCCGATGAGGAGACCGTATTTTACGCCCTGACCCATGAAAAGGAACCGGAAGGACAGCTAAGCCTGTTTGCGGAAGCTGTGGAGCCGGTGGATGATACCGCGGAGATCACGGAGGCGTTGCAGGAACTTTCCACAGGCACGGACACACAGATCGCTACCTTTGATGTGAAGCGCCAGTATGATTATCTGGACCGCAGCAGTACAAAGCAGTATTTTGATGTACTGATCGCGGCGTATCTGCTGAATCCTTTGAAAAATGATTATGACCTGGAAGCCATTGCTTCGGAGCATCTTGGAATTCTGATTCCGGGAAGAGCGGAAGTCTTCGGCAAGAGAGATTTCCGGACACTGCTTTCGGAGGATGCAGAGAAAGCCATGGAATATGCCTGCTACGGAGCCTATGTCTCCCGCAAGGGCAAAAAGGTTCTGGAGGACAAGCTGGAGGCAGCAGGCATGAAGCGTCTCATGGAGGAGATGGAGATGCCGCTTTCTCTGGTACTGTACGACATGCAGAAAGAGGGCGTGGCCGTAAAACGGGAGGAACTGAAAGCCTACGGAGATGCTCTGGTGGCCCGGATCGAGGAACTGGAACAGTCCATTCATAAGCAGGCCGGAACGGAATTCAACATCAATTCTCCCAAGCAGCTGGGAGAGGTACTATTCGAGACTATGCAGATCCCCGGAGGCAAGAAGACCAAGACCGGCTATTCCACCGCGGCGGATGTACTGGAAAAGCTGTCAGCGGATTACCCCATCGTCCGGGATATTCTGGAATACAGGGGCCTGACGAAATTAAAATCAACCTATGCGGACGGACTGGCAGCCTTTATCGAAGAGGACGGCAGGATCCATACGAATTTCAACCAGACCATCACCGCAACGGGGCGCATCAGCTCCACGGAGCCGAATTTGCAGAACATTCCCATGCGTATGGAACTGGGACGGCAGATCCGCAAGGTATTTGTTCCGAAGGACGGCTATGAATTCATGGATGCGGACTACTCCCAGATCGAACTGCGTGTGCTGGCCCATATGTCCGGAGACGAGCAGCTGATCGATGCCTACAGACAGGAAGAAGATATTCACCGGATCACGGCATCCAAAGTATTCCACACCCCTTTCGAAGAGGTTACAGATCTGCAGCGCCGGAACGCAAAGGCGGTCAATTTCGGTATCGTCTATGGCATCAGTTCTTTTGGACTGAGCCAGGACTTAAGCATCAGCAAAAAGGAAGCGGCACAGTACATTGAACAGTATTTTGCCACCTATCCGAAGGTGAAGGAATTCATCGACAAGCTGGTGACGGATGCAAAGGAAAAGGGCTATACGGAGACTATGTTCGGCAGAAGACGTCCGATCCCGGAGCTGTCTTCCTCCAATTTCATGCAGCGGTCCTTCGGTGAGCGCGTGGCCATGAATGCCCCCATTCAGGGAACGGCGGCGGATATTATCAAGATCGCCATGATCAAAGTATGGAAAGCCCTGAAAGAAGAGGGATTAAAGTCAAGACTTCTGTTGCAGGTGCATGATGAACTTCTGATCGAGACGGCACTGGAAGAGGAAGAGAAAGTACGCCGGATCCTTACGGAAAATATGAAGTCTGCGGCAGAACTGGCGGTGACGCTGGAGATCGACCTGCACACGGGCAATAACTGGTATGAGGCGAAATAAATGCGGTTTATAGGAATCACCGGCGGCGTGGGCGCCGGGAAAACAGAGATTTTAAAATACATCGGACAACATTACAAATGTGAGATCTATCTGGCGGATGAGATCGGACATAAAGTCAAGGAGCCGGGAACCGAAGGCTACCATGCGCTGGTGGCGCTGATGGGAGATGGAATCCTCGCAGCAGACGGGCGGATCGACAAGCCGGCCATGGCGGCAAAGATCTTTGCAGATCCCGCACTGCTACAGCAGGTCAATGCCATCATTCATCCAGCGGTGAAAAAATATCTGGCAGACCGGCTGGAGGAGGCAAAGAAGCGGGGCGACGTGGAACTGTTTTTCGTGGAAGCGGCGCTTTTGATTGAGAGCGGGTACGATAATATTGTGGATGAAATGTGGTATATCTATGCCAGAGAGGATGTCCGCAGAAGGAGGCTTTCGGAGAGCCGCGGCTATACGCCGGAGAAGACAGAGCAGATTATAACATCACAGCTTTCGGAAGAAGAATTCAGGAAGCATTGCGATTTTGTCATTGATAACAGCGACAGTCTGGAGGAGAGTTACAGACAGATCAGACAGAAACTGGAGGCATATTCATGGAGGGAGTAAAAGAAAAACAGGGACAGCTGGTATTCGGACTGGATATCGGTACGAGAAGCATCGTTGGTACGGTAGGATACTTAAACGGCGGGAAATTCCATGTGCTGGCGCAGCGCTCCAAGGAGCATGAGACCAGAGCCATGCTGGACGGACAGATCCATGACATCGGCAAGGTGGGAGAGACCATTTCCCAGGTGAAGGACCAACTGGAAGAAGATCTGGGCAGAGAGCTTACGGAGGTCTGTATCGCGGCCGCAGGTCGTGTCCTCAGGACGGTCACCACTTATGCGGAGCATAGCTTTGAGAGTGACCGTGAGATCACACAGGAGGATGTCTATGCCCTGTGTACCATGGGCGTGGAAAAAGCTTATGAAGAATTCCAGAACAGCAACACCGATACGGATATGAAGTTTTACTGTGTGGGATATACGGCCATGCGGTATTACATGAACGGTTACCAGATCGGTAATCTGGAGGGGCACAAGGCGAAGAACATTGCAGTGGATCTGATCGCTACCTTCCTGCCGGACGATGTGGTGGACGGTCTGTATAAGGCAGTGGAACTGGCGGGTCTGCATGTGGCGAATCTGACACTGGAGCCTATTGCCGCTATTCAGGTAGCGATTCCGGAGAAGTTCCGTATGTTAAATATGGCACTGGTGGACGTAGGTGCGGGCACCAGCGATATTTCCATTACCAAAGAGGGAACCATCACAGCCTACGGCATGATCCCCGTAGCGGGAGACAGCCTGACGGATATTCTGGTACAGCATTGCCTTGTGGAATTCGAGATGGCCGAGCAGATCAAGAGAAAATGTAGGACTCAGGAGATCATCGAGTATGAAGACATTATGGGACTGCCACAGACCATCACAGCCGGTGAAGTGCTGGGATTGTTAGATCCGGAGATTGAGCGCATGACTCAGATGGTATCCGATACCATCAAGGAATTAAACGGAGACAAGTCGGTCAGTGCCGTGTTCGTCGTGGGCGGTGGAGGTATGGTGCCCGGCTATACGGAGAAGTTGGCGGAGAAACTGGGTATCATGAAAGAACGTGTGGCGATCCGTGGTCAGGAAGTCATGCAGACTATCGTGTTTGAACTGGAAAATGCCAGAAAGGATGCCATGATGGTGACCCCCATCGGCATCTGCTTAAGCTATTATGTGCAGAGCAATAATTTTATCTTCGTGGAATTTAACGGAGAGCGGATGAAACTCTATGACAACGGAAAATTATCCGTGACGGATGCCGCCATGCAGATGCAGTTTCCCAACGATCAGCTGTTCCCCAGAAGAGGAGAAGCCCTTCTGTTTACCGTCAACGGGAAAAAACGTATGGTGCGGGGCGAACAAGGGGAGGCAGCAGTCATCCGGGTCAATGGAGACGAGGCGGATATGTATACGCAGGTACATAACGGAGACCGTGTGGTGGTGACTCCTTCCACGGAGGGGGAACCGGCGGTTCTGGAACTGGGGAAACTTCCCGAACTGGGAGATGCCTTACAGGTCTATGTGAACGGCAAACAGATCAGCCTACCAAAGACGGCGGAGGTCAACGGTCGCAGAGAAAATGAATTCTACCGGATCGGTCAGAACGATGATATCCGGATCCAGAATTCTTATACCGTAAAGCAGATTGCAGAATTTTTGGATGTGCCTCTCGGTGAGAGCATTAAGGTCAATGATACGGCGGCACAGCCGGACACCAGAGTCTATGAGCATTTCACGGTAAGTTGGGATATGCAGAATCCGCTGCGGGAGGAGACCTTTGCGGATCTGCCGGATACGGAGACCGCAGAAGAGGATGCTTATAGAGAAGAGCCTGCTTATGGAGAGGCATCTGTGATGCAGAAGGCAGAGGCTGTGGCAGGAGAAGCGGGGACAGAGACGGCGGCAGAAGACGTGACAGCCTCCGTGACGACGCAGGGGACTGCCGGGCAGCAGGAGGAAGCCGTGGCACAGACGGTGCAGGGTCAAAACTCGGCACCTCAGGGACCGCATCCGCTGACGGTGATCGTGAACCATTCCCCCATTACCATGCAGGGAAAGGCTTCCTATGTGTTTGTGGATGTGTTCGATTATATTGATTTTGATCTGGGAACTTCTGCATCCGCTGGCAGATCCATCGTGACGACCCTGAACGGACGCCCGGCCCAGTATATGGAACCTCTGAACGAGGGAGATGTGATCGAGATCTACTGGAAAAACATGCACTAATTCCAAAGACGGAAAAGAATGACAAAGAGTAAAGCAAGACAGAAGTAAGATAGAAAAGAGATTAAGAAGTTATGAGATTATGTAGTATTGCCAGTGGCAGCAGCGGCAACTGTATTTATGTGGGATCAGAGGCCACACATCTGCTGGTGGACGTGGGAATCAGCGGCAAAAAGGCGGAAGCCGGACTGAACAGTCTGGGGCTTACCGGACGGGATCTGGACGGAATTCTGGTGACCCACGAACATATGGATCATGTGGCGGGATTGGGAGTCATGGCCAGAAAATACGAGGTGCCAATCTATGCCACACCGGGAACGTTGGAAGAGATTCAGAAGATGGGAAATCTTGGCAAGATCGATCCGGCACTGTTTCGCGAAGTGAAGGAGGATGTGAAGCTGACCATCAAGGATCTGACGGTCAATCCCATGAGGATCTCCCATGATGCGGCACAGCCCGTAGGGTATCGCATTGCCTACGGGGATAAAAAGGTAGGGATCTGTACGGATCTGGGGGTCTATAACGACTACACCGTGGAGTGCCTGAAGGGAATGGATGCCTTGTTGCTGGAAGCCAACCATGATGTGAAAATGCTGCAGGTAGGCCCTTATCCCTATTATCTGAAGCAGAGGATTCTGGGGGACAGAGGGCACCTCTCCAATGAAAATTCCGGGAAACTGCTCTGCCGCATTTTACATGATAAGCTACAGGCTATCGTGCTGGGGCATCTCAGCAAGGAGAATAATCTTCCGGAGCTGGCCTATGAGGCGGTCCGCATGGAGATCACCATGGGAGAGAACCCTTACCGGGCGGAGGATTTCCGGATGCTGGTGGCAGACAGAAGCAATGTGTCTCCGGTGATCAATATTGCTTAATACCGTTCAGCCTGCGCCATTCGCAAAGTCGCGTTAACACGCTTTTGCGTCACTTCGTGACTAACTATGCTCATAGATTGGCGCTCAGCGCATAAACATAAAGGTTGCAAATTGGCGGAAAGTGTTGTTTAATAGAACAAAATAAATGCATGAAATCATGCGGAAAATGAGGGCGATTATGAAAAAAACAATTATTACGGTAGTTGGTAAGGACACAGTAGGCATTATCGCAAAGGTATGTACCTATCTTGCGGAAAACGGCATCAATATTCTGGACATTTCCCAGACCATTGTACAGGGATATTTCAACATGATGATGATCGTTGACACCAACCAGATGCAGAAAACTTTCGGCGATATGGCGGATGAACTGGCTGCGTTGGGAGAAGAGATCGGCGTAGTGATCAAATGTCAGAAGGAAGAAATCTTTGACAAGATGCACCGCATCTGATAAGCCCCACGATTTTGAAGAGAATAAGACCCGAAGGGGCAGATAGGAGCCGTAATGATCAATTTATATGAAGTAACAGAGACCAACAAAATGATCGAGGAAGAGAACCTGGATGTGCGTACCATCACACTGGGTATCAGCCTGTTAGACTGTATCGATTCCGATCTGGACAGATTAAATGAGAAGATCTATAACAAGATCTACGAAGCAGCCAAGGATCTGGTGAAGACCGGAGAGGAGATTTCCAGAGAATTTGGCATCCCCATAGTAAATAAGAGAATTTCCGTGACCCCCATCGCACTGATCGGCGGCGCAGCCTGTCATACCATTGAAGATTTTGCCAGCATTGCAAAGACGCTGGATAAAGTGGCCCATGAAGTGGGGGTGAACTTTCTGGGCGGTTATTCCGCACTGGTAAGCAAGGGAATGACTCCGGCAGATGAACTGTTGATCCGTTCCATTCCTCTGGCACTGTCCACCACAGAGCGGGTGTGCAGCTCTGTAAACTTAGGTTCCACCAAGACCGGCATCAACATGGATGCGGTAAAGCTGATGGGAGAGATGGTGAAGGAGACCGCGGAGTACACGAAGGAAGACGATTCTCTGGGCTGTGCAAAGCTGGTGGTATTCTGCAATGCACCGGACGACAATCCCTTCATGGCAGGTGCTTTCCACGGTGTGACCGAAGCTGACAAGATCATCAATGTCGGTGTCAGCGGCCCCGGCGTGGTAAAGACTGCACTGGAAAAGGTTCGCGGCGAGAACTTCGAAGTCCTCTGCGAGACCATCAAGAAGACTGCTTTCAAGGTGACCCGTGTAGGCCAGCTGGTAGCACAGGAAGCTTCCCGGATGTTAAATGTTCCCTTTGGTATCGTGGATCTGTCTCTGGCACCGACCCCGGCCATCGGCGACAGTGTAGCCGATATCCTCTGCGAGATCGGTCTGGAATATGCCGGAGCCCCCGGAACCACCGCAGCGCTTGCTCTTCTGAATGATCAGGTGAAAAAGGGCGGTGTTATGGCATCCTCTTATGTCGGCGGCTTGAGCGGTGCATTTATTCCGGTCAGCGAAGATCAGGGAATGATAGATGCTGTCAATGCCGGAGCCCTTACCATTGAGAAGCTGGAAGCCATGACCTGTGTCTGCTCCGTAGGCTTGGATATGATCGCCATCCCCGGAGACACCAAGGCCACCACAATTTCCGGTATCATTGCAGATGAAATGGCCATCGGTATGGTGAACCAGAAGACCACCGCCGTCAGAATCATCCCCGTGATTGGAAAAGGTGTGGGAGAAACCGTGGAATTCGGCGGCCTGTTAGGCTACGCGCCCATCATGCCCGTGAATCAGTTCTCCTGCGATGCCTTCGTCAACCGCGGCGGCCGCATCCCCGCACCCATCCACAGCTTTAAGAACTAAATGGTTCGTAGCGGGAGTTCTGTTTGTATTCAAAACGTCAATTTTTGCGAAAAAAATACAAAAATATGAGATTTTGCTATGTAAAAAGGTTCTATTTTCGCTGAGTAAGCGAAATAAAGAAATTCCGTACAAAAATTCCTGATTTAGGAACTTTTTTGTACGGAATTTATTGTTTTGAGGTTATTTACACCAAACTAACTTTCTGGTTATTATGCAATCAAGATTATACGATCACGATCGGGGTACGATATTCACTTACCATTTCCGTCTGGTTCTTCAAGGCCAGATTCCCCAGATAGATCTGATTCCGGAGGATATCCAGATCCAGCATCCGCAGAGCTTCGCCGGAAAGCGATTGTCTGGCATCAGCCAGGCTGGTGATAAGAGGAATGGAACTGTTCTTCTTGATCTCGGTAAGCAGCGGCGTGGCATCTTTGCGGAAGCCCAGCACCCTGGCGTAGGAAATATAATCCTCGGCCTTACAGGTCTCAAATTCTTCCTTGGTCATATTCAGTAAAATATGAAGCAGGCATCTGCTGATGCGGGTGTAAGTCATATCCTTGCTCTTGAGCAGATCGCAGAAGGAAGTATAGCCCACAAAAGAAGGAAGTGTATTGCGGATACGGTCGGACAGATCCGAAGAAATATCCTGATACTTGTCGTAGCCTTCGGAATATTCCGTCAGCAGCTTGTATTGCAGCGCTGCGGAGAAATCATCTGCGAACAGCGGCTTTTGGCGTGCCAGAGAAGTACATAGCAATTCATAGGCGCTGTCCGGCATCTGGGCAGCCAGATAGGAGAGATCACGGCCGGCGGCGACGGACTGACGAATGGCGAGAGCAGAGCACTGGTTGGTGCCCAGACGTTTGTCGTGATAATCCGCGCCCACTCTGGTGGTGGTGAAGGGCGTGATTTTACTGTCCCTTGACATCAGAGCCTTCAGATATTCGATTCCCAATATATTATTAGGAGATGACAGCACATCCTTGTCATTGCTTAAGGCAGGAGCGTATTGCAATAATGCCCAGGTTCTGGCAATGGGGAAGGACATTCCCTTACGCATATTGCAGCGCAGGGATTCCACATAAGGCTCCGGTTCTGTGTAGAAGATTTCCGCGATCCGGGACAGAACATCGATCTTGCCACATTCGCTGCCGAAGCACAGATTCGTGATTACTCCCAGTTTGTCCAACAGGGCAACGGATCCTTTGGCGAAAAATTCCGCACTGGAAGCTGCATAACAGGTGGGAAGTTCCAGCACCAGATCGGCACCGTTTTCCAGAGCCATTTTAGCCCGGGTGAACTTATCCAGGAGGGCCGGGGTGCCGCGCTGCATGAAATTACCGCTCATGACAATGACCGTATAATCGGCACCGGTGGCTTCCCTGGCATGCTGTAACTGATAAGCGTGGCCCTTATGGAAGGGATTATATTCTGCGACAATACCATTGACCTTCATAATATGGCTCCTTTCGTGAAAAGAAATGTACGATAAAACGAATATAAAAACAACTTGGGAATGTGAAAAAAATAACATACATTGAAAGCGTTTACATGTGCATGGTTATCAGCATATTTTGAAATAGAAAATCAGGGGTTGTATCTGAAAATATACAATTTTGCGAACATTATGCCCTTGTGTACTCCTCATGTATTTAGTATAATATAAATAAATCGGTTTGTTAAGACAAAACCAAAATTTTACAGAAGTTATTTGGGAGGAAGCGGGTATCCCCCGCCGGAAAGGAGAATGGATATGTCATACATTGACATGATTAAAGAGAGAGCAAGACTCGACAAAAAGACTATTGTATTACCGGAATCCAATGACAAGAGAACATTACTGGCTGCTGCCCGTATCGTGGAGGAAGGCATTGCTGACATCATTATGATCGGTGATGAAGAGAAGATCATGGATGGTGCAGGCTGGCTGGAAGTTGACCTGTCCAAAGTTAAGGTAATTAACCCGAAAACAACTCCCAAGTTGGATGACTATGTGAATTTATTATATGAAACCAGAAAAGCAAAGGGAATGACTCCCGAGAAGGCAAGAGAGATTCTGTTAAACGATTATCTGACCTTCGGTATTGTAATGGTTAAGGCAAATGACGCAGACGGTATGGTTGCCGGTGCATGCCACTCTACTGCAGATACCTTAAGACCTGCATTGCAGATTCTGAAGACGGCTCCCGGCGTTAAGCTGGTATCCGCATTCTTTGTTATGGACACCGTATTCAAGGATCAGGGCGAGAACGGAACCTTCCTGTTCGCTGACTGTGGTCTGAACCAGGATCCTACTCCCGAAGAACTGGCTGCCATCGCAGATACTTCATCCAGAAGCTTCAAGTCTCTGATCGGTCCCAAGCCCGTGATTGCTATGTTAAGCCACTCCACCAAGGGAAGTGCCAAGCACGCTCTGGTTGACAAAGTAGTAGAAGCTACCCGTATCGCACATGAGGAGTATCCTCATCTGACTCTGGACGGCGAACTGCAGCTGGATGCAGCTCTGGTTCCCAGTGTTGCCAAGTCCAAGGCTCCCGGAAGCCCTGTAAACGGACATGCCAATGTCCTGATTTTCCCGAACCTGGATGCAGGTAATATTGGTTACAAACTGGTACAGAGACTGGGCGGTGCAGAAGCTTACGGTCCTATGTTACAGGGTATTGCAAAGCCGGTTAACGATCTGTCCAGAGGATGTTCCTGGCAGGATATCGTCGGTGTTGTGGCACTGACCGCTGTACAGGCACAGCTGGTATAAGCATTATAAACGAACAGTAACGTGTGCGGGATATCTGTCCCGCACCGTATTCATGTATTGCCCGTACTGGGTGGCATGAACTTATAGATTATCAGAGTAACGGATTAAAATAAAGAAAGGAATTAGATCATGAATATTTTAGTTATTAACTGCGGAAGCTCTTCCCTGAAGTTCCAGCTCATCGATTCCGAGACCGAAAAATGTATCGCAAAGGGTCTTTGCGAGAGAATCGGTATTGAAGGAAGCCAGATCACCTATACTCCCGACGGCGGCGAGAAGGAGCAGACCGTAACTCCCATGCCGGATCATACCGAAGCTATCCGTCTGGTACTGGAAGCTCTGACCAACGCTAAAACCGGTGTGGTAAAGAGTCTGGATGAGATCGGTGCCGTAGGACATCGTATCGTACACGGTGGCGAGAAGTTCGCAGCATCTACCATTATTACCGACGAAGTTATGAAAGCCATCGAAGAGTGCAATGACCTGGCTCCTTTACATAACCCTGCCAACCTGATCGGTATTAATGCCTGCAAGAAGCTGATGCCCACCACTCCCATGGTGGCTGTATTCGATACCGCTTTCCATCAGACCATGCCCGAGGAAGCTTATATGTACGGCCTTCCTTATGAGTATTATGAGAAATACAAGATCAGACGTTACGGTTTCCACGGAACCAGCCACTCTTATGTATCCAAGAAGGCGGCTGAGGTTCTGGGCAAAAAGTATGAAGATCTGAAGATCATCGTATGCCACCTGGGCAACGGTGCCAGCGTATCCGCTGTTAAGAACGGTAAGTGCGTAGATACTTCCATGGGTCTGACTCCTCTGGAAGGTCTGATCATGGGAACCCGTTCCGGTGATATCGACCCTGCCATTATGGAGTTCATCGCTCACAAAGAGGGCAAAAACATCGACGAGATTATGACCGTTCTGAACAAGAAGTCCGGTGTCTATGGTCTGTCTAACAATCTGTCTTCCGATTTCCGTGATCTGGAAGCAGGTTACAACAACGGCGATGCACACTGCATCCGCACCATGAACACTTACTGTTACCGTGTAGCAAAATACATCGGTTCTTATGTAGCAGCCATGAACGGCGTAGATGTGATCTGCTTTACCGCAGGTATCGGTGAGAATGCACCTCTGGTTCGTTCCCTGGTATGCGAGCATCTGGGCTATCTGGGAGTAGCTATCGACGAAGAAGCCAACCACAAGCGTGGAGAGGAGATCGCTATTTCCACTCCCGACAGCAAAACTACCGTTATGGTAATTCCTACGAATGAGGAACTTGCTATTGCCAGAGAGACTGTAAGTTTGGTAAAATAGGTTCGACGGAACCTTAAGAATGAGAACACCCATCAACCGGAGGATCCGATTGGTGGGTGTTTTGCGTGTGCAAATCGAGCAGAAGAAATTCTGTTCGATCTATGGGAAAGAATGAACAGAGGGAGAAAAATTATGAAGAAAAATGTGATCGTAGGACAGTCCGGGGGCCCCACAGCGGTGATCAATGCCAGCCTTGCGGGTGTCTATAAGACGGCAAAGGATATGGGAGCGGATACCATATACGGTATGCGTTACGGCATTCAGGGACTGTTGGAGAAAAAGTTTGTGGATCTGGGGGAAAAGATCCGTAACGATATGGATGTGGAACTTTTGAAGAGAACACCGGCATCTTTCCTGGGATCCTGCCGTTACAAACTGCCTGAGATCAGTGAAGATAAAACCATCTATGAGAAAGTATTTGCAATTCTGGAAGAACTGGAGATCATGGCATTTTTCTATATTGGCGGCAATGACTCCATGGATACCATTAAAAAGCTTTCCGATTATGCGGAGACAATTAACAGCCCGATTCGTTTTATCGGTGTTCCCAAGACCATCGATAATGATCTGGAGGGTACGGATCATACCCCCGGTTACGGCAGCGCGGCCAAATATATTGCTACGGTCACCAAGGAACTGGTACGTGACGGGCTGATCTATGAGATGCAGAGCGTGACGGTTATTGAGATCATGGGTAGAAATGCCGGCTGGCTTACCGGAGCAGCGGTACTTGCAAAGAGTGAGGACTGCGAAGGCCCGGATCTGATCTATCTGCCGGAGGTTCCCTTTGATGTGGACAGCTTCCTGCAAAAGGTGAAGAAACTGGTAAACGAAAAACAGTCCATCGTGATAGCGGTGTCCGAAGGTATTAAGACCGCGGATGGCAGATATGTCTGTGAATTGTCAGCACCTTCCGACAAAACAGATTCTTTCGGCCATGTGCAGCTATCCGGTACAGGCAAGTATCTGTCTGACCTGATCATCGAGAAGCTGGGCTGCAAGTCCAGAGCCATCGAATTGTCCACGTTGCAGCGCTGCGCCGGACATCTGACTTCCCGTGTGGACATCACCGAGGCTTATCAGGTGGGCGGAACTGCGGTAAAAGCAGCTTTTGAGGGCAAGACCGGCCAGATGGTGATCTTGAAGAGAGTATCCCAGGATCCTTACATTTGTACCACGGATCTGTGTGATGTACATAAAGTAGCCAATCTGGAGAAAAAAGTACCCCGTTCCTGGATTACGGAAGAGGGCGACTATGTGACTGTGGATATGAAAAACTACATTGAACCTCTGATTCAGGCGGAACTGACACCCATCATGATCACGGGACAGCCCAGACATATTATTATTGACGACCTGTAAGAGGTAAAGAAATCAAATAACGATACAAAGGAGGTGGGAAAATGCCGGAACACAAGAAGAGAAAAAACATGCTCAGCATAGTATGTATAATGCTCTTTGTGGTCTTGTTTACGCAGGTTCCCGCCTTTTCTTTTTCCGTGACCGCAGCAAAGGAAAATGGAGAACTGGTGGCGGAGGAATATGAACGATATCAGGAACGCTTCGGTCAAATAGAAAAGATCGGGGATGTGGAGGATCAGGGATTCCGACTGTTGGAAGATCAGATCTTCGCGATGCCGCTGCAAAAGCCTGCGGAAGAAGCCATAGACACAGCGGAAGAGCCGGGCGATGAGGTCAGGTTCTATGCCGCGTTGGACAAAAGATACCATCGGCTGGCAATTTTTATAGCGGATGCCGAGGGGCAGATCCTGTACAAGACCGATCAGCTGGAGGCAAATTACTGTTATCCCGGGGAAATGCGGCAGCCGGTGGAAAAGCTGGCTTCGGTATCCTTCCAGGATGTGGACAATGACGGAGATACGGATATCATTCTGATCGCCCAGTGCCATAATGACCGGGGAGACTATCAGGAGGAATCCTACAAAGTGGGGGATGTTCTGTTTCAAGAGGACGGCAGTTTTTACCGGGATTACCGGATCTCGGACAAGATCAACCGATTCGACATGAACAAGAACCCCGGTTGTATCCTGAATTTTGTGAGAGACGGCCGTTCCACGGAGTTTCTCTATACGGCGGAGACACTGGCGGATCTTCTGAATCACAATTTTCATGTGATCGAGGAGCAGTCCTATACCCGCAATTTTGAAAAGCTGGGAAAATTAAAGGTGGTTCCGGGTATCTACCGGATGTCGGAATACGATGTGTTCATGATCTACCTGATCGATGAACAGGGAAATATCGTGTGGAGTTTTCAGCCCATGGAGGATTGCGACAATCTCTATGCGCTGAAGGGAATTCAAGGAAAGGATCTGGACGGTGACGGCCTGAAGGATCTGGTGGTATTTGCAAAATACAGTTATGAAGGAGAGTCCGGGGAGCTGTTGGTGGATACGGTGTGTACCATCTACTATCAGCGGACCACGGGATTTGAAAAGGACGTAGATTTTACAGCAAACTATGAATGTACGGAGGAGGATACTTTAGAGGCACTGGTGACGAAGATCCGTGCCTACTGGGGGTGGCAGACGTAATGATAAAAATATTGATCGTAGATGATGAAAAGCCGATCTGTGATCTGATCGATCTGAACCTGTCGGCAGCAGGCTATTTTTGCAAAAGCGTACAGGACGGCATGAAAGCCATTGAACTGATCGAGAAGGAATCCTTTGATCTGATCTTACTGGATATTATGCTTCCGGGAGTGGATGGCTTTGATATTATGGAATACATCCGACCCTTAAAAATTCCGGTGATCTTCATTACCGCAAAAGGGGATGTGAAGGATCGGGTGAAAGGCCTGCGTCTGGGGGCGGAGGATTATCTGGTGAAGCCCTTTGATGTGGTGGAACTTCTGGCGAGAGTAGAGGTGGTCTTACGCAGATTCCATAAGAGGGGAGCACAGCTGTCCGCCGGGGATGTGGTGGTGGATCTGGAAGCCAGAATGGTGACGAAAGCGGGAGTGCCTGTAGTACTTACCAACAAGGAATACGGCCTGCTGGTGCTGTTTATACAGAACAAAAACATTGCCCTGTTCAAAGAAAAACTGTACGAAAAAGTATGGGGAGAAGAGTATGACGGGGATAGCAGGACACTGGAACTGCATGTGCAGCGTCTGCGCAAAAAAATGGGATGGGAGAACCAGCTGGTAGCGGTATACAAGGTAGGATACCGGTTGGAAATCGCCTGAGAATGAGGAATTCTTGTAGGAAAGCAGACAAGAGGAGAAAAGAATGAAATTTTCCTGGAAAATTTTGTTGTGCACCATGCTGATCATGGCAGCGGCATGTGGAGCGAGCGGATATTTTTTTGTAAATTATGTATTTCAGACCTCTCTGGCGAGGGAGACCAGGCAGGCACTGGATGAAAGCAGCATTTTAAGCTTTGCTTTTGAAACGGCAGCCCTGAATATCCCTTCGAAATATGATGTGCTTCCGGACGGAACCGTGGAGCAGATCGGGGTGTATCTGGAGAACAGTGGCCAGCACGGAAGCAGATTGTTACGGATCAGCGATGCGAGTGGAAAGGTGCTGTATGCCAGTGAAGGCTTTACCGGGGATACCTCTCTGTGGGAGGAGCATGGAGAAAATACCCGGGTGTACCGGGTGCTTCGGCTTGGAGGTTACTACTATATACAGACACAGACCAGGATCAATATATCTGACCGATTGTTACGGTTGGAGACCATGAAGGACGTGACTGAAGTATATACGGAGAGAACGGAAGGGTTTCAGATGTATCGCCGGGTTACGGTGATCGTACTGCTGTGCAGCGGCGTGGTAATGACATTGATCGCCTGCTGGCTGACCCGGCCAATCCGGCTTCTGACGCAGGCCACCGGCAAGATGGCAGAAGGGGAGTACAGCTATCGGGCAGAGCAGATCAGTCATGACGAAATGGGACAGCTGACAGCCGACTTTAATCACATGGCGGAGACTTTGGAGCAAAATATCAAGAATCTGGAGAATGAAGTCCGGGCCAGAGAAGACTTTATTGCCGCATTTTCCCATGAACTGAAGACACCTTTGACCGCCATTATCGGCTATGCGGATATGTTACGTTCCCGGAAACTGGATGAAGAAAAGCATTTTATGTGCGCCAACTATATCTATACCGAGGGAAAACGTCTGGAGACCATGGCGCTGCGTCTGCTGGATATTATCGTGGCAAGACGGGAAGAGATCGAACGGAAGAAAACGAATGCCGCCGGTATTTTTACCTATTTGCAGGAAATCTACGGAGAGAAGGATAGCCCGGAGAACAGCAGGGTAAAGGTTACTATCCGGTGGGAAAAGGGTGAGATCTACGCGGATGAGAATCTGTTGAAAACCGTGCTGACCAATCTGACCGATAATGCCATGAAAGCTTCAGAAGAGGGGCAGACCGTGGAAATTACGGGAAAACGTTTGGAAAATGGATATTATTTTCAGGTGCGGGATGAGGGAATCGGCATCCCGGCGGAAGAATGCCATAAGATCACGGAAGCTTTTTATATGGTGGATAAATCCCGATCGAGAGCCCACAACGGAGCGGGACTGGGGCTGGCGTTGTGTACCGCCATACTGGAACTGCATCACAGCAGGCTGAAGATCGAAAGTACCCTGGGAGAGGGAAGCTGCATGAGCTTTCTGATTCCGGACGAGGGGGTGAATACCGATGAATAACCGTAAAAATTATCTGATCGGCTTTGCGGTGGCAGTAGTGGTGATCCTGGCGGCGTTGTGGGGGCCGGAATGGATCGCTGACAGATGGGACGAAAGGATCCTGAACAGTATTACCACGGAGGCGGTGGAAGGCGCGGAAGGATACCGCTACCGGATGAGCAGCAACCAGAAGCTCTATCTGCTGGGCCGGTGTCTGAGCAGTCAGGCGCTGCCGGAGAGCGAACTGCGGTCATTGACCAGAGTGGATAATGAAACGGGAAACTATGGAGAAATGACGGGAACCTATGCCTTTGTGGAGAACAGGCAGCAGCCTGCGGAGGGACAGATCCAGGAGGAAACGGTATTCGAAGTCTGCAACCGGGAGATCGGAGTGTTGAAGGAACGGGGGATCCTGCCACAGAATGTAAGGGAAGTATCGGAAGACTCCTACGAAGCGGTGATCTGCTCCGCCATTGATGTACTGGAACCGAGGAACAATCTGTCGGTATGGAAGATCAGTCTGTCTACGGATGTGCAGAATGCGGATAAGAGCAATCGTTTTCTGGATATTTATATGGATGCGGATACCGGTAAAATCTATGAGTTCTATGTCCGTACCGGGCAGGAATGGGAGGATATAGACCCGGAAGAGATGATCGCACAATACGGGGAATATCTGGAACTGACCGGACTTGAGAATTATGAGGATCCCAATCCTTTGCTGGAGACTACCCCGTATTTTGAAAAATTCACATTTCCGGGGGAAGAAGACGGCAGTACGACGGTGACCATCGGCTATTATGAAGGCATCCGGGAACTATTCCTGAAAGTGGGAAAATAAAATATGCAAATGATTTTTTCCAAAAAGATTAAAATTACTACTTGACGTTAGCACACTAAAGCAGTAATATAAATAAAAATTAAATACAGCGGTAAGAAACCAGTGATGTGGAGATAAAAACAGTTCGTGCACTTACAGAGAGACCGGAGGCTGAGAAAGGTTGGAACGCAGGTTGTTAAATGGACCACGGAGGGCGCAGTCAAAGAGGACAGGAATGAGAATCTCGAGTATTCTGCGACGTGAGGACATACGTCAGTTGTCGGGGATATGTTAGTATCCGGTAAGGGCACATGGTACGGAAAGTACCTGTGAAACAAGGTGGCACCGCGGGAAATGTATATGACCCGTCCTTGACAGAAGAAGATTCTGTCATGGGCGGTTTTTTTGTAATCTTTCAGAGCCAATGGCGAGATAGCCCCAATGAGCAAAAAGTAAGTTCCGAAGGAACGTTTTGCGAATGGGGCTCTGAAAGATTACAACAGTTTGATTAAGGAGGAGTACCGGAATGAAGATTACACCCACATTGGAAGAATGCAGTAAAATAGCGGCGGAGGGAAACTGCGGAGTAATTCCCATAAGCACAGAGCTGTATGCGGATATGACTACACCCATCGAAGTGTTACGGATCTTAAAAAAGGTCAGCGGCCATGTCTACCTGCTGGAAAGTGCGGAGGCGGATAAGCGATGGGGCAGGTATTCCTTTTTAGGTTACGATCCCCTGTTGGAGATCACCTGCTACAACGGTAAGACCACGATAAAGTCGGAGCTTACCAGCCGGACGGATTCCGGGGATGTCAGACAGGTCATCCGGGATGTGATGAAAGAGAACAAGAGCCCCAAGCTTCCGGGATTGCCGTCCTTTACCGGAGGTCTCGTGGGATATTTTTCCTATGATTACATCAAATACAGTGAGCCGACCCTGCGGCTGGATGCGAAGGATGAGGAAGGCTTTCAGGATGTGAACCTGATGCTGTTCCACAAGGTCATTGCCTTTGACAATTACAGACAGAAGCTGATCCTGATCCTGAACATCAAGACCGACGAACTGGAGATCAATTATCACCGGGCGGAGCGGGAACTGAACAACATGAAGGAACTTCTGTTAAATGGAGAAAAGGCGGAACATATTCCTTGTAAGCTCCGGACAGATTTTCAACCTCTGTTCAATGAAGCGGCTTATTGCAACATGGTAGAGAAAGCCAAGCATTATATCCGTGAGGGAGACATTTTTCAGGTGGTGTTATCTAACCGTCTGGAAGCGGAGATGGAAGGAAGCCTGTTAGATGCCTACCGGGTACTCCGCACGACGAACCCTTCCCCGTATATGTTTTATTTCTCCGGCAGCGACGGCGAGATCGTGGGAGCCAGCCCGGAGACACTGGTGAAACTGGAAGACGGCGTGTTACATACCTTTCCTCTGGCAGGAACGAGGCCCAGAGGAGCCACCGAGGAAGCGGACAAAGCACTGGAAGTGGAACTTCTGGCAGATGAGAAGGAACGTTCCGAACACAATATGCTGGTGGATCTTGGACGGAACGACATCGGCAAGATCAGCCGGATCGGCACTGTGGAAGTGGATAAATATATGTCCATCGAACGTTATTCCCACGTTATGCACATCGGTTCCACAGTGCGGGGCGTGATTAGAGAGGATGCGGATGCGCTGGACGCAGTGGATGCCATCCTTCCCGCAGGAACCCTGTCGGGAGCGCCGAAGCTTCGGGCCTGCGAGATCATCAATGAACTGGAGGACAACAAGAGAGGCATCTACGGCGGGGCCATCGGCTATATTTCCTTTACCGGAAATCTGGATACCTGTATCGCCATAAGACTTGCCTTCTCCAAGAACGGAAAAGTATTCGTAAGATCCGGCGCCGGTATCGTGGCGGACAGTGTACCGGAGAAGGAATACAGAGAATGTATCCAGAAGGCGGCAGCCGTCAGACAGGCTCTTCAGAAAGCACAGGAGGGAATGGAAGCATGATATTACTGATCGACAATTATGACAGCTTTTCCTATAACGTATATCAGCTGGTAGGAAGCGTGAACCCGGATATCCGGGTGATCCGCAATGATGAATACAGCGTGGATGAGATCCGGGCCATGAATCCCAGCCACATTATATTATCCCCGGGGCCCGGCAGACCGGACAAAGCCGGTGTCTGCGAAGAGGTAATAAGACAGCTTGGTGGGAAGATCCCGATCCTCGGTATCTGTCTGGGACATCAGGCCATCTGTGAGGTGTCGGGAGCTACTGTAACTTATGCATCCCACCTGATGCACGGAAAACAGTCTCTGGCGACGCTGGATACAGACAGCGTATTGTTCCGGGGTATGAAAAAAGTCATTACTGTGGCAAGGTATCATTCACTGGTAGCGGATCCCCAGACGATCCCCGCAGAATTGAAGGTTACCGCGGTCACTGAGGACGGAGAGGTCATGGCGGTAGAGCAGACAGAAAAGCAGATCTACGGAGTACAGTTCCATCCGGAATCCGTACTGACACCGGACGGACGACAGATCATCGTTAATTTTTTACAGACCCAGAAAGGAGCGGGAAGAAACATGATTAAAGAGGCAGTGGCAAAACTGGTAAAGAATGAGGACATTGGATACGATATGGCAAAAACCGTTATGGATGAGATCATGAGCGGTGAGGCCAGCGATATTTTAAAGAGCGCTTATCTGACGGCATTGAGCCAGAAGGGTGAGACCATCGAAGAGATCACCGGTTCCGCAGAGGAGATGCGGAAGTTCGGCAGAAAGCTGGGTGCCGATGTAGAAGCGCTGGAAATCGTGGGAACCGGCGGTGACGGCTCCAATTCCTTCAATATTTCCACCACGGCATCCATCGTGATCTCTGCGGCAGGCGTACCGGTAGCCAAGCACGGCAACCGCGCAGCCAGCTCCAAATCCGGCGCAGCAGACTGTCTGGAAGCGCTGGGTGTAAACATCACCATAGAGCCGGAACAGAGCAAAAAGCTGTTGGAAGAGATCGGTATCTGCTTCCTCTTTGCACAGAAATATCACACCGCCATGAAATATGTGGGACCCATCCGTAAGGAGCTGGGCATCCGTACCATTTTCAATATCTTAGGGCCTCTGGCAAACCCCGCAGGACCGGTATATCAGATCATGGGCGTGTACGATGAAAGCCTGTTGCCTTCCATGGCAAAGGTATTGTCCAATCTGGGCGTAAAGAGAGGCATGGTAGTCTATGGACAGGACAGACTGGATGAGATCTCCGCAAGCGCGCCTACCGCAGTCTGCGAGATCGACAACGGCACCTTTAAAAATTATGTGATCACACCGGAAGATTTCGGCATGGTAAGATGCACGAAGGAAGACTTGGTAGGTGGAACGCCACAGGAGAATGCAGAGATCACCAGAGCCATCTTAAACGGTGAAAAAGGTCCCAAGCGTAATGCGGTACTGTTGAACGCGGCAGCAGCCCTGTATGTAGCAGGCAAGGCAGACAGCATGGCAGACGGCGTGAAGCTGGCAGAGAAGGTTATTGACACCGGCCTTGCAAAGGCACAGCTGGAGCGTTTCATCAAGTTAAGTAATGAAGTATAAGCAGGAGGCAGGAAAATGATACTGGATACCATAGCAGCTTCCACTTTAGAGCGGGTGGCAGCAGCAAAAGAAGCACTGCCTCTTGCGGAGCAGATCGCCAGAGCAAGAGACCTGGACAGCAATACGGGATTTCCCTTTGAACAGGCGCTGGCAAAGCCGGGGATGAGCTTTATCTGTGAGGTGAAAAAAGCGTCTCCCTCCAAGGGACTGATCGCTGCGGAATTCCCCTATGTGCAGATCGCAAAGGAATACGAAGCGGCAGGAGCGAATGCTATTTCCGTACTGACGGAACCGGCTTATTTTCAGGGGAAGAACGAATACCTGACCGAGATCCGGCAGGCGGTGAAGATCCCGTTACTCCGGAAAGATTTCACAGTGGATGAATACATGATCTATGAGGCCAAAAATATCGGTGCGGATGCGGTGCTTCTGATTTGTGCCATCCTGTCGCTCATGCAGCTGTCTGAGTATGCGGGGATCGCCGGAGAACTTGGCCTGTCGGCACTGGTGGAAGCCCACGATGAGAGAGAAGTCGAGATGGCTTTGCAGGCCGGAGCAAAGATCATCGGTGTGAATAACCGGAATCTGAAAGATTTTACGGTGGATATCAATAATTCCGTGCGGCTGCGGGAACTGGTGCCGGAGAATATTCTCTTCGTATCCGAGAGTGGCATGAAGACGAGACAGGATATCGCAAGACTGGAAGAGAACGGCACCAATGCTGTCCTCATCGGAGAGACACTGATGCGCAGTGCGGATAAGAAAGCGGCATTGCAGGAGCTTCGCGGAGGAAGTGCTTTATGAAAGTAAAAATGTGCGGTCTCTACCGTCCGGAGGATATTACCTATGCCAATGAGGTGCAGCCGGACTATGTGGGATTTGTATTTTACCCGAAGAGCCACCGGGCAGTTACGAAGGAGCAGGCCCGGGCATATCGCGAGGCACTGGCACCTTCGATCCGGACGGTGGGGGTGTTCGTGAATGAGGACCCGAAGAACATCATAGAACTGCTGGAGGAAGGCATTCTGGATGTGGCACAGCTCCACGGAGACGAGACGGAAGAGGATATCCAGTATCTTCAGGC
This sequence comes from uncultured Acetatifactor sp., assembly GCA_934436435.1. GTDB lineage: Bacteria > Bacillota > Clostridia > Lachnospirales > Lachnospiraceae > Acetatifactor. The sequence continues at coordinate 306,347 of CAKSAN010000001.1, read as the reverse complement.
GGTCTGCGGAAAACCGGTGATCAAGGCGGTCAAAGTAAAAGACCGGTACGATGTGGAAGCCTGGTTGGACAGCAGTGCGGACTATCTGCTATTCGACAACGGAATGGGAACGGGACAGGCTTTTGACTGGAGCGTCCTTGGCGGGATCGACAGGGAATTTTTCCTGGCGGGAGGATTGCATCCTGAGAATCTGACGGAAGCCATGGAAACGGTGAGACCCTACGCGGTGGATTTAAGCTCCGGCATCGAGAGCGACCGGAAGAAGGATCCGGAGAAGATGCGCCGGATCATGGAACTGGTAGAACAGTATCGGAAAAATACAGATTGAAAATACAGAATAATAGAAGAATGAAAAATCAGGAAGAAAGAAAAGAGGATAAACACATGAGCAAAGGACGTTATGGAATCCACGGAGGACAATATATCTCCGAGACATTGATGAATGAACTGATCCATCTGGAAGAGTGCTATGAGCATTATAAAAAGGATCCGGAATTCAATGCGGAATTGAACAAGCTGCTGAATGAATACGCCGGCCGCCCCTCTCTACTGTATTATGCGGAGAAGATGACGAAGGATCTGGGCGGCGCAAAGATCTATCTCAAGAGAGAGGACCTGAACCACACCGGTTCCCATAAGATCAATAATGCGCTGGGACAGGCTTTGCTTGCCAAGAAGATGGGCAAGACCCGTCTGATCGCGGAGACCGGTGCCGGACAGCATGGTGTGGCTACCGCAACGGCAGCAGCCTTCTTAGGTATGGAATGCGAGATCTTCATGGGAAAAGAAGATACCGACAGACAGGCACTGAATGTCTATCGTATGGAACTTCTGGGAGCCAAAGTACATCCCGTAACATCCGGCACCATGACCTTGAAGGATGCTGTCAATGAGACCATGAGAGAATGGTCCAACCGTGTGTCGGATACCCATTATGTACTGGGATCCGTTATGGGACCGCATCCCTTCCCCATGATCGTAAGAGATTTTCAGAGTGTCATCAGTCAGGAAGCAAAAGAGCAGATCCTGAAAGAAGAAGGAAAGCTTCCGGCAGCCGTGGTAGCCTGCGTAGGTGGCGGCAGTAATGCCATGGGTGCGTTCTACAACTTTATTGAGGACAAGGATGTGGAACTCATTGGCTGTGAGGCAGCAGGCAAAGGCGTGGATACGGCACTGACCGCAGCCACCATAGCTACCGGATCTCTGGGAATCTTCCATGGAATGAAATCCTATTTCTGTCAGGATGAATACGGACAGATCGCTCCTGTTTATTCCATTTCCGCAGGACTGGATTATCCCGGTATCGGACCGGAGCATGCCTATCTGCATGACATCGGCAGAGCACAGTATGTGCCCATCACAGATGACGAGGCAGTGGAGGCTTTTGAATATCTGGCAAGAACCGAAGGTATCATCTGCGCCATCGAGAGTGCCCATGCGGTAGCACAGGTGCGGAAGATCGCGAAGAATTACAGCCCGGATCAGAGCATTATTGTATGTCTGTCCGGCAGAGGCGACAAGGATGTGGCTGCTATTGCGAGATACCGCGGCGTGGATATTCATGACTGATGAAAGCAATAGTTATAAGCTTTCGGATGTGAGTATGTGAAATGCTTTTAACAGATTATGTTCATGAAAATAGATGATTAAAATGTGAAATATAATAGAAGAAATGGAGACAGATACGATGAGTAAATTAGAAAAAGTATTCGATACACCGAATAAAAAAGCATTCATCGGCTTCCTCACCGCGGGGGACCCGGATGCGGACAGCACGGTAAAATTCATTCTGGAGATGGAGAAGGCAGGAGCGGATCTCATAGAGATCGGTATTCCATTCTCTGACCCCACAGCGGAAGGTGTGGTGATCCAGGAGGCCAATATCCGCTCTCTTGGCAACGGCATGACTACGGACGGTGTGTTCGAGATCGTGAAAAGAGTGCGGGAACAGTCACAGATCCCGCTGGCATTTATGACTTATGTGAACCCGGTATTCCATTACGGATATGAGAAATTTTTTAGCAAGTGTGAAGAACTGGGCATCAGTGCCATCATTATTCCCGATGTGCCTTATGAAGAGAAGGCAGAGGTGGAAGCTCCCGCCAAAGCCCATGGCGTGAAGGTGATCTCCATGATCGCCCCCACTTCCGAGAGCCGCATCCGTCAGATCGCATCGGATGCGGAAGGATTTATCTATGTGGTAAGCTCCATGGGTGTCACCGGTGTGCGCAGTGAGATCAAGACGGATCTGCCCGCCATTGTGGAAAGCATCCGCGCCGTGACCGACGTTCCCTGCGCCATCGGCTTCGGCATCAGCACCCCCGAGCAGGCCAAGGCCATGGCAGCCATCTCCGACGGAGCTATCGTGGGAAGCGCCATCGTGAAGATCATTGCAGAGTACGGCATAGATGCAGCTCCTTACATCGGAGAATATGTGAAGAGCATGAAAGATGCCGTAGCGGAAGCCTGAAGAAATTTGGAAAGAAAATAAAGAAATGAGATAGGAAGCCGGAGTGGTCGGAAGACTGCTCCGGCTTTTGCATACCTTCAGAAAAATGAAACCACGACTATCATCATTCATGATTTTGTTGGTGAAATTAGAATATTTATGGTAAAATTAATATGATAGGGATTTGAATGGATAAACTATAGTGCAGGAATGGTGCCGTAGACATTTACAAAAAGTGGAGAACATAATTTTTGAAAAGATTGAAATAGCAAATAAATCATAAGCGGGAGGTTCTTATTACAGATGAAACAGAAAATATTAAATAAATTGAACCTTGGCGAAGATCATGAGCGAGAATGCAAGCTGGCGACGGGTGGACTTCCTGAGAGTATATGGGAGACTTATTCTTCTTTTGCTAATACTAATGGTGGCACTATTTTGCTTGGAATTAGAGAACACAGGGATTCTTTTACGGTTGAGGGATTGACAGATAAGCAGATTATTAAATATCAGAAAGATTTTTGGAGTGTTTTGAATGATAAAAATAAGGTATCCAAGAACATCCTGTTGAATCATCATGTACAGGTTGCCGAAGTAGAGGATAAAAAGATACTTAGAATAGATGTTCCGGCAGCAGACAGGCATGATAAGCCGGTTTATATTGGAACGGATCCAATGAGAGGTACTTATAAAAGAGATTACGAAGGAGACTTTCTTTGTACGGAAGAGGCAGTCCGGGCAATGTTTGCAGATCAGAGAGATGTATCTGGGGATGTGGAAGTGCTGGATGAGTTTGGGCTGGAAGTGCTGAATCAGGATACGATAAAGGGGTATAGAATTATTTTTGAACAGCTCCACGGTGGACACCCTTGGAATGTACTTGAAAATGATGAATTCCTTATGAAACTAAGAGCTGTAGCAAAGAATAAGAATGGTACATTATCTCCGACAATAGCAGGGCTATTATTCTTTGGAGAGGCTTATCATATTACTGCGGTCCTTCCAAATTATTTTCTGGATTATCGGGAAGAATGCGATGATAAAGCAATACGCTGGTTATTTCGGACGCATTCTAATGAAGGCGATTGGAGTGGTAATATATATGATTTCTTCTGCAAGGTACGTACAAGAATAGATGACGAGGTAGCTGTTCCATTTGCAAATAGAAGGGATGGATACAGGATAGACAGAGTTGATGTGCATGATGCATTGGAAGAAGCATTGGCAAATGCGTTGGCACATGCAAACTATTATGGCAGGCGAGGAATTCTTGTTGTTAAAAAGGGAAAGGAGCTTAGTATTTCCAATCCTGGTACTATCAGGGTAACAAAAGAAGAATTTTATGCCGGAGGCAATAGCGATCCGCGAAATCCTAATATTTTAAAGATGTTTGGATTTGTTAATGTTGGTGAACGTGCCGGAAGTGGTATTGATAAGATTATGACAGCGTGGGCAGAACAACACTGGAAAAAACCGGAATTTGATTTTTCGGAGCGTAATGACAGGGTAACATTAAAGCTCGAAGTTGGACAAGTGGTATACATTCCGGGGGCGGCTGATATAAGGAATACAACGGAGAACAGGGAAAACAGGATTACAAAAGAAATGTCGAAAGAAGACAGGATACTTGATTATATTCGGCAGAATGGAAGTATTTCAACGCAGAAAGTAATGGCAATCTGTAATTATAATTCCAGAACTGGTGCAAGAAATTTATTGGACAAGATGATAAATGCAGGATTGATAGAAAAAGTTGGTGAAAGCAGGAAAACGCATTATAGAATAAAAGGATAATTACTGGTCACTTTTGGCAACTGATTGACCGGTAAATGACCAGTAAGTGATCACTTTTATGGTTAGTTGACCAATAAATGACCAGTAAGTGGCCGCTTTTACTGCTGAGTGACCGATCAGTTGCCTATCTTTCTGAAAAATAATGCAATAGTATGCTATAATTTGATAAAACGATAGTCACAGGCTGCGGGGGAGCGTAATATGAAAATGGGTAAAAAATACAGGCGGATGAAAAGCCTGGCAACGGTAATTTCAGTATGTACATTTCTTACGGCCTGCGGCGGAGAAACGCAGGAAACAGAGAGTAAAAATGTCGTACAGGAAACAGAAACGGTAAGTACCACCAGCACCATCGAGCAGACAGACGAACAGACACAGGAGGCAACGCAGGAAGCGGAAAATATTGTGCAGACCGATGCTATTCTGGAAAATTTGAAGGGGAATAGAGATCCGCAGGTGATCTTACAGGAACTGTCTGAACTTCCGTTAAATATAGAAGAGCTGAAGGCCTATCCGGTGTATGTGTTAAGTGATCAATTCGAGGAGTGCAGCGGGGCAGAACTGCTGACGGAATTCTATGAGCAGTCCACACAGGGGAACCCGGCACAATTATTGATGGCAAATGACCTCTTTAATGAAAAATGGAGCCTTTCTTATGTGGAATTCGACGGAAGTACCTATTATATGCTTAGGGAAAATGTAGATGCCCAGACAGCAGAGGAAGACTATAAGGAAATGTATTTTCATTCCCTGAATATTATCGAAAAGAAAGAGATAGAACAGGGAATGTCACTCATTATGATCGTATTTACCAATCAGGAAGATGTTTCCAATGAACAGGCGGAGCAGTATGTGAAATGGTCGGAGGAAGGAAAACGGCCTGATGACATAGAAATATCCTATTTCTTAAATCTGAGATACGGTCTTATGAGCGGTGACGATGACCTGAAAATACTGGATGAAGTGGAGAGAACAGCAGACAGAATGACTGTGTACCGGCTGGCAAAGGATTTCGCAAATACGTATTTTCAGGAGGAATACACAGGGGAAGTTGAGATCATGGGCATCAAGGGACTTTCCGAAGTGGATACGGGCAGCAAGGGTAACTGCACGGTGGAAGTAGAGTTCCGGCCGGTACAGGAGGATTCATTATCTTATCTGTTTATGACGTTTGGATATGATGAGATGGGATGGACGATTAGCAGTTATGGACTGGAAAAGTAGGCGGATACAGGATGCAAAAATTGTATGAAAATCCTACAAAATTTTGTTGACAAAAGCACACACCTTATGTATAATAAGTCAGTGTGTGAATCAACACATCGTAGGAGACTTGTGTTTTCTACGCAACATATTGCATAGGAGTCGCTATGTTAGTAAGTTTATCTGATGTATTAACATCCGAAGGCAAGGTAGAGACTGTTGCCATTCCGCTTGAGATGACAAGCTTTAAGAGCCGTCAGGGAGAATTCCCCATTACGGAGAAGTCACCCGTTACCCTTACTTTTACCAACATCGGTGTGAACAAGGCAAAAGTAACCGGCACGGCAGAGCTTACCTTTGACACGAAATGTGACAGATGCCTTACTGAAGTACCTACAGCAATGAAGCTTAAGTTTGACAGAATCGTTTATTCTCCGGAAGCGGAAGTAAGTGAGGAAGATGATACAGAGCAGAGCTTTATGGAGGGATGGCAGCTGGATGTAGAGGCTTTTGTGTACGATGAAATTCTGGTGAATTGGCCGGCAAAGATCCTGTGTAAGGAAGACTGTAAGGGGATCTGCCCCGTATGTGGTCAGAACAGGAATCTGAAGGAATGTGGTTGCGATACTTTCGTACCGGATCCTCGTATGGCAGCAATCCAAGATATCTTCAACGCGAATAAGGAGGTGTAACGATGTCTATTTGTCCTAAGAATAAATCTTCCAAAGGTAGAAGAGATAAGAGAAGAGCAAACTGGAAAATGAGCGCTCCTACATTGGTAAAGTGCAGCAAATGTGGTGCACTGATGATGCCTCACAGAGTTTGCAAGGCTTGCGGTTCTTACAATAAGAAGCAGGTCGTAAGCGTTGATTAATTGATAAATCAATGAAGCGAAATTAAGTGAAAAGAAAAGAGGAGATTCCGAAAGGGATCTCCTTTTGCTTTCACAAAAAAATCACTTGCTTTTTATATACGCCTTTAGTATAGTAAGAATGAATCTGCCATCATCAAACTGTTTGGTGTTATCCACGGAGCGGTTTGATGATGAGCGGATGAACACAAAACAGGTAAAGGAACGACGAAATGGCAGAATATGTAAATGTTGCTGTAGATGCGATGGGCGGAGACAATGCTCCCGCAGAGATCGTAAAGGGCGCTGTAGAAGCTGTCAATGCGGACAAACGTGTCAAAGTATTCCTGGTAGGTAAGGAACCTGTGATCCGGGAAGAATTAAAGACATATACCTATGATGCAGAGCAGCTGGAAGTCGTACATGCCGAAGAGGTCATCGAGACCGCAGAACCTCCGGTCATGGCAATCCGTCGTAAGAAGGAGTCCTCCATTGTCAAAGCCATGTATATGGTGAAGAACGGTGAATGTGATGCGTTCGTATCTGCAGGAAGTACCGGTGCGGTACTGGTGGGCGGACAAGTGATCGTAGGCCGTATCCGCGGTGTGGAGAGACCCCCGTTAGCTCCCCTGATCCCTACGGAGAACGGTGTAAGCCTTTTGCTGGACTGTGGTGCCAATGTGGACGCAAGACCTTCCATGTTAGTACAGTTTGCCAAGATGGGCAGTGTCTATATGGAAAGTGTCATGGGGGTGAAGAATCCCAAAGTCGGTATCGTGAATATCGGTGCTGAGGAAGAGAAGGGAAATGCTCTGGTCAAGGAAACTTTCCCTCTGTTGAAGAATTGTCCCGAGATCAACTTTATTGGAAGTGTGGAAGCCAGAGACATTCCCGCAGGTGTGGCAGATGTCATTGTCTGTGAAGCATTTGTCGGCAATGTAATACTGAAAATGTACGAAGGTGTCAGCTCCGCGCTGCTGCATCAGGTGAAGCAGGGAATGATGTCTACGCTTCGCAGTAAGATCGGTGCACTGTTAGTGAAGCCCGCGCTGAAGAAAACATTGAAGAGCTTCGATACTTCCCAGTACGGAGGAGCTCCGCTGCTTGGTTTAAACGGCCTGGTAGTGAAGACCCATGGAAGCAGCAAGGCTGTGGAAGTGAAGAACTCCATCCTGCAATGCATCGCATTCAAGGAAGAGAAGATCAACGAAAAGATCAAAGAGCAGATCAGTCTGGAAGATAAGATTGCAGAAAATAAATAAGATTAAAAAATATATTGGAAAGAAGGAATTGTTATGGAATTCGAAAAGTTAAAGAAAATCATTGCTGAGGTATTAAACGTGGATCCCGATGAAATTACCATGGACACTACATTCCAGGATGACCTGGGTGCAGATTCTCTGGATGTATACCAGATCATCATGGGTATCGAGGAAGAGTTTGATATCGAGATTCCCGCCGAGACTGCAGAGCAGGTTAGTACGGTGGAAGATGCTGTAGAGATGATCAAGAACGCAGTGAACTAGTAAAGCTACGAGCCATGCAAAAATAGAGGGAATGACTCCGGTGAGAGCTTGCTCGCACAAGAAGTCATTCCCCTCTGTTTTTATACGGCGACAGCCGTCTATGAAATAAATGGGACACACTATGTGCGGCACATTTATGAATAGGCATGGTGAGGATAATTCTATATAGTCCAGTAGACACGATCAGAGTAAGAATAAGCGGACCGTAAGCAGACGTCGGTACTTAGCGAGGGTACTATCCTCGCTTATGTACCGCTACGCTCTGCGACAGAGCGGGAGCGTGTCGCGTTTCTTACTCTGATTGGGGCTACGGCAGTATATTTGTGAGGACAAGAAAATGTTGGATGGTTATACAATGGACGTGCTGGAGCAGCGCATCGGCTATTGCTTTCACAACAAAGCATTGCTGAAACAGGCTTTGACCCACAGTTCTTATACCAATGAACAAAAGATCAACAAGACGGAAAATTATGAGCGAATCGAATTTTTGGGAGATGCGGTACTGGAACTGGTCTCCAGTGACTTCCTGTTCCGGGAGCATCCGGATGTACCTGAGGGTGAACTGACCAAGATGCGCGCTTCCATGGTGTGCGAGCCTTCTCTGGCCTTCTGCGCAAGAGATCTGGAACTGGGACAGTTCATGCTTCTTGGCAAAGGAGAGGAAAATACCGGCGGCAGACGCAGAGACAGCATTACTTCTGACGGTATGGAAGCCATGATTGGTGCCATCTATCTGGACGGTGGCATGCAGCCTGCCAAGGCATTTATCGACCGATTTATTCTGTCGGATCTGGAGGACAAGCGTCTGTTTTATGACAGCAAGAGCAATCTTCAGGAGCTGATTCAGGGGAAGCTGAAAAAAGAGTTCGAGTACCGGCTGTTAGAAGAGAGCGGACCGGAGCATGACAAGACCTTCGTGGTAGAGATCGACATGGAGGGAGAATGCCTTGGCCGTGGGCAGGGAAGAACAAAAAAAGCGGCAGAACAGCAGGCGGCTTACGAGGCGCTTCTGCTATTGAGGGATAGAGGATATGTATTTAAAAAGTATTGAGGTTCATGGGTTCAAATCATTTGCCAATAAGATCGTATTTCAGTTTCATAACGGAATCACCGGTATCGTAGGACCGAACGGCAGCGGTAAGAGTAACGTTGCGGATGCGGTGCGATGGGTACTGGGGGAACAGCGCATCAAGCAGCTGCGTGGTGCCAGCATGCAGGATGTTATTTTCTCGGGAACAGAGACCAGAAAGCCATTGAGTTATGCCTATGTTGCCATTACGTTGGACAACAGTGATCACCAGCTGGCGATCGACTATGACGAAGTCACGGTGGCAAGACGGATCTACCGTTCCGGAGAAAGTGAATATCTGATCAATGGTACGCCCTGTAGATTAAAAGATGTCAATGAGCTGTTCTACGATACCGGTATCGGTAAGGAGGGCTATTCCATCATCGGACAGGGCCAGATCGATAAGATCTTAAGCGGTAAGCCCGAAGAACGTCGTGAACTGTTTGACGAGGCGGCCGGAATCGTAAAATTCAAGCGCAGGAAAGCCGCTGCCCAGACGAAGCTGGAGAACGAGAAACAGAATCTGGTACGTGTCAACGATATTTTATCTGAGCTGGAAAAACAGGTAGGGCCTCTGGAGAAACAGTCCGAGGTGGCAAAGGTCTATCTGAGGAAAAAGGAAGAATTAAAGACTCTGGATATCAATGTTTTTCTACTGGAAAACAAAAGACTCAGAGAACAACTCTCTTCCATGGAAGAAAAATACAATCTGGCCAGCACGGAACTGAATGAGACCAGTGAAAAATACGAAGGTATCAAGGAAGAATACGAGCGGATCCAGCAGGAGATCGAGAGTCTGGATGCAGCCATTGAAGCCGCCAGAGAGCAACTGACGGATACCGGCCTGATGCGGGGCAAACTGGAAGGTGAGATCAATGTCTTAAAGGAGCAGATCAATTCCGCCCACGGCAGTGAGAACCATCTGAACAATCGTAAGGCAGCACTGGAAGAAGAGATCGCCGGCAAAGAAAAAGAAAAGCAGGATATTTTAACCGATAAAAAGGATACGGATACTCAGGTGCAGGAGATCGCGGAAGCTGCGGCGAAAGCGAAGGCTGATCTGGAAGCTATTCAGAACAAGATCACCGAACTCAATAATAATATTGAGGCCGGGAAAAATACCATCATCGGGGAACTGAACCAACGTGCCACCATCAAGTCCAAGATGGGGCGCTTCGATACCATGATGGAGCAGATTAATATCCGCAAGGCAGAGTTGAATTCCAGACTGCTTCGTGCCAAATCCGATGAGGCAGCCAGAGAAGAGACGGTGAAAAAGCTGGAGGAGACTTTCCAGACTGTGACCGAAGAACTGCGGCAGATGACCGAACAGGAAGCAGCATCCGAACTGGAACTGGGCAATATCCGTGAGAACCTCACCGGACTGGATGCAAAACTGCGGGAGGCACAGAACCGGTTCCATCAGGAGCAGTCCAAGCTGGAAGCCCTGACCAATATCACCGAGCGTTATGACGGTTACGGCGGCAGCGTCAAGAAAGTCATGGAGCAGAAGGATAAGGAAAAAGGTATCATCGGTGTCGTAGCAGACATCATTCAGGTGGAAGCCAAATATGAGACTGCCATTGAAACCGCACTGGGCGGAAATATCCAGAATATCGTAACGGATAACGAGGAGACCGCCAAGCATATGATCGGTTTCTTAAAGCAGAACCGTCTCGGAAGAGCCACGTTCCTGCCCCTGACCAGTATTACCAAGCCCCAGGAATTCAAGAATCCGGAGGCATTGAAGGAAAAGGGTGTCATCGGTATGGCAGACGAACTGGTGGGTACGGCAAAGGAATACCGCAATGTGGCAAAGGCCATGCTGGGACGTATCATGGTGGTGGACAATGTGGACAATGCCGTGAAGATCGCGAGAAAATTCGATTACGGCATCCGTATGGTCACACTGGAAGGCGAACTCCTGGTTCCCGGCGGTGCCATCAGCGGTGGTGCTTTTAAAAATAACAGTAACCTTCTGGGAAGACGTCGTGAGATGGACGAATTGGAGAAAAAGGTGAAAAAACTCTCCGAGGATATCAAGACCTACAACCAGAAGATCGAGGATACCAAGGCAAAACGTAACAAGCTGCGCATGGATGTGGAAGCGCTTAAGACCGAAATGCAGCGCAAATCCATTGAGCAGAATACCGCGAGATTAAATATTTCCCAGGCCAGAGAGCGTATGGAAGAAGAGGCGGAGAGTGCACAGTCCCTGAAGCTGGAAGAACAGGAGATCGAGACCAAGATCTTCGAGATCCGTTCCGGCAAGGAAGCAATCGTACAGGAACTGGCTGCCAGCGAGGAACTGGAGAAAACTACCCAGGAACAGATTCTTGTCTTCCAGAAGGAACTGGAAGGCTGCCGTCTGGAAGAAAGCGAAGCTTCCACCCATGCCGGAGAATGGGAAGTAAAAGTCGAGAAGATGCGTCAGGCGTTGGACTACAAGCAGGCCAATGTAGACCGTATCAACGGAGAACTGGAACGTGCACAGGCCGAGCTTGCAGAGATTTTACAGGCGTTGACTGAAAATGCACAGGAAGTGGAACGTAAGAAGAATAATATTCTGGAAATCGAGAAGACCATCGCAGCTTCCCATGAAACCCAGGATGCTTCCCGGAAAAAGCTGGACGAAGATATTGCGAAGAAAGAAGAACTGTCTGCAAAGCAGAAAGGCTTCTTCCAAAGCAGGGAAGAAATGTCAGAACGCATGAATTCGCTGGATAAGGAAGTCTATCGTCTGAGTGAACAGAAGAAAAAGCTGGAGGACGGTATCGAAGGTCAGATCAATTACATGTGGGATGAGTATGAGATCACCTTAAGCGATGCGGCAGGACTCCGCAATGAAGAGATGAACGATCTGCCCGCCATGAAGCGGGAGATCAGCGGTCTGAAAGATGAGATCCGGAAGTTAGGTAACGTTAATGTCAATGCCATTGAAGATTACAAGAATCTGATGGAACGTTACACTTTCATGAAGACCCAGCATGATGATCTGGTCGAGGCGGAGAAGACACTGGAAGGCATCATCGAAGAACTGGATACCGCCATGCGGAAACAGTTTACGGAGAAATTCGCTGAGATCAGCAGAGAGTTCGACAAGGTATTCAAGGAACTCTTCGGAGGCGGTAAGGGAACTCTGGAACTGATGGAGGATGAGGATATTCTGGAAGCAGGCATCCGTATCATCGCACAGCCCCCCGGAAAGAAGCTTCAGAACATGATGCAGCTCTCCGGTGGAGAAAAAGCATTATCCGCCATCTCCTTATTGTTTGCCATCCAGAACCTAAAACCCTCTCCGTTCTGTCTGCTGGACGAGATCGAGGCGGCGCTGGATGATTCCAACGTAGGCCGTTTTGCAAAGTATTTACATAAGCTGACCAAGAACACCCAGTTCATCGTCATTACCCACAGACGAGGTACCATGGAACAGGTGGACAGACTGTACGGTATCACCATGCAGGAGAAGGGGGTATCTACTTTAGTCAGTGTCAACCTCATTGACAAAGATCTGGATGATTAATGTGTGGAGGAAATCGGATGAGTGAGGAAAAGAAAGGCTTTTTTGCTCGGTTAAAAGAAGGGCTGACCAAGACCCGTGACAATATTGTCCGCGGGATCGATTCCGTCTTCAGCGGGTTCTCCGCCATTGATGATGATTTCTACGAGGAACTGGAAGAAATCCTCATTATGGGAGATATCGGTGTCAACGCGACCACCGCTATCGTGGAGAGATTAAAACAGCAGGTGAAGGAAAAACATATCAAGGAACCTTCCGAATGCAAGCAGCTTCTGATCCAAAGCATCAAAGAGCAGATGCAGGTGGATGAGACAGCCTATGATTTCGAGAAGGAACAGTCCGTGATCATGGTCATCGGCGTCAACGGTGTGGGCAAGACCACTTCTGTGGGCAAGCTGGCCGGTAAGTTAAAGGATGAGGGCAGGAAAGTTCTCATTGCCGCAGCGGATACCTTCCGTGCCGCAGCGGGAGACCAGCTGGCAGAATGGGCTTCCCGGGCGGATGTACCCATGATCGGCGGAAAAGAAGGCGCGGATCCCGCCAGCGTGGTATTCGATGCCGTGAATGCGGCGAAGGCGAGAGGCGTAGATGTGCTTCTTGTAGATACCGCAGGCAGACTGCACAACAAAAAGAACCTGATGGAAGAGCTTCGCAAGATGAACCGTATCATTGACAAGGAGTTCCCAAATGCCCACAGAGAGAACCTGATCGTGCTGGACGGGACCACCGGACAGAATGCGCTGGTACAGGCGAGAGAATTCGGTGAGGTGGCGGATCTTACGGGTATCATCCTGACCAAGATGGACGGAACGGCAAAGGGCGGTATCGCCGTGGCCATCCAGTCCGAACTGAAGGTCCCGGTAAAATATATCGGTGTGGGAGAGTCCATTGAGGATCTTCAGAAATTCAATTCCGATGAATTTGTAAACGCTCTGTTTGATGTAAATATGGAGGACATCGGAGAACTGCATCTGCCGGAGGAAGAAGCCGGACAGACAGACGCGGAAGAATAATAATAAACAGGCAGACCAAAGAAAGTGTGGCAGAAAGGCATGGGAAGAAAAATGCAGGAAGAAATGTTGACTTTAGAGAAATTCGAAGAAGCAAGTGAGATCGTAAAAAAAGTTACTTTAGAGACCAAGCTGGTATACAGTGATTATTTCAGCGCCCAGACCGGCAACCGTGTATACTTAAAGCCCGAGAACTTACAGTTCACCGGAGCTTACAAGCTGAGAGGTGCTTATTACAAGATGAGCACTCTGACCGATGAAGAGCGTGCCAAGGGTCTGATCACCGCCTCCGCAGGCAACCATGCCCAGGGCGTGGCTTATGCGGCAAAATGCTACGGCAGCAAGGCAACTATCGTAATGCCCACCACCACACCTTTGATCAAGGTAAACCGTACCAGAGGTTACGGCGCAGAGGTAGTACTGCACGGTGATGTCTACGATGAGGCCTGCGCAAAGGCATACGAGTTGGCAGAAGAACACGGCTATACTTTCATTCATCCCTTTGATGATCTGACGGTAGCTACCGGTCAGGGCACCATTGCCATGGAGATCTTCAAGGAGCTTCCGCTGGTAGATTATATTCTGGTTCCCATCGGTGGCGGCGGACTGGCAACCGGTGTTTCCACACTGGCGAAGCTGCTGAATCCGAAGATCAAGGTCATCGGTGTAGAGCCTGCCGGAGCCAACTGCATGCAGGTATCCTTAAAGAACGGCAAAGTTACAACTCTGCCCAAGGTCAACACCATTGCGGACGGTACTGCGGTAAAGACCCCCGGAAGTAAGATTTTCCCGTACTTACAGAAGAATCTGGACGATGTGATCACCGTGGAGGATGAGGATCTGGTAGTGGCATTCCTTGACATGGTAGAAAATCACAAGATGATCGTGGAGAACTCCGGTCTGCTGACCGTTGCAGCCTTAAAGCAGTTAAAGGTAAAGGATAAGCGTATCGTATCTATTTTGAGCGGCGGTAACATGGATGTCATCACCATGTCCTCAGTAGTACAGCAGGGTCTGATCTTAAGAGACCGTATCTTCACCGTATCCGTATTGCTTCCCGACAAACCCGGTGAGCTGTGCAGAGTATCCGGTATCATTGCCGGCGTTAACGGTAATGTCATCAAGCTGGAGCACAACCAGTTTGTATCCATCAACCGCAGTGCTGCCGTGGAACTGCGTATCACACTGGAAGCGTTCGGTACCGAGCATAAGAAAGAGATCATTGCTGCCCTGGAAAAAGAAGGCTATCAGCCCAAGGTGGTCAGAGCAAATATATAATTGTGCAGAGTCATGCAGATGTCGCTGCGTAGTTTCTTAGAAAAGAAGTGAATGTATCACTGATAAAAGCCGCATATTATAGATATGCGGCTTTTATGTGTGGAAATGGAGAGAAATATGGCAAAAAAGACTGAAAAAGAACTGGAAATACAGAGGCTAGACAAAAAGACCCCCTTACAGATGATCCGGGATTACGTGATGATCACGGTGGCGTCCTTTGTCTATGCGGTATCCGTCAGCTTGTTTTTGGATCCGAACTCCCTGGCACCCGGGGGTATTACCGGTGTCGCTATTATTTTAAACCGTCTGTTCGGGATTGAGACCGGTACCTGGATGTTACTCATCAACATTCCAATCCTGCTGATCGGTATCTGGAAATTCGGATTGCGGTTTATTTTGTCTACGATCTATTGTACGGCAATGACTTCATTATTTACAAACTTATTGACACCGGTTGGAGCAGTGACCACAGATCCATTGCTTGCCTCTCTGACCGGAAGTGCCCTAATGGCAGTATCCATGGGCTGGGTGTTCAAGGCCGGATCCACTACGGGAGGAACAGATATTATTATCAAACTACTGCGTTTGAAGTTCCCGTACCTCAAGACGGGAGCATTGTTTTTCCTGACAGATGTGGTTATCGTCATAGCATCGGCATTTGTATTCCGGAACATTGACAAGGCACTGTATGCCGGTATTGTGGTCATTATCACATCAGTGGTGCTGGATGTGGTATTGTACGGCCGTGATGAGGCGAAGTTGATCTATATTATCAGCGACCACGCGGAGAAGATCGCAGGAAGGCTGTTAGAGGAACTGGACATCGGCGTGACCTATGTACAGGGCAGCGGTGCCTACAGCGGCAAGGAAAAAAGTGTCATCATGTGTGCCATGAAGAAAAACATTTCTCCCAAGGCAGAGGAGATCGTAAAGGAAGAGGATCCCCTGGCATTTATGATCGTCACCAGTGCCACGGAGATCTTCGGAGAGGGCTATAAGAGCTATTTCAGTGAGAAATTGTAAAGCCGATTATAAAATTTTAAGAAAAAATCCGCTGGAAGGGCTTACATTTTTAAAGGGAATCTTCTATAATAGCGTCGTGTCTGAAAGGGCAGACGCTATTTTGGGATTGTACGCACCTGACTGTTAAAAGGGATGATGTACGAAGAATACAAATCGGGCAGGAGTAGCCTGCCAGATTGCAGTGGCATAGAATATGCATAAAACAGTATAGAGAGAATCGCATGGGAAAATGCGGCAGGAGTTAAGCGTATGAACGATACAACATTGGCAAAAGCGGAGAAACAGTATAAACGTCTTACCGAAGAGCCGGTGGCACGTCTGATCCTGGAACTGGGACTGCCCACCACCATCAGCATGCTGATCACAAATCTGTATAACATGGTGGATACCTGGTTCGTCAGCCAGCTGGGTACCAGTGCCACCGGAGCGGTAGGCGTGGTGTTCGGTCTGATGGCGATCATTCAGGCCTTCGGATTTATGTTCGGCCACGGTGCCGGAAGTAATATCAGCAGACTGCTGGGTGCCCATGAAAAGGAGAGGGCCAGAGCCTTTTCCGCTACGGGATTCTATCTGGCAGTGGCGGCGGGACTATTGGTGGCAGTTGTCGGTATTCTGGATCTGAACGGTCTGTGCCGGCTGCTGGGCAGTACGGAGACGATCCTGCCGTATGCGAGGATCTATGCTTTTTATATTCTGCTGTCGGCACCGGCAATGGCGTCCAGCTGTGTGATGAACAATGTGCTTAGGTATGAGGGCTATGCGAGCCTTGCCATGGTGGGACTGGTCTCCGGCGGTATTCTGAATATGGCGGGAGATGCCATCCTTATGTGGGGGTGTCAAATGGGCATCCGGGGAGCCGCGCTGTCCACCATGATCTCCCAGTACATATCCTTCGGGATCCTGTTATTCTTTTTCCTGCGGGGAAAGACCCAGAGCAGTCTGGCACCGAAATATTTTACATGGGAATTTGCTGTACATAAGAACATTCTTACCGCAGGCTTCCCCAGCATGATGCGGCAGGGACTGACCAGCGTGTCCACCATGGTGTTGAATGCGCAGGCAGCGGTCTACGGAGATATTGCCATTGCCGCCATGAGCGTGGTGTCCCGTATTTTCAATTTCGTATTCAGTGTGGCACTGGGAATCGGTCAGGGCTTCCAGCCGGTATCGTCCTTCAATTACGGGGCAAAGAAATATTCCCGCGTAAAGAAAGCGTTCTGGTTCACCCTGTGCGCCAGTCTGGTGACCATGGTAGTGTTTGCAGGTGCGGTGTATGTGTTCCGAAGAGAGCTGTTGTTAGAATTCCTTACGGATATGGATGCCTATGAGATCGCATTTTATGCTTTGCAGATCCAGTGCCTGACGCTGCCGTTTATCCCGGTATGTATCTGCGGCAACATGCTGTTCCAGTCCATCGGAAAGGGCGGCAGAGCTACAATTCTGGCTTCCTTCCGAAGCGGCTCCATCTACATCCCGGCCCTTCTGATCCTGACAGCCCTCTGGGGACTGCGGGGCATCCAGTGGTCACAGCCGGTGTCTGATATTTTGTCGGCTATTCTGTCATTGCCGGTGGCTGTGGCATTTTTAAAGGGACTGCCGGAAGACAGCAGGGAAGTATAGATAGGAATGAGATCCCTTCGTCATAAGACGGAGGGATTTTTTTAGGTACACGATGAATTGAGAACGGCTTTATCCATCCACAGAAAACTACATCTACCTTGATCTGTAAATCCGTTGACAATGAATGAGGTGAATCATTGAAAGCGCTGGCGGATCCTATAAGGCGTGAAATACTAAATCTTCTAAAAAACGGTCGATTGTCGGCGGGAGAGATCTGCGAACATTTTCCGGTGACGGGGGCTTCCATATCAAGGCATCTGTCGGTGTTAAAGGAGGCCGACCTGATCCGGGACAAACGGGAGGGAAAGTTTATTTATTATGAACTGAATACCTCTGTTCTGGAAGAAATCATGCTATGGATTACGGACTTGAAAGGAGTATCGAACGATGAAAGAAATGATACAGAAAAATAAAGGCAGGCTGATCTGCTCGGCATTTGTTATGTGCGTGGGTATTATATTGGGATATACCTGTGAGAACAGTCTGTGGATAAACGGCACTTTTGCAGTGACTTATGTGATAGCAATTGCAGTAACTTTTTACGACAACAGAAACAGGCAGCAGAGTGACAAGGTCATAAGAATGGTTACGTGGATCGTGCCGGGAATGACATTGCTCTATAACGGCATCGCCAGATGGATCGATATGGGTGTAACGAAAGAGAATCTGCTCATGGTGATTTTGTATGTCGGAATGGGATTGCTATTTGTTATTGTGGGCAATTATCTGCCCAAGGTGAAACCGAACCGCACCATCGGCATCCGCGTCGTATGGGCATTGCAGGATGAGGAGAACTGGAATGCCACGCACCGCTTCAGTGGGAAAATATGGGTGGCAGCAGGACTATTGAGCATGTGTTCAGCGACAGCATGGCCGCATTATTTCTGTTTATTGTCGCTATCGCGGCAGCAGCTTTTGGCAGCATCCTGTATTCTTATCTCTATTATAAAAAGAAGCTGCGCACCGGAAAAGGGCTGGAAGTACACGGGATACGAATACAATCCGGACGAACGGTTTTGGCAACCTGAAATACTCCATGGGACATTTTCGCGATGAAATCCATGGAGATTACATCCGCTATACCCATAACGACTGTGATACTTATGTAGTCATGGAAGTGAATGGGAGCATCGTTATTCTAAACAGTGCAGATGATG
This sequence comes from uncultured Acetatifactor sp., assembly GCA_934436435.1. GTDB lineage: Bacteria > Bacillota > Clostridia > Lachnospirales > Lachnospiraceae > Acetatifactor. The sequence goes on along the minus strand of CAKSAN010000001.1, from coordinate 287,848 downwards.
CGCAGACCCGGGAGATCTACAATAATATCAGAGAACGGATGGAAAAATAATATCTGTAAATATATTTCCCAATTGCTTTTATATTTTTCAAAAATGGTATACACTAGACTTATGTAAGTTTTGTACAATGAGGATTTCGGGAAAGGGTGGTTACAGTATGCTGAAACAGTGGATCCCGGCGGTGAAGCCGGAAAAAGAGGAACTGGAAAAACGACTGGATGCGGCGCAGGAGGAGCTTGGGAGACTTCAGATGCAGATCAAGGAGCATAAGCTTCCGGTGCTGGTGCTGATCGAGGGCTGGGGTGCGGCTGGTAAGGGAAGTACTATCGGTGGAATTATTAAAAACATCGATCCGCGATTCTTCAAGGTGGCTTCCATGTCCGCACCGACGGAGGAAGAGAAGCGGAAACCTTTCCTGTACCGCTATTTTGAAAAAATTCCGGAAGCCGGGAAGTTTGAATTTCTGGATTCCGGCTGGATGGATGAGGTGACGAAGGGGAGGCTTCGGGGCGAACTGTCGGATAAGCAGTATGCGGAGCGCATCGAGAGCATCAAGCGTTTTGAGAGACAACTGACGGATAACGGTTATCTGGTGCTGAAGCTCTTTTTTCAGATTGGGAAAAAGGAACAGAAAAAGCGTCTGGAGGAACTGGAAGACAACAAGGACACCGCATGGCGCGTGGGTGAGAACGACTGGTGGCAGAACAAGCATTATGACAAATGCGAGGAAGTCTTCGACAAATACCTCACCGATACCAACGCTTCCGTAGCGCCCTGGTACATCATAGATTCCGGGGACAAAAAGTGGGCGGAATTACAGGTGCTTGAGACTTTGTGCAGCGGTATCCATGTGGCTTTGCAGAACGAGAGTCTGGCGGTGCCTATTTTGCAGAATGTATTTCCACTGGTGAAAATGCCGAAGTTGTCCGAGGTGGAACTGGACAAGGAAATCTCCGAGGAAGAATACAAGAGAGAACTGCGCCACCTGCAAAAGAAGCTGAATGCCCTGCATTACCGCCTGTATCGAAAGAAGATCCCGGTAATCATCGCCTACGAAGGCTGGGATGCCGCCGGCAAGGGTGGCAATATCAAGCGGATTGCCGGAGCGCTGGACCCCAGAGGCTACGAGGTACATCCCATCGCCAGTCCGGAACCCCACGAGAAAGCGAGACATTATCTCTGGCGTTTCTGGACGAGACTGCCCAAGACCGGACACATCGCCATTTTTGACAGAACCTGGTACGGCAGAGTCATGGTGGAGCGTCTGGAAGGCTTTTGCAGTACCAATGACTGGCAGCGGGCTTACAACGAGATCAATGAGTTCGAGAAGGAACTGTCCCAGTGGGGCGCGGTGATCATTAAATTCTGGGTGCAGATCGACAAAGACACCCAGCTGGAACGCTTCACGGAGCGGCAGAACACTCCGGAGAAGCAGTGGAAGATCACGGACGAAGACTGGCGCAACCGGGATAAATGGGATCAGTACGAAGACGCTGTAAATGAAATGCTCCAGAAGACCAGCACGGAGTATGCTCCCTGGCACATTCTGGAATCCGTAGACAAAAAGTATGCCAGAATCAAAGCGTTGAAGATCGTGATCGCCGAACTGGAAAAGGCACTGGGATAAAAGAAAATGGAAACTATGGCAAAAACCGTCCGAAAAGGACGGTTTTTGTTGCGTTACCGGCGGAAGTTTTCTATAATTGGACATAACAGTATTTGCCTGCCGTAAAAAGGGCAGGACGAGAGGAGAAATCATGGGCGAGAACCGTAAGATATATGCAGCATTATTGGGAGCCGGAACCGTGGGCAGCGGAGTGTATAAGCTGGCGGGAATGCAGGAAGAGGATATCTGCCTGAAAACAGGAGCACAGCTGGGGATCAAAAAGATTCTGGTGCGGAATCCGGGAAAGGTAAGAGAAGGAATCCCGCAGGAACTGTTTACGGATAACTGGCAGGAGATTTTAGAAGATCCCGAGATCCAGATCGTTATTGAAGTCATGGGCGGCATTGAGCCGGCGAGAACCTATGTGGAAGAAGCAATGAAGGCCGGAAAACAGGTGGTCACTGCCAATAAGGATCTGCTGGCAGAGTACGGGGATCCGTTGTTTGAGATTGCCACGGAGAATAAATGTGACTTACAGTTTGAGGCTGCAGTGGCAGGTGCCATTCCCATTATCCGCCCTTTGCGTCAGAGTCTGGCGGGCAGTCAGTTGACCGAGATCATGGGAATCGTCAACGGCACCACCAACTACATACTGACGAAAATGTCCGAGGAGGGCATGGGGTATCAGGAAGCACTGGATATGGCCACGAGGCTTGGTTATGCGGAGGCAGATCCCACAGCGGATGTGGAAGGCTATGATGCCGGACGCAAGATCGCCATTATGGCATCCATCGCTTTCAGCTCCCGGGTAACTTTCTCCCAGGTCTACACAGAAGGCATCACGAGGATCACCGCAGAGGACATCCAGTATGCGAAGGAATTCGGCTATGTGATCAAGCTGCTGGGCATTACGAAGCTTACGGACAAGGGCATTGAAGTCAAGGTACATCCCACCCTGATCCCGGACAGCCATCCACTTGCTACCGTCAGAGACTCCTTTAATGCTGTATTTGTTCACGGACAGGCCTGCGACGATGCCATGTTCATGGGACGGGGCGCCGGACAGATGCCGACCGCCAGTGCGGTACTGGGAGATGTCATCGATGTAATGCGCAATATTATCCACGGAAGCTGCGGCAAGATCGGCAGCAACAGCTATAAGAAGCTTCCCGTAATGGATGTGGAGGACACGAAGAGCCGTTTCTTCCTGCGCCTGCAGGTGGAGAACCGCGCCGGAGCACTGGCCAATATTGCCGGCGTCCTTGGGAATAACGATGTCAGCATTGCCCAGATGGTACAGAAACGCAGCCACGACGGCATTGCCGAGATCGTGGTCATTACCGATCTTGTGACCGAGAGACATTTTAACGATGCCATCCGTATTATGGAAGGAATGTCTGTCGTAAGAGAAATCTCCGGTATTATCCGGGTGCAGGGCTTATAACTCTGGGATTAAATAATAAAAGGTGTAAAGAAAAAATACTTGACACCCCGGACGTTCTATAGTATGATAGCCAAGGTGCATATCGCATGACCTATAGAAAGGCACTGGATAAGATGGACAGGATTTTGGAACAGAATCTGTTGTATGACTTCTACGGGGAACTTCTCACCGAGCATCAGCAGAGAGTGTATGAGGATGCAGTATATAATGATATGTCTCTTGGCGAGATCGCGGGAGAACAGGGCATCAGCAGGCAGGGCGTCCATGATCTGATCAAGCGTTGCGACCGGATCCTACAGGATTATGAGAGCAAGCTTCATCTGGTGGAACGTTTCATGGCAGCCAAGGAGAAGATCGGTGAGATCGAACAGCTGACTGTGCAGAATGATACGGATCCCGGAGAACGGATGGAACGCATCCGGGAATTATCCAGATCTCTTTTAAAGGAATGGTAAGGAGCAGCAAATGGCATTTGAAAGTTTAACAGACAAACTTCAGAATGTTTTTAAAAACTTAAGAAGCAAAGGCCGTCTGACGGAAGAGGATGTCAAGTCCGCACTGAAGGAAGTCAAGATGGCACTCCTGGAGGCTGATGTTAACTTCAAGGTAGTCAAGCAGTTCGTGAAGGCAGTGGAAGAACGTGCCATTGGTCAGGATGTCATGAACGGTCTGAATCCCGGACAGATGGTGATCAAGATCGTAAATGAAGAAATGATCAGCCTCATGGGCAGTGAGACCACAGAAATCGCCATGCAGCCCGGCAAGGCCATTACCGTCATCATGATGGCAGGTCTTCAGGGTGCAGGTAAAACCACTGCGACTGCCAAGATCGCCGGTAAGCTGAAGCTCAAGGGCAAGAAGTCGTTACTGGTAGCCTGCGATATTTACCGTCCTGCAGCCATTGAACAGTTACAGATCAATGGTAAGAAACAGGAAGTTGATGTGTTCTCCATGGGAACGGATCACAAGCCTGCCGAGATCGCCAAGGAAGCGATTGCGTATGCGGAGAAAAATGGTCATAACGTAGTAATCCTCGATACTGCCGGACGACTTCATGTGGATGAAGACATGATGGCGGAATTACAGGAGATCAAAGAGACCGTCACCGTGCATCAGACGCTTTTGGTAGTCGATGCCATGACCGGTCAGGACGCTGTAAATGTAGCGAAAGAATTTGATGAAAAGGTGGGCGTCGACGGTGTGATCCTGTCCAAGATGGACGGCGATACCCGAGGTGGTGCGGCACTTTCCATCAAAGCAGTCACCGGCAAGCCGATCCTCTTTGTAAGTATGGGTGAGAAGCTGTCTGACTTAGAGCAGTTCTATCCCGACCGTATGGCCAGCCGTATCTTAGGCATGGGCGATGTATTATCCCTCATTGACAAGGCACAGGCCAATATCGATATCGACGAAGAGAAGAGCCGTGACATGGCCGGACGCATGAAGAAGGGTAAATTCGACTTCGAAGATTACCTGGAGAGCATGAAACAGATGCGGAATATGGGTGGTCTGTCCAGTATTCTGGGAATGCTTCCCGGAATGGGCATCAAGGCATCGGATCTGGAAGGCGCCATCGACGAGACCCAGATGAAGCGTACGGAAGCCATCGTATTATCCATGACGAAGGAGGAACGCAGGAATCCCAAGATCCTGACCCCTCAGAGAAAGCACCGTATTGCCAAAGGTGCCGGTGTGGATATTGCAACGGTGAACCGGTTTATCAAACAGTTCGAACAGACCCAGAAGATGATGAAGCAGTTTGGCGGCGGCAAAAAGGGCCGCGGCGGCATGGGCGGTATGTTCGGCGGCGGAAAATTCCCCGGCATGGGCGGCAGATTTTTCTAACATGTTTTTACTTATTTAACTTAAGTCCGATATGAACAATCAGTTCTTATCATATAAATTATTTTATTTTTAATTAATGGAGGAAAAAGAAATGGCAGTAAAGATCAGATTAAGAAGAATGGGACAGAAGAAGGCTCCTTTTTACAGAATTATCGTAGCAGATTCCCGTTCCCCCAGAGACGGTAGATTCATCGAGGAGATCGGTACCTACGATCCTTCCACCGATCCTTCCACTTTCAAGATCAACGAAGAACTGGCTAAGAAGTGGTTACAGAACGGCGCTCAGCCTACCGAGCAGGTTGCTAAGCTTTTCAAGGTTGCAGGAATCGAGAAATAAGTTCTAAATATCTATTCATCGGAGGTGGATTATGAAGGAACTAGTAGAAGTAGTTGCAAAGGCACTCGTTGATAATCCGGATGAAGTAGTTGTAACTGAGAAGACAGAAGGAAAAAATATCGTCCTTGAACTTCATGTAGCTGCGTCCGATATGGGTAAGGTGATCGGTAAGCAGGGACGTATTGCAAAAGCAATCCGCTCCGTTGTGAAAGCAGCATCATCCAAAGACAACACAAGAGTGGACGTTGAGATCGTTTAATTTTGAATTGAGAGATCCCTGACGTTGAGCGGAGAAACATACAGGCGTGTGTTTCTCCGTTTTTTGGCTAAAAGCCGGAATGGAGTAAGACTATATGGAAGATCTGTTGCAGGTCGGCATTATCACTTCCACCCATGGGGTGAGAGGAGAAGTAAAGGTATATCCTACCACGGATGATCCCAGAAGATTCCGCAGATTAAAGGAAGTCGTTCTGGACACCGGCAGGGAAAAAATGAATCTGGAAATTGAGGGCGTCAAGTTCTTTAAGCAGTTTGTGATTCTGAAATTCAAAGGACTGGACAACATTAATGATATAGAAAAATACCGTCAGAAGAGTCTGTATGTGACCCGCAAAAATGCGGTACGTCTGCAAAGAGACGAGTATTTCATCGCGGATCTGATCGGACTGAAGGTACAGGATGAGGACGGAAAAGAATTAGGTACGGTAAAAGATGTGATCGAGACCGGTGCCAATGATGTCTACGAGGTGGAAATGGCAGACGGCAAGAGCCTGCTTCTGCCCGCTATCAAACAGTGTATTCTGAATGTGGACGTGGAAAACGGCACGATGCAGGTACATGTACTGGAAGGATTGCTTGACTTATGATGAGGTTTCACATTTTGACCCTGTTCCCGGAAATGGTGCAGCAGGGACTGGCGACCAGTATCCTGGGCCGGGCGGCGGAGAAGAACCTGATCTCCATTGATGCGGTGAATATCCGGGATTACACACAGGATAGACATGGAAAAGTAGACGATTACACCTATGGCGGCGGCGCCGGAATGTTAATGCAGGCCCAGCCGGTATATGATGCCTACCGGGCCGTGGCGGGGGAGAAAAAAATCCGCTGCGTCTATCTGACCCCACAGGGGGCGCCCTTTACCCAGAAAAAAGCAAGAGAACTGTCCACAGAAGAGGAACTGGTGTTACTCTGCGGTCACTACGAGGGAATCGACGAGAGAGTTCTGGAAGAGATCGTGACAGACTATATTTCTATCGGAGACTATGTCCTTACCGGCGGAGAACTGGCGGCTATGGTTGTGGTGGATGCAGTGGCAAGACTGGTGCCGGGAGTGCTCAACAACGACGAGTCCGCTGAGACGGAAAGCTTTCATAATGACCTGCTGGAATACCCACAGTATTCCCGTCCGGAGGAATGGCACGGGAAGAAAGTGCCGGAGGTACTTCTGTCCGGTAATCATAAAAAGATCAATGCCTGGCGTCTGGAACAGTCCGAACACCGTACCGAAGAACGCCGTCCGGATCTCTATGCAAAGTATCAGGAAAAACAGCGGGTCATTAAAAAACTTTCCGCGAAGAAGCGCAATTTCATTCATATGATGGAGACGCTGGCAAGAGGCCGTGGAGAAGTGCTTTATGCGGAAGGAAAAAATGTACTGATCTATCTGCCGGAGATTGGCAACGCTATGCTGAATGCAGAGGATGAGGAACATCTTGAAAAAATGCTGCCGCTGATTCCGAAAGATGTGGCGGAGCATAGTATGGTGACCGTGACCGACCGGTGGAACGAACGGGTCAGCGAGGCCCTGGGGTATCATGGCAGTATGTTGTGTTCCCAGGTCTGCTATACCAGAGGCGAGCCGCTGCCGGTGAGACATAAGGATATCCGGAGGCTGACAGAGGCAGACATCCCCTATGTGGCGGAACATTATCATCTGGGAGGCGATGCATATGTCCGGGAGAGAATCGGTGCCGGAGATGTGTACGGTATCTATATTGAGGAAAAGCTTTGCGGATTTATTGGCAGCCATAATGACGGCAGCATGGGAATGCTGTATGTGGAAGATGCGTACCGCAGACAGGGGCTGGCCGCATCTCTGGAGGGCTATCTGATCAACAGACAGAGAGAACAGGGCTTTGTACCCTATGCCCATATTGTAGAGGGCAATGAGGCCTCCACACGGCTGCAGGAGAGACTGGGACTGAATCTTTCGGAGCCTGTGATCTGGTGGCTGTACAGATAAAAAAAGCTTGCTTTTTATGCGGGCTTATGGTAGAATCTGAATGTTGTGAAAACGAGATGGTCCTCTGTTACCAGTAAGGGTATTAAGAACATCCATTTTATGAAGGAGGCTCATTATGAGTAACATTATCAAAGAGATCGAAGCAGAACAGTTAAAAGCAACCGTTGATCAGTTTGAAGTCGGCGATACCGTTAAGGTATACGGCAAGATCAAAGAGGGTAACCGTGAGAGAATTCAGGTATTCGAAGGTGTTGTACTGAAGAGACAGGGCGGCAGCAACAGAGAGACTTTCACTGTTAGAAAGACTTCCAACGGTATCGGCGTAGAGAAGACTTGGCCTTTACATTCTCCCAATGTAGAGAAGATCGAAGTTGTAAGAAAAGGTAAAGTAAGACGTGCTAAGCTGAATTACTTAAGAGATCGTGTTGGTAAGAAGGCAAAGGTTAAGGAATTAGTTAAATAATTACATTGACCGGGAGGGCAGCTGTTTCGGACAGCTGCCTTTTATATTTTTTTTGAAAGCACGAGAATCGTGCGGTTTTGCCAATGTGTGTGGCAGGGTTCTGAATAGTTACATTGAAAAAGGAATACGGATATGGTACACTGATACCAAAACTATGTGAGATAGGACAGAGCATTGAGAAACAAAGGACTAAGTTTTTATAAAAAGAAGAAAAAGATCAGCCGGGAATTGCTCAGAGAAATTTTCAACTGGATCTTCGGTATTGCCTTGTCTGTTTTCCTGGCTGCTGTGGTGGTGGTTTTCCTCGGAAAATCCACCAGAGTTGTGGGAATGTCCATGGAACCGACACTGGAGAACGGGCAACAGATATTTATCGACCGATTCCTGTACATTTTATCTTCCCCCAAAGCAGGGGACGTTGTAGCATTTCTGCCGAACGGCAATGAGAATTCCCATTATTATGTCAAGCGTGTTGTGGCAGTACCGGGAGACAAAGTAAGGATCGCGGACGGTACCCTGTATGTCAATGGACAGGAAAGCAGATGGGTGACGGAACGGATCCTGGATGCGGGCATTGCGGAAAATGAGATTATATTGGGAAATAAAGAATATTTTTGTATCGGGGATAATCCCAATAACAGTGAAGACAGCAGATCGGCCAATATCGGACCGGTGGAAGAGGGCGATATGATAGGAAAAGCCTGGTTCCACTTAAGATCCGGGACAGAAGGCATCGGCTTTATCAAATAGAGAAGACATTAGGAGAGCAGACAATGAATTATCAGTGGTATCCCGGTCATATGACCAAAGCAAGGCGTATGATGCAGGAAAATATCAAGCTGATCGATCTGGTCATCGAGCTTGTGGATGCCAGAATTCCCATCAGCAGCAGAAACCCGGACATTGATGAACTGGGAAAAGGAAAAGCCCGCATCATTTTGCTGAATAAATCAGATCTGGCAGATCCCGTATGGAATAAAAAATGGGTCGAATACTTTTCTGATCAGGGAATGGGCGTACTGGAAATCAATTCCCGCACCGGCATGGGCATCAAATCGATTCAGGGACTGGTGCAGGAGGTATGTAAGGAAAAGATCGAGCGTGACAGAAAACGCGGGATCGTAAACCGTCCGGTACGTGCCATGGTAGTGGGGATCCCCAATGTGGGAAAATCCACATTTATTAATTCCTTTGCGGGAAAGGCATGCGCCAAGACGGGAAATAAACCCGGTGTCACCAAGGGAAAACAGTGGATCCGTCTGAACAAGGGGCTGGAGCTGTTGGACACCCCGGGCATTTTGTGGCCCAAATTCGAAGACCAGCAGGTGGGAATGCGTCTGGCATTTATCGGATCCATGAATGATGAGATACTGATTCCGGATGAACTGGCCTGTGATCTGATCGGAGCCATCAAGGAGTTATATCCGAAGGCTTTGCAGGAGCGCTACGGGGCAGAACCGGAGGGTAAACCTACAGAAATACTGGAAGCAGTGGCAGAGAGCCGCAAATGCTATGCGAAGGGAGAACAGCTGGATCTGGGGAAGGCATCCGGAATTTTGATCGATGACTTCCGAAGCGGCAAGCTGGGACGAATGACACTGGAGAGGATATAGACAGATGAATAAAATAATGAAAGAATTATTAAGCACAGCAATTTACCTGCTCTGCGTATTGGGAGCGGTATGGCTGGTGATCACCTTTGTAGGACAGCGTACGGAAGTGGAAGGTGCTTCCATGGAGCATACCCTGCATAACGGGGACAATCTGATCGTGGATAAGTTAAGCTATCGTTTCCATGATCCGGAACGGTTTGACATTATTGTGTTCCCCTTTCAATATCAGGATAACACTTACTATATTAAGCGGATTATCGGATTACCGGGCGAGACTGTACAGATTAAGGAAGACGGCAGTATCTACATTAATGGAGAAAAGCTGGAAGAATCTTACGGAATGGAAGTCATAAGGCCTGAGACCATCGGCAGGGCGGCGGAACCCATCGAATTGGGAGAAGATGAATATTTTGTCATGGGGGATAACCGCAACAATTCCAGTGACAGCCGTACGGATATGGTAGGGAACATCAAACGGGAGAATATTGTCGGAAAAGCATGGCTGCGGATCTGGCCGTTTTCCGATTTCGGTATATTACAACATCAATAACCGCAAAATGGGGATAAGCATATGGAAAGTGCAGCAAAGATCAAAGAAATATTACAGGCAGCTTCAGTAGAAAGGCTGCCTGAATTTATAGCAGAATATGAGAACGACCCGAGAAGCGGGGTACAGAAGCTGGTGGCAGGCGCACACAAAAAGATTGAAGCTCTGGAAAAAGAACGGCAGCGGATCGAGAATCTGAAAAAATATGAAAAAGAGTATGCACAGTATGCATACATCTGCGGAATCGATGAAGTGGGAAGAGGACCGTTAGCGGGTCCTGTGGTGGCCGGTGCGGTCATTCTGCCCAAAGATTGTGATATTTTATACATTAATGATTCCAAGCAATTATCCGAAAAAAAGAGAGAAGAGCTGTATGATGTGATCACGAGGGAAGCGGTGGCCTGGGCCGTGGGCTATGCCTCTCCGGAGCGGATCGACGAGATTAATATTTTGCAGGCAACCTATGAAGCCATGCGGGAGGCTATCGGCAAACTGGATCCGGCACCGGATCTGTTATTGAACGATGCCGTGACGATCCCCGGTGTGGAGATAAGACAGGTGCCGATCATCAAGGGCGATGCCAAGAGTATCTCCATCGGAGCGGCCAGTATTGTGGCCAAGGTGACCAGGGACCGGCTCATGGAGCAGTATGCCGATGTATTTCCGGAATATGACTTTGCATCCAATAAGGGATACGGCAGCGCTGCACATATTGCGGCACTGAAGGAATATGGTCCGACACCGATCCACAGACACAGCTTTATCAAAAACTTTGGATTTTAAGAATGCTGCGCCCACAGGCAGGGACTGGAGCGTGTCGGGAGAGAAAACAATATGAAACTGACAGGATGGTTCTCACAGGACAAAATAACGGATAACAGCAGAGTACAGGCGACGGGCAGCACAAGCACCGAACAGGTAAACCGCCAGATCCGGACACTGGTTCCGGGGCAGACCCTTCGGGGAGAGGTGGTCTCCAGAGAAGGGAATAATGCGCAGATCCGTCTGTTGCAGGATGTTTTGATCGACGCCAAGGTGGATGCGGATATTCGCCTGGAACTGGGACAGAATATTACATTTCAGGTAAAAAACAACGGACAGGTATTGAACTTAAGTCCACTGTTTACCAATATGGCAACGGAAGGAACGGTTTTGAAAGCATTGGATATGGCATCCATTCCCGTGAACGAGACCACTGTGGCCATGACGAAGCAGTTGATGGATGCAGGACTTCCCATCGATAAAAATACTTTGCAGCAGATCTGGCATGAGAGCAATGCGTTTCCGGACGCTGCCATTGAGGATATTGTGAATCTTCACAGACTGGGACTGCCGGTTACCGGGGAGAATATTACGCAGATGGCGTCTTACCGCAATCTGACCCATCAGCTGACCGAAGGAATCGCAGATGCGGCGGAGAGCCTGACGAATACATTGCAGGGACTGGTGGAGAACGGCGATATAGAACAGGCGGCCACGATCTACAGTGAGATCCTGGATCTGCTCCTTCCGGAAAATGAGACCGGAGAAAATATAAAAGGACAACCGGTGGCAGTACCGTTGCCCGATCCGGAACAGGCAGCGACTGCGGGAGAGACAGAAGACAGCCTATCGCAGCCAAAGACAACGGTGGTTACGGAGGAAACATCGGAAACAACGGTTCCAACACAGAAGACCGTCGTGGAAGAACGGCCGGAAGACACCACGGGTGTCATGCAGATAAAAAAGGGGGACACCGCCACACAAAAGACACAGCAGACGGAGGAATTGCCGCAATTACAGACCTTGCAGAAGCTGTTGAAACAGGGATTGGAGACAAAGGATACTTCTTCGCTGCGCAATCTGTTACAGAATCCCAAGGTGACAGAACTGCCGGGGAAACTGTTGCTTGACAGGTGGAGTATCCGGCCGGAAGATGTGGAGTCTGCGGAAAAGGTGGAAGAACTCTATCAGAAACTGGGTAAACAGCTCAAAGGTTTATCCGGTCTTCTGGAAGAAAACGGACAGAGCAGTTCCAGTGCCTGCCAGACCGTGGCAAACTTAAGCCGGAATGTAGATTTCCTACAGCAGATCAACCAGACTTATGCCTATATCCAGCTGCCGTTACGTTTGCACCAGGGAGAGCATAAGACCGGAGAACTGTTCGTATACACGAATAAGAAAAATCTTGCCAGAAAGGACGGACAGGTCAGCGCCCTGCTGCACCTGGATATGGAGCATCTGGGACCCGTGGACGTTTATGTGGCATTGCAGGATACGAAAGTAAGTACCAAATTTTATGTACAGAATGATGAGATCCTGGATTATCTGGAAGCAAACATGGATGTGCTGACGGAACGATTGAAAAAGAGGGGTTATGACTGTAAATGCGAGACGAATCTGCGGACCCAGATGCAGCAGACCGCACAGGCCATGGCACCGCTTCTTAAGACAGAGGGCAGCGTTCCGGTAGCACAGTATGCTTTTGATGTGAGAACATAGCTCATCCATAGAAAACAGACGTGACTGCTTGCAGGCAACGGACGTTTTCTATGAGAGGAGCAAACAAACATGAGTATGTAGGACGAAAGTCCGGAATACGAATGTTTGTTACGATTTCGAGAGTGCGCAGCACGGAGAAATCGTGTATGTTCCGTAAAGTCAACGAGGAAACAACAGAATGGATGACGAAAAAAAGAAAGTAAAACAGGCCATAGCGTTGGAATATGATCCGTCGGATGAGGCTCCCAGAGTCGTAGCCAGCGGTAAGGGAATCTTGGCGGATAGAATTATAGAAAAAGCTCAGGAGAGCAGCGTACCGATCCATCGGGATGACAAGCTGGCAGACACACTGTCCCGATTGGATATCGGGGAGATGATTCCGCCGGAATTGTATGAGGTAGTGGCGGAGATCCTGGTATTTGTGGATGCCGTGGATCATCGTATGGTAAAAGAAAGCGTGGCAAACGGGGGAAAACGTAAGGGTTGAATACCAGACAGACGGGGAATGCGTATGAACAGATGGCAGCGGACTATCTGGAAAAACGGGGAATGCGGATCCTGGAAAGGAATTTTCGCAGAGGCAGGAACGGAGAAATCGACATTATCGGCAGAGATGGGAAATATCTTGTGTTTGTGGAAGTGAAGTACCGTTCCGGAGACGAAAAGGGAAATGCAGCGGAAGCTGTGACGGCGGCAAAGCAGAGAACGATCTGCAGAGTGGCGGATTACTACCGTTATCTGCATCACTATGGGGAGGATACCTGGGTACGTTATGATGTGGTGGCGATCCAGGGAGAGAGAATTGACTGGATCCCCAATGCTTTTCCGCATCATTACGGTGCAAGGAGTTAGAAAATGTATCCATTGATCAGAGTTGGAAACAGGGACACAGACAGCATACAGCAGAGACAGAAAGGAGAACTGGGGTATCTGGTATTTCCGAAGCTGGAAGAGACCGGTGTGGTAGAGCATCTGTTTACTACAAGGACCGGAGGTGTCAGCAGCGGTATTTATTCTACCATGAATTTAAGCTTTTCCAGAGGAGATGATCCGGAATGCGTCAGGGAAAATTACAGACGGATCGGTGAAGTACTGGGAGTGGACCCAGAGCATATGGTGGCGTCGAAACAGACCCATACCACGAACATTCATCAGGTGATGGAGGTGGATCTCGGTAACGGAGTCACCCGGCCTTCGACCTACGATGATATTGACGGACTGGCTACGGACATACCGGGGATAGCGCTGGTGACCTTTTTTGCGGACTGTGTACCCCTGTATTTTGTGGATCCGGTGCACAGAGCCATTGGGCTGGCGCATTCCGGCTGGCGGGGAACGGTAGCACGGATGGGGGCCTGCATGGTACAATTTATGCAGGAGCGTTTCCACAGCCGCCCGGAGGATCTGGTGGCGGCCATCGGTCCCTCCATCTGTGTGGACTGTTATGAAGTCAGTGAAGAGGTAGCGGAACAATTCAGGAAGGGTTTCCCAGAGGATGTTCTGCAACCGGGAAAGGCAGAGGGAAAATATCAGCTGGATCTGTGGAAAGCCAATCAAAGCATCTTGTTAAAGGCGGGGATCCTGCCGGAGCATCTGTCGGTGACAAATGTCTGTACCTGCCACAATCCGGAGTATCTGTTTTCCCACCGGGCAAGTCACGGCCAACGGGGAAATCTTGCAGCATTTTTAATGTTGAAGCAGTCCTGAGTGCCTGACGGGAATTAAGAAAACTTAAGAAAAAACATGAAAATATTTAAAAATAATGTGGTTAAATAGAAATAACGAAACCAAAACGATGGGGGAACAGCGTGATAACGCAGAAACGAGGGAAGTATGGCAAATATTTTAGTATGTGATGATGACAGAGAGATCGTAGATGCCATTGAGATCTATTTAAGTCAGGATGGCTATAAAATATATAAGGCTTATGACGGGGAACAGGCGATCCAGATTCTGGATAAAGAGGACATTCACCTGCTGATCATGGATATTATGATGCCGAAGCTGGATGGTATCCGTGCCACCCTGAAGATCCGGGAATACAGCAGTATTCCCATCATTATACTGTCGGCCAAGTCGGAAGATACCGACAAGATCCTGGGATTGAATATCGGGGCGGATGACTATATCTGCAAGCCCTTTAATCCCCTGGAACTGGTGGCGAGAGTGAAGTCTAACCTGCGCAGATATACTTCCCTGGGGAGTCTTACCGGAGAGAATAAGGCGATCTATCAGGTGGGCGGACTGATACTGAACGATGATACCAAACAGGTGACAGTGGATGACGAGCCGGTGAAAATGACACCGATTGAGTACAATATCCTGTTGCTTCTGATGAAGAACCAGGGACGGGTATTTTCCATTAACCAGATCTATGAAAGTATCTGGAACGAGGATGCCATAGGAGCGGACAATACCGTGGCGGTACACATCCGGCATATCCGCGAAAAAATAGAGATCAATCCCAAGGAACCCCGATATTTGAAGGTGGTATGGGGCGTAGGCTATAAGATCGACAAGGAGCAGGCATGAGAAGACCCACATTGAAACGGCTGGTGTTGGGGCTGGTACAGCAGACAGCAGCCTTACTTTTGCTGGTCGCAATAGCGGCGGTTTTGTTTAATTCTTATCTTGCAGTGGATACGGCGGACGGAACAAAAGTATACGAATTGTCACCGTTGGATGCTGAGACCGAATTTGAGGATTCTGTAATCTTCCATGATCTGTTTCAAAGTTCGGTATCCGACATCATTCAACTTATGGTGATTAAGGGGCAGATGGAGACCAACGGTGTCTTTGATCCCTATAAACATATTGATATTACGGAATTTGTTTCCGGCAAAGCGGGCAGCGAGGATTGTCCGGTGACTGCCGTCTATGAACTGGAAGATCTGATCAAGTGGGGAAAATACGGTGTGGAGTATACCGACCGTATTATGAGTATGTCGGATTTTGTAAACTATTTTGATGCGGTGGATCAGGAGTCCAATTTCCGCGTGGATGCAGACGGACAACTTATGTTTGCTCCGGGGATGGATCAGACG
The DNA here is from genome assembly GCA_934436435.1 of uncultured Acetatifactor sp. Taxonomy (GTDB): domain Bacteria; phylum Bacillota; class Clostridia; order Lachnospirales; family Lachnospiraceae; genus Acetatifactor. The sequence goes on along the minus strand of CAKSAN010000001.1, from coordinate 272,223 downwards.
GAGGAACAAAAGGAAGCGGTAGTGCAGGCAATTGAGGCCATACCGGAGAGCCAGAGAACAGAACGGTTGGAGGATCTGGCATTTACCTACATTGTCAAAGAAAGTGTTTCGGACATCCGGGTGTCCAGAGAAGATGACGGAACCCTGACGGTATATCTGCCTATGATCGTATGCAGATATACGACCGTAAACGGGGAAAAACAACTGACGACCTGTGCCAACAACTGGGTGGAATATATGGCGCTGCAAAATAATCTGGCGCTGGCCATCAATACATTGTCGGCAAACTACGAGCAGTATCAGAATTGTAATGATCTGTATAAAGAGGATGCCGGCAATCTGAAATATGCGGTCCGGATGATGACAAAGGACGGCATTACGAAAACGTATACGAATGTATCTGAGATCGAAAACAGTTCCGATAATGATATTACGGATTATTTCTCGGAATACAGGCGGTATCTCATCTATTATCCGGACAGCCTGGAATTTACCGGCAACACGGGAACCACAGAGGGACAGATCTATCAGTATCTGAAAGACTATGATTACGCACATCCGGATATGACACATATCTGGATTGCTGTGGATACCGATTATCCGGTGGTGGGGGATGCCTTTTACAATGCCAATGTGGTGTTCCAGAGGATCGTTCCGAATATCTGGTACCTGATTGGCGGAGGAATCCTTCTGTCGGTGCTGTGGCTGCTTGTGGGCATTTATCTGACCGTAACGGCGGGAGTGGCATACGATGGGGAGGATGAACCGGTTCTGTATCTGAACGGCATCGATCATATCTGGATAGAATTTATGGTTCTGCTTTTTGTGGTGTTTGTCTACAGTGGCAGGATCGGTTACGACTATCTGATGAATGTGGCCAATAAGGTATACCTGAGCCATTCCGAAATACAGGGACGTGAGATCACGAGACTGACGGCATACGGTACCTTCGCTGTTTTCGGATTTTGCGGCAGTATGGGATTCAATGTCTTCTGGTACAGTCTGATCCGCAGGATCAAGTCCCATAATATGTGGAGTGACAGCTTCCTGCACTGGATCGTCGCAAGCTTCGGCAAGGCAGTGCATTTTGTGGTATCTCACAGGAATTCTGCCATCAGTTCGTTGATCCCGTATAATCTTTTTCTGTTAGTGAATCTGGCGGGGATCTTCGGCGCTTATCTGTTACGGGGAAGGGGCGCATGGTGGATACTTCCGGCATTGGGGGCGATAGTACTGGACGGTATCGTGGGGGTATTGCGTTTCAAACAAAAGGCGGAACAGATCGACATCGTGGAAGGAATCCGCAGGATCCGTGACGGTGAAGTGGATTATAAGCTGGATGTGGAAGCTCTCCATGGAGATAACCGGGAGATGGCGGATGCGGTCAATAATATCGGAGAAGGTATTCGCAAGGCGGTAAGCACCAGCATGAAGGACGAACAGATGAAATCGGATCTGATCACCAACGTCTCCCATGATATTAAGACACCACTGACTTCCATCATCAACTATGTGGATCTGTTGAAACGCCTGAAGATTACAGAGGAACCGGCTAAGAGCTATATAGCCGTACTGGACAGCAAATCCCAGAGACTGAAGCAGCTTACGGATGATCTGGTGGAAGCTTCGAAGATTTCTTCCGGCAACATTGTTCTGAATCTGGAGAAACTGAACCTGACGGAACTGTTGAATCAGGCGGTGGGAGAGTTCCTGGACAGAATGGAAGAGAAAAAGTTACAGGTGATCTTTGACGGAAATGATGTGGTGGGCATGATCTATGCAGACAGCCGCAGAATGTGGAGGATCATCGAAAATCTTTTCCAGAATATCTGCAAGTATGCCCTGGAGGGAACCCGGGTCTATCTGGAGATGAAAGCGGAAGACGGAAGAGTTATTGCTTCTTTGAAAAATATCTCAGACCGGCCCATGAATCTGAAAGGGGAAGAACTGTCGGAAAGATTTATCCGTGGGGATGCTTCCCGCACCACAGAGGGAAGCGGTCTGGGGCTGTATATAGCGAAGAATCTTACTAAGGCACAGCACGGAGAGTTTCAGATCCAGCTGGATGGAGATCTGTTTAAGATCATTCTGGATTTTCCGGAATATAAGGAGCCGGAAGAGACAGCCCCGGAACCGGCGCCGGTGGCCGCCGCTGAAGAAGTTTAAGGGAAAAGGTATAAAATAGAAAACGCAGAAACCAGGAAGGCTTCTGCGTTTTGTTATACATCTTAATGCATGTATACCGGAAGTTAGAAATGAAATTCATTCATATCCTTGCGGTTGTTATATGCTTCTACGATACTGTGGATCTTCTCGGTGGTCGCCATGACATTGGACAGGGAAGCGTCATGGTTCATAAAGTCGATCAGGGAAGCAATGAACTTGCTCATATCGGCTTCCACAAAATAAGGTCTGTTGTAGATCTCGGGAGGCAGATAGGTAAGGTTTGTGGTAATGACTTTATCGAAATCACCATGTTCGTATGCGGCATCGAAATTCTTAAGCCCATCGGTGAACAGGCCGAAGGTACAGCAGATATAGACACGTCTGGCTTTCATGGCTTTTAACTGCTTGGCAGTATCCAACATGCTTCCGCCGGAGGAGATCATGTCATCAATGATGATGATATCCTTGCCCTCGATGTTATCACCTAAGAATTCATGTGCAACAATGGGGTTCTTGCCGTTGACGATGGTGGAGTAATCACGTCTCTTATAGAACATGCCGGTATCGACACCCAGTACACTTGCAAAGTAAATGGCACGATCCAGAGCACCCTCATCCGGGCTGATGACCAGCAGATGATCTTTATCCACCACCATATCATCCTCGGAATTCAGCAAAGACTTAATAAACTGGTATGGCGTGGTAAAGTTATCAAAGCCGTTCAGCGGGGTGGAGTTCTGTACCCGGGGATCGTGAGCGTCAAAGGTGATAAAGTTGTCGATACCCATATCCCGTAACTCTTCCAGTGCATAGGCACAGTCCAGAGATTCTCTGCCACTGCGGCGATGCTGTCTGCCTTCATAGAGGAAGGGCATGATGACGTTGATACGTCTGGCCTTGCCGTTACAGGCGGCGATGACACGCTTCAGATCCTGATAGTGGTCATCGGGAGACATGTGATTGGTATAGCCGTTCATATTGTAAGTAATACTATGATTACATACATCGGTGAGGATAAACAGATCTTTACCGCGGATGGTTTCGCCAATCTGTGCTTTGGCTTCACCGCTTCCGAAACGGGGTACATCCACATCTACGAGATAGTTGCTCTCGATATAGCCGTGAAAGGCAGGATCGCTTTTCACTTTGTCATTATGGATACTCTTACGGAATTCTACCATATAATCATTGATGCGGCGTCCCATTTTTTCTGCGGAAGGCAGAGCAATAATCTTCAAAGGAGCCACGGGCATGGCATTTTCCAGTTCGTGTAAATTAGGCATGATGTCCCTCCTGGACGAGATTGTAATTATTAATGTAATCTTGTAGAAATATGTCAAAGCGACAATTAATTTATAACATTATGCTAGTGACACGTCAAGGAATTTCTTGTACAATGAATAGAAGAATGAAGGTTACGGTGAGTCAGAATGAAGAAAAAAGAACATATTGTAAAAACTGTAAAACCGGGCAGCATAGCGGAAGAACTTGAGATTACTCCCGGAGATAAAGTATTGGCGATAGATAACACGGAGATAGAGGATATTTTTGATTATCAGTTTCTGGTCCAGGATACTTATATTGAGATGCTGGTGGAGAAGCCGGACGGAGAACAGTGGCTTCTGGAGATCGACAAGGAGTTCGATGAGGATCTCGGAATCGAATTTGAAAACGGTCTGATGGACGAATATCGGCATTGTCATAATAAATGCATTTTCTGCTTTATTGACCAGATGCCGAAGGGCATGCGCAATACGCTGTATTTTAAGGATGATGATTCCCGCCTGTCCTTTCTGCAGGGCAATTATGTGACATTGACCAATATGTCGGACCACGATATTGACCGGATCTGCAGGTACCATTTATCCCCCATCAATATTTCGTTCCAGACCATGAATCCTGAGCTGCGCTGCAAGATGCTGAACAACCGCTTTGCGGGAGAGGCCCTGAAAAAGGTGGACACCTTAAATGCCGCCGGGATCCGGATGAATGGACAGATCGTACTCTGCAAAGGTGTGAACGACGGCAAGGAACTGGAATACAGCATTCAGAAGCTGATGGAGTATCTGCCGAATGTGGAAAGTGTCTCCGTGGTGCCGGTAGGCTTATCCAAATACCGTGAGGGGTTGTATCCGTTGGAGCCCTTTAATGCCCGGGATGCAGGTGAGGTCATTGATCTGATCGAAAAATACCAGAAGATCTGTATGGAAAAATACGGTACCCATTTTATTCAGGCCAGTGATGAATGGTACATTCTGGCGGGCAGAGAAGTACCGGAAGAGGAGCGCTATGACGGATATTTGCAATTGGAAAACGGAGTGGGAATGATCCGTCTGCTGCTGGACGAATTTCATGACGGACTTGCGAGACGCAGGGAAGAGAAGGCAGCGGGGAAAAAGCTATCCTGGGAAGGCACGAGAGAGATCTCATTGGCTACGGGAAGACTTGCGTTTTCTTATTTAAAGAAGATGTCGGAAGAACTGATGGCGGAATACCCCGGTCTGCAGATACATGTTTATGAGATCATCAATGAATTTTTTGGGGAGATGATCACGGTATCCGGACTCCTGACCGGACAGGATATCGTAAAGCAGTTAAAGGATAAGAACTTGGGTGAGGCACTGTATCTTCCCCGGAATGTGCTTCGGAGCGGAGCGGATCTGTTTCTGGACGATTATACCCTGGCAGATGTGGAGGGGGCTTTACAAGTGCCCGTGAATATTGTAAAATCAAGCGGATATGATCTTGTGGATGCTTTGCTTGGAGAAGAGGCGTCTGAATAGTTACAATTTATGAATTTAAGATGGTAAATAAGATAAGCGGAAATAAGAAATGGAGGAAACTATGGCAAAGAGAAAAACCAAGCCTATCGTTGCGGTGGTGGGACGTCCGAATGTCGGTAAGTCCACCCTGTTCAATGCACTGGCTGGCGAAAATATATCCATTGTAAAAGATACGCCCGGGATTACCAGAGACCGTATCTATGCGGATATCCACTGGCTGGATATGACATTTACCCTGATCGACACCGGCGGTATCGAGCCGGACAGCAAGGATGTGATCCTGTCCCAGATGCGGGAACAGGCGGAGATCGCCATGGAGACGGCGGATGTGATCATTTTCCTGGTGGATGTAAAGCAGGGACTGGTGGACGCGGATTCCAAGGTGGCAGATATGCTGCGCCGTTCCCATAAGCCGGTGGTACTGGTGGTCAACAAGGTGGACAGCTTCCAGAAGTATATGGCTGATGTCTACGAATTCTACAATCTGGGCATCGGCGATCCCCATCCCATCTCTGCGGTGAACCGTTTGGGAATCGGTGACATGTTGGAGGCCGTAACGGAATATTTTGATAAGGAACAGACAGAGGAGGAAGAGGATGACCGCACCCGTGTGGCCATTGTCGGAAAGCCTAATGTGGGTAAGTCTTCCCTGATCAACAAGCTGTTAGGTGAGAATCGTCTGATCGTCTCAGATATTGCGGGTACGACCAGAGACGCGGTGGATACCGAGATCACTTATAACGGCAAGGAATATGTCTTCATTGATACTGCTGGACTTCGCCGGAAGAACAAGATCAAGGAAGAACTGGAGCGCTATATGATCGTTCGAACCGTCAGCGCCGTGGAGCGTGCCGAGGTGGTGGTACTGATGATCGATGCGGAGGAAGGCGTTACGGAGCAGGATGCGAAGATCGCCGGAATCGCCCATGAGAGAGGCAAGGCTACGATCATCGTGGTGAACAAATGGGATGCCATCGAGAAGGATGACAAGACCATTTATAAATTTACCGAAAAGGTGCGCAATACCTTATCCTTTATGCCTTATGCGGAGCTTTTATTTGTCTCTGCGAAGACGGGACAGAGACTGCCCAAGCTGTTCGAGACCATTGACATCGTCAGCGAGAACCATGCCATGCGTGTGGCTACCGGTGTGCTGAATGAGATCATGGCAGAGGCTGTAGCCATGCAGCAGCCCCCTTCCGACAAGGGTAAGAGACTCAGACTGTACTACATTACCCAGGTAGCGGTAAAGCCCCCTACCTTCGTGATCTTTGTAAATGATAAGGAGCTGATGCATTTCTCCTATACCAGATATATTGAGAATCAGATCCGGGAGACCTTTGGCTTCAAGGGGACACCCCTCCGGTTTATTATCAGAGAACGAAAGGAAAAAGATCAATAATGGAACGTGTTATCTGTTTACTCATCGGTTATGTGTTCGGCCTGTTTCAGACCGCATACTTTTACGGAAAGGCAAAGGGAATCGACATCCGTAAATACGGAAGCGGCAATGCCGGTACCACCAATGCCTTAAGAGTACTGGGGACCAAGGCGGGACTGATCGTATTGGCGGGGGACTGCTTAAAATGTATCATCGCCGTATGCATCACCAGAGCTCTGTTCAGTACCGGACATCCGGAAAATATTTATCTGCTCTGCCTCTACACCGGAGCAGGTGCTGTCATTGGACATAATTTCCCGTTTTATATGGGTTTCAAGGGAGGAAAAGGAATCGCTGCCACAGCAGGATTGATCCTGTCTTTCCATCCCTATTTTATCGTGATGGGCGTGGTATTGTTCTTCGGTACTTTCCTGACCACACATTATGTATCTCTGGGATCACTGCTTGTATATGCCGGATTTATGATCCAGATGGTGGTCTGCGGACAGACCGGGCTGTTCGGTGCCATGCCGCAGTCGCAGTTGTATGAAATGTATGCCATCACCGCATTTTTGACGATCATGGCATACTGGAAACACAGACAGAACATTGTGCGTCTGATCCACGGTAATGAGAGAAAGACCTATCTGTTCAAGAAGAAGGCTGCAGAAGCGCAGACGGAAGATCACGGGGAGGACAAATAAGCTATGGCAAAAGTATGTATCTTGGGCGGCGGAAGCTGGGGCATCGGCCTGTCAGTGGTATTACATAAGAACGGACATGAAGTGACGGTATGGTCTGCGGTTCCTGCGGAGATTACGATGCTTCAGGAGAATCACGAGCATAAGATGCTGCCGGGAGTAAAGCTCCCGGAGGATATGATCTTTACGACGGATGACGAACAGGCCATCGGGGGTAAGGATCTGCTGGTTATGGCGGTGGCAAGTTCTTACACCAGAAGCACGGCGCACCGGATCAGTCCTCTGGTGGCACAGGGACAGAGGATCGTCAGTGTCTCCAAGGGAATCGAGGAGCATACTCTGATGACGCAGGCACAGATCATCGAAGATGAGATCCCGCAGGCGCAGGTAGCGGTGCTGTCCGGACCTACCCATGCAGAGGAAGTCAGCCGCGGTATTCCCACCACGATCGTGGCGGGCTCTAAGAGCAAAAGCTGTGCAGAGTATGTGCAGAATCTGTTCATGAACGAGGTATTCCGTGTCTACACCAGCCCCGATGTACTGGGAATTGAGCTGGGTGGCGCATTGAAAAATGTGGTGGCGCTGGCTGCCGGTATTGCCGACGGACTGGGCTACGGAGACAATACGAAAGCCGCACTGATCACCAGAGGTATTACTGAGATCGCAAGGCTTGGTACTGCCATGGGCGGTAATTTCGAGACCTTTTGCGGGCTGACCGGTATCGGTGATCTGATCGTGACCTGCGCCAGCATGCATTCCCGTAACCGTCGTGCAGGTATCCTGATCGGACAGGGCAAGACCTACGAGGAAGCCATGAAGGAAGTACAGATGGTGGTAGAGGGCGTGTATTCCGCCAAGGCTGCCATGGAACTGTCCAAAAAATATGACGTACAGCTTCCCATCATCGAACAGGTGAATGAAGTGTTGTTTGACGGCAAGCCTGCGGATCAGGCTGTGAAAGAACTGATGCTGCGTGACAAGAAGCTGGAAGTATCTCATCTGCCCTGGCCGGAAGCGTAAATTGTTAATTTATTTTGGGTGTTGACAGAAAAACGGAAACTGGCTATAATAGGCTCATGTTTAGCGCAAACATATTTATAAGAAGAATGCAATGAAGGGAAGAAGTACTGTTCCTCCACTTCTGACAGAGAGCAGCCGGCAGGTGAGAGGCGCACAGAAGCAGAGCAGGAATACATCTCGGAGCAGCCGGTGGAAAGGGAAGGATTAGAAGATCCCGAACGAGTAGATCAGGACGGCAGGCACCGATATCGGCCGGAGTATTGATAGATACTTACTGAGCTGTCAGATGTGAGTCTGGCGGGAACATTAGGTGGTAACACGAGTGATTAAGCTCGTCCTTTTGAAAAAAGGGGCGGGCTTTTTTAGTGTCTTTGGAGTCGGTTCCTAAGAAGGTAAAAGGCATACAGAGGAAAAGGAATCAGTAAAGGAGAAAAAGAAAATGACAGTATTTGACGAATTGAAAGCAAGAGGACTGCTGGCACAGCTGACAGATGAAGAGGAGATCAAGGAGCTGATCAATAACGGAAAAGCAACTTTCTACATCGGCTTTGATCCTACCGCAGACAGCCTTCATGTAGGACATTTCATGGCACTGTGCCTGATGAAAAGAATGCAGATGGCAGGCAATAAACCTATCGCTCTGATCGGCGGCGGTACTGCAATGATCGGTGATCCTTCCGGCAGAAGTGATATGCGTACCATGATGACCAAAGAGACCATCCAGCATAACGTAGACTGCTTCAAAAAGCAGATGAGCCGTTTTATTGATTTCAGTGACGGTAAGGCACTGATGGTCAACAATGCAGACTGGCTGTTGAATCTGAACTATGTGGAACTGTTAAGAGACGTGGGAGCACATTTCAGTGTCAACCGTATGCTGACTGCAGAGTGCTACAAGCAGAGAATGGAGAAGGGATTAAGCTTCCTGGAGTTCAACTACATGATCATGCAGAGCTTTGACTTCCTGACCTTATACCAGAAATACGGCTGTAACATGCAGTTCGGCGGCGATGACCAGTGGAGCAACATGCTGGGCGGTACGGAGCTGATCCGCAGAAAGCTGGGCAAGGATGCTTACGCCATGACCATCACCCTGCTGTTGAATTCCGAGGGTAAGAAGATGGGAAAGACCCAGAAGGGTGCTGTATGGCTGGATCCCAACAAGACCACTCCCTTCGAGTTCTACCAGTATTGGAGAAACGTGGCAGATGCCGATGTCTTAAAGTGCCTGCGCATGCTGACCTTCCTGCCTCTGGAGCAGATCGACGAGATGGATAAATGGGAAGGCAGCCAGCTGAATCAGGCGAAGGAGATCCTGGCATACGAACTGACCAATCTGGTACACGGCGAGGAAGAAGCAAAGAAGGCACAGGAGAGTGCAAGAGCACTGTTTACCGGCGGTAATGCCGCAGAAATGCCTACCAGCGAGCTGACTGAGGCTGATTTTACAGATGGTAAGATCGATATTCTCGGCGTTCTGGTAAAATCCGGACTGTCTGCATCCCGCAGCGAAGCAAGACGTGCCGTAGAACAGGGCGGTGTTGTCGTAGCGGATGAGAAGGTCACCGATGTAAAGACTGCTTACGCTCCCGAGCAGTTCGATGGAGAGGGCATGGTAGTCCGCAGAGGTAAGAAGAACTTCAAGAGAGTTGTCATGAGTAAATAAACAAGAAACAGCACAGGCAGGATCTTCCGTAAGAAAATTTCGGAGGATCCTGTTTTTTTATTGATATTTTTCTTGCTTTTACGGGGGCAGTATGGTTTAATATGGTTAGTGTGTTAAAAAAATATCAAAAGGCGGTAATGTGATATGAGCAGCATGAGAGGGATCGATACTCCGGTAAGACAGCGGAGAAGAAGGGTCTTCAAGGAAGTGGCCAATCTGGCCTACAATTCCAAGAATCTGAAGGATGATATGGAGGCATTGCCTTATAAGATCGTAGACTATGAAGAGTCAGAGTTCTGGGAGAGCGTTTATCGTGACAGAGCGATCATCCGCGAGCGCATCCGTCTGGCCATGGGTATGAGCTTACGTCCGGAGAACCGTGAGCGTCCCGGCCATCTGACGGAAGGGCTGGAAGAGAGTAATATCGATGAAAAATATTATGAGCCCCCTCTGATGCAGGTCATTCCATCGGCATGCAATGCCTGCCCGGAGAACCGTTATGAAGTGACCAGTTCCTGTATGGGATGTCTGGCACATCCCTGCCAGAGTGTCTGCCCCAAGGGTGCGATCTCTATGAAAAACGGAAAATCCGTCATTGATCAGGACAAATGTATCAAGTGTGGAAAATGTCGTGAGATCTGCCCTTATGATGCCATCTGTCATAAGGAGCGTCCCTGTAAGGCAGCCTGTGGTGTGGCAGCCATCAAGTCGGATCATGTGGGAAGAGCCGTTATTGATAACGAGAGATGCGTGTCCTGCGGTCAGTGTATGGTAAGCTGCCCCTTTGGAGCCATTGCCGATAAGTCCCAGATTTTTCAGCTGATCCGTGCCATGCAGTCCGGTCGAACCATCATTGCACAGGTGGCACCGGCTTTTGCGGGACAGTTCGGACCCAAGGTGACACCTGAGATGTTCAAGACGGCGCTGAAGGAACTGGGCTTTGCGGATGTCTACGAGACCGCTATCGGTGCGGATATGGGATGTATGGCGGAAGCAGAGCATTATGTGAAAGAAGTGGCCACCGGCAAGCAGCAGTTTGCCTTGACCTCCTGTTGTCCTTCCTGGTCCGTGATGGCCAAGAATCTGTTCCCGGAGACCATTGACAAGATCAGCAACGAGCTGACCCCTATGGTAGCCACCGCCCGCCTGATCAAGCAGGAACATCCCGAGGCTTCCGTGGTATTCATCGGACCCTGTGCCTCCAAGAAGCTGGAAGCCAGCAGGCGTACCGTTCGTTCCGATGTGGACTTTGTCATTACCTTCGAGGAACTGACCGGTATGTTCGAGGCAAAGGGAATCCTGTTGGACGAGATCAAGGCCATGGATGAGATGAAGGATGCCACTGCGGCCGGAAGAGGTTACGGTGTGGCAGGCGGCGTCGCCAACGCCATCAAGGACTGCATTGAGAAATATTATCCCGGCACGCCGGTCAATATCCAGCATGCAGAGAGTCTGGCGGAATGTAAGAAAGCTCTGCTCCTTGCCAAAGCCGGTAAGATGAACGGTTGTCTGATCGAGGGTATGGCCTGCCCCGGCGGCTGTATCGCCGGAGCAGGTACCAACATCGCCATCCCCGTAGCCGCCAGAGCCGTGGACAAGTTCAAGAACGAAGCGGAGAAAAAAGTCCCCGACGAAACGGTGGATCAGGAACTGGTGGAACTGGAGAAAGAATAAAGATTATAGAAGAATTTTATATAACTAACAAAACCGTCACATTACTGTGGCGGTTTTGTTGTGGAAAGAAATATAAAATTGGATATTGTTATTTCGGGAAAGATACTATAAAATAGCGTGGAGAACTTTTAGGAGAAATTATTTTATGAACATTCAGGACAGTATTATATTTTTTATGGAAATATTAGGAACTATTGCTTTTGCAGCGTCAGGTGCCATGGTGGGAATCCGGAAACAGATGGATATTTTCGGCATCTGCGTGCTGGGCGTGGTGACGGCAGTGGGCGGAGGTATGACCAGGGACGTGATCCTTGGGAAATTACCTTCAGCACTGGAGAAACCGGTGTATGTCGGCGTCTCGGTAGCCACAGCACTGGCTATTTTTATATTGCTTTATATCAAACAGGATCTCTTAAGCGGCAGACTCGGAACCTTTTATGACAAGGCCATGTTAGTCATGGACTCTGTAGGGCTGGGGATATTCACTTCTCTGGGGGTAATGTCCGGCATCGACAACGGTTATCAGGAGAATACATTTTTACTGGTATTTATCGGCATGCTCACCGGCGTGGGTGGCGGCCTGATGCGTGATATGATGGCGGGAGAGGAGCCCTACATTTTCGTTAAGCATATTTATGCCTGTGCATCCCTGGTGGGCGGCATCTGCTGTGTCTGGCTGTACCGCAGTATCGGCAGACTTCCGGCGGTATTTATCGCTGCATTTGTGGTCATGGCGATCCGGTTTCTGGCGGCACATTTCCGGTGGAATCTGCCCCACCCGAAATCCTTGTCTTAACTGTTGCAGTTTTTGAAAAAAGGCGGTAGAATAAGGAAGTGGTTCTGCCTTCTGCGAGAGGGCTGACAGGAATATATAAGCAGGAAAGCGTAAGACGCAAGGGAACAGACCGGATACGGATTTCCTGCGGAAATGAGGAGAAAATGACAAAGATCAGAACAAGATACGCACCCAGCCCTACCGGTAAAATGCATGTAGGTAATCTGCGGTCCGCATTATATGAATTTTTGATTGCAAAGCATGCCGGCGGAGACTTCATGCTTCGTATTGAGGATACGGATCAGGAGCGTTATGTGGAAGGCGCTACTGAGATCATTTACCGTACTCTGGAGAAGACCGGACTGGTGCATGACGAAGGCCCGGATAAGGACGGCGGTTATGGCCCTTACGTACAGAGCGAACGTATGAAGACCGGTATTTATATGAAATATGCCAAGGAACTGATCGATAAGGGTGAGGCATATTACTGTTTCTGTGACAAGGAGAGACTGGCTTCCCTGAAGACCGAGGTTGTGGACGGCAAGGAGATCACCGTATATGACAAGCACTGCCTGTCCCTGTCCAAGGAAGAGATTGAGGCAAATCTTGCCGCAGGCAAGCCTTTTGTCATTCGTCAGAACAACCCCAAGGAAGGCACCACGACGTTCCATGATGAGTTATACGGAGACATTACCGTAGATAACTCCCAGCTGGATGATATGATCCTGATCAAATCCGACGGTTACCCTACCTATAACTTTGCAAACGTGGTAGATGACCATACCATGAACATCACCCATGTGGTACGAGGCAACGAATACCTGTCCTCCTCCCCGAAATATGTACGTCTGTACGATGCTTTCGGCTGGCAGGTACCGGTGTATATCCATCTGCCGCTGATCACCGACGAGAACCACAAGAAGCTGTCCAAGAGAAGCGGACATGCTTCCTTCGAGGATCTGATCGATCAGGGATTCATTACCGAAGCCATTGTGAACTATGTGGCACTGTTGGGATGGAGCCCCGAGGACAACCGCGAGATCTTCTCCCTGGACGAACTGATCAAGGAGTTCGATTACCATCGTATCAGCAAGTCCCCCGCAGTCTTCGATATCGTAAAGCTGCGCTGGATGAATGGCGAATATCTGAAGGCCATGGACTTTGACAAGTTCTATGAGATGGCAGAGCCTTATCTGAAGGCTGCTATCAGCAAGCCTCTGGATCTGAAAAAGATCGCAGCCATGGTGAAGACCCGAATCGAAGTATTCCCGGACATTGCCGGACTGGTAGACTTCTTCCAGGAGCTTCCGGAGTATGATGTGGCAATGTACACACATAAGAAGATGAAAACTACCGCAGAGACATCTCTGGAGGTATTAAAGGATCTGCTTCCGATCCTGGAGGCACAGGAGGATTACAGCAATGACGGGCTGTATCAGACTCTTGTAAAATATGTGGAGGAAAAAGGCTGCAAGAACGGTTATGTCATGTGGCCGATCCGTACCGCCGTATCCGGCAAGCAGATGACACCTGCCGGTGCTACGGAGATCATGGAAGTTCTGGGCAAAGAGGAATCTCTGGCAAGAATCCGCAAGGGAATCGAGTTATTACAGGCAAATGTCTGATCTGACAGGCTTAAATCCCTCCCAGCGGGAGGCTGTCACGTTCGGAGAGGGGCCGCTGTTATTACTGGCGGGCCCCGGCTCCGGCAAGACATTCACCATCACTCAGAGGATTCTGTATCTGCTCCGGGAACGTAAGGTCGCCCCGGAAAAGCTTCTGGTAATCACCTTTACCAGAGAAGCGGCACTTTCCATGAGACAGCGTTTTACACAGATCTCTCCACAGGAAGCACATACCGTCAATTTTGGAACATTTCATTCCGTTTTCTATCAGATCCTGCTTAAGTCAGGCAGAATTTCAACAGGTAATATCTTAAATAACAGACAAAAATATTCTCTTATCCTTCCCCTTCTGAAGAAAATAAAAGACTGTAGAAAAATATCCGCAGCGGAACTGACGGACATTGCCGGGAACTTTCTTGCAGCTATCGGTTATTATAAAAATACCGGAGATGGGGAAAACAGCAGAAAGAAACTGCCGGAGGAATGGAAAGAGCATTTTTCGCAGATATATGAAGCTTATGAGGAGGCGAGAAAGAATATAAGGGGGCTGGACTTCGATGACATGCTGAAAGAGTGTGAGGAACTTTTACAAAAGGATCCGGGACAACGGGCTGTCTGGCAGAACCGCTTTTCCCATATTCTCATCGATGAATTTCAGGACATCAATTACCGGCAATACAGCATTGTAAAGCTTCTGGCGGAAAAGCACGGGAATGTATTTGCCGTGGGGGATGATGATCAGGCTATCTATGGTTTCCGCGGAGCGAGACCGGCCTGCATGAAGCAGTTTGTGCAGGAATTCGGGGCAAAGCAGATTCTGCTTCGGACAAATTACCGCAGCCATCAGGATATCGTGGAGGCATCTCTGGCGGTGATCGGTGAGAACAAAGACCGTTTTCCCAAGGATCTGGAACCCTGTGAAGCTCACAGACGGAAGGTGCAGGAAGGACGGGACAATGATATTTATAAAAACGGGTATCAGGTAAGGATCCGGGAATTCGGAGAGGCTTCGGAACAATTGGAATATCTGATGCAAAGCCTGAAAAAACGGTCAGAGGGAGAGAGCTGTGCCGTGCTGTTTCGGACGAATCTGGCCATGCAGAGTGTGGCGGCAAGACTTACCGCAGAGGGTATCCCTTTTTCCATGAAAGAGAAGGGGAAGAATATTTATGAGCATTTTATTGTACAGGATCTTCTGGCCTATCTGCGGATCGCACAGGGGTGTGCCGCAAGAGCGGATTACCTGCGGGTAAGTAACAGACCTTATCGGAACATATCCAGAGAGGCCTTCGGAGCCGAAGCGTCCTTACCGGCATTGGAAAAATATTATGGGGATCCGGTCATGGGAATTTCAGGCGAAGGACAGCTAAAGGCACGGAAAGCGGTCAAACTATGGATACGACAGATGGAATTTGTGAAAAACACGGAGCTGAAGCTGGCAATCGTATTTTTGCGGAAAGCATGCGGTTATGAGAAATATCTGCGTCTGCGGGCCGCACAGGAGGGAAAGACGGATCTGACGGAATGGATGGAAGTACTGGATTTTATCACGGAGGATGCAGGAAAATATAAAGATTTGGAAGAGTGGCAGGAGGCGCAGGAACTTTACAGGGAACAGTTGCAGCGACAGGAACAGAACGGAGAGCAGAAGGCGGCAGAAAACGGTGAGATCCGGCTGCTGACAGTACATGGAGCCAAGGGACTGGAATTCGATCATGTGTGGATCCCGGATTGCAATGAAAAGACATTTCCCCATGGGGATGCGGGGGATCCGGAGCATTGCGAGGAAGAGCGCCGAATCTTCTATGTGGCAATGACCAGGGCAAAAAAAGACCTGGAACTTCTCTGCCTTACAGGTACAGCAGAGCGTCCCAGGTTCCCTTCCAGATTTCTTATTCCTCTGAATCGTTATCGTCGATGATCTCATCGAATTCACAGCTGTCCAGATACTCGTCAAAAGCATCCGCAACCTTCTCATAGACATCATCATCTTCAATGTATGCGAGAATAGGCTCTTCGTTCGGGTCATCCGGATTCTCGGAGTAACCGTAGAACCATACTTCTCCGTCTTCGTTTTCGCCTTCCTCATCCAGAGGCAACAGTACAATATAGTCCTTTGCGTCTACAGTGAGAATGGTAATGATGGCACAGTTGACAACGGTGCCGTCTTCCAGCTCCAGCTCAACGGTCATTTCTTCATCTTCATAGCTTTCTTTTTTACCCATGGGAATCCTCCTGTTATGTTTATTGGGTGTAACAGTACTTTGTTACCTTATTATAACCGCTTACGGATATTCTTGCAATGCTTGTTTTTCTTACGCTTACAGACTATAATAAAAAGGAAGAAAAGAGACAGCAAGTGACAGAAAGCTAGAAGATGGAGTGTGACAATGACAGAAAAAAAGCATGCAATAAAGCCTTACCCGCTGGGAGCACATGTGGAAGACGGAGTGATCCGTTTTGCCTATGCGTCCGGGAAAAAGGATTGCGGCATTATCATATATGACAGAAAAAGCGGAAAGAGACTGCACAGGATCCCGTTTCGCCAGGAGGAACGGATGGGGAATGTGTACTGTAAATATCTGGAACTGGATCCGGAGGAGACCGGCTATCAGTTCTATGAAGAGGATGTACCCGTGCCGGATCTGCGTGCACAGGGGTTCCTTCGCAAACCGGTATACGGAAAGGCGCGGAAGAATGTGAACCGCATCGCGGTATTTCCGGGAGAAGATTTCGACTGGGAACAGGACTCTCGTCCGATGCTGTCCTATCAGGAGAGTGTATGTTATTGCCTGCATGTCCGCGGCTTTACCATGCATACTTCCTCGGGAGTGGCACACCGGGGTACTTTTGCGGGAATGACTGAGAAACTGGATTATCTGCAGGAGATCGGTATTACTACGGTGGAATTGCAGCCCATCTATGAATTTGACGAGACCCCGGAGGAATTATCTCCGAAGAATACCACAGATCTGTCAGTCACGTCGGGAGAAAAGAATGGGGAATGTCCCGGATACCGGGTGCTGAATTACTGGGGGTATCAGGAGGGCTTTTATTATGCACCCAAGGCCGCCTATGCGGCGGGCGAAGATCCTACGGAGGAACTGCGTCTTATGGTAAAGGAATTCCATAAGCGCAAAATGGAAGTGATCTTACAGTTCTATTTCCCAAAGGGAACGGATGCCGCAGAGATTGGGAATATTTTAAGATTCTGGGTATTATCTTATCATGTGGACGGTTTTCATCTGATGGGAGAGGGAGTTCCCGCACAGGCACTGGCAAAGGATCCTGCATTGTCCGGAACGAAACTGTGGTATTATTCCTTTGATACATCGGAATTTTATGATCCTGCAAAGAAGCCGGAATACCGGAATCTGGCGGAGTATCGGGATGATTATCTGTACACGATGCGCAGATTCCTGAAGGGCGATGACAATATGCTTTCGGGCGTATTGTACGAGATGCGCCATATTCCCGCAAATATGGGAAGAATCCATTATCTTTCCAATTATTACGGCTTCACCCTGATGGATATGGTGTCCTATGACCACAAGCATAACGAGGCCAACGGTGAGGGCAACCGGGACGGCAATGACTATAATTGCAGTTGGAACTGTGGGGAAGAGGGAAGCTCCCGTAGAAAAAAGGTGCAGGCACTCCGAAAAAAGCAGCTGCAAAATGCTTTTTGCATGTTGCTTCTGACCCAGTCTACTCCATTGATCTTCATGGGGGATGAGTTCGGCAACTCTCAGCAGGGGAACAACAACCCTTACTGCCAGGACAACAAAATCACATGGTTGAACTGGCGGGAAAGGGAGAAGAATGCGGAATTACTGGGATTCTGGAAACAGATGATCGCTTTCCGCAAGGCACATCCGATCCTGCATCCGGAGGAGGAACTCCGTATTCTGGATACGTTATCCTGCGGCTATCCGGATTTGTCCTACCACGGACAGAATGCCTGGAGACCCCAGACGGAAAGTTATAACAGGCATGTTGGCATTATGTATTGCGGAAAATATGCAAAGACTCCCCAGGGCAGAGAAGATTCCTTCCTTTATGTTGCTATGAACATGCACTGGGAGCCACAGAAACTGGCATTTCCCAAGCTGCCCAAGGGGATGGAATGGAAGCCGGTTCTGGCAACGGAGAAGCCGGAGAATGGTCCGACGGTGCAGGAGAGGGAAGAACAGTCCAAAGACCAGACAGGTACCATTGCACCCCGAAGCATTGCTGTATATGAAGGCGTGGTGGGGGTACAGCCCGGGAAGGTGAAAAAGGGGTCGGCCAAATCCAGAAAAATGATATAGGATGATATAGAACAAATGCATAATATCTGGAAACATTTTAAAACGATCACATATCATAAGATTCTGGTGGCAAAAGGCTGCTTTCAGGTGGGCTTATACCGGCAGGGACTTTTGCATGATATGTCGAAATACAGCCCCACAGAGTTCTGGGTGGGGGTAAAATACTATCAGGGTACACGCAGTCCTAACAATGCGGAGAGAGAGGACATTGGCTATTCCAGTGCCTGGCTGCACCATAAGGGCAGGAACAAGCACCATTATGAATACTGGATTGATTACAGTATGCAGGCATTACCCGGAGGAATGGCACCTGTGCCCATGCCGGATCGCTATATTGCGGAGATGATTATGGACAGGATCGCCGCCAGCAAGGTCTACATGGGAGACAAATACACGGACAGATCTCCTCTGGATTACTATTATCAGGGTACCGACAAGGCACCCATCCATCCGGAGACGAAGGCGAAGCTCCTGTATGTGCTTGAGATGCTGGCTGCGCAGGGAGAAGAGAAGACTTTCCGGTTTATGAAAGAGGAACTGGTGCAGCACAAACATCCCATGGACTGGCACCAGTTGGAGAAAGTGGAATAGAATAGTAAAAAACAGTGGTAAGTAGAGGATCCTATGAACTGTATCATTCTGTTATTGTTACTATTTTGTGGCGGAAATTCCTGCGGAAACGGCTGCGGCAGTAATTCCAATAATTCCTGCGGAAGTGGAAATTCCTGTGGCAGCTCTAACTCCTGCGGCGCACGAAACCGTTCCGAAGAAAGCGGACGCAGCGGTGCGGACAGAGACAGAGATTGCAGACCGCCCAGACCGGATTTCCCTAATTTTACACCGGTGGATGATCCGGCATTTTCCAGAAGAAATGACGGAAGATGTGAGACCTGCGGATGTGAGCAGAATTCTTAAGAACAAAGAACCCCTGAGCCTGTTATCGGCTCAGGGGTTTTTCCTGTCTGTCGGCAGAATTAATTGGACATAACTTCTTTCCAGTATTTGTTGTAAAGCTCTTCGCCGGCTTCTCCCAGATACAGGAAGGTCTCCAGATTGCTATACTGTGTCAGATCCGGGAATGCGATAGGAGAATTCTTCAGGTCTTCATCCTCGATCAGTTCCTGCGCAGCTACATTGGGGGTACCGTAGGTGATATATTCAAAATTCTTCAGAGCTACATCCGCACGGCACATAAAATCAATGAACTTCTCTGCATTTTCCTTGTTGGGAGCATTCTTCGGGATCACCCAGCCGTCGATCCAGACATTGGTACCTTCTTCGGGAAGCACGAAATCCAGATCTTCATTTTCACTCATAACATAAAGAGCATCGCCGGAGAACATAACACCTATAGCAGCCTCATTACCAATCATTTTATCGCGCACCTGATCTACAACATACGCCTGAACAAGAGGCTTCTGTGCAATCAGATCCTGCGCGGCGATCTGTAACTCGGATTCCTCCAGACTGTTGGAAGAGAACCCGTTCTTTTTCAGGGCAACCATGAAGCTGTCTTTGATGGAATCCATCATCAGGATCTCGTCGGCATATTTTTCGTTCCAGAGATCTGCCCATTTGGTGGGGGGAGTATCTACCATAGTCTTATTATAGATGATTCCCACGGTGCCCCAACAATAGGGAACACAGTATTTATTCCCGGGATCGTATGCGGCAGCCTGTTCGTAATACTGGGCACCGATATTTTCCTTGGCATTGGGGAGTTTGTCGTAATCCAGTGGCTGGATCAGATCATTTTCGATCATTTTCTGTACCATGTAGTCGGAAGGACATACCACATCATAAGCGGAAGAACCGGCCTCCACCTTGGGGTACATGATTTCGTTGGTCTCGAATTCATCGTAGATGACCTTGATTCCGGTCTCTTCCTCGAACATGGTGATGGTCTCGGGGTCGATGTATTCTCCCCAGTTGTAGACGATGACTTCACCGTTTTCACCACCGGCGGAAGAGGATCCGCAGCCGGTCAGAGCAGTTGCGGTAAGGATACCGCACAAAAGCAGTGCAATAAATTTTTTCATTCATTTTCCTCCTGAATATCTATTGAAAAAGTTATTACTTTTTCTTTCCTTTGGGTGTGTAATTCACTAATAAAAGCAGGATCAGCACAGTTACAAATATGATGGTGGATAATGCATACATTTCCGGCTTGATTCCTTTTTTTACCTCGGTATAGATCTTGGTGGACAGAGTGTCAACACCGGGCCCCTTGGTAAAGTGGGTAATGATAAAGTCATCCAGTGACATGGTAAATGCCATCAGGAAACCGGACAGGATACCCGGCAGGATATCCGGAAATACCACTTTGAAAAAGGCGTAAGTATGGGAAGCTCCCAGGTCGAGGGCAGCTTCGTAGGTGCTGGGGTTCAACTGTTTCATACGGGGCATTACGCTTAAAATCACATAGGGGATATTAAAGGTAATGTGCGACAACAGGATGGTGCCAAAACCGAATTTCGCCCCAAGGCTGATGAATAATAGCATCAGGGAGATACCGGTAACGATCTCAGCGTTTAACATGGGAATATTGGTGATCCCCATAAGGATCGTCCGGCTGGTCCGCTTCATGGACTGCATGGCAATGCAGGCAATCGTACCGATGAAGGTGGCAATCAGCGCGGATATCACTGCCAGTGCCAGCGTATTCCACAGAGCCTGCATGATCTGTTCGTTCTGGAACAGGGCCACGTACCATTTGGTCGTAAAGCCTCCCCACTTTGCACGAGTCTTGCTGGCGTTGAAGGAGAGTACCATCAGTGTAACGATGGGGGCATATAAAAAGATAAAGATCAGCCCCAGATATATTTTCTGTGCGGTTGTTTTGATCATAATGTGTTCGCCTCCCCGTCCTTATCCGTGATCACGGAGATCACCATATTGAAGATGATGAACAGCATCAGTACGATGGAAAGTCCGCTTCCCAGATTCCAGTTGCCGGTCTGGGTGAATTCCTGCTCGATAACGTTGCCTATCAGCAGGATCTTGCTGCCACCCAGAATTTTACTGATAACGAAGGTGGTCAGGGCGGGAACGAATACCATGGTGATACCGCTGAACATGCCGGGCAGACTTAAGGGGAAAATGATTCGGATAAAGGTCTGTACCCCGTTGGCTCCCAGATCGTAAGCAGCATTGATCACACTCTTGTCGATCTTGACCAGTACATTATATAGAGGCAACACCATAAAAGGCAAAAAGTTGTATACCATACCCAGTACAATGGCAGAAGGCGTATTGATGATATTTAATGCCGGCAGATGCAGGAAGGAGAGAACACTGTTGATGACACCGGTTTTCTCCAGCAGGGTCTGCCATGCCAGGGTACGAAGCAGGAAATTCATCCACATGGGCAGAATAAAAATCAATACTAAAAAAGAGTTCTGGTTGACATTCATGTTACACAGGATCATGGCAAGGGGATATGCCAGAAGCAGGCAGATCACAGTGCTGATCACAGATAACTTAACTGCCTCCCACAGAGCTTTGGAATGCTCGGCGGTAGCGATGGCCAGAATGTTATCCAGTGTAAAAGCGCCGCTTTTATCGGTCAGACCATAATAGAAGACCATGCACAATGGCACGATAACGAACATGGCTGACCAGAAAATAAAAGGGAGCGATAATAATTTTCTATTCATTGACTCCAATGGCCTCCTCATCCTCTGATTCCGGCTTCTTCATGATCTGGATGTTGAAAGGATCCACTTTGATGCCGACTTTGGTGCCTACGGGAACCATTTTCGTGGACTGTACCAGCCACTCAAAACCGTTGGCCATAACTTCCATTTCATAATGAACGCCCTTGAAGATGGAGTGGGTCAGGGTACCCTGAATCGTGCCTTCTTCCGGAGCCACCAGTTCCACGTCCTCGGGACGGATGACCACGTCGACGGGCTTGTTCTCCCCAAAACCGATATCCACACAGTCAAAACGGGCACCGAGAATCTCTACCAGACGATCCCTTATCATGGTGGCACCGATGATGTTACTGTCACCGATAAAGTCGGCAACAAAAGCGTTCTCAGGCTCGTTATAGATGCTCTCGGGGGTACCGATCTGCTGGATATAACCCTGGTTCATGACTACGATGGTATCGGACATGGTCAGAGCCTCCTCCTGGTCGTGGGTGACATAGATAAAGGTAATTCCCAGCTCATTTTTCAGACGGATCAGTTCGTATTGCATATCCTGACGCAGCTTCAGATCCAGAGCGCCAAGGGGCTCGTCCAGAAGCAGGAGTTTCGGTTCATTTACGATAGCACGGGCAATGGCGATACGCTGCTGCTGACCGCCGCTTAGGGAATCCGGCATACGGTTCTCGAAACCGTCCAGATTGACTAATTTCAAGGCATATTTAATTTTATCATTAATATAAGATTTACTTTTACCGCTGATCTTTAATCCGAAAGCAATGTTCTCAGCAATGGTCATATGGGGGAACAGGGCATACTTCTGGAATACGGTATTCAGATTACGCTTATTGGGTGGAAGGTTAGTGATATCCCGGCCTTCGAAAATGACCTGACCTTTGTCAGGAGTCTCGAAACCGCCCAGAATACGGAGGGTTGTAGTCTTTCCGCAGCCACTGGGTCCCAACAGTGTCAGGAACTCGTTCTCGCGGATGTACAGATTGAGATCATCCAGAACCATCTGATTGTCAAATGATTTTGAAATGTTCACTAAATTGACTAAAGCATTTTTCATCAATTTTTTCCTTCCTGATGTAAAAAATCCTGCAAAAAATCCTCGAAAAACCTAAATGAAAATTTTTTGCAAGTCGAATTAATATTATACGTAAATACGCGGAAAGTCAATGTGAAGTTTTGTATTTTCCGGGCTAATTTACATAAACTTTACCGTAGGGAAAAAACAGGAGTATTTTTCGGGAATTTTGCAGAAAAAATGTTTCACAATTTTTAGAATTGTGCTATATTTATAAACATAAAAAGACATAGAACGTTAAGGAGGATCCGGTCATGAGTAAGGAAAAATATGTTGCCTATGTTTCCAGTTATACACAGGGGGACAGTCACGGTATCAGAATATATGATGTGGATATGAAAAACGGCCGTTTTAAGGAGAAGGACAAGGTAGAGATTACGAACTCTTCCTATCTGACCATTTCCCATAACGGAAAGTTCCTTTATTCTATAACGGATTTCGGAGTGGAAGCCTATACGATTCAGCCGGACGGAGACCTGGAGCTGATCAATTTCGCACCGATCAATGGTATGAGAGGATGTTATGTTTCCACAGACTATACAGATCAGTATCTGTTTGTAGCCGGTTACCATGACGGCAAGCTGACCGTACTTCGGTTGAAAGAAGACGGTTCCATCGGAGAGATCACCGATGAGATCTATCATAAGGGTCTGGGCAGTATGGCAGAGCGGAATTTCCGCCCCCATATCAACTGTGCCCGCATGACGCATGATAATAAGTACCTTCTGGTAGCCGATCAGGGAATGGATCATGTTAATGTCTATCGTTTTGACGTGGAGAAGGGAAAGGTTAAGTTGGAGGACATCATCCGCAGCGAGATGGAATCCGCTCCCCGTCATATCAAGATCTCCGAGGACGGCAAGTATATTTATATCCTTCACGAGCTGAAGTGCTATATTGATGTTTACGAGTATGCGGATAACAATAATGATCCCACTTTCGAGAAGATCCAGACGGTAGAGCTGATCAAACTGACCAGAGGCAACACCAACAGTGCCAGTGCCTTCAGTTTCTCTCTGGACTATAATTATCTTCTCAGCTCCATTGCGGGTGACAACTCCGTTATCGTATTTGACGCAGACAAGAAGACGGGGCTGTTGAAGAAGAACTTCCTGCTGCCGGTCAGCGGTGAATATCCGAAGGATGCGGAGTTCTTCCCGGATAATAAATTCCTGGTGTCCCTGAATCATGAGAGCAATACTATGACCTTCTTCCATATTGACCTGGAGCATGGCACCATGATCATGAACGGACCGGCCATGAAGGTCAATATGCCCAACTGTATTCTGTTCCACAAACTGGGATGATTAATAATTTTTAAATCCCGTAGCCCGCATTGGGGCTAAGAACCGCAGACCCGTTTCCACTTCGGACGCAGACCGTAGCGGTACATAAGTGAGGAAAGTACCATCACTAAGTACCGACGGCTGCTTAGAGTCTGCTTGTCCTTACCCCAACGCGGGCTACTTGTTTATGGAAATAGCCTTGAGATATAAGCCGGTATTTGGTAGAATGAATTTATCTAAGTATTCGGGAGGTAGAACATGGCACAGATCAGACCATTTATGGCATATCGTCCCTGCAGGGGAATGGAAGAGAAAATCGCGGCGCTTCCTTATGATGTATATAACAGACAGGAAGCCTGTGAGGTGGTGAAGAAGAATCCGGAATCTTTTCTGGCGATTGACCGGGCGGAGACGCAGTTTTCCAATGATGTGGACACTTACGCATCCTGCGTCTATGAAAAGGCGGATCAGATGCTTCGGGAGAGGATCCGGGAAGGAAAATTCGTAAAGGATCCGACGCCGTGCTTTTACCTGTATGAGCTGACCATGGACGGGAACAGTCAGACCGGAGTGGTGGCTTGTGCGTCCATCGATGATTACCGGAACAACGTGATCAAAAAGCATGAAAATACCAGAGCGGATAAGGAGGAAGACCGCATCCGCCATGTGGATACCTGTAGTATGCAGACCGGACCGATCTTTTTGGCGTACCGAGCCAAAGAGGAACTGACGAAAAAAATCGCAGAGATCAAAAAGCAGGCACCGGTGTATGATTTCATCAGTGAGGATGGCATCGGACACCGGGTGTGGGTGATCTCAGACGAAGCGGATGTCACGATGATTCAGGACGCATTTGCGAAGATCCCGGCGATCTACATTGCCGACGGACATCACCGCTGTGCCTCCGCAGTGAAGGTGGGGCTGAAACGCAGAGAGCAGCATCCGGACTATACCGGGGAAGAGGAATTCAATTATTTTCTGGCGGTGATCTTCCCGGATGAGGAACTGCGGATTCTGGATTATAACCGCGTGGTAAAAGATTTAAACGGTATGGATGCTGATACATTCTTGTCAAAGATCGAAGAACATTTTACCGTAGAGAAAAAGGGGAGTACTCCCTACCGCCCTGAGAAAAAGGGTATTTTCGGCATGTATCTGGAGGATGAGTGGTACTGCCTGACCGCGAAAGAAGAAATTATGAACGAGGATGCCGTAGAAGGACTGGATGTATCATTGTTACAGAACTATCTGTTAGATCCCATTCTGGGGATCAAAGATCCGAAGACCGATAAACGGATCGATTTTGTGGGTGGTATCCGGGGACTTGCGGAGCTGGAACGGAGAGTACATACCGATATGAAGGTGGCGTTTTCCATGTATCCCACCTCCATTGCGGAGCTTTTTGCGGTGGCGGATGCCGGACGGCTGATGCCTCCGAAGTCCACCTGGTTCGAACCGAAGCTTCGCAGCGGCCTGTTTCTGCATGAGATAGAACGGTGAGACGGACGACAATAATAAGCATTACAAGTGACAGAATAGAACGCAGCAGAAATGACGCCGCAGAAAAGAGGGAGTATGACAAACAAACTTTACAAACTGATGAACTGGCCCAAGATAGAAGAGATTACTTATTCCGAATGTGACAATCCCCATGAACTGTTGGGACCCCACAAGCAGGGAAGCAAAATGCTGGTACAGGCGTATTTTCCGGGAGCGGAAAAGGTGACGATCCACTGGAAGAAGACCGGACAGGTAGGGGAAGCATTTCTGGCGGATGTGCCCATGGAACTGGCGGATGAAGAGGGCTATTTTGCCGCTCTGGTGAATGCGGGGAAAATGGCGCCTTATGAGTATGTAGTGGAATATGGAAAGACGGAAGACCGGGAAGCCCACAGAATGATCTGCGGGGATGCTTACCGGCATGTTCCCCAGATTACGAAGGAGGACATGGATCGTTTTGCAGCCGGCATTCATTACACCATCTACGAAAAGCTGGGAGCACATCCCATGGAACTGGACGGAGAGAGCGGAACGTACTTTGCCGTCTGGGCACCGAATGCCATGCGCATCAGCGTAGTGGGCGATTTTAACGGATGGGACGGTCGCATTCATCAGATGAGACGGTTAGGGGATTCCGGTATCTTTGAACTGTTTGTACCCGGAGCAGAGGCAGGAGACTGCTATAAATACGAATTGAAGATCAGGGGCGGACTGACTTATCTCAAGGCGGATCCTTATGGCAATGCCGCACAGAAGAGACCGGAGACGGCTTCTGTGATCGCCGATCTGCATGGATTCCAATGGGATGACAGTGAGTTTTTAAAAAAGCGGGAAAGCTATCAGTGCGGAAATGCTCCGGTCAGCGTTTATGAGATGTATCTGGGAAGCTTCGTGACACCGGGGGAGGGACAGGATTACGCGAACTACCGCGAGATCGCACCGAAGGTCATCGACTATGTGAAAAAGATGGGATACACCCATGTGGAACTGATGCCGGTCATGGAGCATCCTCTGGATGGATCCTGGGGCTATCAGGTGATCGGCTATTATGCACCCACCGCCAGATACGGCACGCCGGAGGACTTTATGTTCTTCGTGAATGAACTGCACAAGGCGGGGATCGGAGTGATCTTAGACTGGGTACCCGCCCATTTCCCCAGAGATACTTACGGACTGGCCGGTTTCGACGGTACCTGCCTCTATGAGCATCAGGATCCCAGGCAGGGCAGCCATCCGCACTGGGGAACCCTGATCTACAATTACGGTCGTCCCCAGGTATCGAACTACCTGATCGCCAATGCCCTGTTCTGGGTGGAAAAATATCATGCGGACGGTATCCGGATGGATGCGGTGGCCAGCATGCTTTATCTGGACTACGGTAAACAGGACGGGGGCTGGATTCCCAACATGTACGGCGGCAACGAGAATCTGGAAGCCATCGAACTGATCAAGCATTTTAATTCGATCCTCAAAAAGAGAGATCCCGGCGTATTGTCCATCGCGGAGGAAAGTACGGCATTCCCCATGATCACCGGATCTCTGGAAGAGGGAGGCCTGGGCTTTGACCTGAAGTGGAATATGGGCTTCATGAACGATTATCTGGATTATATCAAATACGATCCTTACTTCCGCAGCCATCACCACGGGGAACTTACCTTCAGCATGATCTATGCCTACAGCGAGAAATTCATGCTGGTATTTTCCCATGATGAGGTGGTACATGGCAAGGGAACTTTGCTTGGCAAGATGCCCGGTGACAGGGAACAGAAGCTTGCCAACTTACGCCTGACCTACGGCTACATGATGACCCATCCCGGCAAGAAGCTTCTCTTCATGGGACAGGATCTGGCGGAAGAAAAGGAATGGAACGAAATGCGTCAGGTAGAGTGGCAGTTAGAGGAACAGAAGGAAAACGCCGGTGTCCAGAAACTGGTGAGGGATCTGAATGCACTCTATCGCGAAAATAAGGCACTGTATGAGTGCGATGATCAGGCGAAGGGCTTCCAGTGGATGAACGAGATCTCCGCCAATGAATGCTATGTGAGCTTTGTGCGTAAGGGAGAAGAGGCGGAGGAACTGCTTCTGGTCGTAGCGAACTT
This sequence comes from uncultured Acetatifactor sp., assembly GCA_934436435.1. GTDB lineage: Bacteria > Bacillota > Clostridia > Lachnospirales > Lachnospiraceae > Acetatifactor. The sequence goes on along the minus strand of CAKSAN010000001.1, from coordinate 244,497 downwards.
CTCCGGTGTACCCAGAGAGATTACCACAGGGGTTCCTTACGAGGGAAAATACAAGGAGATTCTGAATACAGATGCTGTGCAATACGGCGGTACCGGTGTGGTCAATGACCGCGTAAAGCGGGCGGAAGACGTGGAATGGGACGACAGAAAACAGTCCGTCACCGTGAAACTGGCTCCTTTGTCATTGAGCATTCTGCAATTTATTCCTTATACGGAGGCGGAACTGGAAAAGGTAATTGAGAAGCGTATCCGCAAGAATACGCCGATCCGCAAGACCGCAGGCAAGACCACAAAAAAGAAACAGGAGAAATAAGACAACATGGATCTGACAGATAACGTAATCGAAGAAGTGCAGGAAAAGGAGGGGCTGATTGCCTCTTTCCTGAATACTCTTCCGGAAAAAGCACTGAATCTGGGCATCCGGATCGCTCTGGCACTGATGTTCTTCTTCATTGGTGTACAGCTGATCAAACTGATTCGCAAGATCATTCGAAAGTCCATGAACCGGGCGGGGGCGGAGACCGGAGTGATCCAGTTCGTAGACTCCTTTGTGAAAGCGTCCCTTTATATTGTATTGATCCTGACGCTGGCATCCTCCTTTGGCGTGGATGCGGCCAGCATTGTGGCACTGCTTGGTTCTGCCGGTGTAGCTGTCGGTCTTGCGGTGCAGGGAAGCCTGTCTAATCTGGCGGGAGGAGTGCTGATCCTGCTGCTTAAGCCGTTTCGGGTGGGGGATTATATCGTGGAGGGAACTTCCGGTAAAGAAGGTACAGTGAAGGAAATCCAGATTTTCTATACTAAGCTGGTGACCTATGACAACCAGACCATCATACTGCCTAACGGCAATCTGGCCAACAATACCATTGTGAACGTTACTGCGGCGGAATGCAGACGCTGCGATGTGATGGTGTCTGTTTCTTACAGTGCGGATCTGAAGAAAGCGAAAGAAGTCCTGACGAAAATGCTTTCCGAGGATCCGGATATCATGAAGGACAGGGAACAGTTTGTATTTGTGGATGCACTGGCGGATTCCGGCATCAATCTCTGCGTGCGGTGCTGGTTTAAAAATGAGGATTACTGGCAGGGAAAATGGCGGATCACGGAACAGTGCAAGTATGTGCTGGATGAGGCGGGAATCGAGATTCCGTTCCCACAGATGGATGTGCATATGCGGTAACCTGTAACAGTTCAGCCGGACTATTCGCAAAACAGCGTTATTGCTAAATGAAAATTTTTATTGAATTTTACAGAAGGTAATGATAATATTACCGTTGTGATTAAATGTTTCTTTAATTTACATTTTAGGAGGAAAAAATTATGAAAAAGTTTCTGGCACTTGCACTTGCATCTGTCATGGCTGTTTCTCTGGTAGCATGCGGCAGCACCAACAATGCCGGCACCAATGCGGAATCCAGCGTGGCAGCTACCACCAGCGCGGCCGCAGAAGGCACAGGCAGCGAAGAACCCGGCCTGAAGATCGCTATCGTATCCAGCCCCTCAGGCGTGGATGACGGTTCCTTCAATCAGGACAACTACAATGGTGTTCTGAAGTTCATCGAAGAGAATCCAAACGCAACCGTAACTCCCATCCGTGAGGAGACCGGTGACAGCGCAGCAGCTGTTCAGGCAGTAGCTGACGTAGTAGCTGACTATGATGTTATTGTATGCTGTGGTTTCCAGTTCGCAGGTATCGGCAATCTGGCACAGGAGAATCCGGATACCAAATTCATCCTGATCGATTCCTGGCCTACCATTGATGGTACCGAAGTAACCGCAGATCAGGTGATCGACAACGTATACGCTGCTTACTATGCTGAGCAGGAGAGCGGTTTCTATGCAGGTATGGCTGCAGCTCTGTCTACCACCACAGGTAAGGTGGCAGTAGTAAACGGTATCGCATATCCCTCCAACGTTAACTATCAGTATGGTTTCGAGTGCGGTGTGAAATATGTGAACGGTACCGAAGGCATGAACGTAGAAGTAGTAGAGCTTCCTTCTTACGCAGGTACCGATGTTACCGGCGCGAATGTAGGCGGTAACTATGTTGGCAACTTCTCCGATGAAGCTACCGGTAAGGTGCTGGGCAATGCTCTGATCGCTGAAGGCGTGGACATCCTGTTCGTAGCAGCAGGCGGTTCCGGTAACGGTGTATTCACCGCTGCCAAGGAAGCTGACGGCGTTAAGGTTATCGGTTGTGACGTTGACCAGTATGATGACGGTGCAAACGGTGACAGCAATATCGTTCTGACCAGTGGTCTGAAAGTAATGCACGATACGGTTTACAACGTACTGAACGAAGTAAAAGACGGTTCCTTCAAGGGCGCTAATGTGACTCTGACCGCAGCAGATGATGCTACCGGTTTCGTAAGTGAGGAAGGCAGATGCCAGCTCACCGCAGAGGTCATCACGAAGATCAACGCAGCACAGGATCTGTTAAAAGAAGGCAAGATCGTTCCTGCGGCAAACTTTAACGGTGTAACTCCGGAGACCTTTACCTGGTAGGAAGAATGAATTGGCAAGAAGGTGATGGTGAGGAACTGTCACCTTCTTCTTGTTTTTATTATTTATTTGCTGCTTTTGGCAGGAAAATGTACAGAAATGAGGATGAACATGTCGGAATATATTGTTGAGATGAAACACATCACCAAACGTTTCCCCGGAATCATTGCCAATGACGATGTGACGATACAGATCAAAAAAGGCGAGATTTTTGCCCTTCTGGGGGAAAATGGTGCAGGTAAATCCACCTTGATGAGTATGCTGTTCGGAATGTACGAACCGGATGAAGGAGAAATCTATATCCGGGGGGAAAAGGTGAAGCTGGAATCCCCCAATCATGCCACCAAATTAAACATCGGTATGGTACACCAGCATTTCAAACTGGTCTCCAACTACACCATTGCAGAGAATATCGTTATGGGTATGGAACCGGTGAAGAAGGTACTGGGATGTATTCCGGTAGTGGATATGAAAAAAGCAAACCAGGATATCCGGGACCTTTCGGAGAAATACGGACTGGCAGTGAATCCTACCGATGTGATCAGCGATATCAATGTCTCTACCCAGCAGAGAGTAGAGATCTTAAAGATGCTTTACAGAGAAGCGGAGATCCTCATTTTTGATGAACCCACGGCAGTTCTGACTCCGCAGGAGATCGACTTTTTGTTGAAGATTATCCAGTCTCTGCGGGATGACGGCAAGACCATCATCCTGATCACACATAAACTGGAAGAAATCAAACGGATCGCAGACAGATGTGCTATTTTAAACCGCGGCCGCCTGATGGATGTTATGGATGTGGCGACCACATCCACCAAAGTCATGGCCAATAAAATGGTAGGCCGTGAAGTCAGTTTCGAGACAGAAAAAGAACCCGCAAAACCGGGTAAGACCATCCTTGACATACAGCATCTGAATGTCTATAACAAGCAGGATTTTCAGGTGGTAAAGGAGGTATCTCTGGAGGTACATTCCGGAGAGATCGTTGCTATTGCAGGTGTGGCAGGCAACGGACAGGTAGAGATCGCAGATGCCATTGCGGGACTGGTGCCGGTGCGTTCCGGCAGAATCCTGTTAAACGGCAGAGATATTACGAATCTGTCCATCAGAGAACGTACGGCAGAAGGAATCTCCTATATTCCCGAGGACAGACAGAATTACGGACTGGTCATGGATTTTACACTTTCGGAGAATCTGGCGCTTCGCAATTATTACAAAGAGCCGTTTTGCCATAAGGGAGTGCTGGACCAGAAGATTTTTGAAGATAACAGTGAAAAACTGATAGAAAAATATGATATCCGAAGCGGACAGGGCAGCAAGACTGTGGTACGCTCTATGAGCGGCGGTAATCAGCAGAAAGCTATTATTGCAAGAGAAGTGGAACAGGATTCTTCCCTGATGATCTTCGTGCAGCCCACCCGTGGACTGGATATCGGCGCTATAGAGAATATTCATAAGCAGATCATTGCAGAGAGAGACAAGGGCAAGGCGATCCTTCTGATCTCCCTGGAACTGGAGGAGATCATGAACTGCGCGGATACCATCGCAGTTATTTACAACGGTAGTATACAGAAGATCGCCAAAGCCAGTGAACTGACCACCAATGAAGTTGGTGAGTTCATGATGGGCGTAAAAAAGAAAGAAAAGGAGGCGTAAGAGCATGAAAACGGTGACAAAATTCTGGAATGCGGTAAAGGTTCCCCTCCTTGCGATCCTTTGCAGCCTGGTGGTGGGCGGTGCAATCATTGCCGTGACCGGCTCCAACCCTTTTAAGGCATATTACGCACTGTTACAGGGAAGCGGACTGGCACCCAAGACCTCCTACGCCAGCTACAAAAGTATGCTGACGGATTTTATGAGTTATGTGAACTATTTTACTCCCATGATTTTTGCGGCCCTGGCGGTGGCGGTGGCACTACGGGCCGGACTGTTTAACATCGGTGTCTCCGGGCAGATGCTGGCCGCCGGATTCATCGCCAGCTGTGTTGTAGGATACAGCAGCCTGAATGCCGTACTGGCAAAACCGTTGGTGGTGATCATTGGTCTGATCGTCGGAGGGCTGGCGGGTGCCTTGATCGGTTTTTTGAAATACCGGTTTAACATCAACGAAGTTGTTTCCTCTATTATGTTAAACTATACGTTTCAGTATGTGATCAGTTTCTTTATCAATACCTTTTTCGTGGATCCGGTCTCCAGACAGTCGAAAGAGATCTCTGCAGCTTCGAGGCTGACCCTGATGGATACTGTGGTGGGAAATCTGAAGATGGATATTCCACTGGGAATCATTCTTGCCCTGCTTACCGTGGTGGCAGTGTGGTTCTTATTGGAAAAGACGAAGCTGGGTTATGAACTGAAGGCCGTGGGATATTCCCGCAGCGCCGCAAAATATGCGGGTATCAGGGTCGGCAGAAGCATGGTACTGTCCATGACGATCTCCGGTGCGCTGGCCGGACTTGCCGGTGTGACCTATTATCTGGGCTATGTGGGTTCCATTCAGCCCAAGGTACTGATCAGCACGGGATTCGATGCCATCGCGGTGTCATTGCTCGGCAACAACAATCCCTTCGGAATTATTTTCTCCACCATGTTGATCACATTGATCAGCAAGGGAAGTACTTATATGAAATCGGCAGCCGGAGTGGATGCGGAGATCGCCTCCGTTATCACCGGTATCATTCTCCTGTTCAGTGCGTGCAATGCCTACATTAAATGGAAGATGGAACGCAGCAGAAGAGAGAAGGCCAATAAGACAAAGGAGGACAAATAAATGGATATTGTGATCATTGACGGGTTATCCTTTGCTTTACCGTTATTTATCATGGCCATCGGCGGCATCTATTGTGAAAAATCCGGCGTGACGATGCTGGCCGTGGAAGGCTTACAGGGGTTCGGAGCCTTTATCGGGGCTTTTATTGCTGTTGCCATTGCAGGGAACTTCGCCGGAGATTCTCCGGTGCCTTTCTATATTGCCATGGTCATGGCAGCGGTAGGCGGAAGCATTTTTGCACTGATCCATGCACTGCTGTGCCTGAAGTTCAAAGCGAATCAGGTCATCAGCGGTGTGGTGGTGAATATTCTGGCGATGGCTCTGACGGCATATCTGACGAAACTGTTTAACAGAGTGGTGTTTGGTGCCACCTCAGATAAGTTTGTACTGACCGTATCTTCCAGAATCACGGTTCCGGGACTTTCAAAGATTCCGGTGCTGGGTGCACTGTTTACCAATCTGTATCCTTTTGAGATTGTGATCGTGGTGGTGGCATTCATCGCATGGTTTGTGATGTATAAGACCCGCTTCGGCATGCATCTGCGGGCCTGCGGTGACAATCCCCACGCAGTGGATGCGGCCGGAAGACAGGTGGGACAGATCCGTCTGGCAGCCATTATGATCTGTGGAGCGTTATCCGGACTGGGCGGTATCTGCTTTGCGTATTCCATCTCCGCGAACTTTTCCTCCAGTATCTATGTGGGCTACGGATATCTGGCCATCGCGGCGCTGATCTTCGGTAACTGGCGTATTCTGCCGACACTGGGAGCATGTCTGCTATTCGGATTTGCCAGATCCGGCGGTTACCGGCTGGTACAGGTATTGCAGATGCCCAGCAGCTATCAGGATCTGGTAATGATCCTGCCCTATGTACTGACTCTGTTGTTATTGGTATTCTTCTCCAAGCAGAACGGTGCGCCGAGGGCATTGGGGGTAATTTATGATAAGGGAGCAAGATGATCTTCGCAAAAAGGGAATTTTCTGGGGGATTTTTGTACTGTTGCTGGCAGGAATCCATTTCAGTTTTCATTACAGCGGGGATGATCTGAAGCTTCTGAACCAGTCCTTTGGGGAACTTGTGGGAAAAAGATGGCAGGACAGCGGAAGAGTGCTGACGGATGCAGTGGCATGGGTGAGCTGCTTTCTGCCTTCGAAACTCTGGAAACTGTTGGATATCGGTGTGATCATGGCAATCGCAGGAATGCTCCGGTATTTATTTACGGAGAAAAGCAGTGCGGAAAATACGCTGCTTGCGTGTGGAGCTTTTTTGCTGTTCCCGTTCCAGATTTTATCAACAGCGGGATATATTGCCACGATCGCCAATTATTTGTACCCCTTTTTTACAATGTTGGTAGTATTTACGGCAATAAAACAGAGACTGACCAGGGGAAAAACGTCAGGGTGGATGTATCTTTCGGTGATCCTTTCCGTTATCTATACCACCAATCAGGATCAATATGCGATCTCACTGATCTTTTTCCTGACGATTTTGCTGATCGTATCTTTTAAAAACGACAGCCTTCGGAAGGTGAGAAATCTGCTGTGGCTGGAAGAGATTGCCGCCATTCTGGGATATGCGGCCCTGTATTTTGCACCGGGACACCGTTTCCGCATGAATACTTACGGAACCTGGATCCCGGATTATGCGCAATGGACGGTGGGACAAAAACTGTTTCATGGTTATACCGCTACGGTGGCATATCTTTACTACAGACAGATTCCGCTGTTGACCGTATTTTTTTTACTTCTGTTTCTGATTGCCATAGGCAGGAAGGAAAAGAAGAGATGGGCCGTCCTTTTTACGGCGATTCCCTTGGGAAGTAATCTGCTATGGAAGGGAACCGGCATCGATCTGCTGCAGCCGCTTCCAGAGGTGGCACTGGGAATGCCGGAGATCGGTCCTTTGTCGGAAGGAAAAAATGTGTTGTTGTTTCTGCTGACGATCCTGTTGACGGCGTCGGTATTCCTTGGCGTCTGGCTGACCGTGGACACGCTGCGGAGAAAGGTTACCATACTCAGCCTTCTGTTCATGGGGGCGGGAAGCCGTATGGCGATGGGGTTCTCAGAGACGCTTTACGGGTCTTCCTACCGTACCTACAGCTTTTTACTGTTCTGCGTGGTCATATCCGTGATCTTATTGGTACAGGAACTTCGTGAGAAGGCAAATGGCAGGACGCTGGGGTTTGCCTGGGGAGTGATTTTTCTGGAGATTCTGGAACAGTATGGCCAGTCATTGCGGTCCCTGATCTGATAGTTTGATATTTTAGATGTAAATCGAGCAGGCTGATTCCTGCTCGATTTGTATATAAAAAAGAGAAAGCGGAATGCTTTCTCTTTTTGCAAATATATAAAATAAGCTGAAAATGGGACTCGAACCCACGACCCCTTCATTACGAGTGAAGTGCTCTACCAACTGAGCTATTTCAGCGGACTAGGTTATTATATATGTTCTTGGGAATTTTTGCAACTGTAAAATTTATTATTTTGCAAAGAATGATGCAAAAGCCGGTAGATTATGTAGGAGATCGTAAGACGAAAGACGTCCGAAGATCTCCGGAAGGTCAGGTGCGGTGCTTTTTACTGTAATGTTCCAGGGACTGCGTCAGCAGGTAGAGTAACATGGCGATGACACATAACAACAGGATGGAACTGATCACCATATCCAACTGGAATACCTGGGAACCGTAGATGATCAGGTAGCCAAGTCCCCGTCTGGCTGCCAGAAATTCTCCGATGATAACGCCCACCAGAGACAGTCCAATGTTGACTTTGGTGGTACTGAGCAGGGTGGGGATGGATCCCGGAAGTACCACTTTGAAAAAGATATCCTTGCGGCTTCCGCCCAGGGTGCGGATCAGAATCTCCTTTTCCGGGTCCACCTGATGAAAGGCGGTGTAGAAGCTGATGATGGATCCGAAGACGGCCACGGAGATCCCGGCGATGATGATGGTGTTGATTCCGGTGCCCAGCCAGACGATGAACAGAGGGGCAAGGGCGGATTTCGGAAGGCTGTTGAGTAACACCAGGTAAGGCTCTAAGATCTCCGACAGGCGTCTGGAGAACCATAGCAGGGTGGACAACAGGAGACTTACGAGGAACACCAGCAGGAAACTGAGAATCGTTTCCAACAATGTGATACCGATATGCAGCGGAAGGGAACGCGACCTCCACAATTCTCCCAGACACAGCACGACTCTGTGGGGGCTGGAGAAAAAGAAACTGTCGATCCAGCCCAGATCCGCGCTCACTTCCCACAGAAGCAGGAAGATTCCCAGAAGAAAAAAGCGCAGGAAGGAGACCTGCCTGTGATGGCTTTTGTGTGTTCGAAGATATTGTTCCTGAACCGTCAGAATTTGGTCATTTCGTGGTTTCATCCGTCAATTCCTCCCAAAGTTGTTTGAAATAATATGGAAATTCCGGTGCATTTCTGGCGGCTAATGGCGATTCATCCGGAAGTGTCAGATGAATGGGCAGTACCGCTTTGATCGTTGCCGGCCTTGCGGACAGTACATAGACCTTGTCTGCCAGACTGATGGCTTCCGACAGATCGTGGGTGACGATGATCATGGTTTTGCCGGCCTTGCGGATCAGACGGCAGATATCCGCGGACACCATCAGCCTTGTCTGGTAATCCAGGGCACTGAAGGGCTCATCCAGCAGGAGCAGCTGGGGATCCAGAGCAAGGGTGCGGATCAGGGCAGCACGCTGCTTCATACCGCCGGACAATTCGCTGGGACGCTTATTCTGAAAGCTTTCCAGTCCGTAGTCGGACAGAAGCTGTTTCACATAGTCCGTGCGCTCTTTGGTAAGGGAGTGATGGATCTCCAGCCCCAGAGTGACATTCTGGTAGATGGTGCGCCATTCGAAGAGGTGATCGTGCTGCAGCATATAGCCAATGCGGGGATAGTGGAGGGATCCGTCGGGGTTGTTGACCACGATAGTACCGGTCTCCGGAGCAAGCAGCCCCGCAATGATGGACAGCAGAGTGGATTTGCCGCAGCCGCTGGGACCCACCAGAGCGACGAATTCCCCTTCCTCCACCTGAAAGGAGACATCTTTTATGGCACCGGTCTCGCCTGTCAGGTTATGATAGGAGTAACCTATATTTTTTAATTCGATGAGAGCTCCCATAAAAAGGCATACTTCCTTAACTTGAATATTTATTGTTATTGTATGAATTTAGAAATAAAAGGTGTTTTCTGCACCGGGAAAGTGATAAAATTCACTGTATTGCATTAAAGTGTCGTTTGTGATATGATTAATTGCAATCAATGTCTATGAGAAAAAATGTCTGACAGGCTACTGGAAGAAAAGAATAATAAGATGGGAGAAAAACCATGGCACAATTATGGGGAGGACGCTTTACGAAACAGACCGATCAGCTGGTATTTGATTTCAATGCGTCCATAACATTTGATAAAAGATTGTTTCATGAAGATGTCACCGGCAGTATCGTACATGCCACCATGCTGGCAAAGCAGGGGATTCTCACCGAGGAGGAGAGAAAGAGCATTATTGAAGGACTGGACGGTATTTTGGAGGATGTGGATGCCGGGAAGCTGGCAATTGATGAGACTCAGGAAGACATTCACAGCTTTGTGGAAGCAACACTGATCGACCGGATCGGTGATGCGGGTAAAAAGCTTCATACCGGACGCAGCCGTAACGACCAGGTGGCACTGGACATGCGTCTCTATACCAGAGCGAGAGTGGCAGAGACCGACGGACTTCTGAAAAAACTCTTGGAGGCCATTCTGGATACCATGGAGAACAATCTGGAGACCTATATGCCCGGTTTCACCCATTTGCAGAAGGCGCAGCCCATTACCCTGGCCCATCATTACGGTGCCTATTTTGAAATGTTCAAGAGAGACAGACAGCGTCTGGCAGATATCTACAAGCGTATGAATTACTGTCCTCTGGGAGCCGGAGCACTGGCAGGCACCACCTATCCGCTGGACCGCGACTATACCGCAAGACTTCTTCGCTTTGAGGGACCGACGCTGAACAGCATCGATTCCGTGGCGGACAGAGATTACCTGATCGAGTTTCTGGCTGCTCTGTCCACGACCATGATGCACTTAAGCCGTTTCAGCGAAGAGATCATCATCTGGAATTCCAATGAATATCAGTTCGTAGAGCTGGATGATGCCTATTCCACCGGAAGCAGCATCATGCCCCAGAAGAAGAACCCGGATATCGCAGAGCTGGTAAGAGGCAAGACCGGAAGAGTCTACGGTGCCCTGATGGCACTTCTGACCACCATGAAGGGCCTGCCCCTTGCTTACAATAAAGACATGCAGGAAGACAAGGAGATGGCTTTCGATGCCATGGATACCGCGGCAGACTGCATTACCCTGTTTACCGGCATGATAAAGACCATGAAGTTCCGTAAGGACCGCATGGCGAAGAGTGCCATGAACGGATTTACCAACGCTACGGATGCCGCAGATTATCTGGTGGGCAAGGGAGTTCCTTTCCGGGATGCCCACGGCATTATCGGCCGTCTGGTGTTGTACTGCATTGAAAAGGATACTTCCATTGATGCCTTAAGTCTGGAAGAACTTCGTTCCATCAGTGATAAATTCGATGAAGATATTTACGATGCCATTTCCTTAAAGACCTGTGTGGAGAAGCGTCTGACCGTCGGAGCACCTGGGGCGGAAATGATGAAACAGGTCATTGAGAAAAGTAAAGAGTACCTGAAAAACGATGCCATAGAAGACTATCAGCAGTCTTTGGAAGACCGTCTTTCGTAAGTGGAAACGGGACAGGTCTTTTGCAGATAAATAAAAATGCACAAAGATGAGGAGGAAATCAAAAATGAGTGAAAAATTACGTGTAGGTATCCTGGGCGGAACCGGTATGGTAGGCCAGAGATTCATCTCCCTGTTGGAGAACCATCCCTGGTTCGAGGTAACGACCATCGCGGCCAGCCCCCGTTCCGCAGGCAAGACTTATGAGGAGGCTGTGGGTGACCGCTGGAAGATGACCACCCCTATGCCCGAGGCTGTAAAAAAGCTGGTAGTTATGAATGTCAATGAAGTGGAAAAAGTAGCTGCACAGGTAGATTTCGTATTCAGTGCGGTAGATATGACCAAGGATGAGATCAAGGCCATTGAAGAAGCATATGCTAAGACAGAGACTCCTGTGGTATCCAACAACAGTGCCCACAGATGGACTCCCGATGTTCCCATGGTAGTACCCGAGATCAACCCCGAGCATTTCCAGATCATCGAGGCACAGAAGAAGAGACTGGGAACCACCAGAGGATTTATTGCTGTAAAGCCCAACTGCTCCATCCAGAGCTATGCACCGGTGCTGACCGCATGGAAGGAATTCGAGCCTTATGAAGTGGTAGCCACCACCTATCAGGCGATCTCCGGCGCAGGCAAGACCTTTAAAGACTGGCCCGAGATGGTAGGCAATATCATCCCTTACATCGGCGGTGAGGAAGAGAAGAGTGAGAAAGAGCCCTTACGTATCTGGGGTAAAGTGGAAGGCGACAAGATCGTTCCCGCAACTTCTCCCGTGATCACCTGCCAGTGTATCCGTGTTCCGGTACTGAACGGACATACCGCAGCCGTATTTGTAAAATTCCGTAAGAAGCCCACCAAGGAGCAGCTGATCGAGAAGCTGGTTAGTTTCAGCGGTGAGCCTCAGAGACTGGGACTTCCCAGCGCACCGAAGCAGTTCATCCAGTATCTGGAGGAGGACAACAGACCTCAGGTAGCATTGGATGTGGATTTTGAGAACGGTATGGGTATCAGCGTAGGACGTCTGAGAGAGGATACCGTATATGATTACAAGTTCGTAGGTTTGTCACACAATACCTTACGCGGAGCGGCTGGGGGAGCTTTGCTTTGCGCAGAACTTTTGAAAGCACAGGGTTACATCACCAAAAAATAAAGGGTGAGTGGGGTTATGAACGAATTACGCTATCAGCTGGATCTTATGCGCGCAATGAATCAGAAACTGAGCGCTAAGGAGAGAATGTATCGACTGTTGTGCGATACCATGGATTATGCATATATCTACTATTCTTTTGAGAAGAATACCGTTACGACACTGGGAAAATGGGAGGACTTTTTTGACTTCCGGATACAGGACAGGCGGGATTTCGTAAAGCTTCAGGAGACGGTAGATGAACCGTATGTACTGGCATTGAGAGATATGCTGTTTCTGGAAAAAAGCGGTCAGGAGACTTCCACTGTGGAATGTATGCAGCGGGGGAAGAAGACCTGGCTGCAATTTTCCTGCAGGATCTTCTACGAGGATGGCAGACCTGCGGATCAGATCATCGTGGTACAGAATATCACAAAACAGAAGACACAGAATGAAGAACTTCTCTATATGGCGTATTACGATAGTCTTACGGGATTGTACAACCGTAATTATTTTGTGCGCCTGCTGACCGAGTACTTACATCGGGCCAAAGAGGACAACCGGCTGGTCAGCGTGCTTGTCATTGATATTGATGATTTCCGCAAGGTAAATGACGGACTGGGAATCGTGGCGGGAGATGAACTGGTACAGCAATTCGGTTCTTTCCTGAAGGAATTTAACGGGGACGATGTGATCGTCTGCCACCTGACCAGTGATGTCTACTGTATGGCAATCTATGATCCCTGTGGGAATCGAAGCGTAGAACATATTCATAAGGAGATCGTAAAACGCACCAGAGAGCCCTTTTATCTGGTGGGCGGGCAGATCCTGAACATTACCGTAAGCGTCGGTGTTGCGGAATATCCGGAAGCGGCGAGCTCCGCACTGGAACTGATCAACTGCGCTGAGATCGTAATGTTCAAGGGCAAGTCCATGGGCAGGAACCGGATTCAGTATTTCGATACGCCGATCCTGAACGATTTTCTGAAGAACGTGGAACTGGACAGCAAGTTAAAGGAAGCTGTCTTCGAGAATAACTTTCTTTTGTATTATCAACCCCAGTATTATGCGGGTAATCAGAAGCTTCGCGGCGTGGAAGCACTGATCCGTTGGAAGGACGGCAACGGCAAAATGATCAGTCCAGCGAAATTTATTCCCATTGCGGAGAAGAACGGTACGATCATTCCCATCGGTAACTGGGTGCTGGAACAGAGTATCCGGACCTTTTCCGAATGGAGAAACCGATACGGTGTTCCCTTCGTACTGTCGGTGAATATTTCCGCTTTGCAGTACCAGAAGGAAGATTTTGTGGATTCCCTGTTGAACATTATCCACAAATACGATGTGGCTCCGGAAGAGATCGAACTGGAGATCACGGAGAGCATACTGATCGACGATTTCCGGGCAGTGACCGAGAAAATGCAGCTGTTGAAGGAGTACGGGATCAGAATTTCCCTGGATGATTTCGGGACGGGATTTTCTTCCCTGTCTTATTTAAAGAAGCTGCCCATCAATACACTGAAGATCGACAAGTCCTTTACCGATACACTGTTGACGGACTCCGCCACCCGCATTATTACCGAATCCATTGTCAGCATGGTGAAGTCTTTAGGCTTTGAATCCATTGCGGAGGGGGTGGAGGAGGAACAGCAGTATAAGTATCTGCGGGCCATCGGTTGTGATATTATTCAGGGCTATCTGTTCGGAAAACCGCTGTCACAGGAGGAAATCGAACAACTATTACAGAAGATCTACTGATCTGTTGTTGCAGAAAGAATGAGGCTGCCATGTTAACTGGAAGGGAACAGGAAACAGCTTTTTTGGAAAATCATTATAAGAGACCGGGAAGCCAGATCCTGGTGGTATATGGACAGAGAGGCGTTGGTAAGACGGCTCTCTTAACCGCTTTTACGGAAGAAAAAGAAACACTCCGCTGCTGCGCGTGCAACTGCTCCTCCAGAGAACAGCAATATCTGTGGGGACAGGAACTGCAAAGCCGGGGAAAAGTGATTCCAGACTATCCCTCCTGGCGGGAACTGCTGGAATGTCTGACCACCCGGAAAGGCGAAACGGCAGCGGAAAAGAAGGTACTTATCATAGAGAATTTTCAGTATCTTTTAAAAGGAGATACTTTATTTTTACAGGAACTGATCCGTTTTCTGAAGGAGAAGAAAGAAGCACTGCTGGTGATTCTGTCCACGTATGCCTCCGGCTGGGTGGAGAACAGCATGATCTCCAGAGTGGGAAATCTGGCATTTTCCGTCAGTGGATTTTTGAAAGTCAAGGAACTGCCTTTTTCCTCCATGCGCAGGATATTTTCCGGCTATACGGTACAGGAGAGCATTACGCTGTACGGGGCGCTGGGCGGGTTGCCGGGACTGTGGAGAATGCTGGATCCACAGACTTCCGTGGAAGAGAATATGATCCGGCTGTTTTTACAGAGAGACAGTTTTCTGCCGGAACTTATGATAAGATGGCTGTCGGAGGAATTGCGGGAGACAGCGGTCTATGATACGATCCTTGCCACCATCGCAGACGATAAATGGGGCAAGTTAAATGACATTTATGCACATACCGGTTTTTCCCGGGCGAAGATCAGCGTATATCTGAAGAACCTGATGGAACTGGAGTTGGTGGAGAAGGTGCTGCCCGGCACCTATGAGATCTGTAATTCTTTCGTAAGGTTTTATTTCCGGTTCCTGTTTCCGTACCAGCCTTTTTCCGGGGAGGAGACCGGCAGGGTATTCTATGAAAGATACATCCGGGAGGATTATGGGAAATTCCTGATGGTATCCTACCGGCGGATCTGTCAGGAGATCTTGCAGGGGAGATTCCGCTCGGTGGAACTCTGGAACAGCAGACAGGGGAAGATCTATTTCCTGTGCGGGGAAGAGACCGGCAGGAAGATCGTGGTGGATTATTCCGGCACAGTATGTTATACTTCGAAAGATTATAATGCGCTGCGTGGGGCCATGAAAAAGGAACGGGTCGCTGCGGACGACATCATGGTGTTTGGAGAGAATGGATATGAGACGGCATTGACGGAGAAAGGATACGAGAAATTATCGTTTCACTCCGTGGATGAGGGATCGTAAGACAGGAAAGATGGTATTACGTGGGTAAAAATTTATTTATTGCAGAGAAACCTAGCGTGGCAAGGGAATTTGCCAATGCTTTAAAATACAATATGCGTTCCAAAGACGGTTATCTGGAGTCGGAAGAGGCTATCGTTACCTGGTGTGTGGGACATCTGGTGACCATGAGTTATCCAGAGGTGTACGATGAAAAGTTCCGCAGATGGAGCTTTGATACCCTGCCTTTTCTGCCGACGGATTTCAAATACGAAGTGATTGAGAGCGCCAAAAAACAGTATATGATCGTAAGCTCCCTGCTGAACCGGCCGGATGTCACGACGATTTATGTGTGCACCGACTCCGGACGAGAGGGAGAATATATCTATCGTCTGGTGGAACAGATGTCGGGGGTACAGGGCAAGGAACGGAAGCGTGTATGGATCGACTCCCAGACGGAGGAAGAGATCCTGCGGGGGATCCGGGAGGCCAAGGATCTCTCGGCTTACGATAATCTGGGAAATGCCGCGTACCTGCGGGCCAAGGAAGATTACCTGATGGGTATTAATTTTTCCAGAGCCCTGACGCTAAAATACGGCAATACAGTAAAAGGGTATCTGAAAAGAGACCGGGCGGTGATCTCCGTAGGTCGTGTCATGACCTGTGTCCTGGGCATGATTGTGAACAGAGAACGGGAGATCCGTTCGTTCACCAAGACCCCTTTTTACCGGGTGATCGGTAATTTTAAATTACAGGAAAAGCCGTTTACCGCAGAGTGGAGAGCTGTGGAAGGTTCGAAATATTACAATTCTCCGGCACTGTATAAGGAGAACGGCTTCAAGAAAAAAGAGGATGCCGAGCGCCTGATCGCGGAGCTTACCACAGAACCGGTGGGGCCGGTGACAGTCACCGGCATTGAAAAGAAAAAGGAGAACAAGAATGCACCGCTTCTGTATAATCTGGCAGAGCTGCAGAATGACTGCTCCAAATACTTTAAGATCAGTCCGGATGAGACCCTGCGGATCGTACAGGAATTATATGAAAAAAAGATGACCACCTATCCCCGAACAGACGCCAGAGTTCTGTCCACGGCGGTAGCCAAGGAGATCCATAAAAATATCGGCGGTCTCCGCAACTATGCACTGACGGCACCTTTTGCAAAAGAAGTGTTGGAGCAGGGAACCTATAAGAATATTGCAAAGACCCGTTATGTCAATGACAAACAGATCACGGATCACTACGCCATCATCCCGACGGGACAGGGACTGAATAATCTGGCGGGGCTTGCCCCTACGGCGGCAAAGGTGTACGAGGTCATCGTGCGCCGTTTCTTAAGCATTTTCTATCCTCCGGCAGTCTATCAGAAGTTTTCCCTGACGGTGAAGGTCAAGGAAGAAAGTTTTTTTGCCAGCTTTAAGGTACTGGTACAGGAAGGGTACCTGAAGGTGACGAATTTTTCTTTTAAGAAGGAGAATACAGAATCGAAGGAAGAGAAAGAGAACGAAAGTGCCGACGAAAAATGTGATGCAGAGCTTACCGGCCTGCTGATGCATCTGAAAAAGGGGGATACCCTTTCCGCAGACACTTATGAGATTAAAGAGGGTGAGACTTCTCCTCCCAAGCGATATACTTCGGGAAGCATCATTCTGACCATGGAAAATGCGGGACAGTTTATCGAGGATGAAGAACTGCGGGCCCAGATCAAGGGAAGCGGTATCGGCACCAGCGCCACCAGGGCGGAGATCCTGAAAAAACTGGTGAATATCGAATATCTGGCACTGAACAAGAAAACCCAGGTATTGACCCCTACCCAGATGGGAGAGATGATCTACGATGTGGTATCGGATTCCATAAGACCGCTGTTAAATCCGGCACTGACGGCCAGCTGGGAAAAGGGACTTACCATGGTGGCGGACGGCGTGATTACACCGGAAGAGTACATGGGGAAGCTGACGGATTTCGTAGGCAGGAGAACGGTTGCCGTGCGGGGACTGAACAATCAGGGAGTGCTCTGGAGACAGTTCCAGGCTACGGAAGAATTTTATCAGAAGAAAACAAAGCAATCCAATGCAAAAAATAAAGAATAAAGACAGGAGAAACTATCATGGAAAATATTACGATTGAAAATCTGTATGATCTGAAGGAGACCATCGCGGCAGATTTGTTCACCGAGGCGGAATATCCCTGGGAGGTACTTCCCAGAATCCACGATTTCATTCCGGAGCTGGGCAAGAGACTGCCGGAAGAAATTTATGAAAAAAGAGGCGAGGACATCTGGGTGGCAAGGAGCGCCAAGGTAGCACCTACCGCCTGCCTGAACGGTCCGCTGATCATTGATGAGGAAGCGGAGGTCCGCCACTGTGCTTTTGTCCGGGGCAATGCTATTGTGGGAAAAGGTGCGGTAGTCGGCAATTCCACCGAACTGAAGAATGTGGTGCTGTTCAATAAAGTACAGGTGCCTCATTATAACTACGTGGGCGACAGCATACTGGGTTTCAAGTCCCATATGGGAGCCGGTTCCATTACTTCCAATGTGAAGAGTGACAAGACACTGGTAGTCGTAAAGAACGGAGAAGAGAAGATCAAGACCGGACTGAAGAAGATGGGAGCCATGCTGGGTGACCATGTGGAAGTGGGCTGCAACAGTGTACTGAATCCCGGAACCGTCATCGGACGTAACTCCAACGTTTATCCTACTTCCTGTGTCAGAGGTGTGATCCCTGCCGGACATATCTTCAAAAGACCCGGAGAAGTGGTGAAAAAAGATAATATCTAAAAATTAAATCATTATTATTCAAAGCATCGATGAATTTTGATTGACGAATGTCCTTTTATGGTTTATGATATTTATCAGTGCAACGCTTTGACGGGTTAAAGCGTTTATGCATTACAGTAAGCAGATCGCAAGATCCGCAGAAAAGAGGACATTTATTATGAAAAAGAAATTATTATCTGTAGTACTTACCGCAGTAATGGCAGCATCTGTCCTGACAGGCTGTGGCAGCACCGATAACGGAGCCGCTGCCGGCGCAGCAACCGGAGCAGCCCAGAGTGAAGCAGCCGCTACCGGCGCAGCTTCCACAGATGGCAAGGTATATAATATCGGTATCTGTCAGCTGGTAGAGCATGAAGCTCTGGATGCAGCAACCCAGGGATTTCAGGATGCATTAAAAGATAAGCTTGGTGACAATGTAAAGTTTGACCTTCAGAATGCACAGGGTGAGCAGACCACCGCAGCTACCATCTGTAACGGTTTCGTATCCGACGGCGTGGATCTGATCCTTGCCAATGCAACCTCTCCCTTACAGAGTGCAGCAGCAGCGACCACCACGATCCCTATTTTAGGTACTTCCGTAACGGATTACGCTACCGCACTGGAGATCTCCGACTGGTCCGGCGCTACCGGCAGAAATATTTCCGGTACTTCCGATCTGGCTCCCATTGAAGAGCAGGAAGCTATGTTAAAAGAGTTATTCCCGGATGTAAAGCAGGTTGGCCTGTTATATTGTTCCGCAGAAGCCAACTCTCTGTATCAGATCCAGCTGTTCGAGGCTGCTCTGGACAAAGACGGTATTGCTTATAAAGAGTATGCTATCGCTGATACCAACGAAGTACAGTCCGTTACCACCGCTGCCGCAGGAGAGTGTGATGTTCTTTACATCCCTACCGACAACACACTGGCATCTGTAACCGAGACTGTATACAACGTAGTAGCTCCCGCAAAGATCCCCGTGATCGCAGGTGAAGAGGGTATCTGCAATGGCTGTGGCGTGGCAACCTTATCCATCAGCTACTATGATCTGGGATATGCTACCGGCGAGATGGCTTACGAGATTCTGGCAGAGGGCGCAGACATCACCACCATGGATGTACGTTACGCTCCCAATGTTACCAAGAAGTACAATGCAAAGATCTGTGAGGAACTGGGCATCACCGTTCCCGATGATTATGTAGCAATTCAGTAAGAGTTATAGTAGTATTTAAGTACGGTTCTAACAAAATATACTTCGATAGGGATAGCGCGTAACAGCGATATCCCTATCTGGAGTTTTAGGAGGAAAAAGAAATGTCTTACTTTATGTCACTGAATCCCCTTTCCCTGTTCAGGGCAATGCCGGGATCCATAGCACAGGGAATGATTTGGGGAGTCATGGCACTGGGAGTGTATATTACGTTCCGTCTGCTGGATTTTGCCGATCTGACCGTGGATGGTTCCATCGCCACCGGTGCAGCGGTATCTGTCATGCTGATCCGTGGGGGAGTGTCTCCACTGGTTACGCTGCCTATCGCATTTCTGGCAGGAGCACTGGCGGGTATGGTAACGGGACTTCTGAATACCGCGCTGGGAATCCCCGGAATTCTGGCAAGTATTCTGACGCAGATCTCCCTGTATTCCATCAACCTGAATATTATGGGAAAAGCGAACCAGCCGGTCAGCGTAGACAACTATCCGCTGGCGGTATCTTTGCGTTATGTGACGGACGGTTCTGTCAGCAGACTTCTCTTTTTCCTTGGAATGATCGTATTTTTACTGGCACTGATCGCTGTGATGTACTGGTATTTCGGAACAGAACAGGGACATGCCATCCGTGCTACGGGCTGTAACGGTAATATGGCAAGAGCGCAGGGCATCAATACCAACTTTATCAAGGTGTTGGCTCTGATGATCTCCAACGGTCTGGTAGGCCTGTGCGGTGCATTGTACGGCCAGTTTCAGGGTGCTGCGGATGTCAATATGGGACGAGGTGCCATCGTTATCGGTCTGGCAGCCGTAATTATCGGTGAGGTTCTCTTCGGCAAGTTCGCCAGCAAGAGAAAGCTTGCGTTCGCATTTACGCTGGCATCGGTTATTCTGGGCGCTGTGATCTACTATATGGTATATCAGTTCGTACTGTGGCTGAAGATGCCTTCAGAGGATATGAAACTGTTCTCCGCTATCGTAGTTGCTATTTTCCTGGCAATTCCTTACTTGAAGGAGAAGAGAACACTTCGGAAAGGAGCGTCAAAGTAATGGCTTACGCATTGGAGATACAGGAGATACATAAAGTATTTAACAGAGGGACCATCAATGAGAAGGTGGCCCTGAACGGGGTAAATTTAAACCTGAACCCCGGAGATTTCGTGACCATCATCGGTGGTAACGGTGCGGGCAAATCCACCACACTGAATGCCATCGCCGGTGTATGGCCCATCGATTCCGGTAAGATCATTATCGACGGCACGGATATTACAGGTCTGCCGGAGCACAAGAGAGCAAAATATCTGGGAAGAGTATTCCAGGATCCCATGACGGGAACCGCCGCTACCATGGATATCGAAGAGAACATGGCTATTGCCCTGAGACGTGGGGAGAAGAGAACCCTTCGCTGGGGTGTCTCCAGAGAGGACAGAGAATTGTTCCGAGAGAAGCTGCAGACACTGGGACTGGGTCTGGAAGACCGTATGACCAGTAAAGTAGGTCTGCTGTCCGGTGGTCAGCGTCAGGCCATCACATTGCTTATGGCAGCATTAAAGCAGCCGAAACTTCTGCTGCTGGATGAGCATACCGCGGCACTGGATCCCAAGACCGCAGCCAAGGTACTGGAGATCAGCGACAAGATCATTGCCGAGAACCATCTGACGGCCATGATGGTAACCCACAACATGAAGGATGCCATCGTCCACGGCAACCGCCTGATCATGATGCACGAGGGCAAAGTGATCTACGATGTGGCCGGGGAAGAGAAGAAGAATCTTCAGGTGAAGGATCTGCTGGCGAAGTTCGAGGAAGTCAGCGGCGGAGAATTCGCCAACGACCGCATGATGCTGGCGTAAAATGTGCATAGTTAAAGTATTTAAAACACGTTGTCCGGATTCGGGCAGCGTGTTTTTTGTTAAATGGGAAGTTACGCGAGCAATGAGCCGCGAATAGGTATAGTGAAGACAGCGATGGGTGCTTGCGCACAAATCGCTGTCTTTACTTATGCCGTGATGCGGCGAACGCCGCGATATGAAATAAGATTGACAGCGCTCTATGCTGACAATCTTATGAATAGCGTGGCTCATTGCGGATGGCAGTTTTAAACCGGGCGAACGCCCACGTTGGATATGTCAGGGGCACAAACTCTTATAATTCCAAGATTGTACCCTCTCCGTCAAGAGTTGTGGGCACAGAGTGGCTTATCTCCTTGTACTGTGCCCATTTTAAAACAGGCTGCGGGCACAGATAGACTTATTCCCTTGTGCTGTGCCCATTTTAGAACAAACCGTGGGCACAGCGCAGCTCACCTTCTTGTACTGTGCCCATTTTAAAACAAGCTGTGGGCACAGCGCGACGCGTTCTCTTGCATTGTACCCATTTTTAAACAAAAGGAAGGGCACAGACATCGAATTTATCGTTGCTGTGCCCTTTCCTTGGAAATACATATATTTATTTGACTAACTTTTCAGTTAATTCATAATTGTATACCTACTGCATATACATATAACACCAAAGGCAGGAGGTAGGTTTTTATGGACTATGCAGTGAATACATACGATCTGTATCGGGATATACAACAAAGGACGGGAGGGGAAATCTACATAGGGGTACTGGGGCCGGTGAGGACCGGAAAGTCCACGTTCATCAAGCGTTTTATGGATGAAATGGTGCTTCCCTATATGGAGGATGAACATGCCAGAATGCGGGCACAGGACGAACTTCCGCAGAGCGCAGGCGGTAAGACCATCACAACAACGGAGCCGAAATTCATTCCCAATGAAGCGGCAAAGGTGAGACTGAACGACGATATTGAAGTATCGGTGCGGCTGATTGACTGTGTGGGCTACATGATCGACGGCGCGGCGGGACACATGGAGGAAGATGCGGAGCGCATGGTGAAAACACCCTGGTCGGAAGAGGAGATTCCCTTTACCCAGGCGGCGGAGATCGGCACGGATAAGGTCATGCGGGATCACTCCACCATCGGATTGGTGATCACTACGGACGGCAGTATCGGTGAGCTTCCCAGAAGCAATTATCTGGGGGCTGAAGAGAAGACGATCCTGGCACTGAAAAAATCCGGAAAGCCATTTCTGGTGCTGGTAAACAGTCAGAAACCTTACTCGGAAGAAACCAGACAGGTGGCGGAAGAGATCGGTAAAAAATATGATGTAGCCGTGATGCCGGTGAACTGTGAACAGCTGAAAAAGGAAGACATCAACCGCATTCTGGAAAAGATCCTGTATGAATTTCCCCTGACGGCGGTGGAGTTCTATTTCCCCAAATGGATGGATATGCTTCCGGTGGATCATGCGGTAAAACAGGATCTGTTAAGACAGATTCGGGAACTGATGGATACCTACGACAGGATCCGGGATGTGGCGGGACATCCGGTGGAATTGCAGGGGGATTATATCCGAAGCTGTAAGATGGATCCGGTGCAGCTGTGGAATGGCATCGTTCCGGTACAGGTGGGGATCGACGACAGATATTATTATGAAATGTTATCTGAAATGCTGGGAGAAGGTGTGGAGGACGAATACCAGTTACTGAATAAATTAAAAGAACTGGCAGAGATGAAGAAGGAATATACGAAGGTGCAGGATGCATTGTCCATGGTGAAGATCAAGGGTTACGGTGTGGTGACCCCCGACAGAGAAGACATTGCGCTGGAGAAACCGGAACTCATCCATCACGGTAACAAGTTTGGTGTCAAAATCAAGGCCAGCAGCCCCTCCATACATATGATCCGGGCAAATATCGAGACAGAGATCGCTCCCATCGTGGGCACGGAACAGCAGGCCCAGGATCTGATTCATTTTATCGATCAGGCAGAGGCGGAACACGGCATCTGGGAGACCAATATCTTCGGCAAGACTGTGGAACAGCTGGTGGATGACGGCATTACCACGAAAGTTGCCTCCATCGGGGAAGAGAGCCAGTTAAAGCTTCAGGATACCATGCAGAAGATCGTAAACGACAGCAACGGCGGCATGGTCTGTATTATTATATGATTCCATAAGTCTGCGCGACTGCTTGCAGGCAAAGCAGATTTTCTATGAGAGGATTGTATGGGATGTTAGCTTTTCATTGCTTTTTTTCCCTTCCTTTTGTATAATACCTTTGTTGACTTTGCTTTATTTTTCTGAAAAACAGGAAGAATATTTGCTAAATTGCATGAAAATACGGCTAAACGGAGGACATAGATGAATCAGGTATATGCAAAATTACAGAACTGCTATGAATGTGTGAGAAAAAAGACGGATTTTGTACCTAAGGTGGCAATCGTTCTGGGATCCGGTCTGGGCGATTATGCCGAACAGATTCGTGTGGAGACGGAGATTCCTTATGCGGAGATCGAGGGATTCCCCGTCTCCACCGTACCGGGACATGCCGGCAAATTTATCTTCGGTTATATTGATGAAATCCCGGTGGTATGCATGAAGGGAAGAGTGCATTATTACGAAGGTTATGATGTGACGGATGTGGTACTGCCCACCAGACTGATGAAGCTGTTAGGAGCGGAGATCCTGTTCCTGACCAACGCGGCAGGCGGCGTGAACACTTCTTTCCATGCCGGTGACCTGATGTTGATCAGAGATCATATTTCCGTGTTTGCACCCAATCCCCTGATCGGTGCCAACATCGACGAGCTGGGACTGCGTTTCCCGGATATGAGCCATGTCTATGACACGGACTTACAGCAGGTCATCCGTGAGACTGCAAAGGAGAACGGTATCTACTTACAGGAGGGTATCTATACCCAGCTGACCGGACCTTCCTTCGAATCTCCGGCAGAGATCCGCATGCTTCGTTCCATGGGCTGTGACGCGGTAGGTATGAGCACAGTGGTGGAGGCTATTGCGGCCAATCATATGGGAATGCGGATCTGCGGAATCTCCTGCATCAGCAATCTTGCGGCAGGAATGACGGATCAGCCCCTGAATCATGAAGAGGTACAGGAGGCTGCGGATATGGCAGCACCCAGATTCAAGAAGCTGGTAACGGAATCTGTGAAGAGATTCGTTTAGACGGTAAAAGGAGACGCGGATGATTTCAGAGACAGAAGAAAAAGTGTTGATCCGGCAGGCTCTGGAAGCCAGAAAACTGGCATATGCTCCTTACTCAGGTTATACTGTGGGAGCAGCATTGCTTACCGCGGGGGGACACAGATACCTTGGTGGCAATATTGAAAACGCTTCTTACGGAGCCACCAACTGCGCGGAGCGCACCGCCTTTTTCAAGGCAGTCAGCGAGGGAGAGCGGGAGTTTGCCGCCATCGCCATTGCCGGCGGCAGGGACGGAGAAGCACCGGTGGAATATGCTTATCCCTGTGGTATTTGCAGACAGGTGATGCAGGAATTTTGCAGGGATGATTTTGTGATCTATGTAGTAAAAAGCGAACAGGAGTATCAAAGCTATACCTTAAAAGAACTACTTCCCTTTGGATTTGGAGGAGATGCGATCAGATGAATATCAGATTATACAATGCACGAATACTTACCATGGAACCCGGCAGAGAGGTTTTTTATGGTGAAGTATGGGTAAAAAATGACAAAATCGCCTACGTGGCGGAACAGAAAGAACTGGCGGAGGAATGGGACAGATCCCAGTTTCCCAGAATTGCCTGGGATATTGAACTGGACTGTAAGGGGAATCTTCTGATGCCGGGATTTAAAAATGCACATACCCACTCCGGTATGACTTTCTTACGTTCCATGGCAGATGACCTGCCCCTTGACCAGTGGCTGAACAAACAGGTATTCCCCTTAGAGGCAAAGCTGACCGGTGAGGACATCTATGACCTGACCAGACTGGCAATCCTGGAATATCTGACCTCAGGTGTGACTTCTATTTTCGATATGTACCTGACCCCGGATACCATCGCCGAGGCCTGTCTGGATACCGGAATGCGCTGCGTACTGGTATCGGGGTTGAATAATTTCAGCTCCTCCCCGAAGCAGATGGAAGAAGAATTCTTAAAATGGAATAAGAAGAATTCCCTGATCAGTTATCAGCTGGGCTTCCATGCGGAATATACCTGTTCCAAGGAACTGCTCTGGAAGATATCGGAAATGGCTCATCATTACCGGACACCGGTATATGCCCATATCTCAGAGACGGAGAAGGAAGTGGAAGAGTGTAAGGCCCGCTACGGCATGACACCGCCCATGTTCCTGGACTCTCTGGGAATGTTCGACTTCGGCGGAGGCGGTTTCCACTGCGTCCATGTGACGGAGCAGGATCTGGATGTCTTCCGCAGGCATCGTATGTATGTGATCACGAACCCCGGCTCTAACACGAAGCTGGCCAGCGGAATCGCACCCATTGCCGATTATGTGCGCCATAAGATCCCGGTAGCCATCGGAACCGACGGCCCGGCCAGCAACAACTGTCTGGATATGTTCCGGGAGATGTTCTTAGTCACCGGCTTAAGTAAGTTGTTGGAGAAGGATGCAGCCAGCATGGATGCCATGGAAGTACTGAAGATGGCAACGGTGAACGGTGCCAAGGCCATGCGGTTGAACCGGGCGGATGTTCTGGCGAAGGGAAAATATGCAGACCTTATCATGATCGATCTGCATCAGCCCAATATGCAGCCCATCCACAATATTCCCAAGAACCTGGTCTACAGCGGCAGCAAGTCCAATGTCTGCATGACCATGATCGGCGGCAAGATCCTGTATCGAGGCGGCGAGTTCAACGTAGGAGAGGATCCGGAGCGTATCTACGCAAAATGCGAGAAGATCGTAAAGAGACTGTTGACTGAGTAAGAGAAAAACGACTCAGAAAACATAGAACCGGAGCTCCCCGTGTGGCTCCCGGAATACTCAGGAGGGAAAAGATGTTAGAAAAAATCTTCAAACTGAAGGAAAACAACACCACCGCAAAGACAGAGATCATTGCCGGACTGACCACGTTCATGACCATGGCCTATATCATAGCCCTGAATCCGAATCTGCTGACCGGTTTTGGCAAGGGTACCATGCCGGAGCTGTGGAACGGTGTTTTCCTGGCAACCTGTATTGCATCCGCGATCGGTACCATCGTGATGGCATTTTTGGCAAACAAACCTTTTGCCATGGCACCCGGCATGGGGCTGAACAGCTTCTTTGCAGTCGTAGTAACCAATATCGTAACCCTGACCGGTATGACCTATGTGGCATCCTTCCAGGCTGCCCTGTGCATCATTCTGGTGGAGGGTATCGTATTCCTGATCCTCTCCGTACTGAATATCCGCGAGAAGATCGTAGAGGCCATTCCTCTGGGCGTGCGTCTCGGTATCGCTCCGGCCATCGGTCTAATGCTGTTAAACATCGGTGTCGGCTCCAACGCAGGAATCTCTTCCGAGGATGGCACAATGTTCTATGCCATGAGAGACTTCTTCGGTGCGCTGACCCCTTCTCTGGCAAAGTCCAAGATGGGCTCCGGATATTCCGTAATGGTGCTGTCCGTAGTGACCATGTTCATCGGTCTGTTTGCCATTATCATTCTGGCTCAGAAGGGTGTAAAGGGTGCTGTTCTGTTGGGCATGCTGATAGCCAGCGTGATCTACTGGGCAGGAGAGGCCATTTTCCTGGGAACCAATCCCTTTGCTTCTCTGGCTTCGGCATCCTTTGTACCGGCTTTCGGCGATATGGCATCTACCACACTGTTTAAGTTCAACTTCCAGGGCTTTGCCCAGATCGGCTGGTTTACTGCGATCACTCTGATCATTACCTTCTGTATCATTGACATGTTTGATACCATCGGTACACTGGTGGGAAGCGCAAGCCGTGCCGGAATGTTGGACAAGGACGGCAGGATGCCCGGTATGAAGCAGGCTCTTGTCTCAGATGCGGTGGGGACTCTGGCAGGTTCCGTAACCGGTACTTCCACCGTTACCACTTTTGTGGAATCCGCATCCGGTGTGGAAGCCGGAGGGCGTACCGGACTGACCGCCCTGACCACCGGTATCCTGTTCCTGGCATGTATCTTCATTGCACCCATCGCAGGCATTATTCCTGCAGCAGCTACTTCTTCCGCACTGATCTATGTAGGTGTGCTGATGGTAGCGGGACTTAAGAATGTGGATTTTGATGACATCTGCCAGACAGTTCCCGTGGCTCTGATGATGATCGCCATGCCGATCTCCGGATCCATCGGACATGCCATTGGCATCGGTCTGATCACCTATACCGTGATTAAGGTATTCACCGGCAAGGCCAAGGATGTATCCGTACTTACCTATGTATTATCCTTGATCTTCCTGTTAAAGTTCTTTATTGTTGCATAAAGAGTTTTAGTACATAAAAAACAGGTCAGAATATGGGGGCGGGCACTGCACGGGGCGGTGCCTGTCTTCTTATATCCGGGAAAGTGAGAAAAAATATGGAATTTGTTGTATTTGCGGGTGTGCTGCTTTTGCTCTTTTTATTTATGATCGTGCAGGAGCTTGTGCAGGTGAAAAAACAGGAAAAACTGTTCGAAAAGTCTCTTCGGGAAAATTACGGAAAAGAACCGCCGAAGGAATATTCACTGGAGAGATTTGCAAGACTGGGCAGTTATCTGGAACGACATAGGGAAGAGAAGCAGTTAGATGATATCACCTGGAATGATCTGGGGATGGATGAGGTCTTTCGCCGGATCGACCGCACCCATTCCGCAGCCGGAGAGGAATATCTGTATTATACGCTTCGGAATATTTCCTGTGGGAGAGAGGCACTGGAACATCTGGAGGAAGTGGTTAACTGGCTGGAGGAGCAGGAGGATACAAAAGTAAGGATCCAGCTGTTGATGAAACGGCTGGGACATCTGGGGAAATATTCTCTCTACGATTATCTGGACAATCTGGATTATCTGGGGGAGCGCTCCAACCGTAAGATCGTGCTGGGAAATCTGTTGTATCTTCCGTTTCTCCTGTTGTTGTTCCTGCAGCCTGCCGTGGGTACCATAGGAATCGTCGTGTGTATGCTGTGGCATATCCTGACATATTTTCGTGAAAAAAAGGTGATTGAACCGTATATTGTCAGTTTCGCCTATGTGTTACGGCTGATCGATGTATGCGATGAATTGGAAAAACAGAAAATACCGGTATACCAAAGAGAACTGGGAGAGCTTCGGGAGGAACTGAAAAGCCTGCGGGAATTAAAGCGGGGATCCTACTGGGTCATGGCCGGAAATCAGGGAAGGATCGGCGGAAATCCTCTGGACATTCTGGCGGATTATCTGCGGATGATATTGCATCTGGACATCCTGCAATTTAACCGCATGCTGGGAAGACTGCGGGAGAGGACCGGACAGGTGGACAGACTGTTGGAGATCATCGGGTATCTGGATATGGCGGTATCTGTAGGAAGCTTCCGGAAATCTCTGGAAGGATACTGCATTCCGCAGTTGGATGAGAATGGGAAAAAGGTTTTCCTACATATGGAGAACGGCTGGCATCCGCTGCTTACGCATCCGGTGAAAAACAGTATCCGGGCAGACAGAGGTGTGCTGCTCACCGGATCCAATGCTTCCGGCAAATCCACATTCTTAAAAATGGTGGCAGTGAATGCGATTCTGGCCCAGACGATTCATACCTGTACGGCAGAAAGTTACCGGGCACCGGTGTTTCAAATCTTTTCCTCCATGGCACTGCGGGACAGCATGGAGAATGGAGAGAGTTATTACATTGTGGAGATTCGGTCACTCAAACGAATTCTGGATGCTGCACAGGCGGGGACGGATCCGGTGCTCTGTTTTGTAGATGAGGTGCTGAGAGGAACCAATACGGTGGAGAGAATCGCCGCGGCAACCCAGATACTGATCCGGCTTACGGAGAGCGGAACGCTTGGTTTTGCCGCTACCCATGATATTGAAATGACGGAGCTTTTGAAGGAATACTACGACAATTATCATTTTGAGGAAGTGATCCGCGACGGAGATATCCTGTTCCCCTATCAGCTGTTGCCGGGGAAAGCATCCACCAGAAATGCAATCCTGTTGCTTCAGATGATGGGATATGATGAGGAGATCATAAAGAAGGCCTCCGGACAGGCGGAAAGCTTTCTTAAGACGGGAAAATGGACGGAGAATCCCCCTCTGATATCTGATATCTGAAGGGACCACTTGACGATGCGGGGATTTCGTTGGTATACTTCTTGTGAATGCAATAGTTTCGAGATACAAGGGTATCGGAAAAAGGAGAAAACATTATGGCAGTAAGCTTTTTGAATTCATTTTTATCTTATCTTGTAGTGCTCCTGGTAATTGCAGTGGTCGGCGCGGTTGCCATCACCTTGGGAATCACTCTGCGCAAGAAGAAAAATGCGGCAGAGGAAAAGCAGCAGACAGAAGAATAATCCATGGCAAAATCGTCGGGACAGAAATTAAAACTTTTATACCTGATCAAAATGCTGCAGGAGAACACGGATGAAAAACATCCCATGACCACTCCGGATATTATAAAATATCTGGAGAACCACGGGATCCATGCGGAGCGCAAGAGCATTTACAATGACATGGAATGTCTTGCGGATTTCGGCTATGATGTGGTACAGGTGCAGAGCAGACTGGGAGGCGGATATTATCTGGGCAGCCGGGAGTTCGAACTGCCGGAATTAAAGCTTCTGGTGGATGCGGTGCAGTCTTCCCGGTTCATTACCACGAAAAAATCAAGGGAGCTGATCCGAAAGCTGGAACAGATCGCCGGGAAAAACGATGCCGGCAAGCTGCAAAGACAGGTCTATGTGGCGGGAAGAGTCAAGACGGAGAATGAGAGCATTTATTACAGCATCGACGCGATTCACCGGGCTATTCAGGAGAATAAGCAGATCTCTTTCGTCTATCTGGACTGGAATCTGAAAAAGCAGCTGGTGCCCAGACCAAACGGGAACAAATGCGTCAGCCCCTGGGCTCTGATCTGGCGGGAGGAAAATTATTATCTGGCGGCCTATGACAGCGGGGACAAGCGGATCAAGCATTACCGTGTGGACAAGATGGGGCAGGCGGAAGTGACGGATCTGCCCAGAGAAGGCGTGGAACAGTTCTCACAGATCGATGTGACTACCTATACGAATCAGACCTTCGGTATGTTCGCCGGGGAGGAGAGCGTGGTGACCATGGAGTTCCCGGTGCGTCTGATCGGTGTGGTGCTGGACCGCTTCGGAAGAGAGACGGATATCCGTCCCATGTCGGAGGATGTGTTCCGGATTCGGGCGAAGGTGGCGGTCAGCGGACAGTTCTTCGGATGGCTTGCCGGTATCGGATCGGAGGCCAGGATCGTAGCCCCGGAAGCGGTACAAAAACGTTATACACAGTGGCTTTCGGATATTCTGCGGGAGCAGCCCCAGGCAGCGGAATAAAAAGTTACCCAAAATTTGAAATCCTTTTTTGTATAGTTTTCTAAGGGATCCCTCGTTGACAAGCAAGGGATTCTTTTTTATACTGATACATAGCACCCACAATATATTGCTTTTTGACGCTTGCAGATACCATATATGGTATCCGTAAACGTTATCGTAAGTGAGGGGAAATACAATAGATCCGGGCGTAAGCCGGGGATTATCGGATGAAGGGAAGAGAAAAATGAGCAGCAATTTTGAACATGACCATGAAGAAAACGAAGATTATGGCAAAAAGTTCAGACCGGACAGGGAGATCTATGTCGTTAAAAAGGACGGGAGCAAGGAGCTTTTTAATGTACAGAAGGTGATCAGTGCCGTCGGTAAGAGTGCATACCGTGCCCTGACGAAATTCACCAGAGAAGAAAAAGAGCAGATCTGTCAATATGTGGTGGATAAAGTGAACGAACTGGAAGTGGATGAAGTTCCCATTCCCATTATGCACAATATTGTGGAAAGTGCATTGGAACAGGTAAAACCGATCGTCGCAAAGAGCTACCGCGATTATCGTAACTATAAGCAGGACTTTGTACGGATGTTGGACGATGTCTACAAAAAGAGCCAGTCCATCATGTACATCGGTGATAAGGAAAATGCCAACACGGATTCCGCACTGGTATCCACCAAGCGCAGCCTGATTTTTAATCAGCTGAACAAGGAACTGTACCAGAAATTCTTCCTGACTACGGAAGAGATCCAGGCCTGCCGGGACGGCTATATTTATGTCCATGACATGTCCGCCAGAAGAGATACCATGAACTGCTGTCTGTTCGATGTGCAGAGTGTTCTGACCGGCGGCTTTGAGATGGGAAATATCTGGTACAATGAACCGAAGACACTGGATGTGGCTTTTGATGTCATCGGCGATATTGTCTTAAGCGCAGCCAGCCAGCAGTACGGCGGATTTACCGTACCCAGCGTGGATCTGATCCTGGAGCCTTATGCGGAGAAGTCTTATAACAGAGCTCTTGCAAAATACGAGCGTCTGGGAGTGGCCCCGGATGTGGCAGAGTCGGAAGCACTGGCGGATGTGCGGAAAGAATTTGAACAGGGCTTTCAGGGATGGGAGTACAAGTTCAACACCGTGGCCAGCAGCCGTGGCGATTATCCCTTTATTACCGTGACTGCGGGAACCGGCACCGGCAAATTTGCAAGGATGGCTACCATTACTATGCTGGAAGTACGTAGAAAGGGACAGGGCAAAAAGGATCACAAGAAGCCGGTATTGTTCCCGAAGATCGTATTTTTATACGATGAGAACCTGCATGGCCCCGGAAAGCCACTGGAGGATGTGTTCGAGGCAGGTGTGGAATGTTCTGCCAAGACCATGTATCCCGACTGGCTGAGCCTCACCGGCAAAGGTTATGTGGCAAGCATGTACAAGCAGTACGGCAAGATCGTATCTCCCATGGGTTGCAGAGCATTTCTGTCTCCCTGGTATGAGAGAGGCGGTATGCATCCCGCGGATGACAAGGACCAGCCGGTATTTGTGGGACGTTTCAACATCGGTGCGGTATCCCTGCATCTGCCCATGATCCTGGCCAAAGCGAGAAAAGAAAGCAGAGACTTCTATGAAGTATTGGACTATTATCTGGAACTGATCCGTCAGCTGCATATCCGGACCTATGCCTATCTGGGAGAGATGCGTGCCTCCACGAACCCTCTGGCTTATTGCGAGGGCGGTTTCCTGGGCGGTCATCTGAAGCTGACAGACAAGATCAAACCGTTACTGAAATCCGCTACGGCCAGCTTCGGTATTACAGCTTTGAATGAATTACAGGAACTGTACAACGGCAAATCTCTGGTGGAAGACGGCGCATTTGCGGTAGAGGTTCTGGAGCATATCAACCAGAAGATCGCAGAATACAAGGAAGAGGACGGCAATCTGTATGCCATCTACGGAACTCCCGCGGAGAATCTGTGTGGCTTGCAGGTAAAGCAGTTCCGTGAAAAATACGGCATTATTGAAGGAGTATCCGACAGAGAATATGTCAGCAACAGCTTCCATTGTCATGTGACCGAGGATATTACGCCGATCCAGAAACAGGATCTGGAGAACCGCTTCTGGGATCTGAGTAACGGCGGCAAGATCCAGTATGTAAAATATCCCATCGACTATAATACCGAGGCTATCAAGACATTGATCCACAGAGCCATGGATCTGGGCTTCTATGAGGGGGTCAATCTGTCGCTGGCGTATTGCGACGACTGCGGTCATCAGGAACTGGAGATGGATGTATGTCCTGTCTGCGGCAGCCGGAATCTGACCAAGATCGACCGTATGAACGGCTATCTGTCTTACTCCAGAGTACACGGAGATACGAGACTGAACGATGCCAAGATGGCGGAGATCGCAGAACGGAAAAGTATGTAGAGACAGGATGGACAGATAAATGAGATATCATAATATAACCAAGGACGATATGCTGAACGGCGATGGTCTGCGGGTCGTACTGTGGGTGGCAGGCTGCAATCATTGCTGCAAAGAATGCCATAACCCCATTACCTGGGATCCCGACGGAGGCCTGTTGTTTGATGAAAGCGCAAAACAGGAGATCTTCGATCAGCTGGAAAAGCCGTATATTTCCGGCATTACCTTTTCCGGCGGAGATCCGATGCATCCCGTGAACCGGGCGGATGTGAAGGATCTCATGCGTGAGATCCGGGAGAAATATCCCACGAAGACGATCTGGATGTATACCGGTGACAGCTGGGAAGACATCTGTGATCTGCCGGTCATGCAGTATGTGGATGTTGTGGTGGACGGTGAATTTCATGTGGAGGAAAAGGATGTAAAGCTTCTGTGGAAAGGCAGCAAGAACCAGCGGGTGATCGACGTGAGGAAGACTCTTGCCAGTGACCACAGACAGGAGCCGGTGTTGCACTGCGGGGATTACGCATAGAAAGCACCTGCTTAAGGCCGGTAATGTAAGAAGAAAAGGAAAGAACAGACAATGCACAGAATAGCAAAATTTCACTTTGTAAGTCCGGGACAGTTCCTGACTGCCATGCAGGAGGAATATCCTAAGTATACGGAAGAACAGATCAAGGAAATGTATGAAAATCTAAAGCTTCCGAAGAGAGCCACGAAAGGAAGCGCAGGCTATGACTTCTTCGCGCCGTTTACTTTCGCACTGGCCCCGGGAGAGACCATCAAGATCCCTACGGGCATCCGGGCGGAAATGCAGGAGGACTGGGTATTACAGATCTACCCCAGAAGCGGACTGGGCTTTAAATACCGTTTGCAGATGAATAATACCGTGGGGATTATCGACAGTGATTATTTCTTTTCGGACAATGAAGGACATATTTTCATGAAGATCACCAATGATTCCAACGAGGGCAAGACGGTGGAAGTTCCTGCGGGAACCGGTTTCGCTCAGGGTATTTTTATGCAGTATGGTATCACGGAAGACGATGATGCGGAAGGAATCCGCAACGGCGGCTTCGGAAGTACTACGAAGTAATAGCAGAAACAGAAGGATAAAATCCCCCGGATGGGACATGATGAATTTAGATCATAGACCCAAGGGGGATTTTTTATGTCGCAGACCAAACAACAGGAACAGACCAGAATATCCGGAACGTTGACACAGAATATACAGTATCTGGATACACTGATGGGACTGGAAACAAATTTTGATATTATTCACCGGGTAATCCGGCTGGGGGATACCGACGCCTGCATGTATCTGATCGATGGTTTCTGCAAGGATGAATTGATGCAGAAAATATTGCAGTATCTCATGGATCTGAAGGCGGAAGATTTCCCACAGGATGCCCATGAAATGTCAAAGATCGCTATTCCTTATGTGGAGGTGGATCTGGATGATACCTGGGAAAAGATCCTGGGAGCATTGTTGTCCGGCGTGTTTGTCCTGTTGGTGGACGGCTATGAGAAGGCAGTGCTGATCGATGCCAGAACCTATCCCGCCAGAGGCGTGGAGGAGCCGGATAAGGACAAGGTGCTTCGGGGCTCCAAGGACGGATTTGTGGAGACGGTGGTCTTCAATACGGCGCTGATCCGCCGCAGGATCCGCAGCACGGATCTTCATATGGAGATGCTGAATGCCGGGGAGAATTCCAGAACGGATATCGTACTGTGTTATATGGAGAGCCGCGTGGATCAGAAACTCCTTACGAAGATCCGGGAACGGATCCGTTCCATTCAGGTGGATGCGCTGGCCATGAATCAGGAAAGCCTGGCGGAATGTCTGTATCAGCGAAAGTGGTACAATCCGTTTCCAAAGTTTAAATATACGGAACGGCCGGATACGGCGGCTGCCCAGGTACTGGAGGGAAATCTGGTGATCGTGGTGGACAATTCGCCCTCCGCCATGATTCTGCCCACCACGATCTTTGATGTGGTGGAAGAAGCGGATGATTATTATTTTCCGCCGGTCACCGGAACTTATCTGCGGCTGACCAGATTCCTGATCGCATTACTCACTTATTTTGTGACGCCGACTTATCTGTTGCTTATGAATCATCGGATGTGGATCCCGGAGAATCTGACATTTATTGTCTTAAAGGAAGAACCGAATGTACCGCTGATTCTGCAGTTTTTATTGTTGGAACTGGCCATTGACGGACTGCGGCTGGCGGCGGTGAATACGCCCAATATGCTGAGTACTCCCTTAAGTGTCATGGCGGCACTGGTGTTGGGGGAGTTCTCGGTGGAGAGCGGGTGGTTTTCCAGTGAAGTAATGCTTGCCATGGCTTTTGTGGCTATCGCCAATTATACCCAGGCCAACTATGAACTGGGCTACGCCCTGAAATTTATGCGTATTTTAAATCTGCTTCTGACACAGTTTTTCGGTCTCTGGGGGTATCTTGCGGGGATTATCACATTTGCGTTGGCGCTCCTTACCAATAAGACAATCTCCGGACAGAGTTATCTGTATCCGTTGATACCTTTTGACAAAGAGAAGATGAAGAATCGTTTCTTCCGGGGAAGAATGCCCGGAGCCAGAAAAATGTGACAAAATGTATCACTTTTGTCAGTAAAAATTGAAATGGACAGCCTTTTGATGTATGCTTAGGTAAAAATTGATAGCATCAGGAGGACAACCAATGTTTAAAATTGTTACAGACAGTACTGCTGATCTGCCGGTGGAGTATCTGAAGGAACATGATCTCGGATGCATGAACCTTAGTTATATCATGGATGGTGTGACTTACGGACAAGGACAGGAACTTCCCGAAAAAGAATTCTATGCATTGATGAGACAGGGTAAGATGCCGACAACATCCCAGGTCAATCCTGAGGAGGCAAAAGCCCATTTTGAGGAATACCTGAAGGAAAATAAAGAAATTCTCTGTATTGCTTTCTCCTCGGGACTGAGTGGTACTTACAACAGTATGCGGGTCGCGGCGGAAGAAATCATGGAGGAACAACCTGACTGCAGGATCATTGTGATCGACAGCCTGTGTGCTTCCCTGGGAGAGGGACTGCTGGTTCACAAGGCGGTTACTTTAAGAGATCAGGGCAAAGCCATGGAAGAAGTGGCGGACTGGGTGAAGAACAACCGGCTGCATCTGGTACACGTATTTACAGTAGATGATCTGTATCATCTCTACCGTGGCGGTCGTGTCAGCAGGGCAACCGCATTTGTGGGAACTCTGGCAGGTATCAAACCCAAGCTTCATGTGGATAATGAAGGACATCTGATTCTCATCGGCAAGGTGAGGGGACGTAAGAAATCTTTGCATGCGCTGGTAGATTACATGGAAGAGAAGATGGGTTCCTACCGTGATCAGAATGATATTATTTTCATCAGTCACGGAGATGATCTGCCTGCAGCAGAGCTGGTGAGAGACCTGATCAGGGAGCGGTTTGGCATAGAGAGCTTCCTCATCAATTATGTGGGACCTACCATCGGTTCCCATTCCGGTCCCGGAACGCTGGCTTTGTTCTTCCTGGGCGAAGAGAGATAAGACATTATGCTAATAAAAGGCTGCTAATTTCGAATCGGAGAATATTGGATTCGGAAAAGGCAGCCTTTTAGAATTGCTTTGGTACAAATGATTCAAAAATGGCACTTTTAATACAAAAAATCTAAAAAAACTCAAATTTTTGTACGAAAATAGCAATTTCGTTACTGTCTCCGAAAAAAGCGGTTATTTATGACTCTAAATCCAGTGTTTTTGTATTTTTTTGCCGGAATTTTACGGTTTTGATACAAAATCGGATTTCGAGAACAGAGACAGTGATGAACTATCAGGTCTCGCAGGAATCGCAGCGGTCAAAACCGGGGTTGAACGCATAGAAGTTCTTGGAGTTCAGGTGATCCTGGGCGATGCGTAGGGCTTCTCCGAAACGCTGATAATGGACGATTTCCCGGGCCCGCAGGAACTTGATGGGTTCGCAGACATCCGGATCCTTGATCAGACGCAGGATGTTGTCGTAGGTGGAGCGGGCTTTCTGCTCCGCAGCCATATCCTCGTGCAGATCCGTGATGATGTCTCCCTTTACCTGAAATTCGCAGGCATTAAAAGGCACACCGCCGGCAGCCTGCGGCCAGACACCGATGGTATGATCCACGTAATAATTGGCGAATCCGCTTTTCTCGATCTCTTCCATGGAGAGGTCCCGGGTCAGCTGGTGAACGATGGTGGCTACCATCTCAAGGTGCCCAAGCTCTTCAGTTCCAATATCCGTCAACAGCCCTGCCACTTCCTTAAAGGGCATGGAATACCGTTGGGACAGATAACGCATGCTGGCCCCCATTTCGCCATCGGGACCGCCGTACTGGGAGATGATGACCTGCGCCAGTTTGGCATTGGGTTCCTTGATATTTACCGGATACTGTAATCTTTTCTCATAACTCCACATCAGTCACATCCTCCTTCCCAGGGCAGGGGAGCATTGCCCCAACGCCAATCTCGGTTGCTTTCGGCCAGATCTTTTCGCAGGGGATAATACTCTCTGGAGAATTCCCGTTCCATCTGTGTCTTGATTCTGGCGTAATGGTTGAAATATTCCATGGCATTCCGATCCGTTGGGTGAGTGTCCAGATACAGCATCAGATCCGTCAGGACGAAGTCGGCAATGCCGATGTCATGCAGCATTTTTTCTTCACTGTTCATTTGACACATCTCCTTCCTGTAAAGGGTTTATTCAGCTCGGGGAAAATGGTCCCGGCCTGATAGCCTTTTTCCAGATTTTCATACATTTTGGTGAAATGCTGCCAGGGAACATAAGCCATGGCCAGGGGATATTTATCAAAATGTTCCTCAAAAGAATAGTCTTTCATAGCGATCCTTTCCGAAAATTCATTTATTATATGGTATGACCGGGGGAAAAAAGAGTGCGGAATAAATGAAAAGGATACAAATTGGATACAAAGGTGGGATATGCTATAATATAAATAAGTGCAAAAGAAAAACAAGCGGCTGCGAAGCAGACATTTGTTTTTCTTGCACTATTAGCGAACGAATATCCTGCAAAGCAGGATGTAGAGTGCGATAGCACGAAGAAATCGTATTATAAATACACTGAGGGACAGGGAAATGTTTAGAATATTAATTGCAGAAGATGAGGAGCCCATCGCCAATCTGATCCGGATCAATCTGACGAGATCCGGCTATCAGTGCACCTGGGCGCCGGACGGACAGACCGCGGCGGACCTCATGGAGCGGGAAAAATTCGATCTGGCGTTATTGGACATTATGCTGCCGGGGATCAATGGCTATGAACTGATGGATTATGCGAAAGCCTGTGAACTTCCGGTGATTTTCCTGACGGCGCTGGGATCCACGGAACATAAAGTAAAAGGACTGCACATGGGAGCGGACGACTATCTGCCCAAGCCTTTTGAGATCGTGGAACTTCTGGCCAGAGTGGAGGCTGTGTTACGCAGATATCACAAGACGGAGACAGTGATACAGGTCTGTAATGTGACCATAGATACAGCATCCCACAGAGTGACTCTGGATGGAGAAGAAATTTATCTGACTCCGAAGGAATTTGACCTGCTGTTATTGTTTGCGAGAAATAAAAACAGGGCTTTGTACCGGGAGACCATATACGAGACGGTATGGGGCGGGGAATATATGGGACAGAGCCGGACCGTAGACCTGCATGTACAGCGGCTGAAGAAAAAGCTGCACTGGGAAGATATTATCGTAGCGGTATATAAAGTGGGGTATCGACTGAATGAAGTTCACGCATAAATTATTCTTTTCCATCACGGCACTCCTTACGGCAGCATTCATGCTCTTCGGCAGTTTTATGTTGTCTTCCTATTTTAACCGGATGCTGGAGAGGGAGACGGAGCAGGGAAAACGGGAAAATCTTCTGTTTCAGACCATCTATGATATGGTGTACCAGAACATGGAAAAATACGGCGCGGAATTTGCGGGGATCCAGGCAGGAAATTCCGCCACAGAACGGATGACCGGACAGAATGGTACGGAATGTCTGATCCTTACCGCAGATGGAACGATCACGCTGGCGGGCAGCCTGAAGCTGTCGCAGGAGGAGATACGTCAGGAAGCGGAAGCAATGATCCGGGATATGGAGACCGGTGCAGATCAGATCTACGGTGTTCGTAAGGTAGGGACGAGTTATTATCTGTTCAGCATCATTGCAGATCAGCCGACGGATACGGCAGAGTTGGTATATCTGGGGATTCTGAAGGATCTGGGCAGTATCTATGAAGAACGAAGCAGCATGATGCGGCAATACGGGATCGCACTGGCAGGCTTACTGGTGATCGGTGGTCTGGCAGCTTTTTTGTTGTCCAGATATCTGACCCGTCCCATAGAACAGTTAAACCGCACGGCGGGAAGGATCGCCGAGGGAAATCTGGAGAAGAGGGCTTCCTATCAGGGAACGGATGAAATCGGGGAATTGTCCCAAAGCTTTAACCGGATGACGGACCGGCTGGTGCGCCAGATGGAGGAAAAAGAACTGGAAGCAAAACAGAAGGAGGATTTTACGGCGGCATTTGCCCATGAACTCAAGACCCCGTTAACTTCTATCATCGGCTATGCAGATATGCTGAATTCCTACGAACTGACGGAGCAGGAGCGGGGCGAGGCAACATACTATATTTTCAGTCAGGGAAAACGACTGGAGAGCCTGTCCCACAAATTATTGGAACTGGTGGGAATGAACCGGCAGGAAATGGAATTTAAAAAGATACAGACTAGAGAACTGGAAGAAAATATCCGGGATACCATGAGGATTCCCTTTGAACGCAAAGGGATCCGGGGAAAGATCAATCTGGAAAAAGGAGTGATCTGGGGGGACAGGGATCTGCTTTTGTCACTGTTATATAATCTGCTGGACAATGCCGTGAAGGCTGTGGAAGAGGGAGGATTTATTCTGATGAAAGGAAGGAAACTTCCGCAGGGCTATGAGATCAAGGTCGTGGACAACGGCAGGGGGATTCCGCGGGAAGAGATCGCCCGGATCACGGAGGCTTTTTATATGGTAGACAAGTCCAGATCCCGCAAGGAGGGCGGTGCCGGCATCGGAATGGCTCTCTGCCAGAAGATCATTACATTACATCAGGGGGAGTTGAAGATTGACAGTAAACTGGGCGAGGGAACCGTGATGCGGCTGTATTTCCCAGAGAAAGTACAGACG
This sequence comes from uncultured Acetatifactor sp., assembly GCA_934436435.1. Taxonomy (GTDB): domain Bacteria; phylum Bacillota; class Clostridia; order Lachnospirales; family Lachnospiraceae; genus Acetatifactor. Next base: position 204,353 of record CAKSAN010000001.1, on the reverse strand, counting down.
GAAAAGAACGGAAGCGGCAAGGGAGCACAAGGCGGACTATGAAAAAACAAGGGAAAAGAAACCAACGGAATTTACTGCTATGTATAGGCGGACTGTCTCTGCTGATCGTATTCGCGTTCGCAGGACCGGAACTGTTGTTGCGATTACAGGATGAAAGCAGATTGACCCGGTCAGTCAGTATGACGAACGCCGGAACGGACTACGCAGTCTGGAAGGAAGACTATGAGACGGACACGGTGAAAAGGCTTCAGAATCTGGCAGACGGGATCGCTGCGGGAAAACAGTACTATGTCTCGGAACAGAATTACGAAGCGTCAACGGATGATGAAATATATAGTCTGATGGATGAATATATCTTAAATTCGGAATGGAATTACACTTTTCAGGATATGGGAGTGATCCCGGAGGATTATTTTTTCAAAAATTTAGATACCGATAACATTTCCATCAAAAGATATATTCTGTATGATGAGAAGCTGTCGGATGGAGTTGCAATCATGGCCTATGACATCTGTATGCAAATGAAGGAAGGGGAGGTTACGGGAGTCAATATAGAGTGTGTCGTGGATTCCGAGACCGGAACACTCTATGCCATGAAGGTTGTGCTGGAAGATGAGACAGAACCGGTAACCTGGGATGATATCGGTGGGGATGCCCCTTATTATTTTATCACGGATTATATGCAGTCCTATCTGCATGATTATAATTCCGGAACCTATATTGAAATCGAAGGAGAGGTGCCTTATGATACCAATGCACAGATCATGTGGGATAAAGAGGCTGAAATAGAAGCGAAGGAGCAGACAACCAGAGAAAGCGACAACGGTGAGTATACGTGTTATCTGGAATACGGAGAGCATAGGCTGCATCTGATCGCAACACTCCTGAATGCTTCCGAAGGACAACTGGAGAAAGGCATCGGATATCTATTCGGAATTCGGGAGATTGCAGAAAAAATTCCGGAGTTTTTACCGGATATGCAGAGGGTACAGGAATCCGGTGAATAACCGGGCAGCGGTATAAAACGGTAAAAATAAGAATATATTTTAGAAAATAAGTCGGGGAGATACGTTTGTTTATGATCACAGGGATGAAAAGCTTTTTACAGCAGGCAGACCGGATCCTGTGGGGCCCATGGCTTATTTTTTTATTGCTGGGGACCGGCTGTTATCTGATGATAAGTTTACGGTTTCTGCCGTTAAAAAATCTGCCGGCGGCGCTTGGACTTGTGTTCCGGCCGCAGAGCCGGAAGAAAACGGAGGGAAAAGGTGTCTCTTCTTTTTCCTCCCTGACCACAGAACTGGCAGCAACCATCGGTACCGGGAACATTGTAGGAGTGGCGACAGCCATGGTGCTGGGGGGACCGGGAGCACTGTTCTGGATGTTGGTGTCCGGGATCATCGGTCTGTCTACCAAGCTGGTGGAAAGCACGCTGTGTGTCCGGTATCGTGTGAAAAATCAAAAAGGGGAACCGGTAGGCGGCCCAATGTATGTGCTGCAAAATGGGTTTCCGCAAAAAAGAATGGGCTGGATCCTCGCGGTGCTGTTTGGGGCATTTGCGGTGCTGGCATCTTTTGGCATGGGAAATATGACACAGGGAAATTCCATTGCGGAGGCTCTGGCAGTGACTTTTCATATAAAGCAGACCGTTACGGGGCTGGTGTTAAGTCTGCTTACGATTCTGGTGATCCTTGGGGGAATCGGAGCCATTGCCGGAGTGACAGAATATCTGGTGCCCTGTATGGCGGTATTTTATCTGTTTGGAACGGGAATGGTGATCTTTACCCATTTGCACAATCTTCCGGCGGGAATCTTACAGATCCTGTGGGGAGCCTTTTGCCCGGAAGCCATGGCAGGAGGAACCATGGGATTTCTATGGTCATTAGGGAATGGCGTTGCCTGTTCCGGTAAGCTGGCAATGCGCTACGGTGTCTCCCGGGGCGTATTTTCCAATGAAGCGGGGTTAGGTGCCGCAGGCATCAGCGCTGCTGCCGCAGACACGTCAGATCCGGTGCGGCAGGGCTACATCAGCATGACGGGAGTCTTCATCGACACCATTGTGATCTGTTCTCTGACGGGGCTTGCCATTGCAGCCAGCGGAATGCTGGGGCAGTGTGACCCGCAGGGGGAGCTTTTGAACGGAACGGCGCTGATGATCGCCATATTTTCCGGCACCTTCGGCAGGGTCGGGGAATGGATGCTTACGATCTCCATCGTACTGTTTGCATTTGCCACAATCATTGCCTGGGAATATCAGGGAGAGAAAGCCTTTGAATATCTGACGGGCAATTGTGACCGGACCGGGTGGTATCGTCTGGGCTATGGACTGGTTACCTTTCTGGGAGCGGTCTGTTCGCTGGAAGCGGTATGGGATTTCTCGGATATCTGCAACGGTCTGATGGCAGTGCCGAATCTTCTGGCGGTACTGGTACTGTCCCGGGGAATTTGCCGTGAGATCCGTGAATACAAAATCGGAAAGCAGGCAGGAAGTAAAAATAATGATTGAAGGGTCGTTCGCTGCGTGTTATGATTTTGATATTGTAGTTTACGTTAGGAGTGATATTATGGACAAGACGATTGAGAACTTTTTACGATATGTGAAGATTGACACCCAGTCCTCAGAGGAAAGCAGCACCACCCCCAGTACCATGAAGCAGCATGATCTGGCAAAACAGCTGGTGAGTGAACTGGAGGCTATGGGTGCCGCAGAGATCACTTATGACAAGGAGCATTGTTATGTCTATGCCACGATCCCGGCATCCGCAGGCTGTGAGCAGGCTCCGGTACTGGGCTTTATTTCCCACATGGACACGTCCCCGGCGGTGACGGATACCAATGTAAATCCCCGGATCGTGGAGAATTATGACGGAAAAGATATTATGCTGAATACGACAGAGAACATTGTCATGAAGACAGCGGATTTCCCCGAACTGTTAAATTATGTGGGACAGGACCTGATCGTAACGGACGGCACGACCCTGCTTGGTGCGGATGACAAGGCCGGTGTGGCGGAGATCATGACCATGGCGGAGACCTTGTTAAAACATCCGGAGAAAAAGCACGGTAAGATCCGCATCGGATTCACCCCGGATGAGGAAGTGGGCGCCGGAGCCGATTATTTTGACGTGAAACTGTTCGGCGCGGATTATGCTTATACCGTGGACGGCGGTGCGCTGGGAGAACTGGAATATGAGAACTTTAATGCGGCCGGAGCAAAGCTCCATGTCTACGGCAGAAGTGTCCATCCCGGTTCCGCCAAGGGCAAGATGAAGAACGCCATTCTGATCGCACAGGAATTTCAGAGCCTGCTGCCGGTGGAGCAGAATCCCATGTATACCGAAGGCTATGAGGGATTTTTCCATCTGGATGCCATACAGGGCAATGTGGAGGAGATCACAGCGGATTATATTATCCGGGATCACGACAGACAGCTCTTTGAACAGAAAAAGGAAATGTTTTTAGCCTGTGCCGGTTTCCTGAACCGGAAATACGGTGAAGGTACGGTCGTGGTGGATCTGAAGGATTCTTATTATAATATGCGGGAGATTATGGAACAGCACATGCACCTGATCGACAATGCCAAGACAGCCATGGAAGAGCTGGGAATCGCACCGAAGATATCCCCGATCCGCGGCGGTACCGACGGTGCGAGACTGTCCTTCATGGGGCTGCCCTGTCCGAATCTGTGCACCGGAGGGGAGAATTACCACGGCAGATATGAATATGCCTGCGTACAGTCCATGGAGAAGACTACGCATCTTCTGATCGCCATTGCAGCAAAATATGCGGATAGAACTTAAAATATAAAATAACGGAAATGAGATTTGGAAAGGCAATACTTTTTATATGACGAATGTAACACAAATGAACGAAACCGAGAGACAATATTATTTTATGGAAAAGGCCTCCGGCTATGTGGCAAAGCTTGGTGAAGAACTGGGCAGAAAGCCTACCTGCTGCGTGACGACCTTCGGGTGCCAGATGAACGCCAGAGATTCCGAGAAACTGGTGGGAATTCTGGAAAAGGTAGGATATGAGATCATCGAGGACGAAAATGCGGACTTCGTGATTTACAATACCTGTACGGTAAGAGATAATGCCAACCAGCGTGTCTACGGAAGATTAGGGGTACTGAACGGCTACAAGAAGAAAAATCCCCACATGAAGATCGCACTGTGCGGCTGCATGATGCAGGAGCCTTCCGTGATCGAGAAGATCAAGACCAGTTACCGCTTTGTGGATCTGATCTTCGGTACCCACAATATTTTTAAATTCGCAGAACTGTTGTGCGCCCTGTTTGAAAATGAGGGTATGGTCATCGATATCTGGAAGGATACGGACAAGATCGTGGAAGATCTTCCCGTTGAGAGAAAATATCCCTTCAAATCCGGCATCAATATCATGTTCGGCTGCAATAATTTTTGCAGCTATTGTATCGTGCCTTATGTCCGCGGCAGGGAACGCAGCCGTAATCCGAAGGATATCATCCGGGAGATCGAAGGACTGGTGGCGGACGGCGTGGTAGAGATCATGTTGCTGGGTCAGAACGTGAATTCCTACGGCAAGAATCTGGAGGAGCCCATTACTTTTGCACAGCTTTTACAGGAAGTGGAGAAGATCGAGGGGCTGGAGCGGATCCGTTTCATGACTTCTCATCCCAAGGATCTGTCGGACGAACTCATTGAGGTAATGAAACATTCGAAAAAGATATGCAGACATCTGCATCTGCCTTTACAGTCCGGTTCCACGAAGATCTTAAAGGCCATGAACCGCCGTTATACCAAGGAACAGTATCTGGAACTGGCGGAAAAGATCCGTAGGGAGATCCCGGATATGGCTATTACCACGGATATTATCGTGGGCTTCCCGGGAGAGACGAAGGAAGATGTGGATGAGACTATCGACGTGATCCGCCGCGTGAAGTATGACAATGCGTTTACCTTTATCTATTCCAAACGGACCGGAACCCCGGCGGCAGCCATGGAGCAGGTGCCGGAAGCGCAGGTGAAGGAGCAGTTCGACCGGGTACTCAAGACGGTGCAGGAGACCGCCAGAGAACAGGTCGGCAGATATCAGGGACAGATCGCGGATGTGCTGGTGGAGGAGATCAACGAAAACGACAGCACGCTGGTCACCGGAAGAATGTCCAACAACACACTGGTACATTTCCCGGGAGATGCCTCCCTTGTGGGCAGGATCGTGAACGTGTCTCTGGATGAATGCCATGGATTTTATTATATGGGACATATAGTTCAGTCGTGAAACAATTTGTAAAAAAACCTTGCAAAGAAAACGAAATAGAGATATGATAAGCCTCGTGTGATTTTATAAAAATTTTATAATTTCACACGGGCTTATTTTATGCCCTATTTACGAGGCGAGGAGATTATTATGGAAAAACTAAAACCGAAGCTTTTTTCTGTGATGAAAAGCTACACGAAAGAACAGTTTGTAAAAGACGTGATCGCAGGTATCATCGTGGCGATCATTGCACTGCCCTTATCCATTGCACTGGCACTGGCATCCGGTGTGACTCCGGAAAAGGGTATCTACACAGCTATTACCGCAGGCTTTGTGATCTCATTCTTGGGCGGAAGCCGTGTGCAGATCGCAGGTCCGACGGCGGCATTTGCCACCATCGTAGCCGGAATCGTGGCGAAGAACGGCATGGATGGCCTGATCATTGCAACTTTGCTGGCCGGTGTGATCCTGATCCTGATGGGTTTCTTACGACTGGGCAATCTGATCAAATTTATTCCCTATACCATTACCACAGGCTTTACCTCAGGCATCGCTGTGACGATCTTTATCGGACAGATCAAGGATTTTCTGGGGCTGACCATTGTCAGTGAAGAGCCGCTGATCGAGACCATGGATAAATTAAAGGCGGTATTTCAGTTTATTTCCACCACCAATTTACAGGCACTTCTGGTGGGCGTGATCAGTCTGCTGATCCTGATCTTATGGCAGTACCTGCCGGGCTTCTGCAAGAAGATTCCCCCTTCCCTGATCGCGGTACTGGTGGGAAGCGCCATGGTGGCACTGCTTCATATGAATGTAAACACCATTGGCGACCTGTATGAGATCTCCAATAAGCTCCCGGCGATCTCCCTGCCGGCTTTCAGTCTGAAAACCGTACAGAATGTCCTGCCGGATGCGTTTACCATTGCCATTCTGGCAGCCATCGAGTCTCTGCTTTCCTGCGTGGTGGCAGACAGTATGGTGAACAGCAGACACCGTTCCAATATGGAACTGATCGCACAGGGTGCCGGTAACATCACTTCCGCACTGTTCGGAGGAATCCCAGCCACCGGAGCTATCGCCAGAACCGCAGCCAACGTGAAAAACGGCGGACGTACTCCCATTGCCGGCATGGTGCATTCCGTGACTCTGCTTTTGATCCTGGTGGTACTGATGCCTTATGCGGCACTGATTCCCATGCCTACCATTGCAGCCATCCTGTTCATGGTGGCTTACAATATGTGTGACTGGCGGAAGTTCGTAGGACTCTGCAAGACCGCACCCAAGAGTGACATCATCGTACTGGTGACCACTTTTGTACTTACCGTTGTGTTTGATCTGGTGGTAGCCATTGAGGTGGGTATTCTGCTGGCAGCCATTCTGTTCATGAAGCGTATGAGTGACGTGACGGAAGTGGAAGGCTGGAAATATGTGGACGATGAGGATGATGCGGACAGCCTGTCCTTAAGAGTCGTACCTCACAACACCATGGTCTACGAAGTAAGCGGCCCTCTGTTCTTCGGCGCAGCAGACAAGATCCTGAAGATCACACTGGATGAGAAGATGAACTGTCTGGTACTGCGTATGCGCAGCGTGAGCGCCATCGATGCCACCGCCATGCACAATCTGGAACAGTTATATGCAGACTGCAAGAAGAAAAACATTCAGATCATCCTGTCACACGTAGGAGAACAGCCCATGCATGTCATGGAGAAGAGCGGGTTCTTAGACAAGGTCGGCAGAGAGAATGTATGTGCCCATATCGACGATGCGCTGGAGCGTGCCGCACGGCTGGGATAAGGGGCAAAAACTATCATTTGTGGACGGGTTCTTTAATTTACAACCTCAATATTTTGTGCTAAGATAGATGCGGATGCGCAAGTTTTTGCGTGTCCGCTTTGTCGTGTATCCTTTTACAGAACAGGAGAAGATCATGGCTGAACTGACACCAATGATGCAAAAATATATGGAGACCAAGGAGCAGTACAAAGACTGCATCCTTTTTTATCGTCTGGGAGACTTTTATGAAATGTTCTTTGAGGATGCTATCGTGGCATCCAGAGAACTGGAGATCGCACTGACCGGAAAAAGCTGCGGGCTGGAGGAACGTGCGCCCATGTGCGGCATTCCCTATCATGCAGTGGAGGGATATCTGACCAAACTGGTCAGCCGCGGCTATAAAGTGGCCATCTGCGAACAGGTGGAGGATCCCAAGCTTGCCAAGGGACTGGTGAAGAGGGAAGTCATCCGTGTGGTGACTCCCGGTACGAACTTAAACGTCCAATCGTTGGAAGCCAGCAAGAACAATTACCTGATGTGTATAGCCTATACTTCGGATGGTATCGGCATTTCCGCAGCGGATGTGACCACCGGCGACTATTATGTGACCGAAGTGGAAGATCTGCGGAAACTGAATGACGAACTGATGAAATACGAGCCCTCTGAGATCATCTGCAACGAGGCCTTTCTGGTCAGTGGATATGATGTGGCGGACTTAAAGTCCCGGTTACATATCTCCGTCAATGCGCTGGAGTCGCATATGTTCGACGATGACGGCTGCCGACGGATCCTTATGAAACATTTTAAGGTAAATACCCTGATCGGCCTTGGCATTGAGGAATTTCCCACGGGACTTCTGGCAGCCGGAGCCTTGCTGCAATATTTGTACGATACCCAGAAGACGGATCTGGAACATTTTACCCATATCTATCCGTATCTTACCAGCAAATACATGCTGTTGGACAGTTCGACGAGAAGAAATCTGGAGCTGACGGAGACCTTAAGAGAAAAGCAGAAGCGTGGGTCCCTTCTGTGGGTACTGGACAAGACCAAGACAGCCATGGGAGCCAGATTGCTTCGAAGCTATATCGAACAGCCTCTGATCGAAAAGGAAGAGATGGAGAAACGTCTGGATGCCATTCAGGAGCTGAATCAGGATTCCATTTCCCGGGATGAGATCAGAGAATACTTAAATCCCATTTACGATCTGGAGCGATTGCTCAGCAAAGTGACTTATAAGACGGCGAACCCCAGAGACCTGATTGCTTTCCGGAATTCCTTACAGATGCTGCCGCCCATCAAGACGGTGCTGTCGGCATTCCAGAAGGAGGAACTTGCGGGGATCCGGGAGCAGATCGACGGTCTGGAAGATATTTATCGGCTGATCGACGAAGCCATTATTGACGAGCCTCCCCTGTCCATCCGGGAGGGCGGAATGATCAAGGACGGTTTTGATGAAACGATAGACCGGCTTCGCAGTGCCAAACACGACGGAAAACAATGGCTGGCACAGCTGGAGGAAGAGGACAGAGAGCGCACCGGCATCAAAAATCTGAAGATCAAATATAACAAAGTATTCGGCTATTATTTTGAGGTGACCAATTCCTACAAGGATCTGGTGCCGGAGGACTATATCCGCAAGCAGACTCTTGCCAATGCGGAGCGGTATACCACACCGAGATTAAAGGAACTGGAAGATACTATTTTAAATGCGGAGGACAAACTTCAGACACTGGAATACGATGTCTTCTGTAAGATCCGGGATACCATTGCACAGGAACTGGTGAGGATCCAGAATACGGCAAAAGCAGTGGCTAAGCTGGATGTTTATGCCTCCCTGTCTCTGGTGTCGGAACGCAATCATTATGTGCGCCCGAAGTTAAATGAAAAAGGTGTCATTGACATCAAGGATGGCAGACATCCGGTGGTGGAACAGATGATCACCAATGACATGTTCATTGCCAACGACACTTATCTGGACAACGGCAGCCACTGTATCAGCGTTATCACCGGCCCCAATATGGCAGGAAAATCCACCTATATGCGTCAGACGGCTTTGATCGTGCTGATGGCGCAGATCGGTTGCTTCGTGCCTGCCAGAAGTGCCAACATCGGCATCGTGGACCGGATCTTCACCCGTGTGGGTGCTTCGGATGATCTGGCCAGCGGACAGTCCACCTTCATGGTGGAGATGAACGAAGTGGCGAATATTTTGCGAAATGCCACTTCCAGGAGCCTGCTGATTCTGGATGAGATCGGCAGAGGTACTTCCACCTTTGATGGCTTAAGCATCGCATGGGCAGTGATCGAACATATCAGCAACCGAAAGCTTCTGGGAGCAAAGACCCTGTTTGCCACTCATTACCATGAGCTGACCGAGCTGGAAGGCAAAATGAACAATGTGAACAACTACTGCATTGCTGTCAAGGAATGCGGCGACGATATCGTGTTCCTGCGCAAGATCGTAAAGGGCGGCGCGGACAAGAGCTACGGTATTCAGGTGGCCAAGCTGGCCGGTGTGCCGGATATGGTCATTGACCGGGCAAAGGAGATCGTGGAACAGCTGTCGGACAACGACATCACGGAAAAAGTACAGAGCATCGCCATTGACAATAAGGGCGAGGGAAAAGCAAAAAAGCAGCCCAAATACGATGAGGTGGATCTGGCGCAGATGTCTCTGTTTGACACGGTGACTGATGAGGATGTGCTGAAGGAACTGATGGAGATCGAGGTAACGACGCTGACACCGCTGGATGCACTGAATACTCTGTATCGTTTGCAGAATAAACTGAAGAACCGCTGGAACGGTTAAGTTATTTGTGACTGTGCAAGGTGCTAAAACACCAGAAAGTTTGCAGGTCACGGAAGGACAAGGGTGTTTATATGGGAATACATGTACTGGACTCCCGGACGATCGACAGGATCGCTGCCGGTGAGGTGGTGGAGAGACCGGCCAGTGTGGTAAAGGAACTGGTGGAAAATGCCATTGATGCCGGATCCACGGCAATCACGGTGGAGGCAAAGGAAGGCGGCATCGAGTTCATCCGCGTGACGGATAACGGCTGCGGAATCGAGAGAGAACAGCTTCCCACTGCATTTCTCCGGCATGCCACCAGTAAGATCGAGGACGCGGATGACCTGAATCATATCGCCAGCCTGGGGTTTAGAGGTGAGGCGTTGTCCAGTATCGCGGCAGTCTCCCGGGTGGAGATCATTACCAAGAGAAAAGAAAACCTCACCGGCACCCGCATGGTGCTGGAAGGGGCAAAGGAACAGTCCATCGATGAGATCGGTGCGCCGGACGGCACGACGTTCCTCATGCGGAATCTGTTTTTCAATACGCCGGTACGCCGGAAGTTCTTAAAACAGCCCGCTACAGAAGGAAGCTATATCACGGATCTGATGGAGCATCTGGCCTTGTCCAGACCGGATATTTCCTTTAAATTCGTACTGGGGAACCAGACCAGATTCCACACTTCCGGAAACGGGGACTTAAGAGAGGTCATCTACCGGATCTACGGCAGGGAGATCGCCGCAGAGCTGGTGCCCATCCAGATCGAGGAGAACGGCATCAAGGTGGAAGGTTATCTGGGCAAACCGGTACTGGTGCGTTCCAACCGTAATTTCGAGATCTATTTTATCAACGGCCGTTTTATCCGCAGCGGTGTGATTGCCAAAGCTATCGAGGAAGGCTACAAGCAGTATCTGATGCAGCATAAATTTCCGCTGTGTGTACTGCACATTACTATGGATACGGAGACCGTGGATGTGAATGTACACCCTTCCAAAATGGATGTGCGGTTCTCCGACGGCATGGCATTTGCCAGAATGCTCAGCGAGAAAATTGCCATGACCCTGCGGAACCGGGAGATGATCCCGGATGCCTCCCTGGAAGATGAAAAGGCGATCCAGAAGAAGGAACTGGAAGACAGAAAAGCTTCCTGGAAGGAGCATACTCCGGAAGTCTTTGAAAAAAAGAGAGAAGAAAGCTACCGTGTCATGGAGGCGGCCAAATACGAGGCGGCGCCCAAAGACCGGAGAGAATTTATACAGAAGCCCATCTGGCAGGAAAATCACGCAGGAGTACAGACCAGTATCCGGAAGCCGGAGCCTGTAGTTGAACCCGGTACAGGGGACAGAACAGGAACTACAACGACAGAAAGACCGCAGACCATCCCGTCTGGCACTGCGGTGGAGGTAACCAAAACAGTCGGCACCACAGCCGCACCGCAGGAGGATGATTTCTTTGTGGAAGCGGCGCCGCCGGAAGAAACGAAGACATCGGTACAGGCACCGGAACAAACATCAACCACCACGGCTGCTGCACAATCCATGGAGCCCACAACAGCAGCCATTCAGGAACCGGAGCCAGAGGTCAAAAGTGCGCAGCAGCTGAACTTATTCGAAGAAAAACTGTTGTCCATGCAGAACCGCAGCCGCTACCGGATCATTGGTCAGGTCTTTGATACTTACTGGCTGATCCAGTTTGAGGACAAACTGTTTATCATCGATCAGCATGCGGCCCATGAGAAGGTAAAATACGAAAGGCTGATGAAACAGTTCCATGAAAAGAGTGTGGTGTCCCAACGCCTGATGCCACCCATTATTGTCAGCCTTACCGGGCAGGAGGAAAGCATTCTCCACACCTATGAGGATGCTTTTGCACAGTTGGGCTTTGAGATTGAGGCCTTCGGAGGCAATGAATATGCCCTTCGCAGCGTGCCAGTGGATCTCTACGGATGCAGTGAGAGAGAGCTGTTTCTGGCAGTGCTGGATGAATTGTCTCAGGAGACCGGCAATCGGGGAAGCTTTCAGGTCATTGAGGAAGAGATCGCATCCATGTCCTGTAAAGCGGCAGTCAAGGGCAACAACCGCCTGAGTTTTCAGGAGGCAGAGGAGCTGATCGACGAGCTGCTGACACTGGATAACCCCTACAACTGTCCCCATGGCAGACCGACAATCATTACCATGACGGAGACAGATCTGGAAAAGAAATTTAAGAGGATTGTATAATGCGTTTACTGATCAAACAACGAGTATTTTCCTGGACAGATTCTTATGACGTCTATGACGAAAATGAAAATGCAGAATATTTTGTAAAGGCGGAGTTTTTTTCCTTAGGACATCAGCTGCATGTATATGACAGAAACAATTGTGAACTGGGTGTTATCAGACAGCGGCTGTTTACCCTGCTTCCGGCATTTGAAATCGAAATTAACGGACAGATAAAGGGCGAGATCCGTAAGCAGTTCTCCTTTTTCAAGCCAAGGTACGAGATCGATTACAACGGCTGGCGCGTGGAGGGAGATTTCCTGGGATGGGATTACGATGTGTACAGCGGATGCAGCAGTATCATTCATATCTCGAAGGAACTGTTCCGTTGGGGAGATACCTATACGATTAACTTTGCTGATCCGAAGGACGAACTGGAAGGGCTGATGTTAGTCATCGCCATTGATGCGGCAAACTGCACTCAGAATAATAATGGATAATGTGTAAGGAAGAAGAATTATGTCGGTAACACAATCTATAAAAAGACCGTTAGTCGTACTGACCGGACCTACCGCAGCTGGCAAGACGAAACTGTCCATTGCACTGGCGAAGGCCATAGGCGGAGAGATCCTGTCAGCCGATTCCATGCAGGTATATAAACATATGGATATCGGCTCCGCCAAGATCCGCCCGGAGGAGATGCAGGGAGTTCCCCATCATCTGATCGATATTCTGGAACCATGGGAAGAATTTAATGTGGTGGTGTTCCAAAAACGCTGTCTGGAATGCATGGAACAGATCTATGACAGGGGGCATATCCCCATTCTGGTGGGAGGTACCGGATTCTACATTCAGGCAGTGCTCCGGGAAATTGATTTTACGGAAAACGAAGAGAATACTGAATATCGGGAAAAAATGGAACAGCTTGCGAAAGAAAAAGGACCGGAAGTATTACATGACATGCTCAGAAAAATTGATCCGGTTTCAGCAGATAACATTCATGCAAACAATATCAAGCGAACCATCCGTGCACTGGAATATTATGAATTGACCGGGGAACCGATCTCTACTCATAATGAACGAGAAAAAGAACGGACGAGTCCATATAATTTCAGCTATTTCGTGCTGACGGACGACCGGGAAAAGCTGTATGCGCGGATCGAAACCCGCATTGATGAAATGCTGTCGGAAGGACTGGTGGAGGAAGTGAAGCAGCTGAAGGAGATGGGCTGCCACCGGGGCATGGTATCCATGCAGGGACTGGGATACAAGGAGATCCTGGAATATCTGGAGGGAGAATGCAGTCTGGAAGAAGCTGTCTATACCCTGAAACGGGACACCAGACATTTTGCCAAGAGGCAGCTGACCTGGTTCCGCAGGGAAAAAGAAGTTACCTGGCTGGATAAACAACAATTTGACTATGACGAAGAGAAAATTTTAGAATATATGATAAAGGAATTAGGAGAAAAAGGGATCTATGAAAAACAGCAATAACAGCAATGAAGAAATGTATCTTTCCATGGGAATCAGCAAGACGGTATATGACTATGGATGTGCCATAGAGAAAAGCCTGCGGGAGCGTTTTGACGAAGTGGACCAGAATGCGGAGTATAATCAGTTAAAGGTGATAAAAGCCATGCAACAGCATCAGGTAAGTGAAGCCTGCCTGCTGGGTACTACCGGCTATGGCTATAATGATCTTGGCAGAGATACCTTAGAGGCGGTCTATGCGGCAACGTTCCACACAGAGGACGCTCTGGTGCGTCCCCAGATCACATGTGGTACCCATGCACTGGCACTGGCTCTGATGAGCAACTTAAGACCCGGAGACGAGTTGTTGTCCCCCGTAGGCAAACCCTATGATACTTTGGAAGAAGTCATCGGCATCCGCCCCTCCAAAGGGTCTCTTGCAGAATATGGTGTAACTTATCGCCAGGTAGACCTGCTGCCGGACGGAGGCTTTGATTACGATAAGATCCGGGAGAACATCAATGAGAAGACCCATCTGGTAACGATCCAGCGCTCCAAGGGCTATCAGACCCGCCCCACCCTGTCTGTACAGCGGATCGGGGAGCTGATCGCCTTTATCAAGGACATCAAGCCGGATGTGATCTGCATGGTAGATAACTGCTACGGAGAATTCGTGGAGACGATAGAACCCTCTGACGTGGGCGCAGATATGATCGTGGGATCCCTCATCAAAAACCCCGGCGGCGGACTGGCACCCATCGGCGGCTATATCGCCGGGAAAAAGGAATGCGTGGAAAATGCGGCATATCGACTGACCTCCCCGGGACTGGGCAAGGAAGTCGGAGCATCCCTCGGTATTCTGAAGGACTTTTATCAGGGTTTTTTCCTGGCACCTACCGTAACGGCGGGAGCACTGAAGGGCGCAATTTTCGCAGCAAATGTTTACGAGAAATTAGGCTTTGCGGTGGTGCCAAACGGCAGCGAGAGCAGACACGATATTATTCAGGCGGTGACCTTCGGGCAGCCTGAGGGAGTCATCGGCTTCTGTCAGGGCATTCAGGCGGCGGCACCGGTAGACAGCCATGTAACCCCGGAACCCTGGGACATGCCGGGATATGATGCACAGGTGATCATGGCGGCGGGAGCTTTCGTATCCGGATCCTCCATCGAACTGTCCGCAGACGGTCCCATCAAGCCTCCTTACGCGGTATATTTTCAGGGAGGACTTACCTGGCAGCATGCAAAATTCGGCATTCTGAAATCCCTTCAGGCACTGGTACAAAAGGGCATCGTGACAGAAGAGCAGATCCGGAAAGCCCTGTAAACGGATGCCGTAATCTACGAATCCTGTAGAAAAAGCGCAAAATAAAATCTACTAAATTTGTGTACAGAAGCAGCTTTTTGTGATAGTATAAAAAGACGTATGGAGGACAGACTCGCGGGGAGACTGATCTGCCAGGAAGAGTACACAGAAGAAAGAAGAGGAAATACCTTGAAGAGAATTAATTGGGTTTTGATCGTCCTGGTACTGGTCGGATTTGTGATCGGCAGATTTATAGGGACTTATTTCGACGGTACTTTTCTGAATTACGGACAGAATTTCGGACTCAGCAGTCCGGTGGAACTGAACCTTGGGTTCATTATTCTGACCTTTGGGCTGGAATTTAACATTACCATAGCCAGTGTGATCGGTGTGATCATAGCGTTCGTGGTATATCGTTTTATCCGTTAGGGCAGCATACGTCGGAGAAGGCAGAAGGAGACTTATGCCGGAAAAATATGCACACAGGAACACAGATCAGGGACTTCCGTATGAGAGGTTCCTGCAATTCGGGCCGGAGAATCTTACGGAAGCGGAATTGCTTGCCGTTATCCTGCGGACCGGTACAAAGGAGGATTCTGCGGTAGCACTGGCTGAAAAAGTGCTTGCACTGGCCACCTATCCGAGAGAAGGCCTTTTGGGATTACATGATGTGAGTGTGGAAGAACTGATGGAGATCCGGGGGATCGGCATGGTAAAAGCGGTGAAGCTAAAATGCATCGCCGAATTGTCCAACCGGATGAGCCGCGCAAAAGCCAGAGAAGGGATCTGCTTTACCAGAGCGGATCATGTGGCGGAGTATTTCATGGAAAAGCTCAGACACCGGGATACGGAGTGTGTGTATCTGCTCTGTCTGGATGCCAAAGGACAGCTGATCCGGGAGAAAAAGCTTTCGGACGGAAGTGTCACTATGGCACTGATCTCTCCCAGAGAGGTCTTTCTCGAAGCACTGAAGGACAAGGCGGTCAGCATTATTCTCGTACACAATCATCCCAGCGGAGATCCCGCTCCCAGCGCATCTGACAGAGAACTGACGGACAATGTGGCGAAAGCGGGCAGGCAGATGGATATTCCGCTGTTAGACCACATTATTATCGGAGATAACAGGTATACTAGTTTCAGAGAGCAAAAATTATTGATATAAGAAAGGGATAACGACAGTGGCAAACAACGCATTCGGTATCGACCTTGGTACCAACAACATAAAGATCTATAATCGCAATGATGACAACATTATGATCGAGAAGAATATGATTGCCATCGAGAATAAGAATACTTTATTTGCTTACGGAAACTCTGCATTTGAAATGTATGAGAAAGCTCCCAGCAATATTCATATTTCTTATCCTCTTTCCAATGGTGTGATCGCGGACATCAAGAACATGGAGACTCTGGTGAAGTATTTTATCGGGGATCTGCAAAAGGGCAATACCAAGTCCTCCGATTTCTTCATTGCGGTACCTACGGATGTTACCGAGGTGGAAAAGAGAGCGTTTTACGATCTGGTCAGGGGCGCCAATGTAAAAGCCAAGAAGATCATGGTAGTGGAGAAAGCGGTGGCAGACGGTCTTGGTCTGGATATCGATGTGAAAAATTCCCAGGGCGTGCTGGTGGTAAATGTCGGTTATGAGACTACGGAGATCTCGATTCTGTCTCTGGGCGGTATCGTGCTGAGCCGCCTGATCAAAGTGGGCGGTATGAAATTCGACGATGCCATCCGCGCGGCGGTCAGAAGAGAATTCTCCCTGATCATCGGCGGCAAGACGGCGGAGAACGTGAAGATCGCACTGAAAGAGCTGGAAGAAGAGGGCAAGGGAGCTGTCGTATACGGCAGAGATATTGTCACAGGACTTCCGGTGGAGCGTGAGATTCCCACCCGCATGGTGGACGAGTCTCTGGAAGAGCACTTCAATACCATTATTGATAATGTAAAGGTGATTCTGGAGAGAACGCCCCCCGAACTGGCAGCGGACATCTACCGTCACGGTATTTATCTGACCGGCGGAGCATCTCAGGTAAGCCATCTGGCAGAGAGACTGGCAACCGGTACCGGACTGCACGTGAATGTGGCGGAGAATCCGCTGACCAGCGTTGCAACGGGACTTGCCAAGATCATCAAGGATGATAACTATAAAACGGTAGCTTATGCAATTGAAGGGATGAGTAAATGAGCCCAGTCGTAAAAAGAAAAGGGGAGAGGTTTACTTTACCGAGTAAATATCTCCTTTTTATTTTAACTATCCTGTGCACCATCATGATGCTGGTGACCTTTGGAACCAATGTATTTAACCGTCCGTTTAACAGGGTGGTGGGATACGTGGTCGTTCCTTTTGAGCAGGGAATCGCCAAGGCCGGAGAATGGCTTTCGAACCGTTCCGACGAACTGGTACAGATCCGGACACTTTTAGCGGAAAACAGTGCCCTGAAGGAGCAGGTAGCTGCCCTGACGGAGGAGAACACCCTGCTTCAGCAGGACAAATATGAACTGAATGAACTGAGAGGCCTGTTGGAACTGGATGGAGAATACGGTGACTACAATAAGATCGGAGCCCGGATCATCAGCAGAGATTCCGGCAACTGGTATTCTTCCTTTGTTATTGACAAGGGATCCAACGATGGTCTGGCAGATGATATGAATGTGATCGCGGGAGGCGGTCTGGTGGGACGCATCACGTCCGTGGGACCGAACTGGTCCCGGGTGACATCCATTATATCCGACAATTCCAATGTCAGCGGCATGACGCTGGCTACGGGGGACAATCTGATCGTATCCGGAGACTTACAGCTGATGGCCCAGGGAGTGATTCCCTTCAGTAAGCTGGTGGACAGTCAGGATGCCGTTGCGGAGGGAGACAAGGTCGTTACTTCCGACATCAGCGACAAGTATCTTCCCAATATTCTGATCGGCTATATCAGCACGATCAACAAGGATACCAACAATCTGACGAAATCCGGGTATCTGACTCCTGTGGTGGATTTCGAGCATCTGAGTGAAGTGCTGGTGATCACGGATAAGAAACAGCAGGTTCCGGGAGGAGGCAACGATGGAGAATAACAGCAGCTTTCTGCGCAAGATCGTTGTAGTACTTCTGATCCTTTTGTTCTTTGTTCTGCAGTGCAGTGTGTTCAACGGCCTGGCGCTTGGCGGGATTATTCCCAATCTGATGATCATTCTGACGTCTTCTTTCGGCTTCATGAGAGGAGAGAGAGAGGGGCTTCTGATTGGATTTGCCTGCGGACTTTTGTGCGATGTTTTTTTCGGAAGTTTTCTGGGATTTTATGCCATGGTCATGATGTACATAGGCTTTGTCAACGGAAAGTTCTGCAGGATCTTTTATCCGGAGGATATCAAGCTGCCGCTGGCACTTATTATTGTCAGTGATATTTCTTATGGATTGATTTGTTACATTCTGATGTTTCTTTTGAGAGGGCGTTTTCATTTCCCGTACTATTTTACAAGTGTGATACTGCCGGAGGCACTTTACACCATTGTTGTTACGATTATTTTGTATCCTCTGATTCTGAAGATCAATCAAAAGCTGGAGGAGAAGGAAAAAAGGAGCGCACAGAAATTTGTTTCGTGAAATTAGAGATCACATTATTAATATTGTGACCAGCAGACTGACAGTACTGATGATACTGTTTGCTTTTTTTGCAGGGGTTCTGCTTTACCGTTGTTTTAACTTACAGATCGTAAACGGAGAAGAGTATCTGAATGATTTTATCCTTCAGATCGAGAAGACCAGGGATATTTCCAGTACCAGAGGACGGATCCTGGACAGGAACGGCAATGTGCTGGCGGAAAACGAACTGGCTTATTCCGTGAAGATCGAGGATGTGTTTGAGTCTACCCGGAATAAAAATGCAAAGGTCAATGATGTTGTTTATCGTCTGATCAAGCTGATCGAGAAAAACGGGGACAGTGTGATCACGGACTTTAAGATCGTGATTGATGAAGACGGGGATTATGCCTATTCCGTGGATGGCACGGCATTGCTCCGCTTTCAGGCGGATGTATTGGGCTACAAGACCGTAGACAAGCTGAGTGAAGAAGAGAAGGCCATGACGGCGCAGGAGCTGATGGAATACCTAAGCCGGGCCAAGGGCTTTGCTATTGGTCAGTACGAAAATCCCGAGGACAGCAAGACCCCGTTCGTGCCGGGAAAGGGCTATACGAGGGAGGAATGGCTGCAGATGGTGACCATCCGCTATGCCATGAACCTGACTTCTTTCCGCAAATATGTGGGAACCACCGTAGCTACCAATGTCAGTGCTGAGACAGTGGCGGTGATCATGGAGAATTCCGATCAGCTGGACGGTGTGTCCATTGTGGAGGATACCGTGCGCCGATACATAGACAGTAAATACTTCGCACATGTACTGGGTTATACCGGCAAGATCTCTTCCGATGAACTGACAGAATTAAATGACCAGGTGGTGGCAGAAGGCGGTCTGGAGGATACCTACACGATCAATGATGTAGTGGGTAAGAGTGGTATCGAAGCATATATGGAGACCACATTGCAGGGCACCAAGGGCAGTGAAAAAGTGGTGGTGGACAATACCGGTAAGGTGATCACCATTTTGGAACGCAAGGAGGCGCAGCCGGGGGCGGATGTCTATCTGACCATCGACAAGGATCTCACGGAGGCGGTCTACAATATCGTCGAGCAGAAACTGGCGGGTCTGGTGGCCAGCAAGATCATTAATGCCAAAGAATTCAATCTGCCGGAGAATGCCAAGAGTTCTTCCATTAAGATTCCGATTTATGACGTGTATTTTGCCATGATCAACAACAATATTCTGGACAGAAAACATTTCGAGGCAGAGGACGCGGGAGAGACGGAAAAGGCAGTCTATGCAGCCTATCTGGAATACAAGCAGGGCGTTTACGACAGACTGACTTACGAACTTACAGAAGGGGCAACTCCTTACAATAAGCTTTCCAAGGAATATCAGGTCTACCAGAGTAATATCGTAAGCCTCCTTCGGGAAGAGGGCGTGATTATGAAGGAACTGGTGGATGACAACGATGCCACCCAGAATGCCTGGGCGAAGGAGGAAGTAATCTCCCTGAAGGAATACCTTCAGTACTGCATCGCCATGAACTGGATCGATGTAAGTAAGCTGGATCTGAACGATAAGTATTCGGATTCCACAGAGGTCTATGACAAGCTGCTGGAATATACCATCAGTGCCATCGATCATACCACGGAGTTTCAGAAACGTTTTTATAAATACATGCTCTTAAATGACAAGATCACCGGAAAACAGATCTGCATGCTCCTGTGTGAACAGCAGGTGGTAGACATCCCGGCGGAGGATGAAGAAGGATTGTATTCCGGGAAGCTGTCAGCTTATCAGTTTATGATGAACCGGATCAACAACCTGGAGATTACACCGGCGCAGCTGGCACTGGATCCCTGCAATGCCTCCGTAGTCATTACGGATGTCAATACGGGAGATGTACTGGCTATGGTGTCTTACCCCGGATATGACAATAACAAGATGGCAAATACCGTGGATGCGGAATATTATGCCCAGCTGAATGCGGACAAGTCCAGCCCCCAGCTGAACTTTGCCACACAGTATAAAGCAGCGCCCGGATCTACGTTTAAAATCGTATCTGCAACGGCGGGATTATTGGAGAATGTGATCAACCTCCAGAGTCGGGTGAACTGTGTCGGCACCTTTACCGAGATCACACCGTCCCCGAGATGTTGGAGGATCTCAGGACACGGATATGAGAATGTGACATCTGCCATCAAGGATTCCTGCAACTACTTCTTCTACAGTGTCGGCTATCAGCTGGCTACCCGGGGCGGAAGCTATAATGAGGAAGCGGGTTTGGATACTCTAAGCAAATATGCGGATCTGTACGGCCTGACGGATAAGTCGGGAGTGGAGATCGGAGAGTACGCACCGGATGTATCCACCAGGGACCCGGTACGTTCCGCCATCGGACAGGGCAGCAACAGCTATACCACCGTGGGACTGGCCAGATACGTTACCACCATTGCCAACAGCGGTACCTGCTATAATCTGACTTTGCTTGACAAGACTACGGATTCGCAGGGCAATCTGTTAAAGGAGTATCATGCGGAGATAAGAAATCAGATCGACCTTCCGCAGGAGTACTGGGATGCATTCCATCTGGGAATGCGGCAGGTAGTGGAAAATAAAAAGTACTTTAACGATCTGGCGGTAAATGCGGCAGGTAAGACCGGTACGGCGGAGCAGACGGCTTCCCGGCCGAACCATGCACTTTTTATCTGCTATGCACCTTATGAGAACCCGGAGATCGCCATCGCCACGAGGATTCCTTTCGGATATTCCTCAGACTATGCGGCACAGTTCACCCGAGATATTATCAAGTATTACTACGGACTGGCAGAAGAAGACGATCTGATCACGGGTACCGCGGATACGCTGGATAACGCTGTTTCCAACGAGATGTAATTTCCCGAGTGTAGGACTCCGGATATAAAAAACTAAAAGACAGGTATAAGAAAATGAAAGATGCAGTATTGATCAAAAGTTTTCCCAACGGGATCACACTTCTGATGCGGGAGGATGCTTCTCTGGAGGAAATATTACAGGAACTTGCGGTGAAATTCACGGAAGCGAAGAATTTTTTCGGAACGTCCACCATGGCGCTGTCCATGGAGGGACGTGAAGTGACTGAGGTGGAAGAGATCCGCATCCTGGACACTATCCGGGAAAACAGTAATGTGAGAATCGCCTGTATCGTGGGGCATGATGATGCCACGAACAAGAACTTTATCAAGGCCCTGCAGCATATGGAGAAAAAGCTTTCCGGCGGGGACGAGGGACAGTTCTATAAAGGAACCCTGAAAAACCGGGAAGTCATAGAGACCGAGAACAGTATCGTGGTGCTGGGGGATGTCTACCCCGGAAGTGCTGTAATCTCCGCAGGCAATATCATTATTCTGGGGGGACTGTACGGAGAAGCCTACGCGGGAGGATCCGGCAGGGAGGATTGTTATATTGTAGCGCTTGAAATGGAGCCGGAAAGATTAAAAATCGGCGATTTCAAATATAAAACCAATGCGAAACAGTCGAAATGGGGCATACGCCCCAAAGTACAACCGAAAATTGCACACCTGAAGAACGGGAAGATCGTACTTGATCCCCTTACCAAAGAATTACTGGGTGCTTTTTAAAAGGATCCAGGGGACGACAAAATCAAACAGGAGGAATCCAAAATGGAACAAAACGTTTCCGCGGAGAAGAAAAGCTCCGAAGTCATTGTCGTCACTTCAGGAAAAGGCGGTGTAGGGAAGACCACTACATCTGCAAACGTAGGAACAGGTCTTGCCAAAGCAGGCAGCAAAGTCTGTCTGATTGATACGGATATCGGACTGCGCAACCTTGATGTTGTCATGGGGCTGGAGAACCGTATCGTGTACAATCTGGTAGATGTGGTCGAAGGAAATTGCAGAATCAAGCAGGCACTGATCCGGGATAAGAGACACCCGGGACTGTACCTGATGCCGTCGGCGCAGACCAGAGACAAATCGGCGGTCACACCGGGACAGATGGTGAAGGTGATCGACCACTTAAGAGAACAGTTTGATTATATTATTCTGGACTGCCCGGCGGGAATCGAGCAAGGCTTCCAGAATGCCATCGCCGGAGCCGACAGGGCACTGGTGGTAACCACGCCGGAGGTCTCGGCCATCAGAGATGCGGACCGCATTATCGGACTGCTGGAAGCGAATGGCTTCAAGCAGATGGATCTGATCATCAACAGGCTGCGCATGGATATGGTAAAGCGCGGGGATATGATGTCTGCGGATGATGTGGTGGACATTCTGGCGGTGCCCCTCATCGGAATCGTTCCGGATGATGAAAACGTAGTCATTGCCACCAATCAGGGAGAACCGTTAGTCGGAAGCGATACACCGGCGGGGAAGGCTTACCGCAATGTGGTAGACCGCGTGCTGGGAAAAGAAATTCCGTTCCTGGATTTCGAAAAAGGAGTATCTTTTTGGACAAAAGTAACCGGTATTTTCCGGAAGGCATAGGAAGGGGACGGAATGAATATGAAGCTTTTTTTTCGCAGGAAAAGTTCCTGCCAGGTGGCAAAGGACCGTCTGAAGATTCTGCTGATATCGGACCGGGTGAATTGTTCTCCGGAGATGATGGAACTGATCAAGGCGGACATTACAAAAGTGATCTCAAAATACATGCGGATCGATACCGATCATATGGAGATCGAGATACAGGCAAAAGGCAGCAAGGGCGGAAGGAATAAAAGTCCCAGCCTCATTGCCAATATTCCTATTATTGATTTGCAGAAAACTGCGAAAATGCCATAAGAAAACAGAAAGGCCAAACGGATGTTTAAAAATTATAGATTACGGGATTATGACTTTAAACTGATCATATTGATAATGGCATTGTCGGCCATCGGTATCATGACCATCGGCAGTGCGGAGCCGGCACAGCAGACCAGACAGCTGGCGGGGGTGGTTGCCGGCTTTGCAATTATGATCGTTCTTTCTTTTTTTAATTATTCCGTGATTCTGAAGCTTTACTGGCTGATGTACATAGGCAATCTGGTGCTCCTGGGGCTGGTGATCCTGATGGGGGAGGAAGGCAACGGAGCTCAGCGCTGGCTTAAGATCGGCGGACTGCAATTTCAACCTTCAGAACTTGCAAAAATTTTATTGATTTTATTCTTTGCACAGTTTATTATGAAATATAAGGAAAAGTTGAATTCTTTCCCTGTGATTGCATCCATTGCAGTACTGATGGGTATTCCCTGGGTCATGGTAAAGGAACAGCCGGCACTGTCTACCAGTCTGGTGCTGATCTTTATTTTCTGCGTGATCCTGTACACCGGAGGCATCAGTTATAAGCTGATCTTCGGGGCACTGGCGGTGGCGATCCCGGCGGTGGTGATTCTTGTATCGCTGGCCATGCAGCCAGGCAGTACGATTCTGAAAGACTATCAGAAGAATCGTATTCTTGCCTTCGTAAATCCGGAGGAATATTCCACGGACCTTGCGTATCAGCAGTTGAATTCCGTAATGGCCATAGGCTCGGGAGAACTGGACGGAAAAGGTTACAAGAATAACGAGATCACATCGGTAAAGAACGGCAATTTCCTGTCAGAGGCGGAAACCGATTTCATATTTGCCGTCATCGGAGAAGAGTTCGGATTTAAGGGAAGTATCGTGGTGATCATACTGCTGATGCTTACGGCAATGGAATGTGTTTCCATTGCAGGAAAGGCGAAGGATATTGCGGGGACGATCATAGCGGCGTCAATGGGGGGACTGATCGCTTTCCAGAGCTTTGTAAACATCGGAGTAGCTACGTTTATTTTACCGAACACAGGTCTTCCGCTGCCTTTTGTAAGCTATGGCCTGACTTCTTTGCTGAGTCTCTATATTGGAATGGGAGTTGTACTGAATGTACGGTTACAGGCGAAGAGAAGCTAAACGAAGGAAATATACATTATATAGAGAAGGGGTATGAACTATATGAACATTGCACTGATTGCACATGATGCCAAGAAGAAACTGATGCAGAATTTCTGCATTGCATATCGCGGAATTTTAAGTAAGAATGAATTATATGCCACGGGAACCACAGGCAGACTGATCGAAGAGGTTACCAATCTGAATATCCATAAATATCTTGCGGGACATCTGGGAGGCGAACAGCAGATCGGAGCCCAGATCGAACACAACGAGATCGACCTGGTGATCTTCCTTCGTGATCCGCTGGCACCCAAGGCCCATGAGCCGGATGTGAGCAATGTTATGCGTCTGTGTGATATGCATAATATTCCGCTGGCAACCAATCTGGCCAGTGCGGAACTGTTGATCAAGTCCTTAGACAGAGGAGATTTAGAGTGGCGTGAAATGTACAAATAAAGTTCGTAGGATCTGCTCCTGCATTTCCATGATCCTTTGCATGACCCTGCTGACTGCATGCGGTAATGTTGCCTATACATTTCCCTATGATGTCAATTCCAATGTCAGCAGCTTTAATGTGCTGGCGGGAACCGGAGCGGGAAAGGCAGAACCCTTTGCCACCAATCTGTGTGTGGTGACGGGGGATGAGACGGGAGACGGCAGCGTAGACATGTCACAGGCTTCCGCCGCCGTATTATTCGATGTCAACAATAAAAAAGTATTATATTCCAAGAATGCACATGAAAGATTATATCCGGCCAGCCTTACCAAGGTAATGACGGCTCTGGTGGCATTGCAGAATGCGTCACCGGATACAGTGCTTACGGCATCGGACAGTGTAAAAATCACGGAATCCGGAGCACAGCTGTGCGGCTTGAAAGCCGGAGACACCATGACGCTGGATCAGGCCTTACATATTCTGTTAATGTATTCCGCCAACGATGCGGCAATGTTGATTGCAGAGAATATCGGCGGCAGTGTGGAGCATTTTGTGGAGATGATGAATGAGGAAGCTGTACGGTTGGGGGCTACCAATACCAGCTTTGCCAATCCTCACGGACTGTCGGATGACAACCATTATACTTCGGCCTATGATCTGTATCTGATCTTCAATGAAGCTATCAAATACGATTCCTTTAACGAGATCATTCACATGACCAGTTATCAGACAACGTATTATGACAAAAGCGGCAAGGCCAAGGAGCTTACGGTGAACAACACGAACCGCTTCCTGCGGGGTGATTTTCAGGCACCGGAGAATATCACGGTCATCGGTGGCAAGACGGGTACGACCAATGCGGCCGGACACTGTCTGATCCTGTTGTCCAGAGACGTAAACGGAGCTCCTTATATATCGGTGATCCTGAATTCATCCGCCAGTGATGTACTGTACCCGGAGATGGTACAACTCCTGGAGCAAATCAATAAATAACTGTTGTTTTTTAGGGGTATATCAACTATAATAAAGTAAATAGGTTGCGTGAAGTTCCTATAAATTTTACGACAGGAGGGTTACACCAATGGTTCAGTTGATTGTAGGCAAAAAGGGTAAGGGCAAGACAAAGCAGCTGTTGGACAAAGTAAACAGCGAGGTAAGGGATATTTCGGGAAGTATCGTTTATCTGGACAAAAGTACGAAACACATGTATGAACTGAACAACAAGGTGCGTCTGATCGACGTTTCCCGTTACATGATCGAGAACGAGAGTGAATTTCTGGGGTTCGTGAGCGGTATCATTTCTCAGGATCATGATCTGGAACAGATGTATTTTGACAGCTTTCTGAAGATTGCTGCTTTGGAAGACAAGGACATTTCCGAAGTGGTGGAGAAACTGGACAGAATGAGTGATTTCTTCCAGGTTGATTTTATCCTCAGTGTATCCAGGGATGAATCCGAATTGCCGGAGTCTGTAAAGGATAAGATCATTGTATCTTTGTAAGAAGAACGAATTATAGTTTTCACGTATGAGAAGCCTCGGATACCACCCGGGGCTTCTCAAATGTAAGGGAGAGGAAAGGAGGTTTTCCATGGCAGAACGACAGCGAAAAGTTAAAAAATACAGAAAACCTTTGAACCTCAATATCGGTATGCTTATTTTCGGAGCCATTTTTGTCTACGTGATTATTTGTGTGATCATGTATTTTCAGACCGATCATATTGTACGATATGAAGTGACGGAAGGGTCTTTGGCCACCAACAATATTTACCGGGGCGTGGCGATCCGCACGGAAGAGGTCGTGAGTACGGATACTGCCGGTTATGTGAATTTCTACGCAAGAGAAGGAGAGAGGGTTGCCAAGGGGGACACGGTATATATCGTGGATGAGACGGGGCGGCTGAACGAAGAACTGGAAGATGCCAGCCTCGGAGAGAATACGTTAAGTAACCAGGAACTCTCGGAATTTCGAAATGAGATCGTGAATTTTATGCATGGGTATGATGACAGGAATTACGAGAATACCTATGATTTTAAATATTCTTTGAAAAATACCGTTTTAAAACTGGCCAATGTGAATATGCTGCAAAGCATTGAAAACGGAAACAGCGGTTCGGCGGCGAATATCGTTAACTTCTGTTATGCACCCACCACGGGAATCGTGGCTTACTGGACGGACGGTTATGAGAATCTGACGACGGAAGCAGTGACACAGGAGATATTTGACAACAAGGATTATGAGAAGAAACAGATGCTGGGTAACGAACTGATGGCGGTGGGAGATCCGGTGTACAAGCTCTCCACGGATGAGGACTGGTCGGTCGTGATTCCCATCGATGCAGAGCGGGGAGCTGAGATCCAGCAGGAAGATTACGTGAAGGTACGTTTCCTGAAAAACCAGTATGAATCCTGGGGGCAGGCAAAGCTGTTTACCGGAAGCGACGGCAATACCTTCCTGTCCCTTAGTTTTACCAATTCCATGGTAACCTTTGTTTCGGATCGCTTTCTGGATATTGAACTGATCCTGAATGATGAGACGGGGCTGAAAATTCCCAATTCCTCTATTGTGGAAAAGGAGTTTTTCCTGGTGGGGGAGGATTTTGTTGACACCAATGAAAATACGGGGACGCAGGGTGTAATTCGTCAGTGCTACTTGGATAACGGTGATATTTCCAGCGAATTTGTGGAAGCAAGTGCGTACAGCTATGACGAGAAGGAGAAGGTATACTATATGGATACCTCAGTGCTGAAGGCCGGAGACATTCTGTATAAGCCGGACAGCCAGGAGACGGAAACTGTCAGTAAGCGTGCAACTCTGATCGGCGTATACAACGTGAACAAGGGGTATGCGGATTTCAAACAGATCAATATTCTGTATCAGAACGATGAGTATGCCATTGTAAAAGCAAATACAACCTATGGCCTGAATGTATATGACTATATTGTGCTGGATGGCACAGCGGTATCGGATGACCAGATCATCACCAATATCCGGAAGACAGACACCGGCAGAACGGATACCTCCGCGGACAGTAGTGCAGCAACGGAACCGACGGTTACACCGGAGGAAACCGTTCCGGCAGGTACAGAGGATACCCAGACGGAACCGACGGCGGAGACCTCCGGAGAGACAACGGAGAGCAGCCCGGAACCGGAGAACAGTCAGACACCGGGGACGGAAAATACCCCGGAACCTTAAGGGTGACAGAAAGGACGGCGGATCCAAATGGAAACAGAAGAGACCATGCAGAGTGCGGAACTGGCGCAAAATTATAAAAATGTAAAAGAAAATATCAGAAAGGCCTGTGAAGAGGCAGGAAGATCAGAGCAGGAAGTGACACTGCTTGCAGTCAGCAAGACGAAGCCCGTGGATATGCTGATGGATGCCTATCGTGCAGGGGCCAGAGACTTCGGCGAGAACAAGGTACAGGAACTGGTGGACAAGATCCCCCAGATGCCTTCGGATATCCGCTGGCACATGATTGGACATTTACAGCGAAATAAGGTGAAATACATTGTGGACAAGGTCTGGATGATCCACAGTGTGGACAGCCTGCGCCTGGCAGAAGAAATCAGCAGGGAAGCCGTGAAAAAGCAGGTGGAGGTCAATATCCTGATCGAAGTAAACGTGGCACAGGAAGAGAGCAAGTTCGGCACCACCGTGGAAGAAACAACGGCACTGGTCCGTGAGATCGCAGTGCTGCCGGGAGTACATATTAAGGGATTGATGACGATTGCACCTTTCGTGGAGGATCCGGAAGAAAACAGGATCTATTTTCGGAAACTTAGGCAATTAGCTGTTGACATCGGAAATAAAAACATTGATAATGTTTCTATGAGTATTCTTTCCATGGGAATGACCGGCGATTATATGGTGGCGGCGCAGGAAGGTGCCACGATCGTCAGGGTTGGAACCGGTATTTTTGGTGAAAGGGATTATAGCAAGACGATCTAGAAAGAGATAGAATAGAGATAGAATAAAGGAGACACACAACAATGGGTGTAATGGATAAGTTCCTGAATTATATGAAGCTGAACGATGAAGAGGATGAAGGTTTCTACGATGACGATTATCTGGATGATGAGGAAGAAGTGGAACCGGTGAAAAAGTTCAGTTCCTCCAAAGGCAGACAGCAGGCGCAGGAAGATGATACTCCGGACGATAAGGGAAAGCGCTCCACGCAGCCTAAGGTAACTCCGATCCATCGCACCGTGACCAAGAAGATGCCGGGAACCGGCATGGAAGTCTGCGTGATCAAACCCACTTCCGTGGAAGATGCCAGAGAGATTACTGAGACACTGTTAGCCAACCGGACGGTGGTGCTGAATCTGGAAGGTCTGGATGTGGATGTGGCACAGCGGATCATTGATTTCACCTCGGGTTCCTGCTTCGCAATTTCAGGTAACTTGCAGAAAATATCTCATTATATTTTCATTATTACCCCGGCAAGCGTAGATATCTCCGGTGATTTTCAGGATATTTTTGGTGGCGCCGGATCCTTTGAAATGCCTATTAACAACGGAATGTCATAAAATATCATAAAAAGATAACTTCCTGCGGGTGACCGCAGGAAGTTTTTTAAGAACAGATATAAATACTACAAGAAAGAGCAGTTTCGGACGAACTGAAAGGTGAACAACATGGCACAGAGATTACCGGTGCTTTATAACAAAAAGCCCTGCTACGATATTGTGTTCCAGCAGTCTTTTGAGGGCTTATGGGAAGAACTGACAGAGCTTGGCGCAGCAGAGAAGAGATTATGTATCGTGACGGATTCCACAGTGGATGAATTGTATGCGTCACAGATCCTTACGATTCTGGAAGGAAAATGCCGTAAGGCCGTAAAGTATGTATTCCCGGCCGGCGAAGAATACAAGAATCTGGATACCGTGAAGGATGTATACCGTTTTCTGATTGAGGAAGGATTTGACAGAAAGGATATGCTGCTGGCATTGGGCGGCGGCGTGTGCGGCGACCTGACCGGATTCGTGGCAGCTACTTATTTACGCGGTATTGATTTTGTCCAGATTCCCACCACATTGCTGGCACAGGCGGACAGCTCCATCGGCGGCAAGACCGGCGTGGATTTTGACAGTTATAAAAATATGGTCGGCGCATTTAAAATGCCGAGGCTGGTATATATGAATCTGTCCGTACTGAAGACACTGGAAGAGAGACAGTTCTATTCCGGATTTGCCGAGGTAATGAAATCCGCACTGATCAAGGATGCTCCCTTCTATGAGTGGCTGATCGAGAATATGTATGAGATCTGCGAACGGGATCTGAATACGTTGGAGGAAATGGTGATCCGCACCTGTTCCATCAAGAAAATGGTGGTGGAAAAGGATCCTACCGAGCAGGGAGACCGGGCCCTCTTAAATCTGGGACATACCATCGGTCATGCCATTGAGAAGTATAAGAATTTTGAACTGTATCATGGGGAATGCGTAGCCCTGGGTACCGTGGCCGCAGCTTATATTTCCTGGAAAAAGGAAATGTTAAGCATGGAGGAATTCTACGAGATCCGCGACATGTTTGTACCGTTTTATCTGCCGATCTCCGTGGATGACATTGATCCGGAGGAAATCCTGAAACTTACCAAGTCAGACAAAAAGATGGAGGCGGGAACGATCAAATTTATTCTGTTGAAGAAGATTGGTAAAGCAGTCATCGACAGAACCGTTACGGATGAGGAGATTCTGGCTGCCATCGAAGAAATCAATTTTAGTGAAGAGGACGCCCATGAATAAGGAAAAGAAGAGTCGAATTATTATGCTGATCATAGATGCACTGATCGCTGCGGTACTGCTTTTATTGGATCAGTTTACCAAGCATCTGGCGGTGGTACATCTGAAGAATCAGCCGGCCTATGTTATTATTGACGGAGTGTTGGAATTACAATATCTGGAGAACAGAGGCTCTGCATTCGGTATGTTGCAGAACCAGAAGGTGTTTATTCTGTTTGTGGGAATCGTATTCCTTGCGGTACTTTTGTTTTTCCTGTTAAAACTTCCGGAGCAGAAGAAATTCCGGATCGTTCATATCCTGCTTTCAGTGATCATTGCCGGGGGCATCGGCAATATGATCGACCGGTTCCGTCTGGACTATGTGGTGGATTTTATCTCCTTTGTACTGATCAACTATCCGATCTTTAATGTGGCGGATATTTATGTGGTGGTGGCTACCATCGGTCTGTTTATTCTGTTTTTGTTTGTTTACAAGGAAAAGGATCTGGAGTTTTTGAACTTTAAGCAGAATCGTTATCGGGAGATGAAATAATGGAAGAACTCCGATTTCAGATAACGGAAGAGATGGAAGACGAACGGATCGACAAGTGCATGAGCCTGCTTGTGGAGAATCTGTCCCGCTCTTTTATCCAGAAGCTGATCAAGGACGGAAATGTACTGGTAAACGGCAAGCCTGTGAAGGGGAGCTATCGTGTCAGATGTGAGGACGAAGTGGTGTTCTCCGTTCCGGAGTCCGTGGAGCCGGATATCGAACCGGAGAATATTCCGTTAGATATTCTGTATGAGGATGCGGATCTGATCGTGGTGAACAAGCCCAAAGGAATGGTGGTGCATCCGGCGGCGGGACATTATACAGGCACTCTGGTCAATGCGCTGATGTACCATTGCGGTAAGGAGTTGTCCGGGATTAACGGCGTGCTGCGGCCCGGAATTGTGCATCGCATTGACAGGGACACCACCGGCTCTGTCATTGCCTGTAAAAATGACAGAGCACACCGCTGCATTGCAGAACAGTTGAAAGAACATTCCATTAACAGAAGATACCGTGCTATCTGTTTCGGGGAGCTGAAGCAGGAAGAAGGCACCATCGATCAGCCCATCGGCAGACACCCGAATGACCGGAAGAAAATGGCAATCAATCACCAGAACGGGAAACGTGCGGTGACGCATTACCGTGTATTGCAGAGATTTCAGGGATATACTTATATAGAGTGCGTATTAGAGACCGGAAGGACCCACCAGATCCGTGTGCATATGGCAAGTATCGGGCATCCGCTTCTGGGAGATGAGGTATACTCCAATCGGAAAAGCCCCTTCAAATTACAGGGGCAGACCCTCCATGCGAAGACTCTGGGATTTATCCATCCCACTACCGGAGAGTATCTGGAGATCGATGCACCTCTGCCGGAATATTTTGAACATCTTCTGAATGTGTTAGTGTGAAAATAAGCCTTATGGTTATTTTTCACACAGAAATGAGGCCTTTATGAATCTGTTTGATATTTTAGGACCGGTTATGGTCGGTCCCAGCAGTTCCCACACTGCGGGTGCGGTCAGAATTGGTTATATTTCCGGAAAATTACTTCAGGACCATGTAGTGAAGGCACAGATCCTTCTGCATGGTTCCTTTGCTACTACGGGGATCGGTCACGGAACAGACAAGGCCCTGATCGCTGGGCTTTTGGGAATGCGGCCGGATGATATCCGGATTCCCACAAGCTTTGAACTGGCGAAAAAGGACGGAATGGAATTCGAATTTTCCACCATTGCCCTGAAGGATGCCCATCCCAATACGGCAGTACTTCGGCTGACGGGGGAACACGGCAGGAAAATAGAGGTACAGGCGGCTTCCATCGGCGGTGGCCGGATCCTGATCGCAAAGCTGGATGGAATCGATGTGAATTTCTCTGCGGAGAAGCCGACGTTGATCGTACACAATGTGGATCAGCCGGGGCATGTGGCACAGGTGACTTCCATGCTGGCGGAAAAACAGGTAAATATTGCCACCTTACAGCTCTACCGGGACAAACGGGGCGGCTATGCGGTCATGGTCATAGAGACGGATCAGGAGGTGCCTGAGGAATCGGTAGAGTGGCTGGAACAACTGGACGGAATCATCAAGGTAACCTATATCAACGTTGAGGAATGAGGAGCAGTGTATTATGTCCTATCAGTCATTTGAACAGGTATTACAGAAATGTCATACGGAAGAAAAAGAATTTTGGCAGGTGATCCTGGAAGATGATATGGCGGAACGGAATGTTTCCATGCAGGATAGCATGGAGCATATGCGGGCTGCCTGGGATGCCATGCTGCTGGCGGCAGCCACCTATGAAGGAGACCTTAAGTCCTCCAGCGGGCTGGTGGGCGGCGACGGCAGACGAATGGAAGAATATGCCCATAACACCGGTAAAGAGTCACTGTGCGGGGAATACGTGGACGGCTGTATTGCGGGGGCTTTGCAGATGGGAGAGTCCAATGCCTGTATGAAACGGATCGTGGCAGCACCCACCGCGGGAGCCTGCGGGGTATTGCCTGCGGTGCTGGTTCCCTATTTTCAGAAGCGGTGCAGGGACACGGACAAAATCCTGAAGGCCATGTATGTGGCGGCGGGGATCGGGCAGATTATAGCCACCCGTTCCTCCATCAGCGGTGCCGCGGGAGGATGCCAGGCGGAGATCGGAGCAGCCAGCTCCATGGCCGCCGGAGCACTGACGTATCTACAGAGCGGCAGCTGCGAGCAAATCGCCGCTGCGGCAGCCATGGCAATGAAGAATCTGCTGGGACTGGTCTGCGATCCGGTGGCGGGACTGGTGGAGGTCCCCTGTGTGAAACGGAACGTGATCGGCACTGTCAATGCTATGGCGGCTGCAGATATGGCCATGGCCGGGATCGTAAGCCGGATCCCTCCGGATCAGGTCATGGATGCCATGAAAGAAGTCGGCGATAAAATGGACGCATCCCTGCGGGAGACGGCAATGGGAGGTCTGGCGCAGACAGAAGAAGGCGTGAAAATAGCAGAAAAAATGCATGCATCACAGGAAAATTAGTAATAAACAACTAAAAAAAATGATAATTGGTTGATTTTTTGTTAAATATCACGTATAATGAAAATACAAAAAATGCTAGTTATCAAGTACAGCAGAAAGCGGGTGTGTGTATGAATACGATTATTACCATTGGACGTCAGTTTGGTTCTGCAGGCCGTGAGATCGGGGAAAAGGTTGCAGAGTATTTCGGAATCAAATGCTATGATAAGGAACTCCTTACCAGAGCAGCACAGGAAAGTGGTTTCTGTGAGGAAATGATCCAGAACCATGATGAGAGACCTACCAATTCCTTCCTGTACAATCTGGTCATGGATACCTATTCCTTCGGCTACAATGCATCCTCTTTTGTAGATATGCCCATCAGCCACAAGGTATTTCTGGCACAGTTTGATACGATCAAGAAGATCGCTGACGAAGGTCCCTGCGTTATCGTAGGTCGTTGTGCAGATTACGCTCTGGCAGATTACAAGAACTGCATCAATCTGTTTATCTTCGGTGATGACGATGTGAAGACCAAACGTATCATGGCCAGATATGATCTGACGGAGGCCAAGGCAAAGGACATGATCACGAAGAAGGATAAGCAGCGTCAGAGTTATTACAATTATTACTCTTCCAAGAAATGGGGCAGAGCCGACAGCTACGATCTGTGCATCAACAGCAGTATCCTTGGAATCGAAGGAACCGTAAAGCTGATCGTGCAGTATGTGGAGGACTTCGAGAAGAAGAACAATGCAGATATTTTAGAGAAGTAAGTAGCTGAATTTTTTTAAAAAATAAAATTTTATCTTGACGAATCAGGGCACCTCATGCTATTATACTACGGTATGCCGCATAACTAGGTATAAGTGTGTTGGATTTTAGGATCTTTCACCACCAAAGTTAGCGAGTAAATAATAGGAGGTGCCTTATTATGTACGCAATTATTGCAACAGGTGGAAAGCAGTACAAAGTTTCTGAGGGTGATGTGATCAAAGTTGAGAAGATCGATGCAGAAGCTGGTAATACTGTTACTTTTGACCAGGTGATCGCAGTAAGTGACAATACCCTCAAGGTTGGTGCTGACGTTGCTAACGCATCTGTTACCGCAACCGTTATGGAGCAGGGTAGAGGTAAGAAGGTTATTGTATACAAATACAAGAGAAAAACCGGTTACCACAAGAAGAATGGTCATAGACAAGCATACACTCAGGTTAAGATCGAAAAGATTAACGCGTAATCGTTATGACAACTATTATCATTCGTAAGGACCATGAGGGAATCTATCGCGGATTCTACTGCATGGGGCATGCGGAATATGCGAAGAAGAAACTGTTCGGTAAGGAACCGGATATCCTCTGTGCAGCGATTTCCGTGACTGTACAAAGTACGATCATGGCGTTGGACGAGATGGTCGGCGAAAAATTACAGCTGACGCAGAATGAGGAGACGGGATTTATCAAATGTGATTTCGACAATTCCATTCCGCAGGACAAGACCGTATTTCTGATGGACTTTATGGTGTTTTCACTGAAGAAGCTCAGCAGCCAGTACGGGGAACAGTATTTGCAAGTAAAAATCGAGGAGGTGTAGACCATGTTTAACTTTAACCTTCAATTTTTTGCACATAAAAAGGGAGTTGGTTCTACCAAGAACGGTAGAGATTCCGAATCCAAGAGATTAGGTGCGAAGAGAGCTGATGGCCAGTTTGTAAAAGCTGGAAATATTCTTTACAGACAGCGCGGTACTAAGATCCATCCCGGTGTCAATGTTGGTATCGGTGGAGATGATACTCTGTTTGCTTTAGTTGACGGCGTTCTCCGTTTCGAGAGAAAGGGCAGAGACAAGAAGCAGGCTTCCGTATATCCTGTAGAGAAATAAGTTGATTTAACCAGGGCTTCAAACATACTGATTGTTTGAAGCCCTTTTAGTCCGTAAAGGAGTTTTATGTCGGAAAGGAGAACAAAATGTTTGCTGACAGAGCTAAAATTTACGTAAGAAGCGGTAAGGGCGGAGATGGTCATGTGTCCTTTCGCCGTGAAAAATATGTTCCCAGTGGCGGCCCTGACGGTGGAGATGGTGGTCACGGCGGTGACGTGATCTTTGTTGTGGATGAGGGACTGAATACCCTGATCGATTTCCGGCACATCCGTAAGTACAAGGCCGGAGACGGGGAAGAGGGCGGCAAGAAGAACTGCCGTGGCAAGGACGGAGAAGATATCATTATCAAAGTCCCTGCGGGAACTGTCATCAAAGAAGCACAGAGCGGGCAGGTAATTACGGATATGTCGGGGGACAACAAGCGGGTTGTTCTCTTAAAAGGCGGCAAGGGCGGTAATGGCAACCAGCATTATGCCACCAGTACCATGCAGGCTCCGAAGTATGCACAGCCGGGACAGGCGGCACAGGAACTGGAGCTTCTGCTGGAATTGAAGGTGATCGCTGATGTCGGACTGGTGGGATTCCCCAATGTGGGTAAATCCACGTTCCTGTCCAGAGTGACCAATGCCAGACCGAAGATTGCCAATTATCATTTTACCACTTTGAATCCGAATCTGGGTGTGGTGGATCTGGAAGGAACCGGCGGTTTCGTCATTGCGGATATTCCGGGACTGATCGAGGGAGCTTCCGAGGGAATCGGACTGGGACACGAATTCCTGCGCCATATCGAGCGTACCAAGGTGATCATCCATATCGTGGATGCTGCCGGTACGGAGGGAAGAGATCCCATTCAGGATATTTATGCCATCAATAAGGAGCTGGAAGCCTATAATCCGGAGATTGCAGCCAGACCACAGGTCATTGCAGCCAACAAGATCGATGCCATCTATACCGAGGACGGATCCGATCCGGTGGCAGCGATCCGTGCGGAATTCGAGCCGAAGGGAATCAAGGTATTCCCCATGTCCGCAGTAACCGGTCAGGGCGTAAAGGAACTGTTATATGAAGTGAATGATATGCTTGCAAACATCGGAGAAGAGACTACAGTCTTTGCACAGGAGTACTTCCCAGAGAGTATGACGGGATCTGTGGATGATGCTTATACCGTCACCTACGATGAGGAAGAGGACGAATACGTGGTAGAAGGTCCCAAGATCGAGAAGATGCTGGGATATACGAATCTGGACAGCGAGAAGGGCTTCACCTTCTTCCAGAATTTCCTGAAGGATACCGGTATTTTAGAGGAACTGGAAGCACTGGGCATTCAGGAGGGCGATACCGTCCGCATGTATGGACTGTCCTTTGATTATTATAAGTAAGATCGTGAAAGGAAAAGATTATGACAAGCAAACAGAGAGCCTATTTAATGAGTCTGGCAAGCAATCTGAATCCTATTTTTCAGGTGGGAAAATCCAGCCTGACTCCGGAGCTTACCGCAGCCATCGGTGAGGCCTTTAACAATAATGAACTGATCAAGATCGGCGTGTTGAAGAATTGTTTTGACGATCCCAGAGCCATTGCGGAAATGGTGGCGGAGCGTACCCATTCCCAGGTCGTACAGGTCATCGGCAAAAAGATCGTATTATACAAGCCCGACAAGGACAAGCCGAAGATCGAACTGCCCAGATAAGGAGCCCGGCCGGAATCTGCAACGGCCATTCACCGGTCAATGCATGCAGGGGGATAAAAGCATGAGCAGAATAGGTATTATGGGAGGAACCTTTAATCCGATTCATACAGGACATCTGCTGCTGGCGGAACACGCAATGGAGACGGCAGAGCTGGATCAGGTGTGGATGATTCCCACAGGATGTTCTTATCTGAAGAGAAAAGAAGGCATTACTATTCTTCCCGGGGCGGAACGCTATGAAATGGTAAAGCTTGCCATTGCGGGCAACGACAGGCTTCGTTGTCTGGATATGGAGATCCGGCGCCCGGGGAATTCCTACAGCTATGAGACCATGGAACAGCTAAAAAGAGAATATCCGGGAAACCGGTTCTTTTTTATCTGTGGAGCGGATTGTCTGTATACCATGGAACATTGGAAATGTGTGGACCGTCTGTTCGCTGCCTGTACAGTTCTTGCCGCAGTACGGGGAGATGCGGATATTGCGGGTATGCAGGAAAAGATCACTGCACTGGAGATGCGTTTTGGGGCACAGATCCGTCTGCTTCCGTTTCGGCGCATCGAGATCTCATCTTCCGAAATACGTGAAAGAAGACGTAAAGGTCTGTCCGTACGCTATCTTGTGCCCGAAGCGGTGAGAGTATATATGGAAGAAAAGGGGCTTTATCAGGATGAGTGATATTTTGAAAAAACTGACCAAAGAGATGGAAAAGGTACAGGATCTGAAGCGTTTTGTCCATACGCTGGGCGTGGAATATACTGCAGCGTCGCTGGCCATGCGTTACGGTGAGGATGTGGAGCGGGCACAGATTGCCGGGCTGCTTCATGATTGTGCCAAATGTATGGGAAATGAGAAATTATTGTCGGCCTGTGAGAAACATCATATTCCGGTGACGGATGTGGAACGGCGTAATCCGTATCTTCTGCATGCCAAGGTGGGAAGCTATCTGGCGAAGAAGGAATATAAGATTGAGGATCCGGAGATCCTGAGCGCTATTTTATATCACACGACAGGGCATCCGGATATGACGCTTCTGGAAAAGATCATTTTTACGGCGGATTATATCGAACCCGGCAGAAAGCAGGCACCGAATCTTAAGACGATCCGGCAGATGGCTTTTGTGGATCTCGATGCGGCAGTGAAAAAGATCCTGGAGGATACTCTGGACTATTTAAGATCCGGGGAAGGTGAGATGGATCCCATGACAGAAGAGACCTATCAATATTATAAGAACAAGGTAACTATTCAGAACTAAATTGAAAAGAAAAAGAGTGAGGAGTAAGTATGAGCGAAGAATCCAGAAAAATGGCAAAGCTTGCCGTAGAGGCATTGGAAGATAAGAAAGCAGAAGATATTAAGGTAATCGACATCAGTCAGGTATCTGTGATCGCTGACTATTTTATCATTGCGGGAGGAAGCAATTCCAGCCAGATCCAGGCATTGTGTGACAATGTAGAGG
This sequence comes from uncultured Acetatifactor sp., assembly GCA_934436435.1. Taxonomy (GTDB): domain Bacteria; phylum Bacillota; class Clostridia; order Lachnospirales; family Lachnospiraceae; genus Acetatifactor. The sequence goes on along the minus strand of CAKSAN010000001.1, from coordinate 165,859 downwards.
AAAAGCTGGGAAGAGCCGGTTTCCCTGCCAGACAGACCGAAGGATATGAAACAGCCAACTGGGTCCTTTTGGACTTTGGCGATGTGATCGTGCATGTCTTTGACAAGGAAAACCGCCTGCTCTATGATCTGGAGCGCATCTGGAGAGATGGTGTGCAGATCCCAGCGGAAGAACTTTAAGCCTGATTATCTCCCAGATGGAGAAAGAAGCTGATAAGATAGAGACCGCAGATCCCTACCAGCACATATACGATTCTGGAAAGCCAGGACATATCACCGAACAGGAATGCCACGAGATCGAAACGGAACAGTCCGATCAATCCCCAGTTGACAGCACCGATGATAGCTATGGTGAGAGCGGTTCCATCCAAATATTTATTACCCATAAAATCTCCTTATCCTGTCTGTATGGGATCCGCAGGATCCTGTGCAGACATTTTTTATGAAGTTTCTATTAATAATAGTTTCGGTGATAGTGTGTCCTAAGACTATGAAAAATATACTTTTTTTAAGCAAAAAAATCTTTACTTGATCTATTTTAATGTCATAAAACGTCAAATTAGAAAATAAAAGCCATTGACAAAAGAATTTGAAGCGTGTAATATACAAAAATAACAATTATACATTGTATATTTGTATACATTGTTAAAAAGGAGGAAGATATTATGAAGAAATTCAACAAGTTTTTAAGCGTTGTTGTTGCATCCGCTATGGTAATGGCTATGGCCGGTTGCGGTAACGCAGACAACGGTTCCACAGCAGGTACCGATGCTGCCGGGAATGCAGCAAGTGAGAGCGGTTCTTCCGCAGACGTATTCAAGATCGGAGGTATCGGACCTACCACCGGTAGTGCAGCAGTCTATGGTCTGGCTGTACAGCACGGTGCGGAGATTGCAGTAGAAGAGATCAATGCAGCAGGTGGTATCAACGGTTACCAGGTTGAGTTCAAATTCCAGGACGACGAGGCAGATGCCGAGAAATCCGTAAATGCTTACAATGCATTAAAAGACTGGGGCGCACAGATCATTGACGGTTCTACCACCAGTGGTGCATGTATCGCAGTTACCGATAAGACGAAAGAAGATAATATGTTCCAGATCACTCCCTCCGGATCCGCAGTAGAGTGCGTACAGTATGATAATAATTTCCGTATCTGTTTCTCTGATCCTAACCAGGGTATTGCATCCGCACAGTACATCGGTGAGAACGGTCTGGCAGAAAAGGTTGCAGTCATCTATGACATCTCAGATGTATATTCTTCCGGTATCTACGAGAAGTTTGTAAATGAAGCTGAGAACCAGCCTTTTGAAGTTGTAGCAACGGAATCATTTACTGCCGACAACAAGACGGACTTCTCCGTTCAGTTACAGAAGGCTAAGGATGCCGGTGCCGATATGGTATTCCTGCCTATTTACTATCAGGAGTCCGCTCTGATCCTGACACAGGCTGCCGGTATGGGTTATGCTCCCAAGTGGTTCTCCTGCGATGGTATGGATGGTATCCTTGGCGGCGTAGACAACTTCGATGTATCTCTGGCAGAGGGTGTTATGCTGTTAACTCCTTTCGCAGCAGATGCAACGGATGATCTGACTCAGTCCTTCGTTTCCAAATATAAGGAAAAGTACGGCGAGACTCCGAACCAGTTCGCAGCAGACAGCTATGATGCAATTTATGTGATCAAGGCTGCTATCGAGAAGAGCGGTGTAACACCCGATATGAGCATTTCTGATATTTGTGAAGGCATGAAGGCTGCCATGACTGAGATCACGGTGGACGGTCTGACCGGTAGTGGTATGACCTGGACCGCAGACGGCGAGGCTAACAAGGCTCCTAAGGCTGTTGTGATCGAGAATGGTGTTTACAAAGCTATGTAATTTGCTTTACGAAAGTTTCCAAAGAGGGTTACCGCAGGGTAGCCCTCTTTACGTTTGTGGGGAACAGTTGCCATTTTTGGCATGTTCTGGTATACTTGTTTTTGAATTTATTGTAAATTCTACAAAATCAAAAAGTTAGAGAAGATTTGTGCGGTCGCACGAATGGAGGTAGTTCACATGAGTTTAATCAGTTATCTGATCAACGGTATCAGCCTTGGAAGTGTCTATGCGCTGATCGCATTAGGGTATACCATGGTATACGGTATTGCCAAGATGCTGAATTTCGCACATGGTGATGTCATTATGGTCGGTGCATTTATTACTTATACAATGTGCAGTACCATGGGACTTTCTCCTGTGATCGGTGTTCTGGCGGCTGTCATCGCCTGCACCCTGTTAGGAATGGCTATCGAAAAAGTGGCATACAAGCCTTTGAGAAAGGCATCTTCGCCGCTGGCTGTTCTGATCACCGCTATCGGTGTCAGCTATCTGCTGCAAAATGTGGCACTTTTGATCTTCGGTGCAAATGCCAAGGCATTTACTTCCGTAGTATCAGTTCCTGCATTGAAGCTGGCGGACGGCCAGATTAATATTACCGGAGAGACGATCGTGACGATTCTGACCTGTCTGATCATCATGGCCGGCCTGATGCTCTTTATTAATAAGACCAAGGCCGGGCAGGCAATGCTGGCGGTATCCGAGGATAAGGGTGCAGCACAACTGATGGGGATTAATGTGGACGGAACCATTGCACTGACCTTCGCAATCGGATCCGGCCTTGCTGCAGTAGCGGGCGTGCTGTTGTGCTCCGCATATCCTTCCTTGACACCCTACACCGGTTCCATGCCCGGTATCAAAGCTTTCGTGGCCGCTGTATTCGGTGGTATCGGATCCATCCCCGGTGCTCTGGTGGGCGGTATCCTGCTTGGCATTATTGAGATTTTCGGCAAAGCCTATATTTCTTCCCAGATGGCGGATGCTATTGTGTTTGCAGTACTGATCGTCGTGCTTCTGGTAAAACCTGCCGGACTGTTTGGCAAGAATATTCAGGAAAAAGTATAAGGGAAGAGGCAGGTGTATAATATGAAGAAATTGGCTAATAAGAAAATGAATAAAACCTTCCGGGATAATCTCATTACTTACGGAATGGTGATTGCTGCTTATGTGATCATGCAGATTCTGGTATCCACCGGAAGTGTGAGCAGTCTGATGCAGGGTCTGTTGGTGCCTCTGTGTACTTATGCGATTCTGGCGGTATCTCTGAATCTTACTGTAGGTATTCTGGGAGAATTGAGTCTGGGACATGCCGGATTTATGTGTATCGGTGCATTCACCAGTGCATTTTTTTCCAAAGTAATGGAGAATACGGGAATGCCTTCCGGTCTCCGCTTTGTGTGCGCTATTTTGATCGGTGCACTGTTTGCCGGTCTGTTTGGTCTGCTGATCGGTATTCCTGTACTTCGTCTGAAGGGTGACTATCTGGCGATCGTAACGCTGGCTTTTGGTGAGATCATTAAGAATCTGGTAAATATTTTATTTGTAGGTCTGGATGAGAACGGATTCCATATTTCCTTTACCAATACCATGGATCTGAATATGTCTGATGACGGTCAGGTTATTATAAAGGGTGCGCAGGGCATCACCGGAACACCCCATGATTCCAATTTTACCATTGGCATTGTCCTATTGCTGATCACACTGGTCATTGTCCTGAATCTGATCCATTCCAGAGACGGACGTGCCATTATGGCCATCCGTGACAATACCATTGCGGCGGAATCTGTGGGAATCCATATTACCAAGTATAAACTGATGGCTTTTTCCATCTCTGCGGCGCTGGCAGGTGTGGCTGGAGTATTGTATGCACACAATCTGTCCACACTGACCGCATTGCCCAAGAACTTCGGATACAACATGTCCATTATGATTCTGGTATTCGTTGTACTGGGAGGCATCGGCAACATCCGCGGTTCCATTATTGCTTCTGTAATCCTTACACTTTTACCGGAGCTGCTGCGCAGCCTGAACGATTATCGTATGCTGATCTATTCCATCGTGCTGATCGTAATGATGCTGTTCAACTGGGCTCCGAAATGTATCGAGTGGAGAGAGAAAGTGTTTAACTATTGGGCTCCTAAGTATCTCGAGTGGAGAGAAAAGGTGGTAACCAGATCCTCAAAGTCTGTAAAAAAGGGGGCTAAATAATCATGGCATTATTGGAAACAAAAAATTTAGGCATTTCTTTTGGCGGACTTCGTGCAGTAGATGATTTTAATATTACGATTGAAAAAGGTACTTTGTACGGGTTGATCGGCCCCAACGGTGCGGGAAAAACCACGGTATTTAACCTGCTGACCGGTGTATATAAGCCTACCGAGGGGATTATCACTCTGGATGGCAAGGATGTCACCGGCAAGAAGACCATTGATATCAATCAGGCGGGAATTGCAAGAACATTTCAGAATATCCGACTGTTCAAGGATCTGTCGGTCATTGACAATGTAAAAGCAGGCCTTCATAATCATATGAGCTACAGCACCATTACCGGAATCCTTCGTCTGCCCAAATATTATAAAGTGGAAAAAGAAATGACAGAAGAAGCCATGGAGCTTCTAAGGGTGTTTGGACTGGAAGAGGAGGCCCAGACACTGGCAGACAATCTTCCCTACGGAAAACAGAGAAAACTGGAAATTGCCAGAGCTTTGGCCACCAGACCGAAGCTGCTTCTGTTAGATGAGCCGGCTGCAGGTATGAATCCCAATGAGACCCAGGAACTGATGGAGACTATCCGTTTTGTACGGGAACATTTTAATATGACGATCCTTCTGATCGAACATGATATGAAGCTGGTAAGCGGAATCTGTGAGGAACTTACGGTTCTGAATTTCGGCCGTGTCCTGTGTCAGGGTAAGACCAGCGACGTACTGAACAATCCGGAAGTCATCAAGGCTTATCTGGGTGAATAGGAGGATAACAGCTATGGCAATGTTAGAAGTAAATGATATTAAAGTATATTACGGCATGATACAGGCCATAAAGGGTGTGTCCTTTCATGTAGATGAGGGAGAAGTCATTGCACTGATCGGTGCCAACGGCGCCGGTAAGACGACGATCCTGCACACCGTATCCGGACTGCTTACTCCGAAGGAAGGATCCATTACTTTTGAAGGCAAGGATCTGGTCAAGATCCCGGGACATAAGATCGTATCCATGGGGATGGCACATGTGCCCGAGGGCAGACGTGTTTTTGCCCAGCTTTCCGTATTGCAGAATCTGATGATGGGCGCTTACACCCGTAAGGATAAAGAAGAGATTGCACAGACCCTGGAGACAGTATTTGACCGTTTTCCCCGCCTGAAAGAACGTCAGAACCAGATGGCAGGAACCTTAAGCGGCGGCGAACAGCAGATGCTGGCCATGGGAAGGGCTTTGATGTCTCATCCCAAGATCATCTTGATGGATGAGCCGTCCATGGGACTGTCCCCGATCTTCGTGAATGAGATCTTCGACATTATTCAGGAAGTGAGCAAGAGCGGTACAACGGTTCTGCTGGTAGAGCAGAATGCGAAGAAGGCATTGTCTATTGCAGACAGAGCTTATGTACTGGAGACGGGTAAGATTGTTCTGGAAGGAAAGGCAAGTGACCTTCTGAATAATGATTCCATTAAGAAAGCATATCTGGGTGAATAACCCGTAATTTAGGTCGCTGCGGGTGGAAGCAGCAGATGACAGAAAGGTATGGTGATCGGGATGAAGAATGTAGTCATTACTATTGCAAGACAGTATGGAAGCGGCGGAAGGACCATCGGAGAGATGCTGGCAAAGAAGCTGAATGTTCATTATTATGACAAAGAACTGATGAAGCTGGCCAGTGATGACAGTGGCATCAATGAAGCACTGTTCGTGAATGCGGATGAAAAAGTGAAGAACACCAAGCTGTTCCATATTGCGAAAAAAGAGTACAACGGGGAACTGATACCTCCGGAAAGTGATGATTTTACTTCCACAGACAATCTGTTTAACTATCAGGCGAAGATCATCCGGGATCTGGCAGGGGAGGAATCCTGTGTCATTATCGGACGCTGCGCGGATTATGTGCTGAAGGACTATCCCAATGTCCTCAGTGTATTTATCCATGCACCCAGGGAGTATTGCCTGGAGGGTGCAGCAAAGAAACACAGCATGAGCCCAAAGGAACTGGAGCGTTTTGTGACAAAGACAGATAAGCATCGCGCCGAGTACTATAAATATCATACCGGACGGGAATGGACAGATGCAAGGAACTATGACCTGTGTCTGGACAGTTCCAAGTTGGGATATGAGAGATGCGTGGATGAGATCATTTCTTACATGAAGGTTCGGTTCCCTGAGGATTAAGATCCGACAGATTACATAATGTGTAAATTAATAGAGCCGTAGAATTTCCTTAAATTAAGAATTCCTCTGTAATGTAAAGCTACAGAGGAATTCTTTTTCATTCTGTCATAGGAAATCAGATGGAAAATGATTTCGATGTATTCGAGCTATTTGTAGAAGCGGAACACACCGAACACTGTACCAAGGATCTGACAATCATCTACGATGATCGGATCCATGGTGTCATTCTCAGGCTGGAGACGAATATGTCCCTTCTCCTTATAAAAAGTCTTGACTGTAGCGGAATCATCGATCAGAGCCACAACAATCTCTCCGTTGTGCGCCGTGTTCTGGACATGTACGAAGACGCGGTCACCATTGAAGATGCCGGCATTGATCATGGACTCCCCGCGAACATTCAGAATGAAGGATTCTCCCTTAGGTACCACATCAGCGGGAACAGGGAAATAGTCCTGAATGTTCTCCTCTGCAAGGATGGGCTGTCCGGCAGCAACATTGCCGATCACGGGAAGGCTGACCATCTCCGTACGAACCATTTGGAAGCTGTCATCGCAGATCTCGATGGCACGGGGCTTGGTCGGATCTCTGCGAATATAACCGTTCTTCTCCAAGGTCTCCAGGTGAGAATGAACGGAGGAAGTGGACTTTAAATTCACTGTCTCACAGATCTCGCGAACCGTGGGGGGATAACCTCTGTTCAATATCTCTTCCTTGATATAATCTAATATTTCCTGCTGCTTGGCAGTGATCTTTCCGTAACCCATAAATAACCTCCGTGATTAAAGTAGTATATATGAAAAACATCTGTTCTTACTGATCTATATAACGATTATAGCATAGTGAAAAATAAAAAGCAAACATATATTCCAAAAATATGTTCGATTTATGGCTTGACATCAGAATGCATGTTCGATATAATACAAACAGAAAGAACAAATGTTCCCGAACAAATTTTCTTGTGTGAGGTGTGTTATGAGAGTACAGAAGAGCGTATACCGAATGACTGACAGAGAGTTAAGATTATATAAGAGACAGTTAAGAAGAAGACAGCAGATGCAGCGCAGGATTCTTACCATGATTGCTACGATCTGTGTGATCGTTTTCTGTGCGGTATCTTATCAGGGAATCCGGTCTCTGGCAAGCTCCGGAGAGGATCCGCTGAAGTTCAAATATTATACCAAGGTGACCGTTGCCTACGGAGAGACCTTATGGGATATTTCAGATAATTATATTGACTATGAGGAGTATAAGAATAAGAAGGAATATATTGAAGAAGTACAGAGCATCAATCATCTGGCGGAAGAAGACAGCATCAGAGCCGGACAGATGCTGATTGTACCTTATTATTCCTATGACTTTGTGAAATGATAAATAAAACAGTACACCGGATCACATTTACTCATTGCAATCCGGTGAAAAAGTTTTTGGTTGTTGGTTAGTTTTCGGGTCGATCCGTATGTCTGTTATTATATTCCCGTAGATGAATAGCATTGGCAGCCTGCCTGCGGCGTTGTTCTTCCAGGGCAGCATAATGTTTGCGGGTGGTATTAACATCACTGTGTCCCAGAACATCTGCTACCAGATAGATATCTCCGGTCTCTTTATAGAGTTCGGTTCCGTAGGTACTGCGTAATTTATGAGGTGTTATTTTCTTTAAGGTGGTAACGCGGGAGGCGTATTTTTTTACCAGATTCTCGACGGAACGGACAGCCATTCGACGATTCTGCAGGGACAGGAACAGAGCATTTTCATGCCCCTGTGCGGGAATCATATGCTCCCGTTGTTCCAGATAGTCCAACAGCGCTGTTTCTACTTCATCACCGAAATAGATGATTGCTTCATAACCGCCTTTTCTCCGGATCTTGATTCCACCGGTGTCAAAATTCACATCGTTGATATCCAACCCGACACATTCTGACACACGAATACCCGTTCCCAACAAAAGTGTCAAAAGAGCAACATCGCGGACTTTCGTTTTCTTATGATATTCCAGTTCTTTTTTTGTCAGTTTGGTTCCGTCTTCCACCTGGTCCAACAGGATAGCCACCTCATTTGGCTCCAGCCGGATGATCTCTTTTTCATGGCGCTTCGGTAAGGGAACCAGCGCCGCTGTATTTTTTTCGATCTGCTCGTTCTGGAAGTAGTAATTGTAAAAGCTTCTTAAGGCAGCCAGCTTTCTTGACTTTCCCCGCTCCTCGTTTGTGATATTTTTTCCGTCTTTCTGGTACAGGCTCATAAAATCAAGATATTCTTCAATGTCTGTTCTCTGTACCATGTCAAGGACAGAAAGAGGGAAATCCGTGATCTCCATTTTGCTGCAATAACTGTTTTTCTCATGGAGAAATTCGAAAAAGAGACGAATGTCATAAGCGTAGGCCAGCCGGGTTCTGGTGGAAGTATAGGGCTCGATTCCCCGGAAGAAATTTTTGCAGAAGCCGGGGAGAGTATCCAGAACCTTGCGGAGTTTTAAAATATTGTTTTTGTTTTGTTCATCGTGATAATTTTCTTCTTTAATGACTGCCAAAGTATTCTGACCAACCTTCCATGTTTCCTCGCTGGATCGCTGTGAAGATGCGATCCTTGACACCGGGATTTTCCCGATGGATCTGTTGTAATAATTCTTTGATGTATTCCCGTTTGGTATGCCCGTCTGCGGGACAGGGACTTTTGACCACAGGAACCTGATATTTGTTCACAAAACCGATGACCTCGGATTCCCGCATATAAATCAGCGGCCGGATTACGGTCAGACCGGTCTTATCCAGATGCGTCACCGGGGAAAAGGTATGCAGACGCCCCTCATAGAAAAGAGAAAGCATCATGGTCTCCACCACATCATCTTCGTGATGTGCATAGGCGATCTTATTGCAGCCGATGTCCTTGATTGCATCATTCAAAGCTCCCTTGCGCATTTTGGCGCAGAGAGAACAGGGATTGTCTTCTTTGCGGTCGTCAAATACGATTTTTGCAATCGAGGTTTCTACCACGGTATAAGGGATTTCATGGGAGGCACAGAGTGCCCGGATCTTGTCCAGATCCAGATTCCGGAAACCCAGATCCACGGTTACGGCATGAATGCTGAATTTTTGCGGATAAAATTTTCTTAATTCATTGAGTGCCAGCAGAAGCGTAAGGCTGTCCTTGCCGCCGGAGATTCCTACGGCAATATGGTCGCCTTCCTCTATCATATGATAATCATCTACGGCCTGTCTGACACGGCTGAGTACTTTTTGTAATGTCATGATTTTCTCCATTCGTTTACTACTGTCTATTTTATACTCGGAAGAATTCTTTTTCAACCAAAAGGAAGGATTTCTTCTTGTGATAAGGGCAAAACCATAGTATATTAAAAATAGTAAGTTTTACAGAAAGGTGTGGGTGAATGAAATACGATTTAAAAAATAACAAGTATTTTCGTTGGGGATTGACGGCGTTTTTAACCATTGCCGCCAGTATTTGTTTCTATTATCTGCTGTTCCATGGGAGCAGCATTAAAGCGGGGGTCCAGATGGTCACCGGAATCCTTATGCCGGTGGTATTCGGTCTGGTGACGGCGTATCTGCTGACTCCGGTACTTAACTATATAGAGACCAAACTGCTATTTCCGTTATGCCGGAAATTAAAAGTAAAGGAGAGCAGGAAACGCAATTCTATTGTCCGGGGAATCGGTATACTTATTACGGCATTTTTGTTTATTGCGCTGATCTACAGTCTGATTGCCATGATGCTTTCCCAGATCGTCCCCAGTATTGTAAACATTGCTTCCAATTTTGACACATATATCAGCAACTTTACAAAATGGATCAATAAGATCATGGATGATAACCCTGAGCTGGGAAATCAGCTCACTTTCCTGATCGATAAATATTCCGTGGAATTGGAAAACTGGTTAAATAACACGGTACTGACCAAGACCAGCCAGTTGATTATGACGGTGTCCTTAAGCGTGATCAATATTTTGAAGGGGTTGTGGGATTTTATTATCGGATTCATTATTTCCATTTATGTACTTGCAAGCAAGGAAAAGTTTGCGGGACAGGCGAAAAAAATGACCTATGCCTTCTTTGAACAGAAGACAGCCAATCGACTGATCAAAAGTTTCCGGTTTACGCACCGGACTTTTATCGGATTTATCGGCGGAAAGATTGTGGATTCCTTTATTATCGGATGTCTGTGCTTTATCGGAACCACATTATTGCAGACCCCTTATGCGGCTCTGGTCAGCGTAATCGTGGGTGTGACCAATATTATACCTTTCTTTGGTCCTTACCTGGGAGCCATTCCCAGTGCGATCCTGATTCTTGTGGTAGATCCCATGCATCCGTTAAACTGTGTTTATTTTGTGATATTTATTCTGGTATTACAGCAGTTCGATGGAAACTTTCTGGGACCCAAGATTCTGGGAAATTCCACGGGGCTTACCGGTTTCTGGGTCATTTTTGCCATCACGGTATTCGGTGGTTTGTTCGGAATCCTCGGAATGATTGTCGGAGTACCTATTTTTGCGGTGATCTATGCCGCTGTTAAGGCAGTGGTCAATACGTTCCTGCAAAAAAAAGATTTGCCGGTGGAGACTGCACAATATTCTTATTTGAAGAACATAGATGAGGAAGGATTCCATAGTCTGGATTCCCAGATGCAGAGGGATCATGAGATCAAAGATCAATCCTCCTTAAAAGAGGATAAAAAAGATCAAGAAGAAAAAAACGTGGGAGAGAAGTAATGCGATTTGTAATACAGCGGGTACAACACGCAGAGGTAAAAGTAGACGGAGAAACGACAGGCAGCATTGGCAAGGGATTTCTGGTACTGATCGGTGTCGCTGAGACAGATACCAGAGAAATTGCAGATAAAATGATAAAGAAGCTTCTGGGACTGCGGATTTTTGAAGATGCCCAGGGTAAGACAAATCTGGATCTGCATGCAGTGGACGGTGAACTGTTGTTGGTATCGCAATTTACGCTGTATGCCGATTGCCGGAAAGGCAATCGGCCTTCTTTCATCAAAGCCGGCGGTCCGGATATGGCCAATGAATTATACGAATATATTATTGACAGATGCCGTGATAACATTGCCAGGGTGGAAAAAGGAATCTTCGGAGCCGATATGAAAGTCTCTCTGTTAAATGACGGACCTTTTACCATATTGCTGGATTCGGAGGAAATCTGCTAAAGGGAGTCAAGGAACTACCATAAAGGATTTCCTTACTGAAACTATTCGTTAAAGTTGGCTTTTGCGCATAGTTGGTTCCGACTCTCTACCTCCATTAAGGGCTGTCATCAACAGATACACATGTAGCGATTTATCAGTTAACTACCTGATATCTGACTCTGATATACGAATCATTTAAAACTGTGCAGTCAATGAGTTTTAATACCCCTAACTCAGATAATTCATTCTCTGAAATAATGGAACTGCCGTCTATTAAAGAAGCGGTTTCCTTACCGCCAATCAGCACTGGTGCCACAACGACATCAATATAATCAAATAACTTCTCACGAAGGAATAATCCATTAACCGTTCCACCACTTTGGATTGTTAATCTCTCACATCCATACGATAATTTTAATTCACGAAGAGCATCTTTCAACGATAGTTCTTCCTGAAAAATGATATGAAGATTGTTTTCCTTAATGTTATAAGCCGGATGATCTTTATTCGATGTAATCAGCACAAACTCCTTGGATTTCTTGCAGAAATATGTTACGCCATGCTCGGTCAAATGGTTGTTATCCAATAAGACAAATGAAACAGGAGTCTTATCGGGAAAGGACTTTTTGTTTACGCCCATCTTCTCTTGCACTCGTCCTGTATTAAAAGACCAAAGGTCAGTTGTCTGCTCAATCTCATAATATTGGGTCAGTCCCTCCTTCACCCCGTCTATCTTAGGGAAATCCTTATCTACATCTAAATCATCTGATGCACCCGGACTTATCTTTCCATCTAAAGACATAAGCATAAATAGAGTTGTTATTGGTCTATCCATAATAAACCTCCATAAATTCCGATTTTTCTCTCTGACCAACTATGTGACAAACTGAATTTTTCCACTTTGTTCAAACATGCAACAAATTGAAAGATGTCAAATCGTTTTCAGAAAAGCATCAACCTCCTGATTAAATGCCACTGGGTTCTTGTTTGCAATAAAATGATTTCCTCGAACGATGGCTAATTTCGCATTTGGAAGATGTTCAGCGATTTTCCTTGTATGTGATTCTTTGATCATATCCTTTGTTCCGCAAATGACCAACGTAGGCATCGAGATTAACGACAATTCAGACGGCTTGATATTCGGCTCGTTTACCATTAAGCCGAGCATTTCGGCATTTCTTTTGGCATCTGCTGATTTACCAGCAAAGTGGCTTGCAATCTTATATCCGATTTCAATCGGGATTTGCGTTGTTCGTTTTACTCCCATTGGTTCGAGGTTGCCGCCGTTCAAGATTAAGCCCTTCACCATACTGGGATGCTTCATTGCGAATTTCATTGCAATGTTTGCCCCGTCCGAAAAACCTAAAATTATCGCATTTGAAATCTGATGCCCCTGCATAAAATCGTATAAATCGCAGGAGAATTGCTCAATGGTAAAGGGTGCATCACCTCTCTGAGATTTTCCATGACCTCTTGTATCTAGCGCAATTACATGGTATGCGTTTTGAAAATAAGCTATTTGATTTATGAAGTAAGAGCTATCTTCGCCGTTTCCATGCAAGAGTATAAGCGGTTCGCCAGTTCCTTTTTCCTGATAATATAATTTAATATCCATTTTGCCCTCGCACTTCCGATTTATCTTTTGATGTTATTGTTTCTTTCATAGGGAATAAGATCAGGATTCTCTTTGTATAACTTTCCTATTTTGTCACAAATGATGTCATATAAATTATCACGGACATAAGCTGTTTTTTCTATATCAACATCATCTTCTGGTATTTCTTCGCAATTAAATTTTTGTGCATAAATACCACACTTTTTTAAATATGACATGATTAAAATGACTTCGTCTTTTTCTACAGCTGTAAATATCGGTTGTTCACACAAGCGTTCGCTTATAAAGTCACAAAAATAAGAATAGTCATCATCCCAATTTATATTTCCATTATCTTGTGCCTCACAGCGGATTTTTTCTATTTCTCTTAATAATTCACCTTGTAAACTATTCGCCTGTCCCCTTGAGGGAACATAATTTTTCCATATATATTTACATTCCTCAAAATACGCTTGTTCATAGTCATTAGATATGATTTCTTCAATTGTCAATCCACTATTTTTCTTTCTGAACTTATCAAACAATCCCATGAATAATCCCCTTTCACAAATTCTGATTTTCTGCTTTGCTCAACTCCTCGACAAACCAGAATCTTTATTTCCATAAATTGTTTATTTTGTCTGGAAGTAAATCTATATCATTGCCCAAAACGGTTATATCTTCTTCATCAATCATAATCGGAACATTAAAATAATTTCCACTATTATCAATTCCATACAATTCGCCATTTCCGTTTGAACCTATTATAATATGATTAGGTAAAAAATCCTCAATACAATAATCATCATTTATTTCTTGCAATTCTTCCAGAGGATAAAGTTCAAGCCATGTTTCTCCAATATCGCCTCTACCACCATTATGTTTTTTCATAAAGCATACATATTGTTTTGACAAAATGACATTGTTAATACACTCAATCTTACCTCCAACATAAAGTTCATTAAAGACAAATTCCTTCCAATTATCCACACTAAGCCCTCCACCAACAATTCCAATTGTTCTACATTTTATCATGTCCACCTTCTTGCCCTTCGGACAAGAAGTGTCCGTCGCTTTCAGCTCGGTCAATTCCAATTTTTCATTATTGTATCATAAAAACGCAGGAATGCATAACCATAATATACATCCCTGCGTTTTCGCTTACTTCAGTTTATTTGCAATAAATATCGATTGCCTTTGCCACAAATACCGCTGTTCCATCTCCAGCTGCCTTATCGATGTTTTCTGTAAATTCACCACCTGAAGCATACATTTCTCCAAGGCTTTTTAATATCTCATTGGAACATTTGTAAAAATGATCCGTGATGTAATCCTGTAACACCTTTACTTTAAGCTGTACGTTAGAATCCTCCGGCTTTTTGTCTATCATTTTTCCAAATTCTACAAATATCAGCATAAAATTCTGTAAAGCCTGTTTTTGAGCTTCCGGTGACTGCTTGCTTGTTTTTTCTTCATACTCCTTATATTCTGCAGTCTGTCCCCACTGTTCCTTTGCTTTTTTTGTGTACTCATCCATTTTTGTTGTATCAAATACCTGAAAATCCATTTTATTTACTCCTGTTTCTTTTATTTTTCGAGCGAAAGAAATCAATCCTTCCAGATGTTCCTTTTTCATTGTCAACAATTTCATTTGTTGTTCCAACGCCTTGTTCCTATTAAAATCAGGAGAATCTATGATACGTTTAATTTCTTTCAAGGGAAATTCAAGTTCTCTGAACAGTAAAATCTGCTGCAATCTTTCCATTGCCGTATCGTCATACAGCCGGTATCCTGCCTCCGTGTATTCTGTAGGTGGCAGAAGTCCTATGGTGTCATAATATTGCAGAGTGCGTATACTCACTCCGGTCAATTTGCTCACTTCATTCACTGTCATCATTTGCTTTTCCCTCCTCTCGATAAATATACTCTAAACTATTACGTTACGTAGGAGTCAATAGCTTTTTCAAAAATTTTTCAGGTCTAATGAGGGGAGGCCGGTACATAAAAAGCATTATTATTTTATTCCACAGCTTCCATAAAGTAAATTCTGGAGGAAAAATCCGGGAACAGCCGGGTGTCGGAATTGTATCCGGTACCGGCGAATGCAGACTTCAGAGCGATTCCGGCACGCATCAGGGTATCCCCGTAAGCGGTCAGATCTTCTTTTTCCCCTTCCATATTCACAAACCGTGACAGGATCTCCTGTAAAGCGGAACCTTGTTTTATATGAATCGGAGAAACGGTGTTCACAAGATCTCCGAAGTCCTTGAGATTGTACTTAATGTTCCTACTGTAAAAATGATATTTTACATTGGGAAGGAGTCCCGCCGGCCGGTAACAGGCATGCGGTTGATTTGGCGCTGCCAGCCGTTGGAAGAACAATCCCACTGCTCTCCTGCCATCCGGGGAAACGCAGGTCCAGGACATGGTTTCTCCGTCAGAACCGGCATTTTCTTTTCCACGGTAAAAAGTTCCGAACTGCAAGGTCTCCCGCCATTTCTTATAGAGAGCTATCTGTTCGCTGATCTCCTGCAATTCCTTCTTCGATAAATCCCGCAGATTGCATTCATATCCCAACACCCCAAAGGAAGCCACCTGAAAACGGGTCTCAAGGGGCGTGATCCGTAAGGTCTGGTGATTGGGACAGGATGACACGTGTGCCGTAAATACAGATAAGGGATATCCGTAGCTGTAATTGTTCTGAATTTCCGTGCGGCACAGAGCATCCGTATTGTCACTGGCCCAGATCTGGGAAAAATAACACAGAATGCCCAGATCAAACCGGTTTCCTCCGGCACTGCACCCTTCAAACAGAATCTCCGGGAAACGTGTAGTCAATTCTTCCATGATCTGATACAGCCCCAATACATAGCGATGAGCGGTCTCACCCTGCCTTTCTGCGGGCAGACTGGGAGCATAGATATCACTGAAAATCCGGTTCATATCCCACTTCACGTAACGGATGTCACCGGAAGAAAATACCTTCGTCATTTGTTCGATCACATATTGTCTGACTTCCGGATTACAGAGATCCAGAATACACTGATTCCGCCCTTCGGAATGCGGATGACCGGGAATCCTCATGGCCCAGTCGGGATGTTCTTTATAGAGGTTACTGTTCTCACTGATCATCTCCGGCTCTACCCAGATACCGAAATTCATGCCAAGGTCCTTTATTTTTTTACTGAGAGAGGCAATCCCTCCGGGCAGTTTTGTCGGATCGGGATCCCAGTCACCCAGAGATGAGGTATCGTCGTTACGGCCGAGAAACCACCCGTCATCCATGACAAACAGTTCGATTCCAACTTCTTTTCCGGCTTTCGCCAGCTGTAAAAGCTTCTTCTCATCAATTTTAAAATAACAGGCCTCCCAGCTGTTCAACAGGACGGGACGGGGCTTGTGCTTCCAGACACCCCTTACGATATGCTCCCGGATAAAGGAATGCAGCTGTCCGCTGAGTCCACGAAATCCCTCCGCGGAGAAACTAAAGACCGCTTCCGGGGTATAAAAACACTCTCCCGGTGCCAGCTGCCAGGAAAAACTCCGGGGATGGATCCCCGTAACAAATCTTAGCTTCCCATAAGAATCTTTCTCAAGGGCTTCATAATGATTCCCACTGTAGATCAGATGACTGCCGATGCAGGAACCGCTGGTCTCACAGGTATCCTTAAGGCTGAGAATCAGAAAAGGATTGGCCCTGTTGGAAGAAGTCCCGGTATAGGAAGAACTGACAAACTTGCCGGAAGGAAGTGTGATCCGCTCTCTGTGCATCTCTCTGGCCCAGGCTCCGCTGAAATGCGTGATTACAGAATAATCCTCCGTCAGATCCAATTGGGCACTCATACATCTTTCAATGGTGACATCCGCGTCAGAGTGATTGATCAGGCAGGCGCTGCGGGTGATTACATCGCAGTCTGCATAGACCGTGTAAAGCAACTGCAATTCCAGATGATTCGTAACGTCCTGCAAAATAATCTGAAGGCATTCCGCCGAATCATTTTCTGCTTCCGAATAGCTGTGAGGCAGTCCGGAAGCCAGTAAACGCTGATCCCTGTCCTTCAGAGTTAAGATTTCACAGGAACCAAAGGTGAAGTCGGAAGTGACACTTCCGTCGGTAAAGCGCACTTCCAGAAAAGGCTCTCGGATATCTCCTTTTCCGCAGGTGCCTGCCTCGAGACAGACATCTTCCATGGAGATGGCCGGATGTGTGCTGTCATACACACAGGTATTCCCCGGGGCAAAAGCTCTCTGCATCACAAGGGGCATGCAGGAAGCAGGCTCCTCTTCGTCCACCGTGATCCGTTCTCCGTAGTACAGATGCTCCAGATGTCCGGTCTCCATGACCCGCATCCCGTAAGTACTGTGGGCCGTCTGTAAAAAGAACCATGGTCTCGTATCTTTTACAATCTGGATCATAACAGTGCCTCCTGAAGCTCCTTTAACCGTTCTTCGGTCAGTTGATATTTTTTATGAAAGAATATGACACCAATGACTAACAGCAGAATGGGGAAAAGTGTCATGGTCATGCGAAGCCCTACCACAGAGCTTCCGGAAGCCCCTGCGGCCGCAGATACCGTATCGCTGGTATCGGAGCTTAAATTACAGAGATTCAGGCACAGGGAGGCTGCTAAGGCGGCCACACCGGAAGCAAGTTTTACTACGAAGGTCTGCATGGAGAAAATGACACTCTCGTCTCTGCGGTGATTTTTCCACTGACCGTAATCCACGGTATTGGCAAGAAATACAGTGGTCAGTACCGTCAGCATACCGTTGGCGGCAAAGATCAGAAATCCGGGAATAAACAGTAAAAATACATTGCCCATATTGGTAAAACATAAGAACAACAATACAAAGTATCCCGCAATGGCCATCAGAAAGCTGACATAGAAGATCCGGATAGTACTCATAAACTTACGAAACAGCGGGAACAGGAGCATCATGGCCAAAATCTGCACCGCTCCGCCGAAGGTATTGAACAGGGTGTAGGAATTGTACCAGGTGTCTCCTCCAAAATCATATTTGAAGAAATAGATCACCAGATTGGAGGTCGTATAAACAGCACAGTTGATCAGCACAATGGTGATCACCACGGCCATGGCCTGATCGTTCTGAAGCAGTGCCCGGAACATCTGACCGATGGAGGGAGCGTCCACATCCACCGTGGATTTTTCTTTGATATTCAGGCAGGTGACGGCAATGAATACCACGAACAGCACGGCAATGATCAGGGTAAAACGGGAAAAGCCCACCCGCTCTTCTCCTCCGCCAAGGGCATTGACACAGAGCATGGTGATCACAGTAATGATCGCAGAGCCCACACCGGCACAGGAACGGCCTAAGGTTGACAGGCTCTCACGCTCTTTTCCACTGTGAGTGAAGGCCGGGATCATGGACCAGAAGGGAATATCCATCATGGTATAGGTCACACCCCAGAGAATATAGGTGACGGCCGCATAAGCCACCAGTCCGCTGCCATCCAGCGCAGGGGGTGCTGAGAACATCACAAACAGGACAATGGCATTGGTCACGGTACCGATTATCAGCCAGGGACGGAATTTTCCCCAGCGTGTACGGGTCTTGGCCACGATGACGCCCATGAAGGGATCGTTAAAGGCATCGAACACCCTGGCTGCCAACAGGATGATACCCATGGCTACGGCATTCACCCCTAAAATATCCTGATAATAATATAAAATGTAGCTGGCAGACAGCATATACACCATATCCTTGCCTACCGCACCCAGTCCATAAGAAAACTTTTCTTTTCCGCTTAAACTCATAATGTAACCCTGATCCTTTCTCTTTGATTTTTACCTGAAATCAAACCGTAACCTGAAACGATATTTTCAGATCCCCGGCAGTTTGTGACTGCAACAGTAAAGTTCCCTGACCGGATCTTCCCAGACTTTTTACATAAGTACCGCCCATGCCGCCCTGTAAGGCAATGGTGTCCGGGCCTATGATGGCAATGTCACCTTCTGCTGTGATCCGGACCGGCTCCTGATAAAAAGGAAGCACATTGCCGTGGACATCCACAGCACGGATCCGTACCAGAGCCACGTCGTAGCTGTGATGTTCCGTAAGTTCGGTATGATCCGCTTCTGCTTCCAGACGGATTTCGGTTACCGGTTCTTTGGTGACGGATTTTATGACCTTGCCGTCTTTGATGGCGTCAAAACGGTATACGGTAGCCGTACCTCCCCAGTCGCCGATGTATTTCGTATAAAGCTTCGTTACCTCCGCAAAATCAATATGGTACAATAACGCCAGCTTTAAGGCGGTGGGATACAATCTCTTCGGAATGTGGTTCAGGCTGCCTCGGGCCACCACATTCATGGCATCAGCCATTTCCCTCGCATGCTTCGGCTGGAAGCGTTCGTTCTTTTCCAGGGCATCCCCGATAAAATCATCGATGAGAATGGGACCGTGCTTCAAATGCTTATAAGGCGACATTTCCGACCGGTATTCCTTGATGAAACGGTCATTTTTATACATCTTCACACTGTCGGCGTTGGACAGAATATAGAGGTTTCCACGGTTACAGCCGGGATGCTCTCCGATGTCCATGGAGGAAGTGATCTCAAGGACCGGCGTCTCCTCCTGCTCACAGGCATATACGGAAGCTGCCAGCTTCGGATTACGGAACATATCCATGACCCCGTGGTAACAGATCCGGTCACCGCTTCCGAAGTCCTTATGGGTATTGTAGTCGAACATGCACCAGCCGAAGCTTCCGGCAATATCCTCCTGTCCCGCCACGGCATCCAGTACATTGGCATGCCGGATCGCATGTTCACTGCGGCGCTCCTCGTTGTCGAAAGCCTTGGTGGGATACATATGTCCGTTGTATTCGCTGATCAGATAAGGCTTCTCCATATCGGAAGTGACCTTTTTCTTCGGATCGCAGCCGGGGGTCTCACCGTCGTGCAGAAAATCATTATAGGTATAGACATCTTCCAGCAGATGACTTTTCTTAATGGCCCGGACACCGCCGGTAGGCCTCGTGGGATCCAACCTGTGCGCCACGGCATTGGTCTTTTCGTAAAAGGCGTCATCGTCCGGAGATTCATTGATCCGCACGCCCCATAAAATAATGGAGGGGTGATTGCGGTACTGACGGATCATATCCTCCGCATTCGCCACCGCCTGTGCTTTCCAGGCATCGTCACCGATATGCTGCCAGCCGGGAAATTCCGTGAATACCAGAAGTCCAAGTTCGTCACAGCGTTCCAGAAAATAATGGCTCTGGGGATAATGGGAAGTACGCACGGCATTTAGCCCCAGTTCCTTCTTCAACAGATCCGCATCCAGCTTCTGCATGCTCTCCGGCATGGCGTAGCCCATATACGGGTAGCTCTGGTGGCGGTTTAAGCCCCGGATCCGGAGCTTTTTGCCATTAAGGTAAAAGCCGTCCTTTTTGAAAACCGCCTCTCGGATACCGAAAGTGATCTTCGATTCGTCCAGAAGCGTTTCCCCCTGCCAGAGTTGTGTTTTTAACAGGTACAAATGGGGATGCTCGGTATCCCACAGGGCCGGGTGGGGAATGGTACCCTGAAAAGACATTACCGCCCCGGCACCGGTATCCACAGATATGGCCTGTTCGCAGAGAAGCTGCCAGTCAGTATCTGACGCCGTGTCTGCCGTTGCAGTATCGCCTTTTAACGCATAATATTGTCTGACCTGAAGGTCTTTCGCAACTTCATAAAAAGTAATCTCAGAAGTCACCTGAGCAGCCTCCGGCGTGAGTTTCGTATGTACAAAAACATCCTGAAGGGAAGCCTGTTCCTTCA
Organism: uncultured Acetatifactor sp.; assembly: GCA_934436435.1. Classification (GTDB taxonomy): domain Bacteria; phylum Bacillota; class Clostridia; order Lachnospirales; family Lachnospiraceae; genus Acetatifactor. The sequence goes on along the minus strand of CAKSAN010000001.1, from coordinate 145,074 downwards.
CTTCCAGATACACATCCCGGTAGATGCCTCCGTAGGTCATGTAGTCGATCACGTAGCCGAAGGGAGGTACGTTTAAGCTCTCCCGGCTGTCCAGACGGACACAGAGCAGATTATCCTGTCCGTAGTTCACATAAACGCTCAGATCCAATGTGAAGGCGGTATAACCGCAGTGATGTTCGCCCACTTTCCTGCCATTGCACCAGACGGTACTGTCATGGGCGGCACCCTCGAAAGTAAGCAGGATCCGTTTGCCCTGCCATTCGGTCGGAATATACAGATGGCGCCGGTAACCGTTCACCATCTGGTAGAGAGATTCATCAAAATAGTGAAACGGTGTCTCTTTACAGGTATGAGGGAGCCGAACAGGCTGTAGAGATCCTTCCGGGTATTCCGGACTGAGCATCCCGTCCTGAAACTGTTCGGTAAAAAGCCAGTCTTCGTTTAAATAGATCCGCTGATTCATAAGTGTGTTCCTTTCCTGCTGTAATTTCTGATTGCAATTCGTATGAACGGTTCTTATTCCGTTTTTTGTGCAATCCCGAACATGAGAATCTCCACGACTTCCTTCAGAGCATCGGCGTAGGTCAGTCCGTTCTGTGTAAGAATGTCTCTCTGGAAGAACTGCTCGATGGAGGCTTCCAGCATCATTTTTACCAGACAGATGGGAACCGGGCGGATACTGCCCTCGGCCATGCCCATCTCGATCAGCTGGATCGTAGGCTCCCAGCCGGTGGAAAGTCGCAGCTCCACCTTCTGGTAGATCTTCGGGTATTTGTCTCTGAGGGAATACAGCTTTCTGAGGTCGATGTTCTGGTAGCCTTCCGGAAGGACGCCTAAGATCCGGTGCAGCTTTTCCACCACACTTAAGGAGGGATCCGTCAGGATCATCTGCTCGCTTTCCTTGATGGAATCAAAGATATAATCCACCATGGCAAGGAACAGAGCTTCTTTGTCATCGTACACGGTGTAGATCGTCTTCTTGCTGATCGAAAGCTCTTTCGCCAGATCGTCCATGGTGAATTTCAGACCCTTCCGGTCAAAGACACGAAGGGTGGCATCGAGAATGTTCTTTTGCAGGCCTTCTGTGGTATCCATCGTTTGTTTTCCTCCATTCGCATGCGTCGTCGTTATTTGCAGTAGTACCATTGATATTTATTTTGGTGGAAACCGAAAATAAAATTTTGGTTTCCTATAAGACCAGAGTATCATTTTCCGGAATGACATTCAAGAAACGTTTTTGCCAAAAAGAGTTTCCGAAAATTGTGAAATATAACAAAAAACCAGCCGGCGTTGTACCGCTGGCTGGCTGAAAGATTCTCTGCTTATGATTTTTTAAACTGTTCCGCAAGGGTGGGATGGGATTTTTTACGAGTGATCTCCACCAGACCTAAAGGTGTCATATCCACCACCCGGGGATGCTGGGAATCACCGGCGGTCAGGCTTCTTAAGGCCTCCAGTAACTCCTTCTGCCGTTCCTTTTCGGCCATATTGATGAAATCCACGATAATGATACCGGACAGATTCCGCAGGCGCAGCTGTCTGGCCACTTCCTCCGCAGCTTCCAGATTCACCTGAAAATAAGTATCTTCTCCCGCTTTTTTTGCTTCGTTTTTGCCGGAATTGACATCGATCACCGTCATGGCCTCCGTAGGCTCGATGACAAGATATCCGCCGCATTTTAGCCATACTCTCGTATCCAGTGCTTCCTCCATGCCGCGTTCCAGAGAATACAGCAGGCGCAAGGAGATTGTGGGATCTTCGTAAAACCGGAGGGATTTTTGCCCAAGCAGCGTATGATCGCTTTCCGACAGCTGGCGATAGATCTGGGGATCATCGGTAAGGATCTCCGAGTATTCGGAAGGATCCGCCAGTTGTTCCAGAACCTCGTAAATGGCTTCAGAGGGCTTCGAAAGACAGGTAAAGCATACTTTATGAGCTGCCTGTTTCAAAAGGCTCTGAAGGGCTTCAGAAGCGTTCACAGGGGTGTAGCCGCTTTTGACAAGGAACTGCTTCATCCGGGACAGATCCGCAGTGACGGAAGCCCGCTTTGTCTTCTGGGCATCTCTGGTGACCATGACCACCAGCTCATCACCGGCTTTTAAGGTACCGTCGGCCTTACGATTGGTCAGATGGGCTGCATCTGCTTCCCGCAGAGGCAGAAAACATAATTCCCCGGGCAGGATCTCTACAAAGCAGGCATCGATATTTTTCGCCACATTCTGTATTTTTCCCAGATAGATACCGCCGATCTTACTGACTTCCGAACGCAATACGCGCACAGCAATGACGCCTCTGGCATTGATAAGCAGCGCTGCTTTCCGTTCCCGCAGACAGGTGAAAATCAGTTTTCCCGCCGTACAGTCCGTAGACTTACGGATATGATTTACTTCTTTTTCTCTGGCCGGTCTTCCGCCGGTGAGGCTGCGGCTCATTGGGCATCTCCTGCGGCTGCTTTGTAAGCCTCTTCGCTGTCGAAGCCTATGGCATCCAACGGAAGAAGTTCTCCCGCGTCGTTTCTTAAATAAGTCTCTTCTCTGCTGACCAGAAGGGCATTTTCCGGCAGGGTCTCCCCGTTTTCGGAAAACAATGCCTCTATGACCTGAATGGGCTTGATATTTCCGGCACTGGAAGCATCGACCAGCAGATAAAGCTTTTCGGATTCCACCACCTTCATCTCATAGATACCTTCTTTTAAATTGATCTCACGGCTGCCTTTTTTGGTTTCCTTGGTGATCAGGATCTCTTCTCTGGCAAGAAAACGCTCCACGGCAGGCACCAGATCAAAATGGGGACCTCTGCCCTCCCGGAAAGCGATTGTATATCCGGCGGCAGCCACGCTGGCCATGGCATTTCCGGCCTTGTCCGGCAGAATTTTCACTGCGGTGATCTCGATGCCCGGTACCGATGCGGCATTGAGCCGTTCCTTTACATCTTCGCAGGAAATCAGAGAATGCACTTCCAGATCCATATATTCCCCGTTGCTGGTCAGCCCGACACCTAAGGGGGCGGCAAAGGACATGATCTGATGGGGGCTGAAGCCTCCGGTGTAGGCCACATCCAGTTCCGCTCTGCGGTTGGCCTTCTGGAAAAACCGCATGACATCCAGATGTCCGATGAAACGCACCGGTCCGTATTTCTTAAACTTGATTCTTAACTTCATAATTTCTGTCAGATTTTTCCCTTTCTTCTTATTCTTTTACACTTTATAACATGTCGCAGGTGCCTGACTCTGACGATCAGCCTCTGGGCTCCACACAGATACCGCAGCCGAATCTGGCAGCACCGCAGCCCTGACAGGCCTGTTTGCAGTTCGGGGAGATCGTCTCGTTTTTGGCCTTCTGCCATTCTCTCTCCAAAAAGGCTCTGGACACACCGCAGTCCAGAAAATCCCAGGGCAGAATCTCATCCAGAGGACGTTCTCTGTGGGAATAGAAATCCGGATCCAGACCGCAGGCAGCGAAGGCTTCCATCCAGACATCATTGTGGAAATATTCGCTCCAGGCATCGTAGAAACAGCCTTTGTTATAAACATATAAAAGCACCTCGGACAGCCTTCTGTCGCCTCTGGCCAGAACACCTTCCAGAACGCTGACATCCGCCTCGTGCCAGTTGTACTTGATACTCTTCTGGTTCAGCTGCTCGGAGATGGCCTTTCTGGTCAGATAAGCCTTTTCCACGAACTCTTCCTTGGTACACTGGGGTGCCCACTGGAAAGGCGTAAAGGGCTTCGGTACGAAGAAGGAGGTACTGGTAACGATCTGCACTCTGCCGTTGACACGTTTCTCCTTCGGCACCGTATCGAAGAAGGTGGCTGCAATCTTGTTGGACAGCTCGGCGATTCCCCGGATATCCTCTTCGGTCTCGGTGGGATGGCCCAGCATGAAATACAGCTTGACTCTGGTCCAGCCGCCTTCGAAAGCCAGCGCGGAACCCTGTAAGATCACTTCTTCGGTGAGTCCCTTGTTGATGACATCCCGAAGTCTCTGGCTGCCGGCCTCCGGTGCAAAGGTCAGGCTGGATTTCTTTACATCCTGTACCTTGCTCATGACATCCAGAGAAAAGGCGTCGATACGCAGGGACGGCAGGGAAATATTGATATGCCGCCTGTCGCACTCTTCGATCAGGAAATCGATCAGCTCAGGCAGTTTGCTGTAATCACTGGAACTTAAGGAGCTTAAGGAAATCTCCTCATGGCCGGTGTTTTTCAGCATTTCCATGGCGTATTTTTTCAGGACCTCCACGTCCCGCTCTCTGACCGGACGATACAGCTGTCCCGCCTGACAGAAACGGCAGCCGCGGATACAGCCTCTCTGGATCTCCAGAACCACTCTGTCCTGTGTGACCTTAATATAGGGAACCACGGGTTTCATGGGATAAAAGCTGTTCGTCATATCCGTCACCAGTTCCTTGCGGATGGTGGCGGGGATCCCCTCCTCCGTAGGCCGGAAGGAAGCAATGGTGCCGTCCTCGTGGTAGGTGGTCTCATAGAAGCGGGGCACATACATTCCCGGCAGCTTTGCCGCCTGACGTAAGAACTCTTCCCGGCCGGTCTTTTCTTCCCGGCATTTTTTATACAGATCGATCAGCGGACGATACTGGGTCTCCCCTTCTCCCATATAGAAAATATCGAAAAAGTCCGCAATGGGCTCCGGATTATAGGTACAGGGACCTCCGCCGATGACGATGGGACAATCATCTGTGCGCTGCGTGGCAAGGAGCGGGATCCCCGCCAGATCCAGAACCTGTAGAATGTTGGTATAGCACATTTCGTATTGAATGGTAATACCGAGAAAATCAAAATCTTTGATGGGATCCTGACTCTCCAGAGCAAACAGCGGAATGTTCTCCTTCCGCATGATGGCGTCCAGATCCACCCAGGGGGAATACACTCTCTCACACCAGACATCTTCCCAGGAGTTGAGCATGCCGTACAGGATCTGAATGCCCAGATGGGACATGCCGATCTCATAGACATCCGGGAAGCACATGCAGAAACGGACAGCAATGCTGTCCTTGTCCTTTACCACAGCATTGACCTCGTTGCCGATGTAACGGGCCGGCTTTTCGATCTTCATCAGAATATCATCGCTTAACGCTAACTTTTCGTTCATAATTACCTCAAATATTTTTATACAAATTTTTTCATCTGCAGGACATCTTCCTCTGTGCAGGGGGCCTCGGAATAGCGGGCTTTTTCATAGATAGCCGCCATGCCTTCCGCACTCAGGGATTTTTCCGCATCTCTAGCAGTATAAAATGGCAGACGCTCTTTTGCAAGTCCGCCGTTACTTATTTTTTTCAGATAGATCCGGCGGATCTTCTGTCTGGCATCGGGAAACAGGAAGGAAAACCGCTTTTTGTCCTGTCGGGAATCGTTCTTATCTCCGGACAGTTCCAGCTTTTCCCGTTTGTCCATACTCTCCTGCTTTTCGGGGGCTGTCTCCGGAAGAGAGAACTGCATTCTGTCCCGTAGAAAAGATACCAGCTTTCGAATCCCCCGGTACAGTAAAAATACGCAGGCAATCAGAAGCGCGATCATGGCCACATATTCCAGGATCACCCACAGGATAAACGGGTCTTCCGCCTCCATAGGCGGCATGTCACCACCGCCCACGGTCTGCTCAATCACCACATCAGAATCTGTGGAATCCTTGGGAAGCAGTCCGAACAGAAACCGAAGGACCGCAGCCAGACCGCTTCGCAACAGCTGCAAAAAAGGTTTTAACCAGGCAAACTGTGACACGGCGAAAAGCAGGACCCCGGACAAAAGTACAAAAGCCGTAGTACTGCGCAGACCGGAACGCAGGATCTCCTGAAAAGGGATCTTGCCGGTGCTCAGCCGGTTCACCGTGAGAAAGTCCTCATAGGACTGTAAAAACAAAATAACGGCATACAGTAAAAAGACCAGGATCAGACTCATGCGGTAATAGAGATCCCATGCCGTATTTTCCTGATAATGCTGTAAAAACAGGCATAAAAGGGAAATTCCCGCAGCCAGCGGCAAAGGCAGGGGCTCTGCCGCAAAATCCTCCGTTCGGAACCGCAGCCGCAGGGAATAGATCACAAAACCCGCTCCCACCAGCAGCCGGACACCCCGGTTCACTCCGTTGGCCGCAGGGAACACATAAAAAAGCACCAGCACGACTCCGTGCAAAAGCAGTAATACCGGCAGATGCTTACAACGTTTCCTTACATAGAACAGGAAAAACACAGGAAGCGCCCCGAGTATCCACAAAGCGAAGGAGGGACGGCTTTCCGGAGCCAGTGCCGCCAGCAGGGTGGTGGCTGTCATGGCCAGCGGATAAAAACATAATTGATTCATCAGATCCGTCAATAATTCTTTCACATTCAGACTCTTTCTTCCCGCAGGGAGATAAAGGTGATCAGAGAACGCAGAGGTTCTTCTGCCTCCGGAGGGGTAACCTCGGAATAGGGATAAAACCATTTCATATCCGGATGCTGCTCGTGATATTGCAGAAGTAACTCCGCAAAGTCATCGTAAGCATTGGGAGAAATAAAACAGGTATAGATCGTGTTCGCAGTGTCGGTCAGCTTTGCGGTAAACAGCTCCGTAAAAGACTGAACCGGTATGGAAGTATCGATTCCGGCCAGTGCCTGTAAGCAGGCATTGCGCTGTCGCATTCCGCCTCCGGCTTCCAGAATACAGTGTTCACCGCTTCGAACGTCAATGCCGTTGCAATACAATGCCACCTGCATCCCCTGTTCCAGAAACAATAACAAAAGGGCCGCAGCGATCTGCATGCAGGCTTCCACACAGTCCTCTTTTTTCAGGATTCCGGTGTCTTCCAAATTTAGAAAGATCCGGACAGACTTCTGGGCCGTATAATTTTTCTGGTTGACCTTCAGGTCGCCGGTGCGGGCCGTGGCCTTCCAGTTGATACTCTTTAAGTCATCCTGAGGCTGATAATCCCGGATACCGCGGTATTCAAAGGGATCTTCCAGCAAATGCCTCTTCGCCAGAACCTCGCCGCTTAACTGCTTCAGGGATTGTCTGAAATCCGGATGAGAAAAGGGCTTTGGGTACACGTAGAGACTGCACCTTGCAATCGGAGTCGTGGCGGTATATTGTGCGGTCAGAAACAGATCCGATGCCACCAGATCCGCTTCTGATATGGTATAATAGCCTCTCCTGCCGCCGGTAAAGGACAGACTGCGGGTGACTTTTTCCAGACGGCCGATCTGGAAGATGTCGTTGCGGTAATAGCGGTCCGTAGTACGGGAGCCTTTGGTATCGGTAAATACCAGATGTCTGTCGGTCTGAAATTTGACCTTCAGCATGGTAAGCGGCAGGTGTTTCCGATTCTCAATGATCTCCGAAAGCGTACTCTCCTGTCCTTCCCAGATACCATCTTCCTGAAAGGCAAGGGAAACGGTCAGCCCTCTGTGCCATACCTTCGCATAAATATATTTCTGCCCCAGATACAGGATCAGGGCAAAGAGAATGATTCCAAGCAGCTGTATCATGGCTCAAACCTTTCCGTGGGAACGGGAACCCCGGATAAAATGGCTTCCATGCGGTTCTCTGCGGAGCCGGTATCGGAACCGAAGCCGCATACCAGTCTGTGAGCCAGTACCGGAACGGCCAGTGTACGCACATCATCCGGGATCACATAGGAGCGTCCTTTCAGATAAGCGTAGGCCTTGACACAGCGTAAAAGACCCAGCGTACCTCTGGGGCTGACTCCGGCCAGAACGCCGTCTGCATTTCTTGTGGCTTCCACGATCTGTACCATGTATTCCCGGATACAGGGATGGACGAAAATTTTCGCAGCTTCCGCCCGTGCTGCCAGAAGCTCCTCCGGGGAGACCACGGGGGTCAGGGTACGCAGAGGATCCTCCTCCATATACAGTTCCAGAATCCGAAGCTCCTCTTCTCTGGTGGGAAGGTTCATGGACAGTTTCATGAGAAAACGGTCCAACTGGGCTTCCGGCAGAGGAAACACTCCGGCACTTTCGATGGGATTCTCTGTGGCAATGACGAAAAAAGGTTCTCCCGGGGTATAGGAGACACCGTCGATGGTCACCTGACGCTCTTCCATACATTCCAGAAGTCCCGCCTGGGTTCTGGGAGTGGCACGGTTCAATTCATCCGCCAGTAAAATATTGGTAAATACCGGCCCTTTCCGCAGAGTAAATTCATTTTTCTGCCTGTCATAGACGTTGATGCCGGTAATGTCACCGGGCAGCAGATCCGGGGTAAACTGCACCCGGGAGAACTGTACATTCAGGGACTTTGCCAGTGCCTTGGCAAGCTTGGTCTTGCCGGTGCCGGGAACATCCTCCAAAAGGACATGTCCGTCGGCCAGAAGTGCGGTCAGAAGGAGTTCCGTCACTTGTTCTTTGCCCACCAGAACCTTTCGAATATTATTCTGTAATTTTTCTGCAAATTCTTTTCCTGTCTGTTCTGTCATATAGGATCCTGCTTTCTTATTTCCCGGTTCTTCCTTTGGAATCTGATGATTAAAGCTTTTCCGGTGCTTATTTTTCTATTATACCTTATCGAAAATAGTTCTGCCAGTACCAAAAGGCACATAAATATGAACAGCAAAGGAGAATCAGAATGAAAAAACGGGATCACAGAAACCAAGAAGAACTTTTACAGCAGATGCGCAGACAGGCAGAAATAAGACCAGAGCAGGCGGAAACCGCACCGGCCGTATCTTCCGGTACCGGTACGTTCAAAATCCGCCTTGCTCTGGCCGGGGTATTATTATTGACGATCATATTACTGGATCAGAAAGGCAAATGCTTTGCCGGAATCTCCATGGATCAGGTGCTGCGCTATGTCACTGACGTGGATTACGGCACTTATCTGGAGACCTGGGTGGAAACTGCGGTTAACGGTTCGCAAGCTCTGTAGTGATCTCTTCCCAGGTGACATCTTTTTCTGCCATCAGCACCATCATGTGATACAGGAAATCGCTGATCTCGTATTTGACCTCGTTGGGGTTGGGATTCTTGGCGGCGATCACGATCTCCGTGGCCTCCTCACCCAGTTTCTTAAGGATCTTGTCAATGCCCTTATCGAACAGGTAATTGGTATAAGAACCTTCCTTAGGGTGTACCTTGCGGTCCTTGATCACATCGAAGACTTCCTCAAATACCTGTAAGGGATTGTTGCTTTCCTCATAATCCTTTTTCGTAATCTCGTTGAAGAAGCAGCTTCTGCTTCCGGTATGGCAGGCTGCACCGACCTGAGATACTTTCGCAAGGATCGTGTCCATATCACAGTCGGCCACCAGCTCCTTCACGTACTGGTAATGACCGCTGGTCAGGCCTTTCAGCCACAATTCCTGACGGCTTCTGCTGTAATAGGTCATCTTGCCCAGCTTCAGGGTCTGCTCGTAAGCTTCCTCATTCATATAAGCCATCATCAGAACTTCCTGCGTCCGGTAATCCTGTACGATAACGGGTACCATGCCGTCACTGTTTTTCTTGAAATCTTCCCATTTGTAAGCGGCCTGAAAGGATTCGATGGGAATATCGTTCTCCCGGCACAGATCCTTCAGGGCGACGATCTCTTTCACATTATCATTGATCGTATTGCCGGTGACTCCGCATACATTTTCATAGGCAAAGATCTCCAGTAATTTATTCAGTGCTACCTGATTGATCTGCACGAAAAACGGAAGCGACAGAATACCCTGTGTCTCCCGGATCTGGTGAGGGTTCATCAGGATCATGGCGGAGATATACTTTTCGATCTTCTCCTTATGTAATTCCAGAACGGCGGGATCATTGTAAGAGATCAGAATCTTGTCCTTACCGAATTTCAGAGAGACCTCTTCCGTGATCTCAATGTTACTCTCTTTCTCATAATCGAGAACTGCCTTTTTGCATCCGGCATAAAGTAGTTTCTTAATGTCTTCCATGCGCTTGACATTACCGGCGCCGATGACATCCACTTCCGCTTTTGCACAAATCTCCTTGATGATATCCAGCGCAGCCTCATGCTCCTCATCTCCTTCGGACATATCGAAGATGATCAGTTCATCCGCATTGTGTTCGCAGTAATAATCTGCCAGACGGACGGGATCCGTATCTACGATGGTGGTATCCGTAAGGTTTCTCACCGCATGCTCATGATATAAATAAATACAGGGAACAAATTTCTTGATGATCATAGTAATCCTCGCGTCTTTCTTTACCTGCAAGGTCTGAACCGCAGGCACGTATTTTCTTACAGACTTCCTTTGGTGCTTAAGACATCCGTTACCTTCGGATTATAGGAAACGGCCTGATCCAGAGCCTTGGCAAATGCCTTGAACATGGCCTCGATCATGTGGTGATTATTGCCCGCAGACAGCATTTTGATATGTAAGTTCATACCGGCGCTGTAGGATACGGCATAGAAAAATTCTTTCACCAGTTCGGTATCCAGTTCTCCTACCTTCGGTACAGTGAATTCACATTCAAAATTAAGATAAGGCCGGCCGCTTAAGTCAACAGCACATAAAGCGAGGACCTCATCCATGGGCAGGATAAAATAACCGTAACGGTTGATGCCCTTCTTGTCTCCCACGGCCTTTTTGATGGCTTCGCCGAAGACGATGCCGGTATCCTCCACCGTGTGGTGGCCGTCCACCTGTAAGTCGCCCTTTACCTTGCAGTCCAGATCAAAAAATCCGTGTCTTGCAAAGCCGTCCAGCATGTGGTCAAAAAATCCGATGCCGGTAGACAGATCGGCCTTTCCACTGCCGTCCAGATTTAAGGTGACGGCAATGTCGGTTTCTTTCGTTGTACGGGTCACAGTTGCGATTCGTTCCATAATATCCGATGACTCCTTTCCCAAAGGAAACAGTTAATCTTCAAATCTAACTTTAATACTGTTTGCATGTGCGGTCAAGCCTTCGCTTTTTGCAAAGGTCTCGATCTGATTGTGTACCTTTTCCAGTGCCTCTCTGGAATAAGAGATGATACTGGTCTTTTTGATGAAATCATCCACGTTTACCGGGGAGAAGAACCGTGCCGTGCCGTTGGTGGGCAGGATGTGGTTCGGGCCTGCAAAATAATCCCCCAGAGGCTCGGAAGCATACTCGCCCAGGAAAATGGCACCGGCATTGCGGATTCGGGTCATGGTGTCAAAAGGATTCTTGGTAATGATCTCCAAATGCTCGGAAGCAATGGCGTTGGCGGCATCAATGGCATCTTCCATACTGTCAGCCAGCAGAATGTAACCGTAATTGTCCAGAGACTTCTGGATAATGGGTGCACGCTCCAATACTTTTACGAAGCCATCCACTTCCTCGGAGACCTTCTCGGCCAGTTCTTTCGAAGTGGTGATCAGAATGGCACTGGCCAGTTCATCGTGCTCTGCCTGAGACAACAGATCCGCCGCAACGTATCTGGGAGTAGCGGTCTCATCCGCCAGCACCAGAATCTCACTGGGCCCTGCGATGGAATCAATGCTGACATAGCCGTAGACCGCCTTTTTGGCAAGGGCTACGAAGATGTTACCGGGGCCGGTGATCTTGTCGACCTTCGGTACAGACTCGGTGCCGAAAGCCATGGCTGCGATGGCCTGTGCGCCGCCCACTTTATAGATGGTGTCCACACCGGCAATATCTGCGGCTACCAGAGTTCCAGGATTGACTTTACCGTCTTTTCCGGGAGGGGTGGTCATAATGATCTCATCCACACCGGCAACCTTGGCGGGAATCACATTCATCAATACGCTGGAAGGATAAGCGGCTTTACCGCCGGGCACATAGACACCGGCTCTCTCGATGGCGGTAATCTTCATGCCTAAGATCGTGCCGTCGGGCTTTGCATCGAACCAACTGTTGCGAAGCTGCTTCTGGTGAAAGGCACGGATATTTTCCGCGGACTGTCGGATCACATCGATCAGGCCCGCATCCATCTGCGCATAGGCTTCGGCGATCTCCTCCTTTGTGACACGGATATTCTCCGCAGTCAATGCAAACTTGTCGAACTGTAAAGTATAGTCGAATAAAGCCTGATCTCCCTCGGAACGGACTTTCTCAATGATCTGGTTAACGGTGCTCTCATACTGGGAATAATTGTTCGGGCTTCTCTTTAAGAGGTCGTTCAAAATACTCTGCTTTGATTCTTTATCCAATGCTACGATTCTCATGACGGTACTCTCCTTTAACTGTTTTATGCCAATACTTATCTGTTTTATCTTTCTGAAACACCTCGGTCAGGCCTGTATTTTTAACTGTTCGCGGATCGCGCCCACCAGCTTGCGGATGCGGTCGGCTTCCATTTGCATGCTCACCGGATTGACAATCATGCGGGCGGACAGCGGACATACCTCTTCCAGGACTTCCAGACCGTTTTCCTTTAAGGTGGAACCGGTCTCCACGATATCTACGATGACGTCGGACAGCTCTACCAGAGGTCCTAACTCCACAGAGCCGTTTAATTTGATGATGTCCACGGTCTGATGCTTTTTATTGTAAAAATACTCTCTGGCAATGTTGGGGTATTTGCTGGCTACCCGGATCCGCTCATGGTGCTTCAACAGCTCTCTGGCGGAGGCAGGACCGCAGACACACATCCGACATTTGCCGAAGCCCAGATCCAGCACTTCGTAGACATTCCGGTTCTCTTCCAGAATGGTATCCTTGCCCACTACACCGATATCCGCAGCGCCGTACTCTACATAAGTGGGAACGTCGGGACCTTTTGCCAGGAAAAATCGTAACTTGTATTCTTCATTGACGAAGATCAGCTTTCGGGTATCCTTATCCTTCATTTCTTCGCAGGTAATACCGATCTGCTCGAAAAGCTCCAGTGTCTTTTTGGCAAGTCTGCCCTTTCCCAGAGCAAATGTAAGATATCTTTCTTCACTCATTACTGATCCACCTCCTCGTTCTCTGCAATTTCAGGAGAAAGCACGGTGGGAATCCCCTCTTTGCGTAAGCTTACGGCTTCGGAAAGTTTTGCCAGATAATCCGCCTCGTCTCCTGCCCGGTAATACACGACTTTGCCGGAAGCAGGAATGTCAATGACCACTTTCTGACGGGATAAAGCCTCCAGCAGATCATCAATGACAATAACGAAACCGATAGCCGCTGCTTCTTTGCCGAACTTTCCAAGCAGATTGTCATAACGGCCGCCCTTTACCACGGCATCACCGATGCCATAAGTGTAAGCCTTGAAGACAACACCGGTATAATACTGGTATTTGCTGAGCATTCCGAGATCAAAGGAAATGTATTCCGCAACACCGTACTGTTCTAACCGTTCTTTTAACTTCTCCAGTCTTGCGATTGCCTGTAAGGAGCGTTCATTTTTTACCAGCGCTTTGGCATCTTCCAGAGATTCTATGTTTTCAAACATATCCGCCAGTTTTAATAAAATGCTGTGATAAGGCTCCGGGATCTGCTTCTGCTCCAGCAATTCCTGAGCGGCGAAGAAGTTCTTGCCGGAGATACAGGAACGGAGTTCCTTTTCCGTATCCTCATCCAGACCGGCTTCCTCGCATAGTCCGCGGAAATAATCTACCTCTCCGATCGTTACCTGAAATCTGGTCAGCCCAGCACTCTTCAATGCTTCGATCACCATACTGATGACTTCTGCATCCGCTTCTACAGAAGGATCACCGATAAGTTCCGCACCCATCTGGGTCACTTCTTTTAATTTGCCTTGCAGATTGGAAGTATTGGTGAAGGTATTGCCGTTGTAGCTGAAACGAAGCGGCACCTTTTCTTCCATGAAATATTTTGCGGCACAACGAGCAATGGACGGAGTAAAGTCCGGGCGCAGCACCAGAGTATTTCCTTCTTTGTCAAAAAACTTATACAGCTCCTTGCTGGGAGTGGTTCCGATCTCTTTGGAGAAGACATCGAAAAACTCAATGGAAGGGGTCTGGATATCTTCGTATCCGAAACAATGGATCGCCTGCTGCAATTTCTGTTCCACCGCCAGTTTTCTGGCGTATTCTTTGCCGTAAATGTCCCGGACTCCTTCCGGCGTATGTAAAAGTCTATTGTTCATAATTGTTCCTCAATTCCTGCACTTTAATATATTAACGTGCTACCATATTATCATAGTAGCATGTAAAACTATTTGTAGTATACCCGCGGACCTCTCTGCTGTCAAGAAATTCTTCTTTATTCCTCTCTGTCTTCCAGATCCTTTTTCAGAATATCCAGATACGGAACCAGAATTCCCTGATGCTTCGGGAGGATATACTCAGGGTTCAGTTCTTCGAAGCGGAAGCTTTTCCGTCCGCCGTTCTGCGCTCTGTCCCAGAAAAAGCGAAGCATCTCATAAGGAAGATAATATAACAGATCTTTATGACTGTAAAAGATCAGAAAAAAGGCAATGCCGCCCTGTTTCTCAAACTGCCGCATAAACTCCACCTGATGGGGATGGATGTTTTGCAGGGAAAAGGTATCCACCGCACATTCCTTGGCATCAAAACAGACCGGGATGCCCTGTACCGCACCGATATAGTCCACGGTACTCTTCTGCTCAAAAAAGGCCAGCGTGATCTGGCGGCTCTCCTTATCCATTTTGACCGGGGTGATCGGTGTGGGGATCTTCTGGATCAGTGCCAGTCCGGCCTCTGCATATTTTTCATTGGTGCGGTTGACCATATCTTCCAGGGTGGACCCCCGGAGTCCTCTGGTATTCCATGTTGCCATTTCCTATAGTTCCTCGTCTTTCTAGCAGGCACTGTCGGGTGTCAGGTTCAGCGCCTGTAAGATCTCTGCGAATTTGTGGGGAAGCGGCGCGGTAAAAGTCTGCCCGCTTACCTTTGCAAGAGGTCCTTCGTTTTCTTCCGGGAAACGGACCCTTCCGGCATGTAGAAGCTGATGATGCAGGGAGTATTCTGACTGCATCCGCCGGTTTAATTTACTGTCTCCGTACTTGGTGTCACCGAGTAACGGATGTCCGGTGCTGGCCAAATGGGCACGAATCTGGTGAGTCTTGCCGGTGACCAGTTCTACGGTCAGCAGGGTATATTCTCCCGCTACTGCGCTGGGGGTATAGATTGTCCGGATATAGGAAGCCTCTTCCATAGCCTCCGGCTTTTCGGAAAAGACCTGTACGGTATTGGTACGCTCATCTTTATACAGATAACCTTCCAGAGTGCTCTCCTGTAGGATCTTGCCCTTGCAGACGGTCTGATAATATTTTTTTACCGAACGATCCTTGATGATCCGGCTAAGGGCTTGAGAACCGGCCAGTGTTTTCCCGCACAACACGATACCGCTGGTGTTGCGGTCGAGACGGTTGCAGACCGAAGGATGAAAGGTGGCGAGGTCGGCTTCGCTGATGGCTTTTGTGGCCAACAGATGGCCGATCAGCCATTCGTTTAGGGACAGATCTTCCGGCTTGGCCTTTTGGGTCAAGACCCCGGCGGGCTTGTTCAATAACAGGATATCTTCATCCTCGTAGAGCACACTGATATCTTTTAATGAGCGGTAAGCCTTGCGGTAACCGGAAGTATCTTCCGCCGCCCCGGCGCCGGACAGCGAAGCGAAGGTCTCATCGGAGAAAAAGCATTTTATTTCGTCCCCCTCGGTAAGAATCTCTTTTCCCTCTGCCTTTTTTCCGTTCAGTGTAATGTTTTTCTTGCGTAACATCTTATATAAAAATCCGGTGCCTGCACCCGGCAAAGCCTTTTTTAAAAATTTATCCAAACGCTGGCCCGCCTGATTTTTGCCGATGGTAAGTAACTGCATAAGACGCCCCTCCTCTTTGAAAAGTATGTTACAGAGATACGCTCTTTAAGGTCTGGCAGATCCCGGCAGACAGCTCCGACTGCGGGGGAAGCTCCTTTAACTGCTCGCATCTTTTCAGATACTTGTCCAGATCGTTAAATATTTTCACAGAGACTTCTCTGTAATTGTCCTTTTTCAGAATATCCTGAATGTGCTTGTAAAAGGCCTGTTCCGCAAATTTCGGATCCGTGGTGTAGCCGCAGACGGTATTGCCGCAGACCGTCAGGTGATGGATAACATAATTCTTCTCATAGGAGGTAAAGACCATATCGTAAAGCCCGGTAAGACCCTCCGTATGTGCCTCAATTTTTGCCGCCTCTCGTTCGTCACAGCCCTTGTAGCGAAGGAACATGAACATTTCTACCAGACTTTTGCAGGCCGGAAGACATCCCAGTACTGCTACGATGGTCAGAAGATTCTCACGGCTTCCGGTGCTGACCCAGCCCGCGATAAACAAAGACAAAGAAATGACAAAATAGAGCACTGTTCTCAGAATTTCATAATTTTTCTGGGTGCGAAGATACCCTCTGGTTCCCTTATAGGCATCCGTAGAAAACATTCTTTTGAATTGCATGGAAATTTACTCCTTTATTTATATTCCTAAGTATTTTTGTGTAGTTATGATTTCTTCCCGGCAACAGTCAATGCTTCGATTTCCTCTTCCGTCAACGCCCGGTACTCCCCTCTTGGAAGGGAGGGATCCAGAGACAGAGGTCCGAAACGGACGCGCTCCAAAGCAAGTACCTGATTGTCTAAGGCCTGCAACATTCGTTTGACCTGATGAAACCGGCCCTCGTGAATGGTCAGAAGCAGTTCTCCGTTTTCGGTAAGTTTCGCCTTTGCGGGAGCTGTCGGTTTGTCATCTCCGATGTCAAGCCCGGATTCCAGACGGTGGATATCTTCTTCGGAAAGCTGCTTTTCCGGCTTCACCAGATAGGTCTTATCCACATGCTTTTTCGGCGACAGCAGATCGTGGGCCAGAGCACCGTCATTGGTTAAGAGCAGTAATCCGGTAGTATCCTTGTCCAGACGCCCTACCGGAAACAGATCCTTTTGCTCCGGCACCGCAAGAAGGCTCACCACAGTGGGAGCCGTATTGTCATTGGTGGCGGAGACCACGCCTTCCGGCTTGTTTAACATATAGTAGACGTATTTCCGGTAATGTACTTCCTGCCCCTGAAAGGTAATCGTGTCGGTTCCTTCGTTGACTTTTGTCTCCGGCTTTTTTACCGTCTGACCGTTTACCGTCACCTGTCCTTTTTTGATAGATTCCTTCACCTGACTCCGGGTGCCGATGTTGTTATCGCATAAAAATTTATCCAACCGCATGGGCTCTGATCTCTTTCTTAAGACTTAAAATGTTTTCTCCGGCATATAGTATACAAACCTTGCAAAGCAGTCCGCCATGAAAAAAATATCCGGAATCTGTTTCTTTATTGTAATGACCTGCTGCATCCTGACTCATTCTTCCTTAAGCCTGGCATATGCCGCTCTGGGGCTGGGGCTCTGGTATGAAAAAATGGTACCGGTGTTGCTGCCGTTTATGATCCTGTCGGGAACTTTGATCCGCATGGGACTGGTGGACGGTCTGATCCGCCCCGTAAAGCCTTTGTTCGGAAGGCTTTTTCGCCTGTCCGGACCGGGGATTTATGTGATCCTGATGGGCTTCCTATGCGGCTTTCCCATGGGTGCCCGCACCATTGCGGATTTTCGGGACAGACAGGAGCTTTCCGTAGAGGAAGGGCAATATCTGCTGGCATTCTGTAACAATCTGGGACCGGTGTATTTTCTGGGCTTTGTACTGCCCCTGTTGCAGAGGAAGCTGGTGCTTCCCTATGTGTTTGGCATGTACGGCATTCCGTTTCTTTACGGTATTTTCCTGCGCTATAGCGTTTACAGGAACCGGATTCCGGAGAAGACGCAGAATCCCCCGGAATCTGACAGATCATCAGATCGTTCCGGAACGACCGGTAAAAATGCTGTTTCTGCCCTGTCCGTGGTGGATGCCCTGGATGATGCCATTACTGCCGCCGGAAGAAGTATCTTACAGCTGGGCGGCTACATGGTTTTTTTTAATCTGTTGAATCTCCTGCCGAGACTTCTGGTTCCCGACAGTTTCCGATATGCACCGCTTCTGGAGATCAGCGGCGGTTTAAAGCTCCTGGGGGACCGTTTCCCTTTATATACGTTATTACTTTTGCCGGTTGGGGGATTAAGCTGTATCGCCCAGACCGGAAGCTGCATCCGAAATACAGGGCTTTCCCTGAAATCTTATATTCTTCATAAACTGGTGCTGACGATGCTTACCGGAAGCTATTATCTGGGGTGGTTTCTGTTGTCTCCGGACACCTTTCTGCTTTGAGTTTTGCGCCTGCGTTTCCGGCGTCTGCCCTGCTGTACCTGATAGAGCAGGAATACCAGTAAGAGCAATATTACCAGAATCCCACAGATCACCAGAAAGACGCCAAAATTTACTTCGGAGCTTTCTTCGGTAGCGTTGGGAAGCTTTCCGGCAGCATCTGCCATGGTGATCAACGAAGAACCGGCGGAGGCTGTAACCTGGGGATCCGACGCAGTCCCGGCGGATTCCTGTGCGGCGAGACTTTCCCGCAAGGCGTCTTCCGCTGCCTTTTCCTGATCAATGAAGGGCTGTGCAAAGGTGATGGGATCGCTTTCCGTAAACAGATCCGCCTGATTGTATCCGCGGACAGTGATCACCGGCTGCTCTCCTTTCGTAAAGGTCACGGAAAAGGAAAAGGTATCGGGATATGTTCCGGCCATAATATCCAGCCCCGGCCAGGGGAGCAGTTCGGAATAAGTCTTTCCGCCATCGGTGCTGTAATCATAATACATCATGGGACAGTCATAATCGGTTGCTGTTACTTCCAATGTAACTTCACCGGTTTCATAATCTGCATTTTGCAGGGCCAGCGTGCAGATATCCGGTTCGGTCTTATCCCGGATGGTCGCCGGAAGGATGGACTGCAGAGAGACTTCCGGGAGATTGTCTGCCTCCCCGCTGTAATCCACACCGAGACTTGCACTGGATAGTCCGAAATATTTTGCAACAGACAGAGCATCCTCCCTGCCGAATTTCTTCCAGTCCTCTTCTGTCTGGCAGTAGGGGGTGTCCCTGTTCTCATCCACGTGACAATGCTCGATGATGGCGGAGGGAACGGATCTGGCAGTACTTTCTCTTATGATGCCGTAATAATCGTCGCCGTTATCCTTAAGCTTTGTCTTGACACCTCGTAAGAACAACCCCATATCCTGCATCTGCTGCATCTGTTCCCAGCCGAACTGATAGCCGTAGGCATTGTAGGGCTGTACCGAAGAGATCCAGACCTCTGAGCCAAACAGGGTATGATCCGCAGAAGCGTTGTAATGGATACTGAACAGGAAATCCGCAGACCGGTCTGCTGCAAACTGTGCCCGGTCTGCCAGAGACATGGACACATCGTCTGTATGGGTCAGATAGACATCCACGTTATCGTATTTTGTCAGCTCTTCATACATGGCCATGGCGGTCACCATGGTCATTTTCTTCTCCTGGGTTGGACCTTCCAGAGTTCCCTCATTATCTCCGCCGTGCCCGGGATCAATGACGATGACGACCCGTTCTCCGGTCTCCTGGGCTCTGGGAGCAGCCAGGCTTCTCAGGGGAGTTCCAAAAAAACAGGCTGTCGCAAGACTGACCGCACAGATCATAGCCCTGACTAACAGCCATTTTTGCATTTTACATACTTTCATTTATCTGCTTCCTTTATTTTTAAAAAACCAGCTTTCAGCAGAAAACTGGTTTTATGATTCCTTACTTTTATTACATATTACATGACAGTCAGATCGTCTTTATCGTCGGAAGAAGTATCGACATCCTCCAGATCCTCATCCACCGGGTGAAGCTCACTGCGGTTGGACTGGATAATATCACGGTATTGGTTCAGATTGCCGATCAGGGCGTCATAGTTGGCACTGGCCTGCTGTGTGGAAGCGGAAATAATATTCTCCAGATGCGCCAGCATATCATCCATATACTGCATGGCAGCGGATTTTACGTTGTTAGCCTCAATGGTGGCATTATCCAGAATTTCCTGAGCCTGTTTGCTGGCCATGGTAACGACTTCGTTGGCCTGGGCGTAAGCCTGCTGCATGATCTCATGCTCGTTGATCAGCTCGTTGGTATGCACGGTAGCCTCATTGATCAATGCTTCTGCCTTCGCTTTGGCATCGTTTAAAATGGCTTCCTTGTTGCTGATGATCTTCTGGTAGCGCTTAATCTCATCCGGGGTCTTCATACGCAGTTCCCGCAATAATTCATCGATCTCATCTTTATTCACTATGATCTCGGTGTTGGACATGAACTTCGGCTTGCAACCCTCGATGTATTCTTCTATTTCATCAATTAACTGTTCGATTCTGCTGCTCATGAAACTCTCCTTATTTACACATCACTATTCTCTGAAAGCTTTTTCTCCCGATATTTGTCGTAGATCAGTTTCGCTACAAAATCCGGAACACAGGGGGTAATATCTCCGTCAAAGCTTGCAATCTGCTTGATGGCAGAAGAACTCAGGTAAGCGTATTCCAGACTGGTGGTCAAAAATACCGTATCTATTTTGCCGTGGGACAGCATCCGGTTGGTCTGTGCCATCTGCAATTCATACTCGAAATCCGTAATGGCACGCAGGCCCCGGACGATGACATGAAGATCCTTCTCTCTGGCGTAGTCCACCAGAAGTCCGCTGAAACTGTCGATCTGCACATTGGGCAGATCTTTCGTGGCTTCTTCTAGTATCTTAACACGTTCCTCTACAGAAAACAACGGTGTCTTTTCTTTATTGTTCAAAACACTGACGATCAGAACATCAAATATTTCGGCAGCCCGTCGGATGATATCCATATGTCCGTTAGTGACGGGATCAAAGCTTCCGGTGTAAACAGCTCTTTTCATATAGGTCCATACCTTTCGGTGTTACTTCTTACGAAGGAACACATGCTTGTTGGTTTTGTATTTTTTCTCACGGATCACTTCAAACCCTAAGTCTTCCGCATAGGAAAAATCGGTATGCAGAGAAGCCTCTACCAGGATCAATGTCTCTTCGGAGACATATTTTGCATAGCGCAGCTGCTCTAAAACTCTGCGCTCCTGCTCCTGATCATAGGGAGGATCCATGAAGATCACATCCACATGCTTTTCATAGATGCCGGTCAGTCCTGCACAGGCATCCTGTTTTAATACTATAGCACGGTCTTTCATTTTCGTAAATGTCAGATTGTCCTCAATACAGGCCAGAGCCTTTGGAGCATTCTCGATAAAATACGCTTTTCTGGCACCGCGGCTCAAGGCTTCGATGCCGATGCCGCCGCTTCCGCTGAAAATATCCACAAACACACAATCGGGAATATAGGTCTGCAACATATTAAAAAGGGTTTCCTTGATCCGGTCGGTGGTGGGTCTGGTATCCATTCCCTCCGGTGCCTTTAACGGCAGACTTCTTGCGGTTCCTGCTATGACTCTCATATATTTTTCTCCGTTTTCTAAGCTGACTATGTTATACTCTGACCTTGGTGCCTTTGCTGTCGCGCTTTCCAAGCTTCAGATTGTTCAGGACAAGTTCCTTGCCCTTATATTCAATGATGGTCTCTACGGCATTCTTCGTATAATATACATTTTCCACCTGATCACCGTCATTTAACTTCATACCGCGGACACCGATGGCTCCCTTTTTCTTTTCCGGGATTTCATCTACGGCAAAGCGCAGGAAAAATCCACCTTTCGTCTGCAATACAATATTCCGCTGGTCCGTAAGAGCCGCAACACTGACGACGCTGTCACCTTCCGCCAGCTTCGTGGCGGCAACAGTACGCTTGGTCACATCAAATTCTCCACCGTCTACCACTTTTAACATGGACTGAGCGGTGGCGAAGATCACCTGACACAGATTCAACTCCCTCTGACTGGTGATATAAACGATTTCTTCGGTCTGCTGGCTGAAGTTGCTTACGTTGTCAATGGGTGTGCCCTTGTCACGGAACTTGCCGTAAGGAAGATCCAGAACCTTGATGGTGTGCATCTGTCCGGTGTTGGTGAACAGGCAGACACGACCGGTATTTTTACAGGTGAAGATATATTTATTCTCTGCATCTGCAGCTTCTTTATTCCGCTCGTAAGTAGAGACATCCACGGTCTTGGCATAGCCGAAACGATCCATAAGGAAGACCACATCCATCTCTTCCAGTTCCTTTTCCTTGTAGACCGCTTCCTGTCCGTTCTCGATGACGGTCTTGCGGGGATGGCTGTATTCCTTCTTGAAGCCGTCCAGTTCGTTCATGATGACCTGTGCCATGGAATCTCTGCGATCCAGAATATCCTCGTAGCGATAGATATTGGCCATGGTCTCTTCGTGCTCGTTGATCAGAGCCTCCAGTTCCAGACCGATCAACTTATACAGACGCATCTCCAGAATGGCGTTGGCCTGTTTCTCGGTAAACATCAGCTGGGTCGCCATGATCCTGGATTCCTTGGACTTGAACTTGATGCCGTCCACCTTGCCTTCTACGAGGCAGGCCTTTGCCATGGCACGATCCTTGGAACCACGTAATATTTCAATGACAAGATCGATCACGTTGCAAGCCTTGATCAGACCTTCCTGAATCTCCTTGCGCTCCTGCTCTTTGGCCAGCAGATTGGTATATTTTCTGGTAGCTACTTCAAACTGGAAGTCCACATTGGCCTTGATGATCTGCTTTAAGCCCATGGTCTCCGGTCTGCCGTTTGCAATGGCCAGCATGTTCACACCGAAGGTATCTTCCAGACGGGTCTTCTTATAGAGCATATTTACAAAGTTCTCGGGATCGGCATCTTTGCGCAGTTCGATCACGATACGGATGCCCTCCTTGGAAGACTGGTTGGAAATATCCACGATATCCTGAGTCTTCTTTGTCTCGGAAAGGGCCGCCACGTCAGATAGGAACTTCGCAATATTGGCACCGATCATGGTGTAGGGAATTTCGGTGATCACTACATTGGTCTTGCCGGCTTTTCCCTTTTGCAATTCCACCTTGCCCCGCAGCTTGATCTTGCCGGCACCGGTTTCATAGATTTCTTCCAGTTCATCTTTATTGATAACAATGCCTCCGGTGGGGAAATCCGGCCCCTTCAGATAACGCATCAGCTCTTTTGTGGTGATCTCGTTATTGAGCATGTAGGCTTTTACGGCATCGATGACTTCTCCGAGATTGTGTGGAGGAATACTGGTAGCCATACCGACGGCGATACCCTCCGAACCGTTGACCAGCAGATTGGGGATCTTTACCGGCAATACGGAAGGCTCTTTTTCCGTTTCATCGAAGTTCGGCACGAAGTCTACCACGTCCTTGTCCAGATCCGCCAGAAATGCTTCCTGCGTCACTTTCTGAAGCCTGGCTTCGGTATAACGCATGGCAGCGGCACCGTCTCCTTCGATGTTACCGAAGTTGCCGTGGCCGTCGATCAGGGGCATGCCCTTTTTGAAATCCTGGCTCATCACTACCAGCGCCTCATAGATGGAACTGTCGCCGTGGGGATGGTACTTACCCATGGTATCACCTACGATACGGGCGCTTTTACGGTAGGGTCTGTCATAACGGATCCCCAGTTCGTGCATATCGTAGAGGGTTCTACGCTGTACCGGTTTCAGACCGTCTCTGACATCCGGAAGTGCTCTGGCGATGATAACGCTCATGGCATAGTCGATGAACGATTTCTGCATCTCCTCGGAGTATTCTGTTTTTATGATTCTGCTGTCGTCCATTTCTAATCTCCGTTCTTGCTGACATTACATTTCAGGATCGGCGCTTCTAGATGTCTAATTCCGCATCCGTAGCGTGATCGTAAATAAATGCTTTTCTGGGCGGCACATCCGTGCCCATGAGAAGCTCGGTCATCTCGGAAGCCATACGGGCATCCTCGATTTCTACTAATTTTAACAGTCTGCGCTCCGGATCCAATGTGGTCTCCCACAGCTGTTCGGCATCCATCTCACCCAGACCTTTGTATCGCTGTAAGGTAAAGGGTCCCTTGTGGGTCTTACGATATTTTTCCAGCGCTTTGTCATCATACAGATATTTTTCTTCTCCCTTGGAGGGCATAGCCTTATATAAGGGAGGCATTGCTATGTATACGTGGCCTTCGAAGATCAAATCAGGCATGAAACGATAGAATAAGGTCAGCAGCAAAGTGGAAATATGCGCACCGTCCACATCGGCATCCGCCATGATGATGATCTTGTCATAGCGTAATTTGCTGATATCGAAATCGTTACCGTAGCCCTCGGAAAATCCGCAGCCAAAAGCATTGATCATGGTCTTGATCTCGGCATTGGCCAGTACTTTGTCAATGCTGGCTTTCTCTACATTCAGGATCTTGCCGCGGATCGGAAGGATGGCCTGATACATACGGTTCCTGGCAGTCTTGGCACTGCCGCCCGCAGAGTCACCCTCTACGATGAAGATCTCACATTTGGAGGGATCTCTGGACTCGCAGTTCGCCAGTTTTCCGTTGGAATCAAAGGAGAATTTCTGCTTCGTCAGCATATTGGTCTTGGCCTTCTCTTCTGTCTTACGGATCTTGGCTGCTTTTTCCGCACAGCCGATAATGCTCTTCAAAGTCTCCAGATTGCGGTCGAAGAATCGGACGATCTCTTCGCCGGTCACCTTGGCTACGGCCTTGGCAGCGTCCTGATTGTCCAACTTCGTCTTGGTCTGTCCTTCGAAACGGGGATCCGGATGCTTGATGGATACCACTGCCGTCATTCCGTTCCGGACATCGGCACCGGTAAAGTTCGCATCCTTTTCCTTTAAAATATTAAGCTCACGGGCATAGGTATTGATCACATTGGTGAACTGGGTCTTAAAACCGGTGAGGTGGGTACCACCCTCAGAGTTGTAAATGTTATTACAGAAGCCCAGTACATTTTCGTGAAATTCATTGACATACTGGAAGGCAACTTCCACGGAGATGCCTTCGCTCTCGCCGGAAAAGAAAATGACATCATGGACAGTCTCCTTCGAACGGTTCATGTCTTTTATGAAGCCGATGATGCCTTCCGGCTCATGGTAAGTGATCTTCTCCGGTTCTTCTTTTCTCTTGTCTTCAAAAATGATCGTAAGCTTCGGGTTCAGATAAGCGGTCTCATGAAGACGGCTCTTGACCTCGTCTTCCTTGAAACGGGTCTTGTCAAAGATGGTGTCATCCGGCAGAAAATTGATGGTCGTACCGGTCTCCCTGGTCTTGCCCACTACGGGAAGCAGACCGTCCACCAGATCCATGACGGGAATACCTCTCTCATATCTATCCTCATAAATGCAGCCGCCGCTCTTGACTCTGACAGTCAACTTTGTGGAAAGGGCATTTACTACAGAGGAACCTACACCATGCAGACCACCGCTGGTCTTATAGGCGGAATTGTCAAATTTACCGCCGGCATGCAGAGTCGTGAATACCAGACGCTCCGCGCTGATCCCTTTTTCGTGCATTCCCACGGGAATACCACGTCCGTTATCTTCTACCGTGGCGGAACCGTCCGCTTCCAGAGTTACTTTTATCGTATCGCAGTATCCGGCCAGATGCTCGTCCACAGAGTTGTCCACGATCTCGTAGATCAGGTGGTTCAGACCCTTGGTGGAGACACTGCCGATATACATTCCGGGTCTCTTTCTTACCGCTTCCAGACCTTCCAGGACGGTAATACTCGAGGCGTCATAATTATTGTCTTTTGCCATGAAATGGAACTCCTTATCAACACATTATTGTCTTAAGTATATCATAGATTTTGTGTTTGGAAAAGCAAAAAATACAAGGGATAGTATCGACAATTATTGCATATTTGCATGGTAAAGATCCATAAAATAAGGATCTGTCCGCAGCAGATCTTCAAAAGACCCCTGTCCGACAATTTTCCCTTCTCGAAAGAGAATGATTCTGTCAAAACCGGCAATGGAATTCAGTCTGTGTGCGATTGCAATGACCGTTTCGTTTTTCAGCTTTTTCAGAACGGATTTCATTACTGTTTCTTCTGTTAAATTATCCATTGCAGCGGTTGCTTCATCCAAAATGACAAGTTCAGGAGTCTCAAACCACAAGCGGGCCAGGGCGAGTCTTTGTTTTTCACCACCGGATAAACAGGTTCCTTTTTCACCGATTTCAGTGTCTAAGCCTTCCGCAAAATTCTCAACCAGATGAGACAGCTGCACTTCTCTCAAGGCATCCAGCATTGTTCCTCCGGTACCTTTTTGTCGAATATCAGATTCTCTTTTAGGGTTCCATCAAAAACAGGGGCATCCTGTGAGATATAACTGACTTTGTCATACAAACTATTAAGACAAATTCCACTTAACTCCCTATCTCCCAGGTGGATTTCTCCCTGATGGTATTTCAGCAGCCCCAATAATATCTTGATCAGGGTTGATTTTCCGGAACCACTTTCTCCTACAAAGGCTATCTTTTCGCCCTTCTTTATGAACAGGCTCAGATTATTAATAATTTTTCGGTTCGCATATTGAAAGGATAAGTTTTTGATTGCTATTTCACCAACATCCGTAGTTATTTCGTTACCATTGCTTAATTGTTCATCCTCTTTGAAAGCTAAAAATTCTTCAAATCTCTTATAAGATGCCTTATCCAATTTATATTGGACATAAAGTACATTAAAAATAGCGATAGGTGTATAAGCATTTTCAATCAATGCAATTAATGCAGCTACAGAACCCACGGTAAGATTTTGCATTTTCCATGCGTAAAAAAGAATACCAATATCCAACATTGCCATAAGCAGCGCAAATATCGTAAAAAATGCTTCATGGATCATATTCATTTTTACTTTTGAGGAAACAATATCCTCTTTAGCCTTACGAGTTTTCCTTATTTCATTCGGAAACTGCCTGTTCATACGGAACACCGGCATTTCCATAAAGCCTCTGATCAGATAATGATTTAACAGCTCTTCACTGTTTAAAATGTTTTCTTTTATCTTATATAAAAACTTTAGCAGAATATTGGTTATTATAAAAATAAGCAGATAGCCTGCAAACAACACATAGGTAACTTTTGGGTCAATTTTCCAGATAAAGTACACACTGAAAACAATGGTGGGAAGCAGATTCCGAAACAACCGCAGCCAGAAATGAAATATTACATTTCTTCCCGCAGATGAACCGCTTTCAATCTTTTGAACAATTTTTCCCGTACCGGTCTTCTGATATTCTGTATAATCAATGGTACTTATTTTTTCAAAAGACAAAAGCTTAAAATCCAGATAGATACCTTGTTCCAGCTTCTTCTCAGGATAATTATCCAGATAATTCATACAATAATTTATCAACAAAATAAAACCATATGTCACAACTCCTGCAAAGGCAAGTGTTCTGTCAGCTAACCCATCAAGGATCTTTTGAAAATAATTGGCCTTGTAATTAGCCATAAATGCATTCAATATCCCCAGTCCAATGTAGACCAATACCCATATTCTGTTTTTCTTTAATACTTCTTTTATATAGCGCATAACTGTACTCCTTTATACATTGTATCTTCATCATCAGGACAGTACAGTCAACGACTGCCAGCAAGTTTCTATTCACCTCAGCACAATCTGCCAACAGTTTACATCAACTGTACTGAGTAGTTACCTCGGATAAATTTCATAGTAGTTTTCACCTCTTTCAAATAAAATTCTTCCACTATTTTATCACATTAAGAAAAAAACCACCAGTTCCATGATCCTGAACTGGTGGTCAAAGTGGTCGGTTAAGAAATCCCCTTGAATTTATATTTCTTATGATTCTGCGCTTGCAGCGCCCCAAAGGATAGCAGGCGCATGTCACGGAATATTAATTTCCCCTGTTCTCCTTCCTTCAACGTTGTAAAAATGGTATCATCTACTTCCAGTGTGACACATTTTTCCGGATGATCCCTGTCCTGAAAGGTAATCTGATTCACTGCTTCTCGTTCTACCAGTCCGGTCGCCACATTTGCGTTCTGGAGATAAACGGTCTGGGAGGTATCCGTACTTGTACTCTTTGAAAGCACGACTGCTTCTTCTATGGTCTGTGTGCGAAAAGCTCCCCTGACGCGGCGGCGCAGGCATAAATAACAGATCAATAAAATGATCGCTGTTAAAAACAGAATGGTTAAAACATTCTCCCATAAGCTGAACTGCATTTGACTTATCATATTGCACCTCCCGAAAATTTAAGGAATAACCTTTTCGGAAATTAACTTCAATGTTCCATCTTCATTCAGTTCCACGAAGAAAGGATATTCATGCATCATAGAAGTATACTTTTCCCAATAACTTATGAATATTTCTTCCCCTTTTGTAATGGTACAAAGCCCCTGCTTTGGCAATTCCGAAAAATCATGCCCATAGTCAATAAAATGATATTCCGTATTCTCTGTGATGGGGATCTTCATTTCGCTGAAGCCCCAGTCCTTTATGTAATAACCGGGTATCAGATCCTTTTCCATATCCAGCCCCAATTCATTGATCCGCTTTTCATCCTCCGGGATGATCCATTCCACAGGGCGGACTACAATATAGTCGTTATCCGTACTGAAATTTTGGATATACACACAAAAGGAACCGATTTCATCGTATCTTCCGTGGCAATATGGCGTTGGTGCAGGGACATTTTCGACGGTCACTGCCTGTGTAGGTGCCGGGGTGGAGGGACTATTCGTTGCCGCCACTGTCACCTCCATCGCATCTGTAACCGGTACGGCGTTTTCTTCATTCAGTCCGTCGTTTAATCCACATGCCGCCATAAAAAATATACTTCCCACGACGGAAACTACGAAAAATAATTTTTTCATACTAATCTCCTTTTATCTCGCAGATAACTATTTCTGTACTTCTGATCCATCCGCAGTACCTATTCATCTTTACGGCAGATTATCCGACACTATAAAGTTTAACTCTACTGTTTTATCGATGGTTACATTTTCCCCCTCTGGCGAAACTGCCGTGCCGTTATAGGTAATAATGGTTTTTCCGTTTTCAACAGAAATGTTGGAAGAAACATGAATGGGCTTAACATAATCGGTTCTCAATTTTATTCCCGTCTCATTTGTAGGAATCCACCACTCCCGCATCTCTTCCCCATATTTTTTAGCGTAACCGAAATACGATCTGGATTCAATGGCATAAGAAGGCAGGGACAAATACAAATCTTCTGCCTCTTCTACCCGATAAGATATTATTACATTTGGATGTTAATAGCCATAGACCTCATAGGCACCCCTGATACAGCCTGCCACGCAGAGGACTATAAAAGCTGTCCATAGTATTTTCTTTCCCTTCACGTGTGCTTTCTCCTTACCATAAACCTGTTGTCCATATTTCAAGTTCCTATTTTTCATTCTTTTTATCCATTTTCTTTGCGATCCAATAGGTATAGCAAAAATCTATAATTATTACAATCCAAAAACATGCTAAGGAAAGAATCATGCAGTTAATACTTTTTGTTACAAAGCTGATTACTAATATAATAAGACCTGCGATTAAAAAAGATATTCCCCCAAACAATTGACTTTTTTCCCAAGTTTTTTCATTCTGCATACTCCATCGTGTTCTAAATCCTGTAAATGAATTCATTCTTGCTTTTGGTAAAATATTACCAATAATTATCATTGCAATTCCTAACATTCCAAAAATGATTTGCTCCAAATCAAGTACAAATACAGATGCATCTTCAATACTTTTTCCTCCTAAGTATAAGAAATAATAATTTAAAAAGCTGAAGAGAATCATACATACAATGCCTGATGTAAGACATACTTGTTCATTATTCGTCCCCAATTTTTCATGTTTTTTGTGATAATTTGCAAGCATACGCATAAAAATACCAAAACCAATAACTAATATAGGAAAAGCTAAAAGTTCATATTTGCTCCCCCATCTATCAGCCTGATTTGTCAAGCTATAATGTGTAGGAATCCGGTCAGGAATATAATTCAGACAAATTAGTGTTATAGCTGTCGGCATAAACATAATTGTATTATAAAGCATTTTCATTTTTTCATATTTATATTCATCCCTTTCACCTTGCTTAAGGTACAAAATACTGTAAAAATGATTGCCTTCAACAAATCTTCTTTTATAATTCTTTTTATAGGGGGCTCGTTTTCCTGCAAATCATGGAGAAATGAATCGTTACTTGTCTCGACATGGTTATATTTTAACAGTTCTATTTTCTTTTTCAATACAATCGGCGTGAACAGCTATTTTACAGGCGTGAATTTTTTGACCTTTTAAATAATGCATCTTATAATTATATTCAGAGGAAATACTATATAACTAAAATGGAGAAAAGTTATGAATATTGGAGAATTGCTTGTCAACGTGATAACCGTTTTATTATTCTATTTTTTTATTTCCAGAACGCTCACACTCCGGCGGCTCCACTGGATTTACAGGGGCATCGGATTGGTGCTTCTCTTCGTCCTGATCACGTTGCTGAATCTTTTGAATATTGCCCCCACCATTACCTGTGTATCCGGTCTGATCTGCCAGATTTTATATACTATAGTGTTTGCGGAAGGCTCCCGGGGAGCCCGATTGTTGATCGGTGGTATTCCCGCTTTGCTGGCAGTTGTTTCGGACAGTGTGACCTTTTCTGTGCTGGGGATTCTGTTTCAGGATACTTCGGAGGCACTTACGGTCAATTCTGCCATTCGCAATCAGGCTCTGGTCATATACATACTCACCTACTGCCTCCTGATCTGGGCAGTCATTCAATTCTTCCCGCAGGATTTGAAATTTCCGGGATATTTTGAAGGTGTGATTTTTCTTACTTGCGGGCTGGGAGTTTTTGCCTCCGATATTCTTTTGAAATATGTGTTTTATTTCGAACGCAACGAGATCGTTCTTTCCAGAATTTCTCTTGCAACGGTCAACTATATTTTTCTTGGAGTTCTCCTGCTGCTATTGATGATCGTAGAACTTCTTGGAATCTATTACCGCAAAAATAATGAATTACAGCAGCGTAATAATCTATATCAGATCGAGGAACAGGAACTGGTCAATCTGAAAGAATCTTCCGCTTTTATCCGGGGCTGGAAACATGATTATAAGAACCAGTTACAGGTACTTTCCACCATGCTGCAACAAAAGCAGTATGACGAGTCGTTACTATATGTGAATGAGCTTTTAAGCAGTTCCGATATGATCAAACCGGTCTTTTCCTCGGGCAATCCGATTCTGGATGCAGTGTTGTCTTTGAAATATTACACCATGAAGCACAGAGGAATACGCTTTGAACATTCGGTGTACCTTCCCACAGTATTTCCGCTGTCTCCGCTGGATACTTCGACTCTGTTTACCAATATCTTAGACAATGCCATCGAGGCCTGCCAGTCCTGTCCCGCCGCTCCCTGGATTCATCTGGACATAAAGCCTAAGGGCGATATGCTGCTGATCACTTTAAACAATTCCAGCGCCGGTAATTATCTGTATAACAAAAAAGGTAATTTGCTGTCAACCAAAGACGGGAAAGAACATGGTTACGGATTGCGTCAGATCGCCCGGGTAACGGAATCTTGTGGGGGATTTTATCAGGTGACACCTTCTACCAATGAGTTTACAATAGCAATAGCACTTCCTGTCTCTTTAGATTTAGAAACAGAAAGGAATACCGTATGAATATACATATCACTATTATCGAGGATGAAGAAAGCTTTGCACAGGATTTAATAGAAAAAATACGAAAATGGTTTCAGACCCATCACCTAGAGGCTGCTGTGAAATGGTATTCCTCATCCCATCATATATTTTTTACCAACAGTTACCTTGCAACCGACGTATATTTTCTGGATATCTCATTAAAAGAAGAAAACGGGGTCGACATTGCCAGAAATCTTCGGGAACATAATTACAAGGGACATATTATTTTTCTGACCGGATTTCAGGAGTATGTTTTTGAGGGATATTCCGTCCGAGCACTGGACTATCTTCTAAAGCCCATCGATCCCGTGAAATTGGACCGCGACTTGAAGCTGATAACAGAGGAACTCAGTGATCAAAATTATATGGTGAGAACCAGATCCGAAATGTATAAGATCCCTTACAAAGAAATTTTATATATTTCCAGTAGCAATCATTCGATCGAGATCGTGACGGAAAATGAAAAATTTCGCCAGATGATCAGTCTGCGGGAAGTTCTTGCTCATTTGCCTGCGTATTTCCAGCAATGTCATAGAACCATAATCGTTAATATAAATGCAGTAACTTCTCTCACGGACAACCGGATCATATTAAGCGGCAAAGAGGAACTCCCTGTCGGGAAAAAATATCTGGAACAGATACGAAGAGCCTTTTTGGCACAGTGACAGACCGCATACATAAAAGCTCCCGGGCCTTATGGCTTTACCGGGAGCTTTTTGTATTGTTATATCATGAACTCACGCATTCGCGCTGTCGCGCTCTACATCCTGCTTCGCAGGATATTCGTTCGTTAATGAGCCCAGAAAAACAAATGTCTGCTCCGCAGCCACTTGTTTTTCCTTGAGGCTCATTATACCGTGATCTTCTTACAGCATGCCAGTGCCAGGGAGCCGGGGCCGATGTGGCAGGCAACGCTTAAGGACAGCGGATCGATATGAATATCATAGCCGGGGAATTCCGCCTCCACTTCGGTGCGGAACTGCTCTGCTGCAGCTCTGTCGTGGGTATAGGCGATCTGCATCCAGATATGCTTATCCTCCGTCATGCCGCCGAAACGCTCGTTGATGTCCTTCTTGATGGCATTGATCATCATGCTCTTGCCCTGTGTGGTGGTTCTGGCTTTTGCAAAAGCATCCAGCTTTTCTCCCTGAATGGTGAGTACCGGTTTTAAACGAAGCATGGTGCCGATAGCTGCGGCCGCCGGAGTGATTCGTCCGCCTTTTTTCAGGTAATACAGGGTATCCAACATAATATAGATACTGCTGTTAAATTTATCGTTTTCCAGAAATTCCTTGATCTCTGCCGCATTTTTACCGGCGGCTGCAAGCTGCAGGGCATCCAGTGCGGACTGACGCTGGGTTACGGAAATTCTCTGGTTGTTCACGACCTGGACTCTGCCGTCATAAACTGCCGCAAAGACAAAAGCACTCTGGCAGGACCCGGACAGCCCGCTGCTCATGGGAATGTGTACGATCTCGTCATATTCCAGTAAGAGCTTGTCCCACAGACTGGTGACGCTGTCCGGAGTCGGCTGGCTGGTGGCAATGTTGGCACCGGATTTCAGCTTTTCATAGAACTGCTCCTGTGTCAGGTCAATGTCTTCGTAATAAGTGACTTCATCAATCATAAAAGGCATGGGAAGCACATAAATTCCAAGCTCTTTTCCCTCCGCCTGTGTAATACCGCTGTTACTGTCTGTTACAATTGCTATTTTTGCCATTTGGTATCTAAACCTTCCCTTTGCATTATTTTGCATAAACCTAACCGGTTCGCAGTTCAAAACTTTGAACCTAAAAGTAATTTTACTGTCAGATGGTTCGAAAGTCAACCATATTTGCCGAATGATGTTCCGCAAAATACTGCCTTAGTAGCATGGTATCCTCACTGTCAAGTTCCGGATCCTCGTCCAGCAGCGCATCCACGGCTTCGGAAGCGGTTTTTAACAGAAAAGCATCTGTGTAAATATCTCCCAGTACAAAAGAAAATTCGCCGCTCTGCCGGATCCCGAAAATATCGCCGGGACCTCGTAACTTCAGATCTTCTGAGGCAATATGGAAACCGTCGTTGGAATGGTTCAGAATCTGCAAACGTTCCATGGTCTCCCTGGCTTCAGAGGTACTGATGAAAATACAATAGCTCTGGAATTCGCCACGTCCCACACGTCCCCGCAGCTGATGCAGCTGGGCCAGACCAAAACGCTCCGCATTCTCCACCATCATCACCGTGGCATTGGGAACATTGATACCGACTTCGATGACCGTGGTGGAGACTAAGACATCGATCTCTTTGTCAGCGAATTCTTCCATAATACGGTTCTTGTCCGCCGGACGCATTTTTCCGTGCAAGTAGGCTACCTGTACGGAAGGAGGCAGAGCCGCCCGGAGCTTCTCCGTGTAATCCACCACGTTCTCCAGGTCTTCCGCTTCGCCCTCTTCCACCATAGGACAGATGACGTAGGCCTGTCTTCCAGCCGCCACTTCTTTTGCGATAAATTCATAGGCCTTGGGGCGGTAGGAGGTGCCTACCACGCAGTTCTTGATGGGCAGACGGTTGGCGGGAAGCTCATCAATGACGGAGACTTTCAGATCCCCATACAAAATGATGGCCAGCGTCCGGGGAATGGGGGTGGCACTCATGACCAGCACATGGGGTTCTTTTCCTTTGGCCGCCAGAGTCTCTCTCTGTCTTACTCCGAAACGGTGCTGTTCGTCCGTTACCACCAGTGCCAAGGATGCGTATTCCACCTTTTCCTGAATCAATGCATGGGTTCCGATGATCAGATTGGCTTCTCCCGAGGCAATTCTGCCGTATGCCTCCCGCTTCTCCTTGGCTGTCATGGAACCGGTCAGAAGCACCGGACGAAAAGCAATGCCATATTCTTTTACATAGCCGGATATGGTCTCAAAATGCTGGACAGCCAGCACTTCCGTCGGTGCCATCAGAGCTCCCTGAAAGCCGTTGGCTGCGCACATAAGAAGCGCCAGTACCGCCAGAATCGTCTTACCGGAGCCTACATCACCCTGAATCAGCCGGTTCATGGCATAGGGGCTGCCCATGTCCTCTCTGAGCTCTCCCCAGACTTTTCTTTGGGCTTTGGTCAGAGGAAACGGCAGCTGCTCTAAAAACCGCACTGTATCCGCGGTCTCATACATGGGAAAATGATTCTCTGTCTTGGCCGCCAGATCCTTATTTTTCCGGAGAACCAGTAAAAAAGAAAAGAACTCTTCAAATACCATGCGGTTCCTGGCGGCCAGCAGCTCCTCCCGGTTCTCCGGAAAATGCAGGGAATTGACTGCTTCTCTGTGGGAAAGCATGGGAATTTTCTGCAATACGGACTGCGGGAGATATTCTTTTTCCGGAGGATAATATTCCAGAGCCTGCGCTACGGATTTCTGTACCGTCTGATTGGTCAGACCCTTGGTCAGCGCATATCGGGGTAAAAGCCGTCCGGATTTCTGCCGGTATTCGTCCCATGTGAACATCCGGGGCTGCTCCATGATCTTATGGGTGCCCCGCTGCTGCACCAGCCCCCGGAACAGATAGAATCCGCCGGGCTTTAATACCTTTTTCAAAAAAGGCATATTGAAAAAAGTAAGCTGAATCGAATCCCCGTTGTCATCCTTCAACACCGCATTCAGGATCGACAGGTTCCGGACCTTTTTTACATTGGGGATGGCCGTGATCTGCCCGTAGATGGCCTGCACACTGCCGGGGGATGCCTCACGAATGGCTACCGGAGCATCGTAAGTCTCGTAATCTCTGGGATAATGCCCAATCAGATCCTCCACGGTAAAGACATTGATCTTACCGAACAGAGCCGCCGTCTTCTCTCCCACGCCTTTTATTCTGTTCACAGGTATTGCGTCACTCATACCAGCCCCTCCTTTCTATTTCTTATTATTCCAGCGCTGTACCCTCGCTAACGAGAACTGTGGGCACAGAGCGATACATCTTCTTGTACGGTACCCTAATTAGAACAAGTTGAAGGCACCGAGAGGTATCCTTTCTTGTGCTGTACCCACTTTCGAACGAGCCGAGGGGTACAGGAGGCCCATTTTCTTGTGCTGTGCCCATTTTAGAACGAACCAAGGGTACAGTGTAGCCCATTTCTTGTGCTGTGCCCATTTTAAAACGAGCCGAGGGTACAGGAGACACCTTCTCTTGCACTATGCCCATTTTAGGACAAACTGTGGGTACAAAGCGGCATCTTCTCTTGCACTGTGCCCGCTTTAAGACAGGTCAAGGGTACAGCGCGACTCATTCTCTTATGCTGTACCCATTTCAAGATAAAAGAAGGGCACAGACATTGAATTTATCGTTGCTGTGCCCTTACTTTAAATTATTTCACTAACTCTCCATTTACTCTACAGAAACAGTATAGTAATAAATAGGTTGTCCGCCATACTGCAATTCAATATCGCAGGCAGGATAAGCCTCTTCCAGATCCGCACGCAGTGCTTCTGCCGCATCCTCTGCCACGTCGCAACCATAGTATACACTGATCAGCTCGGAATCCTCATCCACCAGCTCTGCGATCATATCGCGGGTCACCTTTACCATATCGGTACCAACGGCTACAATACCATGATCACCGATACCCATGAAGTCATTCTTCTTGATCTCCTTGTCATCAATTACCGTATCACGTACCGCATAGGTCACCTGACCGGTCTTGACATTCTTGATCTCACGGAGCATGGTCTCTTCATTCTCTTCCACGGACAATTCAGGCACAAAGTTAATCACAGCAGTGATACCCTGAGGAATGGTCTTGGTGGGAATGACTAAAAGCTCTTTATCGGTCATCAGTTCCGCCGCCTGATTAGCTGCCAGAATGATGTTCTTGTTGTTCGGAAGAACGAAGATTGTCCGGGCATTCACCTTGTCTACCGCATCCAGAATGTCTGCGGTGCTGGGGTTCATGGTCTGACCACCCTCAATGATGTAATCCACACCAAGGCTCTTGAACAGTTCACTTAAGCCGTCGCCTACGGATACTGCAAGGAAGCCGACTTCCTTGGGAGGCTGTGCCGCCTTCTCTTCTTCGTCCTTCTTCTGCGCTGCTTCCTTCTCAGAGAGCTTGAACAGCTTCTCCTGATGCTCCAAGCGCATATTGTCGATCTTCATGTTGGACAATGCACCATACTTCAATGCCTTCTGGATGGCCAGACCCGGATCATTGGTATGTACATGCACCTTGACCACATCGTCATCCGCAACACATACAATAGAATCACCGATGGACTCTAAGAATGCCTTGAAATCCATCTCTGCTTTTACATTAAAAGGCTTATTTAACAGAATAATGAATTCGGTGCAATAGCCGAACTTGATCTCCGCTTCCGCCTGTACTTCCAGAGAACTCTTGGTATCTTCTGCTTTTTCAGTGGCTGCGGGAGCTACGGTCAGATCAATCTCTTTGCCTAAGAATGCGTCATACGCACCACTTAATACTTCTACCAGACCCTGTCCGCCGGAATCCACTACACCTGCCTGCTTTAATACGGGCAGCATCTCGGGAGTCTGGCTGAGAACATAACGGGCATGTTCGATCACAGCTCCAAGGAACTGCTCGAGATCCTCTGCTCCATCCTCGCAAAGCTCCTTTGCCTTATCGGAAGCACCTCTTGCTACCGTAAGGATCGTACCTTCCTTCGGCTTCATAACAGCCTTGTATGCGGTCTCCACCGCTTTTTCAAATGCACGGGTCAGGACAGGAATGTCCAGTACCTGTTCTTCCTTGATGCTCTTGGTAAAACCACGGAACAACTGAGACAGGATAACACCGGAGTTACCTCTGGCACCACGCAGGGAACCGCTGGAAATAGCCTTGCACAGGGCAGCCATATCGGCATTTTCACCCAATGCGGAAACTTCTCTTGCCGCAGACATGATCGTCATGGTCATATTGGTTCCGGTATCTCCGTCGGGAACGGGAAATACGTTCAACTCATTGATCCATTCTTTCTTATTCTCTAAATTCTTGGCGCCGGCTAAGAACATCTTGGAAAGCATCTTAGCGTCGATTTGTTGTAAAGCCACAATTACGTCCTCCTTAATCAATCACTCTTACACCTTCAACAAAGATGTTGATCTTTTTGATCTCAATCCCGGTAAATTCTTCCACTTTGTATTTTACGTTGCTGATCAGGTTGTCGGTGACAGCCAGAATGCTGACGCCGTATGCTACGATCACATGGAAGTCCAGAATCAGTTTATTTTTGTCCAGGGACACATTGATGCCTCTGGTGATGCTGTCCATCTTAAGCAGCTTAACCAGACCATCCTTCATGCTGACTCCGGCCATACCTACGATACCAAAGCACTCTACCGCCACACTGCCGGCATACTGTGCAATGACTTCATTATCAATGACAATATTTCCCATATGGGTATTCATAGAAGAACCTTTCATACAGAACCTCCTTCATATTCGGATCACTTGTTTCTTCCGATATGTCTGCCTGAAATATCTAAAGCCCAGACATATATAAATGTATTTTAACAGCTTTCCTTTGAAAAAGAAACAATAAAATAAAAAAAATAAATATTTTTTGCTTGCTTTTATTTTGTTTTTCTGTTAATATATCAATGTTGTGAGCATTTCACATGTATTTTATTGAAAAAAATTGTTTAAAAGTAAGCGTAAGATGCGCGTTAGATCGAGGAGGTGTCAAGATGGCTAAATGTGATATTTGCGGTAAGGGCGTTCATTTCGGTAACAATGTAAGCCATTCTCATAGAAGAAGCAACGCAATTTGGAACTCTAATGTTAAGAGCGTTAAGTGCAAGGTTAACGGCGGAGCTAGAAGAATGCATGTCTGCACCAGCTGTTTAAAATCTGGTAAAGTTGAAAGAGCTTAATCTTCTGCGATAATATTGGATTTTAGAAAGCCAGAAATGATGAATTTCATTTCTGGCTTATTTTTTGTCTGTCACAAAACTACCAAAACCGCTCTTCCTGTTTCCGCTTCAAATATTCTTTATTGATCTGTCCGGCCAGCTCCCCGTCTCCGAAGAGGTTGTCCGGATGAAAGATCTTGATCAGATCCCGGTATCTTTTTCGTAAAGCCAACGGATTATTTACTCCCCGGAATAAAAGCTGTACCGCTGAAAAGCTGCTTTCATCGGCAGACAGATTCCGCTCCTTTTGTTCTCTGGCTTCCTCGGTGAGGATCTTCCGTTCTCTCTCGAACTTCTTCCGGTCCTC
The DNA here is from genome assembly GCA_934436435.1 of uncultured Acetatifactor sp. Classification (GTDB taxonomy): domain Bacteria; phylum Bacillota; class Clostridia; order Lachnospirales; family Lachnospiraceae; genus Acetatifactor. The sequence continues at coordinate 106,450 of CAKSAN010000001.1, read as the reverse complement.
TTCCAGATGACGGAACCCCTCCTGCAGTATGGCCATTTTCTTCTCAAAGAACAGGTTCTCCTCTTTCAGACGTTTCCGCTCCATTACCGTTCGCCGGTTTAACTCATCCAGTTCGTCCCGTAGTTTCACCCGCTCGTCCAGAAATTTGTTCCGGGCCTGCTCCAACTCCGTACGTTCCTGTTCCAGACGCATGTTTTCCTGAAAAAGCCACAGCTTTATTTCTTTTAGCTCTTCGGTACTTTCTGCCTTAATGACCTCTTCCCAATCAATCATACCGCACCCTCTTACTCGCAACCACAGAAAAGATAATACCCCGCAAATAATAAAAGAGCTACCATGATCAGACCGATAAATCGATTGTGGATCACAAGCATGAGCAGCATGCCGACGGCTACAAAAAAGAGTATCAGGCCGATGATCTTCTTCATACATCCTCCGGATCCAGACTGTTCTCACTTTATTATATGCAGAGTATGTCAAATATTACTTGTCTTCTGTAGTTTTCTCTTCCGCTTCCGGAAATGCAATGTCAACAACTTCCGCGTCGGACATTTCTTCTTTTTCCTTCGGCTGGGTAAATTTATCTACAATGTCAGGAATCATATCCAGAATCTTGGTAACGGTATCCTGATTCTTGATATTTACCAGCTTGGTGGAACCGTTTTTAATGACAAGAACTGCACTGGGAGTCATCTTACCACCTAAGCCCCCGGCTCCGGATGCGGACTTTTTCTCGGAATTATTCCCGGCACCGGCACCAACGCCAAAGGTGACATCCACCAGGGGAAGAATAATGGTATCGCCGATCTTTGTAGCCTCCCCTACAACAGTCTTGGTGGAAAGCACGGTATCCATTCCCTTCAACAGAGATTCTACCACACCCTGAAACTGATTATCTTTTTCTGCCATAATAAACCTCCTGTTTTATACTGTTATTTTTTCTGAGTTTTCTTATATTCTCTGATCTTGTCCCGCAATTCCTGCAGTCTCCGGTCCATAAGCAGCCGAAGGGAATGGAACACCACGCAGGCCACGGTAAAATGCCCGGAGGCTTTAAAGTCTCCCTCTAAAACGGCCTGTTCAAAATCCGGGGTAATACAGATTCCCTTTCCCATTTTCGGAAGTAACATTCCGTAGATCCCATACAGGTATCCGGTGGTATCCGGAGAACCGGTACCGACGACGGCCGTGACTGTGAGCTTTCTCGGACGTAGTCTTTTTAGAATATGCCCAAGACGCTTTCCGGCGTGCTTCAAAAGTCCCTGCGTATCCGGATCATTCCATAATTCTTTATAAAAAGCAATATTTTGCAGAATATTTTTGATTTTAGCACAAATCATCCGGACTGTGTACCGGATTCTTTCAAAAAATCCGTACAGACGGTTCGTTGTTTTTGCGGATTTTTTTTCCTTCTGCCCGGTCGTTTCCGGCTCCACAGGCTCCGGCACCTTCTCCTCATTCCCGTCATCTGTTACCGGGGACGGCTGGGAACTTTCCGCCTCGACAGGCTTTGTCGTCTCCGGTGCTGCCTGTGACGGCTCCTCCAATGGCGGCTCCGGTTTTTCCACGGAGGAATCATACAGAGTAAAGAACAAAAGCTTTATTACAAGCCTCCCGGGCTCGGGATAATCATAGGACAGGCGAAGGAGGCCGAACAACCACCCGGCTCTTGCCGAAATCAGTAGTTCTTCGGCATTTTTCTTCCCGGATATTTTGTAGAAAATCGGGAAAAACAGGATCAAAAGAACTACCACTACCGCAACCCCTAAAAGGATCAGGAGCACGATTCCCAGGATACTCAATATTTTAAAAAGAATCGTTAACATAACAAATACTCCCGCAGATTGCAGTCGCCTCTGGCTTCCAGACATTCTCCGGTGATCTGTTCGATCAGCTGCAATGCTTCTTCATAGCCGGACGCCATGCCGAGAATGAGAAACTCTTCGTTCCTGTAATGAGGCTGAACCAACTGTCTGGCGTCGAAAATATCCAGCTGATCGGCCGGATTTCTGGCCGGAGTAATGAGATATACATTGGCCAAAAGAGGCTTTGTGTCCAGTCTCTTTTTTAGTTTATCCAGTTTTTCGGATGCAATGCTCTCTCCCAGATAGAGATTTGGAGCATACTTAAGATTTCCCGCCATACACAAGTTCCTTAAAACGCTTGTAACTATTCTGAATAGTTACAAATCTTTTTCTCCTAGTATAACATAGATTCCATGATATTACAATTTTTGTTACTTGACTTTTTAGCATGATATTTTATACTTGAATTAGTACAAAAGAGGAGGGAATATCTTTGAAGGTTATTACTAAAATGGAGTTACAGCCGGATATGGTCCTGGGGGAGGACATTCTGGATCAGGATCGGGTGATCTATCCTGCGGGAACGACCGTCACTTTACAGATCATCGAAAAGTTGAAACGCTATAATCTGGTGTGTGTTACCATCATGGAGGATATTGATTTCGCCACTACCCATTATGAGAAGATTCGTTTCGACTCAAATTTCAAGGCTTTTGAACAGGCTTATCCGTTATTCCTGGGACAATATAAGCTGGCGATGAAACAGCTTCTGATCATGGGCAGAAAGCCGGCGGATATTATTCTTCTGACGATTTACAGGGAATTGTATTATTATATTACTTCCGGACCGGTATTACTGGATTACCTGTACAATCTGATGCCCAGTGAGGATGAACTTACCTATACGCAGGGACTGAATGCCGCTCTTCTGGCCGGTACCATTGCCGACTGGCTGGGCATGAGCGAGGAGGAAAAAAACACCCTGATTCTCTGCGGTTTTTATTATGACATCGGCAAGCTGCAGCTGCCCTATGAATTGTTATGGAAGCCGGGAAAGCTCACGGATGAAGAATTCAAGATCATCAAGACTCACCCCGTGGTAGGCTACACTACGGTGCGCAATCAGGATCTGAACGAGCATGTAAAAAATGCGGTGATCATGCACCATGAACGTCTGGACGGCAGCGGTTATCCCTACCATATGTCCGGTCAGAAGATAGACGTTTTTGCCAGATATATTGCCATTATTGATGCCTATATTGCCATGGCATCCCCCAGAACTTACCGTAATGCGCTGACCCCGCTGCAGATCCTTGGGAATTTTGAAAAAAGCCTGGATAAATATGACGTGGAATTGCTGATGCCGGTCATGAAGCGTATCGCCGATGCCCAGATCGGAACCAATGTACAACTGAATGACGGAACTATTTGGGAAGTATTGATCATCCATCCCAACAAGTACTCCCGCCCCATCTTAAAGAATGATAAAAATGAATTTGTGGATCTGTTGCAGAGACCGGAGCTGGAGATCGTCAAGAATGTTTAATGTTTAGAAAAGCAGGAATAATCAATTCTTCCATTGATTATTCCTTTTTCTTTCCTGATAATCCGCATAGGCTTTCTCCAGAATCTGTTTTTCATTGGCAAATTTCAGAAGATGGTAAGCCTCATGGTATTTGTAAAAACCTGAGTCGGCAAAGTATTCTTCTCTCTGGGGTTTGCTGTAATAGCTGTCGGTTCCCATCAGATACCAGTGCACTTCCTTTTCCACCACATCTTCCGGTACCGTAAAGGTATACTCGCTTCTGCCAATATAATCTACGATATATGCCTTCGAACCGCTTTCCTCCAACACTTCCCTGAGGGCAGTCTCCTCGTGGGTCTCACCGGCTTCCACGGTTCCTTTCGGCAGCACCCATCCTTCGTATTTATTTTTAATATTTTTGTAAAGCAGCAGAATTTTTCCCCGAAAGATCACAACTCCACCGCAACTGGTAGCCTCTATCATGGCGCTTTATCCTCCGATCATTATTTCTGGTTGAAATACGAATCAAACAGACGTCTTGCGATGGGAACCGCATAATCACCGCCGCTTCCCGCACCTTCGACGATAATGGTAACGCAGACCTCCGGATCCTCCGCCGGAGCAAAGCCGGTAAACCAGGCATGACTGTCTCCCTTGACATTATTGTATTCCGCGGAACCGGTCTTGCCGGCGGCGGTATAATTCAGTCCTTTCAGCTTGGATGCAGTACCCTCTTCTACAACATCGGTCATCAGCTGCTTCAGAACTGCAGCCTCATCCTCTGTCATCAATCGTCCGTACTCGGAAGCTTTAAAGCTTTTTACCACTGTACCTTCGTCGTTTTCCACATGATCAATCACATAGGGCTTCATCAGAACACCGTCATTCGCAATGGCACAGGTAATCATATTCAGGTGCATCGGTGTGATCTGGGTCTTGCCCTGACCGATGGAGGTCTGCATCATTTCCGCAGAAGGAGTACTGTCGGAGACAATAGCGGAACTTTTGGCGTAATTCAGGGTCAATGGCAGGTCCTTATTGAACAGAAGGTCGTTCAGGGTCTCCTGAAAAGCACTCCGGTCCAGACTCATTCCGATATTTGCAAAGGATGAGTTACAGGATTTTGCAAAGGATTTTTTGAAATTCACCTGTCCGTGATTTGCTCCGTGGTAACAGCTGATCTTGCTGTCTCCCACCCGGAAGGCACCGTTACAGTTATAAGAATAATTCTGGTAGGTGTCGGGGTTCTCACGGATGTACTCCAGTGCCGTCACGATTTTGAAGGTAGAACCGGGGGGATAAAGTCCCTGGGTTGCGCGGTTCAAAAGCACGGTGCTGGAATCATTGGCCACCAGATCATCCCAGATCTCCGGAATGGTATTGGGATCAAAATCCGGATGAGATACCATGGCCAGAACTTTGCCGGTAGATACTTCGGTGACAATGATCGCTCCGCGGTAAATATCCAGCTGATCGTTGGCCACCTGCTGGATCTGGACATCCAGGGTGGTGTATACATTATCTCCGGGATTCTTCTTCCCGGCAGTATCGTTTTTCACCTTATTGCTCAGAGAGGTATTGGTGTTGATCAGATAATAATTGGCCAGGGCCTCCACTCCCATTCTGCCCTGGGTGGAATATCCAACGATATGGGAAAACAGATTCTTAAAGGGATAATTACGGGTCTCCTCTTCCTCTTCCCCGAGAATCGTCTCCGCAAGGACTTCGCCGTCTCTGGAATAGATGGAGCCGCGATAGTTGCGGGACAACAGGATCTGCTGGCGGGAATTGTAGCTGTTATTGATCATATCCTGTTCACTGGTTGCCACAAAATGTCCCAGATAGATTAAAAGGCATAAGAACAATACACCGATTCCTCCGGCGGAAAGCCAGATTTCCCGCTGGTTGCCCATACGTCTTCGGTTCCGCGTTGTTTTTCTGTTATCGGCTTCGCTCTTTTTCTGCGTATTTTGCATCTTATTTTCTGCCACCTCTACGCTCTCCTTCCTTTTGCAGCCGGATGTAGATTCCCTGTATAATGAAAAACATGATCATGGTCGTCATAACGGAGCTTCCTCCATAACTGATAAAAGGAAGCGTCACACCGGTCAGCGGAATAAATTTCGTTCCTCCGCCGATGGTCAGAAAGATCTGGAAAATATACATAATGCCAATGCCGTATACGATCAGCTGGTAGAATCTGTCGTGAATACATACCGCTACCCGCATCATTTCCAGAAAGCTGCTGATACAGATAAGGATCAGGCACATTCCGAAGATCACACCCAGTTCCTCACAGATGGAAGAAAAGATAAAGTCCGCTTCCACATAAGGAATGGCCGTGGGATTTCCTTTTAACAGTCCCATTCCGAACCAGCTTCCGCTGCCGATGGCAAATAGTGACTGGGTGATCTGGTAGCCTTTGTTGTCAATATATTTCCAGGGATCCTGCCAGGCCAGCACTCTGACCCTGACGTGGTCAAACAACTGATAAGCCAGGTAAGAAGCAGCACCGCCGCCCACGATACCGGCCAGAAGGTACAAATAATTTCTGGTGGCGGCAAATACAACAAAAACGAACCCCACGAAAAAGATCAGGGCACTTCCCAGATCCTTGGATACCACAAGGATCACCACATGAGCTCCCGCAATAATTGCCGTCAGAACGATTCTCTGAAAGGAAACATTCTCCCACAGGGCTCCGGCCAGGAAGAATAAAAACAGGATCTTGACAAATTCCGAAGGCTGGAAAGTGATCCCGCCCAGGGAAAAAGAGATCTTGGAACCGTGGGTCACCTCGCCCAGGATCAAGACCGTACTGAGCAGTGCAATTCCCAGAGTGGCATACAGCCAGGTGATCTTTTTGAAAAAATGTATTTTCCCCAGCAAATACGGAATGAACAGGGAAAAGATCAGAGATGCCAGAACGATTACATACTGGCGGATCGCCTTATCGAAGGAAAGTCTCGACACGATACAAAGTCCGATTCCCAAAAGCATACACATATTATTCAGCAAAAGTTTGTTTATATTCTCGTAGACCAGCGACACCATAGTGATCGTGGCAAATAAAAAGATCAATATAAACGCAAAGAAAAACAGGTATTGAAAATCGCCGCTGACCAGGGACAGATCCAGGAAACACAGCACCTGCACCAGAAACATCAGAATATCCTGTAAAATAAAGATTCCGCGCCGATTTTCCCCCACAGGATATCGAAAGGAATAAAAACAGCTTACGGTATACAGGATCATAAAAAAGGCGATAAAATATTTGGATAATTCAATTACATATTCCTGCATGAATTCAAATACCTTTCTGTTTAGTCCACGCCACGTTTTTCGTGACCGGTGGTATATTCGGCAAAGGGAAGCTTACTGCCTTTTCCGGCAAAGTACTCCAGAATCCCCAGAGTCTCCGACTCGGTCTCCGTGGTGAAATCAAGTCTGCCGATGACTCTGCTCTGCCATTTTTCCCAGTCCTTGTGCAACGATAACGGTACACTGTTATAGATCACATTAAAACAATGCGTACAATTACGCAGAACCGGAAAATGTTTATGATAACGATCCGTCAGTTCTGCGATTTCAGAACCTTCCTTTGGGCGGCATTGTCCGGTGGTCTTTACAACGCAATTTGCGGTGACCATCATGGGAATTCTGCCGTAAAGTATTTTTTCCGCAGGAAACGCAGGATCCAAAATGGCTTTTTGCTCCGCAGCCGTAAGTTCTAACGGCAGGCAGAAACCGTCGATCTGCCCCTTCCAGAAATCAAGACAGTCCCGATTCCAGATATAGAGGCTGTGATCGCCCAGAATCTCTTTCCCGGGAAAGCTCCATTGCCGCAGCAACTCTATATGTTCCAGGGAAGCTGCCTGAAATCCCCGGATATACTCACTGTTTTCCCACAGCAGTTCCTGTAGTTTTTTCAGATATTGCCGATCCCGCAGTCGAAGGATCTTCGGCAGAGCGATCATACACAGGATCCCTTTTTCGTTCAGTTCACGGAATATTTTTACTGTCTGTGCCGGATCCTGTAACAGGAAATCCGCGTCCAGATACAGGCGGAGCCTTCCGGCTCTCTCTGCGTGATCCCGAAAGAACGTGGACCTGCAAAATCCCCTCCACTGTGCGGGGGTCCTCAGACTGACGGCCCATTCCACACCGGTCTCCCGTTCCTCTTTTAAGGTGCGGACCCCGGAAACGGTTTTGGAATCCTGCCTGTAAACTTTTTCGGAATTCCTTTCATAGGGGAAACCGTTATGCAGGATCACCTGTTCCTCCAACAGGACAAGTCCCCTTCTTCTTAACTCATTTATGGCTTTTAACGGATAAAAGGCATTGGCACTTACCCGGATCTGAACAGCTTCTTCCAGATGAAAATGACTGTCTCCCAGTTTTCCCAGCTGCTTTGCTATATTTTCCCGGGTGATCGGCTGTCTGGCAGCCTCGTCTACCGGATCCCCCTCCAGCGTGATCTCAATGTCACCGCTTTTTAAGTGCAGTACGGCAGCTTTTCCGGTGATGAAATCCGCCTGCATGTGAACCGGCAGGGATAATCTGTGCTCCAGATGCTCCCTGCGGATATTGTCCAATAGCCCTTCGTCACTGCCACTGTATGCCGGGCTGTTTAGAGTCACCATCTCCCGGCCGTTATGCTTGTGGTAATAACCGTCCTGACGTTCGCTGCGGATATAGAGGCAGGACAATGCATGCATATCTGCCTTAGAAATCTTCCAGGGAGCTTTTGGATCTGCATAATACTTATCAATATACTTACGATACACAGCAGTAACGCCGGCAGCGTATTCCGGCTTCTTCATCCGGCCTTCGATCTTAAAGGAATCGATCCCTGCCTCCAGAAGCTGTGGGATATATTCTATGGTACACATATCCTTCAGACTTAAGGGATAACACTCCTTCGGATGACTTTCGGTCGTATAGGGCAGGCGACAGGGCTGTGCGCATCGGCCGCGGTTACCGCTTCGGCCCCCCAGGATACTGCTGAACAGGCATTGCCCGGAATAACAATAACACATGGCACCGTGAATAAAGCATTCGATCTCCATGCCGGTGACTTCCTTGATCCGGCGGATCTCCGTAAGACTCAGTTCTCTGGCAGGAACCACACGGCAGGCGCCTTGTTCCTTCAAAAAAGAGGCTCCGTATTCTCCGGTAATGGTCATCTGGGTACTTCCATGAAGTTCCATTCCCGGGAAATGTTCCCGAAGATACACAAATACTCCCATATCCTGAACGATCACACCGTCCAGTCCGGCCCGGTAATAAGGGGCAAGATAATCATGAAGTTCTGAAAACTCGGATTCTTTCACTAACGTATTCACGGTAAGATATACTTTTCTTCCGAAAAGATGGGCATAGCGGATGCAGGTGACCAGTTCCTCTTCCGAAAAATTCTCTGCATACGCCCTGGCACCAAAACGACTGCCCCCCAGATATATGGCATCCGCACCGGCGTGGATTGCTCCGTAAAAAGCCTCCGCATTCCCGGCAGGTGCCAGCAATTCTACTTTTTTTGCTGCATTCATGGATTTCCTCACCCGGCTCATCATATAAGTAAATAGCTGCCCGAAACCGGACAGCTATCAATTATTTGTCTTTTAATTCTGTCTCCAGACGTACAATTTTCTTGGCATCTTCATTCAACTGCTTTTGCAGTTCTTTTCCCTGTTTTTCCGCATTTTCCAATTTGATCTGTGCAGAGATCAGTTCATGTTTCAGATCATAGAGTTCTTTTTCCTTGCCTTGAAGCTCCTCCTCCAAAATAGAGATCTGCTTCTTGGCCTTAAAATAATCATCCGCAATATTCAGCTGGAGCAGAATGTTCTGCTTATCCAGGGGCTGTCTTCGAAAGCTGTCCAGCTTCCCATATTCAGAGATCTTACTGTTAATATAGGAGGCAATCTTCTGCATGTAATCTTCACTTTCATAGCCGCTTAAGGTAAATACCTTGCCGCCTATGATCACTTCTGTATCTGTCTTAGGAGACATATCCACACCCCTTTTAACACTCTTTTGAAAAACACAATATATGCCGTTTGTTAAAAAAAATAATACAACATTTATTATATATCAGAATGTATAGGGTGGCAAGTAAAATTTCGAAAGCATTCTGTATCCGTTACGGACGTAATCCAAGATGATGATAGGTCAGGTCCGTAACCACTCTTCCCTTGGGGGTTCTGTTCAGGAATCCGTTCTTGATCAGGTAGGGTTCATAGACATCTTCGATGGTTCCCGCATCCTCGCCGATAGCGGCGGACAAGGTATCCAGCCCCACGGGACCTCCGTCGAACTTCTCAATGATCGTGACCAGAATATTGCGGTCGATATGGTCTAACCCCATCTTGTCCACGTCCATAAGATCCAGTGCGGTTCTGGCCACTTCTTCCGTAATAATGCCGTCGTATTTCACCTGGGCGAAATCACGGACACGCTTTAAGATTCGGTTGGCAAGTCTGGGTGTACCACGGCTCCTTCTTGCCATCTCCTTCGCTCCGGCCGGTTCGATCTCCACGTCCAGGATTCTGGCAGAATGCATGATGATCTGCTGCAATTCCTCTATGGTATAAAACTCCAGATGGTGGATCATACCGAAACGGTCCCTCAGGGGCGCCGTCAGAAGTCCGGCACGGGTAGTGGCACCCACCAGCGTGAACTTCGGCAGCTCCAGCCGGACGGATCTGGCACTGGAGCCCTTCCCGATCATAATATCAATGCAGTAATCCTCCATGGCGGGATACAGTACTTCCTCCACCTGACGGTTCAGGCGGTGGATCTCATCCACGAACAACAGGTCGCCCTCCTCCAGATTATTTAAGATCGCAGCCATCTCTCCGGGCTTTTCGATCGCCGGTCCGCTGGTCACCTTCATGTGAACCCCCATTTCGTTGGCGATGATCCCCGCAAGGGTGGTCTTACCCAGTCCGGGCGGTCCGTAGAACAGCACATGATCCAGAGCGTCTCCACGCTGCTTTGCAGCCGTAATATAGACTTTCAGATTCTCTTTGATCTTGGACTGACCGATATAGTCATCCAGCGTCTGGGGACGCAGAGAGCCTTCCAGCTTGATATCTTCTTCTGTAATATTCGTCTCTATCATTCTTCTGGGCATAATTTATCCGGTTCCTTAAAACAATTTTTTCAATGCGGCCTTCAGGATCGCTCCGGAATCCATAGACTCCACATCCTCAATGGCATTAACGGCCTTAAGACTCTCCGCCTGTCCGTAGCCCAACGCTACCAGAGCTTCCACGGCTTCCCGTTTCTTCTCGCTGTCGATGTGCAGGCTGCCTGCAGTCAGAATTCCCTGTGCCCCACTGGCTGCGATCTCCCTGGAAATCAGGGTGTCATCAATGGAGATCTTATCCTTCAATTCCAGAATCAGGCGCTGTGCCGTCCGGGCTCCCACACCGGGGGCTTTGGAGATCGCCTTGGCATCTCCGGACATAATGGCAAACCGCAGGGAGTCCGCATCCATGACCGATAAGATCGCCAGAGCACCCTTCGGTCCGATTCCGCTGACTGTGATGCAGAGCCGGAACATCTCCAGATCGCTCCGGGAGAGAAAACCGTATAATAAAAAGGCATCTTCCTTCACGTAAGTATAGGTATAAAGCCGGACCTGCTCACCGATCCCCGGAAGTCTGGACGCCGTATCCGCTGAGATCCGCACGTTGATTCCAAAGCCGTTGACATCGATCACGGCGTTATCTACTGTGACATCCTCCAAAAAACCATTCACATATGCAAACATGTATGTTAAGTCCTCGCCTTTCCTGTCTTACAAATGGCAGCCATCCTTACCAAAAGCCGGAAGCATCGTTCTGTATCGGGCGGTTTCCATAAAAACGGCTACGATATGTTTATCATACCATAGCCGAACATATGTTTCAAGCAACTTTTCTGTTTTTACGTTTCGTTTCTCGCATCAGCTCTGAATCTGTTTTAACTGATAAAATTCTCCCTGCAATGCCATAAGCTCCTCGTAGGTTCCGTACTCCGCGCAGTGGCCATCAGCAATCACGGCGATTCTGTCGGCATCCCGGATGGTGGACAGTCTGTGAGCTACGATAAAGGTGGTCCGCCCTTCCGTCAGATTGTTTAACGCCTGCTGGATCAGCTTTTCGGAGATGCTGTCCAGTGCCGAGGTGGCTTCATCCAGTACGATCACCTTCGGATCCCGGATCAGGGCTCTGGCAATGGAGATACGCTGTCTCTGGCCGCCGGACAGCTTACCGCCGTGCTCTCCCACCATGGTATCCAGACCTTTTGGCAGTGATGCGATCAGATCCGACAGATTGGCGGCATGAATGACTTTCTGCAGTTCCTCCTCGGATACATTTTCGCATCCATAGGTAATATTGTCCCGGATCGTTCCTGAGAACAGGATCGAGGTCTGGGGCACCACCGCCAGATGTTTTCGGTAGGTACGAAGATCGATCTGACTGATATCCTTTCCGTCGATCAGTACCTTTCCGCTCTCCGCCTGATTAAAGCCGATGACCAGATTCAGGATCGTGGACTTTCCGGCGCCAGATTCGCCCACCAGTGCAATGGTCTCTCCCGCTTTCACATGAAGATTCAGGTGGTTCAGCACGTTGTGTTCGTTGTTTTTATAATGGAAGCACACATCCTCAAAATCAAAAGTACCGGTCACCTGTTCCAGCTTTTCCTTGCCCTCGTTGTCTTCGATATCTTCGGACAACAGTACTTCACCGATGGAATTGACGGATTCAATGCCTTTGGCAATGGTGGGCAGCAGGGTGACGATGGAAGAGACCTGATTGACCACGGTGGCAAAATAGCTCTGGTACAGCGTGATGTCACCTGCCTGGATCTTGCCACCGATGGCCAGATATCCGGTAAATGCCAGACAGATCACCTGAAAGATCTGGAAGACCGCCCAGCCCACCGAGCCGAATAGCGCCTGGATCAAATCCAGCTTATAGCCCTTTTCCGCCACGGCAAAGAGCTGGCCGCTCATTTTGGCGACCTCTTCATCCTCCAGCGCATGGGCTCTGGTCACGGGTACCAGTTCCACCATTTCCATGACTCTGGCGGAGGTCTCTTCCATTTCCTTACGAAATTCGGTGTTTCGTTTTTTCATGATATTCCGGAAGGTGACCATGGTGATGGCCGCCACCGGCGTGGTCAGCAGGAAAAAGATGAATACGATCCGGCTCTTGCTGATGGTCACCACCAGAGCCACGCCGATATTCAGGGCAATGTTCAGAATACTTAAAAACAGCTGTGTGGAAAGTCCCTCCACCGCTTCCACGTCACGCATGATTTTGGACTGCAATCGTCCGGACTGGGTCTCCACATGGTAGGAAATGGATAACTGTTGCAGCTTCCGGATCAGCGCCTTCCGAAGCCCTGTCTCCGCATAGCGGGTGGCAAGACTTTTATAGGAGGTATACAGGTAGTTCATCGGGATATTTAACAGGATCAGTCCGGCTTCCAGAATACTGTAAAATATAATATTCCGAAAAGTATTCGGATTGTGGGAGGTCACGTCATTGATGATGTTGGCCGTGATGATCGGCAGCACCCATACACAGGCATGCTTTGCAAAAAAGCAGATGACTGCCAGAACGAATTTGTGATAATTTCCCTTGTACAGATGTACTAACGTCCGCAGAGGATGTCCCTGATTGTTCCGGTAACATTCGATAAACCAGCTCTCGGTATCCATTTTCTGTCTGGGGGATGTCTTTGCTTCAAAATCTTTCATGCTGCGTTTCATGCCTTTCCGTGATCTGCGGACTCCATGTCTCTTTCTATCCGCGTGCCTTTTTACGACATTTTCACGTTCTTTCAGTTTACCTGTTCATTTTATCGCAATTAATATGTATTTACCAGTTTGTTTTTGCGGTTTTCCTTTAAAAACAACTGATTTTTTGTCAAAAATAAGGCTGTGCCAGAACTTTTATATTCTCACACAGCCTTTTTGTCATAGCATTAGATTTTTTACGGTCGATTAGTTGTTAATCAGCTTATCGCTCTCGTTGTTCCAGCTGTAAAGCTTACGGATCTCTTCGCCGACCTTCTCGGAAGGATGCTCAGAAGCAAGCTTTCTCATAGCCTTGAAGTGAACCTGTTTGCCTGCGGGAGACATGTCTAACAGGAACTCCTTGGCGAAAGTACCGTCCTGAATATCGGACAGGATCTTCTTCATGGTCTTCTTGGTCTCCTCGGTGATCAGCTTGGGGCCGGTGATGTAATCACCATACTCAGCGGTATTGGAGATGGAATATCTCATTCCTGCGAAACCACTCTGGTAGATCAGATCTACGATCAGTTTCATCTCATGGATGCACTCGAAGTATGCGTTTCTGGGATCGTAACCAGCCTCAACCAGTGTCTCGAAACCAGCCTGCATCAGAGCACATACGCCGCCACACAGAACAGCCTGCTCACCGAACAGATCGGTCTCGGTCTCGGTCCGGAAAGTGGTCTCCAGAACGCCAGCTCTTGCGCCGCCGATACCCAGTGCATAAGCCAGAGCCAGATCCTGAGCCTTACCGGTTGCATCCTGCTCTACAGCGATCAAACAGGGAACACCCTTACCGGCCTGATACTCACTTCTTACGGTATGTCCGGGTCCCTTGGGAGCGATCATGGTAACATCAACGTTCTTGGGAGGTACGATACATCCGAAATGAATGTTGAAACCATGTGCGAACATCAGCATATTGCCCTCTTCCAGATTGGGCTCGATGTCGTTCTTGTACAGATCAGCCTGCTTCTCATCGTTGATCAGTATCATGATGATGTCAGCGCGCTTTGCAGCTTCTGCGGCGGTAAATACTTCGAAGCCCTGTGCCTCAGCCTTTGCCCAGGACTTGGAGCCCTCGTACAGACCGATGATAACGTGGCATCCGGAATCTTTCAGGTTCAGTGCATGCGCATGACCCTGGCTGCCGTAGCCGATAATTGCGATAGTCTTACCCTCTAATAAAGAGAGATTACAATCTTCCTGATAAAAAATCTTAGCCATTCTCTTCTCCTCCGTTATGAGACATAAAATTTATAACTGATAGGGATATTCCCTAGAGCTAACATGGATCATGAGGTCTTATTCTGTAATCCTCAATCTTTAATACCTTAATCTTCAATATAAGTAACGTTCTCGATACCTCTGCCAAGACCTGTGATACCGGTTCTGGCAAGCTCCAGCACTTCGTATTCCTCGGTGAAACGCTGAATCAATGCATTGACTTTACTATGGTTACCGGTGAATTCCACGATCAGATTCTCCGCTCCCACATCAATGATCTTCGCACGGAAATTGTTGGCGAGGAACTCTACGCCCTGACGGATCTCCAGGCGCTTTTCGGGATCTACTTTCACCTTGACCAGTACCAGTTCGCGGTACACACTGTCCTCCGGATCCAGTTCCTTGATATCCCGGACATCCACAAGCTTTCCCACCTGCTTCTCAATCTGTTCCAGAATGTCATCATCTCCCGATGTCACGATGGTGATTCTGGTAAAACGGGGATCGGCGGTCACACCTGCCGTAATACTTTCGATATTGTAACCACGACGGGAAAACAATCCGGCAATGCGGCTCAGTACACCCGAGGTGTTATCAACCAACAGCTGAAATACTTTTTTCTGCATGAATATCTACCATACCTTTCGTATTTCTACAACTGCGCTCCCTTGCGGAACAGCAACTGTATTCTTAATATAGCAAGATGCCTACAGAATGTCAATTAGTGAATTTAACATTATGATTGATGCATTTTAATCATCATTTTCTGCACATTTTGGTAATGCCAGGGTTCCGGTTCTGGCTACTTCCACGATGCTGATGGTCTGAAGCATCTTGATCAGAGTGTCGATTTTCTCCGGAGCATCGCAAATTTGCAACATCATAAAGTGTTTTGACATATCTACAATCTCTGTTTTCATAATGTCACAGATTTCTATGATATCCCTACGATTATTCTTGTTATATTTAACTTTTAATAACATCAATTCCCGGGTATAGCACTGTTCCTGGGATAAAGTCTTTACCTTGATGACATCCAGCTTCTTGTTCAGCTGTTTTTCGATCTGCTCTAAGGTACGCTCGTCACCGGAGCTTACGATGGTCATACAGGAAACTGCATGGTCATCGGTCTCTCCCACGGCAAGGCTGTCAATATTAAAACATCTTCTGGAGAACAGACCGGCTACCTTACACAGAACACCGGAACGGTTCTCTACCAATACGGAATATATTCTCTTCATTTAAGTACAGCTCCCTTCCGTTATTTTACCAGATCCATCGGATCGATCATACACTCTAACAGCATGGTATTGTCCTTTGCCAGAAAAGCATCCAATACCTCATCCACGTGCTCCATATTATCCAGACGCAGATAAGGAATGTCATAAGCTGCGGATAGTTTTTCCAGATCCGGGCTTCCGGACAGATCCACGACAGAGTAATGATCTTTATAGGTATAATGCTGGTATTCTCTTACCATTCCCAGATAATTGTTTTTCAGAACGATGATCTTCACCGGGATCTTGTGCTGTCTTATGGTGGCCAATTCCATCATGGACATCTGGAAGGAACCGTCACCGCATACGGCAATGACCTGTCTGTCCATGGCGGCCGTCTTGGCTCCCATGGCAGCCGGAATGGAGTAGCCCATGGTTCCCATACCACCTGAGGTCAGGAACTTTCCTTTTTTCACAATGTGATAACCGCAGGACCAGATCTGGTTCTGTCCCACATCTGCCACATAGACACCGTCCTCCTGCATCTTCTCGGAAAGCCTTGTGATAAATGCTGCGGGATCCACGTAATCGGGGTTGGGAGTTCTCTTCTTTTCCATGGTGGAACGATACTCATTCAGTGCAGCGATCCATTCCTCATAATTGCAGCTGAATTCTTCCTTCTGGAAATCCTGGAAGATGTGTTTTGCATCGCCCACCAGAGGGATGGATGGCCCTGCGTTTTTGCCGATCTCCGCAGGATCCACGTCAATATGTACCAGTACTTTGTTCCGGGTAATAAGGTCCGGCTGACTGACTGCACGGTCTGCCACTCTTGCCCCTACCATGATCAGCAGATCCGATTCGTTCATGGCACGGTTGGCATAGGCTTTACCGTTATTGCCCACCATTCCGTAATAGAGCGGATGCTCGGTAGGCATGACACCGATCCCCATCATGGTAGAGACTACAGGAATACCGTGTTCTTCTGCAAAGCTGCGCAGCTCTTCTTCGGCCTCGCTAAGCAGAACTCCGCCGCCGGCACAGATGATGGGGCGTTTTGCGCGCTCCAGTTCTTTAATGACTTTCTTGATCTGTACAGCATGGCCTTTGACAGTGGGCTTATAGGTTCGTAAGTTTACCTCTTCCGGATAATGGAAGTTCTTGATAACGGCATTCTGAATGTCGATGGGAATATCGATCAGCACCGGGCCTTTTCTTCCGGTGTTGGCAATATAGAATGCTTCTTTGAACACTCTGGGAATATCGTTTACATTTTTCACCAGATAGCTGTATTTTACAAAGGATTCCACCGCGCCGGTGATATCTGCCTCCTGAAACACATCACTGCCCAGCAGTTCACTGTTGACCTGCCCTGTGATGCAGATCAGGGGAATGCTGTCAGCAAACGCTGTAGCAATACCGGTAATGACATTGGTGGCACCGGGACCGGAAGTCACAGCGCACACGCCGGGGCGGCCGGTCATACGGGCTACACCGCTGGCCGCATGGGCCGCATTCTGCTCCGTACGGATCAATACCGTCCGGATCTTAGAATCCAGAATACTGTTGAAAAAAGGACATATGGCAACACCGGGATATCCGAAAACAGTACTCACCCCTTCTGCTTCCAGACATTTAATAATCGCATCTGCTCCAATCATTTTGCTTTGCTCCTTTATTTATACTCAGATAATCCATTACTCCATCAGACTTTTTGCCAGTTTCACAGCATCCGCCGCATCCTTGGAATAGCCATCTGCTCCGATCTCATCCGCATATTCCTGCGTAATGACGGCTCCGCCGATGATGATTTTGGCGGTAATGCCTTCTTCCTTAGCCGCTGCCACGATCTCCCGCATTCTCTGCATGGTGGTAGTCATCAGCGCTGACAGGGCAATAAATTCCGCATGATGTTCCTTCGCTGTCTCCAGAATCTTCGCCTGGGGCACATCCTTACCCAGATCGATCACATGGAAACCGTGATTTTTCAGCATCAGAGCCACCAGATTCTTGCCGATATCATGGATGTCGCCTTCTACCGTGGCAATGACCACTACCGGCATTTCCTCTCCGGTACCGCCTGTCTGTAACAGGGGTTCCAGCACCTCAATGGAATTTTTCATAGCCTCCGCACTGGCAATCAGCTGCGGCAGGAAATATTTTCCCTGATCAAAATACTCACCCACCTGATTAATGGCGGGAAGCAGCACCTGATTCAACAGTTCCGCCGGCTTTTCACCGCTTTCCAGCGCTTCCTTCGTGATCTTTACGATGCCGTTGCGGTTACCTTTCAGTACGGCCGTCTTCAGCTTGTCCTGCATCTCACTGATCTGCGGACTGCTCTCCTCGGAAGCCTCTTTCTTCTCACTGCCTGCACCGGCTGCCTGACCGCCTGCAGTTCCCTGACTTTCCAAAAGTGCCAGCTTTTTTGCCAGCTCCGCTTCTTTTTCTTCTCTGCGTTCCTTGACGCCGCTTGCATATTCGATATATCGCAGCGCCGCATCGTCCTTGTTCAGCAGCAGATCCGCAGCCAATGCACAGCTCATGAGAAGCTCCTGCGACGGATTGGCAATGGCCATGGTCAATCCCGCCTGGATCGCCAGCGTCAGGAAGGCGGTATTAACGAAGCCTCTCTCCGGCATGGCAAAGGAAATATTGGACAGACCGCAGATGGTGGCAAATCCGTTGGCCTTACAGTACCGGATCGTCTCCAGAGTCTCTAAAGCTGCTTTGGGGTTGGCTCCCACTGTAGCCACCAGACCGTCTACCACAATATCTTCTTTCTGCATTCCCAGAGAAACCGCCCGGTCATAGATCTTGTGAATGATCTCTTTTTTCTCTTCAATGTCCTTGGGCAGCCCCGCATCCGACAGAGGAAGCAGGATGAACATGGCACCGTATTTGGCCACAATGGGAAGCAGCTTTTCGAACTTTTCCGTCTCCAGAGACACCGAATTGACCAAAGCTCGTCCCGGATAATTGCGAAGGGCTGCTTCCAGTACTTCCACATAGCTGGAATCCAGTGACAGCGGCAGATTTGTCACCCCGCTTACTTCCTCCAGCGCCCGGAGCATGCTGGCTTTCTCATCGATACCGCTCATGCCCATATTGACATCCAGAACCTTCGCACCGCAGGCTTCCTGCTCTTCGGCGAACTGGATCACCTTTTCAAAGCTGCCTTCCCGCAACTGCGCCTGCAGCGCTTTCTTACCGGTAGGATTGATACGCTCTCCCACGACGAAGAAGCCATCATCCAACCCGAAGCTGTGAGTAATGCGTTCGGAGGTCAGATACCGGATTCCCTCCGGTCTTCTGGCGGCTGCAACTTTGGCATCCGTACCAAAACGGTCATGGATCTGCCGGATAAATTCCGGTGTGGTACCGCAGCAGCCTCCCAGGATCGTGGCTCCCACATTTACCAGCACTTCCATCTCCTCGGTGAACTCTTCCGCCTCCATGTTATAACAGGTATTGCCGTTCTCATCCAGAAAAGGAAGACCGGCATTTGGCTTCGCAATCACGGGGATCCGGGTATGGGATACCATACCCGAAATAATGTTTTCCATCTGGGCAGGACCGGTGGAACAGTTGGCTCCGATAGCGCTGGCTCCCAGACTTTCCAATACGATGGCCGCGGTCTTTGCATCCGTACCGAACAGAGTTCTTCCGTCCGCCTCGAAGGTAAGAGTGGCGATCACAGGCAGATCACAGACTTCCTTTGCTGCGATCAGTGCCGCTCTGGTCTCCGCAAGACTCATCATGGTCTCTACCACCAATAGATCCGCTCCGGCATCCACCAGGCAGAGGATCTGCTCTTTATAAATATCAATCAGCGTTTCCAGTTCCATTTTCCCCATGGGCTTTAACTGTTCGCCGGTCATGGTAATGTCTCCCGCAACATAGACAGGATGTCCCGGAGTACTTGCTGCTGCTTTCTTCGAGATAGCTACCAGATCATGGATCATGGAGGACATATTGTTTTCCAGATGATACTCGGCCAGCTTGATGCGGTTAGCGGTAAAAGTCGGTGCATACAGAATATTGGTGCCTGCCTGCACATACTCCTTCTGTAATTGCAGCATGACTTCCCGGTGTTCCAGGATCCACTGCTCCGGGCAGACGCCGGAAGGCATTCCTGCCTTTACCAGATTGGAACCGGTGGCACCGTCCAGATATAAGATATGGTCATTACTTAACTGTTTAAATTCTTCTCTTGTCATTGTTCTCTTTTCCTGTTTCCTGATTCTTTTAATCATACCACAATGTCCTTTTATTCGTAAAGGGGACGTTTTAATATTATGAGGTTGCGTAAACCGGCAGAATATGATAAATTTTTAAGAGGATCAAAGGATTTGGAGGACAATTGTTTTGAAGAAAAAAATACTTGCCATTACAGCCGGAATTCTGACTGCACTTGCGCTTACCGCCTGTGGAAAGGATCCCCAGCTGACCCGGTTTAAAGAGGAAATAGATACTTTTTGTACTGAGATTTCCAATATAGATACAGAGATCAACAACGTAGATGCCCAGTCCGACAATGCGACCGAAGAACTGCTGGGATACCTGGATCAGTTGGATGCATCTTTCAAAGATTTCGCCTCCCTGGATTTTCCCGCGGAATTTGACTATCTGGAATCTCTGGCAGACGAAGCCAGTGAATATATGTCCACTGCCGTAGAGAGTTATCACGATGCCTACAGTAACGGCGGTTACAATCAGGTCACTGCGGATTATGCCAGGGAAAATTATGCCAGAGCTTATAAGCGGATTCAGATCATCATTACTTTCCTGCACGGAGAACAGCCGGAGGATGTGAACCTGACCACGGAGGAAGAAACAGCCGGCACTGCTTCTGCCACGGAATAAATACTGTATACTGTACGAAATGTGCGCCGCCGGGTGCACTAATAAAACCCCGATGCAATGAGTTGCATCGGGGTTTTGCATGTTATTCTTTATTATTTTAAGATCTTGATCTGACCAATCAGGGGAACTTCCTTCTCCTGCTCCTGGCAAGCATAGATCAGACCCATGATCCAGCATACGAACAGGAAGATGCTCAGGATACCACCTACGATACCGCCTACATAAGGAATGTAAGTGATAACAGTTGCAATGATCTGGCCGATGAAAAGAACCAGTGCCTGATTCAGGTGGAACTTAGCGCCTTCTTTGTCACCTGCGCAGAACGCAACGATCCAGCCGATCCAGGTGATGTAAGCAATGATACCCGTAGTTTTTTTATTCATGTTTTTTCTCCCTCTGCACTTTTGTGCGATAAAATATTCTGTATATGTAAAAAATTCAAATACAGTCAAAGTGTAATATGAAAGCCGAGAAGCAAAATATTTTTTAAAACAAAATTTCCGATCAGGATAACCACCGCCCCATACAGATGCCACTCATGGAAACGCCAGCCTTTGATCCTGCCGATATGTAACCGGGCAAGGGTCTGACTTAGCATAAAGCCTCCGAATATGACCACCGTATAAGGAACCAGCGGATGATACCAAAATGCCTGCAGCAGATGCCCTGTAAACAGTGCACTTACCGCTCTCGTCCCTCCGCAGCCGGGGCAATAGATCCCGTACAGCCGATAGACCACACAGGTATATCCCTCAAGTCTTGGAACGATCATATGAAAATACAGAAATATTCCGACGCTTCCGGCCAGCAGGAAAATCCATCCCACAATATAAAGTTGCTCTTCCAGACTCCGCTTTATTTTAGTAGTAGTTTGCAATTTCGCTCATAAATGCTACAGAAAATACAGCAGCTAAGATCGTGACTATAATGCCCAGTACGATACCGATAATAGAGCAGATCAATCCGGCCTTTGCAAATCCGGTCTGGCCCTGTTTGTTGGCAAATACCGCACAAATGATACCGCCGATTCCGAACAGCGCACCGATCCATCCGGTACAACATCCGAGAACAATGGAAAGAATACCCAGTACCAGGCTGACAATTGCCAGTACATTGGTGTCCTTATTCTCTGACTGTTGGGGTGCAGCTGTAGTTACCTGCGGCTGGATATTTGCAGTATAATCCTGATAGTTGCCTGCAGGCTGTTCTGTTACAGAATTCTCCTGTACAGGCTCTGCTGCAGGGGGTACTTCTGTTGATGTGGTATCAAACGTAAAATTGTTTTCATTATCAAAGTTCTGTCCGTCCATTTTCTCCTCTTTCTGCCTTAAGAAAGGCTTATAATTTAATCTGTCAAAAGATTGCCCTTGCTATCGCTGTCGATCTTGCCGGTCAGGATCATAATGGACTCTACCAGACTCCAGACCCATACACCCATTACTATAAAGATTCCGATGACAACACAGCAAAGAATGATTCCGACAATGGAAAGTACCAGCTGTGTAACTGCCTTTCCGGTATAACCCAGGTAAAAGTTATGTATACCGAAAATACCAAGGAATATACCTAACAAGCCGGCTACCAATTTGGACTTGGCATCCGGTGTTGTCTGCTTATTCGCAACGCCGCAGTTCAGACATACGGTGGCATCCGGTGCTAACGGCTTTCCGCAGTTATGACAGTAACTATTTCCCTGTCCCTTGGCAACACCGCACTTTATGCACATTACAGCTTCGTCTGTCATATAAGGCTCGCCGCAATTCTTACAAAAGTACATTTATTTTTCCTCCCTCTTTTTGGTTTCCTGATTGCTTTTCTCAACCATTACTGTACATTATACAAGATGTTTGTACATTTTACCAGTGCTATTTTCATATTATAATGTATTATAACGTGCATTTTTCATGGGAAAACAGGATTATCCGCGTTTTTTATCAAAAAATACACAGAATTTCTGATACAATTTACAGTACCCCAAAACAGCCATTACACAGAAGACGGGAACCGTATTATACAAATACCTTGACCGGCCCTCAAACAGCATGATAAACAAAAACATACCAATAAAGATAACGATCATGACCGTGGACAGACACAGGGCATCCGGATCGGCCGGTTCTGCAGTTTCCTGTTTTTTCCGGGCGGTCATTCCCATATCCGCAAGAAACAGGGCCTCCAGAATAATCCCCACCAGTACGAAGAACCACAACCCCTGGCTTACGGTTGTGAAACAGATATAGTTATCCCCTTCCAGCCAGTAAAAGCTCCGCAGGGGTTCTGTCCAGCTGCTGTCCGTAAGCTCCGGATAATCCCAGGCATGGAAAAATCCCTCCTGATGCCAGCTGAAGGTGCCATCATTAAAGCTCATGACCTGTTTTCGCAGCCAGAAGAAAAGCATTCCGCCAAAACCTCTTTCCCTGATCCGCTGCTTTATGCCTTCCATTTCCTTCTGGACTCTTATTTCCTTTGGCTGTCCCGCATAAGCACGGACCAGTTCCATTCCACCGTCCGAGCAGGCTCCGGTGGTCTCCTCATTCAGGCCATCGTACATGAAATTGCTCCAGCCGCTTTCCATGGAGGCATCATAATGGTAATCCAGTTCCCGGTACATCTCCTGTTTGCCCAGAGATGCCAGAAAGAAGGCAGCTGCCAGTAACAGCAATTTGCAGCCGGCCTTTTTTAATTTCACCAAAAGTGCTTCGTCATCCGTGATGGTCCAGTATAGATCCACCAGTACAACGGCGATCAGTGTCACATAACAGGTAGCCTTCATAATGCCGCCCAGACAACCGGCCAGTGCCAACAAAAACCATAACAGATACGCATACCTGCTTTTGCTTCTACGAAACAGGCAATACAGGAACAATACCAGTGGTGGAAACACAATGGAGCATCCGTCGGTATAGGGAATCGTTTTCCATGGAGAAAGCCCGAAAAGCAGGCTGACAAGCCCCAGCGTAATGGTGGATATCCCGATATTTCTGCTGATCAGAAGTGCCGAAAATGCAGTGCACACAACGGCGATTGCCAGTAAAATACATTGATACTGGATCCAGATAAACTCGGGATTGTAAGGATAGTCCTTCATGGATGCGGACAGGGAATATAACTTGTAAAGCACCCAGGTAACGGGAATGTTGTTGCTGAAAATGTTATAATAATCATCATATCCCAGTTCACCGCCCTCATAGATCCAGCGGGCGGAATTCGCCACCATACCGCAATCCCAGCCACCGTAAAAAGCGATACACTTGGAAATCTTTATATTGACAAGATAGAATGCCACACCGAACACCAGCGTCCCCACGACAAATAGAGTGGCGGAACGTTTTGTATAGGGAATCTTTCTTGCAAAAAAATAGATAATTCCCAACAGACAGGCTCCGATCACAGCACAGAACAGCAGCCGCTTGTTGCCTACTGCTGTGACGATCTTATGCAGTTCGTTATAATTCAGGTTGGCTCCATAAACTATAACAGCGTAAAAAACAGGAAGAAACAGCACCAGCAGTAACAATGATAAAACTGCGATGCCTAAATATTTTCTCTTCATCTTAAGGTATTCCTTTCCGGATTATGGTAAAGATATTTTACCTACAGGGCAATATTGTAACATTTTCTCCCAAAATTTACAATGCAGCTACAGAAAATCGATCCGCAGGATCCGCTCCACCAAAATCTCTGTCTCCCGGATCCGGAGGCTTCTGGTAGTTTCATCAATCTTGTATACGCATCCTTCCAGGGTACGATAGGCACCGCCGTCTTTTTTGGCATCCGGCACGAAATACGTGATTCTGACAGGAATTGTGTCTTTCGGATGTTGCTGCAGATAACCGATTTGCCGGTCAATCTCCTGTTTTCTGTCCTCATCCAGTTCGATAAAACGATCCGTCAGCCGTGCCGTTTCCTTCAGGGCGTCGTCATATCCTGTCAGCGCCGCAAAAGGAGAAAACTGTGCTGCCCGGTCCTGTAACGACATTCTGGGATGCGTGGCGGACACGGGATGTGGCAGATGGAGCATGTCCTTATATTTCTCGTTCATCTTTTTACTCTTTCCCGTTATCGGTATCTTGTCCCCGATAACATATTATGCCTTGTGGCCGCCGATCTGTCGGTTCCTGTCTATGGTGGTAGCGCCCTCCTGTAAGTCGGCTGCCTTTAAAATGGCATTTTTTCCGTATTTGGATTTTACTTGCAGCATTGCTTCCTGCAAATGTTTTTCTTTTTCCAGACGTTCCTTTTCCTGTTGCTTTGTCTCCTGCGAAGCCTCCTGTTCCGTCTGCAAAAGGCCTCCGGAAAACAGATCCAGCTGTTCGTAGACCGGTTCGTCCTTCACGGTGTCCGCGTCCTTTAAATGGTTGGCCACCAGCGTGATCCTCCGGGCCAGCAGTGAGGGATTTACGATCCGTTCATATAATCCCATCGTCGTCTCCGTGATCTTACTTACCGATGCGGTCAGTGTGGTGAGATTTCCGGTGCCGTGGGCGTGCTTCGGCACGCTTCTGCCATAACGGTCCACCGTGATCTCCCCATGATAGTGGTCGGCGATCTGCGGAATTTTCAGATTGTCAATATCATAGCCCACAGTCAGTACGATCTGATCCGTGACCAGCTTTTTTGCCACCAGATCCATGGCCAGCTGCTCCGCCATCTCCCTTACAACGATCTTGGTCTGAGAATAATCCGTGGCACAATGCAATACCTGTCCGGAGCTGATACAGTTGGTCTCCGGACGGTAGGATTTGATCAGATCCATGGTCACCGGTTCATATCCCCAGGCATGATCGATCAGAAGCTCCGCGTTAATTCCGAACATCCGGTACAACAGATCTTCGTTATAATAATCGGCCGGCCCGCCGATGGAGCATCTGGCCACATCGCCCATGGTAAACATTCCGGCGGCTTCCAGCTTCTTGCGGTATCCGGCGCCCACTCTCCAGAAATCCGTCAGGGGCTTATGGTCCCACAAAAGTTCCCGGTAGCTGATCTCGTCCAGTTCGGCGAGCCGGACGCCGTTTGCATCCGGCTCCATATGCTTCGCCACGATGTCCATGGCAATCTTGCACAGATACAGATTGGTTCCGATCCCCGCGGTGACGGTCAGTCCCTTTTTCTCCAGAATCTCCTTTGCAATTTTGGATGCCAGCTCTCTGGCTGTCATGCCATAGGTCTTTAAGTATTGTGTCACATCCAGAAACACTTCATCAATGGAATAGACATGAATATCTTCCGGAGCGATATATTCCAGATAAATATTATAGATCTGGGTGCTGTATTCCAGATATCTTGCCATACGGGGCGTGGCGGTGACAAAAGCCACTTCCAGTTCGGAATGCTCCTGCAATTCGTCTGCAAAGGTACTTTTCCCGGAAAAACTGCCTCCGGGTGCCCGTACTTTCCGCAGGGCATTTACTTCCCGCACTTTGGAGATCACCTCGAACAGTCTGGCTCTTCCCGGGATCCCGTAAGCCTTCAGGGAAGGAGACACCGCCAGACAGATGGTCTTCTGCGTTCGGGAGGCATCCGCCACCACCAGATTCGTATTCAAAGGATCCAGCCCTCTGTCCACGCACTCCACGGAGGCGTAAAAGGATTTCAGATCCATCGCGATATAAGTATGAGATTGGGGTTCCATTGCGGCCTCCTTTCTGAGTATGCTGTGCAGGAAATCATACATTTACATATTTATCAAATCTTCATCCAAAAGGAAATCATACAATCCTAAATGTACGATTCCATCTTCATCGATCCATGGCTTCATGGATGACTTGGACACTACAATCTTTTTAAAGAAATCTCTGGTTCCCAATAACGGTCTTAACTCCGTCTTTGCCTTTGCCGGATCACTCATGCTTAATGCCGATTGGATATAATACTTCCTTGCTCCTTTGTTTACAACAAAATCAATCTCACAAGCAGTTTTACGGCGATTCCCGGCCGTATCATTTTCATAGATTTCAACCACGCCAACATCTACAGAATATCCTCTGGTGATCAACTCATTATAAATAATATTTTCCATAATATGAGTTTCTTCCTGTTGTCTTAAGTTCAAACGCACATTACGGAGTCCTATATCGGTACAATAATACTTGGAAGGATAGGAAAAATACCGCTTTCCTTTCACATCATATCGCTTGGCACAACGAAACAAAAAAGACTCCTCAAGGAACTCCAAATACTTGGATATTGTCAGGCTTGCCACTTTTATATTCTTCACAGTCTGTAAAGTATTGGCAATCTTTGTGGCATTTGTAAGCAAACCAATGGACGAACATAAATCATCTGTAAGTTCTCCAAGAACATCCGGCATTTCAATCTTATATCTTTCAATAATGTCCTTAAAATATACCTCGGTAAACAGGGTCGAAAGATACTTGTATTTTTCATCATCGGTCTTCTTGCCGATAACTAATGGCATTCCACCGTACAAGGCATATTCTTCGTATGCTTCGCTCCTGTCCCCACCTGCAAAATCATAATATTCCTTAAAAGACAACGGATATACTTCTACGACGTCCCCACGTCCTCTGAACTCGGTCATTACATCCTTAGACAACATTTTTGAATTACTTCCGGTTACATAAATATCCACATTGCGAAGTCTTAAAAGGCCATTCAATACATCATACAGCTTAATCGTTCCGGGAGTTTTCAGTTCCTCCTTCGTTATTGCATACTGTACCTCATCTATCATAATATAATACATGGTTTCCCTGTTCGTAATTTTTGACCTTATATATTTAGATAATTCCGCCGGATCACGATAAACAGCATTGATATCGTCATCTAATGCAATAGCAATGATCTGTTCTTCCCTTACTCCCTGTGAGATCAAATAATCATAAAAAATATTGAATAACAGATAACTCTTTCCACATCTCCTGATTCCGGTAATCACCTTGATAAGCCCATTTTCCTTTCGGCTGATCAACTGATTTAAATATCTGTCCCTTTTAATATACATACGCATTGTCTCCAATTAAAACTTAGTTGCACTGTCACCGAACTTTTAACTGATCATATCATAATTTGTATGCTTTAACAAGCTTGAGTTAAAACTTTGGTGCAAAATCACCTGACTTTTAATTAATATCCCCATTATTTTTCAAAAAATAAAAAAAGACTCCCAAACAATGTCGGGAGCCCTGAAATCCTTGCTTTATTGGATTTTATCTCTTAGAACTTGCCAGCCTTTGCAGCTTCTTCAATGGATACGGCAACAGCTACGGTAGCACCTACCATAGGGTTGTTACCCATACCGATCAGACCCATCATCTCAACGTGTGCAGGTACGGAGGAAGAACCAGCGAACTGCGCGTCAGAATGCATACGGCCCAGAGTATCGGTGAAACCGTAAGAAGCGGGACCTGCAGCCATGTTATCGGGATGCAGAGTACGTCCGGTACCGCCGCCGGAAGCAACTGAGAAGTATTTCTTGCCTGCTTCCAGTCTCTCCTTCTTGTAAGTACCAGCTACGGGATGCTGGAATCTGGTAGGGTTGGTAGAGTTACCGGTAATGGATACGTCTACGTTCTCCTTCCACATGATAGCTACACCTTCGGGAACGCTGTTAGCGCCGTAGCAGTTAACCTTTGCACGAAGTCCCTCGGAGTAAGCGATTCTCTCTACCTCGGTAACGGTATTGGTGTAAGGATCATAAGAGGTCTCAACAAAGGTAAATCCGTTGATACGGGAAATGATCTTTGCGGCGTCCTTACCAAGACCGTTCAGGATAACACGTAAAGGCTTCTGACGAACTTTGTTAGCCTTCTCTGCGATACCGATAGCACCTTCTGCTGCTGCGAAGGACTCATGTCCAGCCAGGAAACAGAAGCAGTCGGTATCCTCTTCCAGCAGCATCTTGCCCAGATTACCATGGCCAAGACCTACCTTACGGGTATCAGCAACGGAACCGGGGATACAGAATGCCTGTAAGCCTTCACCGATTGCTGCAGCTGCTTCAGATGCCTTTCTGCAGCCTTTCTTGATTGCGATTGCAGCGCCTACAGTGTAAGCCCAGCAAGCATTTTCAAAACAGATGGGCTGGATCTTCTTTACCTGATCGTATACATCCAGGCCTGCATCTTTTGTGATCTTCTCTGCTTCTTCGATAGAGGAGATACCATAGCTGTTCAGTACAGCGTTGATCTTATCAATACGTCTTTCATATGATTCAAATAAAGCCATTTTTTCTGTCCTCCTGTATCTTATTGTTTTCTGGGATCGATGATCTTAACTGCATCGTCTACACGACCATACTGGCCCTTAGCCTTCTCCCATGCAGTGTTGGCATCGTCACCCTTCTTGATGAAGTCGGTCATCTTGCCGAGGTTAACGAACTGGTAGCCGATGATCTGATCATCCTTGTCCAGAGCGATACCGGTTACATAACCTTCTGCCATCTCCAGATAACGGGGACCCTTCTTCAGAGTACCGTACATGGTACCAACCTGGCTTCTTAATCCCTTACCGAGATCTTCCAGACCTGCGCCGATAGGCAGACCTTCCTCAGAGAATGCACTCTGGGTACGGCCGTATACGATCTGTAAGAACAGCTCTCTCATAGCGGTATTGATTGCATCACATACAAGGTCAGTATTTAAAGCTTCCATAACGGTCAGACCGGGAAGAATCTCAGCAGCCATAGCTGCGGAGTGGGTCATACCGGAACATCCAACGGTCTCTACCAGAGCCTCCTGGATGATACCTTCCTTAACGTTCAGGGTCAGCTTACATGCACCCTGCTGAGGTGCACACCAGCCCACACCGTGAGTCAGACCGGAAATATCCTTAACTTCTTTTGCCTGCACCCATTTTGCCTCTTCGGGAATGGGAGCACAACCATGATGTACGCCCTGTGCAACGGGACACATTTCTTCAACTTCTTTTGAATAAATCATGTGAAATCTCCTTTCAATATGTACTTATAATACTATTGATAAAATAATATCATAATGGTCGTGTTCATTCTCTCATATTTCCTTTAAAAAATCTAGGGGTTTTGACAATTTTTTTCAATAGTTTGTATGAAAAAACACCATATCCCCCAACAGACTGTACGGGAAATACGGTGCTTTGTGATTGTTGAAAATCAATTATCAACAGTTTACCAGCTCTTGATAAACGTATCAATGTAGTTGTCCAGGCATTTCTTGATGACCTCAATGGCTTCTTCTCTGTTGCCCTTCTCATTGACTGCGGTGGTCTTATTCTCCAGAGCCTTGTATACAGTGAAGAAATGTTCCATCTCGTCTACCACATGGCTGGGCAGCTCGGAAATATCATGGAAACAGTTGTAGTTGGGATCATTGAAAGGAACCGCAATGATCTTCTCATCGTTTTTACCGTTGTCCAGCATGGAAATCACACCGATGGGGTATGCTCTTACCAGCGTCATGGGCTGTACCGGCTCTGAGCACAGTAACAGTACATCCAGCGGATCCCCGTCATCGCCGTAGGTTCTGGGAATAAAACCGTAGTTTGCGGGATAATGGGTGGAGGTATGCAGGATACGGTCCAGAATCAGAAGACCGGTCTCCTTGTCCAATTCATACTTGTTCTTGCTGCCCTTGGAGATCTCAATGACACAGACAAAATCTGTGGGGGTGACTCTCTGGGTGCTCATGGTGTGCCAAATGCTTCCGTTTACTTCTTTCATAAATCTCTCTCCTCTTCCTCTATAGTTATTTCCGGCAGATGTCTTTGCCATACAGGCCAATATACATGACCGGAGAATACGCAGATTATAAAAATGTTTACCCGCGGATCTGACCGCTTCCGTGAATCTTGTATTTATAGGAGGTCAGCTCCTTCAGTCCCATGGGACCTCTGGCATGCAGCTTCTGGGTACTGATGCCGATCTCCGCGCCGAAGCCGAATTCGAAGCCGTCCGTGAAACGGGTGGAGGCATTGACGTAGACACAGGCCGCATCCACTTCATTTAAGAACTTTTCCGCCGTCTCCGCATTTTCCGTCACGATGCATTCCGAATGCTTCGTATTATAACGGTTGATATGGGCGATGGCCTCTTCCACGCTGTCCACCGTCTTGATGGACAGAATATAATCCAAATATTCCGTGCCGTAGTCTGCTTCCGTAGCGGGAACACAGTCCGGCAGGATCTCTCTGGTACTTTCGTCTCCGCGAAGCTCCACATTTTTGGTTTTCAGTGTCTCCGCCATCTTCGGAAGGAAACGGTCACGAATCTCACGATGCACCACCAGAGATTCACAGGCGTTGCAGACGCCGATCCGCTGGGTCTTGGCATTCATCAGAATTTTAACCGCCATATCCACATCCGCATCCTTGTCCACGTAGACGTGACAGTTGCCGGTTCCGGTCTCTATGACGGGAATGGTACTGTTCTCCACCACACTGCGGATCAGACCAGCACCGCCTCTGGGGATCAATACATCCACATATTCCTTCATCTTCATAAACTGCGCCGTCACCGCCCGGTCTGTATCCTCGATCAGCTGTACGGCTGTCCGGGGCATCCCACAGGCTTCCAGTGCATCCTGTAATACTTTTACCATGGCGATATTGGAATGGATGGCATCACTGCCTCCCTTTAAGATCACGGCATTTCCCGTCTTAAAGCACAGTCCGAAAGCATCCGCCGTCACATTGGGGCGGGCCTCATAGATAATGCCGATGACACCTAAGGGGACTCTGACCTTGTCGATCTTCAATCCGTTGGGGCGTTCGAAATGCTCCATGGTCTCGCCGATACAGTCCGGAAGTGCCGCGATCTGCGTCAACCCCTCCGCGATCTGTGCAATTCTATCAGTAGTAAGCTTTAAACGATCCAAAAGCCCCGGATTCATTCCGTTATTTTTACCATTTTCCAGATCCAGCGCATTAGCCGACAGAA
This sequence comes from uncultured Acetatifactor sp., assembly GCA_934436435.1. Lineage (GTDB taxonomy): Bacteria > Bacillota > Clostridia > Lachnospirales > Lachnospiraceae > Acetatifactor. Next base: position 75,138 of record CAKSAN010000001.1, on the reverse strand, counting down.
TCTCTTCCTGTCTTTCACACAGATACTTTGCTGCCGTCTGCAATGCCCTGTTTTTCTCCTCTGTCGTAAGCTTCTGCAATACATATTTGGCATTGCAGGCATTTTTTCCCAGTTCTAAAAGTTCAGCCATTTCCTTTCCCCTTTCTGTAACTGTCAATGATGTCCGGATCAGACTATACCAGAATTACCTGATAGGGCTTTCGGTCCGCCTCTTCCGTCGGCACTGCCTCTGCCTGCTGGCAGCGAAATCCGATACCGATACTGCGAAGCCTTAAGGCCTCCTTATCCGCCAGATACCGGTCATAAAATCCGGCACCGTATCCCATACGATTCCCCAGAGGGTCAAATACACTTCCCGGCATGAGAAGCAGACATTTTGCTGCTTTATCCGGATCAAATATATAGCGTTCCGTATTTCCCTCCGGCTCCCGGATTCCTTTATAGCCTTCTTTCAGCTCTGTCAGGGATCGTATCCGGTAAAACTGCATTTCCCGCCCTTCTACTTTGGGCACATAAACGCATTTTCCATCCCGCAGGGCATTTTCCAGGATCTCCGTGGTACAGATCTCACTTCCGTAACTGACAAAGCCAAGAATCGTATCCGAGAGATAATACCACTGGTGTCCCAGGATCCGTTCGGTAATGAGAAACTTCCCTCTCTCCCGTTCTTCTTTCGTCAGGGCATCCCTGCGGGCCAGTATTTCCCTGCGCAGCTTCTTTTTCCGGTCTCTCAATTCTTCTGTGTTCATTTCTTCTTTTTATAGGACGGTTTTAATTTTTCAATGGTGCCGTCCGGTCTCTCGATCTCGATGCTGTCCAGCTGCGCTTTCATGTTACGCTTGATGCTGTCCACATATTCCTGCCGTAAAATGGACTGTTCCAGCTTTTCTTCGTCGGTCAGTCCCTCGTTCTGGGATTTATGATAAAGCTCATTGATGCGCTTTATTCTTTCCTCCATATTCATAATGTGTTCCTCTTTCCGCTGACTTATGGTCACTGATTTTTATGTAGATTCTCTACAAATTCCGGCAGATCAAAGCTCTCGTTCTTATGTGCCACGAATAAAGTACCCTCGTTTGCTCCGGATAACAGACGATGAAGCACTCCGATGTCCTTACTGTTGGCAATGATCATGTCCACATCCGAGCTGGTAGCGATCTTTGCCGCGATCATCTTGGTATTCATGCCTCCGGTACCCACATTACTGCCGGTGCTGGCTTTGCCCATATTCATAAATTCATCCGTAAGCGTATCCACCTGTTCGATGAACTCCGCATCGGGATTCTGTCTGGGATCATCGGTGTAGAGACCGTCGATATCAGACAGAAGGATCAGAAGATCCGCATCGATCAGTGCTGCTACAATGGCAGACAGCGTATCGTTGTCACCGATCTCGATCTCATAGGTTGCTACGGTATCATTTTCATTGACGATCGGGATCGCGCCCATTTTTAACAGCTGGGTAAAGGTATTGTGGGCATTGTAACGGTTCAGGTTATCCACGATGGTATTTTTCGTCATCAGGATCTGTGCCGCCACCTGATTGTACTCCGCAAAAAGCTTCTGGTACGTCATCATCAGCCTTGCCTGACCGATGGCGGAGCAGGCCTGCTTGATGGCCATGGACTCTGCCTGCGTCTGTCCTTCTATACTTTTTATATGCACTGCCTGTTTTCCTGCTGCAATGGCACCGGAAGTCACCAGTACGACTTCTTTCCCCTGATTGCTGATATCACAGAGTTCTCTCACCAGCTTCTCCAGACGGATGTAATCCAGATCTCCCGTCTCAGCATGCTGTAAGGAGGAAGAACCGATTTTAACGACGATTCTTTTCTTGTTCTTGATTTGTTCCCTTATGTTATTCACGTGATTGCCTTTCTAAGCCCCTAAAATTACGATAATCATTCAGCCTCTCCCGCAAAGCAGCCTCTGTGGGAGTAAACTTCTGAATATCTGCATCATATAACATTTTGCGTCATACGTCAACGCTGTAGTGGGGCAAACTGGGAAGCGATCTGCTCTGCCACCCGGATACCGTCCATGGCTGCGGAGGTGATCCCGCCGGCATATCCGGCACCTTCCCCGCAGGGATAACAGCCCCGGATGGCGGACTGCAATTCCTCATCCCGCTCAATCCGTACCGGAGAGGAAGTCCGGCTCTCCACTCCCGTCAGGATCACTGCCGGAGAGGCAAAACCGTGGATCTGCCTGTCAAAGCTGTCCATCCCTTCCACGAAAGCCCGATTGCATTCTTCGGGAAGGATTCCGGTAAGGTCCGCCCATTCATAAGCCCCTTTGCACTGGGGCTTAAATGCTTCCCAGACGGTCTCCTGCGCGTCCTTTTCTTCCGGCCGGGGTTCCCCGGTGACCTTCTCCCGGAAATCTCCGTACCGCTGTACCGGCAGTTTCCCGCCGCATAATTCATAGGCTTTCTGTTCCAGTCTGCGCTGGAATTCGATTCCGGCCAGCGGATGATCGGAACCGTAATCTGCCGGGGTTACCGCCACGATAATGGCGCTGTTGGCATTTTTCCCGTCGCGGCCGCTGTAACTCATACCGTTGACTGCAAGTCTGCCGGGCTCCGAGGAGGCGTTGACCACATACCCGCCCGGACACATACAGAAGGAATAGACACCTCTGCCGGTACTTGTTTTTGCTGTCACCTTATAGGCCGCGGCCCCCAGACCTTTTACCGTCTCTGTGCCGTACTGGCTTACATTGACCAGACTCTGGGGATGCTCCACCCGGAATCCCACCGCAAAAGGCTTTGCCGACATGGGGAACCGCTTCTCATACAGCATGGAAAAAGTGTCTCTGGCGCTGTGTCCGGGAGCCAGTACCACCTGTTCACTGGGAATCTCTTCCGTGTCGTTTACCTTCACTCCGGTGACCTGACCGCCCGCAGTCAGAATCTCCGTTACCTGACTGTGAAAACGGACTTCTCCGCCCAGACGCTGGATCTCCTGCCGCATGCTCTTCACGACTCTGCTTAAGACATCCGTACCGATATGGGGCTTGGCCTGATAAACAATCGCCGGATCCGCACCGTGCTCTACAAAGGTTTTCAGCACTTCTGTGTTTCTGCCGTATTTATCCTTTACCAGAGTATTTAACTTTCCGTCCGAAAAAGTTCCGGCACCGCCTTCCCCGAACTGCACATTGGAATCCGGCTTTAATTTTCCGGTCTGCCAGAAGGCTTCCACATCTGCCTGTCTGGCATCCACATCCGCTCCCCGCTCCAGAAGAAGTGTTGCATAGCCGTGTTGTGCCAGATAATAGGCGCAGAAAAGTCCTGCCGGCCCCATTCCGATGATCACCACCGGATGCTTCAGTTCCCTTGTGCCGCCTTCCGGGAAATGATACTCCACAGGCTCTGCCGGGAGTACATTGGCCTTACCCAGTCTGCGCAGGGCATCCTTATATACTTTTTCCTCCCGTTTTACCGACACATTGACACTGTAGCTGTAAAAAAGTTCCGGTTTTTTTCGGGCATCCAGCGACTGCCTTAGGATCTGAAGTTCCAGGATATCCGACTCTGGGATCCGTAAGTACTGTGCCGTCTTATGTATAAGCTGCTCCTTGGTGTGATCCACCGGAAGCTTCAGCTGATTCAGTCTGATCATTTTCATCCTCATATCTTTCCGTGGCCTGCCGCCTTCCGGAGCTTTTGCACCTTACGTGGGCAGAAAGTCACGTGTGAAAATTATTTTACGATAATGCAGCGTGATGTCCCGCCAGATATCCGCTGCTCCAGGCCCATTGCAGATTGTAGCCCCCACAGCGGCCATCCACATCCAGAATCTCCCCGGCAAAATAGACACCGGGACAAAGCTTTGACTCCATGGTGGGCTCCACTTCCTTTACATCCACGCCTCCGGCGGATACCTGCGCATTTTCATAAGGGTTGCTCTCTGTGATATGCAGTTTCAATGCCCGGCAGAGACGATAGTAATTGCGGATCTTTTCCTCCGGGATCTCCTTCATGGGTGTGGCCAGACGGATCCCCGTCATTTTTAACAGGGAGGACGTCAGCTTTTTATGTAGTATTCCCGTAAAAAATTCCTCTGCCGTACGGTCCCCCTGTAAAAGCTTCCTTCCCGCCTGTAATTTCTCATAGTCTTCCGGTGGCAGATCCGGTAAAAAGTCGATCTGTGCCATGACCTCCTGCTTTTCCCGCAGCAGATAATTCACTGTGCGGCTGAGCTGGAAGACGGGAATCCCGGAGATGCCGTAATCCGTCAACTGTAATTCTCCCCGTTCCCTGCACACTTCTCTGCCGTCGCAGAAGATCCGGATCTCGCTGTCCGCCCGGACACCCGCAATGCCTTTTAACAGGTCGGTCTCCTGACAGCGCAGCTGCACCAGTGCGGGCACGGAAGGAATACAGGTGTGTCCCAGTTTCTTTGCGATCTTGAAACCGCTGCCGTCCGAGCCGGTGGCCGGTGCTGCTTTTCCACCGCAGGTCACGATCACGGCATCGAACTGCCATGTCTTTTCCCCGTCGCTGACCCGGAGTTTCCCGGAATCCATCCGTTCCACTCTGGTAACCTTGCACTGGTACAGAATCTCCACACCGAGTGCCTGCAACTCATAGCGCAGCACATCCAGCACCGCAGCCGCCTGCTCACAGACCGGATAGAGATATCCGTTTTTCTCTTTCACCATAAGTCCGATGCTCTGGAAAAAGCGGATGGTATCTTCTGTGCCAAACCGTTCAATCACCGCAGCGATCCATTCCGGATCCCCGCCGTGATAACATTCCACGGAAAGTGCCCGGTTCCCCAGATTACATTTTCCGTTTCCGGTCTGCAATATTTTCTTTCCCACACGGTCGTTGCGCTCCAGGATCGTCACCTGTGCACCCTCTTTTGCCGCGGTAATGGCCGCCATCATTCCGGCAGCTCCCCCGCCGATCACGCCGATCTGTTTCTTCATCTGCATCACCTTTGTCTGTTTCTTTATGATGAATACGTCTCCAAAAAATCGTATAAAGTTTCCTCATCCGGAACGAACAGCATGTCCATGATCTGAAGCTGCAACGATTCCGGCAGGTCTTCTAACAGGATCCCGGTATTGATATATACCGTGGATCTGTCTTCTAAATATACCACCACTTCATTGTCTGTCACTGCCAGATAAAAGCTCTCACTGGGCTGTACATAGCGGTAATCCATCCGGACTACGACCCGTTCTCTGGAAAAAGCCAAGACCTCCAGCCCCACAAAGCCTCTCTCGATCTCCGAAAGCGGCGGGTGAGCCGCATAGAGTTCCATGGTCTCTAAAAAGCTCTCTCTGTTCATACCGATATATTTGTGTGGAATCTGCCAGGAGGTCTCCACAGTGGTATTCCGCACAATGTCCGTCTCTTCCAGCACATATTCCGTGTCCGCACAGAGGGTCTCTCCGGAAGCTGCCGCTGCCACACTCTCCGACGTTCCAGACATTTCCTCCCGGGCGGCCTCGGTCTCCTCTCCGGAATCCGGTGGTGAAAGAGTCGGCTCGTTCATATCCTGCCAGTGCCCGGGATAGAAGAAACGACTTCCCCAGACCCCAAGAAAAATTCCCAGTGCTAAAAAGAATACAGGAATTACAAAAAAGTAACTGATACGTTTTACAAATTTCATACTGCCTCACATCCAGATGTCAATGTTCACTCTTTGTATCAGTATCAGTTATTTTATCGAAAATATACATCCGTAAAAACAGTTTTACAGCAGCCGGAACATTTTTCCGAAGGCACGGAACAGCCTGCCCCCGGGAATATATGCAAAATCCTGCCCCCGGAAGCATCTCAGTATCAGCAGAAGAAACCAGTAGGCCAGACCGGTAATGACCAATTCCAGCAGTACGGTCACCACTGCTCCCAAATGGGGTAAAAAGATCTTCTCCAGTCCGAAAGCCAGCAGTCCGCATACGCAGCAGCCCCCGGCGGGAATCGCCAGCGTCCGCAGCGGATCCGGCCAGGTCTTCATGCGAAGACAGGCCAGTATTCCCAGAGTGACCGCTCCCGCAGCGGTTCCCAGCACAATGCTTAAGGCCGGCGCCGTTGTCATATTCCCTGTATTCAGAAGAACTAACAGAGATATAATACTCACGATATCCAGAATGCCGTATCCCGCGAAGACCAGATGCCTTTCCCCACGTATCTCCAATATCTGGGCAAAATAGAACAACAGAAGAAGCCACAGCGGCAAGGAAGATCCCGTAGTAAACAAATCTCCCAGCGCCGTTCCCGCAGTTGCATCCACAGCCTGTCCGAGCGGTGCCGCAGTCACGGCGACCAGTGCCGTAAAGAACAACCCGTGTGCCGCTGCACCCTGCATTCCCGCCTGAAATGCCGTTTTTGCATATCTTTCTTCTTTTTTGCGTATATGGCTGGCGGTTTTGGCTACGCCGGGCAGCATTCCGGCGCAGAAAATTGCAACAGGCAACAACAATGTCACAAAATAGCGGCCGATGAAAATACCGTAGACAGACACGGAAGCATAAATATCCGCAGATCCTTTCTGGAATAAAAGCAATCCGATCCACAGCGGTAACAGTAAGAGAAGATCCTTAAGGATATCCCCTCCCATATTCAAAAGTAAAGTGCGCAGCTGTGCAAAAAAGGAATCCGTTCCCTTCATGCCGCTTTCCGTTTCTCTCCTGCCGGACATGCTGCCGCGATAGATCACCAAAACAAACAATAATACCAGCACTTCCGAGATCAGCATTCCCAATGCGATCCCCATGCACCCGTACATGGAAGTGAAATCCTCCCGTTTCAGAAGGAGGCTTACCTTCCCGCCGTAGGTCTTAAAGATGCCAAGAAATAAAAGCCCCAGTCCCAGGAAAAACACCTGCCGTAAGACACCGGATACCGCTGATGGCAGTTCCGATCCCTCGCTCTGAAAATATCCCAGAAACACCGACTGGATACAACGAAGAAACAGAGCAGGACTTAAGATCCACAGGATCATGCTTCCGTAAGGAACCCGAAAGACTTTTTCCAGAAGAACCCAGCCCAGAGTCATACAGAGAAACGTTCCCAGAATCCCTTCCGCGAATTGGAAAAGCATCATGTTTTTCCGCATTTTAGAGGCATTCCGATACTGTCCCCTGGCATTTCTTCCCCGGAGCATTCTGCCCATTCTGTCCGGCAGATTTTTCCCGGTGAGCACCCAGAACAGGGTATACACCAGAAGGGCTGCCGCCAGATACCCCAGGCCGTTATTGCCGATGCTTTTTCCGAATACCCAGATATTAATACATGCAAGGGCATAGGAAAAGTATTGTATTTGTCTTCTTTTTACTTCCACCTGATTCATGTAAGCTACCTTTACGTGTGTCACACGCCCTTTTTAATCTCTTGTAATTCCAAGGGATGCCAGGACTTGCTCCTGTTTTGCCTCCATTACTTTTGCCTCATCCTCTTCCATGTGGTCATAGCCGCACAGATGAAGCATGCTGTGAGCTACCAGAAAGGCGAACTCTCTCTTCTGGCTGTGCCCGTAGCTTTCCGCCTGTTCTTTGACCCTGTCCACGGAAATGATAATATCCCCCAGAATCAGTTCTCCGGTATCCGGGTCGAAATAATCCGCCTCCCTGTCCTCTGAGATCTCAAAATCGCCGGGAGCATCAAAATCCAGATTGGGAAAAGACAGCACATCCGTTTCCCGGTCAATGTTCCGGTATTCCTTATTGTAGGCATGGATGCCATCATTGTCCGTCAACAGTACATTTAACTGGATCTCATAAGGACATCCTTCCATATCCAGCACCGCTGTCGCCACCTGTTCTACGGTCTCCTCTATGGGAAAACTGTTCTCCCCGCTTGAAAATGTCTCTTCGGTTTCATTTTCAACGTAAAAAGTCATAGTACAATTTCTCCTCCTTAAATATCTTCTGCATCCGGTTCCAGTCCCGTAAGGACAGATCACATTCCGTGAAGATCTTTTTTTCAAGGATCTGTTCAAAGATCCTGTCAATGAGCTGTTCATAGTCCGGCTTTTTCCCCGGTTCTTTGTGAAGCAGTAACAAAATGGCACTTATCACCGCATCGGAACAATACAACACTGCGGTCTCGGCCTTCCGGTATTTTCTCGTTCCTTTATACTCTTCCAGAATCTCTCCCGCTCCCGCCGGGAAATCCATTCCCGGAGTCTGCTGCATGAGTTCCCAGCCTTTTTTGTGATACAGGCCGGCACATTTCAGGGCATCCTTGTCCAGTTCCAGTTTGGTTGCGATCCGTTCGCAGAAATAAGCGGTATGTACACACAGAAAATATTCCGAACGGTCTTCTTCCCGATACTTTACCAGCACCTGGTTCTCCGTATCGTTCAATTCCAGATATCTTACGCGGTCCTTGAATACCACAGTACCCGAAAAAATCTTCAAAATTCCCAACAGCAGAATTCCAGACACGATCAGATTCGCCGCCGGTACCAGAAACTGTTCCAGACTTAAGTGTTCGTTGGCAAGCAGTACCACATTGGCAGTCTCGCACAGCAACAGGCATAACAGGGACAGAAACAAGGGGATCCCAATGGCAAATTCCTGCTCTAAATGCTGGAAAAGACAGGCTGCAAAAACGCCGCTGATAAAATACAGAAAAAAGATGCCCACCGACTGTCCCCACAGGGTGGCGATCATAAGAAATACGCCGGAAAACACAATGCCCACCGACAGATTACTGAACAGGGCCAATACGACAAAGACCGCCAGAAAAGGCCAGCCTCCCGCCGGAAGAAATGCACAGGCCAGCGAAAACAAAAGGCTGCACCAGACAGCGATCCAGAGCCGCATCAGATGCTCCCCGTTATCATAATCCAGATGTGCATCCACGACTTCCCTGCGCAGGAAAAATCCTGCCACCGCAAGTCCCAATACCGTCATCACAGCATCCCGCAGGGCATTTTCCACAGACAGTTGTTTGCCCCAGACGCCCAGCCCGTAGACTGCGGCACCGCCGATCAGGACCGTGAGGATCTCCGGCAGTAAAAGCTGCGAAAACCCGTTTTTTTCTTTGTTCTTCATAGTTATCTGTTTCCTTTATCCGGATGTCTGTTTAATCTCGGGCTTCTCTTACTCTTCGCTGCCCGGGCTTCGTAATCATCGTAGGCTTTTACGATCTTCTGCACCAGAGGATGTCTTACCACATCCTTGCTGGTCAGCGTGCAGAAAGCAATATCATCAATATTTTTCAGTACTCTTGTGGCTACATCCAGACCGGACTTTGCCCCTACGGGAAGGTCCTTCTGGGAGGAGTCTCCTGTTACGATCACTTTGGAACCGAAGCCGATACGGGTCAGGAACATTTTCATCTGTGCCGGTGTGGTGTTCTGCGCCTCATCCAGAATAATATAGGCATTGTCCAACGTCCGGCCTCTCATATAGGCTAACGGTGCCACCTCGATCAGTCCCTTTTCCATATTTTTGGCAAAGCTTTCCGCCCCCATGATCTGATACAGAGCATCATACAGGGGGCGCAGATACGGGTCTACCTTGCTTTGCAGATCTCCCGGCAGAAAGCCCAGCTTCTCTCCGGCTTCAATGGCCGGTCTGGTCAGAATGATACGGCTGACTTCGTTATTTTTAAAAGCCGTAATGGCCATGGCCATAGCCAGGTAAGTCTTACCGGTACCGGCGGGTCCCAGTCCGAATACGATCATATTTTTGCGGATGGCATCCACATAAGCCTTCTGTCCCAGGGTCTTGGGCTTGATGGGCTTTCCGCTGATGGTATGACAGATGCAATCCGCATCCATTTCCATCAGTTTCTCCTCCTGATCTTCCTTCCCCATTTCGATGGCATAATCCACACTCTGTTCCTCGATCTCGTTGCCGTGATCCGACAGGGCGGTCAACTGTTTCAACACCCGGGAAGCCTTCGAGGCATTTTCTTCCTCACCGGTGATCATTACGCTTCCGTTACGGTCTACAATCGTTACCTGAAAATCCTGTTCCAGCTTCTTAATGTACGCATCCTGCATACCGAAGATCTTCTGCATCTGTTCCGTATCCATTTCCAGACGGATCGCTGTCACACTCATCTATTTTCTAATCCTCATTTCTGTCATCAGGATCTCCGAATCCTCCGGCTGGGAATCCTGAAGTTTTCCGACGGCTTCCCGCAGTACCAGTTCCCCCTGGGCGGTCCAGCCGGCGCGCTTTGCTTCTATTTTAACATCTTTCGAGATTATTTGTACCCCTTTTTCATCTAAAGTTTCAAGAAAATCCAAGATTTTTTCCTCTAAAATATGTTCTGCTTCCAACGACGTATAACAATATTCTGTTTTTTGATATTCTCTGTAGGTGATCCGGCCTATGGTACAGGGAAGATGCAGGTATTCCAGTGCCTTTACGGGACAGGTCTCCAGCAGACAGTCATAGTGCAGATAAGGCACCTTCTTTTCCGGCTTCCATTCCCGGCTGCCGAAATGCACAAAATAAAAAGTCTTCTGTCTTCCGGTGTATTGTTTTCTGGTATAATCCGCAGGCAGATACGCCTGAAAATTCCCGGTATGTTCCAGCATGATATCCGCATCCGACATCACCGTACGATACTCGCGGATGGTTCCGTCCTCGGCATAAATGGGAATCCTGCCCTCCACCAGAACATCTCCTTTTTTCACTTCGCTGCCGATGCCCACCTTCGGCACGCCGCAGCGCACGATCATATCTGTAATGACACCATCGTATTCCGCCACCAGATCTTTACCGATTCCCGCATCTTCCTGTATTTCCACGGGAATCGGCATATCGTTTTCCTTGATCTCAATGACCAGCCTCGTCCCGTCCAGACGTCCGGAAGTCCAGGTAACCTGGGAAAATTTCCGTCGTATCTGTTTCTCCAGTTCCCCAATATTCAGGTCTCTGCGGCGCATTCCGGTGCGAACCCCTTCCTCTTCCAGAAATGTAAAAAACACATCGTCCGTCACCTGATAATTACCGGTGACCTGAATGTCCCATACAAACATAGACGAGATCATCCAGAAAGCCACCGTCAGACACAGACCTGCCAGAAAGGCTTTTCTTCGCAGCATACCCGGCACGAAAAAAGGTAGTCCATATCTTTCCGATATGACTACCCTTACTTTTGTTTTCCTGGCGATAGGCCGCAGCTGATAAAAGGAACGCAGGCTGACACACATGGTATAGGTATCCTCCCGCTTTTCTATTTCCCACAGCAAGATATTTTTATTGCTGCACAGATTGATAAATCGCTCCGGTGCAAAGCCCCATACCCGAATCTTCACATAGCCCTGCAGGCGTTTGATCCATTCCGTCATCTTAACCCTCTTACCTTTCCGTAACCATTTACCTCATAAATAACGCAGCGCACAGATATTTCCGCTGATCTTCATATCTTCATTGGTATAATAGTCGATGGAAAGTCTGCTTCCTTCCAGACACACCTGACAGGTCTTGGCCTGCAACAGGATCCGTTCTCCGGTATACTCCAGAATCCCCCTGTAATTCTCGATCCAGACCTCGGAATTTCCCGTCAGTGTTACCCGCAGTGCCCCCATACACACGTCCTTGGGAAGCTGCAATGAATCGATCCATTTTTCTGTTTGGTACGGCTGTCTTCTCTTTTTCATATAGAACTATATGAAGGAAAACAGCAGAATATGTTATTCCAGAATGCCCTTGATCAGAGGCTCCGTGCCGGGACAGCTGTCGGTAATAAAGTAAGCGTTTTGGAATTTCTCCTTTGCCGCTTCCAGACGTTGCTTATCATTGGCATGAAGGTATCCCAGAACCTCGCCCTTTTTCACCGCATCTCCTTTTTTCTTCTCCAGAAGGATACCCACGGACAGGTCGATCTTACTTTCCTTGGTCTCTCTTCCGCCGCCTAACAACAGAGAACAGATTCCGATGTCCTCACAGGCGATCTTTCCTACATAACCGTCTCTGTCCGCGCAGACCGGCACCACCATGGATGCCTTCGGCAGAAGTTCCGGATTCGTTACCGCCGCGGGATCACCGCCCTGTGCTTCCACGAACTGCGCCAGTTTCCGTAAGGCACTGCCGTCAGCAATCACATCGCTAAGCATCTGCCTTGCCTGTTCGACACTTTCTGCCTTGCCACCGGCTAACAGCATCCGGCTTCCCAACACCATGCAGAGTTCCCGAAAATCTTCCGGTCCTTCTCCCCGCAGGGTGGCAATGGCTTCCTTCACTTCCAGGGCATTTCCCACGGCCCGCCCCAAAGGCTGGTCCATATCGGAGATCACGGCAATGGTCCTGCGTCCGGCATTTTTGCCGATCTTCACCATTTCTTCCGCCAGAGCAAACGCATCTTCCCTGCTCTTCATAAAAGCACCGCTTCCGGTCTTGACATCCAGTACAATGGCATCCGCACCGGCTGCCAGCTTCTTGCTCATAATGGAGCTGGCGATCAGGGACATATTGTCTACGGTAGCTGTTACATCCCGCAGAGCATACAGCTTTTTATCCGCCGGTGCCAGATCTGCGGTCTGTCCCATAATGGCAATGCCGATCTTATTTACATTATCAATAAACTGTTCCGTGGTCAGCGACGTGGAAAAACCGGGAAAGCTTTCCAGCTTGTCAATGGTTCCGCCGGTATGTCCCAGTCCTCTGCCGCTCATCTTGGCTACCGGGATCCCACAGGCTGCCACCATGGGAGTCAGTGCCAGAGAGGTCTTATCTCCCACACCACCGGTGCTGTGTTTGTCCACCTTGCAACCATGGATTCCGGACAGATCCAGCATCTCACCGCTGTGTGTCATGGCCATGGTCAGCTCATAAGTCTCGTTTTCGGTCATCTTCTGAAAATAGATTGCCATCATCAGCGCGGATACCTGATAATCCGGAATCTCTCCGCGGGTATAGCCTTCAATAAAAAAGTGGATCTCTTCTTTCGAAAGCTCTCCGCCGTTTCTCTTTTTCATGATAATGTCATACATTCTCATAGACTTACTCCTGTCCGCGGCAGTCATCCAGCCGCCTGCTCTTATACACCGACTTTTTTACAGATGTCACTGATACAGCATTTTTCACAATAGGGATGGGTTCTGGCGGTACACACTTCTCTGCCGTGATATACCAGCCTGTGGCAGAAATCGCTGCCTTCTTCCGGCGGAATGATCTTCCACAGTTCTTTTTCCACCTTTGCAGGTTCTTTGATTCCGTCCACCAGTCCCATGCGGTTCACCAGACGGATGCAGTGCGTGTCCGTTACAATGGCGGGCTTTCCGAAGACATCCCCCATGACCAGATTCGCACTCTTTCTGCCGACCCCCGGCAGGGACAGAAGTTCCTCAAAATTATCCGGAACTTTCCCCTGATATTTATCCCGCAGGATCTTCATGCAGGCGCTGATGTCTCTGGCTTTGCTGTGACCAAGACCGCAGGGCTTTACGATAGCCTCGATCTCTTCCACGGGAGCTTTGGCCAGAGCATCCACATCCGGGAACTTCTCATACAGCTTTTCCACTACGATATTTACCCGGGCATCGGTACACTGGGCAGCCAGCCGGACACTGACGAGCAGCTTCCAGGCCTGGTCGTAATCCAGAGTGCATCCGGCATCCGGGTATTCCTTTTTCAGACGTTCTATGATTTCTAATGCACGTTGTTTTTTTGTCATACGCTTATACTTCTGCTCTTTACTTGTGGTAAGGCTCATGCTGAATGATCCGGAAGGCACGATAGATCTGTTCGCACAGGATCACCCGCATCAGCTGATGAGGAAAGGTCATTTTGGAAAAACTCAAGGCCAGATCCGCTTTTTGGCAGACACTCGGGTGCAGTCCCAGAGAGCCGCCGATGACAAAACAGATATGGCTTTTCCCCCGGACGCTGCAGTCCTCGATCCATGCCGCAAATTCCTCGGAAGAATAATTTTTCCCGGTGATCTCCAGTGTGACGATCAGGGCATCCTGAGGCAGTTTTGCCAGAATTCTGGCTCCCTCTTTTTCCCGGATCTGATCTTCCACGGCCGCACCGGCTCCGTCCGGTGTCATCTCATCCGCCACCTCGATAATATTTAACTTCGTATAGCGGCCCAGACGTTTGCTGTATTCCTCTATGGCATCCCGGAAAAATTTTTCCTTTACTTTACCTACACACACGATGGATATTTTGATCATGCTTCCTCTGCTCCGTCGGTATCCGGGAAGATCTGTTCATAGATCTTCGTATCGATGAGATTCTCTAACATCTGCTGATCCAGATTCATGAACTGATGGTTCATCTGGCTGCGGATGACCTCGAATCTCTTGTAATACAGAGCTTCCTCGGGTGTATCTGCGGCATTTTCGATCTGCGCGTCGATTTTTTCCGCTGTCAGATTTTCCCCGCTCCATTTTACGAGTGTATCTACCAGAGAGTTCTCGGATTCCGCCTTTTTCTCAAAGATCTTCGCATTGCGCATGGACACCACCCCCATGACAATGAACAGAATGAATACGGCACTCATGACTCCGTAGAACATATAAGCATTACCGATGTTAAGGGGAAGCACACCCGTAATTCCAAGGATCATCACCAGCATTCCCAGCACTCCCACCACCAGCAGAACCCAGGCAGAGGATCTGTTTTCCTCAGCTTTGGCACCGCTGTTCATATAGGTAAGTCCGCCCTGAGTAGAAGCTGTCTTCAACAGTTCGCCGGAAGTTATCTTCTCTTCCGATTCTTCCTCTTCCGGCATCAGGAATTCATCTACCGCAGCTTCTTCCTCCGCGGCATTCTCCTTCCGTTCCTTTTCTTGCTGTTCCAGAAAGACTCTGGCAATGGTCTTGGCCTGTTTTTCCTCTTTGGCATCCACAAACAGCTCATAGACCTGTTCTGCCTCGTCAAAGGTAATCTTGCTCTTCTCGATCCCATTGTATGTAAGGAAATCCTTTAGCTTCTCCATCTCGTCCTGTTCACCGAACAGCATGGAAGTAAAGTCCGTCAGTTCTTCCTCACTTACCAGTGTTTCTCCGCAATCGGGACATACGGTGATTCCTTCCCGATATTCGTTTTTACATTTCGGACACCATGCCATACGCTAACACCATCCTTAATATTCGTAATCCAGGCAGGCTCTGTTGCCTGCCACGGATCCAATATATTCTTTTGCAGCCAGATGATCCGGATGCACCTGATAGGCAGCCAGTGCCTCTGTATCTGTGAAATCAGAGATCAGGGCCACATCCCGGTTACTGCTGTCCAGTTGGTTGATGATCACTTCCACTTTTACAGCACCGGGAACCTTTTCTTTAATGGGTTCCAAAAGCGCCCTGATCTTCTCAGCGGTTGCTTTCTTCTCCTCGTTCGTCAGATTGCCTTCCAGGCTCCACATAACAATATGTCTTACCATGTAATCCTCCATTCTATCCGGTCTTGTGACCGGATCCGGGATAATTATTTTGCACTCAGATATTCGTCAATGCCCTTGGCAGCAGCCTTGCCTGCTCCCATGGCCAGAATAACGGTAGCTGCTCCGGTCACTGCATCTCCACCGGCATAGACACCTTCCTTGGTGGTCTTACCGTTATTTTCATCTGCAATGATGCACTTCCACTTATTGGTATCCAGACCCTTGGTGGTAGAAGAGATCAGAGGATTCGGGGAGGTACCCAGAGACATAATCACGGTATCCAGTTCCATCACGAACTCGGATCCGGGCACTTCCACAGGACGGCGTCTGCCGCTCTCGTCGGGCTCGCCCAGTTCCATGCGGATGCACTTCATGCCGGTCACCCATCCCTTATCATCAGACAGGATCTCGGTAGGATTGGTCAGCAGATCGAAAATAATGCCTTCCTCTTTTGCATGATGTACTTCTTCCACTCTGGCAGGAAGCTCCTCTTCGCTTCTGCGGTATACGATGTGTACCTCTGCACCCAGACGAAGTGCGGTTCTTGCAGCATCCATAGCCACGTTACCGCCACCCACAACGGCTACCTTCTTACCATGCATGATAGGGGTTCTGGAATCGGGATCAAAAGCCTTCATCAGATTGCTTCTGGTCAGGTACTCATTGGCGGAGAATACACCGTTGGCATTCTCGCCGGGGATACCCATGAACTTCGGCAGTCCGGCACCGGAACCGATAAATACAGCCTGGAAGCCTTCTTCATCCATCAACTGGTCGATGGTCACGGATTTGCCTACGACCACGTTGGTCTCAATATGAACACCGAGAGATTTTACATTCTCGATCTCTTTTGCCACAACAGCGCTCTTGGGAAGACGGAACTCGGGAATACCGTATACCAGTACGCCGCCTGCCTCATGCAGTGCCTCGAAAATGGTCACATCATATCCCATCTTTGCCAGATCTCCGGCACAGGTAAGGCCTGCGGGGCCGGAACCGATGACTGCGACCTTTTTGCCGTTTTTCTGTGCTGCGGGAGCGGGCTTGATGCCGTTCTCTCTTGCCCAGTCAGCTACGAAACGCTCCAACTTACCGATGGAAATGGGATCTCCCTTGAAACCGCGGATACATTTTCCTTCACACTGGCTCTCCTGCGGGCATACACGGCCGCAGACAGCGGGAAGTGCACTGGATTCTCCGATGATATGATAAGCTTCTTCGATATTGCCGTTCTTCACCTGCTCAATAAACTGCGGGATCTGGATCGCTACGGGACAGCCCTTTACACACTGTGCATTTTTACAGTTAATGCAGCGGGAAGCCTCTTCCATAGCTTCTTCTTTGTTATATCCGAGACATACCTCTTTAAAGTTGGTAGCACGTTCCTTTGCATCCTGCTCTCTGACAGGAACTCTCTTTAATACATCCATTTTATTTTAACCATGCCTTTCTGATTTATCGTGTTCAAACTTTGCAGCTAAATACTTACTGGCAGTTGCCACAGCCGCCGTGATGGGTCTCGCCCTCTTCCAGAGCCAGCATTGCACGTCCCTCAGCGGTCTTGTAGATCTGCTGACGTCTCATTGCCTCATCGAAGTTTACTTCATGTCCGTCGAATTCAGGACCGTCTACGCAGGCAAACTTCACCTTACCACCGACCGTTACACGACAGGCACCACACATTCCCGTTCCGTCTACCATAATGGGATTCAGGCTGACAATGGTGGGGATCTCCAGTTCTTTGGTCAAAAGACACACGAATTTCATCATGATCATGGGACCAATGGCAATGCACAGATCGTACTTTTTGCCTTCCGCTACCAGATCCTTGATGGTCTGGGTTACCATACCGCTTCTTCCGTAAGAACCGTCATCGGTGGTCACATAGAGATTTCCGGCAACCGCTTCCATCTCTTTTTCCAGAATCAGCAGATCTTTGGTCTTACTTCCCACGATAACATCTGCGGCTACGCCATGCTCATGCAGCCATTTTACCTGAGGATATACCGGTGCTGCACCGACACCACCTGCCACGAAGAGGATCTTCTTGGCCTTTACTTCTTCCAGAGGCTGCTCCACCAGCTCGGAAGGGCATCCCAGAGGTCCTACGAAGTCATGGAAGTATTCTCCCTCTTCTAACTGTGCCATGAGTTTCGTACCGGCGCCTACGGTCTGGAACACAATGGTAACCGTTCCTTTTTCTCTGTTGTAATCACAGATGGTCAGAGGAATACGCTCACTCTCACTATCCATTCTTACGATGACAAACTGCCCGGGTTCACAGGTCTTTGCCACTCTGTTTGCTTCTACCTCCATCAGATAGATGTTGGTTGTCAGCTCCTGCTTTTTTACGATCTTATACATTTCTCTTTTTCCGTCCCTTCTGTTAGGATTATATATCTAAACGATCCCCAAGAATCAAATGGCGACCGCTTTCGTCCATCTGCAATTTGTACAGTTCCCGGGTGTAGGCATTCACGGCGAACAGATTTCCCGTTTTTGTCACCGTTCCGTCCTCCCCCCGGTAGATCTCGGCAATGACATAAAAATCATCCACCTTGTTGATATTCGTTACATACTGATATTGATAAATGTATGCGGCAGAGGAATCATCAAAATGCCCGGATGCATCTGCTATTTTACCATTTTCTACAGCATAATTCACTACCTTTGTCACAGCATCTTCCGGCATAAACTCGGTATTCATGACCAGATCGTAGCTTTTCTCCACGATCTCACTCTTTCTGCCATCCGCGATCCGGATAAAACGAAAAACGGATTTTCCCAGCGGCATGGGAATCGGACCGGTATACACTGTGGAATTCTGCGTAGGATCCGAACCGTCCGTAGTATAATAGACGTCTTTTCCGTCGGTCACTTCAATATTGATGGGAAATTCGTAATCCCCGCTGACCGCCGTCACTTCCGGTGCACTCAGTTCTTCGATCTCGATATGATAATTTCTGGTGATCACCTGACTGCTGATCCCATTTTCGTTGATATAGACCGCCTTAATACAATAATCGCCGCTTTCCAGCAAAATAGGAGCCGTATACAGGGCGCTGTGCTCTCCGGGCTCACTTCCATCCGTAGTATAGTAGATCTTACCGCTTCCGAAAGTTGTCAGTTTCAATGGCTGAATACTGGTATAATACCCTTCCTTCAGGCTGAATTCCGGATCCATTGCCATGTAACTCTGGTATTTGCTCATAATGTTTACATTGCCACAGTTCAACAGCAGATCGTTAATGGTTTTATAATCCTCTCTGGCTGCATAGATGGCTATCAGTTTTCCATAAGCACTTTCCAGCTGTTCGGTGGTTGCTGCAGAATCTGTAACGATTTCCCGGAGCAGATACTCATATTCCATCTTGTTATTCTTCTGAAAATAAATATCCGCCAGTTCGAATTTTAAAGTAATATTTTCCGGTTCCAGTTCCAGAGCCCTCTCATAGCAGGTGATTGCCTGGTCGTATTCCTCCGAAGCCACATACTCTCTGGCGCACTTAGCCTGATACTCCGCGGAATGATAATGGGAATACGAGATTCCGAAGCCGATGCATACCACCGCCACCACTGCAAGCACCACCACAAGTACAAGGAATTTCCAGCGAAAGGGATGACTGCCGGTATGGTCCTGCGGTGTCCTGTCCCAGTCCTGCAATTCCGGTGTGTCAGCTGCCGGCTCTGCGGCAGTTTCTTCCGGTTCCATCTCTCTGGCAATATCGTTCAGCGTCTGCTCCATATTGTATTCAATTTCCGGTTCAAAATCGGGAACAATATGAATATCTTCACCGCAATGTTCGCAGTAAAGCATTCCTTCTTTCATTTCCGCCCCGCAATTCGGACACTTCATACAATCATCCTCTTACTGCCTGCAAAGACACTGATTCCAGACAGTTGTTCATCAGCATGGCTATGGTCATGGGACCTACACCTCCGGGAACCGGAGTAATGGCACTGCATACAGGTTCCACGCTGTCAAAATCCACATCGCCACACAGTTTATTCTCTTCATTGCGGTGGATTCCCACATCAATGACAACTGCACCTTCTTTGACATATTCTGCGGTGATCATTTTCGGCTTTCCGACAGCCACCACCAGAATATCCGCTCTCTTTGTCACTTCTTTCAAATCTTTGGTACGGCTGTGAGCCACCGTTACGGTGCCGTTCTCCCGAAGCAGCAACAGAGCCATGGGCTTGCCGACGATATTACTTCTGCCGATCACAACGCATTCTTTTCCGGCGATCTCAATGCCGGAACGCTTCAGAAGCTGGATGACTCCCGCCGGAGTACAAGACGCGAAACCGGGCTTGCCGATGCAGAGTGCGCCGACATTCTGCGGATGAAATCCGTCCACGTCCTTTAAGGGAGAGATGGCATCCAGCACCTTTTCCTCGTCGATATGTTTCGGCAAAGGCAGCTGTACCAGAATTCCGTTGACATCCGTTCTGTCATTCAATTCCCGGATCAGATTCAACAGCTTTTCTTCGGTGGTCTCCTCCGGAAGTTCATACGCCAGAGAGCGGACACCTACATATTCACATGCCTTTTTCTTATTGCGGACATATACGGAAGATGCGGGATCCGCGCCTACCTGAATCACGGCCAGAGTCACTTCACAGCCCTGCTCTTTTAACCATGCGACTTTTTCTTTTACTTCGTCTTTGATCTGTGCGGAAATTGCTTTTCCATCTATTAACTGTGCCATGGGACACTTTTCCTCCTTATCAGAACAATCCTGTGATCTTACCGCTGTCATCCACATCGATATTATAAGCGGCAGGTGCCTTGGGCAGACCCGGCATGGTCATGACCGCACCGGTGAGCACTACGACAAAGCCGGCACCGGCAGATACATAGACTTCTCTTACATTTAACTCAAAGCCGGAAGGTCTTCCCAACAGTGTGGGATCATCCGACAGGGAATACTGATTCTTCGCCATACATACCGGCAGCTCGCCAAAGCCCAGCTCCGTCAGGCGCTTTAACTGCTTCGCCGCAGCCGGCGCAAAGCTCACGCTGTCTGCTCCGTAGATCTCCCTGGCAATCTTTGTGATCTTATCCTGAAGAGACAGTTCATTTTCATATAAAACATGGAAATGATTCTCTTTTTCTTCCATTGCCTTTAATACTTTCTCTGCCAGAGCGATTCCGCCCTCGCCGCCTTTCTCCCATACTTCGGAAAGTGCGAACTCACAGCCTCTTGTCTCGCAGAATTCTCTGACATAAGCGGTCTCTGCCGCGCTGTCAGTGATAAAGGAATTCAGGGTAACCACTACAGGCACACCGTATTTCTGGAGATTCTCGATATGCTTCTCCAGATTGACGATGCCCTTCTTCAGTGCTTCCAGATTCTCCGCACCCAGATCTGCCTTTGCCACGCCACCGTTGTATTTCAGTGCACGGATGGTTGCGACCAGTACTACGGCATCGGGAGTAAGTCCTGCCTTACGGCACTTGATGTCGAAGAATTTCTCTGCCCCCAGGTCTGCGCCGAAGCCGGCTTCTGTGATGCAATAGTCCGCCATCTTCATGGCTGCTTTGGTGGCTCTGACGGAGTTACATCCGTGGGCGATGTTGGCAAACGGGCCTCCGTGTACCAGTGCGGGAGTATGCTCTAAGGTCTGGATCAGATTGGGCTTAATGGCATCCTTCAACAGTGCGGCCATGGCGCCGACTGCTTTCAGCTGTCCGGCGGTCACCGGCTCTCCCTGATAGTTGTAAGCCACAACGATTTTGCTCAGACGCTCCTTCAGATCCTTCATATCGTCTGCCAGACACAGGATCGCCATGATTTCACTGGCCACGGTAATAACAAAATGATCCTCTCTGACAAAGCCGTCCGTCTTGTTGCCAAGTCCCACCACAATGTTGCGAAGGACTCTGTCGTTCATATCCTCGCAGCGCTTCCAGACGATCTGTCTGGTATCAATGCCGAGTTCATTTCCCTGCTGGATATGGTTGTCCAGAAGGGCAGCCAGCAGATTGTTGGCGGAGGTGATGGCATGAAAGTCACCGGTAAAATGCAGATTCAGTTCATCCATGGGTACCACCTGAGCGTAACCGCCGCCGGCAGCTCCTCCCTTGATACCGAAACAGGGACCTAAGGACGGCTCTCTGAGAGCAATGACCGCCTTTTTGCCCATCCTGCCGAAAGCTTCTCCCAGACCGACCGTAGTCGTGGTCTTGCCTTCTCCCGCGGGGGTGGGATTGATGGCCGTTACCAGAATCAGTTTACCGCTTTGACGGTCTGCAATCTTATCTAAAAATTCCTCGGAAAGCTTTGCCTTGTATTTTCCGTACAGTTCCAGATCGTCCGCTTCGATCCCTATGGTTGCAGCGACCTTCGTAATAGGCTCCAATACCGCTTCCTGTGCAATTTCAATATCCGTTTTCATATCCGTTTCCCTCCGTTTATTCAGACAGTTCCAAGCAAATGTCAGATCTCCTCCAACAGCTGTTCGAACTGTTCCATACTCATAAGTACTTTTCTGGGCTTTGTCCCCTCTTCCTCACCGACCACGCCGTATTCACACAACTGATCCATGATTCTGGCGGCACGATTGAAGCCGATCTTCAGCACACGCTGTAACATGCCGATGCTGGCCTTGTCTTTATCAATAATAAAACGTGCAGCTTCTTCAAAATATTCGTCTCTGTCATTGCCACCGCCGGAACCGCTTCCGGAGGATCCTCCCGACGAACCGATATTTTTAATCTTCTCTTCAATGTCCTCGGCATAGTTGCTATAAGTGTTGCCAAGGGTCTGGTTCTTGAGATAATCCACCACATCGGATACTTCCTTATCGGATACAAAAGCACCCTGTACCCGGGCCGGCTTGGAATATCCCTGGGGGTAGAACAACATATCACCCTTACCAAGCAGCTTCTCTGCACCATTCATATCCAGGATCGTACGGGAATCCACACCACTGGATACAGAGAATGCCACACGGCTGGGCATATTGGCCTTGATCAGACCGGTAATGACATCCACACTGGGCCGCTGGGTGGCAATGATCAGATGGATGCCGGCAGCTCTTGCCAGCTGCGCCAGACGACAGATGGATTCCTCCACCTCGCCGGGACATACCATCATAAGATCCGCCAGCTCGTCCACGATAATGACGATCTGCGGCATTTTCTTCGGTGCTTCCTCTCCCTCCGGAACCGGCATGGTCTCGATCTTCTTATTATACCCCTTCAGATCACGGACGTTATAATCCGCGAACTTCCGGTAACGGTCTTCCATCTCACTGACACCCCAGTGCAGTGCGGCAGAAGCCTTCTTGGGATCTGTCACTACCGGGATCAGCAGATGCGGAATGCCGTTGTAGACACTCAGTTCTACGACCTTCGGATCCACCATGATCAGTTTCACATCGTCCGGATGTGCCTTGTACAAAATACTCATGATCAGAGTGTTGATACATACGGACTTACCGGAACCGGTGGCTCCGGCGATCAGCATATGGGGCATCTTGGCAATATCTGCCACCACCGTCTTACCCGCGATATCCTTACCCACGGCAAAGGCGATATTGGAATTGAACTCCTGAAACTCTTTGCTCTCCAACAGGTCTCTGAGAGCGACTGTCATATTCTCTTTGTTCGGAACTTCGATACCGATGGCTGCCTTTCCGGGGATCGGCGCCTCGATACGGATATCCGTTGCCGCCAGATTCAGCTTGATATCATCCGCCAGGCCTACGATCTTGGATACCTTTACGCCCTGTTCCGGTTGCAATTCATACCGGGTAACGCTGGGACCCTGACTGATATCGGTGATTGTTACCTTTACGCCAAAAGTATTCAATGTCTGCTGTAATCGCATGGCAGTCTCTTTTAATTCTCTGGAGGAATCTCCCGTGGCAGCCTTTCCCTTCTGTAACAGACTCAAAGGAGGAATGTGATATTCTGCCGGCGGCTGTTTGGCTGCTTTCGCAATATCCTTATGTATCTGATCTTCCGCCAGGGAATTCCCCCTGGGAGGCTCCGGTGCTGTGATCTTAGGTCTTGTGTCTGCTCCCGTCCTTGCCGTTGTCACAGGAGCAGATGCCACAGTTTCCGGCTCTGGCTGCCTTGCGGGCACTTCCACAGGTTCGGGAATGTCTTCCTTGTGGATCCGGATAGCTTCTGCCTGTGGCGTCAGAAGTGCTGCCTCTTCCTGCCAGGATTCTCTGCGCTCAAACGGCTTTTTAAAGGTTGCCTCACTTGTCACTTCCTCCACAGGGATCTCTTCGTAAGGCTCCTCTGCCACAGCTTCCTGCATGGTCACCTGATGCATTCCCGCTACACGGATCTTATCAAAATCACTGGAAGTCACTCTGGTCTCTTCCACCACAGGTACTTCCTGTGCGTCTTCCTCATAAACAATCTCATGAATATCTTCCCGTCTTCCGGCAGGCTGTGCCTCCTGCTTTTTCAGGGAAGTGTCCATCATAACACCGCTGACCTTTTTCTCTCTGCGGGGGATGGCATTCAGGATCTGCTCATTTTCCTTCTCCTCCGCCCGAAGTCTGCGTTCTTCCTCGCGGATTCTCCGCTCCTCTTCCCGGATGCGTCTGGCTTCCTCTCTCTGGGAATTACGCTCCTCCTGTTCCTGTCTGCGGATCTGGGCATTCTCCCGTCTGCGCACCGCGTCCTCTCTGGACAGTTCACGTATCCGGTCACCGCCGTTTCGCATGCTGTTTAAGAAGGATCGTTCTGTCACCAGAATCAGACTGATCACAGAGCATAACAATACCACCAGAACCGTTCCTACGGTCTCCAGATAATGCAACAGCAGATAGCAGATGCTTCCTGCCAGAATACCGCCGCCCTTTTTGCCGGTACTGCAATCCGCATATAATACTTTGATATCGTACTGTTCCATCGAACCGGCGGTCTTGGCAATCAGGTCGCAGATCACGCCGATCATCAGGAACAATACGATGCCTGCAATCATTTTCCGCACAGCGGTAGGGTTCCCCTCGTTGGCGAACCAGAAAGCCACCGCCAAAAATATCGCAACCGGCGCTATATACGCAGTAAATCCGAAGATCCCGAATAAGACCCCGCTGATCGCATTGCCGACCGGGCCGATAATACCAAAATTGCAACAAAATAATATCACCATTGCCACAAACAGAACGATCAGCCCGATCTCATGGAACAGTTCGCTGTCCTGTGCCGTCCTCTGTGTCTGTCTGCTGCGGCTGCCTGTAGTACTTTTTCTTGTCCTATTGGAAGATGATGTTCTTTTGCCTGATGAAGATGCCATGTCATCATACCCCTAACTTCAATGTTAATACTAATATAACTATTCAGAATAATTAACTAAATAGTCATAATTAGAAGTATATCATTTTTCTATGGCCTTGTCATCCTTTTTTCTATTCCCTTCGATCATCTCCCGAAGCTTGCAGATGGCCCGGTCGATACCGCCCGTTTCATCAATAATGCCGTGTTTTACCGCTTCTTCCCCCACCAGAATGCTTCCCACATCTTTCGTGAGGAAGCCGGTCTCCATCATGAGGTCTTCCAGCTTCTGTCTGCTGATCTTGCAATGTCTGCATACGAATCCGGTGATCCTGTCCTGGATCAGCTTGAAATATTCAAAGGTCTGAGGTACCCCGATCACCATCCCGTTCATCCTTACCGGATGGATCACCATGGTTCCCGTCGGTACAATGAAGGAATATTTACAGCTCACCGCAATGGGCACGCCGATGGAATGACTACCACCCAGCACCAGAGATACCGTGGGTTTGCTTAAGGACGCCAGCATCTCCGCAATAGCCAGTCCCGCCTCCACATCCCCGCCCATGGTGTTTAGCAATACCAGAACGCCTCCGATCTCCTCACTGTCTTCGATGGCTGCCAACTGTGGCAGAATATGCTCATATTTCGTGGTCTTTGAATTGCCGGAGAGGTTGTCATGACCTTCGATCTCTCCGATGATAGTCAGCAGATGGATCTTTTTCCCGGACACTTCTCCCGACAGGGTCAGCTGCCCCGTTTTTTCTATTCTTTCGTCTCTGTGCTCCTCCGCCTCAGTCTTGGGCGCTTCATTTCTGTTCTGATCGTTTGCTTTCTGATTCTGCACGGTCTGTATCCTCCCTGTTTTGATGATTTTATGATTTCGGAAATTTAAATAACAAAAAGACGACACAAAGGCATTCCACCTTTCGTATCGTCTTTTAGTATGTCCGTCAATCCAACATTTCATTAGGAAATCAACAGATTTTTAATGATCAAAATCATCGTCATCCGCCACCGGATAATCATAATCGAAATCACCATCAGCACTGTTCAACTTATAATCCAGCACCTTAGGCACATGCTTTTTCGGCAGTGGCAGGGGATTTTCGATAAACTGTATTTTGTCTGCTTCTTCGATTTCTTCCGGTACCGGCGCCGGTTCTTCCTCCGGCAGTTCCTCGGTCTCCAGATCCTGTACTTTCAGTCTGCACTTTTTCGGCGAACTCATTACTTCTGTTTCTACGACCGTCTGTAACAGATCCTTCCGGGTCGCATAGGGTAAAATTGCCTGTACTCCCGCGCCGCCTATTACGGCCACCAGCAAAGTCATCAGAGAAAGACCCTGCATTTCCTCCCCGGTCATACCGGCGCAAACCAGTACTCCCAGAGCCACTATGGCAGCTACCCATACCGTCTGTCTCTCCCACTTTTTCCGACACCAGTAGGAAAAGGCTCCGAGACAAAAGAGTGTCTCCATGAAAACCGCAGCAACCACAGAAAAAGTATTGCCCCAGCCTGCGCTCTCCGCATACGTTACTGCCAGTGAAAACTTTTTCGGCTCACAGACTCTCCACCATGCCAGCAGCACATTGCCCATCAGCTTCCCGCTGCCTACCGCATCCAGTGCGATACAGAGGAAAAATCCCGCCAGTGTTCCCAGTATTCCAAGAAGCACCGCGCTGATCCGGCGTAAAGCCCCTGTCTCCTGCTCCGTTTCCAGAAACAATACGGAAAAAGCAATCAGTAACAGCAGAAATCCCATAACATCCAGATATCCCAGCACACCGATAGCAATACCGCTGAAAAAGAAACCAATCAGAGAACGGATACCGGGGATATTCCCCGTCTGCTGAAAATGTCCCAGAGTTCCCGCCACTGCACACAGACCAATCATCCACAGCAGCAGATACAAGTCTTCCGGTCCAAGTGTCACCGTATTCGATACGACCGGGCATAACATCCAGTATCCCAGAGCCACTATGGCAGCCGCTGCGCCGGTCAGCTTCCGGACTGCAAAATAAAAGAAAATTCCAACAAGAATCTGCAAGACCACTTGCAGGATCAGGGCTGCCGTCATCTTATTGCCTAAAAATACCAGAAGTCCATGCAACACCTGCAAATAAAAGTAGACCGCTCCATGTACTACCTGCGGGATCTGTGTGGTCTCGGTGACCTTCACAGCATCAAACCAGACATTTCCACCTTCTCCGCTTACATCATATAGCATCACTTCTCTGGCACGCAGTGCAATACCGGCGGCGATCAACGCCACGAACAGCACGCCTTCCAGGATCAGCCCGGCCTGCCGCCTGTCTTCTCTTTGTCGGTCCCGGCTCGTCTCAAAAAGCCTATGTAACAGAAAAACAACCAGCCCTGTCACCGCAAGCCATACGCCTGCGATAACAAGGCCGATCGGGCGGGAACCACCCTCCGGCAGCAGCATGACCATTGTCGTGCCTACCAGTCCGGTTCCCGCTGTCATTGCATAAATGAACCACAATACAACACTTAAAATGCCTTTTTTATAATTCATTATTTCAGTACCTTTTCGATGTTATATCTGGGACGATGTTTTACTTCAATATAAATCTTGCCGATATACTGGCCCACCAGTCCGATGGCCATCAGCTGGATACCGCCCAGGAACCAGATGGACAGGATCAGGGAAGTCCATCCCGGCACCACATGTCCGGTACAATAAGAGATCAATGCATAGATTGCCGCCAGAATGCTCAAGGCTACAATGATCATACCGGCACCCAGAATCATACTGATCGGCTTCACGCTGAAAGAAGAGATTCCGTTGAATGCCAGTGCCAGCATCTTCTTTAACGGATACTTGGACTCTCCGGCCACTCTTTCCTTACGGTCATAGTAAACACAATCTGTCTGGTATCCAATCAGTGGCATCATGCCTCTTAAGAACAGATTGGTCTCCTGATACTTGGAGAACTGCTCTACCGCGCGCTTGGACATCAGGCGGAAATCCGCATGATTATATATGGTCTTGACGCCCATCATTTCCATGACTTTGTAGAAGCCCTGCGCCGTGGTACGTTTAAAGAAAGTATCTGTCTTTCGTTCCTTGCGGACACCGTATACGATGTCACAGCCGTTATGGAACTTATCGATCATCTCTTCGATCACATCCACATCGTCCTGTAAATCCGCATCGATGGAGACTGTCACATCGGACAGATCCATGGCAGTGATCAGTCCGGCGGTCAGTGCGAACTGATGTCCCACATTGCCGGCCAGCTTCACGCCGCATACCTGTACCGGGTGTGCCTGATGTTCCTCTTCGATCAGCTCCCAGGTACGGTCCTTACTGCCGTCATTTACAAACAGAATAAAACTGTCTTCCGCGATCTTCCCCTTGTGGATCAGGTCGTTCAGCACACCCCTCAGTGCCTCGGAAGCAATCTTTAACACCTCTTCTTCGTTATAACAAGGAACTACGATTGCAAGTTTTTCCATGCTGCTACCCCTACCCTTTCGATTTATTCGTCCCAGTTGTGATATACTGCCTGGACGTCATCGTCGTCTTCCAGCAGATCCAGTGTTCTCTGTAAATTCTTCACAGCGGTCTCATCGGTCAGAGTCACATAATTCTGGGGAATCATGGTAACCTCCGCACTGATCATGGGGATTCCGGCATCTTCCAATGCCTTGCGGACCTCTTCGAAATTATCGGGATCGGTCAGGATCTCGAAGCTGTCATCTTCTTCGGAAAAATCTTCTGCACCGGCATCCAGAGCGGTCATCATCAGATCGTCTGCTTCTATATCACACTCTTCCTTGTCCACGATGATCTGTCCCTTTTTGTCGAACATAAAGGATACACAGCCGGGGGTACCTACATTACCCTGTCCCTTGGTAAATGCGCTTCTCACATTTGCAGCGGTACGGTTGGTATTGTCGGTAAGTGCATCTACAATAATGGCAATACCGTTGGGACCGTAGCCTTCGTAAGTCACATACTTATAGTTTACATTGCCTACATCACCGGCAGCCTTCTTGATACCGCGCTCGATGGTATCGTTGGGCATGTTGTTGGCCTTTGCCTTGGCAATAACGGTTGCCAGCTTGAAATTGTTGGCAGGATCGGGGCCGCCCTCTTTTACAGCGACTGCGATCTCACGGCCGATAATGGTAAAAATCTTACCCTTTGCAGCATCGTTCTTCTCTTTTTTATGCTTAATATTAGCAAATTTGGAATGTCCTGACATCTTTGTTACTCCTTTGAACTTAAAGTTTCTTTCTCTTTGTATGCGTAATCTTTACGCAATAACGCTCTTTCTATCATAGCATTATTTTCGCTTTTCTTCAAGCACTGATTGTCCGTCCTCTGTGTTCTGCTGTATTTTTTCCTCCGGGAGCTTCCGGACCAGCACGCTGCCGATCATCTTTTTGACCACGGAAAGGATCTTGAAATTATATCCCTTATAGTCCACATTGAACTGTTCGTCCGGCTCCGGGATCCGATCCAGTCTGGAGATCAGAAAGCCGTTCAGCGTCTCGAATTCTTCTTCGTCAAAGGTAATATCCAGAAGTTCCTCCACTTCCTTTAACGGGGTCTTACCCTCCATGACATATTCGCCCTTGCCGCGGTTCTTGATGTATTCCTGATCCTCGTCGTATTCGTCCATGATATTGCCGACAATCTCCTCCAGAATATCCTCCATGGCAATCAGTCCGTCCGTCTGTCCGTATTCATCTACGACAATGACCATTTGCAGCTTCTGGCTCTGCATTTCCTTGAACAGTTCGTCGATGTTTTTCGTCTGCGGCACAAAATAAGGCTCTCTGAGCAGCCCGTCCAGCTTCGCGATAGGCAGATCCAACTTGTCATCGCTGATATGGAAACGCATGGCATCCTTCAAATGCAGAATACCGATGATATGGTCGATATTTTCTTCGTAGACAGGGTATCTGCTGTTCTTGCCCTCCAGCATGGAAGCAATGGCATCTTTTAACTTCGTCTCGCCGTCGATGGCCACGATGCTTCCGCGGTGTGTCATGATATCCTGGGCTTCCTTGTCTCCGTATTCGAAAATGTTAGAGATCATCTCCGCCTCGCTGGCCTGAATGACACCCTGCTCATGACCTTCCTGTACCATATTGATGATCTCTTCCTCGGTCACATCATTTTCATCCGTATTATTGCGGACACCGAAGAGGAACAGAATCCCCTTGGCCGTCAGATTCACCAGCCCGGTCAGGGGCGCCAGCAGTCTCGTGATACAAAAGATCGGATCAATGCAGGCATAGGCCCACTTTTCCGGCTGTCTGGCTGCCATTTTCCGGGGGATCAGCACGCCAAAGGTCAGCAGGATATAGATCATGGCGATAAAGGACAGCACGGTGGCAATTCCGGTGATCACTCCGGTGGGAACATTTTCCAGTGACCATCCGCCCACATTAATCACATGCAGTCCCTTATCGATGGTCTGTAACCAGATGTTCAGATAAAAGGCTCCCATTAAAATATTGATCAGCGTAATGACCAGCTGTACCGTATTGATATAGATCCCCGGGCGGCTGATCATTTCACTCAGCCGTATGGACCGGCGATCCTTTTCTTCCTCTGCTTTATGTAGGATCTCCTTTTCGTTCAGGTTATCGATGGCAGCATCAAATCCATAGAAAAACATGTCTACCAGCAACAGCAGGAAAAAGAGAAAAATGGCCACAGGCCCGGTAATGTCCATAAGTTGTTTCATCCTTTCGTATTGTTCTGTCAAGGCCTTCCGGATACGTCTGCTTCAAGCTATGTATCCAGTTCCAGGCTTACTTTCAGTGCCCGGTTCACTCTCCGCATAATGTCGCCGTCCAGATGGCATACTTTATCTTTCAGTCTCTTCTTATCAATGGTACGCAGTTGTTCCAACAGCACCACAGAATCTTTATCCATATCATAAAGCTGTGCGTTCAGTTCAATATGCGTAGGCAGCTTCGCCTTGTTCATCTTTGAGGTGATTGCAGCGCAGATCACGGTGGGACTGTGCTTGTTTCCCACATCGTTCTGGATGATAAGCACCGGCCGGATACCGCCCTGTTCCGAGCCGATCACCGGTCTTAAATCTGCGTAATAGACATCTCCTCTTCTCATTTCTACTCCTTCATCAGCGATTTAACATAAGTATTGCCGATTCTTCCGGAGTTATACGAACACCTTTGATCCGTCAGAAATTTTCAAAATAGTCTTTTACTTCTGTGATCTCACCATTTCGTCTGTAGACTCTGGGGATCCGTTTTCCCAGAGCACAGACAAATTCATAATTAAATCTGCCGGAAAGCTCTCCCAGCTCTTCCGCCGTGATCCGCTCCTGGCCATCCGCACCGAGGAGTGTTACCCTGTCACCTTCCATGGCTTCCGGGATCTCTGAAACATCCACCATGAACTGATCCATACAGACTCTTCCGAGGATCGGTGCCTTCTTCCCGTGGATCAGCACATAGCCCTTCCCGGACAGGCTTCTGGGATAGCCGTCTCCGTATCCTACGGGGATCGTAGCTACTCTGGTGTCCTTCTTCGCGGTAAACAGCCCGCCGTAGCTGACGCTCTGTCCCGCATGTATCGTCTTGCAGTAAATAATATGGCTGTAGAGAGACATTGCCGCCCGCAGGGGTACAATGTCCTTTCTCACTTCTTCGGAAGGGTACAGACCGTAGGTCGTGATCCCTGCCCGGACCATGTCCATGTTGGCCTGAGGCATTTCCAGAATGGCCGCACTGTTGGAGCAATGCTTTACCGGAATGTCCAGTCCCAGCTCTGACTGTATTCTATGGATAAAATTTCGGAACAGCTCCAGCTGATGGTTGGCAGAAGTCTTATCCGCTTCATCGGATTTGGCAAAATGAGTAAAGATTCCTTCCACTTCCAGCTCAGGATGTTCCATAACAAATCTTACAAATTCTATTCCCTCGTCATCCGGAGTAATACCGATTCTTCCCATACCGGTATCCACTTTAATGTGGACTTTGGCTTTCTTGCCGACCTTTGCTGCGGCCGCAGCCAGTTCTTCCACCGTATCCCTGCGATACACCGCGGGACGAATCTCCTCCCGGATCAGTTCTTCATAGCAGTAGGGAAAAGTATAGCCCAGAATCAGGATCGGTTTTTCCATTCCCGCCTCTCTGAGGACATGGGCTTCCTCATATGTTGCTGCCGCATAACCGAATATGAAATCCATTTCTTCCAGCATTTGAGCAATGGGAACACCGCCATGTCCGTAGCCGTCAGTCTTGATGACCGCCAGTATCTTTGTCTCCGGGGCAATGTTTTCTTTCATATGCATCATATTCTCCCGGATGGCGTCCAGATCCACTTCCGCCCATACCCGTTGATAGGAATTCATCTTTTCCTGTAGTTCTCTTGTCATTTTTTCACACTTTCCTGTCTTTGCTTCTGCTTATCTTTTTTATCTCCGGTCATTCCTTATTGTAATCCTTCATCAGACAGTCTGCAATATCTCCCGCCATCACTCCGTATTCCGTACGAAGTCTCGCCGCAAGTTCACCTGCCAGTCCATGAAGATACACACCCTTCGTTGCCGCGTCAAAGGCATCCATTCCCTGTGCCAGCAGCCCCGTGATCACACCGGTCAGGACATCTCCGCTGCCTGCCGTAGCCATACCACTGTTGCCGGTAGTATTCAGATAACAGGATCCCTCTTCCTTACACGCAATGGTTCTGGCATCCTTGGCAACCGCCACTCCGTGAAACTGCTCCGCCAACACTCTGGCGCAGGCCGGAAGATCCTGTTTGCATTCCGGAATCGTTCTTTCAAGCAGCCTGGACAGTTCCCCCACATGTGGAGTCATAATAACGACTCTGCCCTCTGCTCCCTGGACACGCAGTCTTTCTGCCAGTGCTTTACCGTTTTCCTCCGCCAGAAGATTCAGTGCATCCGCATCCAGCACCAGAGACTTTCTGCTTTTTTCCACCACTGTTTTCAGGCATTGCAGTGCCTGTTCCTCTCTGCCGATGCCGGGACCGATGGCGATCACATCCGCCCATTCCAGACTCTCGGCCAGCTGTCTGCAGGATCCGTACAGTGCCTCCGGAATTCCCTGCTGTAGGATCTGCCGGTTCTCCTCCGCAGTGATGACTTTTACCATACCAGCTCCGGTACGGTACGCCGCTCTTGCTGCCAAAATGGCTGCCCCGGCCATGCCGTTGCTCCCGGCGATCAGCAGTACCTTGCCAAAGGTTCCCTTGTTCCCGGAAGGTTCTCTGGCCGGCAGACATTTCTCGCCCTTTTCCAGTGTATACATCTCCGGAATCTGCCCCCAAAAACTCTCCGGACCGATTCCCACATTGGCAATCTGTACCTGTCCGGCATAATCGGCTCCCGGGTACATCACAAGACCTCTCTTGCAGAAGCCAAAGGTGATCGTCGCATCTGCCAGAAAGGCGCAGCCAAGTACCTTGCCGGTATCCGAACAAATCCCACTGGGAACATCCAGCGCCAGTTTGAATCCCCGTGCCGCGTTCATTTCTTTCACGGCTTCTGCATAGCTTCCTTCCACCGGACGGCTTAAGCCCACGCCGAACAGGGCATCTACAATCACATTATATTCATCTGCCTGCACATTACTGTCTGTCTTCACCGGAAAATGTTGCAGCGTCTGCCACTGGCTCTTCCATTGCTCCGTGGCTTTCTCCGGATCGCCCACGCATCTTACCGCAACCGTATACCCGTCTGCCGCAAGAAGTCTTGCCAGAGCCAGACCATCTCCGCCGTTGTTTCCCATACCAGCAAAAATGAGCACTTTCGTCCGTTCTTTCACGGCATCAAAGCGCTCTTTCAGAAAATCCTCCGCAGCCAGAGCCGCTCTTTCCATCAGAACCGGCCCCGGGATACCGAGGTACTCTATGGTATTTTTATCGTATTGTTTCATTTCCTGTGCAGTTACCAGATATTTCATACTATTTTTGCTCCGGATTATATTTCATGTCAAACAGATTGACCACCTCTGCACCAAAGATGTCATGCATGTAATTGTAGATCTCCTGATTCTGCTGTTCCATCTGTTGTTTCTCGATCAGACGCTTTTTTAATTCGATGCGAATCCCATTGACCCACTCCGCAGTCTCTTTGATCTGTTTGTCATTATCCTTCATAATATCATAGCAGCACTCCATAGTAAACATCATAAGTTGAAGATTTAATCTTTCAATCTCTCTGGGAATGTCTTTCAACTCATCTTCATAAGCCGCCAGCTTCTCATTACATTCCTCGATCAGGCGCTTATGATCTTCGATCTGCTTATTCAGCTTGCTGTTCTCACCCTGTTGGTCTGCCTCGTCCACCATGGGAACGATCTCTTTCATCAGCTTCTTTTTCAGACTCCGGATATCCTTTGATTCGGTATTCAGCTTTCCCTGCCGTTTCAGCAGCCGATTCAGGGCATCTTCCGTTTCCTTTAACGGGACAGAACCTGTTTTATTCAACAGGCGGTACCATTTATTATCCAGGGTGAGTACGGGCAGATGCTTTCCCGTCAGCGCATTTTTGAAAGCTTCCTGTCTGGTTTCCGCATTTCCCCCTGCGTTACCATTGCCCATAATATCACTCCTTTTTATGCTTCATTCTCTCGTATCTGAATTGTAACGGTTAATATTATAGGATAATTTCATTAAGCTGTCTGACAGATGTACATTCTCTACCTGAATCCCCTCGGGAACGTTCAGATCCACATGAGCAAAGTTCCAGATGGCACGGATCCCATTGGCCACCAGCTTGTCGGCCACTTCCACGGCACTGGTCTTGGGGATCGTCAGTACGGCAATATCAATGTCATTCTCCCGGATAAAGGATTCCAGCTGCTCCATAGGCATGACCTTCACTCCGCGGACATCCTTTCCCACAAGCTCCGGGTTCGCATCGAACATTCCCTTGAAGATAAATCCACGGCGCTCGAAATTCATATAATTGCCCAGCGCTCTTCCCAGATTACCGGCTCCTATAATAACGAAATTATGCTGCTTATCCAACCCTAAGATCTTACCGATCTCACGATACAGATATTCCACATTATATCCATAGCCCTGCTGGCCGAAGCCGCCGAAATTATTAAAATCCTGACGTATCTGGGACGCGGTCACCTTCATCAATCCGGAAAGCTCCTGCGAAGAGATACGTTCTACACCCTCATCCTTAAGTTCCCCCAAATAGCGAAAGTATCTGGGCAGTCTGCCGATCACGGCCTGTGAAATTCCTTTTGCTTCCAAAGCTTCCACCTCCGATTTTCCTTAAGTATACACCATGTGTTAAAAACTTGTCAATGAATTGACAGGTTTTCTTCTTTTCGATACAATAAAATTTAAAAAGCCCGGTCTCCGTGGGCTGGAAATAAAGGATACTTACTACCATGATATTATCTTGTCAGAATATTTCAAAAGCATTTGTGGAAAATCAGGTATTGAAAAATGTCTCTTTTCATATAGAGGATCACGAAAAGGCGGCCATCGTGGGCATCAACGGTGCCGGGAAAACAACACTCCTCCGCATCATCGTAGGGGAAATGACTCCCGATGACGGACAGGTGGTTCTGGCGAAGGACAAGACCTTAGGATACCTTGCACAGAACAGCACCGTGGACACCTCTCACACCATTTACGAGGAACTGTTGTCTGTAAAGGCGGATCTGCTGCGTCTGGAGGAAAAGATCCGGGAATGTGAAAACAATATGAAACACGCTGATGGGGATGCTCTGGAGGATCTTATGAAGCAGTACACCTCTCTCACCCACGCTTTTGAGACCGGCGGCGGTTATATCTACCGCAGTGAGCTTGTCGGTGTGTTAAAGGGACTGGGCTTTACCGAGGAGGAATTTTCCAAGCCCGTGGCCACTCTCTCCGGTGGTCAGAAGACCCGCGTGGCTCTGGGACGTCTTCTGTTGCAGAATCCGGATCTCATCATTCTGGACGAGCCGACGAACCATCTGGATATGAACTCCATCGCCTGGCTGGAGACCTATCTGCTCAATTATAAGGGAGCCGTTCTCATCGTCTCCCACGACCGTTATTTTCTGGACCGGATCGCCGGAAAAGTCATCGAGATCGACCAGTCCAAGGCTACGACCTTTATTGGCAATTATTCCGATTATGCTGTGAAAAAGGAACAGCTGCGCGTCGCCGCCTGGAATGCCTATATGAATCAGCAGCGCGAGATCAAGCATCAGGAAGAAGTCATCGAAAAATTAAAATCCTTCAACCGGGAAAAGTCCATCAAGCGGGCGGAAAGCCGGGAGAAAATGCTGGACAAGATCGAGGTCATCGAAAAGCCCTCCGAAGTCTGCACGGATATGAAGCTGACTCTGACGCCCCGGATCTTAAGCGGCAATGATGTGCTGACTGTGGAACATCTGGCCAAAAGTTTTGACTCCCATAAGCTCTTCACGGATGTCAATTTCGAGATCAAGCGCGGCGAGCATGTGGCGATCATCGGTGACAACGGCAGCGGCAAGACCACACTGTTAAAGATCTTGAACGGTCTCGTTCCCGCGGATCAGGGCACCTTTCGGCTGGGTTCCAATGTGGAGATCGGTTATTATGATCAGGAGCATCATGTACTGCACAGCGAAAAGACATTGTTCGAAGAGATCTCGGACGATTATCCCTACCTGAACAATACCCAGATCCGCAATGTACTGGCGGCCTTTCTGTTCACCGGGGAGGATGTCTTCAAGCGCATCAGTGATTTGAGCGGTGGCGAGCGCGGACGTGTGTCTCTCGCCAAGCTGGTACTCTCCAACGCAAACTTCCTCATTCTGGATGAGCCGACGAACCATCTGGATATCATGTCCAAGGAAATTCTGGAAGATGCTCTGAACGGTTACGAAGGGACCATATTGTATGTCTCCCACGACCGTTACTTCATCAACCGTACCGCCCACAGGATCCTGGATCTGACGGAGGGACAATTCGTAGGTTATGTTGGAAATTATGACTACTATCTGGAAAAGCACGACACGGTGATGGCAGCCATCGAAGCCAGTGCTCCGCAGGGTGCTGACGCAGATAACACAGTTGCCGCTAAGGCTGTAGAATCCGAAGTCAAGCTTGACTGGAAAGCCCAGAAGGAAGAACAGGCCAGACTCCGCAAAAAAGAAAACGATCTGAAAAAATGTGAGGAAAAGATCGCTGAACTGGAAGCCCGCATCTCCGAGATCGACACCGAAATGTCTGATCCCGCCATCGGCACCCAGGTAGCAAAATTGCAGGAGCTGTCCAAGGAGCAGGCCGCCTGCCAGGAGCAGTTAGAAAAATTATATGAACAGTGGGAAGAACTGGCAGAGTAAATGGAAAGTTAGTTAAATAAATATATGTATTTCCAAGGAAAGGGCACAGCAACGATAAAGTCGTCGGCTATGCCCTTCCTTTGTTTTAAAATGGGTACAGTGCAAGAAGGTATGTCTATCTGTGCCCACGGTTTGTTCTAAAATGGGCACAGCACAAGAAGATAAGCTGCTTTGTGCCCACAGCCTGCTTTAAAATGGGCACAGCACAAGAAGATAAGCTGCTTTGTGCCCTTGACATATCAGACATGGCAAAAAAGCAGAACGCCCACAACGGATGGAATGTCCTTCCGAGGATGTTTGTCTAAGGGTGGTGATATTTTCTCGAAAAGTGATGAATAATCAGGGTGGAGCGAACACGATGTTCGCGACAGGCAGCCGGCGACATGGATGTCGCCTGGAGCCGTGCCCGTGCGGATTAGAACCGCTATTCACTTTTCGCCAGAAAAATCTTCTAAAATTCTCACTTCAAATTCAGTAGACATATCTTCTATCTCTATATTCTTCATAACCTTTGATTTACCTCATATCATGCACAAAGGAATATACTTTTTCTGACCATTGCCATACATCCAGCTTCTCGTGGCTCAGGCAAAATGCTCTGTCTGACAATTGTTCCGGCATAACTTTCATTATTTGTTCCTTGTATTCAGACGGAATGACAATCCTATACACATAATCAGCCAGCTTCACTTCATCTTTTACTTTAATTGGTAAAAAGCCATCGTGTACAGCCTGCGGATGCTTATCTAAGTCATCATACTTGAAATAAAATCGCACCCCTGGCGTAAATCCTGCACCCATCTCATCCGGTGACGGGCTTCTTCCAAGTTTTCTCTCCATTACCAGTCTGTCCCCAGCCTGACAGTTTCCCCACGAAAACATTACATAATGGAAAAAATCTGTCGGATCATTCGCTGCATTTCTGTCTTCTTTCTGTAAAACAGTATCTGGAAGTTTCCTTGCATTTACGGCAGATAACAGAGAACCACGCATTAAAATGGAAATTGCATTTTCTAAGGGTGCCGTATGACACACCAAATCTGTCATACAGCCGCCCCTCGCTGTGCACGCAGTACATTCTCTTACTATTTCAGGTCTGTGCACATTTTTATATTTTTCCGAATTAAGCATTTCTTTCTGAACATACTGTAAAATGTCCTTCCTGTCAGCTTCTATTTCACATTGTCTTCCGCGATTTTTCTCATAATTCGCAAAATCAATAATGTCTTTCATTTCATTATCACTTACCTTCGGATAATCCGACAAAGCTTTGTACAAAACGCCATCCCATAATTCTGTGAACTCATGATTTCCTATATTTATCTTCATATTGCGGTCATCTTGCCTTCATATACAAATCTTGGTCCCTCTTCTCCCACCATTCCATTGCCGACAAATCCTGACCGGAAAAGGACTTTCTGTGAGGCTATATTTTCCGCATCGGTTTCCGCCTCCACCTGCTTTACACTTTCCTGTGACAATGCCCATTCTGTGATTGCTTTTACTGCTTCTGTCATATATCCGTGATGCCGGTATTCTTCTTTCAGACCATATCCAATTTCAATCACTCCATCATCACCAAGTCCCTTAAAGCAAAAGTCACCCGCTATAATTCCCGGATCATCTTTCAATTCCATATTCCAGATAGCATACCATATTCTCTTATCAGGATTTGAAAGACTTCCTTCAAGCATCTCCGTGTAAGCCTGTTTCATCTCAGGATCAGATTCTTTTTCAATAACCAACCGCATTTCTTCATCACTTAACGGATAAAGATACATTCTTTCTGTCTCTACTCTCATGAAAACACTCCTATTTTAACTCCATTGACAAGTTATCTCCTTGTTACCAACTTCATCATCGTTCTTCGATAACCCGATCTATTAATCCATACTGTAAGGCTTCTGCCGCTGTCATAAAGTTATCTCTTTCCGTATCCCTGCGTATTTCTTCGATTGTTTTTCCGGTATTTTCTGCCAGAATACGGTTTAAACGCTGTTTGCTCTTCTGAAGCTGATCTACTGGCTGCCAAACCAAGACATATCGTAGATACATCGCACTTAATATACTGCATTGTATCATAAATAGCAAACCCGGCAGTTACTGAACCACCCGGACTATTAATATATAACTGGATATCCTTTTCCGGATCACTGGCTTCAAGGTATAACATCTGTGCAACAATCAAACTTGCGGATGCATCACTTACTTCTTCGCCTAAAAATATTATTCTATCTGATAAAAGTCTTGAATAAATATCGTAACTTCTTTCTCCCCTGCTTGTCTGTTCAATCACATATGGAATCGTACTCATCTGATTACATTCCCTCCTCTTCTACTTATCTTCCCTTTACCTGATAGTGCTTATAAGAACATCCAGCAATCGCTATAAATATCATTGAAGCAATCATCCAAAATACAGGTGCCATCTGTAAGTTATTAAAGAATTTTCCAAATATATGAATCAGCCTATACTCCGTAAATGTCCATGAACCAATATACGCTCCCGGAAGATAGCTCCATACCTTTGAAAGCAATCCGAATGCTTCAGGAACATTAATCATGGATAATAATACTTTTTTCCATTTCTTTTATGTCCTCTCTTAAAAATAAAAACCGATAATCCTGATTTTTCAGTATCAGAATTAGCGGCTCTGCGTCTTAAGCGTCTGGCTCTTATATTACTTCTTTAAATTATTTTTGTTATACTTTGCAATTTCCTTAAACTTCTTTTTCTTAGCGAGCATATAGTTTCCAGCGTCTTCCATATATGAATTCTCTGCCTTTAACTTTTTATAGGATTTCAAACGCTCCTCATCAATTATCCCATTTTTCATTGCAGTTCTTACTGCACATCCTGGTTCAGATGTATGTGTGCAATTATGGAAACGACATTTTTCTGCCAATTTCTCAATATCAGAAAAAGTATGTTCGATTCCTTCTCCTGCATTCCACATTCCCAGTTCCCGCATCCCCGGTGTATCAATAACCATTCCCCCATCTGGAAGCAAGAACAATTCTCTATGAGTAGTTGTGTCTTCCTTTGTCATCCCTTCTAAGTGTATTGTTTTTCAAACGCTCTTCACCCAGCAATCTATTGATCAATGTTGATTTTCCTACACCCGAAGAACCAATGAACGCAACTGTTTTTGTTTCCTGCAGATATGACTTTATTTGCTGTAAACCATCTCCTGTTAATCCAGAAGTTTCCATCACCGGAACGCCAACCGCTACGTTTTCAATCTCAAATCTCTTTTCCTCTAAATCATCACACAAATCTACTTTTGTCAGAATTATGACCGGAACAGCTCCACTGTCCCATGCTATGGACAGATAACGCTCTAACCTTCTTATATTGAAGTCTCTGTTTAATGCCATGCACAAAAATACGGTATCTATATTAGCAGCACCTGCTCCATACAGTTTTTTCCCGCGGCCTTCCGAATAAAAACACTTTTTCTCGGCAACACTTTGTGAATAACCGCCACATCACCTTCAAAAGAATGTTCTACAAGAACAAAATCTCCTACGGATGGAAATTCTGAAATTTCAGAAACATTATATCTGAATTTTCCTGAAACTCTTGCCAGGCATTCTTCCTTATCCATGACCACACGAAATAAATCCTTTTCTTGTGATATCACTCTTCCAAGTTCATATTCTGGATATATTGAAGCAATTTTATAATATTGTTCACTTGCTCCCCATTGTTCTAATCCCATTTCATATTCCTTTACAAAAATACAATTACTGTTTTATTTCTTCTACAATTTTGTCCAGCCTATTTTCAAACTGACATTTTATTTTCGCCTTATCTGATGCTCCATCATACACGCTATAATAGAAAAACATATTTGCATAAAATTTAACTGCATTCTCCTCTGGATTTTTTATTTCCATATTTTTAAACAGATCTTTCACGTATTCTGCCGGTCCAGATACCAGATACTGTTGATATAAACTCTGCATCTCTTCACTGCGAAACTGCTCTATTGTCAGCATCTTTCGAAACGACGACGCAAAATCATCTTCCGTCCAGTATTCAAACATAGACTTACTGTATTTCATAAAATCATCCAGTGACACTTTCTCATATTTTTCAGGCATTATCTCTTTATCACCTTCCGGCATATCATAATCTAATGCCTGTTCGCCATCCTGCTGTTCCATCCGCTTTACAATACAATCAAAAATATCTCTTTTGCTTTTGTAATGTCGGTATAATGCCCCCTTTGTCATATCAAGTTCTCCTGCTATCTGGCTGACTGAGACAGCCTCGTAACCGTCTCTGGCGAACAGATGCAGTGCCACAATTAATATTTCTTCTTTCCTATTACCCATGCCCATTTCCTCCAAAGCAAATAAACGATCGTTTACATTTATTGTAGTAAACGGTCGTTTATTTGTCAAGACTTTTCTTTTTTGCTGATACTATCTCTTTTTATAAATCAACAGCTCTGGATTTTCGCCATCCTTCTCATATGTACATACCAGAATAAAATCCATATTTGCCAGAATACCGAAGCACCTGTCTCCTCCAAATTCAGACTCCAGTTGATTCCCCAGATAGGTTTTCTGATCATCAAGGAATTTCACTTTTTGTCCATTAGGCAGAGTATATTCCAGATTCACATATTTCCCCACAAGTGCATTTAGTTTGTCTACCCTTGGAAGTCCGTCTATATGCAGATCATTTATTTCGTTTATCAATTGCTTTTTAAACTCTTCAAACTGCCCATTGTCACTAAGTTCATCATACCTTTTCCAGTAATCTAACTTTGGAAGCATTTCTTTCAAATAAGAGCGTGCCTGTTCTTCGGTAAAGTTTTCATTTACCATATTCTTTACACACACATCAATCAATTCATCCATATCATTATATGTGTATGTTCCATCTGCATAGCACCATTTACAATACTCCTCATTTAAGGTACCATCTTTATCACGTCCCAATATGGAATCATCATCAATTGGCATTCCGCAGCACTGGCAAATCAGCTTTCTCGGTTCTCCCAAAAGAGTATTAATGGAGACATCAAATTCTTTTGATAAGAGCTTTAATGTATCCGTATTTGGAACTGTATCTCCATTTTCCCAACGTGATACTGCCTGCCTTGTCACCATGATTTTATCTGCCAACTCGTCTTGTGACATTCCTCTTTCCGTACGAAGTTTCAAAATAATATTGTTTGTTTTCATAGTCATTACCTCCATAACCATATCATATAGACAAATCAACGTTCTGAAAAGCAACTTGCTGTTGCCATACTTCATCTATATGATTTGATTATCTTTCTTTGGTCATGACTTTCTTGCACCATGTTCTCGTCTTACAGTGAGGACATTTTAAATATCTTGTACTCACAATATGCATTCCCATAGTATACTGCATAAATGTTGGAGTAAACAGTTCATTACAATTCCTGCATTTAAAATATCCTATCTTCCTATCTCCCCACATTGCAACATATAATCCAACACCAAACACACTTAACGCAATTATCATCAGCACAATCTTAATTGGTAATGTAATCACATCTGTGTAAAAACAAACCACTAATAATAATGTCAGAAATGTAATTGTTGATATTACACCAATAATTGTTGTTAATAATATTTTTTGCTTATTCTCTTCCTTTTCTCTAATCATATTCACCATATTTTCCTCCGCTTTTTTCTTATAATTTTGCTGGGAAATTCTCTCTCCGGTCAGAAGTTCATTTACTGTTATTTCTAATTCATTACATAATGGTAACAGCAGTGATGCTTCCGGAAAGCCATTTCCACACTCCCATTTGGATATTGTCTTATCGCTGACTCCCAGTTTTTCAGATAATTGCTTCTGTGTATACCCTTTTATCTTTCTCTCATCAGCAATAAACTTTCCGATTTTAACTTGATCCATTGGTTTTCTCCTTTCTGCCCACAGTGTAATATAAAAAATAGATGTTTCACACCCACGGAACGTAGAAATGGTGAATATATGCGGATTCTACGCTTCGTAGAGTATAAAATATCTACATCTGATTTTCTTTATCATATGTCTTTGCAGCTATCTTTTCTTAAATAGTCCCACTCTGAACACTTTCTTTTGACTTCGCCATCATTATGAGTTTTTCATCAAAAAGTAATTGATTCATTTCTATTGTCTCCTACGACTTACCCATTTTACTTAATATGCTCATTACTCTTTATCCCTTAACATTATAATTCAATATTCAGACATTTTCCTTCAATATTTTCGGTAAAAACAGTTTCTTCCTCTGTTATTATTTTCCTTAGCTTAAAAAGCTGGACTTTTGACAATGGCACTTTAAATTCAATTTCTCCTCTTTGATATTTTCCTGTTAATATGGAATCGTGTAATCTTTTTATAAAAGAATACCATTGAGGTAAATTCCTGTTATCAAATTTATCTTCTAAATAACTTAATCCATCAGCTCTATAAAAAATTAACAATGCTATGCTTAAATCGCATTTTTTATTATCC
Organism: uncultured Acetatifactor sp.; assembly: GCA_934436435.1. Lineage (GTDB taxonomy): Bacteria > Bacillota > Clostridia > Lachnospirales > Lachnospiraceae > Acetatifactor. The sequence continues at coordinate 31,773 of CAKSAN010000001.1, read as the reverse complement.
AAAACTGCTTGTGGAATATCAAAACCGTTATCCCAGTTGTAATTATAAGCATAGACATATAGCATATCCTGATTTTCTGTTTGGACAATAATTCTTTTTACTTCGTCATTATCACTGTCATATATCATTGCATTCATCATTTGTAAATCTTCTATTGTCATATAAAACTCCTGAACCCGATCTAATCAGATATTCACTCTCCCCGGCGTTTTCCATTAATTGGGGGCTTGGTATGTATATTTCAAATAGTAATTACTCTCTAAGATAAAATCATCAGGAAAAATGGGACATTCTATTTCCTTTTTTAATAATTTACACAAGAATTCTTCCATGCCCATTCTATAGCTAATATTCCCTGCATATCTTGACTCATATACCACAATCTCTAAATCTTCCCAAGAGTTCTTCTTTTTCTTTCCTTGGCGCATTGGTAAAAGCCTATTAATATTATAATCCATAAAACAGATCCCCTACCTGTTCTTGCACTAACTGCAATATGAAATCGCCTAAGTTCTCGGCTAATTTTTCAACTGTTTCATACTTATCCTCATTATAAAATGCCATGATAACACCAGGTTCCTTCTCCGCATTTAGAGAAGAATAATCTAAATATGCCATATTTCCATCACCGAAATCGAATATAGGTATCCATTCCTTAGGTAAATTGTATTCTTCTCTGTCGTTCAGTGCATAGGCAACTGAATTTCCTTCTAATATTCCTGAATCATCCTCTGGATCAATTCCATATATTTCATTGCCAAAAAAGGACAAATACCCATACTTTTTATAAAACTCCCTACATTGCCTTGAAAAAGATATGCCCAATTTCTTTTCTGACATAACAATTTCCTCTTCACTTTTTCCGCCGGCCGTCGTATAAAATTTGCATTTTGGTGCCAATTCCATTGCTTTCACAAAATTTGTATAACTCATCTGTGCCCTCCTTACATGACAGTTTTCTAAGTACAGGCTTATATCAGCAGGGTAAAAACCTACAGAACATTTTCACTTCATCCATCTGAAGCAGGAAATTCTGGATCCAGCTATTCTACTTATTGATGCAGTTAGAAGCCTTATAAAATCAGCGGTATTGGATGATTGGAATCGCCAGGAGAAATGTCTCCCCATTATTACATCTTTGAAATTTCTATTGTTGGTTTCCATTCCGTAATAATATCAATATTGTAATTCTGAGTAATTACTACATAATGTTTGAAATTTAAAGCGGCTCCATAACCATCTGAGATTTGATTTATTTGTTCTGAAAATTCACCATTTTGTACCTCATAAATTATATTCTGAAAATCATTATCCTTATATTTCTGTATTTCATTTTCAGAATAAAGATTGCTTTGCACAATTCCTTCATCTAGCATACGTACTGCTTGAACCATACCAAAATTAATCATTACACAGGTCTGACTACTTGACAGCTTTATAATTAATCCTTGTTTCTCACCATTTATTAGTTGCACTTGGTAAACTGCTTTTGGAATTGTACCAACAAATACTTCTTTCCATTTTTCCAAATCTTTTATCTCCTAATACCGAATTGAGTACACTATCTGCCTCTTCCAAACTCCACGGGTTGTTTAATAGTCATACAAAATATCATATTGTTACATTCTTCTGATATATTTACTTGGTATCGCATCTGCCAGCCATACCTTTTCATTTCCTATGTAAAATTTTATTCCGTCATCCCATGCTCTTTTTGCATCGATAACTAAGACAACCGGCTTATCATCATGGCGTTTTCCCACATTTTCAGCAGTCTCAATATCTTGTGATAAATGAACATATTGTCTGCTACGAGGTAATAACCCCTTTTCGTTAATTGAATCCAGAAATCGCCTTGCCGTGCCATGATACAAAACATTCGGTGGTGTTTTTTCTACTTTTAAAATTTTCTGTGGTATGGAATGCCCGTAAAATGCCCTGATTTTCCCATCTGCCAGTTCATGTCGCTTCTTCTCAGATCTTTCAATCATATCTTTTAAATCTTTTTCGCTGATGTTACTCCATTTCTCAGTCCTATGTAATGCATCTAAAAGCTGTTCCACCGGAACCCAGCCTTCTTCGTCCATTTCCAGTTCATATTCCCAAGGTGCATGACGTAAAGCATAAGAAATTTCTCTACTTAAATCCTCATCTCTCATTCCGTTTCCTCCATAACTTCAAACTCTATCATAGTATTAACAACATCTGTCAACCATTTCCACACGTTCTCATATATCTCCCGTTGTTCATAGCCACTTGAAGCAAAATCATGAATCACATAAACTTGTTCTCCTTTTCCAACTTCAAAACATGCTATATCATCACAGTCCCCTCTTCGTGCAAAAGGAATTAGTTTTCTCTCCGGATATCTTTTATGCAAGCCGGCAAGTCTGATTTTTGCACTTTCTTTATCCATAAAATACCAGACATCAAAATCTGTGAGATTCAAATCTACCAATTTAATAACTGATTTAGGATATACAAAGTTATCAGGTCTTTCATTTTTTTCTAATAATTCTATCATTTCATTGCCTCTCCATATGCTCAAAAATAACAAATTATAATTCCTTTTAGAATTCTTCAATATTCAAATTTCCTAAATATCTTGGATTGCACATTGCTATTAGACACTTTTTACCATCTCCAATACATTGTTCCATTGCATTGGCATAACCTGATAAAGAAAGTATTTACATCCAAGCCAATATATTCCCATTCATCTGCCGGATATCCTACGTCTCCGTCTATAATGCAATCTGCTTCTTTTTGTAAATCAAGTAGTAATACATCATCGCAAAACAAACACTGAAGAAAGCAATAACACTTGTCTGAAATATCATATCCATCATCTTTCATCTCTTGTGTCACTTCTTCCATTTTCTCCAGACTCAACAATTTATACCCGTCATCTTCATATTCTGATTTATATAAAATTGCACCATTTGAAGTTAATAGAAACTCTTTATAATCATTAGGTAAACTACACCCATTTCTACTCTCGAAAGCTTGAATATCCTCGGCTGTTGCTGGATCATTCCATATAAAACAATATGTTTCTTCTCCCAACACTGATTTTACCATTACCTTTTCATTTGTCTTTTTTACTAATTCTTTTAAGATATTCATCACGTTTTTTTCTGTATTTATATTGTTCCTAACCATTTGATCATGATGTAGCATTCGGATACCGCTAAGTTAATATTTCAGTTGGAATCACAGATTGTATTTTTTTCTGACTGATACCATTCGTCTAAAACATCATATGCTGTCTTTTTTTGATCATTGCTAAACATTATTTCATAACTATAATCTGCATTTAATCTATTAGATATAAGGTCATATACTAATTTAATCTGTGTTGGCATTTCCCTTTGATGTTCCTGGCATAACCTTTTGAGAGCCTTTATATCATCATTAATAATATTAATAGCTCCTTTTTGTCTGGATATTGAGACATCATATTCTTTTTGACCATCTGCGATAACGTCATTTAACTGATTCTTTTTTACAATTTTTCCATTTACTTTATAAAAGAACCCACTGGATATCATACCATTCTCAAAAGAACAATAAATATAGATCCTCTCAGCTCTTTTTTCCACATATTCAAGGCAGATTGCCACCATGTCCTCTTGTATTTCCGAAAAATAGTCTTCAAACACTTTTTTATTTTTATCCTGCATAAAAAACATTTTTCTTCCCCTTTCGCACACCTTTATAATTTGCCGCTTCCTTTCCCTTATTGTACCTGTATCCCTGCTCTCCTGCAACCGTTCTTCACCCAAATATCCCGGATTCTTCCAAAGTATTCAGGGAATAAAATAATCCACGAAAAAAAGCAGAGACGATTCCAAAATCATCTCTGCTTTGCTCCGATTCTATTTTGTATAACGTTATTGCAACATTGCAACCTTCCTTACAGCAGACTGTCCAGTGTCTCCCGGATGGCCTTGATGAAGTCCAGGCTGTTGAGGATCACGGGATGCTCACAGGTAGAAATCAGGGACAGGCTCTTGGTCATCTTACCGTCCTCGATGGTCTTGATGCAGGCCTGTTCCAGCTTGTCTGCGAAGTTGCACAGCTCGGGGATCTGATCCAGTTCGCCGCGCTTTCTGAGAGCTCCGGTCCATGCGTAGATGGTGGCGATGGAGTTGGTGGAGGTCTCTTCGCCCTTTAAGTGCTTGTAGTAATGACGCTGTACGGTTCCGTGAGCAGCCTCGTACTCATAGACGCCGCTGGGGGATACCAGTACGGAGGTCATCATGGACAGATCGCCGTAAGCGGTAGCTACCATATCGGACATTACATCGCCATCGTAGTTCTTGCAGGCCCAGATGAATCCGCCCTCGGAACGGATGACACGGGCTACAGCATCATCGATCAGGGTATAGAAATATTCGATGCCCAACTCTTCGAATTTTGCCTTGTACTCGTTATCATAAATCTCCTGGAAAATGTCCTTGAAGGTATGGTCATATTTCTTGGAGATGGTGTCCTTGGTGGAGAACCACAAATCCTGCTTCGTATCTACCGCATAGCTGAAGCATGCTCTTGCAAAGCTCTCGATAGATTTATTGGTATTGTGGATACCCTGAATGATACCTGCTCCGTCGAAATTATGGATCAGTTCACGGGTCTCGGTGCCGTCTGCCGCAGTAAATACCAGCTCTGCCTTACCGGGGCCGGGTACCTTGATCTCTGTATTCTTATACACATCGCCGTAAGCATGACGGGCAATGGTAATGGGCTTGGTCCAGTTCTTTACATAGGGAACGATGCCCTTTACCAGAATCGGTGCACGGAATACGGTACCGTCTAAGATTGCCCGGATGGTTCCGTTGGGGCTCTTCCACATTTCCTTCAGATGGTACTCTGTCATTCTGGCAGCGTTGGGGGTAATGGTCGCACATTTTACGGCAACACCGTACTTCAGTGTGGCATTGGCAGAATCCACGGTTACCTGATCATCTGTCTCATTACGATGCTCCAGTCCCAGATCATAATACTCTGTCTTCAGATCGATATAAGGCAATAACAGCTCATCCTTGATCATCTGCCAGAGGATTCTGGTCATTTCATCTCCGTCCATCTCTACGAGAGGGGTTGTCATTTTGATTTTTTCCATAATGAATTCCTTTCCGGTACTTATTCTTGTTCTGTTTTTATTCTACAGTAATTCTCCCAAACAGGCAAGCCGTTCCTACGGCTTAAGTCTGTTGTTCGTAGGCCTCGTTCAGGCCGTTTTTCACCATGTTCTCATAGGCATTGATCATGTGCTGGTGTGCCAGCTGCTCTGCCAGATCAGCATTGCCCGCCTTGATGGCCTCCATGATCTGCTCATGCTCTTCGTTGGATTTGGGACCGCGGTTGGCACTGGCCAGCGTCTTCTTGCGGACACGCAGGACATACTGATGGAAGTCCTTCAGCTGATGCTCCAGCATCTTGCTGTCACAGGCTTCATACAGAATATCATGGAAACGGTTATCCAACTCTGCCAGCTGTTCCAGATGCCCTTTCTCGGCATGGAACTTGGACAGATAGACATTCTCTTCCATCTCCTCCATCTGCTCCTTGGTGATATGCTCCGTAGCCCAACGGGCGCACAAGCCTTCCAGCAGGGAACGGATCATGTAAATATCCTTCACGTCCTTCTGGGTGATGCCGGTGACATAGGCCCCCTTGTTCGGGATGATCTGGATCAGTCCCTCCAGCTCCAGTTGACGGAAAGCCTCTCTGACGGGAGTCCTGCTGACTCCCATCTCCTCACCGATGGCCACTTCCTTCAATTCTTCATGTTCCTGATATTTTCCGCTTAAGATGTCCTCTCTCAGCTTGTGAAATACCCGTCCCCGCAGGGAGAACTTGTCCGTTACTTCCTGCTTTACATCATACTTGCTCACTATCTTCCTCGATTCCAGACAACACTGTTACTGTTGTCATACTAATATATGGCTTACTCACCGATCTTCAGATTCTTCTCCAGGCAGACACGGTTGACGCAGGCCACGATCTCTTCGTCCGTAAGCACGGTGACACGTCCTCCGGCGTACTCCTCGTCTACCCACTTCTTGATCTCTGCTACCAATTCGGAAGTCTTCTGTACCTGCTTGTCTCCCTTTAACTTATAGTAGGTGTTCAGCCAGTGTGCGATACCTGCCAGACCGGAGGTATTGGAAATAGCACACAGTACCGGACGGTTCAGGAATTTCTCGGTATCGAAAATATTGTAGATCTCCTCGTTCTTAAGCAGACCATCTGCATGAATACCGGCTCTGGTCACGTTGAAGTTCTTGCCGACAAACGGGGTTCTGGGCGGAATCTGATAACCGATCTCCTTCTCGTAGTACTCTGCCAGCTCCGTGATCACACGAGTATTCATACCGTTCAGATCACCCTTCAACTGTGCATACTCGAATACCATTGCCTCCAGCGGCGTATTACCGGTACGCTCACCGATACCAAACAACGAGGTGTTGACACCGGAACAGCCGTACAGCCATGCGGTAGTGGAATTGGACACCGCCTTGTAAAAATCATTGTGGCCATGCCACTCGATCAGTTCATGCGGCACACCTGCATGGGTATGGATCGCATAAATGATACCCTGTACACTACGGGGAATAACGGCACCGGGATAGTTGACACCATATCCCATGGTATCGCAGGCCCGAACCTTGATGGGGATCTGATACTCCTTCATCAGTTTCATCAGTTCCAGACAGAAGGGAACCACATAACCGTAGATATCCGCTCTGGTAATATCCTCCAAGTGACATCTGGGGCTGATGCCCTCCTCCAGGCAATCACGGATAACACTTAAATAATGATCCATGGCCTGTCTTCTGGTCATTTTTAATTTCAGGAAAATATGATAGTCGGAACAGCTGACCAGAATACCGGTCTCCTTCATTCCGATCTCTTTTACCAGCTTAAAGTCCTCCTTGCTGGCACGGATCCAGCTGGTGACTTCGGGGAACTTGTATCCCCTTTCCATACATTTATAGACAGCGTCTCTGTCCTTCTTGCTGTACAGGAAAAATTCACTGGCGCGGATCATTCCGTTGGGGCCGCCCAGTTCATGCAGATAGTCATAGATCTTCACAATCTGCTCTGTAGTATAAGGTGCTCTGGACTGCTGTCCGTCCCTGAAGGTGGTATCTGTGATCCAGATATCCTTGGGCATGTTATGAGGCACGATACGATCATTAAAAGGTATTTTGGGGATTTCGGAATAAGGGAACATGTTACGGAACACATTCGGCTTCTCCACATCATCCAGTATGTACATATGCTCTTCAATCTCCAGAAGGTTGTTCTTCGGATTCATGGAGACCGGACGATTCTGAAATGCATCACTTTCTCTCATTGGTATACCTCTCTTCCCTGACATTCGACATCTGCAAGATGGTTTTTCTATTTTTACTCTGCGCAGTAAAAATACATTTTGCAGTTCTCGTATCATTGTATACAATCATACTATTTGTGTCAATATCTTTGGCATTTATTTTGTTGACATATTTTAATCACATTTTTTATTTTTCCCAGTGATTTTATTCTTTTACTTGTTTTCTAATAATCTCCGGACATTGAGCATCCCGAAGCCCTGCTTATTCCACGGTTCCCCGAGATCCATGGCTGTGAGAGACAACAGACGGACAAATTCCTCATTGGAAAGTCCCGGATATTTTTCCATGGCAAGTGCTGCCGCTCCCGACACAATGGGGGTAGCCATGGAGGTACCGCTTTTTGCCACATAGGGCGTAAGGATCCTTCCGTTCCGGCCCTGCCGCCAGAAGGCATTGCAGGACAGGATCCTTGTTCCGGGAGCCACAATATCAGGCTTTCTTGTCACATCATATCTTCTGCCTCTGCCGGAGTAGGTTTCACATCTGCCGGGATCATTTTTACAGTATCTGCCGTCATGACAGCCTACGGTCAGTACTTTTCTGCTGCTTGCCATCTCCGAAATGCTTCCGTCCTCCGGGCCGGCATTGCCTGCGGCACAGACCACAAGAATGTTATGATCCCAGAGCATTTCCAACGATTCCCGCAGCATCTGTTCCTTGTACCGCTCCTTCAGATCCCCGATCCCCACGGAGATATTCAGGATCCGGATCCCATATCTGTTTTTTACACGCAGTACCCATTCCAAAGCTTCCTGCATGGAATCGCAGGAGCCTTCGCCCTGTCCGTCCAGCACCTTTCCCACCACAAGCTTCGCCTCCGGAGCCATTCCGCGAAATCTCCCTCCGGACAGTTCTCCGCTCCCGCAGAGGATGCCGCAGACATGTGTCCCGTGTCCGTTATCGTCATAGGGAAAAGACTGTCCTTCCACGAAGTCGGAAAAAGCCAGCAGACATCCCGCCAGATCCGGATGATAAGCGATTCCGGTATCCAGTACTGCAACGGTTACAGCCCTTGCGCGACCAGATCTGCTATACGATTGTTCCGGCACCTGCACCTGTTCCCTCACCCGCTGCATCTTTTTCCTTCCCCGTAAAATAAAACAAAACCGGCATAAGACTTATTCTATCTTATGCCGGTTTCTTATCCTGGTGTCGGTAAAATCCGACTCTTATTCATTTATAATTTCGATTCCCTCAGGGAATGCGCTGTCACCGATATTCGTGACACTTGCAGGCAGATGAACTTTCTTTACCTCCGTATGACTGCGAAACACTTCATCCGCGATCACACGAACGCCGTCCGGTATGGTCACCTCGGGAAGATCTCCCTTGTAAGCCACCAGAACGTCTCCGCTGATCAGGAAATCATCCAGGCTGTTTTCTTCAAAATCGTCCATCCATCCGGTATGCGTAAATGCCTTGGCTCCCACCCGGGTCACCGTATCCGGCAATACCACACTGTCCAGATCATCGCAGTGATAAAACGCTGCATAATCAATGGTCGTCACACCTTCCGGCAAAGTCACACTCTGTACCGAACTTCTGGAAAAGGCAAAGCGTCCGACCTCTTTCGTTCCCTCCGGAATTGTTACTGCCCCCACAGACTGGTTGCGGTAATATTTCCATTCCGGAATCTTGTCGTCTTCTGCCTCCGCAGTAATATCCTGCGGTTCACCGCCTGTCTCCTGTGCTGCTTCCGGTTCTGTATAGCCCTGCTGAACATTCTCCTCACCGGGCAATACCATGACCATAGCGTGATTACCTACGACTATGGTACTGCCGAGCACGTTACCGGGTACCGGTGTCGGTGCCGGGGTGGGCGTTGCCGTAGGTTCCGGCTCTGCTGTTGCCTGTGCACCCGATGTTGTATCGGCCGTCTGAGTCGGTGCTGGTGACGCCGTCACCAGAGGCTCCTGACTTCTCTGCTCCGCCAGCTTCTGGGCAAACTGCGCTGCCGCACTTCCCTCCTCCGCATGGATCGACACATTATCACAGTTCAGGAAAGCATCTTCCGCAATACTGGTCACCTCGGGTGAAATATAGACATCTGTAAGATTGGTACATCCGGCAAAAGCCTGTGATTCAATACTCTGCACATTTTCCGGAATCGTGATCTGCTTTAGGCCCGTACATCCCGCAAACGAGTACTCATCCACTGCCGTCAGGCCTTTGCCCAGTACCACTTCTTCCAAATTAGTGCAGCCCCAGAAGACATAAGCATCCAACCGTTTCACGGATTTTGGGATCACAACGAGTTGTACCTTCTGGTTATTCTCAAAAGCACTCTCGCCCACGACCTCCACCGTGTCAGGGATTGTGACACGTTCCTCGCTGCCCCGGTATTTTACCAGTGTGCTTCCTTGCGTCTGAAAATCGGAGGCAGACGCTGCCGCATCTGCCTCCGACACAGGAAGATGTGTCAGGATCAATGCGGTAGCCACCAAAGCCAGGACGACCATCCACTTTTTATGATTCATAAACCTTCCCATCCTTTATTTTCACACTAGGCTCTTGCTTTGCGCAGAGTCCTTCTGTCCTTCTTCATGAAGAGAACCACAGACATGCAGGCAAGTCCGATGGACAGGAACCACTTCGGATGAATTCCGTCTCCGGTCTTGGGGGTATTGTCCGCAATCGTTCCCGCCGTCAGGTTATTCGTATCCACATAGATCACATACGGTGAAAAATGCTCTGCCGTAAAGGTAATGCAGGATACTCCGGATATGGTGGAGAACTTCGGTGACAGTTTATCCAGAGTGCTGTTCACAACTCCGGCTACCTTATTGTTACCTGCGTAGGTGATCAGGGAATCCGGAATCGGCAGGGTAATACTGATGGACAACCCTGTGGTATCCGTGATCTTGTTATTGCCGGTGGAATCATAGAGGCTGATATCCATCGGGAAATACTTGATAGCACTGATATCATTTCCGTATTCCGCCATCAGAGCCTTTACTACCTCTTCGGAAGCAGTTGCGCTCTCTGTGATCTTGATCACAAAATTATCGGAAGATCCGTTTACCGTTGCCGATACCACACCGGTATTGGACAGACCGTTCTTGTCAATAATGACCGTGGTTCTGCCTCCGGATACGGTTCCCGTAGTCGTGCTGTTCGGTCTTCTGTTGGAATTGGAATTCGTAGAATTGCCGCTTCCGGTAGAAGTACTGGTATTCGAACCGTTGCCCTTCGTATAATTTGCCGTCACGGTTACATTTCCTTCCGGCATGGTAATTACCGTAGCAGACAATACCTTGCTGGCGATCGTGGTGCCTGAGGGATCAATGGTCCAGTTGCTGAACTGCATGCCCTTGGCAGGATCGTTGGCAATGATGATCGGCTGGGAACCGGCAGCATAGCTTCCGGAACCGGAACCGTTCTTAACCGTCAGTGTATACAGCTTTGTGGTCGTATTGGTGCCGGGAGCCGGCGTTGCTGTCGTACCGGGAGCCGGTGTCGCCGTAGCGCCGGGATCCGGTGTTGCTGTTGCACTGGGATCCGGTGTCGCCGTTCCGTTCGGATCATCCTGACTGCCGGTGATGGCATACTGGGCGTAAGTATCCGTATCCTTGGTAATTCCGGTAATGGCAGGTCTCCATCCGGTAAAGGTATACCCGCTTCTGGTAGGGCTCTGGGGTGCAATGGCATCTTCGCCGGAGGCTACTCTCTGTACATATAATACTGTGTCATCATAATCGATAAAACGAACCGTAAACTTGGAATCCTCGGAATCATTCTTCTCATACTGGGCATAGATCGTTGTATCTGCCTGAATATTGGTAATAGCAGGTCTCCATCCGACAAAAGTATATCCCTCTCTTGTAGGATCAAAAGGAGGCTCCGCATCTCCCCCGGGGGCTACCAGCATGGTCTTAAGCACACTGTCATTCCAATCCAGGAAAGTTACCGTATACTTGGAAGCATCCGGATCGTCTGCTTCGTACTGGGCCGTTACCTGCAGATCTCTCTGCACACCATGATAATCCGGAACCCATCCGGTATGGGTATAGCCCTCTTTTCCCTTGACTGCGGGAGGATCGGCATCTTCCCCGGCCGCTACCGTCTGCGTATCCAGAAGTGTCGCATCCCAATCCCAGAAGGTTACGGTATAATACAGTTCCAACGGCTTGGATGTGGTCATGATGCCATTCTTAATCGCATAGATATATGCGTTACTGTCATCCACACAATAGAACTGCAGAGCACCCTTCACGGTGGATCCACCAAAAGCTTCATTATCCAGATAGCTTACACTTTCCGGTACTTCCATATAGGCAATGCTACTGTTCGTAAAGGAATCCTTACTGATGGATTTACAGGTATCCGGCAGATAAACTGCGAACAGTTTCGGAGTATTCATAAAGGCACCCTCCGGAATATCCGTCACATAGGAAGTGCGCAGATCCACGGAGCTTACATTCGTTCCTGCAAATGCTTCCTTTGCGATTCCGGTTACGCCCTCTAACTCCGTAGGAGCTACCACGCCGCTGGCTCTTCCCGCCAGGAATTCGATGATCTCCTTCTTCTGGCCGTTTTCCAGGCTGTAAATAATGGAATTATCGCAGGTAAAGTAAGGGCTTCCCTGGAAATCAACCTCGGACAGTTTTTTGCAACCGGTAAAGGGACGTTTGCCAAATGTCGTCGTGGTCGCAGGCACCGACACCGATGTCAGATTCGTGCAACCTTCAAACGCATAATCATCGATCTTCGTCGTTCTGTCTCTCAGATAGATTCCGCTCAGATTCGTACAATCCTTGAAGGTCTGCGGGGCAATCTCCTGCAGTCCGTAAGCGGTCAGAGTCTTCGTCGTGCCCGAAGGCAGGGATTCCTGTGCCTCTCTGGTGGTGAACAGTCCCTCTTTAATCGATTCAATACCATCCGGCAGTTCTACCTGCAATGCGGCATTGACGATCTCACGTTCATAGTCTGTTATAGAAGGATCGTTACTAAGGTATTTATTCACCGCAGTATTGGCTGCCGCCTGATAATCCAATGTCATATATTCATAATTGGCTTTAGTGTATTTTGTGCCAGACTGAATATCATTAAAGGTAGGATAATCTATCAGTTCGTTCTTGTCCGTATCCGGGTTGTACTTTACTTCCAGATTCTGGGGCCAGCCGCTGTAATAGGTAATATAGGTTCTCTCCTGGCTGCCTCTGTTGATGTAGCTGTTCGGATCCATAGCATAATTAAACGGTGCCGAATTATAGGAGATCGGGCCTGTAAAGTACAGCGGAACCACCTTAGTTGCATCCTTATTGCTACAGTCATTTTTGTGGTAAGCCACATCCTGTGTCTTAAATGCGTCCGTACCAATACTGGAAACATTTACCGGTTCTTTAAAAATCACATTCTGCAGATTATGACATCCTGCAAAGGCATAATCTTCGATCGTTACAATGGAAGACGGAATCGTAATTTTATTCAGATAACAGTTATTGCGGAAAATACCGGAGCCGATCACTGTGATCTGGTAAGGACCAACTGTATCCGGCATGGTAACCGTCTCCAATCCTTTGTCAAATTCGCAATACACCAGCTGATTGGAAGAATTCACACGATATACGGATTTCTTCCCGGAATCTTCATCCTTAACAGTCAGTTCATACAGATTCTGCTTGGTTCCGTCGGAATTCAGATAACTAAATGCCACAAAATTATCCGTAGCACAGGTATGGAACTTGGAATCGTCTACACTTTCCAGATAGAACTCATCCGGTACATCAGCTTTGAAGGCATCAAAAGTATAGTTAGTATCTACTGCACCTCCTGTAATCTTCAAAGTCGGACTTGCTGCAGTCACATATTTCAGGTTCTCGCAGCCCCGGAACTCGGATACGTCAATGGAGAAGGGCTCCGGACCATTGGCATTGCTGAAGGTTCTGGGGAAGGTAACGGATCTTAAGTTTGCGCATCCCTTGAATACATTATGACCAAGACTGTTTAAGGCGGTTGCATGATCCGTGGAAGCCATTTCCTCCGCCACAGAGAAACCGTCAGTTTCTTCTCCGTTGGCCAGATTGATGCTTACCATGGAATGACAGTCTTCAAATACGTTATCTCCTATGGTGGTCACATTAATGGGAACCGTAAATTTCTCCATGGACTGGCAGTTGGCAAACGCGTAATCCGCAATCGTTGTCAAATTGTTGATTCTGTCCAGATTGACACCGATCATGGTAATACAGTTGGCAAATGCATAGTCTCCGATGATCCGCAGACCGTTTCCAAGGTTAATGCTGTTCAGACCGGTACAACCGTAGAACGCATATACGCCCACGCCCTTTACGCTCTTTCCTATGGTCAGCGTATGTATATTACCGTTTCCGGAAAAAATACCTTCTTCACTGTTGGTGATAGGTCCCGCAATTTTCCAGGTACCTGTGTTTTCTCCGGTTCCCTCCTGCAGATACTGGTTGCCGATATACCATACTTCCGCGCCCTTGATCCGCTGTTTATTGGAATCTGTGGTTTTCTCATAAACAGGTACAAGATTACCGCCGGATACAGTAGTCGACTTCTGATAATACAGTTCTTCGGAAGAAAGTCCCTCCCACTGGGCACGATCCTCATAACGGCAGGGCTGATAGGTTACACCTACCACCATCTCCTCACCGGTATCCGGATCGATGGCCTTCTGCTCTATGGCATAAAACAGGAAGTCATTTTCTTTACCTACGGCTACATAACCACCGTTGGTTCCGTCACTGTAGGAGTATTTCTTATACGCATCCAGACCATCCGGAATCACCAGGCTGTTTCCTTCCAGATAACCGCCGTTGTATCCGAGGATCACGGCTCCCTTATCACTGCCGCCGTCCGTTACATAAGCAAACTGATACTTACCGTCACCGGTAGTATAGATTTCCTCACTGATGTCCAAATAGGGAATCGGCATCTGTTTCAGATAGGATTCCGTCACTGTCTTCTCTGTGCCGTCCGCCGCACGCAGCCCTTCCGTAGGAATCGCCGCCACTACGATCGCCGAGATCAGGAACAGTGTTCCCAGGGTCTTCCTTACTGTCTTTTTTAATCTTCTGTTAGTCTTCTTTTTACCCTTAGTCATCCTTTACTCCTTTGTCGTCACCTTTTTTGCAACCACCACAAATCTGCCGTTTTTTTCCTGATAATCACAGGTAGACAGTGTTAAGAGCTGGTCACCGAACGAAGCCGTAACTCCCGTGTCATATAATGACATCCCCTCCATGTCATTCATATAAGAGTCAAATTCCTGCTCGCTCTGGGCGTCTATAAACTGATAGTATTTGAATACAATTTCATCTTCGCTGTATACCCGAGACCGGAATACATACATGATCTCATACAGGCCTTTTTCATAGATGGTGTCGAACTGTATGTAGGGATGTTTCTCATAGTAACTCTGGTCGCTGTATAAAGATAAGCTTCCGAACATCTGCCCGCTCTTCATATGGTGTCCATATAAAATGAAGTTCGTGCTGGGCTTGAGTACATCACAGTCCTTGTCCATAAAAATGGATCCGTTCTTATCATACTCCTGATTCAGATTGTGGTCCAGATAATATTCATTATCCGTTGTCTGCATTACAGGGTAATCTATATTAGTATCGTCAATTTTTACCCATCCGATTAGTCTTTTGTTCTTATTTAATAAATTTTTATATTCATCCAGTACCGGAGGCGGTGTGCTCTGCCCCTCATCCACCGTATAATGGATCACCGGAGACTGCTCCTGTCCGGAAATCGGTTCCCTATCTTTCAGTGCGCTCAGCTGTTTATAATTATCCGCCGTCCGGTAATTATACCAGGAATACATTACAAAATACCCCAGGCACAGGATTGCTGCCATGCTGCAACACAGAACGAGAAGTTTTCTTCGTTTTTCCTGCTTTTTTAATTCTGCCTTAACGATCTTGTCCAGCTCCACTTCGTCGAACTGCGTTTGTGTACTTTTCTTTTTCCCCGGGGCCTTCTTTTTTACGGTTTCTTTCTTTTTGGAAATTTCTTTTTTCTTCGGAACCTCTTTTTTCTTTTCCCTTGGGGTCTCCTTTTTCTTGGGAACTTTCGAAGTCTCTTCTTTTCTCTGGGGCTTCTTCACTGCGGCTTCCTGTGCCGTTCCTTCCCGGCTGCGGATCTCCTCTTCCAGCTCTTCCATGTAATCCTGTCCCAGAATACTATGGAATCTGCACTTGCCGCTGCGAAGCACTTCCAGCAGTTTCTTCCGGTCCGCCAGGCTCATCTTCCGCGTCTGTACCCGGAGATTTTCGATCACCTGTTGATCCTTTAACGCGTTCCGGTAATCTGCTTCCGTGCCAAACTGCCGCCCTTCCACCACATATATCTTCTGCGTCATCTATCTATCCTTAATATGTAAAATCTGTTTTAAATATCTGATGCCTGTCTGCATAGATACTTATATTTTACTATATCCGAAAATTATTGCAAGTCTTTTCCGGAAACATTGACAGGCTCCCCCGCATACAATAGAGCATAAATAAAATGTGGAGGCACTAAAAATGAGTGACTTAACTGCTACAAACTGCGGCTGCAATAATTCCTGCGGCAATAACAACTGTGGTAACGGTATCTTCGGCAACAGCTGCATCTGGATCATCCTGTTACTGTTCTGCGGCGGTGGCTGCGGTAACAACAACGGTTGTGGACTGCTGAACAACAACGGCTGCGGCGGAAATGATTCCTGTGAATGGCTGATCTGGATCCTGCTTCTGTCCTGCTTCTGTGGCGGTAGCTGCGGTAACAACAACGGTTGCGGCTGCTAACTCTCACACACTTCCAGGCCCGGGATTCCCTGAGCCATGAGAGCACGATCATCCCGGGGTACGGAATTTTCCGTACCCCGAAGGACTGATCGGCATAAGCATCTTGCCACTCTCATAAAATACTAGTAACTCTTTTGCAGGAAGGTATCGGTACATGGATGATAAGAGGATCGACAAGGCGGCTGCCTTTGACACATTATTCACTTCAAACCGCATTCAGATTCTGAAAATACTGGCATATTATATGGATCCCCGGCTGCTGAAAGGACTTGCTGTCTACATAAAATTGTCGGAATTGCAATATACGCTGGCACTTTTTCGCAGGCACCCCGAGACTTCTCTGTGCACCGCCCTGCCTTCCGCAAAGGAAAATATCGCCGGTGAGTTGTGCAGTGATCTCATGCCCTTATGCGATGAAAAGCAGAAAGCATCTCTGCAGCAGATCACACAGATGATGGACAATATTCATAATTTTCAGGAAATGATGGAAATGGTACAGACCATGCAGGAATTGTTCCCGGAAGGATTCTCTGATCTCTCCGGTATGGATCCTTCTATGTTGTCCGGCCTTTTCAGTCAGACCAAAAGCGAATCAGGAGGTCAGCAAAATGGATTATTCCCAGACTCCCCTCTGGATGCAGGATGATCTTGTGAAGGACATCCCCAGAGAAAAACTGGACTTTCTCTCCAGTCTTTTTGCCCAGGGACACGGCAAGAATCAAAAAGAAATGATGGCACTTCTTATGCCTGCCATGCGCAGGGCCAAACAGGAGCACCTGACTTTTACGCCCCAGGAAATGCAGGCGACCATCACAGCCATAAAAAAATACAGTACGGAATCGGAACTTCGCCAGATCGAAAACATTCTGGAAAAAACCAGATCGCAAAAAAATAACTCCCGACAGGCTTAAGGTCTGTCAGGAGTTATTTTTTATACTTTTGATTCACTTATTTGTCCATGGCTGAACTATTTCGCTACGATGTTGACAATTCGGCCGGGAACATAAATCTCTTTTACAATATTGCCGGTCAGCTTGTCGCCCAGAGCTTCTTTTGCCATGGCAATCACATTTTCCTTGGTCTCGTCCTTGGAAACGTTGATGGTCACACGCATCTTGCCGTTGACCTGAACACCGATCTCCACTACGCTCTCCACGGTCTTCTCTTCCTCGTACTCGGGCCATGCTGCCTGATACAGCCTGCCTTCGAATCCGGCCGTCTGCCACAGTTCCTCGGTGATATGAGGAGCTACGGGGTTCAGCAAAGTAAGCAGTGTCTTATATTCGCCTCTGGTAATGGAATTCTTCTTGTAGAATTCGTTGATCAGGGACATCATAGCCGCGATGGCGGTGTTGTATTTCAGGTTCTCGAAATCGCTGCTGACCTTCTTGATGGTCTGGTGCATCTTGGTCACCAAGTCTGCGCTGTAGCCTTCCTCGGAGGTCAATATATCCTGTAACTTCCATACTCTCTCAAGGAATCTGCGGCAGCCCTTTACGCCTTCCTCACTCCAGGAAGCGCTCAGATCGAAGGCACCGATGAACATTTCATAGGTACGCAAGGTATCTGCACCGTAATCCTGTACGATATCATCCGGATTTACCACGTTGCCGCGGGACTTGGACATCTTCTCACCGTTGGAGCCCAGGATCATACCGTGACTGGTTCTCTTCTGGTAAGGTTCCGGAGTAGGTACTACGCCCTGATCATACAGGAACTTATGCCAGAAACGGGAGTACAGCAAATGCAGTGTGGTATGCTCCATACCGCCGTTGTACCAGTCAACCGGCAGCCAGTACTTCAATGCTTCGGGACTTGCCAGAGCTTTGTCATTGTGAGGATCGGTATAACGCAGATAATACCAGGAAGAACCTGCCCACTGAGGCATGGTATCGGTCTCTCTCTTGGCAGGACCACCACAGCAGGGACAAGTGG
The DNA here is from genome assembly GCA_934436435.1 of uncultured Acetatifactor sp. Lineage (GTDB taxonomy): Bacteria > Bacillota > Clostridia > Lachnospirales > Lachnospiraceae > Acetatifactor. The sequence goes on along the minus strand of CAKSAN010000001.1, from coordinate 13,670 downwards.
TATTTACCCAGTCGGTCATGGCAGCCAGAGGTGATTCTCCGGTATCGGTAGGCATATAGCTCTCTACCTCGGGTAACTGTAAGGGCAGCTCACTCTCGTCAATGGGAACATAGCCACACTTGTCGCAGTGTACGATAGGGATCGGCTCTCCCCAGTAACGCTGTCTGGAGAATACCCAGTCTCTTAATTTATAATTGGTCTTGCGGTTACCGATGCCCTTCTCTTCCAGATAGTTCATGATCTTCTCTTTGGCTTCTGCCACAGACAGACCGTTGAGGAAATCGGAATTGACCAGAGTGCCGTCAGCCACATCGGTATATACGGCTTCTTCTACGCTGACAGGGCTTCCGGCTACAACTTCGATGATAGGCATGTTGAACTTCTTCGCGAACTCCCAGTCTCTCTCATCGTGGGCAGGTACTGCCATGATAGCGCCGGTACCGTAGGTCATCAGTACATAGTCGGATACCCATACGGGGATCTCCTTGCCGTTGACGGGATTGGTAGCGGTCAGGCCCTGAATGCAGACACCGGTCTTATCCTTGGCCAGCTCGGTACGCTCGAAGTCAGACTTCTTCGCAGCCATCTCACGATATGCCACGATGTCATCCCAGTTCTTGATCTCGTCCTTATATTTATCCAGAACAGGATGCTCCGGAGATACTACCATGTAGGTAACACCGAACAGGGTATCCGGTCTGGTGGTGTAAATACGCAGCTTCTCGTCCTTGCCGGTCAGGGTGAAATCCACTTCCGCCCCCTGGGACTTACCGATCCAGTTCTTCTGGGAGACTTTGACACGCTCGATATAATCTACGGTATCCAGTCCCTGGATCAGTTTGTCTGCATATTCGGTGATCTTCAACATCCACTGGCTCTTGACCTTACGGATAACTTCAGAACCGCAGCGCTCGCAGACACCGTTGACTACTTCCTCATTTGCCAGACCTACTTTACAGGAGGTACACCAGTTGATGGGCATCTCTGTCTTGTAAGCCAGTCCTGCCTTGAACAACTTTAAGAAGATCCACTGGGTCCAGTGATAGTACTCGGGATCCGTGGTGTTGATCTCTCTGTCCCAGTCGAAGGAATAACCTAAGGAATGCAGCTGATTCTTGAATCTTGCCACGTTGTTCTTGGTTACGATCTTCGGATGGATATGGTTTTTGATTGCGTAGTTCTCGGTAGGGAGACCGAATGCATCCCATCCCATGGGATACAGCACGTTGTAGCCCTGCATTCTGCGCTTACGTGCCACGATATCCAGTGCGGTATAAGGTCTCGGATGACCTACGTGCAATCCCTGTCCCGAAGGATACGGGAACTCTACCAGTGCGTAATATTTGGGCTTGGAGAAATCGTCGGAAGTCTTGAATGCTTTTTCGTCATCCCAGACAGTCTGCCATTTTTTCTCTACCTCTCTGTGATTGTAAGGTACTGCCATAATTATTTCCTCCTAAACTATGAGAAGCTTTCTATTTAAATTTTCTGTTCTCAAGTCGTTAAAAAACTACCGATTATTTTATCGTGTTTTACCGATACTGTCAAGGACTGCGGGGCTATCCGCATGGTTTTTTACTTATTTTGCGGATACGGCTTTTGAATAGTTTGCATTTCCGTAACATATCCTATATACGAGAGGTGATGAATCATGTTGGCATGGATCACATTACTGATCAATCTGATGCAGCGGTATCGATGATCTTACTGTACAATACCTATCTGTACCCGACTCATCGTATACCCAAAAAGAGACCGGCATATCCACCGGTCTCTTTTTGTACCTTCTCTGTTACCTTTAATCTTCTGCGTTGTTCTCTGCAACCTTCGCCGCTCTGGCTGCCACTTCCTTCTCCTGTACATCGGAAGGTGTCTGCTCGTAGCGGGCAAATTCATAGGAATAATCGCCTCTGCCTCCGGTCATGGAGCGCAGATCCGTGCAGTAGCCGAACAATCCGCTCATGGGAATATCCGCTTCGATGATCTGCTTGCCGCCGCTCATGGGTGTCATGCCCAGTACACGGCCTCTTCTCTTGTTCAGATCTCCCATGATATCACCGGTATAGGCATCCGGCACGGTCACCTTTAAGGACATGATGGGCTCTAACAGAACGGGGTCTGCTTCCATCACACCTTTCTTGAAAGCCTGAATGGCTGCGGTCTTGAATGCCATCTCCGAGGAATCTACCGGATGATAGGAACCATCGTACAATACCGCCTTGACACCGACTACCGGGTAAGCAGCCAGAGGTCCTCTGCCTACGGATTCCTGAATACCCTTTTCCACCGCAGGGAAGAAGTTCTTCGGTACGGCACCGCCTACGACTTCTGTTGCAAACTCATAGGGCTTCGTCAGATCACCGGAAGGTGAGAAACGCATTTTTACATGACCGTACTGGCCGTGTCCGCCGGACTGTTTTTTATACTTGTATTCTACGTCGGACTGTTTCTTGATGGTCTCTTTGTATGCGATCTTCGGCTTGGACAGCTCGATCTCTACTTTGTATTCATTTAACAGTCTGCTGACCACGATATCCAGATGCTGGTCACCCATGCCGTAGAGTAAGGTCTGGCGGTTCTCCGCATCGTTCACTACCCGGATGGTCAGATCCTCATGGGTCATCTTCTGCAATGCCTGAGAGATCTTATCTACATCTGCCTTGTTCTTCGGCTTATACCGCATGTAGGTATAAGGAGTGGAAATATCAAACTTGCCGTATTTGATGGTCGTAGTCTTGGTCGAGAGGCTGTTGCCGGTTCTCGCTGCGGTCAGCTTCGCCAGTGCTCCGATGTCTCCGGCATGCAGTTCGCTGACTTCAATGGGCTTGTTGCCCTGAAGCACATAGATCTTGCCGATCTTTTCCTCAATGTCACGGTCTATGTTGTACAGCAGATCGTCGGTCTTCAATACACCGGAATTTACCTTGATCAGGGAATATTTTCCGATGAAAGGATCCACGATAGTCTTCCAGATGTATGCGGATTTTGCCTTGGCGAAATCATAGTCTGCATGGTAGATCTCATTGGTCTTTAAATTGATACCCGCTACTTCTCTGTTCTCGGGACTGGGCATGTATTTGATAATATCATCCAGCAGAGTGTACATACCCTGACACAGAATGTTGGAACCCATGGTCATGGGAACGATGCTGCCGTCACAGACATTGGTACGGAGTGCCGCACGGATCTCTGCCTCTGAGAAGGTCTCTCCGCCGAAATACCGCTCCATGAATTCTTCACTGGTCTCGGCTACGGCTTCCATCAGGGTGTCACGGCAGATCTGTAAGTTGGCCTGGCTGTAATCCGGTACCTCACAGGGAACGACTTCCTTACCTTCCCAGCGGTTACCGCTCTCGGTGATGACATTGATGTATCCTACAAATTTCTCGTTCTCACGGATCGGCAGATGGAACGGTGCCATCTTCTTGCCGTACAGATTGGTCATATCTTCCACCACCTGACGGAAGGAAGCGTTATCCACGTCCATGTTGGAGACATAGATGAAACGGGGCAGCTTGTATTTTTCACAAAGCTCCCATGCCTTCTGGGTGCCGACTTCAATACCGGACTTGCCGTTGACTACGATGATGGCCGCTCCTGCGGCGCTGACCGCCTCTTCCACTTCTCCCACGAAATCGAAATAACCCGGGGTATCAATAATATTGATCTTGTATCCTTCCCACTCAATGGGGATCACGGAGGTACTGATAGAGAAATGACGTTTCTGTTCTTCTTTACTGTAATCGCTCAGGGTATTGCCGTCATCTACCTTGCCCATACGGGAGGTGATACCGGACAGATAAGCAAAGGCTTCTGCAAGACTGGTCTTGCCACTGCCGCCATGGCCCAGTAATACTACGTTACGGATCTTGTCAGTTGTGTAAATATTCATATCCCATCCTCCATTTATTCTGCGTTTTGGGTATTTTGTCCAGCCGTTGGATTGGATTTTTAACCCCTTACGTGTATTTTACTAAATATATGTTGTTATTACAAGTAAATATTGTTAATTATTTCATATTTTTATAAGCTGTCAGAATTTTATAATATGAATAGTTGCACAAGACATGTAAATCAAGAGTTAGAAAAATAAATGGCTCCATATATTCATAATGTAAGTGATTAATGGGTATCAGAGGCTTGTTCTGACTCTGATACCCGCGCTTGGGAAACCGAATGGGTATCTGAAGCTCGTTTTGTCTCTGATACCCACGCTCGGGAAAGCGGATGGGTATCTGAGGCTTATTCTGTCTCTGATACCCACGCTTGAGAAATCGGATGGGTATCAGCGGCTTATTCTGTCTCTGATACCCACGCTTGAGAAAAAGAATGGGTATCAACGGCTTATTTTGTCTCTAACACCCACGCTTGAGAAAAAGAATGGGTATCAGCGGCTTATTCTGTCTCTGATACCCATATCATGAAAAGTTAAAAGGAATATAAACTTAAGAACCTTGAAACGCAGAACGCCCACGGCGGATGCAACGCCCTTCCGAGGATGTCTGTCGAGAGACTCTGCATTTGCAGAAGGATGTTCCGTTCGCCGCAGGCGTTCGCGGGTTTGCTTCCTGACTTTCACATTAATATTCTTCCGCAATGTCGATCTCATCCTGCTCAGCAGAGGTGCTGTCCACGGAGTACGGGGTTCTGTGGAGATATGCCAGCCAGTAGCCGCAGCCTACGATCCCGGCACCGCCCACGATGTTTCCAAGGGTGATGGGCAGCAGGGCTTTTATGAGGAAATTGAACCAGGTCAGGCTCTCCGCCGTGATGCCGTAGACCTTTGCCGTCAGCAGACCACATACGCCGAAATACATATCTGCAATACTGTGCTCAAAACCACATAAGACAAACAGCATTACCGGCCAGTAGCTGGTCAGAAGCTTGCCGGATACCCGTTTTGCCGCAAAGGACATCCACACGGCAATACACACCAGAATATTGCACAGGATGCCCCGCACAAAAGCCTCTCCCACACTTAAGTTCGTCCGGGCCGCCGCGGCGTTAACAATTGCCTGTGCCAGCTGCTCTCCGAAGAGATCCGGAGTACGGCCCACAACCACCAGTACTGCCACAAAGGCTGCCCCAATAAAATTGCCAATGTAGACAAACAGCCAGTTTTTCAGCATCTTCCATACGGTCACTTTTTTCTCCAATACCGCCAGTATAATCAGGTTATTGCCCGTGAAAAGTTCGCTTCCCGCCACCAGTACCATGGCCATGCCTGCGGGAAATACCGCTGCGCCTACCAGCTTTGCTACCGATGCGATGCCGATGGTGCTGGATGCCGTGGTGGAAGCGATCCCCGCGAATCCGATAAACATTCCTGCGAAGAATCCCAGCAAAACCGTCTTGAAGATCGAAAGATTTACTTTATGGATTCCGACTTCTATATAATTTCTTGCAATTTCCAAAGGTGAATGCATAACTAAATTCCTCCTTATTTTTCCGGAGCTGCACCCGCATCCGGGAGTCACCGCCCGCATTCAAGAGTCATCTCCCATATCCCGGAAAATGCTGCCCGCATCCGGAAACTGACGCTCCGAAGTCTTTTCCTTATATCATGATTCGCACCTTCGGTGCTTACCGTTGCTTCGCAACTATCATGATCAAATTCGCCGTTCGCCAATCATGCAAGCATGTTGGCTCCCTTGCGCTCATTATATCTTGAACATTTCTATCCTGCCATATTTCCCAGACTCTTGCAAGCAAATCCGAAAAGAATATCTCCCTCTCTTGATTTTCGCACGTTAATTTGCTATAGTGTTTGAAGGACAACCGGACATACGCCGGTTTTATCTTATTGTCCCATAAAAACGCAAATAACAGAATCGAGGAAATCTACATGAGTACTCTTACGTTTGGTTTTATCGGTCTGGGTCTGATCGGCGGCTCCATCGCCCGGGCGATCCGTCAGAATCTCCCCCAGTCACAGATCATTGCATACGACATCAACGCAGACACCCTGCGGGAAGCTTCCCAGTGCGGTGTTGCCAATGTGGTCACCACAAGGATCGACGCTTCTTTCTCCGAATGTGACTATCTCTTCCTCTGTGCTCCGGTACAGAAAAATGACGAGAATCTCTCCGCCGTAAAAGAGATTCTCTCTCCAAAGACCCTTCTTACCGATGTGGGAAGTGTCAAGAGCGAGATCCATAAGGAAATCAAAAAAGCCGGCCTGGAAGGACAGTTTATCGGCGGACATCCCATGGCCGGCAGCGACCGTGTGGGCTTTATCAATTCCAAGGCCGTACTGCTGGAGAATGCCTATTACATTCTCACCCCCACGGATTCCGTTCCGGAGAACAAAATCACAGATTATAAAAATCTGGTACAGCAATTGGGCGCCATTCCCCTGATCCTGGAACCGGCACAGCATGATTACGTCACCGCCGCCGTCAGCCACCTGCCCCATATCATTGCCGCCTCTCTGGTAAATCTGGTGCGGGACAAGGATTCCGCGGACGGACTGATGAAAATGATCGCTGCCGGAGGTTTCAAGGACATTACCAGAATCGCCTCCTCTTCCGCTGCGGTATGGCAGCAGATCTGTCTGACCAACACGGAAAATATCTCGGCACTTTTATCCTCCTATATTGCCTCCCTCCAGGGAATTCAGCAGGAGTTAAATGCCAAAAAAGGTGATGACCTGTATCAGCTGTTCGACAGTGCCAGAATCTACAGGGATTCCTTCATCAATACCGCCAGTGGTCCTTTAAAGAGCTCCTATGCCATCACCATCGACATTGCTGACGAACCCGGTGAGATCGCCGCTGTGGCTACGATCCTCGCCCTAAAAAATATCAGCATCAAGAATATCGGCATCGTCCACAACAGAGAATACGAAGGCGGTGTGCTCCGTATCGAATTCTATCAGGAAGAGGCCATTGAAAAATCCACGAAGATCCTTCGGGAAAAGGGCTACAGCCTGCACGACAAAAAATAGCGTCTCCGCAGCACCAGTTTCTCCCCGCATACACACAAAAACAATCCAAAAGCACCGCCGCAGGTGTCTAACATGACATCCGCAAAACAGCCGTAACGTCCCGGAACAAACAGCTGGTGGAACTCATCCGCTCCGGCGGAGACAAACACCCAGAGCACGATCAGCAGATATAGTTTCCGGCTCCTCTCCCTCCAGGGTCTCCATACTCCGTACAACAGCACTCCCATGCAGGCATATTCGGAGAAGTGAGCCAGTTTGCGGATCGGATGTTCAAAATAAGCTGCCATACTGTCGATCACATTCTGCGTCCAGTGCTTTCCGGAAATAGCATTCAAGAGTTCTGCACATTTTTCCGAAATCATAGAACTCAGAGAGCCGGATTCCTCTCCGTCCTGCCCAGAAAAGGCGAAAATAAGCAGGTATAACAATACAAGTAAAACAGCAGCCACAATACTGACTGCTATTTTTTGCTTATTCCTTTGCATCATCGTTGACGGTCTGGTATACCCGGATCCTTGCCGCATCACTTTCCGACATGCCGATAAATATGGCTCCGTAAGCGTAGGTATTGTCTTCCTTCATCTCGATCCGGACGATCTGCAGGAACGCATGAAGCACCTCATGGGTCCAGATCATCAATTTTGATTCGTAAACCGCACCGATACTTAATACCTCCTTACATAAAAAGCCCACTCCGCTGGGAGATACATCTACGATGTCAATACTGACTTCCTGCATATCTCCCTGATCCAGACGTTTTACCATCAGGGTGGAACTCATCTCTGTACGCTTGCTTCGTCTTCTTTCTTCCATTATTTTTCTCCTTTTAAGTCAGCAATAAACATCGCATCACCAAAACTAAAGAAACGGTATTTCTCCTGAATAGCCTCCTCGTAGGCATTCAATATATGTTCTCTTCCCGCCAGTGCCGATACCAGCATCACCAGTGTGGACTCCGGCAGATGAAAATTCGTGATCAGTGCATCCAGCACCTTGAAACGATACCCGGGATAGATGAAAATCTCGGTATTGTCACAGCCGGGCTGCACCATGCCCTGTTCGTCCGCCGCACTTTCCACGGTACGACAGCTGGTGGTACCCACGCAGATCACGCGGCCGCCGTTTTTCTTCGCCTCATTGATCGTGTTCGCAGCTTCCTCCGTCACCTGATAATACTCGGAATGCATATGATGTTCCAGCACATTCTCTTCTTTTACGGGGCGGAAGGTTCCCAGCCCCACATGCAGGGTCACATAAGCGATCTTAATGCCCTTGTCCGCGATCTGCTGCAACAGTTCCTGCGTAAAATGCAGTCCCGCCGTAGGCGCTGCCGCTGAGCCTTCATATTTGGCATAAACGGTCTGATAACGGTTCTTATCTTTCAGTTTATGGGTAATGTAAGGAGGCAGAGGCATCTCTCCCAGTTTGTCCAGCACCTCTTCAAAAATACCCTCATATTCAAAACGGATCAGACGGTTGCCCTCTTCCACGGTCTCAAGGACTTCTGCCTTTAACAGTCCGTCTCCGAAGGTCAGGCGCTGGCCGGGTTTGCATTTCTTGCCGGGCTTTACCAGCGTCTCCCAGACATCCGCTTCCTTACGCTTTAACAAAAGAACTTCCACATGTCCGCCGGTACCTTCCCGCTCTCCCAAAAGTCTTGCGGGAATGACCTTGGTGTTGTTCAGCACCAGACAGTCTCCGGGATGAAGGTAGTCAATAATATCCCGGAAAATGTGATGAGAGATCTCGCCGGTATTTTTATCCAGTACCAGCAGTCTGGAGGAAGAACGATCCTCCAGCGGATCCTGTGCGATCAGCTCCTGGGGCAGATCAAAATAAAAGTCTGATTTTTTCAGTTCTGTTGCCTCTGCCATTACAGGCTCGCTCCTTCCACAAATGCTTTATAACCGCGATATGCCTCGTATACATCCGCCTTGCTGGTAGCTTCCCAGGGCGCATGCATGTTCAGCACTGCCACACCGCTGTCGATGACATTCATACCGTACAGCGCCAGAATATATGCGATGGTTCCGCCGCCACCCAGATCTACCTTGCCAAGCTCTGCAGTCTGGAAGTTTATTTCCGCTTTGTCAAAAATATGACGCAGATGCGCCAGATACTCCGCGTTGGCATCATTGGAGCCGGACTTGCCTCTGGCTCCGGTGAATTTGTTGATGACCATACCACCGCCTAAATATGCCACGTTCTTCTTGTCGAAGCTGGAAGCATAGGTGGGGTCAAAGGCACTGCTGACATCGGAAGACAGCATGCAGCTATGTGCCAGACATCTTCTCACGTTCAGTTCACTGTATTCACCGACCAGATTCATAACCTCTGCCACAGCATTTTCAAAGAAATGAGACTGCATACCGGTAGCGCCTACGGAACCGATCTCCTCCTTGTCCACCAGAATACAGCACATGGTACGGTCGGTCACATCACTGTCTAACATGGCCTGCATGGAAGTATAGGCGCAGACTCTGTCATCCTGCCCATAAGCCAGTATCATGCTGCGGTCAAAGCCTGCTTCTCTCGCCTTGCCTGCGGGAACGATCTCCAGCTCTGCGGAGACAAAATCCTCTTCGTGAATATCGTAGGTCTCCTTCAGAATATCCAGAACGCCTGCCTTTACCGCTTCTTTTCCGGCTTCCTTCTCATCCTTCTTCTTATCCTTCTTATCGATCAGCAGCGGCTTGTTGCCTACGATGATATCCAGAGCTTCACCCTCAATGACCTTGGCAGCCTTCTTTTCCAGCTGCTCCTGCGCCAGATGGATCAACAGATCAGATACAAAAAATACGGGATCATCCTCGTTCTCACCGATATTGATCTCTACACAGGTGCCGTCCTTTTTCACGATCACGCCATGGATGGCCAACGGAATGGTTACCCACTGATATTTTTTCACACCACCGTAATAATGGGTATCCAGATAAGCAAATCCGCCATCCTCGTACAGAGGATTCTGCTTCACATCCAGTCTCGGGCTGTCGATGTGGGCGCCGAGAATATTCATGCCCTCTGTCATGGGCTTACGGCCGATCTGGAACATGGCGATGGATTTGTTCATCCATACGCTGTATACCTTGTCTCCGGTCTTAAGGGCTGCGCCTTCCTTTATCAGGCTTTCCAGCTCACGATAACCGGATTTTTCAATAGTATTGACAATAGTGTCGATACATTCCCGCTCGGTCTTGCCATTATCCAGAAACTCACGATACTGTTCATTTATTTTCTCCAGTTCTTTTAACTGTTTGGAAGAATAGGTCTCCCAGGTGTTCTTCTTTTCCATGCTTTATCCTCATTTCCGTATCCGTGCGTCCGGATACTTTTTACTATAACTATAACAGGAGAGGTCCCTCGCCCTCTCCGTATCAGTGTACTACATTTGTGTTCACAGTTCAATTCCTCTCTGTCAGATTTTATCCCCTTCACCGGGTTCCTTTGTGATCTCCGTATAATGCTTTTTCCTGCGCTGGATCTTTTTGATCTCCCGAATGCGTCTGCGATTCTCTCTCGCCAGCTCACTCTTGTTGCTGGCATGGTTCACCAGCACCCGGTTCACCGGACGGAAATACCGGTTCAGGTAGGCACCGATCAGCATGATATACATACAGAAATACATCCACAGCATAATGATTACGATAATCGCCAGACTTCCGTAGATACTATACCCTTTTCCGAAGGACACATACATGGAAAAGCCCCAGGAGAACACACTCCAGACCACTGCCGCAAAACAGGCCCCGGGAACCTGCTCGGTAAATTTCAACTTCGTATCCGGAATATAAGTATAGATCAGCCCAAACAGCAGGATCAGCACCATCCATACAAGCAGGAAACGGAAATTCATCAGGAAACTCACAAACATCTGCAGCTGGGGAATTCTGTGCAGTGCAATATTCACCAGCTGGTTACCGAACACCATCAGGAATAAGGACAGAATCAGTACCACCAGCATGATGAGCGTGTAAAAGCTGGCAATACAGCGGATCACAAAATAATTACGCTTCTCATCTACACCGTTGACCGCATTCAGTCCCCGCATCAGTGCCATGACCCCCTTGGCCGCCGACCAGATCATGGCAACCAGCGCCAACGGCAGGATCCCTACAGAGCTCCGGTACACATCCACCACCAGGCTCTCCACCATGGCATCGGCAATATCCGGCGTCATATCCGTCAGCGCCGTGACCAGATTCTGTTCCGTCACCGGAGTATACGGGATCACAGCACATACCACCATAAGCATCGGGATCACCGACAGAAAAAGGAAGAAGGCTGTACTTGCCGCATAGGCACTGATATTCTGTTTTTTCATCTGCGCCGAGAAGTCCCGCCAGATGCGGATTATTGTCCTGAGCATATTTCGCATCCTTCATAAAAAAAGTTAAGGATCTGTTCCGCGTTAAGCCCCTGCAATGCCATATTTCTGGCACCGTTCTGGCTCATTCCCACGCCGTGGCCGAATCCGCCGCCGATAATGTTATATCCTACCACATTTTTCTTATTGTGACTAGGTTCAATCACAAAAAATGCACTGGGAAGAAGGTTCGGCATGGCCACTTCACTGCCATCCTGCCTCACTACCTTTGCAGAGCCGTCACAAAGCACTGCTCTGATATTATATTCAGAGATCACCTTATAGGTTCCTTTGTCCGTGACAATGACCATTTCGTCTGCCACACCGCCGGGACCACGTTTTACAATGGAAATATCTTTTACTTTGGAAAAAGATTTTATGTTTTGACTGATATAGTCATCACCCCTCAGGGTCAATATTAGCTTTCCGTTGGCTTCATAACGTTTCTTCAATGTATCTGCCATCCGATCAACATTGATCTCCTTTACCGTGTAAGTCCACCGGTACCACCCCTCCTGCGCTTCATAATCTTCTGCATGGATTTCCGTGATAAAATCGTGGAAAGCCTCTTCTTCCATGAGATCCTCCGGGGCTGTTTCCGTGGCGGTCTCATTGTTGCCTGCCGCCACTGCCTCACCTTCCGTCTGCGCCAGACTTTCCGGGTTCAGACGGCTGCTCTTCAAATAATCAAGGGTCTCTGCCTCCGCTGTTTTCCATACATTTGCCGTAGTTCCCACACCACAGGAGGTAGAGTAATAATAGGTATTCGCCACTGTTCCCTCATCCGTCAGGATCATCTGCCCGTAGGTCTCCTTCACTGCTGTAGTGCTGCTGTCGAATTCTGTAATATTATTGTAGACCTGAAAAGAAGTACTGTCGTCCACATGGGCACCGTATTGCGGATATCCCGCCCGCAGCATATGTCCGTAGGCATAGGTTCTGGCACAGATGGCCTGGGCTTTCAGCGCTTCTAACGGGTAGGATGCTGGCATCTCACTGGGCACCACACTGTAGAGATATTCTTCTAACGGCAGATCATTCACTACAGCGATTCCGTCCGCTGTCCGTAGCAGTTCTATCTGCCCTCTGTAAGAAGGCGTCCCCTGACTTCTGCTCACATTGGCCAGCCGGACCCTGCCGGTCAGAACTGTGGGCACTATGTTGATCCGCTCTCCCACAAAATAATTGCTGTCAGCGTTGATAGTGACCTCATCTCCTTTGGAAAACAGCTCTTCCTGCATCTCTTCCCCGCTTCCGTATTGTAACAGGAAATCACTGTCCGCCGTAAGTGTCACTTCTCTGTGCAAAGTATCTGCAAAGTCCGAAGTCCTGATCAGCACCCGGATCCTTTTCATATTTTCCTCTCTGGCCAGCAGGATGCCGCAGATCTCGCCGTTCTCCCGGATAAAGTCCGCATCCGCATAACCAAATCGCAGATCTGCGATGGTGCACATGGCAAGCTCCCGGTACAGACGGTATCCCTTATAATCCGATGCCAGAGGAATTTTACCCCTGCCCTCGATCTCAATGCCATCCGCATCCGCTGACAGCACTCTGCCTGTGAATATTTCCGTTTTCAGGATAACGGCGCTCACCTGATCATCCGTAAGTTCCACATCCGCCAGCTGTTCCCGCATCTGTTCCGGTGCCGGCAGGGAATCTGCGCCTTCTGTCTCTGTCGCCAGAGAAAAAACTTCCTTATCTCCGTCGCAGAAGATCGTGATCTGACCGGCCTCCGCCTCCGTGATCCAGACATTTTTCAGCTCCCGCACCACCGGGATATGCTGCGGCAGGGTCTCCTCCTGCTCCGGGAACTCTTCCTCTCCGCCCGCACAGCTATGTAACAGGTTGATCAGAAGTAAAAAAAGAAGAAATGCCGCCCCTAACACACACAGGTATTTCTTCCACTGTATTCTCTGTTCTCTGGAAAGTTTATAATAATTCTCAAACAGCCTGTTTCTCTTCAAAATTTCCCCCGCCTATTCAGAATCTGTTTTATGACCTTAAAAGAGCAGCCCCAAAGGACTGCTCTCTCTTTTGTATTCTTATCCCCAAAATGCCGCCTCTTACCTTTTGACTCCTAGCAATGCTAGGTGGGTAACCGCAACCAACCTTTTGCCTTCCCTTCCAATCCTCCTTGCGGAGTGAGGGCTTGACAGCCACTTGGCAATATAGGAATCCCGTTTAAAGTAAATGTAGGTTCAAAACTGGTAAGAGTTATCGTACATCTCAGGTTAACTATATTATAGCGAGTTGAGATACATTTTACAACTGTAATTTTTACCAAGGTCGGGTAAATTTACTGTAGGAAATTAATAGACAGAGCATCTCTGAGATATGTTTCAGAATCAAAGTTTTCTC